>NZ_JBICTD010000007.1:0-60407 GCF_043197455.1 Nocardia sp. NPDC049149
GGTTGAGCCGGGGCTGCCGGTCTCGCAGGTGCCAGTGATCCCGGTATGTGGGATCGAAAGGGGTGGCTTCGGGCCGAGGGGGTAATGGTGCAGGTGGCTTCTCGGGCGATGCCTACACCAGTACTCCCTGATCAACCGACCAACTCCACAACCGGTGCGCATGCACGGTAGGTGTGCGGATTTCGGGGTGGCGGCACGGCGAGCCCACGGGTGCCGGTCTCATGGAGACCTGCGGTCCCGGCATGTGGGAGCACAGAGGGTGGTTTCGTGCTGAGAAGACATTGGCGGCGGGGGCTTCTCGGGCGGTGCCGCCACCAGTTCCCACTGATCAACCGACCAACTCCAGACCGGTGCGGATCTACGGCGAGGGGCGGATTTGGCTCGTGGGGTGGGGGCGGAATCCCTAGTCGTCGGGGGGTTCTGGGGGCCAGGGGTTGGGTTTGATGTTGGCTGGTTTGCGGGTGGGGATGTCGTCCCAGTCGAAGTGGGTGCCGACCCAGGCTTTGGGGCGGTCGAAGGTGATTTCGGCGGCGGTGAAGCGGGTGCCGACGAAGGTGATGTCGCCGAAGAAGTCGGCTTCGGTGAAGTCGACCGAGCGGCCGGCGAGGGTGGTGCCCGCGAAGCTGACGGTGCCGTGGAATTCGGCGCCACGGAAGTCGGTTTCGCGGGTGCCGCGGCTGCGCATGCGCGGCTGGGAGCCGATTTTGGTTTCGTCGAAGGCGACGGTGCCTGCCTCGAACTGGGTGCCTGCGAAGGTGATTCGCGGACTGGAAATGTCGGCGCCGGTGAACGCGAGGTGCTGGCCGTCGAGGGTGGCGCGTTCGAACGAGGTGAGGTCGGCTTGGAAGCTGGTGTCTTGGAAGGAGGTTCGGGCGCCGGTGCAGCGGGTTTCGATGAAGGTGGTACGCGGGCCGACGAAGGTGGCCTGCTCGAAGGACACCGAGCAGTCGAAGTGTGCGCCGTCGAAGGTGGTGCCGTAGCCGATGCGCTCGACCTTCTCGACCCGGGTCGAGCCGAAGAGTGCGTGGTCGAACAGCGCTGGGCCGCCTTCGAACCGCGCCTCCCGGAAGGTCAGGTGCGGTCCGGCGAAGATCGCGTGCTCGAAGGTGGTGCGCCCGATGAACACCGCGCGGGCGAACGAGGTGTGTTTGCCCGCGAACACCGCCGACCGGAAGTCGGCGCGCTCGAACACGGCGTTGTTGAGGTTGAAATCGTAGTAGGACCAGGAGATGTCGGCCGAACGGTTCAGATGGTCGGCGATCACCTTGACGATGGTGCGGCGCACCTCGCGGTCGTTCTGCCGGAACTGGTAGACCCGCTCCACTTTCAGCCCGGAGTCGTCCACGGTCTCCGCCTGCGACACAAGGTGATTGGCGCCGGCGACCGGATCGTAGGGCAGCCGGAGGTAGCCGCACAGCACGTCGATGCACTGCTGGCGCCGAGCAGTGCGGAACTCGTCGGCCAGCCCGGCCATCGCGTACACCCCGGCGATGCGGACCGCGACATCACCGTCACCGAGTTGCCGCGACGCCGACCCGAACAGGTCGGCGAACCGCCCACGTTCGAGGTCGCGCTGCCGTCGATAGGCCACCACCAGCGCGACGACGGCGCCGACACCGGCCGCCACCGCCAGCGCGATCTTGGTGAGGTCCAGCTGATTGGGTGTCTCCGCCTTCGCCCCGAAGGCCAACCACAGCAGCCACCAGGTGAGTGCCGCGATACCGAGTCCGCAGACAACCGCCACCAGCACCGCAAGCAGCAATGCCGCGCGGTGCAGTCGGTCGCCCAACCTCCGCCATCGCATTAGCGCATGGTAGCCGTATAACCGCCCTGCCACTACCGGACAAGATCGGCTACTCCTGCGCCCCAAACCATTTCGAATGTCCGCTACCGCTGACCGGAATTGGCCGCCACCGCGTGTCTGAGCTGCGGTGACCTGCCGCTCGAGTACCCTGCGGGCATGCCTGATACCGATGCGCTCGACCCGGAGGCCGAGGTCGTGGCCGTGCACCAGTTGCTGGCGACATGGCTGGGGACCGCCGCGAAACCGGACGTGCTCGAGCGCTTCGCCGCGACCCAGCACGACACGTTCTCGATGGTGACCACGGCAGGCACCCGGATCAGCCAGTCCGAGCTGCTGGCTGGGCTGCGGCGGGCAGGCAATTCCCGGCCCGGCCTCGATATCGAGATCTCCGAAGTCGAGGTGCTGCTCGAGGAAGGGCAGGTCACGGTGGTCCGCTTCCTGGAGCGGCATCACTTCGACGGCAAGCACAGCGATCGCTGGACGACCGCGGTGCTGACCGCGGAGGCAGCGCCACCCCGTTTCCGGTGGCGGGCACTGCACGAGACCCAGACCACCGACTGAAGCTCGCCGTCGCCGCACATTCCTGAGTACCGTCGCGCTCATGGCGAATGATGTGTTGGTGCTCGGGGCCGGGGTGATCGGCCTGACGACGGCGGTGTGTGTAGCGGAGGCGGGTCATCGGGTCCGGGTGTGGGCCGAATTGCTGCCTGCACAAACCACGTCGGCGGTGGCGAGCGGACTGTGGTGGCCGGGTTTCACGCCACGGGATCTGGCCTGGAGCCGGGTGTCGTTCGCCGAGTTGTCCCGGTTGGCCGAGCGGGGCGAAGGGGGCATCCATTTCGAACGCGGCCTGCAGTTTTCGGATCTTTCCACCGAGCCGCCGTCGTGGTTGAACGAGCTGGTGGACGCGCGGATGTGTCCGCCGGACGAGGTGCCGGACGGCATGCTGTCCGGATTGCGGTGCACGGCACCGATGATCGATCTACCGCGCTATCTGCGCTATCTGACGGACCGGCTGGCCGCGGCAAACGTCGAGATCGAGCAGCGCACGGTGCGTGATCTCACCGAGGCGACGGCCGCCGCGCCGGTCGTGGTGAACTGCACGGGTGTTGCCGCGGGCGCCCTGGTCGGCGACGCCGACGTGCAGCCGGTGCGCGGCCAGCATGTGATCGTGCGCAATCCCGGCATCACCGACTTCTACGCCGAGATGGTGTCGAATCCCGAATGGACGGCGTTCTTTCCGCACGGCGACCGGCTGATCCTCGGCGGCGCACGCCATGAAGGACGCTGGGACATGGCACCGGACATGGATCTTGCCGAGCGCATCCTCAGCCGTGCCATCAAGGTGGAGCCGCGGCTCGCCGATGCGGAGGTGATCGGCCACGAGGTCGGCCTGCGCCCAGGCCGCACGGCAGCGCGGCTGGACGAGGAGCGCATCGACGACACGAGGGTCGTGCACAACTACGGCCACGACGGCAAGGGCGTCAGTCTTTCCTGGGGCAGCGCCCGCGAGGTGGTGGATCTTTTGGCCGACTGAGTGCCGGAAATGCGAAACCCCGGCACCGAGGTGCCGGGGTTTCGTGGAGCGGATGACGGGATTTGAACCCGCGACCCTCACCTTGGCAAGGTGATGCGCTACCACTGCGCTACATCCGCATTCGCGTCTCGGGTGATCCGTGGCGCGAGAAGAAACTTTAGCGGATCCCCGACGGAAAATGCTAATCCGTGCGTGTGCAGCGCCGGGCGAGCTCAGCCAGCCTGCCTCGCCGCCGCGCGGTTGCGCCGGATGCCGAGCCCGGCGGCAGCCAAGCAGGCCAGCGCGACCACGACGACGAACCACGGGAACACCGCACTCAGACTCCATGTGGTGGCGGCCCACCCGGCCAAGATGGTCGGCAGCGCCATCGCCGTGTAGGCGAGCAGGTAGTAGGCCGACATGGTCTCGCCTCGTTTGTGTTGCGGCACAACCTCGGACAGGTGCCGCAGCGAGCCGCCGAAGCCGAGGCCGAAGGTCGCGCCGAGCAGCAGGCCCGCCGCCAAGACCAGGACCCAGTTGCCGGTGTGCAGTGCGGGCACGGTGAGCAGCAACGTGATCGCCATGCCGATGTCGCCGACGATCGCCGCGCGCCGGGCGGGGATCGCGGTCGCGAACAGCTGCGAGGTGGCCCCTGCCACCGCGGTCGAGGCGACCACCGCGCCGCCGAAAACCAGGTTGTGGATGCCGGTTTCGGCCGAGGCAAGCGACGGGTACAGCGACAGCAGCACGCCGAGCACCGACCAGGCCGCCATCACACCGAGTGCCGAGAACCAGAAGTCGCCGCGGATCTCTTGCGGTACAGCCGGTTTCGCGATTCGAATGCGACCGGCGATGCGGGCCGTGTGCGGCTCCTCCAGCGCGATGATGCCGATGCCGATGAGCAGGCACACGACGGTGATGACCACGTACGGCGTGCGCAACGGATGCGGCGCGTACTGCGCGAGCAGCGCCGAGCCCAGAATCGCCACCGCCATACCGACATTGAAGGCAACGCCGCTCAGCTGACCGGATCGCGCACCGTGCTTGGGCCGCAGGTCCAGCAGCGCCGCCGCGCCCGCGACCACTGTGGCGCCGACCGCGAATCCGTGCAGCGCTCGCGCGAGCAGCAGCATCGCTACGTTGTCGGCGAGCAGGAACACCGCGAGTCCTGCGATCATCGTCACAAAGGCGCCGAGCAGGACCGGCTTGCGGCCGACCACGTCCGAGATCTTGCCGGACACCACCACCGCGGCCAGCGCCGCGAACGCGTACACCGCGAACACAAAGGTCGTCGTCAACGGCGTGAAGTGCCATTCCTGCTGATACATGCCGTAGAGCGGGGCCGGTACGCCGGACACCCCGAGCGCAACCCCGCTGGCGGCGAGCACCAGCGCGTATGCCCACCGCTGCGTTGTCCGCTCGCTGGTTTCCGGCATCGCTACCGTCGCTGCCATCGAAACTCCGATCGGGTAGGTTTGATACTGATCGAACCGAATCCGACGATACATCCGGTACGAAGATCATCAAACCCCGGAGTGAGGTAGATCATGACTGAAACTAAAGAGGCAGCCACCGACGCCCCACCGGTGGCCGCGCTGCCCGCCGTGCTCGCCGCACTCCAGGACCCCATCCGACTGGAAATGGTGCGCAGGCTGAGCAACGCGGGCGCGGGCACCGCAGTACGCTGCAACTCGCTCTACGACGTGATCAACAAGTCAACGGCGACACACCATTTCAAGATCCTGCGCGAAGCCGGTGTCATCGAACGAGTGATCGTCGACGGCCAGATCTGGCAACGCCTCCGTGCCGCAGACGTCGAGTCGGCACTACCCGGCCTGCTGCCCTCCGTCGTCGAGGCCGCGAACCGCGCCTGCACGGAGTAGCTCACGGCCCCTCGGTAGTGCCCGCGAAGTAGTGCGCGACGCCGCTCAGTCGTCGACCATCCGCCGCACCGCGGCGGGTAGTTCCCGAGTTCGCTTGTACGGCCCCGCAACCGACACCCCGTACGGGCGCGCAAGCAACGTGGCCGCGACCGCGGACACCTCGTCGGTGGTGACGGCATCGATGCGGGCCAGGGTCTCCGACACGCTGCGATGGTTGCCGTAGCTGAGCTCGCTGCGGCCGATCCGATTCATCCGGGACGCGGAATCCTCCAGACCGAGGACCAGGCCGCCACGCAGCGAACCCTTCGCCCTGGCACATTCGGCATCGGAAATACCGTTGGCCGCAACCTCTTCGAGCACGCCACGCGCCAGACTCGCCACCTTGCCGAGGTTTTCGGGCTGGCAGCCGATATACACCGAGAATGCGCCGGTATCGGCGAAGGTGTCCACGCTGGAGTACACCGAGTACGCGAGCCCGCGTTCCTCCCGAATCGCTTGGAACAGACGGGAACTCAGCCCACCACCGACCACGGTGTTGAGCACCGAGAGCGGCCAGCGCCGCTCCCCCTCGTGCCGCCCGAACGCGCGCACCCCGAACGCCAGATGCGCCTGCTCACTGTCGCGGTGACTCCATTGCAGCTCGGGAGGGCTCATCGGCCGAAACCGGCCCTCGCGCCGCTTGGCGGGCGTCGCCGTGGGATCCAGCCGATTCTCGAACGCGCGATGCACCAGCTCCACCGTGTGATCGTGTTCCACATTGCCCGCCACCGCGACCACCATTCGGTCCGGCCGATAACGCCGCAGATGGAAGCCGCGCAACTGCGCCGCCTGCATCGACTCGATCGATTCGATGGAACCGATCACCGGCCGCCCGATCGGATGATCGCCGAACAGCGCGGACAAGAACGCGTCGCCGACCACGTCCTCCGGGTCGTCGTCGCGCATGGCGATCTCTTCGAGCACCACCTGCCGTTCCACGTCGACATCGACCGGACGGCACAGCCCGTTGAGCACCACATCGGAAACCATGTCCACGGCCAACGGCAGATCCTCGTCGAGGACGTGCGCGTAATAGCAGGTCTGCTCCTTCGCGGTGAACGCGTTGAGCTCGCCGCCCACCGCGTCCATCGCCTGCGCGATGTCCAGTGCGGTGCGCGTCGGAGTCGCCTTGAACAGCAAGTGTTCCAAGAAATGCGCAGCGCCGGCGACGGTAGGACCCTCGTCACGGGAGCCGACCCCCACCCAGACGCCGATCGATGCCGACCGCACGCCGGGCACGTGTTCGGTCACCACGCGCAGCCCGCCGGGTAGCACGGTGCGCTGTACGCCAGGATCGGTCATGTTGGCCCGCAGCTCCAGAGACGAACCCCCCTGCTCGCGGCGGAGCAGAGGGGTTGTGGTCTTCTTCGTCGTCACAGAGACAAGTACTACTCTGCCCCCGCCGCGCCCGCATCAACGGTCTCGACTTCGGCAGGCTCTTCGGCGTTCTCCTCCACCGGAACCAGCGAAATCTTGCCGCGGTTGTCGATGTCGGCGATCTCGACGCGCAGCTTGTCGCCGACGTTCACCACGTCTTCGACCTTCGCGACGCGCTTGCCGTTGCCCAGCTTCGAGATGTGCACCAGGCCATCGCGACCCGGCAGCAGCGAGACGAACGCGCCGAAGGCAGTGGTCTTGACGACCGTGCCGAGGAAGCGCTCGCCGACCTTCGGCAGCTGCGGGTTCGCGATGGCGTTGATCTGGTCGATCGCCGCCTGCGCCGCAGGGCCGTTGGTCGCACCGACGTAGACCGTGCCGTCATCCTCGATCGAGATGTTGGCGCCGGTCTCCTCGGTGATCTGGTTGATCACCTTGCCCTTGGGCCCGATCACCTCGCCGATCTTGTCGACCGGGATCTTGATCGCGGTGACGCGCGGCGCGTACTGGCTCATCTCGTCCGGGGTCGAGATGGCCTCGGCCATGACCTCGAGGATGGTCGCGCGTGCGTCGTGCGCCTGGCTCAGCGCGCCGGCCAGCACCTGCGAGGGGATGCCGTCCAGCTTGGTGTCGAGCTGCAGTGCGGTGACGAACTCGCTGGTACCCGCGACCTTGAAGTCCATGTCGCCGAAGGCATCCTCGGCGCCGAGGATGTCGGTCAGCGCGACGTAGCGCACCTCGTCCTCACCCTGCTCGTTGGTCACGGTGTCGGACACGAGGCCCATCGCGATGCCCGCGACCGGCGCCTTCAGCGGCACACCGGCGTTCAGCAGTGACAGCGTCGAGGCGCAGACCGAGCCCATCGAGGTGGAACCGTTGGAGCTCAACGCTTCCGAGACCTGACGGATCGCGTACGGGAACTCTTCCTGGCTCGGCAGCACCGGCATCAGCGCGCGCTCGGCCAGTGCGCCGTGGCCGATTTCGCGGCGCTTGGGCGAACCGACACGACCGGTCTCACCGGTGGAGTACGGCGGGAAGTTGTAGTGGTGCATGTAGCGCTTGCTGGTCTCCGGGCCGAGCGAGTCGACCTGCTGGGCCATCTTCACCATGTCGAGGGTGGTGACGCCGAGGATCTGCGTCTCGCCACGCTCGAACAGCGCCGAACCGTGCGCCCGCGGCACCACGGCAACCTCGGCGGACAGCGCGCGGATGTCAGCGAGGCCACGGCCGTCGATGCGGAAGCCGTCGGTCAGAATGCGCTGGCGCACAAGCTTCTTGGTGACCGAGCGGAACGCGGCACCCAGTTCCTTCTCGCGACCTTCGAAGTCGTCGCCGAGACGGGAGAGCACGTCGACCTTGATCTCGTCGATCTTGGTTTCGCGCTCCTGCTTGTCGGCGATCGACAGCGCCTCGCCCAGCTCACGCTTGGCGGTGCCCTCGACGGCCTCGTAGACATCGGCCTCGTACGGCGGGAACAGCGGGAACTCACCGGTCGGCTTGGCGGCCAGCTCGGCGAGATCGGCCTGCGCCTTGCACAGGCGGGCGATGAACGGCTTGGCGGCCTCCAGACCCTGAGCCACCACGGCCTCGGTCGGCGCCTGCGCGCCACCCTCGATCAGCGCGATGACCTTGTCGGTGGCCTCGGCCTCGACCATCATGATCGCGACGTCACCGGACTCGACCACGCGGCCCGCGACGACCATGTCGAACACGGCGCCCTCGAGCTGCTCGACGGTCGGGAACGCGACCCACTGACCCTCGATCAGCGCGACGCGCACGCCGCCGACCGGGCCGGAGAACGGCAGACCGGCGATCTGGGTGGACGCGGACGCGGCGTTGATGGCCACCACGTCGTACAGGTCGTTGGGATCGAGGCTCATCACCGTGACGACGACCTGGATCTCGTTGCGCAGGCCGTCGACGAACGACGGGCGCAGCGGACGGTCGATCAGGCGGCAGGTCAGGATCGCGTCGGTGGAGGGGCGGCCCTCGCGACGGAAGAACGAGCCGGGGATGCGGCCCGCCGCGTACATGCGCTCTTCGACATCAACCGTCAGCGGGAAGAAGTCGAACTGGTCTTTCGGGTGCTTGCCCGCGGTGGTCGCGGACAGCAGCATGGTCTCGTCGTCCAGGTAGGCCACGACCGAACCGGCGGCCTGACGGGCCAGACGGCCGGTCTCGAAGCGGACCGTGCGGGTGCCGTAGCTGCCGTTGTCGATCAGCGCGACGGATTCGAACACACCGGGCTCGACCTCGACGGCCGAGGACTTGCGTTCAGTTGTTTCGGACATTCTCTTCTCTCAACCTCTCGTCTTCGCCGGATCGAGCGCCCAATGGCGCGATCCGGCTCTTCGTCAGCCGCACCGGGTACGGACATGCGGCAACCCTCGTGGCTGCGGCACGCACACCCGGCCGAATCCCCTTGGATCACGGCGACGCGGAGGCGGTCATCGATCGAAGCCCGCCGGCGGTCTATCCCTGCCGGGAGGCCACTACCGAAGACCGACGCCACGGGGGCGGGTGCTTACGGCTGTGCAATGTTGTCGTGCGGCGGGGGCTCACCCACCGGGCTGTTGCCCATATACACGAATAGCCAACGGGGAGATTGTACGTCTCCCCGTTGGCCGAGCTTCGAGGGCCTCTGGTAACGCGGCAAGATCGATACAAGCCCAACCCGACCGCCACGCGCGAGGCTTTCGAGCGCCGTTCGTGGCCCGTCTCGTGTGGCCGAAGCGCATGCGCCGAAGGCGCGAGTCTCGGCCGCTCGGACACGAGACTAAGGAGGCCACGAACACGCCGCGCCCGCGCGGCCAAAATTACCGCCGCAGGCCGAGGCGCTCGATGAGCGAACGGTAGCGCTGGATGTCGTTGGCGGCCAGGTACTTCGAGAGCCGACGACGACGGCCGATCAGCGCAAGCAGGCCGTGGCGGGTGTGGTGATCGTGCTTGTGCGTCTTCAGGTGCTCGGTGAGGTCGGAGATCCGCTTGGACAGCAGCGCGATCTGGGCCTCCGGCGAGCCGGTGTCCTTCTCGTGCAGGCCGTATTCCTTGAGAATTGCCGACTTCTGCTCAGTGGTCAGAGCCATGGGGCATCCACCTTCTATTTCAGTGCCGCGCTCGAATTTCCGGTTACCCGGGCCGGGTGCCGCCGCGGACCGCAGCAAACCCGAGGATCTACCTTACCGGACCGGGCACGACGAACCGAATCGCGGTCGCCTCGCCCGGTCGGCGGTGGTTTTTCTAGCCGCCGTCGATCGCGGCCAGCACCTTTCTGGCGTTCTCCACATCGCGGCCCATCGTTTCGATGAGCTCGTCGACCGAATCGAATTTGCGTTGGCCGCGGACGTGGTCGACGAAATCGACCGCGACATGCTGGCCGTACAGGTCGGCTTCGCCGTCGAGCACATAGGCCTCGACGGTGCGGGCGCGGCCGGAGAAGGTGGGGTTGGTGCCGACCGAGATCGCGGCCATCGCCCGCTCGCCCGGTGTGACGGTGCCGATGGTCGGGCCGGGCCCGAGCACCGTGAACCAGCCCGCGTACACGCCGTCGGCCGGGATCGCGGCGTGCATCGGCGGTGCGACGTTCGCGGTCGGGAAGCCGAGCTGGCGGCCGCGGCCGTCACCGTGCACCACCACACCCTCGACCCGGTGCGGACGACCGAGCGCTTCGGCCGCCGCGGCCATGTCGCCCGCGTCGACGCAGGCACGGATGTAGGTGGAGGAGAAGGTGACCGCGTGCTCGCCGAGCAGCTTGACGCCGTCGACCTCGAAGCCCCAGCGGGTACCGAGTTCCCGCATGGTGTCGATGGTGCCCGCGGCCTTCTTGCCGAAGGTGAAGTTGTCGCCGACCACGACCTCGGCCACATGCAGTCGCTCGACGAGCAGATCGTGCACATACCGCGCGGGGGTCAGCTTCATGAACGCCTGGGTGAACGGCATGACGCAGAACACGTCGACGCCGAGTTCCTCGGCCAGCTCGGCCCGGCGGGTCAGCGTGGTCAGCTGCGCCGGATGCGAGCCGGGTCGCACCACCTCCATGGGGTGCGGGTCGAAGGTCATCAGCACGGCGGGAACCCCGCGTGCCGCAGCGGACTTCACCGCTCTACTGATCAACTGCGCGTGGCCGCGGTGCACGCCGTCGAACACACCGATCGTGAGGACACATCGGCCCCAGTCCGCGGGTACATCGTCGAGACTTCGCCATCTCTGCACAGTCCGCAGCCTACGCAAATGAGGTTGCGAACAGTATTCGGGCTCGCAACGTCTCTGGGCGGCACACACGGTGCCCCAGCCTGGCGCGCCCGCCGCTGTGTCACGCAACGCTTCCGGAGTTGTGTACGCCTGATGAATCCCTGGTTCCACTGTGCGGCGAGCTGTGTCATTCGGGTGCCATGTGCTTAAGCTCGAGTATGTGCCCGGTAAACGAGACATCGCCACCCGACGCGAGCTAGCCGACGCCACCGCGCCGAGCCAGGCCGGCGGCAGCACCGCGACGATCGCGCCGGTGCTCTCCTCGGTCGCGCAGGACTATCTCAAGGTGATCTGGACCGCGACGGAGTGGTCGCAGGAGAAGGTGTCGACCAAGCTGCTCGCCGAGCGGATCGGGGTGTCGGCGTCCACCGTGTCCGAGGCGGTGCGCAAGCTCGCCGACCAAGGGCTGGTCGAGCACGCCCGCTACGGGTCCATCACCCTCACCGAGGGCGGTCGCCTCGCCGCCATCGCGATGGTGCGCAGGCATCGGCTGATCGAGACGTTCCTGGTGAACGAGCTCGGCTACGGCTGGGACGAGGTGCACGACGAAGCCGAAGTGCTCGAACATGCCGTCTCCGAACTGCTCGTGGCGCGCATCGACGCGAAACTCGGCTACCCGGACCGTGATCCGCACGGCGACCCCATCCCGTCGGTCGACGGCGCGGTGCCGACGCCACCGGCCAGGCAGCTCAGCGACTTCCACGCGAACGAGTCCGGCCGCGTCGCCAGGATCTCCGACTCGGACCCGGACATGCTCCGCTACTTCGACTCGGTCGGCATCGCGCTCGACACCAGCATCACCGTCGTCGAACGCCGAGACTTCGCGGGCACCATCGCGATTCGCATCGGCGCCGCCGAAACGCCGACCGATCTCGGCAGGCCTGCCGCGGAAGCGATCTGGCTCACCACCTGATCCGTCGATCGTGCCGCATTGCTGGACAACCGATTAGTGGGAACTGAGGGCGGAACCCTCTCGGCCGATGCCGCCACCATTCCCACTGATCGACCGACCAACACCGGTGGCGCAACGGGATTCGGCTCAGCAGGCGATGAAGTAGTCCTGGAATCGGGGCGGGGCGCCGTCGGCGGTCGCCTTGATCCAGCAGACGTTGTGTGGGAAGACGACGTAGGTGGACCAGCGGTCGGCGGCCCTGCGCACGAGGCGCATGGTGTCGCCGGGGACATCCCAGGCGATGATCGCCCAGGTGCCGTCACAGTCGGAGACCGTGGCGTTCTCGTTGCCGAGATCGCCGATGTCGTCGAGGTCGCGCACGATCGTCTGCGGCGCACACTCCGGTTGCGGATTTCCGGGCGGCGGGCTGCTCGGCGGATCTCCCGCCGGCGCAACCGAACTCGGCAAACCAGCCGGTGTCGCAACCAAGCTCGGCGAAGGTGTCGTCGGGTCACCACCCCCGCCGCACCCCGAAGCCGTCACCACTACCGAGACCAGAACAGTCGCTCCGAACACGACCGCACGAGCGTTCATCGCCCCACCTCCCAATCAGGCCATCAAGCTACTCCGCCTGTCGCCCAACGTCGCCCATTGTTACCGCAGGTAAACCTGGTTTACCCGCGGCCGCGGCGCGACAGGGCAGGCCGGTGGTCAGCGGGAGAGAAAGTCGAGGAGCGTGCGGAATTCGGGGAGGGAGAGGTAGCCGTCGTTGTCCTGGTCGGCGGCGGCCAGCAGGACCTCGGCGGGCTCCTCGATGCGGCCCGCGCCGACGTGGCGGATGAGGGATTCGAGTTCCTCGACCGAGATGCGGCCGTCCTGGTTGGTGTCGAAGACCTGGAAGGCGGCGTCGGCATCGGTCACTTCGATCTGGCCGCCGACGAGCGCGGCGTCGAATTCGGCGCGGGAGACCAGGAAGTCACCGTTGGTGTCGGCGGCGGCGACCAAGCGCTCGATGGCATCGTCGTCGACGTCCAAGCCGAGGGCGCGGATGCCGCTGGTGATGTCCGCGACCGAGACGAGGCCGTCACCGTCACGGTCCCACAGCTCGAAGGTGTCGATCGGTTGGTCACTCATTGCGCACTGCCTCCCACTGCCGCAGGTTCACGCGGCCAGTGCACACTGTACGGATTCCGTTGTCACCGAGCAGCTCTGAGTCGAAACCGCAGCTCAAACGGTTGCTGTTGCTCCTACGGCGGCGCGCTTCTCGTCGGCGGTGGCGAGCCACAGGTACACGGGCGGGAGGACGATCTCGAGGGCGATCAGGACGATCTGGAACCAGTGCGGCCAGCCGTAGACGGCGATCGAGATGATCCGACCGACAGCGCCGAGGAGAAAGATCCCGGCAAGCCAGCGGATGAGGGTCGCGGGGATCGGGGACTGCCGGGCCGCCCAGATCCAGGCGACGCCGTAGCCGAGGAAGATCGCGCCGAAAAACCGGGTTTGGCTGTCGGCGGTGACGCCGGAGTCGCCCATATCGGGGATGCCGTCAATGCCCGCCGCCAGGTGCAGGATCCCGATCGCCACGCAGGCGTACCCCATCACCAAGGACAACCACTTGAGTGCTACGGCCATGTGTACCTCCCCGGGGTTCGGTGAATCCCACTGGCGCGCTGTCGAATCCAGCGACCGCCGGTTGGTTTGACGCGCTGCCTGCCTGTAGATACTACAACCCATAGTAGACAGACGTCGACCCTCAGCGCAGCATCAAAACGCGGGGTTGTTTGGGTGAGAGGGCACTGGTGTAAGTGGCCTCTCGCGCGATGCCGCCACCAGTGCCTCCTGATCTTGATGTTCGTCTGGTTGCTGCTTGTATTGGGAGGCCCGGTCGCGCAAGCGCGTGGTGCGGCGAGTACCGGCAAGCCGAGCCGCAAACTCAGCGGGCCCGCCCACCGACACTATGGCGCGGCCTATCAAAGCGGGCCGTTCTCGCTGACCGGAAACCGAAAGCCATGGGCGGCAGCGGGAGCGCACGGCTGGCGTGCAGTGCGGCCGGTACCCGCGAACCAAGCCGCAAGCCCGACTGCGCCCGGCCACCGGCACTATCGCGCGAACTATCAGCGGGCCGCTCTCACTGACCGGACAACCGAAAGCCATGGGCGGCTGCGGGAGTGCCCGGCTGGCGTGCCATGCGACCGGTACCGCGAACCGAGCCTGCAAGCTCAACGACACCTGACTCTGCGGGCGGTGCGGGGAGATCGAGCAGTTGCCAGCCGTGATCGCCCGCATATGCACCACGCTCGCACAGTGCATATGCGGGCGAGGCACGACGGGGGATCGGGCTGTTCCCGGCCGTAATCGCCGGGCGAGCGCGGCCTTACAGGTTGGAGGGGCGGACGACCATCACCGATGCGGCACGCTTGCCGCTCTCCTGCAGGAGGGCGATGGCTCGGCCCTGCGGGTCGATGGCCGCGTAGACGCCGCGCAGACCGATGGGCTCCAGCCAGCGACCGTTGCGGAGGTCGTCGGCCTGGGCGTCGTCGATGTCGCGGTGCGGGAACGCGGTTCGGACGGCGTTGTCCATGTCCAAGCTGAGCATGGTGGCATCCGATTCGGCTGCGGTCGCCAATTCGGCAAGGGTGCGGGCATGTTCGAGGGTGAACGGGCCGACTCTGGTGCGGCGCAGGGCCGTCAAGTGTCCGCCGACGCCGAGCGCCGCGCCCAGGTCACGAGCCAGGGCGCGAACGTAAGTGCCGGAAGTACATTCGACGACCACGTCGAGATCGACGAAGGCACCGTCCTCGATGTCGCGGCGCGCAAGAATATCGAAGCGGGAAACGGTGACCGGGCGGGCCGCCAACTGCACCTCTTCGCCGGCACGGTGCCGGGCATAGGCGCGTTCGCCGTCCACCTTGATCGCGCTCACGGTGGCAGGCACCTGCTCGATGTCACCCGTGAGTTTCGCTGTGTGCTCTGCGATATCGGCATCGGTGAGCGACAAGGCCGGTGCCGTCGAGAGGACCTCGCCCTCGGCGTCATCGGTCGTGGTGGCCTGGCCGAGGCGAATGGTCGCGGTGTAGGCCTTCGTGGTCAACGTGAGCAGGCCGAGCAACTTGGTGGCTCGCTCCACGCCGAGCACCAGCACGCCCGTCGCCATCGGGTCGAGCGTGCCCGCATGCCCGATCTTCCTGGTGTGCAGCAGTTTCCGGCACTTCGCGACGACATCGTGGCTGGTCATCCCGCCGTCCTTGTCGACGATCAGCAGTCCGCCGAGACCGTCCATCAGGCGTGCACGATCGCGGTGAGGATGAACCCGTCGGCGATCATCCACCGACCGTCGAACGAAACCAGCGGCGCGCCACCGTCGTTCGTCTGCCCGGGCACCAGCAGCTTGCTGTGGAAAGTGCCGTTGCCGGAATCGGCGGAGCTGCCCTCGATCTCGAAGGTGATGTGCGCATCCTCGAAGCCGAGCCAGCGCGACGTCAACGGCCACCACGCTTTGAACGTGGCTTCCTTGGCGCAGAACAGCAGCCGATCCAGGTGCAGCGACGTCGCGGTGGTCCGCAACCATTCGCGCTCCGGGGGCAGGCTCACCGAATCGAGCACACCTTCGGGTAGCACCGCGTGCGGCTCGGCGTCGATCCCGACCGAACGGAACCGCATCTTGTGCGCCAACGCCGCAGCCCGATACCCGTCGCAGTGCGTCATGCTGCCGACGATCCCGCGCGGCCAGATCGGCGCGCCGCGCTCCCCCTTGCCGATCGCCACCGGCGGCTCGCCGAGCTCTTCCAGCGCGAGCCTGGCGCAATACCTGGCTCCGATGAAGTCCCGACGCCGCTTCTCCACCGACTTCGCGATGAGATGCTCCTCCGCCGGATGCGCCTTCAGGTCCTCCGGGTACTCCAGCAGCTCAGCCGACGCCACACCGGCGGGCAGAATGTTCTCGATCATCAGCGACGAGCCTAGTCGAGGTCGTAATCTCGCCCCACGAGTCCCTGCTCACGCAGGCAACACCGATCACCGGCTGCGGCGACGCTCCGCTTTGGCGCGCATTTCCGCGGCCGCGGCTTCCATTTCCGGGGTGACCTGGAAGTGGCCGCCCCACTTGTTCAAGCTGCCCGGCGGGTACTCCGGGGCCGGGAGGATCTGGCGGAGCAGACGTTCCGGGAGACCGCGCCGCTGCCATTCGCGCGGATAGCCGAGCGAAACCTCTTCGAACCGGACACCGTCGTAATACGACGTGCGCGGAATGTGCAGGTGGCCGTACACCGAGCAGACCACGTTGTAGCGGGTGTGCCAGTCGGCGGTCAGTTCGGTGCCGCACCAGAGCGCGAACTCGGGATAGAACAGCACGTCGGTGGGCTGGCGCACCATCGGGAAATGGTTGATCAGCACCAGCGGCGTGCCTTCGGGCAGCGCGTCGAGTTTGCGCTTGGTCACCTGCACGCGGGCGTGGCACCACGCGTCGCGGGTCAGGTACGGATCCGGGGACAGCAGGTATTCGTCGGTGGCGACCACGTTGCGGTCTCGCGCGATGGCGAGTCCCTCGGCCTTGGTGGTCGCGCCCTCGGGCAGGAACGAGTAGTCGTAGAGCAAGAACAGCGGAGCCAACGTGACCGGCCCGCCGTATTCCTCCGCACCCGCACCGGTCCACACGGGGAACGGATCTTCGGGAGTGAGCACATCGAGATCGCGGCAGATCGACACCAGATAGTCGTAGCGGGCGGCGCCGGTCATCTGCACCGGATCCTTCGCCGTCGTCCACAGTTCGTGGTTGCCCGGCACCCAGATCACCTTCGCGAACCGGCCGCGCAGCAACTCCAGCGCCCACCGGATGTCGTCGGTCTTCTCCCCCACGTCCCCGGCCACGATCAGCCAGTCCTCCGGCGAGTCGGCGTGGATCTGCTCGACGACCGGCCGATTCCCCTGGTGCCCGACATGAATGTCGCTCACCGCCATCAACTTGGGTATCACCACACCCACCTTGGCACAACTGCACCGGTTCGCGCCCGCCACCCCGGCGCGAGCGGCCACTGTGCAGGTGCGCATCGATCCAGAAACCCGGTGAAACCGAGGACACCAGCCGGTAGGTTGCAGCGCATGATCGCACGCAGCACGTTCCGAGGGTTTGTCGCGGCATCATCGACCGCGGCAGCCATTGTCGTCGCTTCCGGCCTCGCCGGAGCAACCATCGTTCCCCCAAGTGGCGCGACCATACAAGTCTCCGGTGAAACGGTCACCGCAACACTGACCCAGATCAGCACCGATCTCGCAGGCGGCACCGTGCAGTGCACGCTGCTGGTCGACGCCGCGAACGCGCTCTCCAGCCGCGAACTCGCCCCGGCGAACTTCACCTTGAACATCAAGGTCCCCGAAGGCGACCACTTCGCCATCACCTACTGCGCCGACTTCCCCGCCGACTCCGACACAGCCAGCTCCTACCCGACGCTGGCGTGCGCCAAAGTGAACGTGCCCGCCGGGACGGTGGAGTCGTTACCGCCCGACAAGTGCTATGCGTAGTAAAGCCGACCACGAAACCCCGGGCGATACCCGGGGTTTCGTGCGCTATCACGTCGCGCGGCCCGGCAGGTCCATCCCCAGACCACCCAACGTTCCATCCCCACCCACCGCCGTGTCCCGTTCGCATGGCCGTCGTCGATGAATAGGCCGCAACCACCGCCATGTCCCGTTCCCTGAGACGCACTCTCACGAGTGGTACATGGTGGAGGCGTTTACGGCGTGTCGCCTCCACCATGTACCACTCGTGAACCGCTATCCGCGCGAACGGGACACGGCTGCAACAACTCTCGACCCATCCACACCCCTGAGCTCCAATCAACTGTCGCCCAATTCGGCGTGAGAGAAATGGTTGCAGAGGCTCGTCGACGTGAGAGAAGTGGTTGCGACGCCCAAGGTCGCGACACGCACCTTCTCTCTCACGCCAACACTTCAAGATCACCGTTCACGGATTCGAGTGGTTGCCGCCTGCGTTGACGGGAGTGAAATGGTTGTTGACCCGTTGACGGGAGTGAAATGGTTGCTGACCGTCGTTGGCGGGAGTCCTATGGTTGCCGTGCGCCTGAAAACGGCCACCATAGGACTCCCGTCAACTTCCCAAGATCACTTCTGAAAGATCTTTGGACCGGACCACAGCCAAGCAACCCGCCCTGGGACGAGAGAACGCGTGAGCGACTGCGGAGGTCAGCCGGGCACGGCACACGACGCCACCACGCTATCCAGTGCAAACCCCGAGATAGTCCCGCTCGCCAGGAAACCGTCCAACCCGCGGATAAACCACCACCCCAAACGCAACACGCCCTGCGAAACCCGCACCAACCCCCAACGCCGCGCCCGTCCAAAGCCGCACCCGTCCGAGGCCGCACCCCACGGGCCGGGTTGGACTGCGCTGGTGCCGCTTTGGGCTTGGCGAAGGCAGAGCTCCTTCGGGTCCACGGTCTCCTGTGAATTCGGCAGCCAAGGGTTTGCACCGGATTAGCGTGGTGGCTTCGCCTGCCGTACCCGGCTGACCTCCGCAGTCGGTCACGGGTTCTCTTGTCCCAGCCGGGTTACTTGGCTGTGCTCCCGTCTCGAGAACTTCGAGATCAAAGACTCTCAGTTGCATACCTTTTAGGGTTTACACCTTTGTTGGTATTTCGGCGCCGACCTGGGCCCAGCGGCCTGATGTGGCGCGCCATGACACGGCTGCTAGGCGTAGCAGCATGAAAGCGACTAGGCCGGACCAGATTCCGGCGATGCCCCAGTCGAAGATGAGGGCGAGCCAGATCGCCGGGAGGAATCCGAGGAGCGCCGCGCCGAGGGTGGTGGTGCGGAGGTAGGCGGCGTCTCCGGCGCCGAGCAGGACGCCGTCGAGGGCGAAGACGATGCCGGCCACCGGAATGAGGCAGACGAAGAACCACCAGGTCACGTGGGTGCGGTTCAGTACGTCGGGGTCGTCGGTGAACAGTCGCGGGATGAGGCCCGCACCGGCGGCGAAGCATGCGGCGAGCCCGAGGGAGAAGATCTCGGACCACTCGGTGACGCGGCGGGCCAGGCGGCGCGCACCTGGCGCGTCACCGGCACCGAGCGCCGCACCGGCCAGTGTCTGCGCCGCGATGGCGAGCGAATCCAAGGCCAGCGAAAGGAAATTCCAGAGTTGGAGGACGAGTTGGTGGGCGGCAACCGACGCGGCCCCGAATCGGGAGGCGACGGCGGCGGCCGAGACGAAGCAGGCTTGGAAGGCGAGGCTGCGCACGATCAGGTCGCGACCGAGCACGAGTTGCGCACGCATCACCGACCAGTGCGGTGCGAGCGAAACGCGCTGCCGAACAAGGGCGTACAGGAACAGTCCGGCCATCACCAGCTGCCCGGCCACGTTCGCGACGGCCGACCCGGGCAACTCCATCCGCGGCGCCCCCAGCAGCCCGTGTACCAGCACCGGACACAGCACACCCGAAACAACCAGCCCCGCAACAACATAGATGAGCGGTCGGCGCGTCTCCTGCACCCCGCGCAGCCACCCGTTGCCCGCCATCGAGATCAGGATCAGCGGCACCCCGAACAACGCGACCCGCACCCACGCCAACGCCTCCGCCGCAATATCCCCACCGCCCGCGATCGCGCTGGTCAACGGCACGGCAAACACCTGAACCAGCACAAGAATCAGCGCACCGACCCCGATCGCCAACCACGTCGCCTGCACTCCCTCGGCGACCGCCCCCGGCTCGTCGCCCGCCCCGTGCCTGCGCGCGGCCCGCGCCGTCGTGCCATACGACAGGAACGTCAACTGCGTACTCGCCTGCGCCAGAATCAATCCTCCGACCGCCAACCCGGCCAGCGCCAGCGCCCCAAGCCTGCCGACCACAGCAAGATCGAACAGCAGATAAACCGGCTCAGCAACCAACACCCCCAACGTCGGCAACGCCAACCCAAGTATCCGCCGCGGCCCCGCACCCGCCGCCGCCCCCGCAGGCAAACCCGCTACCTCACCTGAACCGTCCCCCGCACCCGACACTCCCACGAAGTCCGCCCGCACCGCAGCGCCAGCGCCGCCTCCCTCGCCAGAACCATTTCCCGCACCCGGCACCCCCGTAGCCTTCGCACCCACGAAGTCCACCCTCGCCTCTGCATCCGCGACCTCTCCTTCGCCAGAACCATCCCGCACACCGGAAACCCCCTCCACACCAGCACCCCTCGCACTCACGAAGTCTCCCCGCCCCGCCGCACCAGCGACCCCTCCCTCGCCGAAACCGCCCCCTGCACCCGACCCTCCCGCACCCTTCGCACTGACAAAGTCCGCCCTCGCCCCTGCACCCTCATCGGAACCGTCCCCGTCACCTGAAACCCCCTCTGCACCAGCACCCCTCGCACTGACAAAGTCTCCCTGCGTCGCGGCCGGGTCCTCACAACCTTCGGCCCTCTCCGCACCGCCAGAGGTCCGTACGTCTCCCGAGTTCCCCACACCATCAGCGGTCTCGGCGTGATCGGCGGCGACAGCGTCACCGGAAACCCCCACACCGCGGGAACGCCCTATGTCGCCCGAACCCCTCACGTCCACGAAACCTCGCCTTCACCGCCGCCTGTGAACCTGCTCAGCCAGACCTTGCCATGAGGCACCGACAATTCGGCTTGCCGAAAGCAGCCTGCTCGAACGGTTTCCATCGCACACCGGCGTGACCCGAGACTCGCCCATCGGGGACATCGCCAAGCCTCGCCATCACTCGAGCGCAGCCAGCAATCCAGCGACCAATTCCTCGGGACCCCCGTATGCCGTGTACCCCGCGGCGAATCGGTGCCCACCGCCCCCGAGTGCACTCGCGATCACGGCAACGTCCACCCCGTCCTGCGCCCCGGGTCGGCTGTCTCGCGACCGCAGCGACACCGTCCATCGATCGGCAACCGAGCGAGATTCCTTGAATACCGCGGCAATTCCCGCTTCCGAGGTGGTGCGCACGATATCGATGACGCTTTCCGCTTCCTCGGAGCTCACGTCGAGGGTGTCGGCGCGCCGCACGAACGCGTACACCAGCCCGATCCCACCTCGAACATCCGGTTCGATCCGCGCGGTGGCGAGCACCCGCGACAGCATCGTCAACCATCCGAAAGGGTGTGTGTCCAACAGGGTTCGGGCGATCTCGCCGCTGTCGATGCCGGTGGCGAGCAACCGCTCCGCCAACACGTGTGTACCGGGCCGCACCCAACGAAATGACCCAGTGTCGGTCACCAATCCGGCGTAAAGACAGTGCGCCACTTCGGCATCGATCGGCACACCCCACGCATCGAGCACCCGCACGAGGAGGCTCGTCGTCGACTCTGCCTCCGCGTCGATGACGTTGATATCGCCGAACCGGGTATTCGATCGATGGTGATCGAGCACCAAAGTCGTTGCGGCCCCGGATATCCGATCGACGAGCGCGCCGAGCCGCCCCGCACTCCCGCAGTCGACCGCGATCAGCAGATCGACTTCGGCGGGCACGTCGGCGGGCGCGACCAGATGCTGCGCACCGGGCAGCGACCGCATCGACTCGGGGAGTTCGGCGGGTTCGGCGAACGACACCCACACCGGAATCCCGCGCCGGTGCATGACCAGCGCGAGCGCGAGACCGCTGCCGACCGTGTCGGCGTCCGGTTGCACGTGGCAGACGATGGTGACCGAGCGGGCCGCCTTCAACGCCTCGACTGCACCGTCGAGGTCGACCGCGTCCCGCATCGTCGTCATCGTCTACCGCATGTCACTCGTCGTCGCGTTCGACCTTGTACGGGTCGGAATCGCCTGCATGCCTGGCGTTGGCCGCCACCTTCGCTACCGCTTCGTCCGCGGCCCTTGCCTTGGCCAGCAGTTCTTCCATGTCCCGTGCGACGTCGGG
Organism: Nocardia sp. NPDC049149; assembly: GCF_043197455.1. Classification (NCBI taxonomy): domain Bacteria; kingdom Bacillati; phylum Actinomycetota; class Actinomycetes; order Mycobacteriales; family Nocardiaceae; genus Nocardia; species Nocardia sp. NPDC049149. Next base: position 21,623 of record NZ_JBICTD010000007.1, read on the forward strand.
CACCTTGTCGAGCACGAACGCCAGGGTCGGCGTGAACTTCACGCCGGTGCCCGCGCCCACCTTCGAGCGCAGCACCCCCTTGGCCTTTTCCAGACCGAGGGCAGCACCCTCGTAGTCCGGCTCGGTGTCGAGCGTTTCGCCCAGCACCGTGTAGTACACCGTTGCGTCGCGTAGATCCCCGGTGACCTTGGCGTCGGTGATGGTCACGAAACCAAGACGCGGATCTTTGATCTCGTATTCGATCGCGGTGGCCACGATCGAGGAAATCCGCTTGGCGAGTCGGCGTGCCCTGGCTTGATCCACCATGGCTGAACCCTCACTCTCTGTTCAACGGCGGCGGAAACGACGGGCCCGGTCTCGGGCTGTCCTCTCCACCGCAATCAATCTTCGGGTCCGAAGATCCTGCGGCGCACTGCCAGCAACTGTAACTCCGGACGTGCCGCGACGTGCCGCTCACAACGGTCGAGTACCTGTGTCAGATGGTCCATACCCGAACTGACCAGGGCGACACCCACCAGTGAACGGCGATAGCGGTCTTGCTCTCCCCCTTCGGCGGCACTCACGCCGAAACGCTGCAATTCGGCCAGGATCGGCCGGATCACGGAACGTTTTTCTTTCAGCGAGTGCACATCGCCGAGCAGGAGATCGAACTCCAGCGCACCCAAGTACACCTACAACCCCTCCCTCGACACCGAAAGCCGTGACGCGCGTCACGCCGGGCGATTCGCCTGGCGTGACGCGCGGTCGCGAACTCAGTCGCGCGGCTTCTCGCGCAGCTCGTAGGCCTCGATGATGTCGCCTTCCTTGATGTCGTTGTAGGTCAACGTCAAACCGCATTCGAAGCCCTCGCGGACCTCGGTGACGTCGTCCTTCTCGCGCTTCAAGGAAGAGATCGTGACCGTCTCGGCGACCACCACGTTGTCGCGGAGCAAGCGCGCCTTGGCGTTGCGCTTGACCGAACCCGAGGTGACCATGCAACCGGCGATGTTGCCGACCTTCGACGAACGGAAGATCGCGCGGATCTCGGCGCGGCCCAACTCGACCTCTTCGTAGATCGGCTTGAGCATGCCCTTGAGGGCCTTCTCGATCTCGTCGATGGCCTGGTAGATCACCGAGTAGTACCGGATGTCCACGCCTTCGCGGTTGGCCAGCTCGGTCGCCTTGCCCTCGGCACGGACGTTGAACCCGATGATGATCGCGTTCGACGCCGACGCCAGGTTGACGTTGGTCTCGGTGACACCACCGACACCGCGGTCGATGACCCGCAGGCGCACCTCGTCGTCGATCTCGATGCCGAGCAGGGCCTCTTCGAGGGCCTCGACGGTACCGGAGTTGTCGCCCTTGAGGATCAGGTTGAGCTCCGAAGTCTCCTTCAGTGCGGCATCCAGATCTTCCAGGCTGATCCGCTTGCGGCTGCGCGCGGCCAGTGCGTTGCGCTTGCGCGCATTGCGGCGGTCGGCGATCTGGCGAGCGATCCGGTCCTCGTCGACGACGAGCAGGTTGTCACCGGCGCCCGGCACCGACGTGAAGCCGATGACCTGGACCGGCCGCGACGGCAGCGCCGCGATGACATCCTCGCCGTGTTCGTCGACCATGCGCCGGACGCGACCGTAGGCGTCGCCCGCCACGATCGAGTCGCCGACGCGCAGCGTGCCGCGCTGGATGAGCACGGTCGCCACCGGGCCACGGCCGCGGTCGAGGTGCGCCTCGATGGCGACACCCTGCGCGTCCATGTCCGGGTTGGCCCGGAGGTCCAGTGCCGCGTCCGCGGTGAGCAGGACGGCCTCGAGCAGCTGCTCGATGTTGGTGCCCTGCCTGGCGGAGATGTTGACGAACATGGTGTCGCCACCGTATTCCTCGGCAACCAGGTTGTATTCGGTCAGCTGCTGGCGGACCTTGTCCGGGTTCGCGCCTTCCTTGTCGATCTTGTTGACCGCCACCACGATCGGCACGTCGGCCGCCTGCGCGTGGTTGATCGCCTCCACCGTCTGCGGCATGACGCCGTCGTCGGCGGCGACCACCAGGATCGCGATGTCGGTGGCCTTCGCACCACGGGCACGCATGGCGGTGAACGCCTCGTGACCCGGGGTGTCGATGAAGGTGATGAGCCGGTCCTGATCGCCCAGGTGGGTGAGCACCTGGTAGGCGCCGATGTGCTGGGTGATGCCACCGGCCTCGCCCTCACGGACGTTGGCCTTACGGATCGTGTCCAGCAGTCGGGTTTTACCGTGGTCGACGTGACCCATGACGGTCACCACCGGCGGACGCTGCTCGAGGTCCTCTTCGCCGCCTTCGTCTTCGCCGTAGGTGAGGTCGAACGATTCCAGCAGCTCGCGGTCCTCGTCCTCGGGGCTGACGACGTGCACGACGTAGTTCATCTCGCTGCCGAGCAGCTCGAGGGTCTCGTCGTTCACCGACTGGGTCGCGGTGACCATTTCGCCGAGGTTGAACAAGGCCTGCACCAAGGCGGCCGGGTTCGCGTCGATCTTCTCCGCGAAGTCCGACAGCGAGGCGCCGCGGGCGAGACGGATGATCTCGCCGTTGCCGCGGGGCAGCCGGACGCCGCCGATGGCGGGCGCCTGCATGCTCTCGTACTCGGCGCGCTTCGCCCGCTTCGACTTACGGCCACGACGCGGGGCGCCACCGGGGCGACCGAACGCACCGGCCGCACCGCCACGGCCACCGGGACCACCCGGACGACCACCGCCGCCACCGCCACCGGGACGACCGCGGAAACCACCTGCGGCACCACCGGCACCGGGTGCACCGGTGCCTGCACCGGCACCGCCGCCACCGCCGGGCGCGCCGCCACCGCGGTAGCCACCGCCACCGCCGCCGCCACCGGGACGACCTGCGCCGCCACCGCCGCCGGGACGACCACCGGGGCCACCGGGACGACCGCCACCGGGACCACCCGCACCGCCGGGACGTGCCGCACGCGACGGCATGGCACCGGGGTTGGGGCGCGGCGGCATCGAGCCGGGGCTAGGCCGCGGTCCACCGGGACGCGGGCCACCCTGGCCGGGCGCGGGGCGCGAACCGCCGCCACCCTGGGCCGGAGCACCCGGACGCGGGCCGCCCTGGGCCGGACCCGGACGGGGACCGCCCTGAGCCGGACCCGGACGCGGGCCACCCTGGCCGGGGGCCGGGCGCGGCGCGGGCCGCTCGGGCGCCGAGGAATACGGATTGTTGCCCACCCGAGGGGTTTTCGGGCCGGGACGCGGACCGGAGCCACCGGGCCGCGGTGCGTTCTGCGCCGGTGTACCCGGACGCTGCTGCTGACCAGGACGGGCCGCGTTCGGCGTCGGGCGCGGGCCGGACTGCGCGGAGCTCGTCGGCGTCTCGGCGGCAGCCGAGGCGGCGGGCGCCGGAGTCGACTCCTTCGCGGCGGCGGGCTTCGGCGCGGACTGCGGGGTCGGACGCGCGGCGGGTCCCGGCTTCACGGCCGGTCCCTCACTGGACCGCGGTGCCGGGGTCTCGCGCACGGTCTCCTGCGGTGCCGCGGCCGCCGGAGCGGGCGTGGGGGCAGCCGGACGGGGACCGGGACGCGGGCCGTTACCTGCGGGCTTCGCGGCCGGACGGGCCGACCCTGACGGTGCGGGGCGTGAACCCGACTTGGTGCCGTTCGACGGGGTTGATTTCGCGAACGACTCACGCAGCCTGCGCGCAACGGGAGCTTCCACCGTCGACGACGCAGACTTAACGAACTCGCCCTGATCCTTCAGCTTTGCGAGTAGTTCCTTGCTGGTGACACCGAGTTCTTTGGCCAACTCGTGCACGCGGGCCTTGCCTGCCACTGCTCTCCTCACTGAGAGGTCGAGCAGGTGCACCCGTTATTCAGGGACGGGGCCCGCACGACCTCGGGTTATCTCCGATGGACGTTCATCGTTGGTGCTTCACGGTGTGCTCATGAGTGCTCGTGCCTGTTCTCGAGGTACTTCTCCACGGCTGAGATATCCAGATTTCCGGACACTCGTAGTGCTCTGCCGAATGCTCGGCGTCGTTCTGCCACGGTCAGACAAGCCGAGACGGGGTGCAACCAGGCACCCCGTCCGGGAAGTCTGCGCCGCGGATCGGGAACGATCATGACGCACGAGGCACCGTTTCCGGTAACCATTTCCTGCGCCACGACTCGCAACAGATCGACGGCCAACTCGCGCTTCCGGCATCCGATACAGGTCCGAATCGGTTGCGCGTGCTGAACCTGTGTCCACTCTACCGCTGCCCCGGTCGGATCACCGAACCGCTCCCCCGCGGAAGTTACCAACATGTCATCCCGATGGTCCGTTTCGTACCCCGGGATGTCGACCGCACGGCGCGCCGCGTCGGCTTCGGTCAACTCCGGTGCGCCTCCGTCCGAACCGAGCCGCCGCCCATGTCAGGGGCGGCGTCGCTGCGGATATCGATGCGCCAGCCGGTCAGCCTGGCGGCCAGGCGGGCGTTCTGCCCCTCCTTGCCGATGGCCAACGACAGCTGGAAGTCCGGCACCACCACCCGTGCGGCGCGCGCCTCCGGATCGACGATGGTGACCGACACCACTTTCGACGGCGAGAGCGCGTTGCCGACGAACGTCGCCGGATCCTCGGCGTAATCGATGATGTCGATCTTCTCGCCGGCCAGCTCGCTCATCACGTTGCGCACGCGCTGCCCCATCGGGCCGATGCAGGCGCCCTTGGCGTTCACGCCGGACACGGTGCTGCGCACCGCGATCTTGGAGCGGTGCCCGGCTTCCCGCGCGACGGCCACGATTTCGACCGAGCCGTCGGCGATTTCGGGCACCTCGAGCGCAAACAGCCGCCGCACAAGATTCGGGTGCGTGCGCGACAGCGTGATCTGCGGGCCGCGCGGTCCGCGCGAGACACCGACCACGTAACACTTGATCCGGTCGCCGTGCTCGTAGGTCTCCCCAGGCACCTGTTCGGCGGGCGGGATCAGTCCCTCCGCACCGTGCAGCTCGCTGCCGATGCGGACCACGATGGTGCCGCGCGCGTTGGCGCGGGCATCGCGCTGCACCACGCCGCCGACGATGTCGCCTTCGTGGGTGGAGAACTCGCCGAAGGACTTCTCGTTCTCGGCGTCCCGCAGCCGCTGCAACACCACCTGCCGCGCGGTGGTCGCCGCGATCCGGCCGAAACCCTCAGGGGTGTCGTCCCATTCGGAGATCACGTTGCCGTCGGCGTCCAGCTCGCGGGCCATCACCCGGACCGTTCCGGTCTTCTGGTTGATGTCGATGCGCGCGTTGGGCTGGTGGCCCTCGGTGTGCCGGTAAGCGGTGAGCAGCGCCGACTCGATCGCGGAGATCACGGTCTCGATCGAGATCCCCTTGTCGGCGACGATCGCACGCAGGGCTTCGATTTCGATGTTCATTCCACGATCCCTTCGGTCGGCGAATCGGACGCTGGTACTGATTCGGCTAGTTCATCTGGTGTTCCTGCAATATCCGGGGCGTCGACCGCCGGCACATCATCTTCCTGGCCAGGCACCGGGCGGCCGGGAATCACGCCGCCGGCGAGTTCCATTTCCCGTGGGCCCGGCTTGCCGAACTCGACCTGCACCACCGCTTCGGCGATGTCGGCGAGTGGGACTTTCACGCGGTGTGGCTTGTGCTTTCCGCCGAGTACCAGCGCAACTGTATCGCCGTCGAGCTGTCCGACCCGTGCCTCGAACTTCGCCGAGCCACCCGGATCCGGGGCCGGAGCTCCGGCACGGAGGTGGATCCGGACCTTTCGGCCTTGCGCGCGGCGCCAGTGCCGGTCCGCGGTGAGCGGGCGGTCGACGCCGGGGGTGGTGACCTCGAGCAGGTACGGCGTCTCGCCGAAATCGCCTGCCTCGTCCAGCAACTCCGAGAGTTCGGTGCTGAGTTTCGCGATGGTGTCCAGGTCGGAGGGGCCGTCGCTGTCGACGGTCACCTGCACGCGAGCCTGCACATCCGCATTCTTGCCAGCCGTCGAAATATCGACGCCTTCGAGGTCGAATCCTCGGCGTTCGACGAGCCCAGCTATGAGCTGGCTCAGCCTTTCCTCGGTCGGCATCGGCATGTGGGGCGGCTCCTGGTTCAGTTGTCACGATGGTCGGAAATTTCTTCTACCGAGGGTCTAGCGTAACGCGCCCAGAGAGTGTAAAGGACCGGCGGGCAGGCAGTACGCGCGCCACAAGTGGCGGGTGAGAGATGGTAACTCGCTTCCATCGGGAAACAACGCGCGCCACCGCGACGAGGGCTCTGCGACCGATCACGAGGCACGCGATCCGAACACCGGTGCCTGGTCCGGAGGCGCCTCGCGAATCTGGCACGATGGTGCCGTGCCCATCCGCCTTCTCGCCGCGCCGCCTGCTGCGTGCACCCCCTCCGACCGGCACGATTCCCGGTTCGCACTGGACCGCCGCAGCGTCTTACGACTCGCGGGCGGCGGCACGATCGGGGTCTTCGCACTCGGCGCGGCCGCGGGATGTGGCGCCGAGGACACCGTGTACGAGCCGGATCCGCTTGCCACGCAAGAGGTTCAGGCCCGTGCCGACGCCGCGGCGGCGACCGCCGCGATCGCGCTCGCACCGCAGCGACACACCGCGCTCACCGTGATCGCGTCCGAAAGGACCGCGCACGCAGAGGCTTTGAAGGCCGAGATGGACCGGGTGATCGGCGTGTACGGCGACGGCACCACGCCGGTCCACCGCACCCGCACGAACGGCCCCGCCGCCTCGGGACCGTCCGCGGTGGCCTCCGGGTCGGCCGTGCCCCCGACACCGCCGCCGAGCGTGGACACGTTGCGCGCCCAGCTCACCAAGTCCCGGCAGTCCGCCGCCGACCTGGCCCGCACCCAATCCGGTTACCGGGCAGGGCTGCTCGCCTCGATCAGCGCGGCCTGCGCCGTCCAGACGGGGGTGTTGCTCGGATGATCGACACCATGCCGCCGCTCGACACGGTGCGGATGATCGACACGGAGCTGCCGGAACCGACAAGCGAGGTGCGGGCATGAACGACACGGAACGCCAAGCACTGCTCGACGCCCTGCACGCCGAATACGGTGCGGTGTACGCCTATGGCGTCATCGCCGCCTACGCCTCCCCCGAGCGCGCCCGCCTCGTCGCCGAGCACACTGCCGCACATCGGGCCCGCCGCGACACCACCATCGACGCCCTCACCGCAAGCGGTATCGACGCACCGGCCCAGAACGCCGCCTACACGGTCCCGTTCCCGGTCACCGACCCGATCCCGGCGGCCAAGCTCGCCGCGATCGTCGAATCCGACTGCGCCGTCGCCTGGCGCGCCGTCGTCGAACACGGTGCGGCCGAGACCCTGCGCGGGATGGGCGTCGATGCGCTCACCGAAGCCGCTGTGCGCCTTGCCACCTGGCAGTCGATCCTGGGCACGAACCCGCCGACGATCGCGTTCCCGGGCAAGGTCTAGGCCGAGCGCCCGCCCGGGCGGCAGTGTGTCCGGATTCACTGAACGCCAACAGCATTCATGGCCGCGCAGCAACGCTGCGCGGCCATGAATGTGTCACTTACGGACGCATCTCGTAGGCGCCGTCGTACGCGACGACCTCGCCCCACACGCGGTCGAAGCGGGCCCGGTCGGCGACCGGAGGACGCAATGCCGAAGCGGCCCAACCCTGCTGGTCGGGGGTGGCGGACGGCTTGCCGTACAGCGTGGTGGCGTAGGTGTTGAAGTCACGGATCTGGAAGTCGAAGATCTGGTCGAGCAGATCGCGGTCCAGGCCGGTGATCGCCGCCTGCTCCAGCACCAGCTGGCCGTAGACCACCAGGGAGAACAGGTGGCCGATGGTCAGCATGAAGTCCAGGTCCTTCTGCTGAGCGGCATCGGGGGCCGCCGTGCTGAGCAGCGTGCGCAGCGCCTGCGCCTGCTCGAAGAAACGCCCGACGTTCGGGATGTCGGCGTGCTTCTCGTAGGCCGGGGTCCAGTCCGCGAACTGCACCTTGCCCGCGCCGCGCGCCGGACCCTGATGCCAGAAGAATTCGTCGTCGGCCGCGTCCTGGCGGGTGCCGACCTCCGGGTAGTCCTTCGGGTTGAACAGGTAGTTCGGCATGAACTTCAGGATCTGCCCGACGTTCACGTGCACCGTGCCCTCGAGCCTGGGCAGCGTGTTGATCAGGCGCTGCACCTCGGCGAAGTAGGTGTTCTTCTCGAATCCCTTGGCGGCGAGCACATCCAGCAGCAGCGTCATCACCGTCTCGCCCTCGGAGGTCACCTTGGACTTCGTCATCGGGTTGAACAGCAGGTAGCGCCGGTCCTCCAGGCTCGCGGTGCGGAAGTAGTCGACGGCGCGGTCGCTGAACAGCTTCATCGCCACGATGCGGGCGTAGGCGTCGACGAAATTCGTGCGCACGTGCGGGAAGTCGGTGACCGGGTTGCCGTACAGGATCCGGTTGTTGGCGTGCGTGATCGCCTCGTAGAAGGAGTGCTCGACCATGCCGATGCCGCCGTGGCACAGGTTGAACTTGCCGACGTTGACGGTGTTCAGCGCCGCAGAGAACGCCTCGGGGCCGGTGTGCAGGATGTCGGCCGCGGTCACCGGGTAGTTCTCCAGGCGGAACGTGCTGACATACATCTGCTGGTGCACGACATTGCCGAGCAGCCGGTAGTTTTCGTGGCGGGAGTCCGCGGCGAACCACACGTAGCCGTCGGCGCCCTCGATGTCGGCGCGGCGGGAGAACACCGAAACCATGCTCGCCACATTGCCGTTGCCGATGTAGTACTTCTCGCCGTTGGCGCGGAACAGGATTCCAGCCTCGGCGTCGGCGCTGCCCGGCTCGGTCGGAGTGAGCACCAGGTCGGTGTTGTAGATGTCGGCGCCGTGCGTCTGCTCGGACAGACCGAACGCCATCACCTGCCCCTCGGCCAGGTCGGCGGCCGCCTTGCGCTTGGCTTCCTCGTTGTCGCTCTGCCAGATCGGGCCGAGGCCGAGGATGGTCACCTGCTCGGCGTACCAGTAGGCCAGGCCGTAGAAGCCGAAGATCTCCGAGAGCGCGGCGTTGCGGGCCGCGTCCCAGCGCCGGTTCTCGTCGCCGTCGGCGTACGCGGCGGGGGTCAGGAAGGTGGCGAACAGCTTCTCCTTCGCGACGAAGTCGAGAAAGTCCGCCGTCCACACCGCGTCCGCGTCGTCGACCAGCAGCTGCTGCTTGCCCCGCGACTCGAACCACTCGATGGTGGCGCGCAGCAGGCGCCGAGTCTCGGCGTCGAACTGCTGCGGGTCGTAGGTGGCCGGGTTGAACAACAACGCATCGGTGCTCGTCATGCCGTTAACTTACCAGCGAGTAACAGCAGTCCGAAGCGGGTCTACCCCACTTCACAAAGCAAATCTCCCCTACGCCACCGTAGGTCCGTGCCCAGGCCCGCTGATGTCACCGGAGGCTTCGACGAGATCGACAAAGCGCCGCAGGATCGGCCATGGCACTGAGCTACCCGACGTCGAAACGTGCCAGTGATCACCCGACCAACTCCGGAAGTGGGCGGGTGCGTGGATTTCGTGGCGGAGCTCGGGTGGTTGGGGCGCGAAGTGCGAGCGGCCCCGGTGGAAGTCCACCGGGGCCGCTCGGTTCGAGTGTGACTAGCCGCGCACCCTGGCGACGACTGTGGTGACTGCCGCGTCGGCGGGGATTTCTTCGGACTCGCCGGTGAAGCGGTTGCGGAGTTCGACCTTGCCTTCGGCCCAGCCGCGGCCGATGACGAGGACCAGTGGCATGCCGAGCAGTTCGGCGTCCTTGAACTTCACGCCCGGCGAGGCGGTGCGATCGTCGAAGAGCACGTCGAGGCCGTTGGCGTGCAGGCCTGCGACCACCTCTTCGGCGCCGGCGCGGGCCGCGTCGTCCTTGTTCGCGATGACGACGTGCACGTCGAACGGCGCGACCGCGGCGGGCCAGCGCAGGCCCTTGTCGTCGTGCTGCTGCTCAGCGATCACCGCGACCATGCGCGAGACGCCGATGCCGTAGGAGCCCATGGTGAGCCGTACCGGCTTGCCGTTCTCGCCGAGCACATCGACGTCGAACGCGTTGGTGTACTTCTGGCCGAGCTGGAAGATGTGGCCGATCTCGATGCCGCGGGCGGACACCAGTGCGCCGCGACCGTCGGGCGACGGATCGCCGTCGCGGACCTCGGCGGCCTCGATGGTGCCGTCCGGCACGAAGTCGCGCCCGGCGACCAGGCCGACCACGTGCTTGCCCTTGGCGTCGGCGCCGGTGATCCAGGCCGTTCCGGTCCCGATGCGAGGATCGACCAGGAAGCGAACACCGTTGGCCTGCAACGCCTTCGGACCGATGTAACCCTTCACCAGGAACGGGTTGGCGGCGAAGTCGGCGTCGGTGAGCAACTCGACCTCGGCGGGTTCGACGGAGGCGCCGAGCCGCTTGTCGTCGACCTCACGGTCGCCGGGCAGGCCGATGCCGACGATCTCGGACTTGCCGTCCGGGTGGCGCAGCTTCACCATCACGTTCTTGAGGGTGTCGGCCGCGGTGACCGGACGGCCGAACTGCTTGTCGATCCCGGCGCTGTTGGCCCAGTCGACGAGGGTCGCGATGGTCGGCGCATCCGGGGTGTCGTGCACGACGGCCTCGGGCAGCCCGTCGACAGGCAGCGGCGCGGGCGCAGGCGTGATGACCGCTTCGACGTTGGCCGCGTACCCCGATTCGAGGCAGCGCACGTAGGTGTCCTCGCCGACGGGGCTGTCGGCCAGGAACTCCTCGGACGCACTGCCGCCCATCGCGCCGGAGGTGGCCGCGACGATGACGTACTTGACCTGCAGCCGCTCGAAGATGCGCTGGTAGGCCTCGCGGTGCGCGTTGTAGCTTGCCTTGAGCCCGTCCTCGTCCAGGTCGAACGAGTACGAGTCCTTCATGATGAACTCGCGCCCGCGCAGGATGCCCGCGCGGGGCCGCTCCTCGTCGCGGTACTTGTTCTGAATCTGGTAGAGGGTGACCGGCAGATCCTTGTAGGAGTTGTATTCGCCCTTCACGGTGAGCGCGAACAGCTCCTCGTGGGTGGGGCCGAGCAGGTAGTCGGCGCCCTTACGGTCCTGCAGCCGGAACAGGCTGTCGCCGTACTCGGTCCACCGGTTGGTCGTCTCGTACGGGTCGCGCGGCAGCAGCGCGGGCAGTGAGATCTCCTGGGCGCCGATCGCGTCCATCTCCTCGCGCACCACGTCTTCGACCCGGCGCAGCACGCGCAGCCCGAGCGGCAGCCAGGAGTACACGCCCGGCGCGATGCGCCGCACGTATCCGGCACGGACGAGCAGTTTGTGGCTGGGCACCTCGGCGTCGGCGGGATCGTCGCGCAGGGTACGCAGGAAAAGTCGAGAGAGGCGGGTGATCACGGATGCACAGGGTAGTCGCTGACAAGACGATGCTCGAAGCGCATTACCGTATTCGCTCGTGCTGGTGCTGCTGCCTCCCTCCGAAACCAAGTCCGACGGTGGTACGGACGTACCGCTCGACCTGGCTGCCCTGTCGATGCCGCAGCTCACGGCGGTGCGCGAGCGGCTCGTCGACGAAGTGATGAAGCTGGCCACCGACCCGGCGGCGAGCCGTGCCGTGCTCGGGCTCGGCAAGGGGGCTGATACCGAGATCGCCAGGAACGCGGCGCTGCGCACGGCACCGACGCGGCCCGCGCTGGAGCGCTACACCGGCGTGCTCTACGACGCGCTCGACGCGAGCTCGTTCACCAAGCCGCAGCGCGCCAAGGCATATGCGCGGCTCGGCATCGGCTCCGCGCTGTTCGGCGCGGTCAGGGCGAGCGATCCGATCCCGGCCTACCGGCTCTCCGGCGGCTCGAAACTGCCGGGCCTGCCGACCCTTTCCGCGGTCTGGCGCGATTCGCTCGCCGACGCGCTGCTGGCCGAGGCCGCCGGCGATCTCGTCGTCGACCTGCGCTCGGGCACCTATCAGCAGCTCGGCCGGGTGCCCGGCGCGGTCACCGCCAACGTCCTCACCGAGCATCCCGACGGCAGCCGAACCGTGGTGAGCCACTTCAACAAACACCACAAGGGTCTGCTCGCCCGGGCCCTCGTGCTCACCCGCGCCGAACCCACCGATGTGCGCGGTCTCGCCCGCGTCGCCGACAAGGCGGGCCTGCGCACCGAGATCGCCTCCCCGACAGAACTTTTGATCATCACCTGAGCCTCGAACTGCGGATTTCGCACACCTTCTGTGGATTCGCACTCGTTCTGGGCCTCCAGAAGGGGTGCGGATGCGCACAAGGGGTGCGGATTTCGGATCGCGAGGCGACGCGTCAGTCCGCGGAGGTGAGGGTCGTCAGCTCGCGGGCCAGGTTCGCGCGAGCTGCGGTCTCGTAACGGGTTCGCGCCGTTGCGGTTCGGAAGAGCCTGGGCTGCTGCACCAGCCCTTGCAGTACCGCGGCACGGCCTGCTCGGAACAGATCGTCGGGCACGTGCCGATATTCGGCGCGAACCGCGGCGGTGTACTCGGCGTATCCCTGTTCGTCCGCAGCAAGCACCGCAAGGTCGGCGTCGCACAGCACACCGCCGTTCCGGTCGTCGTCTGCCGGATCGTGCCCAGCGGTGAGACGCACCAATCTGGCCACCTCCCGAACGAGTTCCGGTGCCGCGCCCAGTGATTCGAGAATGTTTTCGGCCAGCACAGCACTGGCTTCCTCGTTGTCCGCACGATCGACCGCATACACCGCATCATGAAAGAACGCCGCATATCGCACCGCGTCGACATCATCGGCATCCCCGGCCAGTTCATCGATGACACCGAGCATCGCCGCGAGGTGGGTCACCGTGTGATACCGCCGATGCGGCTCCTGATACCGCCCGATCAGCTCCTGGCCGACCGTCGACGCCTGTGCCCCAGCGAGTTCCGCCCACCGCGCGAGCAGATCCGCTTCCTTCGATGTCCCCATCCGCACAGTCTGACGAACCACCCCCGCACTCGACAATGCCCCTTGCCGTGTGGTTTCCGGCACGTGCACCGACGGAGCGGCAATAAATGAGATGCGGCGAGCCACGGCGGCTCGGTACCGTGGCTCCAGCGCTCGGGGCGTCCGGAACGGGAGGATTCGGATGCCTCGGGCCTCATGTTGGTGCACCGCGCGGATCGCGCGGCGGGGAGGTTGTGAATGACGAAACTCAATCAGATCATTGCGGTGGAGAAGGGCATCAAGAGCGACGCGCTGCGCGAGCTCGCCGAGGCGCATGGTTCGCTGCAGAAGGCGCCGTTGCTGGCCGGTATCGCGCGCACCTATCAGCCGAAAGACGAAGAGGGTGAGCAGCTTCCGCCGGAGTCGACCCGGGTGCAGGTGAAGTCCGAGCAGGTGCTGCGCGAGACCGCGACGACCCTGACCCGCCTGTTCGATGTCACCGCGACCAAGGATTGGGCGAACACCGAAGCCAACGCCGACGTGACCGTCGACGGCGAGACGTTGCTGCGCGCGGTGCCGGTTTCGTACCTGTTGTTCCTGGAGAAGCAGCTGGCCGACCTGCACGCGTTCGTGAAGAAGCTGCCGGTGCTCGACGCGGCCGAGTCGTGGTCGTTCGACGACTCCACCGACACCTGGCGCACCGACACCGTGCGCACGATCCGCACCAAGAAGGTGCCGCGCAACCACGTGAAGGCCGAGGCGACCGAGAAGCACCCGGCCCAGGTCGAGGTGTACTACGAGGACATCGCGATCGGCTACTGGAACACGGTGCGGTTCTCCGGCGCGCTGCCTGCTCGACGGGTCAACGAGCTGGCCGACCGCGTCGAGAAGCTGCAGCGGGCAGTGAAATTCGCGCGGGAAGAGGCGAACGGCACCGAGGTCACCGACCGCAAGACCGGTGAGGCGATCTTCGGATACCTCTTCCGCTGAGACCGGCCCGGGGCGATACTCGTCCCGGGCCCCACGAACTCCCCCGCCGCGGGCGGGGGATGCGCAAAGAGCGCAAAACTCAAACTGAAGCTCAAGCTGAAATACACGGCGTCAGTGGGGGTTCGAGTCCCCCTCCGGGCATCCATGCTCGGGTAGCCCAACTGGTAGAGGCAACCGTGCCAATCTCAGACTCTCGCTCCAGCACGAGTATTCGCCGCCGAACAGCGCAGCACGAGGAAAGGACATGCCCGCGACGAGATGCCGGTTCAACACCGGTCTTCCGCGCCCATGCGGAGGTGGTCTAAACGTATGACGCGTCGCTGTTTGTGAACCTCATCCGATCCCACCGCTGCGGTGTGCGAATTGGGCGGCATTGCTGGAACCCGGGAGCAGGCTACGCTCCCGGGTTCCCCAATATCCGCGACATCGCCGACCGGCAACGCCCATCGATCAACCAGCGCCGCTCCGGCCGACCGAACCCGCGTCCCCTGATCTATACGCGGGCTCGACATCGACACGCACCGGCTCTGGTTCCCCCTGCGGCCCTTGACCTTCCAGAGTCTCGTGCCGATCGATGGCGTACTGCAACGCCAGCGCGGCGAATATCACTGCCGCACCGAGAATCTGATGCGCGTGCAGCACGTCACCGCGCACCCCGATACCGAGTCCCACCGCAACCAACGGCATCAGATAGAACGCGAGACCCGCCTGCAACGGCCCGACCGTCCCGATCAACCAGTAGTTGAGCAGGAACGCCACCGCCGTGCCGACGCCCATCGCGACCAGCGAACCGACCACCGCGGCAGTGGGATCCATCGGCCGCGCCAACTGCGGCGCCGTCACCACCAGCATCAGCAGCCCGGCGACGATCGCCTGGCTGGCCGCCAACGCCACCTTCGAGTAGCCGAGCGTGCTGATCAGATGCTTCGCGTACGCGTAGGCAATGGCGTAACAGACGGCGCCGGCCAGGCAGGCAAGCTGCCCCGCCAGCGACGATCGCGACGTCTCGCCCCACGGCGCCATCAACACGATGATCCCGCCGAACCCGAGCACCGAGGCGACCACCTCACCCCGACTCCCCTTGTGCCGCAACAACAGCCAGACCACCGGCAGCGAAGCCAACGGCGTCACGCTGTTGTAGATGCCCGCCGTGCTCACCGACACCTGCTGCTGCCCCCAAGCGAACAGCAGCCACGGCAACGCCTGCCCGAGGACACCCATCAGCAGCAGCCGCGCCCAGATTCCCCAGCCACGCGGCAACTGCCGCCGCATGACCAGGCAGCAGACCAGCAGGATGGCGCCGCCCAGCCACAGTCGTGCTGCCACGATCTGCGCCGGATCGGCGCCCTCCAACGCCACATCGACCAGCAGGAAGTTGGATCCCCAGATAGCCGCAAGCGCGATCAGAGCAAGGCGGCTAGCGGCAAGCACGTCAATGCCTTTCCCGTCGCCACGGGATAGGAGTCGGTGAAGATCCGCAGCCCACCGTCGGCGTACCAGGACATGATCTGCCCATCGAGCCGCGCCCGATGCTCGATGATGTCGACCACCGCCTTGGCGCATTCGTTGAGCTCCTCGTGCCCGACGAACGAGAATTCGGCGAGCAGATCCAGGCTGACGGCCTCGTGTTCCTCGTCCTCGTTGACGCCGGAGTGCGCGGCGATCGGCTTGAAGAACTCCTCGGACAGATCGTTTTCCCGGCAGCGGGCCAGGAACAGGTCGAGGAAGTCCGGTTCCGGCTCCTCCATCGGGAACAGCGTGCTGATGATGCCGAGCGGGAACTGGTAGGCATGCACGCCCATCGACGCCATGATCGACATCGTCGCGGGCAGCGGCTGCATCTGCAGCAGCTGTTCGCGAGTGATACCAACGGCTTTCAGCGACTTCTCCAGCATCCGATCATGGTTGCGTTCGGCTTGATAGAACGCCATGAACTGCTGCCAGACCTCGATGCCGATGTCGTCGCGCGCCAGCAGCGGAGCCAGCGCACGCGGGCACAGGTGCGTGACATGCCAGTACTCGATCGCATACCCGATGATCTGGTCGCGGCTGACCGTCCCCGCTTCCAGCGCATCGGTGAACGGGCTGTTGATCGTCGCGCGCGCGGTGTCGGCCGCCCGCTTGAGGTGGGCATACGCGCCGACACCGGTGGTTCCGCTCGCCGGCGCGACCGGCGCGGAGTCCACCAGCATGCCGTGCTCGTCGAGCGCGGCCAGCACCGCACCGAATTCTTCGCGGCTGCCGGGGAATTCGGCGGCGAGCTGGTCGGCGGAGCTGGTGCCCGCCGCCAAAGCGTCGAAGAAACGCCGTGATTCGTCGGTACGTCCTTCGAGGTACTCCAGCTCGATCCAGTGCCGGTCCGCCAGATACGACAGCCGGACACCGTCGCCGGTCTCCTTGCGCTCGACCGCAGCTCGCAAGGTCGGGCGCCGCAGCAATTCATGACCGGCCATCGTCAACTCCTGCCGTCGTGATCAGAGTCGATGCGCTGAGCGTGCGCACCAGGGGGCGAGCCGCATTGCCGTAGTACTCGAGCACCCCGTTGAAGAACTCGGCGTACGCCTCGACGAACAGATGCGCCTTGCCGACCAGGCGTGCGGTGGTGCCCGCGGGCAACGGAGGCAAGGCCGCGAAGAACTCCCGGCTCACGCTGCCGTGATCGTGACCCGCGTTCACTTTCGCGTGCTGACGCATCGGCTCCACGAAATGTGCTGGGATTCCTGCGATTCCACAGGCGCGCAGGAACGAGTCGTAGGTCGCGCCTTCTTCCTCGCTCTGTTCGAGGCGTCCTTCGAGAATCCCGATGGTCGCAATGAAGAACAGCGGATCGGTGCGCGCCCACCAGGACAGCAATTTGATCAAGCCCGATGTGGTGGACAGCGGCCTGGCCGAAACCAGGTCTGCGCGCGCGATGCCGAGGCCTTCGAAGGCACGGACAACGATGTCGTCGTGCCGGTGTTCCTCGTGATAGAAATCGTTCGCCATGGTGCGGATCGCATCGCTGCTCGGATAAGCGAGGATCGCCGAGTCGAATTCGCATTCCCTGGACAGGAAGAACCAATTCTCCAGGCCGAACCCGTAATACACGTGCGGCTCGACCTGCTCGGGATGATCGAGTATCGCCCGCCAGAACGGCCCGTCGAAGACGAGCTCCTCCAGCAGCCGGTTCACGACGTGTTCGACACTGCCGAGAACGGCCATCGGCGCTTCGGCCGCTGGCTCGGCGCGGTCGGCGAGCAGGCCCGCGATCTGCGCGGGCAGCAGGATGGTGGTGAGCTGGTCCGGCGCGACGCCCGTCTTCGCCGAGATTTCGGCGAGCGACGCGGACCCGTCGGTCGAGCGCAGCACCGCACCCAGTTGCTCGGCGGTGACCTCCCCCTCCGGCTCGACCTCGAATGTCACCTCCCCGCTACGTAATTCGAGAGTGGCGGCGGAGGTTTCCGATACCTCCGCCAAAAGCTGTGGTTTGCCCGGGATTGTTCGAGTCACCGCGCCGTCGACCTTTCGTACAAAGAATTCACAGGGCGGGTGGGGCGCCCCACGAGGGACCGCCCCATCCTTAACTCAGCTGCTGACTCAGAGGTGAACTGCGGTCAGAGCAACAACTTTCGAAGTGCGACGAATTTTCATGACACCTCCCCTCAGGGACCTGCGCCCATGCCTTCGCTTCGCTGACGCTCAGCTCCGGCATAACCGCATGGCGGCTGTGTTTGATCGCTCGCTTCGCTCGCCAGGCGCCAACCGCTTGGGGGCTGATGCCGAGCGGCTAACGAGTTGTCCGATGATCGGACGACAAAAGACTATCGCAATGATTCAAAAATTATGCCAAATCCATTGGCCTGCTTGACATTAGAGCGAAAGCACCCCCAGTTCTATGGGCATGACATTCACGGTTCCTTCATCCGCGAAAGTTGCATGCCGGATTTTGCGCGGCGAACTATGCAAATGCGACAGCAGACCACCGCAAGGTGAATGAGCGATCACAAACCATACGCACTCACCTATCGATGACGCCGGTAAACAAGCCCCGACCGGAACGGGTCGAGCCCGGGAGCGGACTGCGCTCCCGGGCTCGATTGTGCTGTGCGGCTGTGTACTACCGCTCGACGGCGGCGAGCAGCTCGCGAATCTTCGCGGCGCCGACGGGCGTCCCGCCGTTCTCCCAGAACGGAAGTGCCTTCGCGTACACGTCGGCATAGGCGGAGGTGCCCACCTGGAAACGCCAGCTCTCACTCAGCGGGCCCGCATCGACGGCGTCGTAGCCGAGGACGTCGAGCAGTTGCGTCACAGCGGCTTTCGCATCGGCGTCATCGCCTGCGATCGGCAGCGCGGTGCGGTCCGGCGATCCGGCAGGCGTAGCCAACTGGCCGAGGTGCAGGAAGTAGATGTTGTTGAACGCCTTGACCACCTTCGAGGTCGGCAGGTGCTTCTGCAACAGCTCACTGGAGGTGATCGTGCCCTCTTCCAGTTCGGGGAAGGTGCCGTCCCGATCCGGGTAGTAGTTGTTGGTGTCGATCACGACCTTGCCCGCCAACGGGGCGACCGGCACCTGCTGGTAGTTGCGCAGTGGCACGGTCACCACCACGATGTCCCCCGCCGCGGCCGCCTCGTCGGCGGTCGCCGCCCGAGCGCGTGGCCCGAGCTCCGCGACAAGATCGGTGAGGGTCTCCGGGCCGCGCGAGTTGCTCAGCACGACATCCAGTCCTGCGGCGATGGCAAGTCGCGCCACCGTGCCGCCGATGTTCCCGCTACCGACCAATCCAAGGGTTGTCATACACCGTCGAACGGCCCGACGACCTGCGATGTTCCGGTTTGCCCTGTCCTGTGCCGTTTACCACACCCTGATCACCGGGCGTTAGCGGTGAGGTCGCGGATGAGCAGGGCGGCGTGCAGCGAGGTGCGGGATTCGCCGTTGTCCAGATCGACGGCGAGGATGCGTTCGATGCGGGCCAGCCGGTCGTAGAGGGTCGGCCTGCTGATGTTGAGCCTGCGCGCGAGATCGGTCTTGTTGCCCGCCAGATCGAGGAACTGGCGCAGCGTGGTGGTCAGGTCGGCGGCGTACCGAATGTCGTAGCGCAGCAACGCACTCAGCTCGGTTTCCGCGAACCGCTGGACGCCGGGTTCGTTGCGGATCAGTGAGAGCAGCCCGCGCAACCGCACGTCGCCACTGCGATAGAACGGCCGAGGCACCGAATCCGCCAGCGAGAGGGCCACTTCCGCGACGTGCGCGGCATGCGGCAGCTCGTGTGCGGTGTCGAGCAGCGAATCCGATTCCGCGCCAACGCCGATCACCACCCGCTGGACGCCGTCGACCCGGCGCACCTCGCCGGTGAGCGTCGTGCACGCGATCGTCAGGCTCTCGTCGAGGTCGCTGCGCGGCAGCGCGAGGATCATCCCGACCCGGTCGCCCTGGTCGGCGGCGGTGAGCGCGGTCACTTTCGCCAGTCCGAGCCCATGCGTGACGGCGTCCAGGATGCCTGCGGCCCGTCGCTGCCTGGCCACCGGATCGGTCTCGTCGACCGCGGCGATGTCGATGGCAAGCGGCACATAGGCGGCCCGCCGGGCCACACCGAGCGCGGCGGCCCGCGCCACCGCGTCCCGTTCGTCCAGCACCCGGCCGTTGACCATGTCGTCGATGAGCCCGGTCTGGGCCTGCCGGTGCAGGCCGAAGCGGTCCTTCTCGATCATCCGGTGCAAGGTGAGTGTCTGCGCGGCCCGCTCGAGCACCATCGTGGCGCGGGCGGTCGGCACGTCACCGGCCCGCAGGATCAGCCGCCCCCAGCGCTGCGGATGCGGGCCGACCGCCACCGCGTCCCACCCGTCGGGCAGCAGCCGCGAGGTGGTCTCCCAGTCGTCGAGCAGCGCCGAGGTGGACGCGTGCTTGGCCGTGAAGGTGAGCACCCGGTGCGCCAGATCCTCCAGCACCACCGACGAATCCAGAATCCCCGCAGCGGTTTTCACGATCTCGGCGAGCGAGGCGCGGCGCACGCTGAGGTCGGTGAAGGTCTCGTGCACGGTGCGCGCGAACTCGAGCTCGGCGTACTGCTCGGCCACGATGACCCGGTGCACCGCCTCGGTGATCTCGACGAAGCGGGTGATCTGATGCAGCGCGATCACCGGCAACCCGAGCGCGTCGGCGGTCTGGCCGACGATCGGCGCGAGC
The DNA here is from genome assembly GCF_043197455.1 of Nocardia sp. NPDC049149. NCBI lineage: Bacteria > Bacillati > Actinomycetota > Actinomycetes > Mycobacteriales > Nocardiaceae > Nocardia > Nocardia sp. NPDC049149. The sequence continues at coordinate 41,605 of NZ_JBICTD010000007.1, forward strand.
ACCGGAACATAGCCACCGAGCTCGATGACCAGCCCCGCCACTCCGGCGGCGGCCAACGCGGTCAGATAGCCGACCGTCGCGATATCGCCGTGACTCATGGCCTGCCCGGTGGTCAGGATCAGTTCCCCACCGACCAGCAGTTGCGCCACGTCCGCGACGTCGCTGACATGCACCCAGCGCACCGGCCGGTCCAGCGATCCGCCGCCGACGATCTCGGGCTGCCCGGCCCGCACCACCGGCATCGCCAGCACATCGGCCACGGAGGGAAGCACCGACGAATCGTAATACGAAATCCGAAAACATGTACAGATCGTCGGCCCGTCCAGCAGGGTTCATGGCGGAGAGTGGTAACCAAGCAGGCGTCCGTCCGCCGACGCATCGCGACACGCACGGATCGAACCGAAACGAGGAGAAATGCAGACAATCGCGCACTGGCTCGACGGCAAGGCTTTCGCTGGCAGCAGCGAGGCGACGGCCCCGGTGACCAACCCGGCGACCGGCGTGGTGACCGGGCAGGTCGCCCTGGCGAATGTCGCGGACACCCGCGCGGCGGTCGACTCGGCCGCCGACGCCTTTCCCGCCTGGCGCGACACCTCGCTGGCCCGGCGCACCCAGATCCTGTTCCGGTTCCGCGAGCTGCTCAACGAGCGCAAGGAAGAGCTGGCAAAACTGATCACCGCCGAGCACGGCAAGGTGCTCGCCGACGCGATGGGCGAGGTGAGCCGCGGCCTCGAGGTGGTCGAATTCGCCTGTGGTGTCCCGCATCTGCTGAAGGGCGGCTACACCGAGAACGCGTCGACGAAGGTGGACATCTTCTCCATCCGCCAGCCGCTCGGCCCCGTCGCGGTGATCTCGCCGTTCAATTTCCCTGCGATGGTGCCGATGTGGTTCTTCCCGCTGGCGATCGCGGCGGGGAACACGGTGGTGCTCAAGCCGAGCGAGAAGGATCCGTCGGCGTCGCTGTGGCTGGCCGAGCTGTGGGAGGAAGCGGGTTTGCCCGCAGGCGTTTTCAACGTCGTGCAGGGCGACAAGGTCGCGGTCGACGAGCTGCTGGACAACCCGCGCATCAAGGCCGTCTCGTTCGTCGGCTCGACGCCGATCGCGCAGTACGTCTACCAGCGCGGGACCGCGGCGGGCAAGCGGGTGCAGGCGCTCGGCGGCGCGAAGAACCACATGGTGGTGCTGCCGGACGCCGACCTCGACCTGGCCGCCGACGCCGCGGTCAACGCCGGATTCGGTTCCGCCGGTGAGCGATGCATGGCGATCAGCGTGGTGGTCGCGGTCGGTGGTGCGGGCGACGAACTGGTCGGCAAGATCACCGAGCGGGCTCGGACCATCAAGACCGGCGACGGCACCCGCGACACCGACATGGGTCCGCTGGTCACCCGCGCGCACCGCGATCGGGTCGCCGAGTACATCGCGGCGGGCGAATCCGCAGGGGCCACGGTCGTTCTCGACGGCCGCGGCATCGAGGCCGACGGCGAGTCGGACGGATTCTGGCTCGGCCCGACGATTCTCGACCACGTCGGCACCGAGATGAGCGTCTACTCCGACGAGATCTTCGGCCCGGTGCTGTCGGTGGTGCGGGTGGACAGCTATGACGACGCGCTCGCGTTGATCAACGACAATCCGTACGGCAACGGCACCGCCATCTTCACCAACGACGGCGGCGCGGCCCGGCGCTTCCACAACGAGGTGGAGGTCGGCATGGTCGGCATCAACGTGCCGATCCCGGTGCCCATGTCCTACTACAGTTTCGGCGGCTGGAAGAACTCGCTGTTCGGCGACTCGCACGCGCACGGCACCGACGGCGTGCACTTCTTCACCCGAGGCAAGGCGGTCACCACGCGCTGGCTCGACCCGAGCCACGGCGGGATCAATCTCGGCTTCCCCGAGAACAAGTAGCGAAAGCCCCGACAACTACCGTTGGTCGATAACCCACTGACGCAGGAGAATTCGCCGATGACCCTCCCGAACGGATTGACTCCGGAGGCCGCAAGCCAGCAGGCGGCCCGCGCGTACGAGCTCGATCGCCGCCACGTCTTCCACTCCTGGTCCGCCCAGGCACAGATCAACCCGATGACGATCACCGCAACCCAGGGCTGTTATGTGTGGGACGGCGACGGCAATCGGCTGCTCGACTTCTCCTCGCAGTTGGTGAACACCAACATCGGCCATCAGCATCCGAAAGTCGTTGCCGCGGTGCAGGAGCAGGCGGCCACGCTGTGCACCGTCGCACCGCAGCACGTCAACGCGGCACGGTCGGAGGCGGCGCGGTTGATCGCCGAGCGGACCCCCGGTGAGCTGAACAAGATCTTCTTCACCAACGGCGGCGCCGAGGCCGTCGAGCACGCGGTGCGGATGGCCCGGCTGCACACCGGTCGCTACAAGGTGCTGGCCCGCTACCGCTCCTATCACGGTGGCACCGAGACCGCGGTCAACCTGACCGGCGATCCGCGACGCTGGCCCAACGATCACGGCAATGCCGGTGTCGTGCATTTCTTCGGACCGTTCCTCTATCGCACCCAGTTCCACGCGAGCAACGAAACCGAAGAGTCCGAGCGCGCTTTGGCCCATCTCGAACAGACCATCGCGTTCGAGGGGCCGAGCACCATCGCGGCGATCGTGCTCGAATCCATCCCGGGCACAGCGGGAATCATGGTTCCGCCGCCGGGATACCTGGCAGGCGTGCGGGCACTGTGCGACAAGCACGGCATCATCCTCATCGCCGACGAGGTGATGTCCGGCTTCGGCCGCACCGGAAAGTGGTTCGCGATAAACCATTTCGACGTCGTGCCCGATCTGCTGACCTTCGCCAAGGGCGTGAACTCCGGGTACGTGCCGCTCGGCGGCGTGGCGATCTCCCCCGCCATCGCGGCCACCTTCGATGATCGAGCCTACCCCGGCGGCCTCACCTATTCGGGCCACCCGCTCGCGACCGCGGCCGCGGTCGCGACGATCACCGCGATGGCCGACGAACGAATCGTCGAGAACGCCGCCGACATCGGCGCCGAGGTGCTCGGCCCCGGCCTCCGCGAACTCGCGGCACGGCATCCGAGCATCGGCGAGGTCCGCGGCACCGGCGTGTTCTGGGCGCTCGAACTCGTCCGGGATCGCGCCACCCGCGAACCGCTCGCCCCGTACGGCGGGACGAGCCAGGCGATGACCGAGCTCGCCGCGGAATGCCGGGCCGCGGGGCTGCTGGTGTTCATCAACTTCAACCGGCTGCATGTGGTGCCGCCGTGCGTAGTGAGCGCGGCCGAAGCCAAGGAGGGCCTGGCCCTCCTCGACCAGGCGCTGACCGTGGCGGACCGGCACACCGTGTGAGCACAGGACGGCATTCCGGCCTGCCCGGCCGGAATGCCGTTCGCCACCGGGTTGTTTCAGCTAAGCGTGACCGATACAGCTGCGCTTTCCGAGGATCTGAAGAAGTACGTGGACGAGTCCAAGGTGTTCGCGACGGTGGCCACCGTCGGCGCCAACGGGCATCCCCACCTGGTCGTCACCTGGCTCATCCGAGACGGTGAGGACCTGCTGTTCTCCACAACGACCGATCGCCAGCAGGGCAAGAACCTGGCCAGGGACCCGCGGATCACCGTGCTGGTCAACCCGCCGGAGAACCCGTACGTCTACGCGGAAATTCGCGGGACGGCGACGCTGACGCCGGACCCGGAACGGACGTTCGCCGACGTGATGTCGATGAAGTACTCGGGCCAGAAGTACCGGGACTTCAACCCGGCCTCCGTCAACGACGGTCCCCGCGTCATCGTCCGCATCACCCCGAAGAAGATCACCGGCCGCCTCTGATCCCGCGCCCAGCGGGCTCAGGCCTGCTGGGCCTCTTCCTGCGCATGCTGCGCCTGCGCCGCCTCCGCCGCCGTGTATCGGATGGCGAGGGCGATCAGCAGGGTGAGCAGCACACCGACGCCGCACAGGAACAACGCGAGGGTGTAGCCGCTGCTCAGCGCGTCGAGCTGAGAATTGTTCATGGCGCTCGGCTTGATGGTGTTGCTGCCGCCCTTCGCCAGGGTGCGCGAGACAACGACCGGACCGAGGAAGCCGAGCGCCAATGCCGGTCCGAACGCGAGCAGCATCTGGCCGACCGCGCTCAGCGGGCCGATCTCGGTGGCCTCGACGCCGACGATCAAGCACAGCGGCACGATAACCAGCACGATGCCGACGCCGGTGCCGATCACCAGGAACAGCACGAGCAGCGTCGGCAGATTCGCGGTGCGGTCCAGGGTCGAGCCGAACACCAGCGCGACGGCCGCCAGGCCCGCGCCCGCGGCGATCAGGATTCGCGGCGCCACCCGCATGACCAGCTTGGAGGTCAGCCCGCCGCCGACGCCCATGCCGATGGTGAACGGAATGAAGATCAGACCGGCTTGTAAAGCGCTGTAGCCCAGCACATTCTGCACGTACTGCGCGCCGAAGACCGAGATGCCGCCCATCACGCCGCTAGCGAGCAGCACCGCGAGCAAGGTCGCGACCCGGTCCCGGCTGCTGAACAGCGACCAGGGCAGCAGCGGGTTGTCCACATTGCGCTCCGACAGGATGAAGGTGATCAACAGGACGCCGCCCGCGACGAGCGAGCCGATGATCACGGGGTGCCCCCAGCCCAACACGGGACCTTCCATGCCGCCGAACACCAGCGTGGCGACGCCGATCGTGGCGAGCACCGCACCGCGCACGTCGAGGGTGAGGCGATGGTGCTCGGTGTCCCGCAGGCAGCGCATCGCACCAACGAATACCAGCACGCCGATCGGCACATTGATCAGGAAGATGCCGCGCCACCAGACATCGGCCAAGGCACCGCCGACCACCAGGCCGCCGACCGAACCGACACCGACCATCGCGCCGAAGATCGCGATGGCCTGATTGCGCGCCTTACCCGGCGCGAAGGTGGTTGCGACCAAGGCCAACGCAGTGGGCGAGGCGAAGGCCGCGCCGACACCCTGCAGCGCCCGCATGCCGATCAGCATGCCGCCGTTGATCGCCAGACCGCACAGCAGCGAGGAGACGGTGAACAAGCCGACCCCGAGCAGGAACATCTTCTTGCGTCCGAACGCGTCACCGACCCGCCCGCCGAGCAGCATGAGCCCGGCATAGGTGAGTGCGTAGGACGTGATCACCCAGTTCGCACTGGACGAGGTCATGCCGAAATCCGCCTGCAGGCGCGGGACCACCAGAATCATGACCGTGCCGTCCAGCACGCTCATCAGCTGCATCCCACTGAGTACGAGAATCGCGAGCCCGAAAGCTCGCTGCGTCACGGGATACTGCATCGGCGCAGCGGGGTTCTGGAGCACAGTGAGCCACTGTAATTGATTCCGGTCGGCACCAGACTTCGGCTGCGTGCTCAGCCTGCCGTCGACTCGTCCCCGGAGAATCCGGCCGTCGGGCCGATCACCACGATCGCGGGCGGCCGGATGCCTTCGGCACGCACGCGCGCGGCCACCGTGCCGAGGTCGGCGCGCAACACCCGTTGGGTGCGCAGCGTGCCTTCCTGGATGACGGTCGCCGGCGTGCTCGCGGCGCGCCCGCCGTCGATGAGCGCGGTCGCGAACTGCTCGATCCGCTCCACCGCCATCATCAACACCAGCGTCCCGCGCAACCGGCCGAGCGCGGGCCAGTCGACCAGCGAATCCGGGTGATCCGGCGCGACATGTCCACTCACCACCACGAATTCGTGGGTGACCCCGCGATGGGTCACCGGAATACCTGCGGCCGCAGGCACCGAGATCGGGCTGGTGATGCCCGGCACCACGGTCACCGGGATCCCGGCATCGACACACGCTTCGAGTTCCTCGAAGCCACGGCCGAACACGTACGGGTCGCCGCCTTTGAGCCGCACCACGAACTTGCCCGCTTTGGCGCCTTCGATCAGCGCGGCATTGATCGCATCCTGCGCCATCGCCCGCCCGTACGGAATCTTCGCCGCGTCGATCACCTCGACCTCGGGGCCGAGCTCTGCCAGCAGTTCCGGCGGCGCCAGCCGGTCGGCGACCACCAGGTCCGCGCGGGCGAGCAGCCGCCGTCCGCGCACCGTGATCAGATCCGGATCACCGGGCCCACCGCCGACCAGCGCGACACCGGGCGCGATCGGCGTCGAATCATCGGTCACCACACCGGATTGCAGCGCTTCCAGCACCGCGTTGCGCACCGCGGCCGAGCGCCGGTGCTGACCGCCGGCCAGCACGCCGAGGGTCATCCCGTCGTAGCGCGCCGTCGCGGGCGTCACCGCGGTGCCGAGTCGCGCGGTATCCGCACGCACGCAGAAGACCCGCCGCCGGGTGGCTTCCGCGACCACGGCCGCGTTGGTCTCCGGCTCGTCGGTGCACGCCATCGCATACCAGGCGCCGTCGAGGTCGCCGTCGGCGTAATCGCGCAGCGTCAGCGTGATCTGCCCGGCGGTCGCCATGCCCTCAACCGCGGGGGTGACCTCGCGGCTCACCACGTGCACCTGCGCACCGGAGGCGATGAGCAGCCCGAGCCTGCGCTGTGCCACCGTGCCGCCGCCGACCACGACGACGCGGCGGCCGTCGAGATCGAGCCCGACCAGATAGTTCGGATCCCCGTGCTTCGGGGAGGCGGATACCGCCTGGTCATCGGGGGCTTCTGGGGTGTTCGACACAGTTTTCGAGCCTACGGCCTCGCGTTGCGGCCACCGCAATCGACTCGGTCACGACAGGTACGGCGCCGTCCGCACCCGGGCACACCGCGCTCGACCAGCGGGAAATGGTCGAGGCCGACGCGCGGGTCACCCTCTGGCGGTGGCGCGGAAGCGGCCGGGCATTCCTATACTCGGGCGCATGAAGCGCTGGCGTCGGGCTATACGAATGATGGCGATGATGTTGATCTGCGTGCCGATGACGGCCGTGGTGGCGAATGCTGAACCCGCGCCTTATGTTCCGGCGCCGGGGATCGAAGCGAAGTACTTCGAGCAGGGGCCTGCGGCGGTGACCGAGCGGATCGGATTCGCGTGTTGTGACAGCACCGGGGCGAAGTTCGACGTGTGGTATCCGACGGATCTGGGTACCGCGCGCCATCCGATCGTCGTGTGGGGCAACGGAACCAACGCCGTGCCGAGCCAGTACACCTACCTGTTGCGGCATTTGGCGTCGTGGGGGTTCGTGGTGATCGCCACCGAGAATCAGCGCACCGGATCCGGGGTCGACATCCGCAAGTCGCTGGACTATCTGCTTGCCAGGGACGAGGATCCGGCCAGCGAGTTCTTCGGGAAGCTCGATCGGACCGCCGTCGGCGCGATGGGGCATTCGCAGGGCGCGTCCGGCGTGCTCAACGCGATGCGCGATTCCGCAGGGGCCATCAAGACCGTTGTACCGCTGGAGCTTCCGGCGCAGACCTGGTGTTCGAATTCGATCGCCTGCGCCGATACCCGTTCGCTGACATCGGGATCGGTGTTCCTGGTGAACGGATCCACCGACGCACTCATCTCCCCGTCGCATCAGGCACTGCCGTGGCAGACGGAGGGGTTGCAGTCGAATCAGGGCTACTACGAAGCGACTCCGGCGAACGTGTCGAAGGTGTGGGCCACGCTCGACGGCCCGAACCACAACGATGTTCAAGGCCAGCCCGGCTGTTACGGCGCGTCGTTCCCCTGCACCACCGGGGTCTACGGATATCTCGGCTACCCGACGGCCTGGTTGCTGGCTCAGCTGACCGGCGATGCCACCGCGCGCGCCGCCTTCCGCTCCGGCGGCGAGCTGTTCGGGCCGTCGCCCAATTGGCACAACCAGGTCGGCGGCGTCACCGACTGAAGCGAGGGCGGGCGAACTGTCCGCTAGGCGGCGCCGATTGACGTACAGTTCGTCCGTTGCCGATGCGGTCACCACCGACGAGTGTTCATACATGGCTACGACCGATGACCCGCCGCTGGCCGCCGAATACGCCGATCGCGTCATCGCGGTAGAGCCTGGCGGCAACGAGTACATCCCCGACGAGGCCAGGCACGGCCGCCCCCGGCAGCTGTTCTGGACCTGGACGTCGCCGAACCTGGAGTTCGCGACGATCTTCATCGGCGTGCTCGCGGTCACCGCGTTCGGCATGAACTTCTGGCAGGCGAGCCTCGGCCTCGCGGTGGGCGTCGGGCTCGGCGCCGCCGCGCATGCCGTGCTGTCGGCGCGCGGGCCGGTGCACGGCGTGCCGCAGATGGTGCTCGGCCGCTTGGCCTTCGGGTACCGCGGCAATGCGCTGCCCGCCACATTCATGTCGATCATGTGCGGGGTCGGCTGGTTCGCCACCAACAGCGTCAGCGGGGCGTTCGCGCTGAACAGCCTGACCGGCATGCCGAAACTCACCGCGCTGGCCTTGATCGTGGTGGCGCAGACCGGGTTTGCCGCCTTCGGCCACAATCTGGTGCACGCGTTCGAACGGATCGTGTTCCCGGTGCTCGCGGTCGTGTTCGTCCCGGTGACCGTGGTGATCTTCGCCAAGGCCGACCTGGGTGCCGCCGCACCGGCGGGCGGAGTGGGTGGCATCGGCGGGTTCTTGCTGACCGTCGGCACTGCCTTCGGCTACACCGGCGGCTGGAATCCGTACGCGGCGGACTACTCTCGCTACCTGCCACGCAGCGTGTCGCGGGTCGCCACCGGCGGGTATGCGGCGGCCGGACTGTTCGTCTCCTGTCTCTGGCTGTCCGCCCTCGGCGCAGCTTCGGCCACCATCGTCAGCACGGTCAATGGCAGCCCAACCGACATCTTCACCGCGAATCTGCCGGACGCACTGGCCAAGCTGACCCTGCTCGCCATCGCGCTCGGCGCGGTCGCGGCCAACGCGTTGAATGTGTATTCGGGCGCAATGGCATTCGTGACGATCGGCCTGCGGCTGCCGATCCGCACCCAGCGCGCCGTCGTCTCGATCGGCTTCGGCGCCATCGGTTTTCTGGTCGCCTGGTGGGCCCTCCCGGATGCCGCCGCCAGCTACGAGGCGTTCCTGCTGATCGTCGCGTACTGGATCGGCCCATGGTTGGGCGTGATGCTCGTCGACCAATACCTGCGTCGCGGCCGCACCATCGATGACCTCCTGTATGACCGCCGGTACACCAATTGGCCTGGCGTAGCAGCATTCCTGTTCGGCCTGGCAGTCTCGGTCCTGCTGTTCTCCCACCAGGCCAAGTTCACCGGCTACCTGGTCCGCCAACTCCCCGACCTCGGCGACATCACCTTCTTCGTCGGCTTCCTACTCGCCGGCGCCGCCTACGCAGCCCTGGCAACCCGCCCGCCACGTCCCACTCAGTGAGCCGCACGCTCACGAGTGGTACATGGTGGAGGCGACACGCCGCAAACGCCTCCGTCATGTACCACTCGTGAACCTCCTTCCGCGCGAACGGGACATGGCTGCACCAACTCTCGCGCCGGAACCACGCCGAGGCGGCGAGCCTCGCATCGACGTGAGAGAAGTGGTCGCCGACCCGCATTGACTGGAGAGAAATGGTCGCAGAGCGGCGTTGACGGTAGCCGAATGGTTGCAGATTCCATTGAGAGTAGTCCAATAGTTGCCGAGCCACATTTGGCGGGAGAGAAATGGTTGTTGCCCCATCGACGGGAGTCAAATGGTTGATCAACTTCATCGACGGTAGTCATATGGTGGCAGTACGCACCGAGACGCCCACCATTTGACTCCCGTCGATTTCTTTCAAGATCTTTGAACCGGACCACAGCCAAGCAACCCGGTCTGGAACAAGAGAACCCGCACCTGACAGCGGAGGTCAGCCGGGTACGGCACACGACGCCACCACGCTATCCAGTGCAAACCCCGAGACCGTCCCGCTCGCCAGGAAACCGTCCAACCCGCGGATAAACCACCACCCCAAACGCAACACGCCCTACGAAACCCACACCACCCCCCAAAGCCGCGCCCCTCCAAAGCCGCGCCCGTCCGAGGCCGCGCCCGTCCGAGGCCGCGCCCGTCCGAGGCCGCGCCCCTCCGAGACCGCGCCCCTCCAAAGCCGCGCCTGTCCAAGGCCGCGCCTGTCCAAGGCCGCGCCCGTCCAAGGCCGCGCCCGTCCAAGGCCGCGCCCCTCCAAGGCCGCGCCCCTCCAAGGCCGCGCCTGTCCAAGGCCGCGCCTGTCCAAGGCCGCGCCCGTCCAAGGCCGCGCCCGTCCAAGGCCGCGCCTGCCCGAGGCCGCGCCCGTCCAAGGCCGCGCCCGTCCAAGGCCGCGCCCGTCCAAGGCCGCGCCTGCCCGAGGCCGCGCCTGTCCAAAGCCGCGCCCGTCCGAGGCCGCGCCCCTCCGAGGCCGCGCCCCTCCAAAGCCGCGCCTGTCCGAGGCTGCGCCAGTCCAAAGCCGCGCCCGTCTGAGGCCGCGCCCCACGGGCCGGGTTGGTCTGCGCACGTGCCGCTTTGGGCTCGGCGAAGGCAGAGCTCCTTCGGGTCCACGGTCTCCTGACGAGTACGGCAGCCAAGGGTTTGCACCGGATTAGCGTGGTGGCGTCGTGTGCCGTACCCGGCTGACCTCCGCAGTCGATCACGCGATGTTTCGTCCCAGCCGGGTCGCTTGGCTGTGGTCCCGTTTCGAAACCTTCAAGATCAAAGACTATTTCCCGCATACCTTTTGATTTCTCGCATACGATTTCGCATGCCATTTCGTGTGCGGGAGCTCAGAAAGTGTGCGGGAAGGCAAAAGGTGTGCGGGAATCGAGGGGTTCGTGATCGAAGGACTCGAATCTTCGCTTCCAAGCCCGTGCACACCGAAAATCCGCACCCCTTCTGTGGTTCCGCACCCCTTCTGTGGTTCCGCAGCCGGGGTCCACAAACGTTCCGTACGGTTCACAGAGGCTGTGGGGTCTGTGAACCGTATGGAACCTCTGTGGAACACAGAGCTTTCATGTGTAGGTCGCGAGGCGGTGGGCGCATAGGGCCAGTAGTAGCGTTCCGGCTAGGGCGGGGGTGCTGGGGTCGTAGCCGAGGAGGTCTCGGATGCGGTCGAGGCGTTGGTACAGCGATTGGCGGCCGATGTGGAGGGCGGCTGCGCTGCGGGTGGGGCTGCCGCCGTTGCGGAGGTACACCTCCAGGGTGCGGGCGAGGTCGCTGTGATGGGTTGTGTCCCAGTCGATCAGCGGCGCAATTGTGGTGGCGATGAGGCGGGTGCGTTCAGTGGCGGGCAGGGATTCGACGACGAGTTCGGTGGCCAGTTCGCGGCAGGTGGAGATGGGGCTGGTCGCCAGCCAGTCGCGGCGGTGGCGGGTCGCCAAACGCAGGGCGGACCTTGCCGCTTCCAGCGAGCCGGTCAATGCGGCGGCGGTGAATTCGCATGGATCACCGACCACCAGGGTGACACCCTCGGTGCTGTTGCCAGCGAAGGCGTTGCGCAGCACGCGCACCGATTCGCCGACCGGATCGGCTATCGCCTTGTCCATGGCGAGTATCCCGAAGGTGGTCGCATGGACCTCGGCGACCAACGCCTGCGTACCGAGTTCCTTTGCCGCGGTGTCGATCAGCCGGGCCGCGATGCGCGCATCCGGCGCGTCGGCCGCCACCGGAACCAGCGTGCGCCCCGCGAGACCCGGTCCGCCCGCTGCCGCTGCCCTGCGCTTCAGGTCGGCCTGCCGGATCAGCTTGGCGTCCAGCAGATCCGCGAGCAACGTCGCCGCCGCGACCTGCGGGCGCCCGGTCGGCGTCCCCGAATTCGCCAGTGCCAGGCCGAGGCTCGGGGCCGACTGGTCGACGATCGCGGCGAGCGTCGCACTGTCCACCGCGGCACCCTGGCCTGCCGTCAGGGTCCCCCACACGTTGTCCCGCGCGTGAATCTGCGCCGAGGCCGCCGCGGATTCCACTGCGGCCCAGGCGGATCGATCATCGTCGACGCCGTGTGCGGCGATCAGCGCGCCATTGCCGCTCGTGACGATCAACGCAGACTGCGTCACCGCACCGATCCTGGCGAGCAGCTGCGCGAGCCCGCTACCGGCCGCGAGCTCGCCGACGAGATCCTGTGCGAGCGCGTTGAGCAGCCGCAGCGACCGCACCTCACGCGACACGATCTCGGTGTTCGCGGCGCGACACAGATCGATGAACGGCACCACGGTGCGCAACGCCACCAACGGCAGGCTGTGCCGCGACGCCTCCGCCACCATGTCCGGCGGGATGGCATCGAAGGTGCGGCCGAGTTCCACCACCACCCCGGCGACCGCACGCCCGGCGATCTCCCGCAGATAGTGCCGCCGCGTCCCCGCGTCCACCCCGGCCAACCCGAGGCCGGTGGTGAGCAGTAACTCACCACCGGACAGCAGCGGGCTGATCTCGTAGATCTCGCTCGAATGCACCCAGCGCACCGTCCGATCGAGTGCGCCGTGACCTGCGAGAACCTGTGGATCGGCGGCCGCGAACTGATCGTCGAGCAACTCACGCACGGTGGGCAACATACGGTCATCCTGTCATCTCGGACCGCCTCCGAGGTTGACGATCTGTACGTTGCGATCGAGCCGCCCGCCTTGGAGGCTTGACCCATGACCCAGGCGATACCGGCACGACAACTGCTCGAGGTGGCCTATGACGAGGCCATGCATGGACTCGCCGAGGGCGGCATCCCGATCGGCGCGGCACTGTTCGCCGCCGACGGCACGCTGCTCGGCCGCGGCCACAATCGCCGGGTGCAGTCCGGCGATCCCAGCATCCACGCCGAAACCGACGCCTTTCGGGCCGCGGGCCGTCGCCGCGACTACGGCTCGACGATCATGGTGACGACCCTGTCGCCGTGCTGGTATTGCAGCGGGCTGGTCCGCCAGTTCGGCATCGGCACGGTCGTCATCGGCGAATCGCAGACCTTCCACGGCGGACACGACTGGCTTGCCGAGAACGGCGTCGAGATCGTGCTGCTGGAGGACGACCGTTGCGTCGAGATGATGACCTCGTTCATCACCGACCATCCGGCGCTCTGGCACGAAGACATCGGTGTCGCCGACGAAGTCGACGTGCCGTGAACGCGATCGCGTCCATCGACCTGTCCCGTTGGCGCGCGGGCGGTGCGGCGGCCGCCGAGGTCGAGCGGACGGTGGACGAAGGGCTGCGGCGGGCAGGGTTTCTGCTGGTCTACGGTCACGGCGTGCCGGAAGGATTGGCCGGGCAGGTGCGTGCGGCCGCGCGCCGCTTCTTCGCGCTGCCCGATGCGGTGAAGGAACAGTATGCGGTCACGGTCGGCGGCCGCGGCTGGATCGGGCCAGGCAAGGAGGCCAACGGCTACGCGGAGGGTACCGAGACGCCGCCTGATCTGAAGGAGACGTTCGCCGTCGGCGCGCACACCCCGGTCGGCGATCCGCGGGTCGACGACGCCTGGTTCCTGCCTAATGTGTGGCCTGCGGAAGTGCAGGAACTGCGCGAGCTGACGACGGCCTACACCGACGCGGTGCGGGTGCTTTCCGATGAATTGCTTGCGTTGTTCGCCGCGGCACTGCGGTTGCCCGCCAATCCTTTTCGTGACCTGGCCGCCCGTCCTACCTGGACCTGCAACATCAACCACTATCCGCCGTTGACCGTCGTCGGCGCACCGGAGCCCGGCCAGTTCCGGATCGGCCCGCACACCGACTTCGGCACGGTCACCGTGCTCGATCGGGAGCCGGGTGCGGGCGGGCTGCAGGTCTACACCGAGGAGGGTGGATGGGCCGACGCGCCTTATGATCCCGCGGCGGTGACCGTGAACATCGGTGACCTGCTTGCCTATTGGAGCGGTGAACGGTGGCCGTCCGGGCGGCATCGGGTGCTGCCACCGCAGGCGCAAGCACCTGAGGAGGATCTGGTGTCGCTGATCTACTTCTACGAACTCGATCACGACGCCGTCGTCACCCCGTTGCCGCCGCCCGTCGGCCGAGTGGCTGGCTTGCCGCCGGTGGTGTCCGCCGAGTTCCTGCGAACTCGGCTGGACGCCATCACGATTGGTTGATCCTGCTCAGCCGAAGCGCGGTTCGTCTGACACCCAGCGGAAGCCGGTGCTGCGCAACGGGAAACTGCGCAGGTCGGTCTGTTCCAGCGTCACGGTAACCGGGCGACCGCCGAGTTGTCCGTCGAGCCGCAGCCGATCCGGTGCGGGCTGGGTAAAGGTGAACGCGCCGAACGGTTCTGCTGCCTGCGCGACCGCCAACGGATGCGCGGTGGGCTTCGCGTCCGCGAGGGTGAGGGTGCCTGCCGAGGTGTCGACCGCGGCGACCACCGGGACCAACGTGCCGTCCATCTGCTGGTACGCCGTGCCGGTCACATCGAATACCAACCGCTGCCAACGGTTTGTATCGGTGGTCAGCGGCGGCACCGGCTGACCGTCTTCGGTGAACTCCGACACCGTCCAAATCCCGTACAGCGGCGGCTTTGGCGCCCCACCGCTCTCTTTCCAGAACTGCCAGTCCGTCTGGATCAAGCCGACGATCACCCAAGGTATGAGCAAGAACTGGACGGCGACCGCGACGCGCCGGACCCGGCGGGAGTGGAACGGCTCCGGCTGCGTGGCCGGTGCCGACGGACGTTGCAGCACAAACATGTTCGCCAGCCGCCCGGCCTGCGGCGCAAGCAGCACCAAGGACATCAGCACGAGATGACCCGCCAGGATCTTCACCGGCACATCGAAGGTCATGTTCAGCACGAACACCTGCGCGATGCTGACCAGGCTCAACATCGCGCCCAGGGTCGCGGTCCGTGGCAGGAGCACCAGCACGCCGCCGAGCACCTCCGCGGAGCCGAGCAGGATCTGGTAGACGGGTGACGAGCCGACCTGCGACCAAAGCACCGCCATCGGCGTGAAGTGACCGTATGGCGTGAGCAGCGCCATCAGCGACGGCTCCGGCATCTGCGTCGGAATCACCTTGGCCATCCCGTAGAAGAACATCTGCCCGCCGAGGGCCAACCGCAGGAAAAGCAGGAACCAGGCATGCAGCCGCGGGTAGCTCGGGCGCCGCCGGTCCAGCACCGTCCACACCAGGGTCACGGCCGTGGCGATCACCAACGCACAGAACAGGAATATCCAGATGATCGTCTGGTCACCGCTGCCGGTTTCCAGGTGTAGCGCGGCATCGACGCCGAACACGTGCCGCCCGACCCACGCGAAGATCGGCTCGAGTATTTCGAGCGTCCACGAAATCGCGTTGTCCGGTAGCAGCTTCGTGCCGACGATCCCCAAGTACACGTAGAGGAACTGCGGAAACACCACACAGAACACGCTGAAATAGACGAAGCAGAAGCGGAACACGATGCGGGTCAACGGATTCCACCGTGTGGGTGCACTGTCGACGAATTCACCCCGCTCGGCGACCCTGTCCCCCTGGACCGACTCTGTACTGACGACGCTCACCACTACCCTCCCGACCCGATTCCTCCACGTGAGCGGAACGGTATCGGGGATCGCAGTAGGCAAGCCTCCAGGAATTCCCTGGTTTTCTCCTCGCCAGAAAGTCGTACGTGCTATCCACACCATCAGGGGTTTCGTCCTACGCCGCGCCCGTGCTGTCGACAAGATAGCCGCATGTCAAGGCCCGGTTCCGGCCAGTGAGCGAGGTTCGGCGACCTCGATCGTTTTCCTTTCCCCGACGTACTGAAACGCGTTACTGTCGCGTATCGCGGCGCCCCGCCGCCGATGCGGGCTGTGCGCACGCGCGCCCGCGCTTCATCGCGTCAGGAGGACAACGATGGCCGACGATCCGGATCCCGCCAAGCGGCAACAGCTGACCGTCAGCGAGCGCGATCTCGACGTGCTCGCCGAGGATCTCGCGCGCTGGCTGGATTCGAAGGTCTCTGCCGATCATCCGCCGAAGGTCTCCGGGCTCTCGCGGCCGCAGTCGGGTGGAATGTCGAGCACGTCCATCCTTTTCGATGCCGAATGGAGCGTCGACGGGCGGCACGAGAGCGGGTCGTTCGTGGCGCGGATGGCGCCGGAAGCCGGGTCGTTCCCGGTGTTCGAGACCTACGATCTGGCCACCCAATACCAGGTGATGTCCGGGGTCGCCGAGCACACCGACGTGCCGGTGCCCGGCCTGTGCTGGCTCGAAGAAGACGAGAAGGCGCTCGGCGCACCATTTTTCGTGATGCGGCGGGTCGACGGGCGGGTACCGACGGACAATCCGCCCTACGTGTTCATCGGCTGGCTGTTCGACGCGACCGCCGAGGAACGCGCGCTGCTCACCGCCAACACGGTCGAGGTGATCGCGAAGATCCACGAAATCCCGGATCCCGACCAGCGATTCCCCGCCCTGCGCGGCACCGGACAGTCGCTGCGGCGGCACTTCGCCGCGCAGAAGGCGTGGTATCGCTGGGCCCTTGCCGACGACGGCTTCGAGATCCCGCTGCTGGAACGGACTTTCGCCTGGCTGGAGGAGCACTGGCCCGCCGACCCCGGGCCCGATGTGCTCAGCTGGGGCGACGCGCGGCCAGGCAACGTCATCTACACCGAGTTCCAGCCCGCCGCGGTGCTGGACTGGGAGATGGCCGCGCTCGGACCGCGCGAACTGGACGTCGCGTGGGTGATCTTCATCCACCGCTTCTTCCAGGACATCGCGACCCGCTTCGACCAGCCCGGCCTGCCGGACTTCCTGCGCCGATCCGAGGTGGTCGCGAAATACGAAGAGCTGACCGGACATACGGTCAGCAACCTGGACTGGCACCTCGTCTACGCCGCGCTGCGGCACGGGATCGTGATGGCCAGGGTGAAGCGCAGGATGATCCACTTCGGCGAGGACACCGACACCCCCGATCGGGACGACTACGTCATGCATCGCACCAGCCTCGAACGGCTGCTCGACGGAACCTACGAATGGGATTGAGGACAGTCATGCCAGTTCCCTTGGACGAATACCCGATTCACCAGACGTCGCTGTCGCTGGCCAGAGTGGCGAGCACCGACCGGAACTTCTACGACCGCAGCTACTTCAACGGTCACAACCGGGACGGCGGCACCTTCTTCATCACCGGGTTCGGGGTGTACCCGAACCTCGGCGTCACCGATGGTTACCTTGCCGTCCGCAGGGGGGACGTGCAGCGCAGCGTTCGGTTCTCCGACGCGCTCGGCGAGCGCAGCCTGGAGCAGCGGGTCGGCGGCTACCGCATCGAGGTGCTCGAGCCGTTGCAGCGGATCCGGGTGGTCTGCGACCACAGCGAATTGTCCTGCGACCTCACTTGGGACGGCGCCTTCCCCACGGTGCAGGAGCAGCCGCACCTGATCCTGGCTGGCAATCGGCCGATCATTCAGGCGACCCGGTTCGCCCAGCTCGGCTCTTGGTCGGGGACGCTGCAGGTCGACGGGGAAGACATCGCCGTCGACCCTGCCGTGTGGACCGGCACCAGGGATCGTTCCTGGGGCATCCGGCCGGTCGGCGAGAACGAGCCGCCCGGCCGGGTGGCCAGCGAACCCGCAGGCGGATTCTGGTGGGTGTACGCGCCGCTGCGGTTCGACGACTTCGCGGTGGTGATCATCCTGCAAGAGGAGCCGGACGGGATGCGCACCCTCAACGACGCGGTGCGGGTGTGGCCGGACGGGCGCGTCGAGCAGCTCGGCTGGCCCCGCATCTCGATCGACTACCGTTCCGGCACAAGAATTCCCGTCGGTGCGCGGTTCGAGATGACCGCGCAGGACGGCAAGCCGCTGGAGATCGAGGTGAGCACCGGAACCAACGTGCCGCTGCACGTGGGGTGCGGCTACGGCGGCGATCCCGACTGGGGACACGGCCAGTGGAAGGGCCGCGACTGGTCGCTGGCCAGCCGCTACGACCTCACCGCCCCGGACATCGTCGCGCGCACGCCGTTCGGCGTGATCGACCATGTGGCGCGAGCTCGGTGCGGCGACGCCGAGGGTTGGGGGCTGTTCGAGCACGCCAGCATCGGCAGGCACGACCCGACGGGTTTCGCCGACTACAGCTCTGTCGCTCCGTAATTCAACGACGCGAGCTCAGTACCCGGGGCGGGCCAACTCGGGTCGCTTGACGTAGTCGGTCAGCCCGATCACGTTGCCCCACGGGTCGGCCACCTCCACGCTCCAACCGGTGGCGACTTCGAAGGGCGCGGTGAGCATTTCGACACCGCGCTCTTCGAGCTCCGCCGCGGCGGCCTTGGCGTCGGGCACCTCCAGCCACACGCGCATCGCGGGCGGTGCACCATGGCCCGCCGCCGGATCCACCATCGCCATGATCCCCGGTGTCTCCGCGGCGACTCCGAACAGCGCGATCCCGCGCTCCGGCACCGTGAACCGCACCGACAGCCCGAGACGGTCCGCATAGAACTCCACCGCCGCGGTCAGCTCGCCCACGGGAACCAGCACATTATCGATGCCTCGGATATCCACCACGCCATGAAACCACGCGTCGCCGGTCCGTTGACCGAGTTCAGAACAGTCGTCCTGCTTGATATTTCGTGACAGGGATGCGCGACAGCCGAAGCCAGGCGATCAGGCCGAGCGGCGTTGTGCGACGGCGACGACGATGCCGTCGATGGCACGTTTGGCAATGATCAAGGCGCCACCGCCGGACGCCAGGATGGCCGCGGCCTCGGCGACGCTCGCGGTGCCGACTGCTGCCGTGGTCCGCGCCGCCGGATTCGGCACCGGGACCTCGGCCAGTTCGGCGGCCGAATAGGTCAGGACAGGCACGCCCAGCGTGCGGGCGGCGTGTTGCAGACCCGGATCGGCCGCGCGGCGATCGATCGTTGCCAGACACCCGATCGGCTTGTCGCCCAGCACTTCTCGCACTGCCGCGACGATTCGATCCCCGGCCTCCGCAGGGCGGAGCCCGAGTCCGACCACCAAATCCACCGCCTCAGCCGGAGACACGGACACTCCCGCAACCGGCTACCGCCACAAATATGCGGTCCGCCATCCCAGC
>NZ_JBICTD010000007.1:60507-446182 GCF_043197455.1 Nocardia sp. NPDC049149
AGGCCGCAGTCCGAGACCAACCACCAAATCCACCGCCTCAGCCGGAGACACGGACACTCCCGCAACCGGCTACCGCCGCGAATACGCGGTCCGCCATCCCAGCAGGCCGCAGTCCGAGACCAACCACCAAATCCACCGCCTCAGCCGGAGACACGGACACTCCCGCAACCGGCTACCGCCGCGAATACGCGGTCCGCCGCCACAGCAGGCCAGAGTCCGAGGCCAGCCACCAGGTTGGGTCTCGACATCTCCGGATCAGCCGATCGCACGGGTGCTCGCGTAGTCGGCGGCCGCTGTGACGAAACGACCGGTGGCTTCAGGGTTTCCGGCCGGATGGGTGTGCAGGTACGACGCGTGCACGCGGTGGACGAGCGCACCTTCCTTGACCCGAGCACCGTCGCTCCCGTGCCAACCCCACGCAGGCGCATCCGCCGCAGTCGACACCAACCGAGTCCGATGAAACTCGTGCCCCCGCACCCGTTCCCCAGCCCGCCACAACGCGGAATCCGCCAGCGCCACCGCATCCCGGTACCCGAGGGTCAGCCGCGGCCCGAACTCCGCGTCGGCATCGACCACACCCGCCATCGGATGCCCATCGAGCGACCTCGTCAAATACAGCAACCCCGCGCACTCCGCGTGCACCGGCAACCCCTGCCGAGCCTGCTCCGCCACCGCCCGCAACAGCCCGACATTCGCTGCCAGCTCCGCCGCATGCTCTTCCGGAAACCCACCTGGCAACACCAACCCCGCTACCCCGCTTGGCAATTCGTCCCGCAGCGGATCGAACACCACCACCCGAGCCCCCGCCGCCACCAACAACTCCCGATGCTCGGCATACCCGAACGTGAACGCAGCCCCACCGGCCATCGCAATCACCGGCCCCGCATCCGGCTGCTGAGACATCCCCCGAGCGCCCACAGCATCCCCGCCAAGCTGCGACGAATTTCGCTCTGGCACAACAGTACCCGCACCGCGCGCCGCAGCAACCCGCCCAGGTATAGCAGCAGCCGCCCCGCCAGTCTCCGCGCTCTGCCCCGGCACTTCACCCGTCGCCGTCGCACCGACCGGCTCGGGCACAGCAGCATCCACCCCGCCCATCGCAGCGGTCCCCTCCGGCACAACAACCCCCGCCGAACCCATCGCAGCGGGCCCCTCCGGCACAAGCCCCGCCGAACCCATCGCAGTGGTCCGCTCGGGCACAACAGCACCCGCCTCGCCCGTCACGACGGTCCGCATACCCAGAACACCCGCCGCGCGTACCTCGGTGACGGGATCCCAGGCCGGGCCGGTGACCGCGGAGCGGGCCAGGGCGGCGATGGCGTGCAGGTCTACGTGTGCGGCAACGAGATCCGTCATCGCCGCGACGGCGGCGGTGGCGGCAGTACCGTGTTCCACGGCCGGGATGAGGCCGAGGTGGCGGGAGGGGACTTCGAGTTCGGCCATGCGTGGGAGGGAGCCGAGGACCGGGAGCCCGACCCGGTCGCAGGCAGTGCGCAGGACCTGGTCGTGGCGTTCACTGCCGACGCGGTTGAGAATCACGCCGCCGAGGCGGATTCCGCTGTCGAAGGTGGCGAACCCGTGCAGCAGTGCGGCCAGGCTCTGGCTGTGGCCGCGAGCGTCGACCACCAGCACCACGGGCGCACCCAGCAGACTCGCCACCTGCGCGGTCGATCCTTCGGCTACGGGCCCGGCATGGTTCTCGTCGATGCGGCCGTCGAACAACCCCATCACCCCCTCGACCACCGCCAGGTCACACCCGCGCGCACCGTGCTGGTACAGCGGCACAACACGTTCCGCCCCGACGAGCACCGGATCGAGATTGCGCCCAGGCCGCCCCGCCGCCAGCCCGTGGTATCCGGGATCGATGTAATCCGGCCCCACCTTGAAGGGTGCGACCCGATGCCCCACCCGCCGCAGCGCCCCGATCAATCCCGTTGCCACCGTGGTCTTCCCACTCCCCGACGCAGGCGCCGCAATCACCACCGCAGGCACGCCAACCATCAGCACCACCCCCGAACACCAGCACTCCGCCGCACCGCACCACAAGCTCGACATCCCCCGGCCACGACGGCACACACGTCGAGGCCAACCATCAGCCCGCCACGCGCAACCGCCCCCACATCGCACACCTCTTGTGCAACGAGTGGCACATGGTGGAGACCTCTACTCGCACTTTGCCGCAGCCATGTACCACTCGCGCCAGACGGCGCGAGGCAACGGGGCACCAAGTCGGATCCGCACCTGTTCTGTGCAGTCGCACCCGTTCTGGGCTGCCAAAACGGGTGCGGATGCCGAGAAAGGGTGCGGGGGTTCACCAGACGCGCATCGCACACCTTGTGCGCAACGAGCGGCGCATGGTGGAAAGCCCCACTCGCACTTTGCCGCAGCCATGTACCACTCGCGCCAGACGGCGCGACGCGACGAGGCGCAGCGTCGAATCCGCACCTGTTCTGGGCGTCCGCACCCGTTCTGGGCTGCCGGAAGGGGTGCGGATGGTGAGAAAGGGTGCGGGGGGTCACCATTCGATGCCGCGCTGGCCTTTGCGGCCCGCGTCCATCGGGTGCTTGAGTTTGGTCATCTCGGTGACGAGGTCGGCTTCGTCCATCAGGGCTTGCGGCGCGTCACGGCCGGTGATGACGACGTGCTGGTTGCCTGGGCGGCCGCGCAGGGTTTCGACCACCTCGTCGACGTCGACCCAGCCCCACTTGAGCGGGTAGGTGAACTCGTCGAGGACGTAGAACCGGTGCTGTTCGGCCTGCAGCCTGCGGGCGATCTCCTGCCAGCCGGCGAGCGCGGCGGCCGCGTGGTCTTCGTCGGTGCCCTGCTTGCGGGTCCAGGACCACCCTTCGCCCATCTTGTGCCACTCGACCGCGCCGCCGACCCCGGTCTCGTCGTGCAACGTGCCGAGGGTCCGAAAGGCCGCCTCCTCCCCCACCTTCCATTTGGCGCTCTTCACGAACTGGAACACCGCGACATCGAACCCTTGATTCCAGGCCCGCAGCGCCATCCCGAATGCCGCCGTCGACTTCCCCTTGCCCGGCCCGGTATGCACCGCGAGCACCGGCTGATTGCGCCGCTGCCGTGTCGTCAGCCCGTCGTCGGGCACGGTCTCCGGAACACCCTTAGGCATCGAATCTCCTTGTCAGTCCTCGACTCATCGGCGAGCCGACCGCATCATCCCGCAGCACCACCTCATCCGCAGTGCGCCACTGGCACCGACGCAAGCTCGTCGACTGCCTTCGCACAGCAGGCAATACCGCCGCCTCTATCGACGGCGACACCCGCACACGCGGCCCTGCCTCGCGCCGAAGTCGTGACCGCCGCGCATCCCTCTTCAGCCCGACCATCGATCGAGGGACTGAGCGCGCGTGCCCTGCGACACGCGAATCGGGCTGCCGCTGCGGAGCCGGGGTCAAGCGGCGCGCACCGCGGCCGGGCCGCCGAGGCGCCCTGATCCCGCACGCACCACATCCGCGACCGAATCCCCGGTCAGCTCAGACAATCTCAAGTATCCACCGCGCAGTTCACGGGCGAGTTCGGCGGCGAGCCCGAGCCGGATCATGCCGCGTTCGCAGTCGACGACGATCGAGGTGACCGCGTCGTTGGCGAGCAGCGCGGCCGCGGCCCGGGCCCGCGGCAGCGGGTCGACACCGCCGGTGGCGCGACCGTCGGTGAGCAGCACCAGCATCGGCCGCCGACGCGGGTCGCGGACGCGCTCACGCTGGACGATTTCGCGGGCTTTCAACAGACCCGCGGCGAGCGGCGTCTTGCCACCGGTGCGCATGCCGGACAGCCGGCGCACCGCGATATCGACCGAAGAGGTCGGCGGCAGCACCAGTTCGGCGTCCTGCCCGCGCACCGTGATCACGGCGACCTTGTCGCGGCGCTGGTAGGCGTCACGCAGCAAAGCGACGACGGCGCCGGTGACCGCGGAGAGCCGGTCTCGCGCCGCCATCGAGCCGGAGGCGTCGACCACGAAGACGACCAGGTTCCCTTCGCGCCCTTCGCGATACGCACCGCGCAGGTCGTCGGAGACCAGCTTCAATGGTCCGTCGCCACGGCCGCGGGCGCGCTGATGCGGCGCCGCCGCGAAGATGGTGCCGAGCAGGTGCAGGCCGGTGGCGGTATCGGTGCTCGGCCGGACAACGCGACCGTGCCGGGATTCCGCGCGCGAGCGGCGACCGGGCGCGCCTTCGCCGACGCCGGGCACTTCCCAGCGCGGCGGGGTCGCGGCCGCGGAAGTCGGTGCGCCGGTGCGTCCTTCACGCGCGCTCGGCCGCTGGCCGCCGCCGGGTCCGTCGGGCGGCGAGTCCGGGTCGTCGTCAGGACGCGTAGGATCCTCGGGCTGATCGAATTCTTCGGTACGCGTTGCCGACTGGTCCGTATCCGTTGCCGACTCGTTTGCGCCCGACGCCGAATCGTCCGGGCCCTGCGCCGCCTCACCGGTATCCGCCGGGCCGCGCTCCCCTTCGGGATCCCCTGCGCCCGAATCAGATTCGCGCGCCACCTCGTCGGCGGCATCCCGCATCGCGTCGTCGAGCTGTTCCTCGCTGATCCCCGGCTCGTCGAACGGATCACGCCGACGCCGGTGCGGCAGTGCGAGTTCCGCGGCGATCCGCACGTCCTCCTCGGTGACCGCGTCCGCACCACGCCACGCGGCATGCGCCGTCGCGGTCCGCGCCACCACCAGATCGGCACGCATGCCGTCCACGTCGAATGCGGCGCACAGGGCGGCAATTCGGCGCAGCTCCGCGTCATCGAGCAGCACCTGCGCCACCCGGTCGCGGGCACCGAGAATGCGGTCGGCCACCTGACGATCGGCGGGCGCATAGCTCGCCGCGAACCCGGCCGGATCGGCTTCGTAGTCGAGCCGCCGCCGCACCACCGCCATCCGCACGTCCACGTTCCGCGAGGCCGCGACGTCGACGGTGAGCCCGAACCGGTCGAGCAGCTGTGGCCGCAGCTCGCCCTCCTCCGGATTCATCGTGCCGACAAGCACGAATCGCGCCGGATGCGAATGCGAAACACCGTCCCGCTCGATGTGCACCCGCCCCATGGCCGCGGCGTCGAGCAGCACATCGACCAGATGGTCGTGCAGCAGGTTGACCTCGTCCACGTACAGCACACCGTGGTGCGCCGCCGCCAGCAGACCTGGCCGGAACGCCTGCTCGCCGTCGCGCAGCACCCGCTCCAGGTCCAGTGAGCCGACCACCCGGTCCTCGGTCGCGCCGACCGGCAGCTCGACCAGCCGGGCAGGCCTGGCGCCGGTCTCGTCGACGACGGGCGGCAGCAGCTGTGCGAGCGCCCGCACCACGGTCGATTTCGCGGTGCCCTTCTCGCCGCGTACCAGCACACCGCCGATGCCGGGATGCACCGCGCACAGGATCAACGCGAGCTGCAATCGCTCCTGGCCGACGACGGCGGAGAACGGGAAACCGGCCTCGGCGTCGGCACGGGCACGCCCGCCGGTCAGCGACAGTGTTTCGGCATGGGACAACGACACGCCCCAACTCTATGCGTCGCCACTCCAGCTCCCCGACGCCGCCACCCCGAACACGACACCGCCCCCGTCACGACGTCGTGACGGGGGCGGCAAGCGGATCAACGGCGCGCGCTCAGCCCTTGCGCATCGGGGTGTGCAGAATCCCGTCGTCCTCGAATTCCGTACCGTCGGGCTGGAATCCGTGCTTGGCGTACAGGTCGACCAGGTAGCTCTGTGCGTTCAACCGCACCGTCGCCTCACCGGCCTCCGCCAGCGCGGCCTGCAGCAGCCGCGTGGTGTACCCGTGCCCGCGCGCCGGAACGGCGGTGCACAGCCGGCCGATGCGGAAGGTCTTCACACCGTCTTCGTGCTCCTCGAGCAGCCGCAGGGTCGCAATGACCTCACCCTCGTCGTCGAGCCAGAAGTGCCGGGTTTCCGGAAGCAGGTCCAGCCCGTCGAGTTCCGGATACGCGCATTTCTGCTCGACCACAAAGACTTCGACGCGAAGTTTCAACAGCTGATAGAGAGTGGCGGTGTCGAGATCCAACGCCCATGACCGTTTGAGAACAACCGTTGACATCATCGCGTCTTGCTATCACAACTAGCCGTCAACCGCGACTCCGGCATGCTTCGGCGTGTTATCCGTACCCGCAACCAGCCCCAGCGTTTTGGAGGTCCAATCCCACACTTCGTGGAACAACGCCTGGTTGTCCGAGAGCTTCACCCCGAGCGACGGAATCATTTCCTTCAGCTTCGGTGTCCACTCGACGTATTCGCGAGGGAAGCAGCGCTGCATGACATCCAGCATCGCGGTGACACCGGTCGACGCGCCGGGCGAGGCGCCGAGCAGACCCGCGATGGTGCCGTCCTCGGCGGCGACGACGGCGGTGCCGAACTCCAGCACGCCACCTACACCCTTGCGCCGGATCACCTGGACGCGCTGGCCCGCGGTGATCAGCTCCCAGTCGCGGCCGTCGGCACGCGGAATGAACTCCGACAGCGTGTCGACCTTGCCTGCCTCCGACTTCAGCAGCTCGCTGACCAGGTACTTCGTCAGGCCGAGCTCGGTGACGCCGACGCCGAGCAGCGAGAAGATGTTGTTCGGCTTCACCGACTTGAACAGGTCGGTGAGCTTGCCGTCCTTGAGGAACTTCGGCGTCCAACCCGCGTAGGGGCCGAACAGCAGGCCAGGCTGGCCCTTGATCACGCGAGTGTCCAAGTGCGGCACCGACATCGGCGGCGCGCCGACGGCGGCCTTGCCGTACACCTTGGCCTCGTGCTGCTGGATCAGCGCCGGGTTGGTGCAGCGGAAGAACTGGCCGCTCACCGGGAAACCGCCGAAGCCGTCGATCTCCTTGATGCCGGACTTCTGCAGCAGCGGCAGTGCGCCGCCGCCCGCGCCGACGAACACGAATTTGCTGTTGACCGTTCGGGTTTCGCGGGTGCGCAGGTTGCGCACCTTCACCAGCCACGACCCGTCGGACTGCTTGCGCAGGTCGAGCACCTCGTGCCCGAACGCCAAGTCGCCGCCCGAGCGGCCGAGGTAGGCGAGCAGTTCCTGGGTGAGCGCGCCGAAGTCGATGTCGGTGCCGCCGTCGGTCCAGTTCAGCGCGATCGGCTCGGAGAAGTCGCGCCCGCGCGACATCAGCGGCAGCCGCCTGCTGAACTCGTCGGGGCTGTCGATGAACTCCATGCCCTCGAACAGCGGCTGCGGCGCCAGCGCCTCGTACCGCTTGCGCAGGTAGTCCGCGTTGTCCGCGCCGTGCACGAAGCTCACGTGCGGGATCGGGTTGATGAAGGTCGACGGCTCGGCGAGGATGCCTGCCTCCACCGCGTACGACCAGAACTGGCGCGACACCTGGAAGCGCTCGTTGATGTCGATTGCCTTGGTGATGTCCACCGAGCCGTCGGCGTTCTGCGGGCTGTAGTTCAGCTCGCACAGCGCCGAGTGTCCGGTGCCCGCGTTGTTCCACGGGTCGCTGCTCTCCGCCGCGGCGGCGTCGAGTCGCTCGAACAGGGAGATCGACCAGTCGGGCTGCAGCTGCCGCAGCAGCGCGCCGAGGGTGGCACTCATGATGCCTGCACCGATGAGTACTACATCCGTCTTTTCAGTCATGGCAGCGTTCGGCACGGGTAGATCGACTTCCTTGTCCTTCTGGGCTGGTCCACCGGGCGGATGAACCGGCCTGGGCACGATGCTTGCGTGTGTTGCCCCAGTCCTCTGCAACCACGGCGGGCCTTAGGTTACCCGCCGTTCACCTAGCCCCAATTGTGCACCTCACCACCCCGATACCCCGCGCCGAACCCGCCGAATGTGACCTAGATTAGTGGTGTGACAAAGGAAACTCCGCTTGCCGCTCCGCCGACCGAGACGCAGGAACGTGGGCTGTGGAAGGCCGATGTCCTCGGCGAGAACTACCAGCAGCGCACACTGTCGTTCGGGCCAGACCCGGACGGAGAAGGCGAGGCTGTCGCCACTTTGGTGCGGTATACGCCACCGGATAAGGCCGAGGCGACCGCGGGGGCCGTGCTGTATCTGCACGGGTTCACTGACTACTTCTTTCAGGAGCATCTCGCCGAGCATTTCGCGGGGCTCGGGTATCACTTCTATGCGCTGGATCTGCGGAAGTGCGGCCGGTCGTTGCGGGAAGGGCAGACGCCGCACTATGTGACCGATCTCGCACTGTATGACGACGAGCTGAACGAGGCGTTGCGGATTGTGCGGGAGGAGACCGGGGCGCCGGTCGTTTTGAACGCGCACTCAACCGGTGGCTTGATCCTGCCGTTATGGCTGCATCGGCTCAATCGGTCGCGCGGCACGGCCGCCGCAGGCGTGGCGGGCGTCGTGCTCAACAGTCCCTGGTTCGACCTGCACGGGCCCGCGTACTACCGGACGGTCGGCACGCCGATCATCAAGGCGCTCGGCCGGTTCCGGAAGATGATCGAGATCCCGCTCGGCAAGGCCACCACGTACGGCGACAGCCTGCACCACACGGTGGCAGGCGAATGGGACTACAACCTGGACTGGAAACCGTTACACGGCTTCCCGGTTCGATTCGGCTGGCTGCGGGCCATCCGCAACGGGCACGCCCAGCTGCACGCCGGTCTGGATATCGGCGTGCCGTCGCTGATCCTGCGGTCCCGGATGACGAAGTTCGCCCGCGAGTACGGTCCCGCCGTCGACGTGGCCGATGCGGTGTTGGACGTCAAGCAGATTCAGCGCTGGTCGGGCTGCCTCGGCGACCGGACCAACATCGTGCCGATCGACGGCGCGAAGCACGATGTGTTCCTGTCCTCGGCCGAGCCGCTGGCCCACGCTTTCGCCGAACTCGACAGCTGGCTGGACTGGCTGGCGGTCTACCGAGCCAAGTCCGGCAACGGCTCACCAGAGGCTGGTGCGTAGCACGATCTCGGTGACCAGCTCGTGGTCGGCTTCGGTCGCCACGTTGTCCACGTCGATCTCGACCACCCGGAACTCGCCGTAGACGAATCGCCCGGACGCGTCGGCGACGGCGCGTGGCAGGTTCTTGGTCACCAGGACGGTGGTCGGCAACTCGACCGGAGGGACCGTGGCGTCGGCGATGGTCCCGTCCGGGCCGATGGCCGCCGGATGCCCGCGATCGGCCACCACGAGGCTGATGAACCGCCCGAAACCGGTCGCGCACGCGCGCCACGCCAGTTCGGCGCCGGTGCCGCGCGCGGCCACGTTCGCCCACGGCACCCCGATCTCGTCCAGGATCGCCGTGACACCCGCCGGATCGAGCCCCTCGATCGACTCCACCGCGATCGTGCGCAGATCCGAGTTGTGCAATCGAGCACATACCTGGTCGTAGACGTCCACCGGATCGCCCGCATCGGGCAACAGCAGCACGCTGTGCCGGGATTGGGGCCCGTCCACCCGCACGGTCCATGCCCGGTCACCGACCGTGATCTGCCGAGATTTCATGCCGAATCACGCTACACGGGTCACCTGAACAGAGCCCATTTTTCCGGTCAGGCCAGTAGACGCATTCCGGCGCGTTCGCCCGCGCTGTGGTCGAAGGTGACGGTCAGGTCGCATCCCGCCTCGGCGCTGAGCTGCTGGACGAGCGCGTCGGCGAAGTCCGCGCCCTCGGCGGCCTGGCGCAGCGCCTGGCGCACGGTGTCGGCGCGTTCGACCACGATCTCGGTCGAGTCGAGCAGGCCGAGCAGCACGTCGGTGACGGCTTCGGGATCCTGCTGGTAGCCGCGGCGCAGCACCCAGTGGATCTCGGCGAGCACGATCATCGTGACGTAGCCGGGCTTGGATTCGGTGAGCCCCTCGATCACCTGGTTCGCCCTGGCGGACTGTTCGGGGTCGTCCTGAGTGAGGTAGCGGATGAGCACATTGGCGTCCAGACCGATCATTTCTGCTTGCCTTCCACGACGTTGCCCGCGATGGCGTCGTTCATCTGCGCGAGGCTGATCGGCGCGCCGGACCAGCCGACGATGCCCTTGAGCGACTTGATGGTTCGGGTTTCGGGCACCAGTTCGTAGGTGCCTTCGGCGGTGGGCACGAACGCGACCCTGACCCCGGCGCGCAGGCCCATGGCGACCCGGACGTCGATGGGGATGGTGATCTGCCCCTTGCTCGTCACGGTCGCGGACACCACGTTCCCCGCTCTGGTGGGTCTCTTGTCTGCTGCCATAGTGCTCACCGACCATGTTCTTCCGCGTTATCGGCCCGCGCCTTACCCGGAGCCGAATTCCTTACTGCAAGGTAAGGGGCGGTGTACGCCACGTCAACAGTTCAGGTCTGCGAAGCGGCGATCGGCTGGGTGTGCAGGGTCGGCAGGCCCGCGGGCGCACCCTCGGTGAGTAGGCGTTCGATCAGTGTGGTGTCGAGGTGCTGCTCGATGAGATCGGCGAGCAGGTCGAGCTGGGCCGAGCGCACGTCTGCGACGGAAACGTCTTCGGCGACAACGAAACCCGCGCGGCCGGCGGCTGCGGCGACCGAACGCAGCCAGGCCCGGCGGAACTCGTCCGATTCCAGCAGCCCGTGCAGGTGGGTACCCCAGATCGTCGCGCGGGCACTGCCTTCCGGTGCGCCGTCGATCTCCAACCACGCCGGATCGCCGGTGTGGACCACGCGGCCGTGGTGGATCTCGTAGCCCGCCACCGGTATCCCCGCGTCAGCGCGACCGCTGCTGCGGCGCAACACTTTAGGGTCGGCGAATTCGATGTCCAGCTCGAGCAGGCCGAGCCCGTCGACCGACCCGGCACCGGATTCCACCTGATCGACGATCCGCTTGCCCAGCATCTGATAGCCGCCGCAGATGCCGAGGATCGGCCCGCCCGCCCGCGCCCGCGCGTGCAAGGCGTCGGCGATACCGCTGCGCCGCAACCACTCCAGGTCCGACACGGTCGCCTTGCTACCGGGCAGCACCACGAGGTCGGCGTCGGCCAGCCGGGACGGCTCGCTCACCCAGCGCACCGAAACCCCTGGCTCGCAGGCCAATGCCTCGACATCGGTGGAGTTGGAGATGCGGGGCAACCGGATCGCGGCGACGGTCAGCCATTCGGTGCCCACCGGCGGCAGCGGCCTGCCGACCGGCGCGTCCGCCACGGTGCCGAGGGAATCCTCGGCGTCGATCCAGAGGTCGTCGGTGTACGGGATCACGCCGAGGGTGGGGCGTCCGGTCAGCTCGGTGAGCCGGTCCAGCCCGGGCCGGAGCAGCTCGACGTCACCGCGGAACTTGTTGATGACGAACCCGGAAATCAGTTGCTGGTCCTCGGGTTCCAGGATGGCGACGGTCCCGAACAGGTGCGCGAGCACGCCGCCGCGGTCGATGTCGCCGACAAGCAGCACTGGAAGCTCCGCCTCCTGGGCCAGCCCCATGTTCGCCAGATCCGTTGCCCGCAGATTGATTTCGGCAGGTGATCCGGCGCCCTCACAGATCACCACGTCGAATTCGGCACGCAGCGAGGCGAGTTCGGCCGCCACCACGGCGCGCAGCTCCTGCCGATGCTGAAAATAGTCCCGCGCACCAACTGAGCCGACTGCTTTGCCCCGCACCACCAACTGCGAACGCCGATCACTCCCCGGCTTCAGCAGCACCGGGTTGAATCGCACGCTCGGCTCGAGCCCACACGCCTGCGCCTGCAGCGCCTGCGCCCGCCCGATCTCCCCGCCGTCCGCGGTAACCACCGAGTTGTTCGACATATTCTGCGCCTTGAACGGCGCCACCCGCACCCCCCGCCGCGCCAGCATCCGGCACACCCCCGCCACCACCACACTCTTGCCCGCGTCCGACGTGGTGCCCGCGACAAGCAGCGCGCCTTTCACGGCTTCCCGCACACCTTTCGTTGTCCCGCACACGATTTCGCAGGCGATTTCGTGTGCGGGAAGTCAGAAAGGGTGCGACTTGTCGGGCGACCGCCGCTCACGGAAGCGTGAGGATCTCGGCGCCGGTTTCGGTGACCACGAGGGTGTGTTCGAACTGCGCGGTCCACTTGCGGTCCTTGGTGACCACGGTCCAGCCGTCGTTCCAGATCTCGTAGTCGATGCCGCCGAGGTTGATCATCGGCTCGATGGTGAAGGTCATGCCCGGCTCGATGATCGACTCGATCGCAGGCTGGTCGTAGTGCAGGATCACCAGCCCGCTGTGGAACGTCGGGCCGACGCCGTGCCCGGTGAAGTCGCGCACCACGCCGTAGCCGAATCGGTTGGCGTAGGACTCGATCACGCGCCCGATGACGTTCAGCGCCCGGCCCGGCCGGACCGCTTTGATCGCGCGCAGGGTGGCTTCTTCGGTCCGTTCGACGAGCAGCCGGACCTCCTCGTCCACCTCGCCGGCCAGGTAGGTCCGGTTGGTGTCGCCGTGCACGCCGTGGATGTAGGCGGTGACGTCGATGTTGACGATGTCGCCGTCCTCGATCACGGTCGAGTCCGGAATCCCGTGGCAGATCACCTCGTTCAGCGAGGTGCAGCAGGATTTCGGGAAACCCTTGTAGCCCAACGTCGACGGGTAGGCGCCGTGATCGCACATGTACTCGTGCGCGATCCGGTCCAGTTCGTCGGTGGTGACGCCGGGTGCGACCGCCTTGCCCGCCTCCGCAAGCGCCTGCGCCGCGATCTTGCTCGCGATCCGCATCTTGTCGATCGTCTCCGCCGTCTGCACCCAGGGCTCGCTGCCCTCGTTGACGGTCTTCTTCCACGCGTATTCCGGACGCTCGATGGTGCGCGGGACCTCGCGGGTGGGTGAGAGGGTGCCGGGGGTCAGCGGCTTGCGCGTGCGGACAGACATGCGAACAGCGTAATCGGATGTCGCCGAAGGCGTCGTCATCGGACACCGAAGCCGCACCCCGGGGCCAGGCGGAATACTCGTGGACCACGGTCCGTTTACGCTGTTGGTTGACATCGACACTACTGGAAAGAAAGAGGCTCGACCGTGGAACTGGGACTCACGACGTTCGCCGAGCTGTACCCGGTCGGCGACCGGCCCGCACCGAGCGCGGGTGAACGGCTACGGCAGGTCGTCGAGGAGGCCGTCGCCACCGAGCAGGCCGGACTCGACGTCTACGGCGTCGGCGAACATCACCGCAAGGACTTCGCCGCCTCCGCGCCCGCGCTGGTCTTGGCCGCCATCGCCGCGCGGACCGAACGGATTCAACTGACCAGCGCGGTCACCGTGCTGAGCTCCGACGATCCGGTACGGGTGTACCAGGATTTCGCGACGCTGGACGGACTGTCCAACGGACGCGCCGAGCTCATGGCCGGACGCGGCAGCTTCACCGAAAGCTTCCCGCTGTTCGGGTACGACCTGTCCGACTACGACGAGCTCTTCGAGGAGAAGCTGGCGCTGCTGCTGCACGTCCGCGAGGAGGGGCCGGTCACTTGGAACGGCAAGTTCCGTGCGCCACTACGCGACGCGATCATCTACCCGCGCACCGAGAACCGGCCGTTGCCGGTGTGGATCGCGGTGGGCGGCAGCCCCGAGTCGGTGGTCCGCGCCGGACTGCTCGGCCTGCCCCTGGCGATCGCGATCATCGGCGGCCAGCCGGCTCGTTTCAAGCCGCTGGTCGATCTGTACCACCGTGCACTCGCCGAAGGCGGACATGAGAAGCAGCCGGTCGCGGTGCATGCGCACGGCTATATCGCCGACACCGACGAGCAGGCCGTCGCCGACTTCTACGAGCCCTACGCCCTCGCTATGAGCACCATCGGCCGCGAACGCGGCTGGGGCCCGATGACCCGCGCCCAGTTCGAAGGTCTGCGCTCCAAGGAAGGCTCGCTGTTCGTCGGCACCCCGGACTACGTCGCCGAAAAGGTCGCCGACATCCGCGACACCCTCGGCCTGGACCGGTTCATGCTGCACACCAGCGTCGGCACCCTGCCGCACGAAAAGGTGCTGCACAACATCGAACTACTCGGCGAGAAAGTAGCGCCCCAGGTCCGCTGAGCACCAACCGATTTCAGCGCACCGACGGCGCCATACGGCAACCCGCCTCGGATTCGGCACGCTCCGCGAGCAGTTCGGCATAGACCGAGATGAGCGCGGCCGTGTGCCGCGTCTGGCGGGCCTGGTCGGCTTGCCCGACAAGCACTCTGCGCATGTCGACGAGCCGCGCGCGATCCGCGGCGAGCGCGACGAGCGTCGCCGCGATGGCCGCGGCAGACGGATCCGCGGTGCGCAGCCCACCGCCGAGGGGTATGAGCTCGCTCAACTCCGGGTCGCAGTAGACGATGGGCAGCCCGACCGCGACCGCAGCCAGCAGCACCGGTCCCTGCGCACCTGATTCGGAGGCCGGAACGAGCAGCACGTCGTGAATGCGCATGGCTGCCAGGCATTCCGCCTGGCTCACCTCGCCGTGCAGCCGCACCCGGTCGCGCAGTCCGTCGCGCTCGACCATCGACCAGGCCCGGGGCAGTAGTGCTCCCCCACCGCACACGTCGAGGGTGCAGGCGTCGGCGTTGTCACGCAGCGCGAGCCGGACCGCCTCGAGCATGACCACGGGGCGCTCGCGCCGCGACATTCGTCCGCACCAGAGGATGCGCAGAGGTGGAACGGCGGACAACGAATCCGGGCCGGCATCGTCCACCGCGAATATCGGCTCGCGCACCACGTCGAGCAGGTCGTCGTCGATCCCGTTGGGCACCACCCGAATCGGCGTGCGGACCCCGTGTGCGAGCAGCCGATGCGCGACCCGGTTCGTCGGCACCACCACCCGGTCGGCCGCCGGCTGCGGGAGTACCGGCCACCCGGCCCGGCTTTCGCTGCGCTGCAGTGACTTTCCGCGCGGATGCATCAGCAGATCGACCGCAGCGCGCAGCGCGAACCGACAGCGCGACCACGCCGGACACCCGAGCAATGTGTCTTGCGGACTGCGCATGGTCTGGACGACCGGAATGGCGTGCCTGCGGGCGGCCCGCAGCCCAGCAATTCCTGCACCGCCCGCAGTGTGGATGTGCACCACATCGACCGGGCCGCGGCGGGCGAATACCTGATCGATCAGCCTGGCATTTGCCTCGCTGGCACGTGCGATCGGGACGCCGCGCCAGCTGGAGACTGTCTCGAGCGGAGCGAAATCAGTTTCTACCCAGTCATTTCCGCCGGATGGTGCGAAGAGGGTGACGCGGTGTCCCAGGCGCCGCAGCGATCTGCATTGCGCGGACAGTGCCGTCTGGACGCCACCGGCACCGCCTGGCGGCACGTCGAGAAAGACCGCGATATGCAACAGCGCCTCATCCCCCGCCGATCGCGGGCGCGCCGCCCACTCGGCAAGCCCGCTGCACTGTCAACCACATGCGCCGAAAGCTACGCGGCGGCGACGCGGGCGGCCCAGCGCACCGATACGTAGATCGCTACGTATGAACTGTTCAACGCCTGTTCCGACGAAACGGCCCAAGGCGCGGTACGTAGTTCGATAAGTATCCACACGGTCGTCCGCCGACGGATTCTGCAGCAGGCTCGTCAGCATGCCGGACGGTCACACCGCGCCGGCCCGAACGCTGACCGAATTGCTCATTCGGGCCGCGGCAGCGGATCGGGCGGCTCGCGCACTACTGCGGGACCCGACCCTGCCGCCGCTGCCCAAGCCGGTGCTCGCGCCGGTCCTCCGCCTGCTGCACTCGATCCTGCCCGCGCATGTGCGCGGCGATGCGGGGGCGCCTGCCGCGCTATGGCTTTCGGCGGACGACATCAGTCTGCCGCAGGAGCACACGCAGGCTTCATCGACCCGGCCAAGGGCAATAAGTACCCGCCGACTTGGACCCTCGGCAACCCCGCCATGCGCAACGACCACGTCGCAATGATCCACGAACTGGCGCCCAAACTCCTCAGCCGCGAATTCACCGTGGTCCGCGCCTACGAGGAGGTGGTGCAGCACGCCGCACGAATGCGCGCGAAGCACGGATCAGCGGACAAAGTGCACTCCGAACCCGTCCGCCACGCCACACCGTGGTCCCCGCGCGCAGCCCCCGGCTGATGTCCCGATGCTGATGAACGTCGAAGTCGTACCGGCACACCAGAATATGGGCATCATCAGCGGGGCTGACGGTGCGCCATCCGGGCATACGCAAAGCGCTCTTCGTGATCGAGGACAAGGACCTCGACGGCGCCGACTTTCTCGGCAACAACCAGCACATCATCCTGTGCTGGGAACCACAGGAGGTCGAAGCAGTCGGCGAATTGCTCGAACCGCATGCGCGCCGCTGTCGCGTCCGCAGGCCAAGCAACCACCACCTGCTCACATTCGGCGATCGGCAACGCACGCAGCCACTCTCGAACCGCCTCTGGTTCCCATTCACCAACGTCGATGACCGTCTCCGAAGTGCTGAGGAGCTCGCACACGGTGTGCAAACCGCCGACCCGCGCCAGCAAACGATCGAACCCTGTTCGATCCGCTACCGCACCGAGCGTCGCTAAAACCTCAGCCAGCATCGGCGGCACCGGGCCCCCTCCATCGCTTTCCACACAACAGACCGCGCCACATGGGCAGCTGGTCAGGCGACGATGTCGGCGGGGACGGGGCGCATGGTGGCGGTGTCGAAGACGACACTGTCGGCGATGATCTGACCGCGCCGGACCACCAGCCGATCGGCCACCCGCACCGTGCCGTACGCCTCGGTGGCCATGTCGTACAGGATCATCGCCTGGTGGTCGTCGCCGAACGCCGCGATCACCTCGATGTCGGTGACGACCCTCGCGAAGTCGCCGAGCAGGCGCAGGGTGGCGGTGATTCCGCTGACGCGCGCGCACGGGCTCTCGAAGGTGACGTCGTCGGACAGCATCGCCGCAACGGTGCAGATGTCGCGGCGCGCCCACGCGTTGACGAATTCGATGGCGACCCGAACCGGGGTCGAATCCTGGAACATACTTCGGCCCTCCGGCAGCACTGACAATCCCATTCCGATTACCTGCGCCAGTCTGCTCAGCTTCCCATTCCTGGGACACCGCACGGATACGTACGCGGATACGTATCCGGTTATCGGGTCGAGGGCGAGGGCACCCACTGCGCGATGTCGGCACGTGCGGCCGCGAACAGCTTGTGCCGGATGTTTTCGACGTGCTTTTCGACCGTGCGGACCGAGCAGATCCGGCGCCGGGCGATCTGTGTGTTGGTCATGCCTTGCGCCACGAGCACCGCGATCTCTTGCTCGGCGCCGGTGAGGGTGTCCCACGGCGACGCCGAGCGGTCGGCCGGTTCGGGCCGCGTCGTGCGGTGGAAGGCCAGATCGAGGAACTCGTCCTGCGTCAGGTTCCGGCCGTCGGCCAGCGCGGCAGCATAGGCCGCCTCGCCGAGTATGGCGCTGGCCAGTTCCTCGCCGAGGCGATAGGCCTGCTCGATCGGCGCCACCCCCGCCACGTGCATGCCGTGCAGCTCACGCAGCTGCTGCGCGCCGCCGAGCACTCTGGCCAGCGACACCGCGTCGGCCCGGTCGCGGCGTGGATCGTCACCCTGTCGGTTGCACAGCATCCGGGTCATCGCGAACGCTGCCAGATGGGAGGCGTACATCATGGCCCAGTGCGGGACGAGTTCCCGTTGCACCGGGGGCGCCAGCTCGAGCGCCTCGGTGGGATCGCCCGCGCTGATCGCGGCGACGCCCTTGCCGATCATCGCCATGGCCGTTGCCCACTCCGCGCCCGCGGCGTGCGCGTCGTCATAGACCTGTTGCGCGGCGGCGCGAACGTCGTCCGTGGCATACCAGGCGGCAGCCAGCGTCCGGAAGAAGCTTGCCATGTGCTTTTCACCGTGGAATTCGCTTCCCGCACTGTCGAATTCACCCACCGCCGCGGACAGCAGCCGAACCGATCGCGCGGCGCCCTCGGCATAGAAGGCATACAGACCTTCCAGAAAAAGCATTGCCGCAGTATGGGTTTCCGTGGACTCAGCGCGGCAGGCGTCGAGCATTCGCCGTGCGGCGCCGACCCGGCCACTGCTCAGCGCGAGATTGCCTGCCAGCGCCATCGCCAGCCGCCTCGTCTCGCTGGGACGCTGGTCCTGCGTGCGCGCCAAGCCGGTTTCCAACCAGCCGATGGCCTCGGCACCGATGCTCAGAAAGAACGGCATCCGCAAGCGCGCGAGGCACAGCGGCAGTTCCAGTGGCGTCAGGCCCGCCTCGACCACGGTGGCCGACCAGGCCACTGCCGCACGGAGATTCGCGAGTTCGATGCGCGACCACTGCAACCAGGTCACCTCGCGCGGGCTGAACCAATCCTGCGCGGCGCGACGCGCCTCGGACAAGAAGTGCGCGTGGTGGGCCTGCCGCAGTCCCTCGATCTCGCCGAGTTCGACAGCACGCGCGTATCCGTAGTGCCGCAGCGTCTCCAGCAGCCGGTAACGGGTCGACGGACCCTCGGTTTCGGCGACGACGATGGACTTGTCCACCAGTGCGCCGAGCACTCCGACGACGTCCGTGCGCGCGACCCCCGCGCCCGAGGCGACCGCCTCGGCGGCGGCGAGATCCCAGCCGCCTTCGAAGACCGACAGCCGCGCCCACAGCAACCGCTCCGGCGCGGAACACAACTCGTAGCTCCAATCCAGCGCACCGCGCAGGCTGTGATGCAGCGGCGTCGTGCCGTGCTGCGGCCCGCCGGTCAGCATGCCGAACCGAGAATCGGGGGTGCCGCTGTCCAGCCTGGCGACGATCTCGGCCAGCGACTGGGTGCGCAGCCAGGCCGCGGCGAGCTCGATGGCGAGCGGGATGCCATCCAGTCGGCGGCACAGGGTGCCCGCTGTCGCCCGCTCGTCGTCGCCGATCGTGACGCCGATCGCCTTGGCCCGCTCGATCAGCATGTCGACGGCCTCGTAATCGGCCGGATCCGCGGGCCAGGAAGGCACGGGCGTCGGCGCCGGATAGGACAGTGGTGGTATTTGATAGGTGTATTCCCCTGCGCAGCCGAGTAATTCACGACTGGTGACGATCACGCGCAAGCCTCGCACAGCGGCGAGCAGCGCACTGACCAACGCACCGACCTGATCGGCCACGTGCTCGCAATTGTCCAGGACGAGCAGATATCCGCCATGCCGCGAAGGACTTTCGGCCACTCGGGTGCGAAACTCGGCGGCAAGCAACTCGCGCAGCGGACGCGTGGAATCGGTCTGGATCGGCAGACTCTCCGCCAGTCTGTGTGCCACCCAAGTGGGTTCGGCCGCGTGGGCTACGTCCGTAGAGCGCGACAACGTCAACCAGTGCACAGCGGTGGCGCGGTCGATGCGCTGCATGGCGTGCACGAGGCGCACCGCCAACCGCGTCTTGCCGATACCACCGGGTCCGACCAGGGTCACCAACCGCGCCTCGGCCGACAGTCCGAGCAATTCGTGCAGTTGCTCGCGCCTGCCCACAAACGAGGTCAACTCCGGCGGGGTGCCGGTCGAAGGTGCCGCGTTCCCGCGTTCCACCATGCCGAATCTCCTGACGCGAGGGTCCGCAGAGCATAACAATGTCCCACCACGCCATTTCTGGACCATTGACCGGCGAGAGCGAGGGGGAATTGCCCAGCCCCGATTCTCAGGATTGTGACACCCCACGCAGCGATTCCGCGTTCGGAATCCACCGGGCTACCTCGGCACGCGAGACGACGAACAGTTTCGCCCGAATGTGTTCGACGTGCTTCTCCACGGTGCGCACCGAACACACTCTGCTCCTGGCGATCTGCGGGTCGGTCAGCCCCTGCGCGACGAGCAACGCGATCTGTTTCTCGGTCTGGGTGAGCTCGTTCCAGGCATCCACCCGTGCTTGCTGCTCTTTGTCGCCCGGCACTGCGGTGGCTGCCGGCGCGTCCATTGCGAGAGTCAGAATATCGTCGTAGGACAACGCATAACCTTTGGCGAATGCGGCGTCGTACACCGCGCTCCCCAGAATTTCGGTGGCGAGTACCTCGCACTTCCGATCGGCCTCGACGAACGGAACGAGATCGGCCACCTCGACGCCGTACCGCTCGCGCATCCGGGCGGCACCGCCGAGCACCTCCGCGATGTGCCTGGCGTCCGCTGTGTCCCTGCGGACATCGACACCACGGCGAGCGAGCACTACTTCGGTGGCCGCCCACGCCGCGAGATGGGTGGCGTACATCATGCCCCACTGGTCACCGATTTCCCGTTGCCGCCGTTCGGTGTTCATGGCCTGAGTGGGGTCGCCGTGCCAGATTGCGCCGAGACCGCGGGCCATGACGGCCCAGGCCATCGCCCATTCGGATCCGGCCGAAGCTGTCTCCGCGAAGCAAGCCTCGGTGACCGCGAGCGCCTCCTCGTGCGGCGCGTACCAGGCGGCTGCCATGGCCTTGAACAGCAGCGCCATCTGCCGCTCGCCGCGAAAGCCGCTGCCCGCGTTGTCGAAGGCGTCGATGGCGCGGTCGAGCAAGGCCACCGCTCGCGGCGCGCCCTCGACGAAGAAGGCGAAGATGCCCTCGAAATACACCAGCGGCGCGGCGGATTCGGCGGCCGACTCGGTGCGGCACAGTTCGAGCAGTCTGCGGGCCACCGGCACCGAACCAGCGCACAACGCGATATTCCCGGCCAGCGCCATGGCCAGTGTCCGCAGCGACGCCGGAGCCGTGCCGACGGTGCGCGCCAGCCCGGTCTCCAGCCAGGCCACCGCCTCACCGGAGATGCCGAGGAAGAATGGCAGCCGCAGCCGGGCCAGCGAGACGGCCAGGTCGAGGCCGCTTGCCGCCTCGTCCGCGGTGGCGAGCGACCACGCCAGTGCCGCACGCATATTCGGCATTTCGGTCCGAATCCGATAGAGCCAATCCAGTTCCCGCGGGCCGAACCAGTCCTGTGCCGCCGCACGCGCCAGCGCCAGATAACAGTCGCGATGCCGCCGCTGGAGCGTCTCGCGCTCACCGCGCTG
The DNA here is from genome assembly GCF_043197455.1 of Nocardia sp. NPDC049149. NCBI lineage: Bacteria > Bacillati > Actinomycetota > Actinomycetes > Mycobacteriales > Nocardiaceae > Nocardia > Nocardia sp. NPDC049149. The sequence continues at coordinate 81,303 of NZ_JBICTD010000007.1, forward strand.
TTCCGCCAGCGTGTGACCGTACTGACGCAGCGTTTCGAGCAGCCGATAACGGGTGCGCCCGCCCGTGGTATCAGCGATCACAATCGACTTCTCGACCAGATCGCGCAGCAGGCCGAGGATGTCCGCGGCCGCGATACCGTCGCTGGCACAGACCATCTCGGCCGCCGCCAGGTCCCAGCCGTCCTCGAAGATCGACAGCCGGGCCCACAGCAGCTGCTGCGGGCCCGTGCACAGCCGATAGCTCCAGTCCACCGCGGCCTGCAGGCTGTGGTGCATCGGATGCGCTCCGTAACGCGGTCCGCCGGTGAGTAATCCGAAGCGCGCGTCGGTCGGGCCGCCGGTCAATCGGGCGACGATCTCCGGCAGCGATTGGCTGCGCAGCGCCGCCGCAGCCAGCTCGATGGCGAGCGGGATGCCGTCCAGCCGCTGACACAACACCGCCGCGGCCGCGTGATCTGCCTGGCCGATCACCGTGCCCGCCGCCTTGGCCCGCTCGATCAACAGGTCGACAGCTTCGTACCGTTCGCCGTTCGCGCCGGACTCCGCTCGGCTCGGATAGGTCAGCGGCGGGACGACATAGGTGTGCTCGCCCGCGCAGCCCAGCGGCTCCCGGCTGGTCGCCACGACACGCAAGCCGTCGACAGCAGTCAGGAGTTCGCTCACCAGGGCGCCGAGTTGATCGGTGAGATGCTCGCAGTTGTCCAGCACGAGCAGGTACCCGACTTGCCGCGTGCCCGCGCCTGCCGTCTGGTCCCGCAGATGATCGATCAACAGATCGCGCAGCGCATGCCCGGTGCTGATCTCGACGCCGAGTTGCGCCGCGATCTGGCGCTCCACCAGGGTCGATCCCGGCGAGGACAGCGCATGCTCCAGCACGGACAGGGTCGCCCAGCCGAGCACCATCCCCGAGTCCACCCTGCGCAGCGCCTGCACCAACCGCTGGGCCAGCCGGGTCTTGCCGACGCCACCCGGGCCGACCATGGTCAGCAGGCTCGCCTCGTCGAGCAGCGTGGCCACCTCACGAAGCTGCAGTTCCCGGCCGACGAACGAGGTCAGTTCGAGCGGCACTCCGGCAGGCTGCTCCGCCCGTGCGTTCACCGATGGTCCTCAGGTATCGCCAGGGCGTCGCCGTTCATGATGCGTCGCATTCCACGACACTATCGGCGGATCATGGGCCGAGGCGTGATTCGCGAGCACCGCCAGGTGATCGCCTGTCCAGAATGCCCGGGGAACGGGGTCGAGCTGAATCTCGGCTGGCGCTATCTCTTCCGCGGCTGATCGCGAAGTCGCCCCGACACATCACGGTCTCTTCCCGCAAATGGGGACGTTCACGAGTTCGATGACATGACACAGGACCCGTAGCTTCTATTGGACGTCCGTCCGGTATGGATTCCCTCGTTGGCGGGCGGTTCGGTGGGCGACGGTCCTGCCGGGGACCGGGTATGAGGACGGCCGCATGCGTCAAACCGAGGCACAAGAGCGTGATGCCGTCGCGGCCACCCAGGCCGCCTTGCTGGATCAGCTGGATCGATACCTGCCCGATCCCGACTATCGCGCCTACTTCCGCTGGGCGCTGTCGGAGCAGAATCCACAGCGCGCGCTGTTCACCCGGATCATCGCGCTGACCCAGCTCGGCAATCTCACCGCCGCGATGCTGGCCGACCTGCCCGGACCGGATGATTGGCCGACGCTGGTGCGGCATGCGATTCCGGTCAACGTCTACCAAGTCTTCGAGGTGGTCTCGGACAATCTCGGTATCGGTCTGGCCTTGGTGGCACCGGACGAGCCCTCCGAAACCCGTGACCTGCTCCTGCATTTCAACGCGGTCGCGGCCGCCGACCTACGCACCCCCACGAAACGACCGGCCGTCGAACTGCTCGCGCCGCTGCGCGCACGCAGCGAGCGGATCTCGGCCTTCACCCAGAGCCTGCGTCCGGACGAGCACGCACGCATCGTCGACGCGTACGCCGATTCGACCGGGCACGCATCAGCGCGGCTGGAGCGCTCGGTGTGGAGCGGCCTGGTGGCCAATCTGGAGTCCGGGCGCGACGTCCTGTCCGCGATCGCGGGTACCAGCGCCGAACCTCAGGTGCGGGCGCAGACCATCGAGCGCTATCGGGCGGTCGACCGAACCCTGCGCGAATCACGGCTAGGCCGCGACGATCTCGTCGACATCTGCCGCAACGCGATCCTCGTCACCCCCACCCTCGGCTATTTCGCCGCGGTGTTCGGCGAGCTTTCCCATCTCGACTCCGGCTATCTCGCGGCGGTGGCGGACGGCAGCCTCTTCGCCGCCTTCGACACTGCCGCTGTGCTGGTACGGCTGTTGAACGATATCGGGACACCACTGCTCCAGATGTCGCGGGACCAGCGGCACGTGTTGCTCTCCGAGCTGCTCCTGCGATACCCCGCCGACACGGTGATCACGGTGTTGGCCAAGGCGATCGAGGAGCCCGCGTTGAACAGGTTCCGGAAGGATCTGGCGCACGGGGAGTTCAACGTCTGCTTGCACCCGCTGCTGCGAGTCGATGACCTGGACGAGGGGTTGACCGAGCTCACCGACGGACTCGACCACTTCGCCGAGCTGTACGCCCGCCGCAGCACGCTCCTCGACCAGCAACTCGCCGAACTGGGGCAACGCTTGCACGACGGCAGGATCCTCGAGGTGACCCGACGGTTCGTCGACTTCCATCGACGGCTGTACACCCATCGCTACGACACCTTGGCCGGCGACTATGCGATCTGAATCCGGCACCGCGGCAACACCGTTCGCGCCGGGTCGGCTGCCGCTGCTCGGTCACCTTCCCGCGCTGGCACGGGCACCGCTGCGGTTCGTGCGCTCCTGCGACGAGCATGGGCCGGTGCTCCGGATCGGACTGGCGGGCACCAGCGCCTACCTGGTGACCGACGCGGAATTGGTGCGCACCATGTTGATTGCGCGGAGCACGCATTTCGCCAAAGGTATCCACTACGAGAAACTGGGCGAACTACTCGGCAGTTCGCTCAGCACGGTGACCGGCGTCGAGCACCGCGACCGCAGGCGGCTCATGCAGCCCGCGTTCCACCACCGGTACCTCGACGGATTCGCCGAGGTCGTCCGCAGGGCCACCGTCGAGCTCGTCGACGGGTGGCGCGACGGGCAGGTGATCGCGGTGGATACCGTCATGCGCAGGCTGGCGCTGACGATCGTCGCCGAGGCGATGTGCTCCAGTTCGCTCGATCGACGGATGATCGAAGGGGTCCAGCACGACCTTCCGGTGGTCATGCGCGGTGTGGCCTTGCGGGTCATGCTGTCGTCGGGGCTCATCGACCGCGTGCCCGTCCCGGCCAACCGACGCTTCCACGCGGCCAACCGGCGCCTGCGGGCCACGGTCGCCGAACTCGTCGCGCGGTACCGAGCCGCCGGTCTGGAACACGACGATCTGCTCTCCCTCCTGCTACACGCCCATCATCCCGTAACGGGTAAGGCGTTGAGCGACAACCAGATCTGCGACGAGATGGTGAACCTGCTGTTCGCTGGCACGGAGACCACCGGCAACGCGCTGGCCTGGCTCTGGTACGCCGTCTCCAGGCACCCCGAGGTCGAACAACGGCTGCGCGACGAAGCAAGCACGGACTGTGGCGAATACACGCGACGGGTAGTCCGCGAGACGCTGCGCCTGTATCCGCCACCGTGGCTGGTGTCGCGGCAGGTGCGCCAGCCGGTCCGGCTCGGAACCCACGACCTACCGGTCGGCGCACACGTGCTGTTCAGTCCCTATGCGATCCAACGGAACCCGGCCAACTTCCCGCATCCGGAACGCTTCGACCCGGATCGCTGGCTGCCCCACCGTGCCGCCGAATCCAACAGGCATGCCTATCTCGCCTTCGGCGCAGGGGCGCAGAACTGTATCGGCGAAGGGTTCGCGATGCTCGAGCTGACCACCGTCGCGCGCACCATCGCGTCCCGCTATCGCCTCGTCCCTATCGGCACCACGGTGGAAAAGGCTTCCGCCACTTTGATTCCCAGTCGACTGACGATGCGGATCCACACCGCGCGGTGAGTGCGACGCGAGCGAGAACGCCACGTCGCGTGGCAGAACCTCACCGGCTGCCGCCCACGGCGCGCTGCGCCGACGACGGAAACGTGCCGGTTACCGCGTGAACTCCAGCAACCACGGCCGCCGAAGTCTGCCGAAAACCTCCGGAGGCGATTCACCCAGGATCCGGAGTGTCTGGCAGTGCTGCCGGATCTGGCGGCGGCGCGACGATCTCCTGCTCGGCACCAGCGGGGGGTACGACTTCCAGAATCCGGGCGCCTGCCTGGCTCAGGACATCGTTCAGTTCGTTGTCCAGCTCGGTGACCAACCGATCGCATTCGCCGAGTTCTTTCGCGAGCTCGAAGAATTCCGGTACGCGCAGGGCCTTGTGGGCCTGATCGCGCAGCTCATCGGTGAACGTGGGATCGGCCACTTCGTCGATGGTTTCCTGGAACCAGGCACCGAACCGATCCGGATCTATGTTCCAATCCGCACACCGGGTGCGGAGCTTCTCCCGCTGGGTCATGGCCGCGCCCCATCTTCGGGCGAGGTTGTCCAACGACTCTGCCCACAGGCGCAGTTCACTCAGTGCCGATTCCTCGATCGCAGCGTCGCCCGGAGCTTGATGAAGCGCCGCGTCCAGCGCCCGAATAGTCCACATCCACCTGCTGTACCGATGGAACCGGTGGGCTTTCGATTCCGCCGAATGCAGTACGAGGTAGGCCTTTGCACATATGAGGTCTGCGCCGTCAGAACGGCCGCGGAGTGTATCCAACCTGCGCGCCTTGTCAGGCGTCACTTCATGGGGCGACCAGCCCCGCAGCTCTGCAATTGCCTGCTGGAGGGCCCACCGGTACGTGGCAAGCTCGCGCTGGTCACCTGATTTCGGTGCAACCTGCCAGATCGACACAATCCGGCTCAGCTTGTCCACTGAGCCCAGCCCAGGCATGTTCAGCCCGACTAATTCGATGCCTCGAACTCCGAACGAGTTTTCCATATTGCGGCACTCACGCCACGCCCATTCACACACGGACCACGTCGATCTTCCGATACTTGCAGAACGGCTTCCGACAAATGGAGGGCCTTGCTCGAACAGATTCAGCCCACCGTAGACAGCTCGAACAGCGTTCTGCAGAATACGGCCGACCTCACCCTCCAGACGGTCCATCTCTTTCAGTGAAAGACAAAGCGCCTCCAATTCCCGAAGCTCTGCGAACTTGGAAATCAGCGCCTTCAGACGATTCAGATCTGCATGAGAGAAAGCGACCTCGGTTACCTTTCCAGCTTCCCCGCGTCGCCGTATTTTCGCCTGGTTCGAATCATACAGGTTCGCAACAAACGATTTCAACGCAGCATCGGTGATCGCATTCGTATCAATCTGGAGCTCGGAACCGATACGCAAAGATAGTATATATCTCTGATTTACTATCTCTTGATACTCGGACCCATCCAACCGGATCAGCAGGTTCGGAAATCCGAGCTTCTGACAGAGTTCGGAGAAGCGTGCGTAGCTGCCCCCCTCCGGCAGCGATGGACGCAGTACCCGCAATCGCTGGAGCCGTTCGAAGAACAGACGTACTTTCGCGGCCAAGATATGGGCCGAATTCAATCGAGCGTCGGCCCATTCACGCATATCTCGAAGCGACGACAGCAGCAGATCGACATGCGCTGCCATCAGCTCGACCCGGTCGTGAACACGCTGGAATAGTTCCGCCCGCCGCCCTGCATCCGACAATTCTGCACTCTCAGCGATCAGAGCACGAAGAGAGCGCAGACGATCATTGAGGAGTATTCTCAATTCATATAATAGATCGGATACACTATATTTACCATTGCTACTTCGACCGTCGTCGTGATCATGGACAGGATCCGTGCCGGTTCTGTCCTCGAAAGCACGGATAAGTGCGTCGAAATGTCCGAACGGTAGCTTGAACACCGATTCCGGTGCACGTCCCCCCATAGCCAGAAGGAAGGCCTGGAAACGGATTACATTCGCTTCCAACTCGAGTTTGTCGGCAATCTTGGATATGCCGCTGACCCGACTCAAGCGATGCTCGTAATCGATTTCCGCATCGATCGCCATATCCAGAGCATGCAGCTGCGATTCGAGCACAGCTTCGTCTTCGGTCAACGCGGACGGGTCCCCTTCCCGAAGTTGATCGCGGCGATGGAACAAGTCCGCATGCAAAACCTCTGAGAACTCGTGGCCTAATGGTTCTCGCCACTCGCCTCGCACATCAAGAGCACGCAACGGAGCCCGGAGCCCGAAACGCACGTCATCCGCGTCCTGCTGGCGCCACCGCGCGTCGCGCCAAGCTTCTTTCAGGTTGTTCAGATGCCGGAGCCGCTGACCGAACAGGCTCCGCGTGCTCGCGTCCAGGGGCGCACCGGGATCATTCAGCGCTGCCTGCATGGCAGACCGGATCCAGCGGATACCTGGCCCGAAGAAGTGCGACTCTCCGCTGTCCGATGCAGTCGAGGAGCTCTGCAGCGCCGAGATTTGCAGTCCCCGAGTGACAGCTTCCATTTTGTCGAGAATGCCGTCCAGCTCGCGGTTGAGATCACGAAGTTCGGCGTCGAGTTCGGTGAAGATTTCAGGCCTTGCGTAGGGGTCCGGCACGACACCGGCCGGGTCGGCGCCGACGGACAGAGCACACACCTGTTCGACCAGATCCATGGTCGCCTCCCATTGCGACTGCTCGATCTCGTCGACGCCAACACCCAGTTCGTAGATTCGCTGTCCCCAGCCCGCGACTTGCTCTACGGCTTTTGGTGCCCAGCCAAGCTGGGTGATCTGCCGTTGCCATTTGCCGAACAAGTCCAAGACCAACTCCGCCAAACGCTCTGCGTCGGCGAGAGCACGCCGTCGCAGACTCAGGCGGCCGATCTGATCGACGAGATCGGTCACCTGCAATACTTCGAGGTATTTACTTGCGGCAGCGGCAAACTCGCCGGTCATCTGCCCGGAACCGGCAAGTCGAGACAGCAACACACAGATCACGTTGTCATCGATGGCGGAGTTGTCCGGACCGTTATTCCACGAATCACCAGGCAACAGCCGGATCAGCTGCCCACGCGCGCCGGCGAGCGCGTCGTGCCACAGCGCCGGATCCTCGTCGAGCACCTGGTCCGGATTCACCTCGTACGGAGCCACTGCCCGTCGCAGACACTCCAGTCGATAATCGAACGGATCCAGGCGGCGTCGCCACATCGAGTGCACGGCCATCAGACCGACCAGCCACAATCTTCGCTGCGCCGAGTCCGCCAACCGCTGCATGACGAAATACTCCAGCGCCCACGGCATCGACACGTCCGACCGCGCGGGCGATTCGATCTCCGGCGCAGTCGCCCACACCGGCTCCGCGGTCAGTCGCAAACGCCTCGTGTCCGGTACCGGTTTCCTGAATTCTCGGACGAATTCGGACAGCCGATCTTGCCTTTCCGTAGCGATCCAACGCCGCTCTTGTGCCGGATCCGCTATCGAGAGGTTCCACCGTCTCAGCTTCGCCACCGGAGCCGCTGGATACCAGGCGAAATGCAATGAGCCGATGCGGACCGCCAGGATTCCTACATTCCGACTCACCAATAACTCCAGAGCGCGGTCGTCCGTGCCGGTCACCACGCCCCGGAATGCGTTCAGGTCACTGACCTCGCCGGCGCTGAACCCGCTCTCGTCGGGAAGTTCTCCATACCAACGCTGCACGATATCGTCCGAAAGGTTTCGAGACCGGCAGAATTCGGTATAGATAGGGGCGATGTCTTCCGATTTTCGGAATGCCCAGAAGATCGTGACACCGTACGCAAACAGCGCTTCCGCTACCCGGACGAAATCATCGGCGGGCGTAATCCCGTCGGAAGGGATGTGCATGCGCTCACGAAATTCTTTCCACCAGCGATCGGTGGATCCCCATACATCAAATCTCTCTTTGACCATCCTTGCGACCGCATCCACGATCTTGTCCATCACATGTTCGGATGTGATATCCCACCGCGCCCGTGCCACTCGGTAATCGGCTGCCGAGTCATCTTGGCCCGGATCGGCGATGAGCGCCGCACGTACCGAGACCTCGACCCAGGCCAATACCATGCCGATCGAGTCATAGGCATTACCGCGAAGCTTATCGAGTGCATAGTCGATTATCCGGCGGTGTGCTGTGGCGAAATCGCTGTGTGCATCCTCAGCGACGGAGCCGTCGGCGGCCACACCAACAGCGGATACCGCTTCGCTGGAAAGGGATTGCCGCATTGTCCCGTCAGCTGCGCGGGCACCCCCGTCGACAGAGCCATTCCCGGCACGCTCGAGCACGGGCAAACCCGACCCGTCGGTGTACGACCCGCTCGGCCTCGGCGCGGTCGCGCTCCATGGCACCGGCGCCGCGCCTCCCCCGATGCCAAGGAAGCTGCGCACGTGATCCGACACCTCCTGGCTTTGTACCAGATCCGTCCATCCGATCAGTGATGAGGCATATCCGCGCAGGGCCGCCTCCACGTTTTCGGTGATATCTTCGACCGCCAGCAATGCAGACACGTTGTCAATGTGTATATTGCCGAATTCGTGTTCCCTGATCACGAAGTTCTCCGCCCAGCGCTGGGCCACCTTCCATGCGTATTTACCACAATACGACACCGCGTTTTCGAGGAGCTCAGAAATATTATCCACCCCTGCTCTCCCGGCTTCCAGCATGGCAAGCACGGCAACAATTCCGTACTGTTGCCGTAATGCGACATCCAATTCCAGGTTTCGGTCGTCCCCGGTATGCAGTGGGCTGAAATCCTTGGCATCGAGAACGTTCCCGAGAGCAATCCATATCGCCATGACAAAGTTGTCTTCGCCGTACCAGTTAGGAAAAGGAACCGCGCCGAGCAGCCCGAGGTTGGTCAGCAAGAAAGCACCGCTGGCATCAATGCCACTGTGCAGATAGCTCTGTCCCGCGATTCCGGCGCCGACGGTGGCAGCCGCGTCCTCCACGTGGTTGACGTCCTGTTTACCCGCGTAATGGCCGCTGATCCCGATGAACTTCGCGTCCGGAACAGGAGCCGACAGCAGTTCGGTCACCGCTTGCGAATCGACCGATACGAGTTCCCCTTGAAATATCCCGTCCCGCAACCGGATATCGTCATCGAGCAGCAGCGCGCGGTCCGACGGCGCCCCGCAAACCACCGCCACCCATTGCAACAACGTCAACACGCCCGGCTTGTTCCACTCCGGACGCCCCAGCACCTTGAAGGCCGACTCGGCGAACTGTCTCGCGGCTTCGGAGGGCCATGGCATGCTCGCCAGCAGCGCTGTGCGTCGTTCTTCGTCGATGTACACCACATCGAACGAGGCCTTGTCGATGGCTTGTCTGTTCCGGGCCCGATGCTGCGGATCGACGGAATCGTCGTAGACGAACACCGTGAATGTTCCCGGAACAACGGCGGCGATATCGTCCAGCAGCGCTGCCATGCGTTCCGGTCGGTCCTTGGTGCAGAAATGGATTGTCAGCGGCGGCAGATCCTCGACGAATTCACGGGTTTCCGGCGGAACCGGCTCGTCCCCATCCCGTTTTCGGCCTTCAGTAGAAGCACCCGACCGCACAGACACATCCGCCGTAACCGGCGCCCCGCCACTCGGTCCGTGCGCCGACTGTCGTGGCGGTGGATCTGGACCGCCTGGTTCGGGGGAAGAACTGGCCGACCACGGCGTCGTACCCGCCTGTCCGACACTGGTGTCGGCGTCATGTGTGGCGGCCGGAGGGGTCAATGCTTTCGATGGCCGCACCGGGTGGATCAGCCGCGAAGAGGCGGAATGCCATGGGCTGAGACCGGGGCGGGAACCTATCGGAAAGTCCGGCAATGCGCGCGGGCCAGGAAGGGTGACGATGTTTCCTTGGTGATCGTAGAAGACGACGAACTTATCCATATCCTCGGGCAAATCGAGAGGGGTCGGTCGGCAACCGATCTCGTATACCCATTTCCGGTTGCGGATCGCGTCGAAGAACTCGACCCTGCCGGTACGCCTGCGACTGTGGGCGATCGTGGCGACCTGCGCACCAGGCATGGCGTCGGACAGCGTGACGACGCGAGAAACACGAACTCTCGGCTGGTAGACCACAAGCAACGTCGCACCGGGCGGCATCGAAAGAACGCGCTGCTCCAGTTCGTTCCAGCTCTGCTCCACCAAGCGGAATTCGCCGCCCGCGGCGCGCTGGGCCCGCAACGGAAACTCGCCGAGTTTGCTGACCATCACTCGCTTCGAGTCGCTGAGGATCGCGCTACCGGTATTCGACTGCACGCGCGCGAGCGCACGCCCGAACCCATCGACAACGCGCTCGCGTGTTCCGTAACCGAGCAGTGCCGACGCGGCCGATGTCGCCGCGAACAGCCCGCCGACGAGCCAGCCCGTTGCAGTCGCGCCGGCCGCGGAAAGCAGGTAACCGCCGAGTACCCCGCCGACCATGCCCCCAAGGGAGTTCACCACACTGGTCGCGGCGAGTGCTCCGCCGATCATTTTCTGCGGAACGATCTGCTTCTGGTAGAGGAAGAATCGCTCGCTACTGATCATGCCTGCGACGCCTTGCACGATCGACAACGGCAGTATCAGCCATGGGTTCGTGGCGAGCGCGAACGACGCGGCGAGGACACCTCCCGCAGCCAAGCTGACAGGGTCCGCCACTTTCACGTTGATGCGGTGGCGAATGCGTTCGGGCAGCAGAAGTGCCAGCGCGGTTCCCGTGGCTCCCGCGGCGAGCAGCATGCCGGACGTCAGCGTGTCGAAGCCGGACGTGGCGAGGAGGTCGACCAATTGCATGATCCCGACTGCATTTCCGACGCCCCACGGGAACAGCAGCAACACGCTGCCGCGCAGATAGGAGTGCTGCCAGATCGCGCGCGCTCCATCGAGCATGCGAACAGGGTCTCCCGGTTCCGGCGCCACCGACGGAAGCCCGCGCAGCATCTGTAGATACAGCGCATAGGAAGCGGCATCGGCAAAGAACGGGAGCGCGGGCGAAAGACCGGCCATCGCGGGAGTGAGGAGGTTACCGACCGTGCCGGATCCGCCCCGTTCGATCACTGCCAGTGTCACCGCTCGCGACTGCTGGTCCACTGGCGCCAACCGTCGGCCATAGGTAGTTGTCGCGGCGCTGCCGATTGTGGTCGAGATGGCCAATGCGGCCGCCGAGCTGACGAGCACGGGCGCGCCGCCAGGAAGATCCGACAAGATAAGTCCACCGGTAACCCCGGAGACCGCCAAGCCAACGGTCGACGTCAGCTGTATGGTGCGCCGGTTGTCGTACCGGTCTGCGACGTATCCCGCCGCAGGCCGCGCCAGCAGTCCTGCCGTCTGGACCACCGAACTCGCGAACCCAGCCCATTGCACCGAATTCGTGAGGTGGTTGACCAAGAGCGGAACGTAGCGGGACACCCCGGCGGTGGCCGCAGCGGAAATGATCGAGCCCGTATACAGCCGGCGGAGTTGGACGTTCGCCGCCTTCTGGGACCGGTCATCCTTTCTGCCACGAATCCCTGCCAAGAACCCGCGCGCCGCCGGTTCGTCGGCAGCGGTGCCTGCCGACGCGGCGGGTTTGCCGCCAGTGCTTATCCCTCGCCAACGCTGTTCGAACTGGGCAGCACTCATGCCGAGCACACCGCCGCTCAGCACCACCGCATCGCCCGATATCGTTGAACCCGTTGCCGTGCTATAAATTTCACCTCCCGACCGGATCAATTCATCGCTCCGGCCGATCCGCAAACGTTTCGGCGGTGTCCCCCCATGTGCGCCGGGCAGCACCAACGGGTTGCGGCGCTTGTCATAGGCGACGGCCCACAAGCCGGCCAACTCGGCCGCAGTCGTCGAATAATCGCCGACAACTCCGTCGATCTCTTTACCCGGGTCCTGCAACAAGATTCGGACGTTCTCGCCGCGCTCGTCACACTCGTACTCCAGCCGAAGCGTGTGCGCGTTCACGCCATGTTCGTCCGTCGTCTGCGTGCCTTCGATCACCACGACCGAAACGCCGGAACGCTGACCAAGAGGCAAACTCTCGACCAGCCTCAGAAACGCCTCCACCACGAAACGCAACGGAGATTTCGGGTCGATCGAAAACTCTTGCGGACTACCACCGCCCAAAGCACGCACATAATCCTCGAGGAACACACCACCTAAACCGCCATAGAACTGCACCTCATCCGTCTTGCCGGTTTGCCTCCAATGGACGCCCACCACCAACTTCGCGCATTGATTCAGTGCATGACCATTGATCGGGGTATCGACCGTGGTTGGCGCAGCCTCTTCTATCGCGCCTTGTCGCACCGCGAACTTGTAGGCGGAATGCAGGAGGTTGGCGAATTCCCGGTCGAGGTCGACGGGTCCGCCGAGCGCAGCGTTCGGCTCGGCAGCGGCGATCATCAGGCAGAGTTGCAGGCACCGTTCTGCTCGTTTCAGCCCCACACTTTCGCCCGGATGCTGAGCGTATTCAATGACATGCTCGCTCAACAAGGACGCGATCAGACGGACGTCCAGGTCCTCGGGACGATTCTGGGCCTGCGCGCGCAGCGCCCCGCCCAGGACAACCGCGCGCGCAAAATCGCTGAAGGCGCGCTTCAGCAATCGGCGCAAGTGGAGTGGCCTGTCGGCGGCCCGATGCTGCTGGCGCGGCGCCGTCTCGGCAGCGTCCGCCGAATCTCCGGACAGCCAGCGCAACACATCGAGACGCCGCTTCTCGGGACGCCGGTTCACGGAGTATTCGCCGAGCGCACTCACCAGGGTCTTCAGGTCCTGATACCACCTGACGGACTGGTTTCGTTCGTCGAATGCTTCTTGCAGCTCACACAACCCGAGGTACCGTTCGGCAACACCGACCGTCTGGAACTCACCTGCGTCGACGAGCGTCTGCCGTTGCGCACGTACCAGATCTACCCGCCGCCGCTGCTCATCGAGGCTCGCCGTAATGTCCCACCCCGCAGCGACCAACTGCGAGTCGCACAGAGCGACAGCATCATCCAATGCCTCCGCGTGCTCTCCGGACGTTTCCCGGACAACCCGATAATCCAGCGGGAAGCGCCGCACATGGTCCGCCGACAGGCGCGCGAACTGCCGGGCGGCTCGATCTCGCCGACGCGTCGCCTCATCGAAAGCGGCGGCGACGACATCGATCTCGTCGACGAGCTCGGTCATGCGGATCGCCCCATGCACGAGGTCGAGCGCGGCGTCGAGGCGTCGCCGTCGCGCAGTGTGTTCCGGCGCGGCCAGCTGCCCGCGCATGCGGAGCAGGCGGACCAGTTCGTGCTCACCGTCGTCACTGACGTGCAGTTTCGCCGGATCGATGCCGAACTCCACATTCGGGCCCAAGGCGAGGCGGGTGGCCGCGTTGCGGCGCCGAGCAAGGAATTCGGCGCGCATCGGCACCAAACCGGCCCGCGCATCACCGGAACCAGGCAGCTCCGCAGTCTCCCCTGTCGGCCGCGGCGCCGAAGCGGGCACGCCGGAGAGCTCCAGGCCTATGTCTTCCAGGACTGCGTCCAAATCGACATGCAGCCAATACAATTGGTCTTCCAGCCGAGCGATCATGGTCGATTCCCGGACCAGTTCGCTCAGGTCACGGATCGGCCGGGTGATGCCGGACGTCGGATCGGTCGAGGTCTCATGGAGTGCCACGATCGGCGGCACCGCTGGTCCGGGCCGCCCGACCAGGTGGGACAGCCGTTCGTGCACGAAGAGCATGCCCGACCGTGAGACGGGCGCCTCCAGTCCGTGGTCACGCAACGACGACGTGAACCGTGCGCGGGTCGGCTCGAGCGACCGTAGTTGCCGTTCCGTGTCTTCCACCGCGATTCCGACTCGATAGAGCCGGTCGACCTGCCCCTGCATCTCCTGCAGCGCACGGCCCTTCTGGACCACCGCTGCCAGCAGGCCGTCGATCCCCTGCGGCCACATGGTCGACAAGCGGGAGATGTCGCTGAGGTGCAGTATGCCGCGGGCCTGCGCGACGAGTCCGCGAAATTCGCTCGCCTGTAGCGCCAGCTCTGCTTCCACCGCCTCGATCACGTGTGCCCACCGTTCGAGTCGACCAATCGCGTCGATCAGTGTCGACACCGCCTGCGACTCAGTGAATCGCTGTGTCGCCGTGGCGAGTTCGGGGGTCGCATCGCCTTGCTCGTTTCGCTGTACCGCTACCCGGTGCAGCCACCGGTCGTCCACTCGGCCCCGCTCGATCCCCAACAGCCGAACCAGGTTGTCGCGCGCCTGTTCGTGCTGGGTGGACCACCGCTCCCACACCTCGGAGCCGGTCTGGAGCAGCTGCCCGGGATCGGGACCGTCCGGCCCGAGCTGTGCACTGAGTTCCTTGACCAGCAGGGCGCGCCGCTGGTCGGCTCGGCGGACGGCCTCGCGCCGGGCAGCCGGCGGCAGGTACGCCGGGTTCCGGTCCTCGCCGACCGAGTCGGACGCCGCGCCCGCCCGCACTGCTCGAATCGCGATCTGTGCCGCCATCTCACCGAACAATCGATCGAGATCGCCGTCGAGGGTCACGATGTCGGCGGGGCGCTGCTCGGCATCAGCCGCCGCCCGCGCCGCCGCCACATCATCGAGCAGGTGCGCCCACTCGATCAGGTGACGTGTCCACGCGGCATTCTCCGCGCGCACTGTGTAGTCGGCAGATTCCTCCTCGGCATGGGCCTCGTCCCATCGCGCCTTGTTGACCGACTCGTCCAATGCGTCGATGGCCCGGACCCACGCGTCGTCATGATGGAACTGGCGAGCAGCGTCGACGACCGGCTCGACGCGAGACTCCAGCTGCGCCAGCGTCTCGGAGCCGGGCGCGACCTGCCACACCGACTCGACCCGCAGTCTTCGCCCCGACGAGCGGACGACCCTGGCGGCCTCCGCGCGCCGCTCGACCGCCGAATCGCGCAGTCCGGCAAGGTGGATGCCCAACGCGAACGTCCGCTCGAGCGGACGTGACTGGTGGCCGTCGGCGAATCGCACGCCGCGCAGACCGCGGACAGCGTCGGCCAGGACGGCGTCGAACTCGGCATCCAGCCGCCGGTGCTCCTCGGTCAACTCGGCGAGCTCGGCGATTCGGTGCAGCTCTAGATACCACTGCGCCGAGAACGCCCGCAGGAACAGCAGCACCGGACCGGGTATCGGGACGGTTCCGGCCCGATACAGCACCGCCAGCTCCATGAGCTTGTTCTCGCCGACCGTCTCGACCTCCTGCCCGAGCAGCCGTTCCAAGTCGGCGCGCACCACGCCCAGTGCGCCCCTTGGCCCAATCCAATTGTCCCGGTATTGCTGTGCGAGGCTCTCCAGTGCGTCCACCGCTGCGTCCTGGAGCTCCTGACCGAGAAACGACTCCACGGTGGCCCGCATGCCGACCACGGCGCGGTCGAGTCGTTGTTGCTCCCCCCGACCAGGCCGCAACTGCCAGTGCCGGAACCCGTGCACCTGCGACAGCGACTCGAGTTCCACGGCGTCCATGTCCGGCAGCCGTTTCTTCGCAACGGTCAATCGCTCGAGGCGATTGGTCAGCATGGCAATGCGATCGAACTCCCTGGCAAGGACTTCGACGGGGCGGCCGTGGCTCCTGCCGTCGGCAAGCCACGAGCGGATATCCCGCACCAGCGCACCGAGTGCATCGATCCGCTCGACTCGCCTCGCGCCGCGGTCGATATCTTCGAGGATGCCCAGAACGTCGAATCGAGCGAGGAAATCCTCGAACACCTCGGTGTATTCGGTCGGTAATCGGGTTCCCTTCAGATCCTCCGCCATCGCACGCAGGCGTTCGCTTCTGGGCGCGACCGGGTCCGGCGGGTCGGGCACGAAGCGACCCAGCTCGTCGTAGCGCGCATCGAGCGCACGCGCCCATTCGGCTCGGATCGGCGAGCCGACGCGCAGCAGTTCCGCGAGTTCGGGTCCCGACAGCGAATACCGGCGAAGAAGATCGGACTGCCGCAGAAATTCGGTGACTTCCATGACATCTGACCGGGCAAGCTCGCGCTCGGACGTCAACGAGCGACTCAGGACGGTACGACCGCCATCCACGTACTGGTGCACGATCCTGTCCACGCGGCTGTCGAACGCCGCCTGCTCGTCCCGGAGACGCTCCGCCAGTTCCGATGTCGAGCCACCCCGCGATTGCTCCTCCGCGAATTCCGACCGCGCTGTCCTGACGAGTTCTGCCTGCGTATCGAGCTCGACCAGTTCCCGCTCGAACGCAGCGAGCAGATCCGTGCGGTAGTCGTAGTCGGCGCTCGCATGGACGACAGCGTCCAACTCCTGGAGCCACCCGGTGACATAGGCCAGGTCCATGTCGGTCGCATCCACGTCATATAGCAAGGGCACCAAGCGATTTCGGACAACCTCCCGCAGCCTGGATGCTTCCAGCAGCTGATCTGATCCAGGGCCGACCTCCTGCTCGTCCAAGTCCCGGCATGCGGCGATGCGCGCGGTCAGATCAGCCGTCGCTCGTTGCTGCTGCGCACGCGCCGCGGCCAACGCTGCTGCCAAGGCGTCGATGTGCTCGATCCGGTCGCGCGAACGAGCCAGCGAAACACCGTCCACTTCGAGCGTTGGATCGATGTCGGACAACGCGTCTCGCGCGATCGCCGCCTGACGCTCGAGCTCGGCCGCCGCGTCGGCGCGCAACCGGCTCAGGTGTTCGCCCAACTCGACGTCGGGGTCGGTGGCGGGTGGTCCGCGTTCGGGCGGACGACCGGTCATGCGGTGAATCGGGAATTCGATGCCGGGACGTCCGGCAGGCTTGTCACCGGGCTCGAGCGGAATTTCGGGTTTGCCATCGGATTTGAACGCAAGTCCGTGATAGGTCGCTTTCGGACCAGCGACCACCGACAGGTGCGCGGCCCACAGGTCCACCGCAGCGTCCCCACGCACCTTTCGCACCTCAGACCCGCTCCCGTCGAGTCGCACGACTTGCTCCACGACCACGATCACGCCGTGCTCCATTTTCACCGTGAACGCGTGTGCCCCGGCGTCCCCGAAATCCACTGCGCCGATAACGGTTCCATGGGTGCGTCGCACATGCTCGATGATCGCCGCCGCGTTCGGGTATCCGCCGAGGTGCCAGTTCGCACGGCCCCACCGCGCGGCTTCCCGCCCATGGACCCCCGCCGTCCCTTGCACGATCGCGGCCCGGCGTTCCTGGGGAATGTCGAACCGGGGCCGGGTGCCCGGCCCGGTCACGGCATCGTCAGTCGCATCGTCCGTGGCGATGAAGAAACAGTTCTGTGGCACCTGGGCGATCGAATGCGAAGTGTGGGCGTCGAATTGACCCTCGCCGCGCAAGTATGTTTCGACCAGCTCGATGAACTCGCTCGGCTGCCCGACGATAAGGTCCCCGAAAAAGTTCGTCACAACGTCGTTCATCGGGTGGCCGCTGCCCTGACAGAGGTGCCACCGCTCCGGGGACGAGACGCCTATCTGCCTGTCTCGCTCGAAGTACAGCGTTCCGCGGATGGCATCGCCCAGATTCGTGCCGTATGGCGCAGCCATCATAGGGAGATGACCGGCCGAATTCAGCGACGGTAGCTGTCGAGTGTGCAATCGGTAGAGCACGTGCGCGGGATGGGACTGCGCGATCGTCGGGTCCGCGTCCACCATGCGGTACCCCAAAAGGAGGAGCTTGTCGCCGTCGATCAGTATTCCGGTCGGCTCGTCGTCCACGCCGCGCCGTCCCCACGAGAAGTCGAATGCGTTGGGGCCCAGTTGATTCAGCCAGTCGCGGAACCCTGCGGTGGTCAGGCCTGCCTGTCGATAGATCAAGTAGTGCTGCAGCAGCTGCGCATTGACCTCGCGGGGATCCGGTTTGGGCCGTGTGGCTTCGGCCTCCGCCGCGGAGATCGGCAGTGCCTCGATTCGTCCATCAGGCTGCGCTGTCACCTGTAGGTATCGCAGTGCCAGCCCCTCTCGCCACAGCGCATCGGCGAAACGCGGGCGAGCTGTCGCCAGCCGCGTCAGACTCCTCATGTGCCCACCCGCCGGTGCGGCGACGATCAGCACACCGCCCGTCGCGTTCGGCACGTACCCCACCTGGTCGGTCAGTCGGCGCGCATAGTCCACGCCCGCCAGTTCCACATTGACGACTCGCCTGGTCAGGAATCCGTCACGGGCCCACTGCGTTTCGGACAGGGCGGTAGCGAGTTCGCCGTGCTGGTCCAGAAGTTCGGTGAATTCCGCTATCCGCGAGAGGGTTTCGCTGCGGAGTGCGGCGGGACTGTCCTCGGGCAGCTGGACCGATGCCAATTCCGTCGGATGGACGCCGAGCGTGTCAGCCAAGGCTTCCCGCTCGCGTCTCAGGTAATGCTCCAGTTCTCGCTTGGCCTCGGGCTCGTTGCGTGCACGCACCACGGCTGGGTGCTCGGCACTCAGGGTGCTGGCCAGCGCATCGCATTTCTGGTCCCACGCGCGCCAGCGGTCGTGCGCCGCAGCGGCTTCGAGTATCAGCGTGCGATAGCGGTCGAGCGCATCCGGCGGCAGGACCGTGCCGAAACTTCCTGCCGTCGGCAGGGATCGGTCCGGGGCGGTCCTGGTGAGCTGGGCGCTGATGTCCCGAAGCAGAGGCATCAGCTCCGTATTCACGATATAGGTCGTGTTCGCACCTCTCTTTTCGCGGGACGTGTGCTTCCCGCCCTCGGGGAGCGCCCAGTCGAGCCGTTCGTCGACCCCCTGCTCCGGTGACGCCCACCAATCCGACCCGCCTCGCCAGATGTCGATGACCACCGAACGACCGTGGAAAGACACGATCTGCTGCCAGAAGCCACGCTCCAATCCAGCGGGCAAGTCGGAATCCCCGGCACCGGTGCCAGGCGCCTGCTCCTGGCCCGCGGCAGCGAACTGTTGCGCGACTCGGTGCAGCAACATGCTCGGATCCGGGTCCGACATCCCCTCGAACGATCCGCTCACCACGTCACTCACCGCACCGTGCCCGTCGGGCGGTGCGAGACGCCACTCGTCACCGTCGTTCGTGATCTCGACGACGGCGGTCCGGCGGCCGACCTCGACCGCGGCGCGCAAGACAAGCGATCCGCTGACCGGCCCTGGCCGCTCGGCACCCGGCTCGGCGATATCTGGAAGCACGAACTGCCGGGTGAGGGCTCTGATCAGCACCGCCGTCGGGTGCGCCACGTCCATGTCCACCGCCGTGGTTGTGGACTTCGCCAGCGCGTAACCGAAGGCCTGCAGCGTGCCGTCCTGCTCGAACATGCTTGCCGCCGTATGCGCTCCGTCGGCATCGCTTGCCTGCTCGGTCTTCGGGGCCTGCTTTGTCCTCGCGAAGACGTGTTTCGCCAGTCCGCCGACCCAGTCGCCGAACCCGACGTCGACCAACCCCAGCTGGCGAAAGCGCAGGTACTCCGCCAGCAGAATGCCTTCGATCTCGTCGACGGTCGGTTCCCGGTGCCCCCGCTCCGCTTCGCTCGCGCTACAGATCTCCGCGACCGGAATGCCGTCCGGCCCCGGTGCCACCCGCAAGTATCGCTTCTCGAACTCCGGTCGCCACAGGGCTCCGGCGAACCGCCTGTCGGCCAGTGCCAGGTCGCTCAATACCCGGAAGTGCATACCAGGAGGCGCGGCGACGACCAGGATTCCGCCGCCCGTGCCGTCGGCAGAAAATGCCACGCCCTCGGCGACCCGCTCCGCGAACGGTAGCTCGGGGTCGAGCCATGTCGTGAGCGCGTCATCGACGGCAGCGCGGGGAAGTTCCGTTCGCGGTTGCTCGTTCGACCTCGGCTGATCAGGTTCGGCGATCTCGCGGCCCGTCGGCTCGACCTCGTGAACGAAAACTCGTCCGTTCTCGTCTACGACGAACTCACGGAAATGGAAACGCGCCTGCCGACGTTGCAGATCGGCCCGAACCGCAGGCTCGACGTCGTCGAGCGCCCGATCGAGCCCGGACACCGGACCAGCGACGTACACCTGTGGCGGTTCGCCCTCGACCTCGACGACCGCAACCAGAGATGCGCGCCACTGTCCCCCTTTCTGCTCAATAACGTCACGGCGCAAGGCATCTCGCGCGACAGCGGTCGCGGCCTCCGCGCGGGTCGCGCGCTCGACGGTGTCGGCGGCGAAGAACAGCGGAAAGTAGTGGTCGAGGAGAAGCTCGCTGGTTTCTTTGACCGCGAAGGCGTCGTACCCCTCGTCGGTGAGCTCGTCGTCCTTCGTCGCGTCCCGATAGAAGGTGCCCCAGCTGACCAGGGCATCAATCGCTTCGAGCAGCTCGTGCGGGCGCAGCTCGTCCAGCTGTGCCACCTCGAGCGGTCGTGCTCGGGTCACGATCTCGCTGAATACACGGCGGCGACGGTCCGCGGCCGCCGCGACCCGCTCACCCCATGCGCGGTGCTGCGCCCGAGCCTCCTCGGTCGACTCGAATACGCTTGCCGCGCTGAGCGATACCCATTTCGACGGCCGCGGTGGCACCTCCGATCGATCTAGACCCCAACGCGCCGTCAGGCGTCCCGCGGCATCATAAATCCGCGCGAACGCGGCATCGCATTCCGCGGCAAGCCGATTGCTTTGGTCGATGTAATGGTGCAGGTCGCGCAGTCCCAGGTAGCGCGCGGCATCAGCGCGCCACTGATCGACTTTGGCCAGACGCACGTCTTCCCCTGTGCCACGCAGGTCCAATTGTCGTTGTGCCCACGCTTCATCGGCCCGCCGGACGGCGCCCGGGGTCAGTTCGGTCGGGTGCGGTATGCGGCCGATCTTCACCAGGTGGTCGGCCAGGCCGGCTGTCAGTCCGGCGAGTTCCCTACGCAGACGCCCGAACTCGGACTTCACATCCGCCGGATCCAGGCCACACACGGCCGCCAGTCCGTTACGCAGACCGTGCGCACGAACCAGCACGTCGAGTGTGTCGAGTTCCGCATCGATAGCCGAGGTCACGTCGAAGGGCTCAGCGGCTTCGTGGTCTCCGAGAGCGGGAGCCGACACCCGTTCCTGGTTCGAGGCAACGGCTCTCGCCAGCGCACGGACCCGAATCCGCTCGTCGACCGCCACCGCGTGATCCTCGACAGCCGAGGCCAGCTCTTCGAGTAGTTCGCGCTGGCTGGAGTCGGTTCCCAGCTCCTCGATCCATTGCCGCAATTCCGCGCTCGTGTAGGACGAAACATCCATTTCGAACTTCGCGGCGACCGTTTGGAGGCGTAGCTGGCAATACGCTTCCATGTTCTCGGCACGCTTCACTTCCACGCGAGCGATCTCGACCGCGTCGGCCTGGCGGTCTACCAGCCGCGTCAGCTCGAGCCCGAGCTTGTCGTCACGCAGCCGAGCGATCTCGGTCCGCACATCGATGAGTTGGCTTGGTAGCTCGATCATTCGGCCGAGTTCGAGGTAATCCATGATTACCGTGATCCGCTCGACGACGCGGTCGTCCGACCGCAATTCGCTCAGGAGCCGCAACTCGGCCAAGGGGTCTATGGAGTAGAGGTGCCCGGTGTCGCGCTGCGGCAACCGCTCCGCTGCGGCGAACACGTCGGCCAGTTTCCGATCGAGTAGATGATTCGGCGCGGCGGATGCGTCCGACGTCGCCGCCGAACCTGCGTCGACATCGACGAGTACCGCACCGATGAGGGCGAGCAGGTCGCGGAGACCACCGCCCTCTGACTCCGCCACGAGTGCGCGCCACGTGCCGGCGTCCACCGACTCCAGCCCACGCTGCAGGCGTTCGACCAGCATGACGATCTGCTGGCGCCCTTCCGGTCGGCGCAGCTGCCGAAGTATCTGCTTATCCGTCAGCTCGGACGAGCGAGCCGTCTGGTGTGTCCGCTGGTTGACATCGATCAGCCAGGCCAGCCTCTTGGCCGCTCTCTCGAACTGGTCTGTCCAATCCTCCATTTCGGCGGAGCCTGGCCACAGGTCCTTGGCGCGGGTGCCCTGCATGGCGGCTAGGTGACTCAGCTCGACATTCAACTCTTTCGCACGGGCTTCGGCGATATCGAGCGACGTGGCCAGGTCTCGCAACCTCGTGTCGATGTCCCGCTCAGCGATCTCACCTCCCGGCTCTGCCGGATCCCCGACACCGGCGACCGGACGCACCGGCGACGGTGCGACCAGGTCGATCCCATCCGTCGTCGAGTGATCGG
Source organism: Nocardia sp. NPDC049149 (assembly GCF_043197455.1). Classification (NCBI taxonomy): domain Bacteria; kingdom Bacillati; phylum Actinomycetota; class Actinomycetes; order Mycobacteriales; family Nocardiaceae; genus Nocardia; species Nocardia sp. NPDC049149. The sequence goes on from NZ_JBICTD010000007.1 coordinate 103,397, forward strand.
CCGCGGAATACACAGTGCCATCGGAATACACAGTGCCATCGGGCCGGTAGACGACGGCGAACACGTCGAGCCCGGAAGGAAACTGGAAGCCGCCCTCGAACAGCTGCTTCGCGCCGCCGTCGACCAGAGGGTCCCGCCACTTGATCGCTTCAGGTTGCGCAAGGTCGTGAAAGATCAGTCGCGCGTGATCCCTGCCCCCGGCACGGCGGGCGTGCCTGCTTTCGGTCACGACGTAGGCGGCGGCACCGGGGCCCAGATTGTAGAGCAGGTCCACAAGCTGCTGCCAGGTTTCGTATGTGCCCCAGCGCTGGCTGCGAAGGGCGGACAGCAGCTGCTCCGGGTCCGTCCCGCCCAGACCTGCGTCGGGCATCGGCGGCGCATCGGCCAGATACGCGGCGACGTTCGGGTTCTCCTCCTTCAAATACTGGAAGACCAGTGGCGCGCAATCGATCGGCGTAGGCGCGCCCTGCACATCTGGTTCCTGAAATGCCCTGTCGCCGTCCGGATTTCCGGCAATTCCCGGACCGGCGACCGGTGCCGTCGGCCGCCGCGGCGTCGACTCGCGTTGCGTTGCCCCGGCGACCGGCCCGGTCGCGGACGGTCCCCTTTCCGACCGCCGCCCAGGTGGCGCCGACACTGTCTGCTTTGTCGGCGGTGGTGCGATCCCTGGCCCCGACGGCCGGTGCGGCCTTGCTGGTGGTCGCACCAGGTCGCCAGACAGGCCCAGTAGCCGCAGGCGCCTGCGCAGCTCGCCGGGACCTGTCTGCACCAACCGGCCGAGCCCGCTCCGGCCGGAATCGGGTCTTGCGGTAGGGATCCGCGCCGTCAGCTGGCTGAATCGGGTCGCGGCGTCGATCACCGACACGAGAAGCGCACGCGATTCGGCGAGCTCGATCAGGCGCTCGTCCTCCGGCGTCGCCGGGTAGGACCGGTCGTCGATCGCGGCCACGGCCGCGGCGAGCTCTTCCGCGATCCGCCGGGCGCTCACCTCTTCGGGATCGATGCCGAGCAGCTGAACCAATTCGGCGGTCCGCGAGGCTAGTTCGGCGCGCAGTCGGGCCAGCGCCGTTGACTCCGGGCCCGTCCTCCAGTGATCGATGTCGATGCCGTACTGGCGGCGGAGCTGCTCAGCCAGCTTGCCGAGTTCAGAACCCGTCCGAATCCATTGCGGCCGCAACGGAGAGGAGAACCACCACGACTCCCCCAGCGATTGCCGCGGCGCGGTCGAGCTCGTCGGCGGCGCCGGTGCGGTCTGCGGTGAATCCTCCCGATGGTCGGTCGAATCCTGTTGCACCGGTGTTAATTTCGCCACCTCAGCGGTGGTCATCGCATAACGGTCGATGGCCGCCAGCATCTCGTTCAGCGCCGCGGACGGCCCCTCCTCGGCAAGGCGGCGCAATTCCGACCAGCGCTGTTGCTGCGCAACGCTGGTACCGTCCGGCTCCAGTTCTTCCGCACGCAGCCATTCCAGCACCGGGGTCGCCCCGCGGAGCGCTTCGGCCGTTTCGCGCAGCATCGAGCCGAGTAGTTCCGCTGGGTTCTGCAACAAGCCCGCTTGCGCCGCCGGGTCCAGCCGAGCCAACCCGTCCGCGCCGAGCATGGCCAGCCAGGCTTCGAACCGATCGATCACTCGCTCGACCAGCGGCAGGCCCCACAGGCGTATCTCCTGCGGTGCGGCCTGGAACAGCTGGGCAACGTGCGCGGTCGCCGCCGCGTGCGCGTCCCTCAAATCCTGCGGCGACGCCTCCTCGGCGGCCGCAATGCGTGGCACGGTGTCGGCCGGAACCTGGACCGGCTCGGCAATCGGTTCTCCAACGGTCGACTGCGGATCTTGGTGTGGCACTGGCGGATCAGCTACCTCGTCGGCGTTCTCGTCCGAGGAGACGGCGCCGAGGATCGTGGCGCTCGGCCACCCCGCGCCATCTCGAACATCGGGCCCAGACTTGGCAGCGGCAGGCTGCTGAGACACGGGATCGGCCGCATCCGGCCGCGTCTGCGTCGAACCATCCGGCCGCGTCTGCGTCGAGCCAGGCAGTGGCGTCTCCGCCGAACCAGGCAGCGGCGTCTCCGCCGAACCAGGCGGTGTCTCCGCGTGTTCCGCACCGGCCCGCGCAGTCGTCTCGGCACCGGAATCGCCCTGCGGGGAATCGGTTTCCGCTCGCTCGCGTTGCCAGGCCTGGCGCGCTTGCTCCAGCGCCGCCTCCGCTACGGGATCGGTCCGACCCGCCAGCAAATCCGCGATTTCACGCGACTGCACGGCAACCGTCGACGACCCCGCCGCCGACCGCGCACCGGCGACTTCGTGCGGCATCGCCGCCGTCGACGACCCCGGCGCCGACCGCAGGCCGGGCGCGGAATCCGGCGCCGAATATGGCCCTGTCCCATCACCATCGGGCCCACCCGTCCGCAGGGTGGTGCGCGCACCGGACGACCGTGGGTCCGCCGCCGCGCCCACCGCTTCGGTGACCGGCATCGGGCCGGTCGGAACGCGTGGCGCCAGCCCACTTTCCGCGAGCATCGCGGCAGCCTCCGCCGACAGCGCGCTCCTACCCCTGCGGTTCGCCTGCCGTGTCTCGGCCAAGTCCTTGTCCCGCAAGTCCCGCAGCCGTTCCAGCCCAGCGTCCTCGACACGCTGGCGTCCGGAAGCGTTCGACGGCTCCGGAACCGAATACGCACCGGTCCCGTCGACGTCGTACCCACCTCGCTCGGACGACGCCGACCGGCCCGCCTCCGCCGGACCTGCGCCAGCGAGGACCAGTTCGGGTGCCTCCACACGCTTTCCGAACACCAGGTCGTCGACGGCACGTTCGAGTCGTGACACCAGATCAGGGGTGTTCACCACCTGGTCACGCACCGCTGGGGCCGGAACCGGCTCGCTGACAACAGGTTCGAGCCGCAGCATCAGACCAGGAGTCTGCACCATCCGATCGCGTGTCGCGTGCACATCCATCCACCGCTCGACCACCGCGGCATCCTCACCCACCCACTCCCGCAATCTGTTCCGCAGTTCCGCCGGCACCGCCTGCGCCGCATTCACCGCGTCACCGACCGGTACCCGGCCGTTCTCGACCTCGGCGGCCATGTCGCGACGCACGGTGTCACCGATCAATCCGCCCGCGTCCGCGCGTGCCTGCTGCGCCCAGTCGGGCAGCCGCTCGGCCCGCGCCACCTGAAGCTCCACCGCGGCACGCAACTGCGACGGTGACATCCGGTGGAACTCGGTGTCCGACAGCCCCATCCACCGCGCCAACGCCGAGCCCGCCTGGGTCCCCTCCCGCCTCAGCACCGCGAAGTCCGCCGCACGCACCTTCGCCACCGCCTCCGCCGAGGCCGCGGCACCGACTTCCACAATCTCCTTCTGCACCAAGGCATCCCGTTCGGCGTCAGTCATCTGCTCGGCCTCGGCGGCGCGTGGTGCAGGCTCGCCGTGACCGGACGCATCGGCGGTTCGCTCATGCCCATCCGGACTAGCAGTCGGGTCCGCGCCAACGGACTCGACGACCCGGGGTGCGGTCTCGCTATGGCTGGGCGCATCGACAGCCGACCGTGCCCGCTCGGCCGGACCGGTCAGGTCAGCGCCAGTGGCACCGGGTGCGCTGCTCTCGGTGACCCGCACGGCGGCAACGGGATCGGGCTGTTGGTATCGGGGATGAGCGCTGTCCCACGTCCCGTCGGCCGCGCGCGGATCCAACGCCTTGACCCGAGCATCGGCCGTCCGATATCGCTCCAGTTCGTCCAGCAGGCGGCCGACCGACGGCACGCGTTCGGTGGCGGCCGCCGTACGCACCGCCTGCCATTGCTGCTCATTCGAGGAACGTGCCGGTGGCTCTGCAAACTCTTTCTGTCGCAACCACTGCTGCACCGACCCCGACTCGCGCCACGCTGCGACATCGGCTTGCGCCTGATCGCCCACTCGTTTGGGCAGATCCGACACCACCCCTTCGCGCACTTCCGGCGACAGCTGAGCCCAGCCCTGCTCACCCAGCGATCCCACCCAGTTGTCGGACCGTCCCACCGCCCGTTCCAACGGTTCGGGTCCCCATTCACGCACCTCCTGCGGCGACCGCTCCAGCAACCGGGCAAGCTCGGCGCGCGACTCGTCCCGCGCCGCGACGGCCTGGTCGAGTTCGGCTGTGTCGCTCTCGGTTACGGCGGGATCCACTGCGGATTCCGTGCCGTCTCCATCGGCAGGCCGGTCCGCGCTGGGGGGCGGGTCCGCCGGTGCGGAGGGTGCCGCGCCGTCGGACACGGTCGGCGTCTCGGCCACCGTGGGCCCCACGGGTTCACTCGCCGAGGCCTGGGACGCGATCTCGCCGCCCGCGGCGACCGAGCTGTCGACCGTCGCTGGGCGCTCAGCGGGGTTCAGTGCTGCCGTCGGCTCGGGTTGGCGTGCGGCAGCCCTGGTTTCGGCCAGCTCCCGCTCCCGTAGAACGTTGATGCGTTCGTACAGTGCCGCATTCGGATCACCGACCGCCCCTCTCGAAGCCGTGGCGGCCACCTTGTCCGAGGAGCCGGACAGGACCTCGGCGACCGCGGGTTCACCAGTCGCTGTCAGTGCGTGCTCGCGGGTGCTGAGTGCCTCCGGCCGCGTGAGATCCGTAGTGAGCCCGATCTTTTCGTGCTGAGCCGGGTCCGGCAGCGAGGGCGGCGCCTCAGGGTGCGCCCGCGCGTGCAGGTGCGCGCTCGCCAGCCCGATGGCCACACCACTGGCCAACGCCGACATCGGCAGCCGGAACTCGCCGGTGATTCCCGCGGCGGTCGCCGCGCCACCGATGACACCGGAGAGGCCGGACACCACGGCAATCACCGCCCGCCCCAACAGGACCGGCACGTCCGCGCCGGAGACAATGGCATGTGCCGCCCGCCCGCCGAGCGCACCGCTGAGCGCGGACCCGGCGCCCGCCGCAGCGGCTATCCAGATCGCTCGCCAATCCATCGCCGCGCGATGCCCGTCCAGGATCCCCTCGATCTGGCCTTTCTGCACAACGGCCTCGATGCCACCGGCGAACACCGCGAATCCGCCTGCCTGGACGAGCAACGGCCCCGTCCATGCTGCTGCGGCGGCCACCCCGGCGCCGGCCCGTGCGGCGACAAACGCCCGGAACGCGGCCAGATGCTTCGCCCGGGCCTCACTCAAGATCCCGGTAGCGATGACCGGATTCGAACTACCGGCCGCCATCAGCTGCAACGCCGTCATCAAGGCGAAGGCTTTGATCACATACTTCTCGGTGTCGCTGTCGGTGGCACCACGATCGGTGTGGCGCCCCATGCTGTGGCAGAACTTCGCCGAATCATCAGCCACCCCGCACATCGGCGCGGCGTCGGCGACGACGCGGTCCCCGAATTCACCGTTCACCGCGGCAGGCAACCCCGCAACCTCGTCCCGCAGCCGTTGCGCGAGTTCCGCCAACTCCGCTCCGGCCTGCTGCCAGGCCGCACTGACTCGTCGCCCCGCGTCGCCGTCCATCCGCGGATATTCCTGGCCGATCACCAAGGTCCGGATCAGCTCCGGAACGTCAGCGAACGTCTCCTCCGAGGTCGTCGACACAATCAGCATCCCCCGGTGAGCCGCGCAGATTCAGATCCGCAGGATAGAACGCGACGCGATCCGCACGGGTGGACCCGTCCCCACTCTTGGGAGCGCCGCGCCGCCCACCGCATCATGCTCAGTCTCGCTCCCCTTGCCGTCGCCGGTAGCGCTGTTCGAATCCGGCCGCATAGGTCACCGGCGGCGTCGATGACGAGGAGTGCTCGACGACGCCGTCGTCGGCGACGTAGAAGATCGCCCGTCCGATCGCGATCTCCCCGCGCTGCACCGGTACATAGACCATCCAGCCCGCGCTGATGCGGTCGGCCCGCAACTGCGCGAGCGGATAGCCCGTCACGTCCAACTGCCGTTCGGTGATGTACGTACGGACCCGGACGATGGCCTCCGGTCCGGACATCCGGCGCCGGGTCTCCGTGTCCAGCGAACCGGCAATCGAGAACTGATACATCGCACCGTCGATATCGAAACGCTCCGGATCATCGAAGATTTCGCGCACCAGCTCCCTGGTCACCGCGCCGACCTGTGCGGCCGACTCGAGCGCGGCCGCCGCCGCGCGCACCCGGTCACTCGCCCGATCGGGCAGCACACTCGCCACGATGTCGGCCACCGTTTCGGCGGTCCACACCCCCGGGATCGCCGCACCGGACTGCTCCGCCGAGGGCGACTCGCCTCGATACCATCGCCCGGAATCCCACCAGTAGCAGAACGAGAGCAGCCCTGCGGCGGCGCGCGGGTTCAATACCGGGTCGGCCACCCAATCCGGTGCCCCGGCATAGGAATTCGGCATCTCGGCGCCGCCGTTGTACACCGCGTCGAGTGCGGGCGGATTCCACACACCTCCCGACAGCACGGCCCGGCCGCCAGGCAGCACGTACAGCGTTGAGCCTGCCCGCCGGGAGCTTTCGAACCAGCCGAGCGAGGGCAACACGCGCGGTCCGCGCTCGGAGCGGACCGCGACGAACGCCGCCGACAGCATCGCCCACCTGGCCCACATCACCGGCAGGTCCGGCAGTTCGTTCGTCATGGGTGTCGGCCGAACCCCCGCGTCCTGATCGGCGCGTACGGCGGCGACAGCCCGCTGCGGACTGCGAGTTTGCCGATCGGCGTGTTCGAGGTAGGCCGCCAGCCAGATGGGCAGTCGTTCCCTCGGGTAGGCCGCCAGATCGTCCCGGTACGCCTCGGGTGCGAGCAAGTGCTCGTCCGGAAACGGCTCGTCCCCGCGGTCGTAGTCGACGTCGAGCGCACCGTCGGCGCTCGACCACAGGATCAGTCGCCACCACGGTCCGTCGGTGACCCGCGCGGAGATGTCACGGTGTTGCCGCGCCAACGCCGTCATCGCCGCCGTCGGCGGCACCGATACCGGCCGCGCGTCACCGTCGAGGCAGGTGATCTCCGCGACGTCGGCCCCGACGGTCACCGCGAAAATGGCCTGCCACGAAAGGCATTCCGGGGGAACCGCCGCCGAGATCGCCGCAGCGATCTCCCGTACCAGCCGGTGCTGCTCCGCTGGATCGTCCGTCTCCGGACCCTGCACTCGGTGACCTCCTATGCGTCTGTTCGGCGGACCCGTCGGGGTTCGCCGTCGCCCGGGCGTGCCGTGCCTGCCGTCGCCGAGGGCCGCGCGGTGTCGACGAGCAGCCTGCACAACGTCTGCGCCGGTTCGGTGGCACGGTCCCCGTTGAGCATGACGTCGGTGAACGCGGCTGCCAGTGCCGCAGGGGCATCGAAGCGCCCCTTGTCGAAACTGCTGCCGCTCAACTGATCACGCCATTGCAGGTAGCCGCGCACCACCCGGGCGAGCCCTACGCGTCGGTGCCCGCCGTCCGCGAGGTACTCCGCGATCAGCGCCCGTTGCGCCCGAGCACGCGCCTGCCCCGCGCCGGCGAGATCGAAGGCGCGCCCGAACTCTCGAACCGTCGCGGTGTAGACCGGGCGGATATCCGATTGCGCAACAACCGATCCCGGCCTGTCCGCCGCTCTCATCGCCTCGGCCAGCCGAGCGGCATCCGCGAGCAGAGTGGCGTTGAGGTCGGCGGACCAGGTGCTCGCGGCGTTCCCGACTCCGGTCGACCGCCGCTCGACGCGGGCGATGGCGTGATCCCCGAGCGGAGCGATTCCGACGTGGCGCAACGCGATGACCGGAAACTTCGTGAGCACGTCGACGACGGCGGCCAGGAACGCACGGATGTAGGCCTCGTGGATACCCGGCGTATCCAGTCCAGACACCGCGATACCGTGCCGATCGGCGAGTTCTCTTGCAAGCCGCGCGATTTCGCTGTCTGCGTGTAGTTGCCTGCTCGATCGCCGCTGCTGGTCGCGGTCGGCCCGCGGCACGACTGGACGCCCCGCCCGGACGGGGCGCTTCGCTCCGGCGGGCGGGCTGACGGCTGGGCGGTCCGGCCGGGCCACTGGCGGCGGACTTCCGGCGGGCGACCCGGCCGAGGGCGCACCTCCGGACCATGGCGTCCCCGGCGGCCGCCGCGCCGACGGCGCACTGACGGCAGGCGGGCTGGCACCGGCGCGCGGCGGTGCCACGGTGTTGGTCGGCCCACCCGGAGCGGGAGCCGTCGCCGGCTTCTTCTCGCTACCCGCGGGCCTGTCGGCTTGTCGGACACTCGGCGGCACCGCATTCGATGTCGCGATCGGCTCGACCGGCCGGCGTCGGTCCTGGCCGACCGCGCGATCGCCGCTGCCTGCACCGGCCGGCGCAGCCTGCGGATCCGCTCCGCCATCGACCCCACGACTCCCCTGCCGATTCCCGCCATTCGGCGCAGGATCGGGAAAACCGTTGTGCGGCAATGGCTTTGTCGGCAATGGCATGGCTTCAGCAGCGACCTGATCCGCATCCGACTGCGGCGCAACAAGGGGAAGCTGCTCAGGCGAGGAAGGAGTCGCCGCGACATCCGGTGCGCGAACGGGTTCGGCAGGCAGATCCCCACCGAGCGGGGCCCCGGCATCCGTCTCGGTGGCCGCCTCTATCTGCTTGCCGCCCACCTGATCCATGATCTGAAAGTTCTCGGCGGCGATCATCACATCGCGGCCGAAGCCGTCCACCGACGCGGCAAACTCCGCCAATGCGGCAACGGCTTGCCGAGCGTCCGGCTCGTAGGTCTTCTCGAATGCCTTACCGGCCTCGTCGTCGCCCCACCAGCGGCCCTCCGCGTCGAGCGCGGCCCGCAACCGCGCAACGACCTGCCCGATCTCGTCGCCGATCTCCTGCATCGCCGCCCCGCGCGCGTGCAGACCTTCCGGGTCAACCCACAGCGATCGACTCACCGGCGCACTCTCCGGCTCCAGGGCGGCGGTATGGAGCCTGCGCTGCCGCGTACTTCAACGCTGCCCCTTCCTCGCGGTGCGAAAACGTAGAGACAACTGTAGGTCCGACGCCGCCGAACCAGGCCCGTCGGCAACCTCCCAGCGGTGGGAACTCAGCCTCCTGCGCCGGAAGGTTCCGCAGGCCGCAGCGCTCGACTCGGCTCGGCGCTCGAATCCGGATGCCGGAGGCCCGGACTCGACGGGACAGACCAACGACCCGTACGCGCCACCCACTGCAGCACACCGATCATGACGAGGCCGAGCACCGCCGTGGCGATGCCGACCTGCCACCCCGGCGGCCGCCAGGACAAGACCAGTTCGGCGTTGCTGGTGCCCGCCGGAATATCGACGGCGAGGAAAGTCCGCTCCACGGTTGTGAGCGGAATGTCCTTACCGTTCACCGTGATCCGATGCCCAGGCCAGTTCAGCCTGCTGAAGACGATACGGCCTCCGCTGGTCGAGCTCACCCGGCTGACGCTGGTGGCTTCATCGTGTGAAGAAGACGAGGTAGCGGTCACACCGACGGTGTGCGCGATCGCCCCGTTCTTCGTCGAGACGAGACCGTTCTCCCGTTCGAGCACCCAGATGTAGCGTTCGTGGCCCGGGTAGTCGACCCACTTCCAGCCCGCCGGTGCCTGCTGTTCCCTCGTGTTCGGATACTGCGCACGGTGCAGCACCACCCGGTCGACCTTCATCAGATCGACAATCGTTGCGCCGGTGGATGGTTCGGGCGCGAACGCGCGCCGGAACGCGTCGACACAGGTGCTGCCGTCCCATGCCATGCACAGCACCCCGGCAAAGGGCGCATGCCCGATCGGCGTGTACCCGTTCACGTAATCGAGTCCGAGGTTCTTGGCGTAGTTGCCGATGGCGAGTGATCCGTAGGCGCCGGAGATGCTTCGGTCCTCCGGTCGCAAGATCGCACGATCGGCGAGTTGCAGTGTCACGCCGTCGAAGTCGGGGAAGGCCGCCGCCATCTCCGAGCGCCGTTCCGGGAAGTTGTACGGCAGCGCGGTCGGCGGCGCGGCCGCCACCTGGGTGTAGGCGATCGGAAACATCGCGACGATCAACAGCACACACGCAACCGCTACGCCCTTGGTCCGCGCCAGCCACACCGCCGCGGCGCCGAGCGCGCCGACCGCCAACACCGCGAGGAGATGGCGCACCACGATTTCCGGTGCCGCAGAGAAGGATCGGATGAACAACAACCCGATCAACACCCCCGCCGCGATGCCGCGGCGGCGCAGCGACGCCAGCGTGCCGTGTCTGCTCAGCAGCACGCAGACCAGGACGAGCAGCGCGAGCGCGACCATCGGCAGCACGCGGGCAGGCCAGCGCAGCGGCCCGATTGCGCCGGGGCCCGCGGTCCACATCAGCACCGCGACGGCGAAAAGTATTGGCCCGCTGAGCTCCCTGACCGAATCGTAGGCCGCCCGCCAGGCGATGAACGCCAGCGCGGGAATCAGGAACCAGGCGACATAGACCATCGGCAACGGCTGCACATGCCCCCACCATGCGGTGAATGCCGGTGTCGTGCTCGGCAAGCTGGCGTTCAACGATTCCGACCACGGCACCGTCAGGAAGGGATCGTTGTGGATCTTCGCGTTGCCCCGCCAGGTCACCTGCGAGGAGAGGATCCCCGGCAGGTTGGCGCCCGCCGCGACGAGCGCGGCGGCGCCCGCGGCGAGCAGCAACCGCAGCGACGGCCCCCAGCGACGCTGGTAGATGACCTCGCCGACGGCGACCGCGACGATCATCAACCCGGCTTCCACTGCGGGGAAGGCATATTGGACCGTCAGCGCGAGATACAGGAAGAGGAATACCGGAATCGGACCGCCGCGTCCGCGCGCGTACAGCACCGCCGATGCCCACGCATGCACGATCCACGCGGTCGCGGTGTGCGAGGTGAACCAGCTCGCCTCGTCGAAGAACAGGAACCACCCGCTCAACGGAAATCCGATGCCTGCCACCGCCGACCACGGGGCACGTGCGCCGTAGGCCAGGCAGATCCGGAAGACGCCGAGCCCGGCGATGATCGAGAAGACGAGCTTCACCACCGTCGCGTAGACGGCGAGATTGTCGATCGACGGCGCAAGAAGATAGATCAGCAGCTGCGGCGGGTTGTAGATCCCGGCCTCTTCGATGGTGTAGTTGCCCGCCATCCACTCCCAGGGCACGATCCAGGGAAATCGTCCCTCGCGCAACTGCGTACCGAGATGGACCCACATCGGCGCGTACTGCGCCTCGGTGTCGTCGGTGTAGAAGTGCCGCGCGTTCGCCAGCAGCACCGCCGCGTAGCCGACGATCACGCCGATCGCGGTCACCGCCCCCCAGATTCGCGCGTCGCGCCGCGATCCCATTTCCCCGTCAAGCCTCACGAAATCGGGAGCATAAGCGAACCGGGTAAACGCGACAAAACGACCAGTACGGTCCTGGGGCGAACCGTCGCACCGAGGCTATTTGCTGAGGTGCGCCTCGAACGCGATCCGATCGCCACGATAGAGCCCGCGCACCCGTTCGATCGGCTCGCCGTCCGCGTCGAGACTGCGCCGATGCAGCAACAACAGCGGCAGCGCCGTGGTGCATTCGAGCAACGCGGCCTCACGCGGGGATGCGAGGACTGTTTCGATACGTTCAGTGGCCCTGCCGAACACCACCCCGGAGGCACGCACGGCAGCATACAACGAGGTCGTCGGATCGTAGGTGGCACGGAGGCCGGCGAACCGAGCCAGCGGCAGGTAGGTGCTCTCCAAACCGATGCGCTCACCGTCGGCGAGCAACACCCGCTCCAGGTGCATCACCGAAGTGCCCACCGGCACACCGAGATCGCGGGCGATGTCGGCATCGGCGGGCACATCGTCCCAGCCGACGAGCAGCCGGCCCGGCACGCGCCCATAGCTGATGGCGCCCTCGGTGTAGGAGCGCAGCGACAGCGGCTGCACCATCTTGGGACGCGAGACCACGGTGCCCCGGCCTTGCCGCCGAATCCGCCCCTCCACCAGCAGATCTCGCAATGCCTGGCGCACGGTCTCGCGCGCCACCTCGAACCGAACGGCCAGGTCTCGTTCCGAGGGCACCGGATCGCCCTCAGCGAGATCGTCGAGGATCGTCTCGAGTTCGGTGCGCACCCGATACGACTTCGGCAACCGATCGGGCAGCGCGAATTCCGCTCGCCCACTGTGCCTGTCGCCGGTTGTCGGCTCGGCACCGACCCTCGTCACCTCCGCTGCGTCCATGCCGACAGCGTACCCGTAATTGGTCTATACCAATTGTTAACCTAGCGTTCGCACGGGTAACACCCCTTGGTCTAGACCAATGTGCACGATATGTCCCATGCGATTGGTCATCATCGGAGGCGGGATCCTCGGCACCGCACATGCCCTGGCCGCCGTCCGCCGCGGTCACGAGGTCATTCAGCTGGAGCGCGAGACCGAGGCCCGCGGGGCAACGGTACGCAACTTCGGCCTGGTGTGGGTCTCCGGACGGTCCGCCGCGGAGCTCGAGGTGACGCTGCGATCGCGGGAGCTGTGGGAAGAGATCGGCGGCAAGGTCCCCGGCGTCGGATTCCGGCCGAATGGCTCGATCACGCTGGTGCGCACCCCCGCCGAACTCGCCGTCGCCGAGGCCGCCAGCACAGGCCCCACGGCCGAACAGCGCGGGTTCACGCTGCTCGAGCCTGCGCAGATCCAGGCGCTCAACCCCGCGCTGCGCGGGAAATTCCTTGCCGGACTGCACTGTTCGACCGACGCTGCGGTGGAGTCGCGGCAGGCGCTGCCCGCGCTGCGCGCGTACCTGACCGCCACCGGCCGCTACACCTTCCACGCGAGCACCGAGGCCAGGTCGGTCACCGACACCGGCTCCGGCGCAACGGTGCTCGATGATCAAGGCCGCCGGTTCGAGGCCGACCTGGTGCTCGCCTGCCCCGGCGCCGCACACTCCGGCCTGACCCGCGAACTGGCAGGCGTGCTCCCGGTGCGCCGGGTCCGGCTCCAGATGATGCAGACCGCGCCGCTCGACGAGCCGCTCACCACCGCCGTCGCCGACGGCGACAGCTTTCGGTACTACCCCGGCTTCGCGGGCGAGACGCTGGACGCGCTGAACCGGGAACAGTCCCAAACCGCCACCGCCGCCGAGCACAAGATGCAGCTGCTGTGCGTGCAGCGCTTGCACGGCGGGCTCACCATCGGTGACACCCACGAATACGACGAGCCGTTCGCGTTCGACGTGGACGAGGCGCCCTACGAACACCTCATCGCGGTCGCCGAGGAACTGCTCGGACGCAAACTGCCGCAGGTGATCCGGCGCTGGGCCGGCGTGTACAGCCAGACCGTCGACCCGACCGCGGTCGTCACCCGCGCCGAGGCGAGCAAGCACATCTGGGTGATCACCGGCCCAGGCGGCCGCGGCATGACCCTCGGCCCCGTCATCGGCGAAGACACCGCCGAACTGCTGAACCTGTGAGGAAGAACGTGCCAGACAACAGCATTCAACTCGTCGCCCTCGACATGGCGGGCACCACGGTCGCCGACGGCGGGCTCGTCCTGCGCGCCTTCGATGCCGCCGCCACCGCCGCGGGCATCGCGCCCGAAGGGCCCGAACGCGATTCGGCCCGCCAGTACGTCCTCGACACGATGGGCCAGTCGAAGATCGCCGTCTTCCGCGCGCTGCTCGGCGACGAAGACCGCGCCCAGCAAGCCAACCGCGCGTTCGAGAGCGCCTACGAGGCGCTGATCGACGAGGTCGAGATCACCCCGATTCCCGGTGCGGCAGAAGCGATCACCGCGTTGCGCGCCGCGGGCATCCGGGTGGCCCTCACCACCGGGTTCAGCCGCAGCACCCAGGACCGGCTGCTGAAGGCGCTCGGCTGGCAGGACATCGCCGACCTGACCCTCGCGCCCTCGGACGCAGGCCGCGGCCGCCCCTACCCCGACATAGTGCTCACCGCGGTGCTGCGGCTGCAGGCCGACGCGGTCGATCGCGTCGCGGTGCTCGGCGACACCACCAGCGATATCGCCACCGGCCTTGCCGCGGGCGCCCGAATCGTCGCAGGCACGCTCACCGGCGCGCACGACGAAGCACAGCTGCGGGCGGCGGGCGCCACCCATGTCGTGCCCTCGGTCGCCGAGTTCGCCGCGCTCGTGCTCGCCGAGCACCCATGACCCCGTCGCACCAGCGACGGTCAACCGCCCCTTCGACTCCGACACTCCTCACGAACCGAAAGTTGTAGTCATCGTGCGTACTTCGACCACGCGAGCGCGTCTCGCACGCACCCTCTCCCGGACCGCGCTGCTCATGGCCACCGCCACCGCCCTCGCGGCGACGGCGGCCTGCGGCGGCACCGGCGCCGACAGCACGGGCGGCAAGTCCGTCACCGTCTACTCCGCGGACGGCGTCGGCAGCTGGTACAAGGCCCGCTTCGCCGACTTCCAGCAGCAGACCGGCATCGCGGTCAACCTGGTCGAGTCTGGCTCGGGCGAGGTCGTCAACCGAGTCGACAAGGAGCAGGGCAACCCGCAGGCCGACGTGATGGTCACCCTGCCGCCGTTCATCCAGAAGGCGAAAAGCGCAGGGCTGCTCCAGAACAGCGGCATCGACACCAGCGCAGTGCCCGCGTCCGACAAGGACGCCGACGGCAAGTACGTCACCATGGCCAACAACTACCTGTGCTTCATCGCCAACACCTCGGTCGATGCCGGCGCGCTCACCTGGGACGATCTGCTGAAGCCCGAATACAAAGGCAAGCTGCAGTATTCGACGCCGGGCCAGGCCGGTGACGGCACCGCCGTGCTCGTCCTGCTGCAGAAGCTGCTCGGCAAGCAGGGCGCGCTCGACTACCTGACCAAGCTGCAGGCCAACAACGTCGGGCCGTCCCCGTCCACCGGCAAGCTGCAGGCCAAGGTCGACAAGGGCGAACTGAGCGTCGCCAACGGCGATGTGCAGATGAACCTGACCACCATCAAGGAGAAGGGCTCGAAGTTCAGCGTCTTCTTCCCCGCGACCGCCGACGGCAAGAAGTCGACCGTCGCCGTCCCCTACGTGATGGGTCTGGCCAAGGGCGCACCGCATCAGGCCGAGGCGAAGAAGCTGATGGAGTTCCTGCTGTCGGCCGAGGCCCAGAAGACCCTCGGCCCGGACGCTTTCGCGGTGCCTGCGCGCGCCGAGCTGCGCGACACACCGGTCACCGGCTCGGCGCCGTCGCCGAGCTCGGTGCTGAAGGGCGTCGACTTGCTCACGGTCGATTGGAACACCGTGCTCACCGATCTGGATGGCGACCTTGCCGCCTACCAGAAGGTCACCGGTAGCTGAAACCCCGTATCCGACAAGGGAGTCGACAATGCCCACTGGTGACGCGCTGACCAGGTCAGCCGCCAAGACACCGATGCGATCCGCCATCGTCGAACCGGCGATCGTCTTCGATCGCGTCGGCGTCAGCTACCGCAGCGGTCGCAAAACCACTGTCGCGCTGACCGATTTCACGCTGCGCGTCGCCGAGGGCGAGACCGTCGCGCTCCTCGGACCGTCCGGGTCCGGCAAGTCGACCGCGCTCAAGGCACTGGCCGGATTCGTCCGGCCGACCTCGGGCGCGGTCCGGCTGGCCGGGCGCGACGTGACCGACCTGTCGCCCGCCAAGCGCGGCATCGGTGTCGTCGTGCAGTCTTATGCGCTGTTCCCGCACATGTCGGTGCACAGCAACGTCGCCTTCGGGCTGAAGTCACATCGGGTGCCGCGCAGCGAGATCGGCGCGCGGGTCACCGAGGCGCTGGACATGGTCGGCATGGGCGCCTACGCGCAGCGGCTACCGAGGGAACTGTCCGGCGGACAGCAGCAGCGGGTCGCGATCGCCAGGGCATTGGCCATCCGGCCCAAGGTGCTGCTGCTGGACGAGCCGCTCGCCGCGCTCGACGCACAGCTGCGCCAGTCCATGCTCGGCGAGCTGCAACAGCTACGAAAGGCGTTGCCGGACACCGCGATGCTGTACGTCACCCACGACCAGTCCGAGGCGCTTGCCCTGGCCGACCGCATCGCGGTGATGCGCGACGCGCGGCTGCTCGACATCGACACCGCCGAAAACCTGTGGCGGCGACCGCCGTCGGACTTCACCGCTGCGTTCCTCGGCGGCGCGAACCTGCTGCCCTGCATGGTGAATCGGGTGTCCGGCGGATCGGCACTGGTCACCGTCGGCAGCAGGACGCTCCGTGCACAGGCGCCGACCCCCGGCGTCGGCCAGGAAAACTGGGCGATCGACTCCCCTGCCCTGCTGTGCGTGCGGCCGCACACGGTCCGCCTCGGCGGCACCGGCGACCGTGATGCGTTGCGCGGCACCGTCACCGCCGCGGTGTGGCGTGGCGCGACCACCCGCGTGCATCTGGCTGTCGACGGGGTCGCCGACGAGATCACCGCGGATCTGGCAGGTCACGTCGACACCGCCGTCGGCACCGTCGTCGGCGTCCAGTTCCCCGATCCGGCCGGGGTGCTCATCCCGCGCGCGGTAGGTGCGCAGCAGCCATGACCGTTCTAGAGCTGGTCCCCGACCTCGAGCCCGCCGATCGGCCTGCGCCGCAGCGCAACTGGAAGCCGGTGCTGTGGAGCCTGCCGCCGCTGCTTGTCGTCCTGTTCATCGCGGTGTACCCGATCATCCGGGTGCTCGCCGAATCCACGGTCACACCGACCGGCCGCGGCACATCGGTGTGGACCGACGTGCTCGGCTCCGAGCTGTTCCGGAACGCGTTGTGGCGCACCGTGTCCATCGCGGTGACGTCGACACTCGGCTGCCTGGTGCTCGGCACCTTCCTCGCGATCGTGCTGGCCTTCGTGCCGTTTCCCGGCGCACAGGTGGTCGGCAGGCTCATCGATACGGTGCTGACGCTGCCGTCGTTCCTGATCACCCTCGCCTTCACGTTCCTGTACGGCACAGCGGGCGCGGTGAACGTGCTGATCGGGCGGATCACCGGGAACGACAAGCCAGCCCTCGACTTCCTCTATACCCCGCTCGGGATCGTCCTCGCCGAGATCACCTTCTTCACCCCGTTCGTCGTGCGCCCGCTGCTCGCCGCGTTCGCGCAGCTGCCGAGGGAACAGCTCGACGTCGCCGCGAGCCTCGGCGCCTCCCCGTGGCGGGTGCTGCGGCAGGTGGTGCTGCCGGAAGCGTGGCCTGCCCTGGCCGCAGGCGGCAGCCTCACATTGCTGTTGACCCTCAACGAGTTCGGCATCGTGTTGTTCACCGGGGCCAAGGGCGTGCTCACGCTGCCCGCGCTGATCTTCACCCGCGGCATCGTCACCTTCGACCTGCCCGGCGCCGCGGTGCTCGCCACGGTGCAGGTGGTGCTGTCGCTGACGCTGTACATCGGATATCGGCTGGTGTTCGCCCGGTTCACCGGCGCGTCCCGTAAGGAGAGCTGACCCATGCTGGTGTGGACCAGGCGCGGCAAGGCGGTCGTGCTCGCCGTCTTCGCGCTCGTCGTGCTCGTGGTGTTCGTCGCGCCGTTCGCGACCGTCGGCGCGGCCGCCTTCGCCGGGCACTGGACCGGCGCGCTGCCGTCGGACCTCGGCTTCGCCAACCTCGGCCGCGCGCTGTCGGGTGAGCAGGCGGCCAGCCTGTCGGTGAGCCTGCAGACCGCGCTGCTGGCCGGTGCCATTTCCTTGGTGCTCGGCACCTGGGCGGCATTGGCCGCACGGGAGGCGCCGCGCTGGTGGCGGCGCTGCACCGACGCGGTGTTCCATCTGCCGGTCGCGGTGCCGTCGGTCGCCATCGGCCTCGGCGTGCTGATCGCGTTCAACGAGCGGCCGCTGCTGCTCGGCGGCACCAAATGGATTGTCATCCTTGCGCATTCGGTGCTCGTGCTGGCCTACGCGTTCAGCGCGGTCGCCGCCGCGCTCGATCGCATCGACCCCGCGTACCGGCAGGCCGCCGAGTCACTCGGCGCCGGTCCGGTCCGGGTGCTCTGCCAGGTCACCCTGCCGCTGCTGCTGCCTGCGCTCGGCGCGGCCGCCGGGCTCGCGGTCGCGCTGTCCATGGGCGAGCTCGGCGCCACCATCATGGTGTACCCGGCCACCTGGAAGACGCTGCCGGTGAGCATTTTCACGCAGACCGACCGCGGCGAGGTGTTCGACGCCGCCGCGACCACCACCGTGCTCGTCCTGGTCACGCTGACGGCGTTGATCCTGCTCGGACGCCTGCGCGGCCGCGCTGCCCTGCGCTGATGCGACCGCGCCCTAGTATGGCGTCGTGTCAGCACTTCCCCTGATTTTCACCGCGGGCTGGGCGAGCGGGGTCAACGCCTACGCCGTGGTGCTGCTGCTCGGGCTCCTCGGCCGGTTCGGCGTCGCCGACTCGGTGCCGGACGCGCTGCAGCGCACCGACGTGCTGATCGCCGCCGCCGTCCTGTTCGCGATCGAGGCGGTGGCCGACAAGATCCCCTACCTCGACTCGTTCTGGGACGTGCTGCACACCGTGGTGCGCCCCGCCTCGGGCGCGGTCGTCGCGGCACTGATTGCGGGACAGGACGGTTCGCTGCCCGAGCTGGCGGCCGGCGCACTCGGCGGCATCACCGCACTGGTGAGTCACCTGGTCAAGGCCGGGACGCGGATGGCGATCAACACTTCGCCAGAGCCCGCCAGCAACATCGTGATGAGCACCGCCGAGGACAGCGCGGTCGCCGGGATCGTGACGCTCGCCGTCTTCCACCCGCTGCCCGCGGCGCTCGTCGCAGGCACACTGCTGGTACTCGGGGTGGTGCTCGTGTTGTTCCTCGCCACCCGGATCCGCCGCTACCTTCGTCGCCGACGAGAACGCAGAGCGCAGCGCGCGGTCGCGACCTGAGCGCCCCCGCTCCATTCTTCGATTCCGCGAAACCCGGTGTGCCCGAACTATCCTCACACCAGCACGCGGATCCGTGCGAGATCGACGAAAGGCTGGCCGTCGAACCATGGCATCACCGGCGACGAAGCTCCTCAAGGACATCGAGCCGTTGTCCGCGCCACAGCGGCGACGCGCGATCGCGGCGGTCGCCGTGCAGTTGGCAGGCACGGCCGAACTCGGACCGCTGCTGACCGAGCTGGCAGCGCGTGGCCGGTACGAGCGCATCATCTCGATCCACCTCGCCGCGATCGCCGGCGACCGCGATCATCTACTGGCACAGCTCGATTCGGTGGGACAGGAGTTCGTGTCCCGCGCCGCGGTCGCGCTGATCCGAGTCGGCGCCGAACCGCAGGTGCTGGTCGAGCGGGTGCCGCGGCTGGCGCAGCGGACGCGAAAGACGCTGTACCGCGCGATCGGCCGCCGTTCGTGCGGCACCGAGCTGGCCGACGCGCTGCTGCCGGAGGTGCGGCGGCACTTCGGCGACGCCGAGGCGGCACGGGTGCTGCCGAACTGCTCCACCCCGATCGTCGCCGAGTTCCTCCCCGACCTCGCCTATGCGGTCACCGGCTGGCAGGCGTTGGGCCGCAAGCACATCGAGGTGGTGCTCGACTACCTCGAGGGCAGCGCGACGCGGGCGGGCGAGTCGCAGTGGCGCGAGTTGTGGCCGCGCATCGCCGCGACCGCGACGACATCCGCACTGCGCCATCCGGATCGGCTGCTCGCGCTCGCCGCACAGGCGGTCCGGCACGTACCGCTCGCCGGCCTCGACCGGATCCTCGGCGCATTGGCTCGCCACGATGCGGGTGCCGTCGTCTCGCTGATCCTGCATCCGAGCGGGCGGGGCACCGGGTTGGCCGGTCGCGCCCTCTTCACCGCGCTGCGCGAGCTCCCGGACGAGCGGCTGTTGCCGGTGTTCGCCGCCTACGGCGCACATCAGCGGCAGCGCTTCCTGCACACGCTGCCGCCGCATCGGCGCACCGAGGTGGTGCGGGAGGTATTCATCCAGCCAGGGGTCGACCCCGCACGACTGGACCTCGCTGCCCTCGACAGCCTGTCGAAGGACGCACGGGCGACCCTGGCCCGCGAACTTCTTGCCACGCACGGTGGCTCCGAGGACCGCTCGGTGCGCGAGCGACTGATCGCCCGGCTCACCTGGGAGGAGGCCGAACCCATACTGCGCGAGAGCATTCGGCGGCCGACTGCCGACGAGCGTGCGGAGGCCTATCCGCTGCTGGTGGTCGCGGCGATCGGCAGTCGCGATCCCGCGGTGATCGCCACCCTGCTCGAGTCGCTGCGGCGGCTGCGCAACGAGCAGGATCCGGTGCGGCGCAATGCGTTGCACGCGGTCGACAGCATCCCGCCGACGCTGTTGCGCGCCGACCATCTCTCGGCACTGGAGATCCTGGCCACCGACGCGTTACAGGCCCGCGATCGCTCGCCTGCCACCACCGACGCGGTCGGGGTGCTCGCGCGCGGATTGCTGGTGCACGGCGCCCGCGCCGATGACCCGGCGTTCACCGACGCCGCGCTCCGGCTGATCGAAAGCCTTGCGGCACACAGCAGCACGGTGCCGCTGTGGCACCTGGATCGGAATCTGCCGCGCGGCGTGGAGCATCGGCTGTTCGCGGCGCTGCGGCCGCGACTGGACAGCGACGCCGTGCGGGACGAGTGGGATCTCACGCTGCGCCTCGGCCACGGATTGGCCAGGCGCGCCTGGAATGTGGCAGCCCTGCAGCAACTGATCCTTCGGGCCTGCGGCGCCAGGAACGATCACGTCATCCGGGAAGCGGTCGACCTGGCCTTGGCCAACCCGGCCACTCGCGACGAGCACTTGGCCACGTTACTGAACCGAGACCGATCGCTGATCTCGCTACCCCGGGTGCAGCAGCTGATCGGCACGCGCCGTACGGATCTGCTCGACCTGGTGCTCGCCGGAGCCACGCCGGGGCGCTTCCTCGCACCGAAAGTGCGTCTGGTGCTCTCCTTTTCGGGTGGCTTCCATGGCTGGACGCCCCGGCAGCTCGACCTCTACGCCCGATCGCTTGCCGGTCTGGTGCGGGCCAAGGAACCGTCGCCGTGGGAGAAGGCATGGGCGGTACGCCAACTGGGCCAGCTGCCGGGCAGCTTCGAGCGCCTCGTCGGGTACCTCGACCACGCCGAGCTCACGGTGGCCGAGGCCGCGCTCACCGCGCTCGGTCGCAGCGAGGAGGCCGAGGCAGCGGTCCGGGTGCTGAGCCGGTACGTGGATTCCGACCGGGCGCGAGTCGCGGTGAGCGGCATCGCTTCTCGGGCCAGGAGCATCGGCCCCGATCGGCTCGCCGGTGCGCTCACGGCGCTGGTCGACTCCACGAAGATCACCTCGCTGAAGGAGGGCGTGCGACTGCTCGCGTCGTTGCACGCGCCGGAGGCGATGGCCTCGGTGCTGGCGATCTGGGAGCGCCCCAACCAGCATCGCGACGTCAAACGCGCGGTGGTCTTCGCCTGCCGCTGGTTGCTGGATCATGCCGAGGCCTGGCGGATCCTGGCCGAGGCCACCACGGATGCCGCGGTCGCGAGCGAGGCGCTGAATCTCGCGCCTGCACTGTTGCCGATTCCGCAGCGGGATCGGATGGCAGCGCTGGTGCGGGAGCTGGCAGGCAATGCCGATGTGCACCTCGCCGCCCAGGCCATGGGGGTGTTGGGCGCGTGGTTTCCGTGGGCGCCGGAGGACACCGGTGACCTATTGGTGCGCAGGCTCGCCGATCTCGGCGAGGTCGGCCTGTGGCAGCAGGCGGCGCGGGTGCTCGTGGCCAGCGGCTATCGGGAGCATGTTCCCGCGGCGGTCGATCGGCTGCTCGCCGCCGAGGGAGTCGACCTCCCCGGGCGCGATCTGCCTGCCCGGCAACGGCTTTCCGCGCTACTCACCGGCGTCGGCGGGCTCGGTGTCGCGGCAAGGCTTTCCGAAGAGGCGCGCACGATCGCGGTAGCGGTCGCCGAGCGGCTCGGCACCGACCCGGCCTGGCGGCGGCTCGCGATCGAGCTGTTCCTCGCGCAGATCCGCTGGGCGGACGGCGCATCGAGCGTGCGTTCCATCCAGCGGGCCTGTGAGCTCGGCCGAGGTGCGCTGGTGAACTACCCGGCCGAGCAGCTGCGAACACAGTTGACCCGCACCCTGCGGATGGTCGAATCGGACACGATGGCGGCGGTGGCACGCGAACTGTCCGTCAGTGTGGATGTGGCGACCGGCCTGGCGACCGTGGCGTTGATTTCCCAGTGCGGCAGCCATTTCGGCTGGACGCCTACCTGGGTGGACCTGCTCGCCCGCATGCGGACGCATGGGCGCAGTGATGTCCGGGTTGCGGCACACGAGGTTTTCACCGTAGCCGAATGATTGCGAAAGAAGACGAAAACCCCTGCGGGCGTGCCGCGCCAGTCGACCACGCGGCACGCCGGGCGGGGCGCCCCGTTGCGCCCGCCGTCACTGTGCAGGCGACGTGATCGTCCGAGTGCAGCCACTGGTCGGATGACTACGCTCGGGACGTCGCCTTTCGGGCAGCGACGCTGTCGGGCAGTGTCACTATTGCTCGGGCAATCGGCGGCGGCCACCGGCCACGTCGGTTACCAGATCAGTGTACCCGTCAACTAGTTCGGCCAGGTGGTACCAGTGTTTATGGGTGTTGTCACTGCGCGCGCCCTCGGCATCGATGGCCTGATTCGCGTCCACCCAGCTGCGTGCCATCCGGTCGACGACCGCGCCGAGGCTCTCGGTGTGCAGGGAAGCCCCGTTGCGATGCTGTGGAATCTCCTTGCCGATCCAGTCATTGATGTCGTCGACGAGCTCGCTTCGGCGACAATCTATTTCGATAATCATTGCGGTGTCCCGCACCTGCTGACGGCGTGCGTGTAGCTCAGCGAGCGCGTGCGCGGACCTGAGCATTTCTCGGTCCTGAAAACGCCGCCCCTGAAAGGCACACAGTAATTGCGGAGCGGTCGGCAGTACCCCCACCGTTGGAGCACTCATCGCCACACCCCAGGCTCACCCGACACCAACACGCTTTGTCCCAACATAATTGGCTCTCGATTCGGTTATCCCGGTCATCGGATCGGTTGTTCACAACTAGGCTAGCTGGATCATGCTCTTACATTTGCAAGAACGCAAGAGTGCGTCCGCACTGCTGCACCCGCCCATTCACCGGCGTGTCGCCTGCCCCAGAGTGGGCTAGCCGCAACAGAGTAGGCGCCGAACCACCCATCACATCCGTGCACGAATGAAGGCCATCGTGCCCGTCGAGCATCCCTCGAGCAACCCGCCATGCCGTGCGCCGACAAACCGTTCCCAGTTCGATATTCACACTCGATTCACACGACATACTCAGCGCGCTAAAACAATTCCTACCGGTCCGTCAATCCCGAACTGCCAGTGTCTGATAATCGACTGAGAAAACCGGCAAAGAGGACACCATGCGTAGGCTTGCCGCGTTGATGCGGGTAGACGGCCACACGGCCACTAACGAGGAGGTCGGGATGGGTTTGATCGGAGCTCTGCTCGGGTTCGTACTGACGCTGTTCATCCTGGTGATGCTCGCCAGGCTGGTCTTCGACTGGATCGACGCGCTGTCCACCGGACCGAGGCAGCCGTGGGTGAGCCGGGCCCGCGACCTGACCCACGCGGGGACCGAGCCGGTCATCGCACCGGTGCGGCGGGTGCTCAAGCCGGTGCGGACCGGCGGCTTCTCCCTCGACCTGGCGTTCACGGCGGTCTTCATCGTCGCGCTCATCCTGCGCGCGGTCGCCTACAGCCTGTAGTCGCACGAGTGGCACATGACCGAGGCATTTGCCGAGTAAGCCGCTCCACCATGTGCCACTCGTCGAGCTGAGCGGGATTGGCCCGCAAGGTATTCCATCGAAACCGGCGTAGGTCTGGCACAGTGGGCGGATGGGCCGATCCTTGGTCGTGGCGCTCCTCTCGGTGTTCGCCCTGCTGACCTCATGCGCTGCCGACGCCCCCACCTCGGAGTGGCGCGAGCTCCCCCTCCCCTCGTCCGGTGCACGCATTCTCGCGCTGACGCCGGTCGAGGGCGGGCTGCTCGCCGTCGGGTCGGTGCCCGGCCCCGAGGGCCGCGCACCGGCGGCATGGACCACCACCGACGGAAGTGATTGGCGCACAGTCACTGTCGAACCACACAGCCCCTACGCCTTTCAGACGGAACTGATCTCGGTCGGCATCGGGGATCGGATCGTTGTCCTCGGCCAGGCTTTCGGTGGCGCACACAGCAATCCACGTATGACGAGCTGGAGCGGAACCCGCACCACACTCGTCGAATACCCGCAGGCGATGGAGCTCTTCGGCGGCCCGCACGCGATCGCGGTGAACGCCGCCGCCACCCTCGGTGCCACCGATCTGCTGGTCGGCCAATGGGACGGCACGAGTGGACGATACGGCGCGGCGGTGTGGACCTCGACCGACGGCGTGCACTGGGATCGGCAGGCCGACGACCCGGCATTGGCCGCACCGCCCGGCGAGCTGACCGGCGCATCGGGCGTCGCCACCGGGCCTGCCGGTTTCGTCGTCGCGGGCAATACCTTGCGCGGCAGCGCACTGTTCCCGCTGGCATGGACATCGCCCGACGGCCGAACCTGGCAGCGCATCGACCTACCCGGCCAGGATTCGGTGGCCACCCGGGTCGGCTGCGACCGCATCGGCTGCGTCCTGTTCGGCCAAACCATCGCCGCCCCGCCGCAGCTGCTCTGCTGGCCTACCACCACCAGTTCCCCCACCACGGGCCCGTCGGGCGTCACCGTCGAGGTTTCGCAGGTGCTGCTGCGAGATCCGCAGGTATTCACCACCGTTCGCATCGATGGCACCGCCCATCTCATGACGACCAATCGCGACTGCACCGCCTGGCGCGACCTCGGGCTTCCGGTCGCCGCGGCCCAGGCACGGCTCGGCATCCTCGCGGGCGCTCTGCTCGTAGCCACCAGCGACGACGCGACCGCGAGCAGACTCTGGCTGCGCCGAACCGACGGCCTCGGCACTCCCGCATGACACCACCGCTACCCGAAAGCGGAGGTCCCGGCCGGGTGGCAAGATCAAAGACCCTGTCCCGCATATCTGGAACGTCAACTTTGGACCGGACCATTCTGGAAGGTTGTAATCTCTAAGGCTACGACCGCCCTCCCGCTGCGCTATTGCGGCAGGTTGCGGGCTCTTGGCGAACCGAAAGGGATGTTGCCATGGCAGGCAAGCGCACCGTCCTGACCGTGCGGCTGCGCAGACTGGCGGCCATGCTGCACGAGATGCGCGAACATGCCGAGCTCAGTAAAGAAGACGTGAGTTCGAAGACCGGCATCAACGTCACCACGCTGTATCGGATCGAGACCGCGCAGGCCCGCCCGCAGCGACGCACGTTGCAAGCCATGCTCGATCTCTACGGCGTCACCGACGAACAGCGCGACGACGCCATCGAGCTGCTGTCGGATGCGCTCAAGCCCGGCATGTCCCGTGCGTACGAGGGCAGCGTGTCGGAGGTGTACGCGGCCTACATCAACTTCGAGGCCGAGGCGCTGTCCGCCAGGCACTACCAGACCTCCATCATCCCAGGGCTTTTGCAGACGATGGAGTACGCGACGGCGGTGATCGACACCGGGATGCCGAAGGTCGAGGCGTCGGTGATGGAGGACCGTGCGCGAGCCAGGATGGATCGTGCCGCCAACCTGACCAAAGAGGACCCGCTCGAGCTGTGGGTGGTGATGGACGAGGCCGCGATCCGCCGCCATGTCGGCGGCACCGCCGTCATGCGCGGCCAGCTGGATCGCCTGCTCCAGGAAACCAAGCGCAAGAACGTGATCCTGCAGATCCTCCCGTTCGAGGCGGGCGCGCATCCCGGCATGGCAGGGCCCTTCACGCTGCTCGACTTCCACGATCCCGCCGATCCGGAGCTGGTGTACGTGGAGGGCATCGCCGGCGACGAACTGATCGAGGGCCATCCCGAAATCCGGCGCTTCGGCGTCATTTTCGACCAGTTGCGCGCAATGGCGCTGAGCCCGCGCGACTCTGCCGAGCTGATCACCGAGGCCGCCGCGCGATTAGGCTGATCAGGCCGGCTGATCAGGCCCGGCTGGCCCGCCGGTAGCCCACCGCCGCGGGCACCGCGAACACCACGATCGCCCCGACCGACCACGCCACCGTCGCCAGCAGCGGACCGCGGACCGGACCGCCGAGCGACAGCCCGCGCATCGCGTCGATCGCCTGCGTCATGGGCTGATGCGCGACGATCGGCTGCGCCCAGCGCGGATACGCGGCCAGCGGAACGAACCCGGTGCTGAAGAACATCATGATCGCCGAGCCGAGCGAAACCGCCTCCACCAGAGCCGATTTCGCGGCGAACACGGCAATGGCGGTGACCAGCGTGGCAAAGCCGAGCCCGTAGAGCAGCGGCACCCCGAACAGCGCGATCGCGGCAAGCACGCCCTGTTCGAAGCGGAACCCGAGTATCCCGCCCACCGCGAACAACACCATGGTGCACAACAGAATTCGCACACCCTCGGCGAGAATGCGGGACGCGAGCCCGGACGCGCGGTGCACCGGAAGTACCCAGAGCCTGGCGAGCAAGCCTTCATCACGCTCCCGCCCGAGCGTGATCGCACCGGCCAGCGATCCCGACATCACCCCGACCAGCGCGACCATCGGCACCGAGCCGTACAGCGCACTGGCCCCGGCGAACACCGAGATCTGTTTGCCGAGCACGGTATTCAGCACGAGCAGCAGCACCGCGGGAAACAGCAGCGACTGCACCATCGTCAACGGGTCACGCCACCATCGCAGCAACAGCCGCCTGGTCTGAATGACGGTCTGCGGCACCAGCAACCGCCATGTCTCGGTCCGGCCGGGCGCCATCGGCAGCGCTTCGGTCGTCATCCCGACCTCCGCATCGCGACCGCCGCGCCGAGCACACCGAACACCAGCATCATCCCCACGGCCCAGGCCAGCCCCGGCCCGAGCACCGCCCACCCGACCACGCCCGCGTTGCCGGTCGAATCACCGGCCAGCGCACGCATCCCGTAGACGAACTGTGACACCGGCTGATTGCGCGCGAAACCTTGTAACCACGAAGGGAATTGGTTCGCAGGCGCGAGCCCGGTGGAGACCAGGCCGAGAATCAGCTGCGGGAACACCAGCACCTGCGTGATCGCCTCCGGGTTCCCGGTCACGCTGCCGATCAGGTCGGCGCCGAGGCACAGCGCCACCGTCACCAGCACCGAGAACGCCACAAAACCTACTGTGTCCCAAGCACTTCCATAGAACTCGGCGCCGATCAGCCGACCGCACACCAGCGCCATCGCCAGCGAAACGACGGCACGATACAGCGCGGCCGTGATCCGCGCCGCCAGCGGCACCGCTGCGGGCATCGGCAGCGCACCGAACCGCACCGTGAGCCCGTCCTTGGCATCGGTGGCCGCCCGAAACGCCGCCGAGGTCGCGCAGAACGCCACCGCCTGCATCACGATCATCGGCAGGAGGAACTGCGCGTAGCTGCTGAGCCCATGCCCGTACCCGCTCATCACCAGGTTCAACGGCACATAGAAGCCCAGGGTGAACACCACCGGCGCCAGGACGGCGGTCACCAGTTCCCCATTGCGCCACGACGGCCGGATCAGGCGGACCGTCAGCACCCACCACTGGGCGATCGTCCCGGTCCACCCCGGGCCGACCGTCCCGATCCGCGGCCGCGACGCGACCGTCAGCAGGCTCATCTGCACGCTCTCATCCTGCGGAAGCCCGCACCGAATTGCCGGGAACCCAGCACCTGCCGCATGTCGTTGGCGGTTGTCCTAGGAGATACCGAGACAGCGGGCCATTCGGTTCACCGCATTGGTGTTTTCACATCCAAAGTAAGAGCCGGTCGACTAGTTTCAGGGCCGTGTGGGTACTTCAACCATCTGTTGACGAATACGGGAGGGGCAGCCCACATGGCCGACATCACCGCCGAGCGGACCAAAGAACCTGAACTGAAGCGGGTGATGGGCCCGTGGCTGCTGCTGCTCTTCGTGGTCGGCGACATCCTCGGCTCGTCGATCTACGCGCTCACCGGCAAGGTGGCCAATGAGGTCGGCGGCGCGGTGTGGGTGCCGTTCGTCGTCTCGTTCCTCGTCGCGCTGGTCACCGCGATGAGCTATCTGGAGCTGGTCACCAAATATCCACACGCCGCGGGCGCCGCCCTGTACACGCACAAAGCGTTCGGCATCCAGTTCTTCACGTTCATGGTGGCGTTCGCGGTCATGTGCTCCGGGATCACGTCCGCGTCGACCGCGTCGCGCGCATTCGGGGCGAACTTCTCGGCGGCCTTCGATCTGAACCTGAGTCCAGGGACGGCCATCACCCTGATCGCCTTGGCGTTCATGGTGGTCGTCGCGCTGGTGAACCTGCGCGGCGTCAGCGAAGGCGTGAAGCTGAATGTGCTGCTCACCTGCATCGAACTGACCGGCCTGCTGCTCGTCATCGGAATCGGTTGCTGGGCACTCGGTGCGGGCAACGGCGACTTCAGCAGGATCACCGAATTCGAGACGGGCGACCGGACCGCGATCGGCGGCGTCATCGCGGCGACCACGCTGGCCTTCTACGCGATGGTCGGCTTCGAAGACTCGGTGAACATGGCCGAGGAATGCAAGGAACCGAGCCGGATCTTCCCGAAGGTGCTGCTCGCGGGGCTGTGCATCACCGCCGTCATTTATGTTCTCGTGTCGATCAGCGCGGTCGCCCTCGTCCCGATCGCCCAACTCGGTCAGGGCGACACGCCTTTGCTGCAAGTAGTAAAGGCAGGCGCGCCCGCGTTCCCGACGCACGTCTTCGCCTACATCAGCATGATCGCGGTCGCCAATACCGCGCTCATCAACATGTTGATGGCCAGCCGCCTGCTCTACGGCATGGCCAAGCAGCGGGTGCTGCCGCCCCAACTCGCGCGGGTTCATGCCGGACGGCGGACGCCGTATGTCGCGGTGCTGTTCACCACCTTGCTCGCGCTCGGCCTGATCGCGTTCGTCGCCGAGGTGCCCGAACTCGGCGGCACCACCGCGCTGCTGCTGCTCGCCGTGTTCACCGTCGTCAACGTCACCGTGCTGGTGCTGCGTCGAGATCCGGTGACGCACGAGCATTTCCGCACGCCCACGGCGCTGCCGGTGATCGGGGCGTTGACGTGTGGATTCCTGGTCGGGCCGTGGACCGACCGCAATCCACAGCAGTATGTGATCGCGGGCATGCTGCTCGCGATCGGTGTGGTGCTGTGGTGCGTGAACTACCTCGTCATCCGGTTCACGCACGCCGAACCGGCCGCCGCGACACCACCGGCCGAGTAGCCCGAACTAGCAAGCACCGGAGCGGCGACATGATCATTCTCATGTCCGATCGGCCCGAATCAGCCCGTGACTCGGACCGGCACGGTGGGTAAGGTGTGCCTCGATGACCAGCATGGAAGCTCGTTTCGGTGATGCGACCCGGACCGTGCCCCTCCCCAACCCGTGGAACCTGACCACCTACCTGGCGGCGGTGGCCGCACACCGTGGCCGGTCCATCAGCCTGCACACCGCACCCAAGGCCCAGCTGACCGAGATCGGTTGCGGCGGAGGCGGTCTGTGGGTCGCGCGCAACCACGACGACATCATCATCTACGACGCCGACGCGACCGGCCGCAACGCCGACCACATCATCCTGCACGAGGTGGGGCACATGCTGTTCGGCCACGGCACGGCCGAGGCCGAGCGCACCGAACCGCTGCCGCCCGCCCTGACCGTCCTGCTGCCGTCGCTCTCGCCGCAGTCGATCAGACATGTGTTGGGGCGCAGTGAATTCGGGGTCGATCGGGAACGCGAGGCGGAGGTGTTCGCCGACATGACGATGGTCTATGCGACACTGCCGCAACGCAAGAGCCGGTCGTTCCGGCTGTTCGGACGCGGCAAGTAGATCAGCAGTCCTGATACGGATCGTCGGGTAATCGGCGGGTGCCGATGCGCAGATCGTCGATGAGGTCCTGGTAGACGTCGGCCAGTTCATCGATCCGTACCCACGCGTCGTAGAAGACCGCCTCCGGTGCGTGCGCCAACGCGGCGAACGCCTGCGCGGTCATGCCCGCGAGCCGATCCACCAGTCTGCCGACGGTTTCGGTGTGTTCGGGTGCGGCGAGCTCCGGGACCGGGGTGGCCAGGGTGACCCACCGATCGATCGTGCGGACCAGCTGGATGCGCTGGCGGTCGAGCTTGATCGCCTCGGTGGCCGGGATGCGCTCGCGGGCAAGGTGCAACTGGGCCAGCTCGCCCGCCGCCTCCAGCATCGGATGATCGTCGTGCGGGAAGCCGCGGAAGGCGGCGAGTAGCAGATCCCTGCCAGGGATCGTGCGGTCGCTGGGCACTTCAGCTCCCCCGCCCGGTCCGGCGGCACGCCCCAGCCTGCCGGCGGTGCCGTCGCCGGCCCCGCCACAGCGCATCGCGCACCCGGCACACATCGATAGCGTGAACGAGACTTCCCCCCTCCACGTCGATTTCACCTACTTCCGCTCGTCCGACACGCTCGTCTCCGCCACCTCCATACCTGCCCGTCCGCGAAACCCTGTGACCACGGCAAACGCGGAGTGACCACACCTTAATCTGCCACTCGGAACTAATATCCTGCGGCTATGCCAAACCCACCCACGCATTAATTCGGCGGGCCGGAGATCAGACCCGGCGACCAGGCCGATCTGCGATACTCGCTGAGTGGTTGGTGACGGCTCCCGCGGCGGACCGGGCCAGCGCGCCCATCGGGTCCGCCGAGCATTATGGACCGTCGGCATCCTGCTCTCGCTGGCGCTCGCCGTCGTCCCGCCGCTGGTCGACAAATCGAAAACGTTGCAGGGTGCGATCATTGTCGGCCTGCTCGGTGTCTGTATCGGATTGTTGATCGAGCAGGTGCTGCGGTTGGATCAAACCGCGGGCGATGTCCGCACCGAACTCCGTAATCAAGCCGACCAGGTTTCTGTTGCGGTGCGCGAGATTTCGCCTGTTGTCTCGGCGCCGCCGCCGTGCAAGCAATTCGTCCTCGACTATGTCTCGGCCTACCAGGCCATCGATCAGCACGGCGCGGTTCAGGTCTTCGAGGACATGCGGCGAAGCAAAGCCGAAGAGTTGCTGGCCAGCCTGCGCGAGCTGGCGAACGGCGCGGTCACCGTGAGCGTCGACGGGCCGTACAGCGTGCGCGCACGGTCGCTCGACGATGTGCAGGCCTATCGCGCGATGAGCATGGGGCCCTTCGGATTCTGGAAGGCCGCGTTCGGCCAGCGCTTCCTGGAGATCCAGCGTTCGGCGATCGCGCGGCTCGGCCTTGCCGTCGAGCGGATCTTCGTTTTCGACAGTTCCGACGACCTCGCCATCCTCGAGGACATCGTGCGCACGCATGTCGCGGCGGGTGTCGAGGTGTGGGTGGTGTCCAGGGCGTGGGTGCCGCAACATCATCGGGTACACGTGATCGACCTCGGCATGCTGAGCTTCCGCAACGGCACGAAACTGCTGTTCGAACCGCGTGGTTCACAGTATCGGCAGAGCGCGACCACCGAGCGGCTTTCGGTGGTGCCCAGCGAGATTCGCGCGGCGGAGTTCAGCTTGGAACTCATTCGGTCCGATGCCGTTCGCATTCTTGCCGATACGCCGTGGCCGCCGGTGGGGCCTGATCATCCGCACTGACCTGCCGCGTCGTGGGATACTCAGGGGTATCCAACTGGCCGAGGGGAAACGCATATGGCCGGCAGCGTTGGCCGCCCCGGGGTAACGGGACATCGCGACTGGCCTGCGGTGGAGCAGGAATCGCTGACCTCGGCCGCCTTGAATTTGTTGCTGGCCAACGAGATATCCGCCATTCGGGTGCCGAATGTGATCTCGGTGGAATCGTGTATCCGCTCGGTGGAGTCGATGCTCGGCCACGGATTCGGCTCGTACGAAAGGGTGGATTCGTCGGTCGGCCGGATCGGGGTCAGCCAGATCGAGCGCTGCGACGCACCGGCGGAGTACTTCGCGCAAGTGCCGGCGGCGGAGCGGATTCGCGACGCGATATTTCGCGGCAGACCGCATCCGGTCGAGGTCGTGCTCGCCGCCCTGAGCGCGGTGTGGCCGGGTCGCGTCGAGGTCGCGCGGTGGGGACGGCGGCGCTATTACGCGGGCGTCATCCGCGATTTCTCCGGTGGCTCCCGCATCCATTCGGACTGGGCGCCGCGAGACGCGCCGCGCTGGACCATCGGCGCTATCGAGAATCAGCTGGCCTGGAACATCTATTACCGTGCACCCCGCCGCGGCGGGGAAACGCAGATCTGGGATCGGCTGTGGACGAACGACATCGAGGTGTTCAAGAACCCGGTGTGCTGCGGCTACTCGGCCCGTGCGGTCGACGGTGTCGCCGCGCACGCCGTCGCGCCCCGAGTCGGTGAGCTGATCCTGTTCTGCCCGAGGAACTTGCACCAGGTGCTGCCCGCCACCGGTGGCGGGAAACGGATCTCGGTCGGTGCGTTCCTCGGCGTGACCAGACGCGGCGACCTCACCATGTGGTCCTGACTAGGCAGGGACGTCCGCGAGATAGTCGGGTCCGCCGACGTAGGTGGTGTGGCCGGATTCCGCGGTGCTGACGGTGGCTTCGGCTACGGCGCCGGCGAATTCGGCGACGGTGGGCAAGGCGGCCTGGGTGCGGCGCGCGGCGACGGCATCGGGATTTCGGCGCTCGAGCAGCTGGACGATGATAGTGCCGTCGATCATGTCGCCGGAGACGGTGTGCAGGGTGATGCCGCGGGTCGTCAGTTCGGGAATCATGGCGCGCAGCGCATCTTCGCCCGCGCGCTTGCTCGCGGCGATGGGTTCGTACTCGGCGGGTACTGGCTTGCGGCCGTGGAAATGCGCCTGGTGGCTGGTGACGAAAACAATGCGGGCACCGGTTGGCATGTGCGGCAAGGCAAGTCGGACCAGGCGGGTCTGCGCGTCACGGTTGATCGCCATGGCGTAGTCCGGGGCGGCGTTGCGTTCGAGCCCACCGGAGGCGTTGAGCACGAGCACATCCAGGCGGCCGAACTGTTCGGCGATGCCGTCGATGAGTGCGCGCGCGGAGTTCTCGTCGGCAATGTCGGCACCCGCCGGGGCGGCGCTGCCGCCCGCGGCGGCGATCTCTTCGGCAAGCACCGTGGCGCGCTTGAGTTTTTCGCGGTAGTTGATGAGCACGTGATCACCGCGGGCGGCGAGGGTACGTGCGGTTTCCGCGCCGATGCCGCGGGAGGCCCCGGTGATCAGAACGATGCGTCGTCCGGCTGCTGTGCTCACGGTCTCCCTCTCGATCGCGGGCGGACCGCCGGCGAATTGCTTCTAATTCAGAACCACTATGGTAGTTCTGAATGAGAAGTGCAAACGGCGCGAAGCCGCCGCGAGGCCGGGTCGATCCGGCACACGCACCACCGCTGGCCGCGATGGAACTGCTGGGCCAGCGGTGGATTTTGCGCGTGCTATGGGAGCTCGAACCCGGCAGGCTCGGGTTCCTGGAGCTGCGGCGGCGGATGGACAACTGCTCATCGAGCATGCTCTCGGTGCGGTTGCAGCACCTGCAGAGCGCAGGACTGATCGTGAAGAACGCGGACAAGTCCTACGAGCTCACCACTGCGGGAACGGAACTCACCGTCGCGCTGGCGCCGGTGTGGGCATGGTCGCAACGCTGGGAGTCGGCGCTCACTCAGTCGGACGATTCAACAAGGTGACCTTCGGCTTACCCGGCTGCAAGTGACGCGAACCTTAACCTGGTCAAAAATTCGGCGGTATGGGAACATCGCGCGAACCAACAGGTTTAGGCTGTGCGCCGTGGTCGAACCCCAACCGTCAATCGCACCCCATCCCGGCATCGCACCCCTGGCTCCGCTACTAGGCACCTGGCGCGGCAACGGTCACGGCGAATACCCGACCATCCAGTCGTTCGACTACCTGGAGGAAGTCCGGTTCGGCCACCTCGGCCGCCCGTTCCTCACCTACCGGCAGCGCACCCGCGCCGCCGACGACGGCAGGCCGCTGCACGCCGAAACCGGCTATCTGCGCTGCCCGACCCCCGATCGCGTCGAATTGATCTTGGCGCACCCGACCGGCATCACCGAAATATGCGAGGGCGCACTGAATGTCGCCGACGGTGCACTGCATTTGGAATTCGACTCCACCAGCATCGCCCGCACCAGCACCGCGAAAATGGTCACCGCCCTCGGTCGCACCTTTCAATTGAAGGGCGACACCATCGACTACACCTTGCGCATGGCCGCGGTGGGCGAGCCTCTGCAACACCATCTCGCCGCCACCTTGCGCAAAGCCGATTAGGGCACCGCGACAAGAGCGCGACAGCCTAGGCGACCGGGGTCATCCGCGAGACTCGTTCGCCACGAAATCCGGACACCCTCCGTCGCGCAGCGCCGGATTCGCAATTTTATCTGGCCGAATCACCGCTCTCCTGTAGTTGTTTCGTCATCGACGCATTCCGCGAAAAATGCGTCGCACCCGGCGGTAGTCTCACCGGGATTCACTCGATATGTGAGCTGCAACACTTTCGACTGGGCACGGCTATCAATGGCCATTATCGTGCGGTCCGCCACATGCCCTTGTTCAACGAATCGATCTCTGCCTACGGTTCCGATGTCAGCAAACTTCCAGACAACTTCGTGAAGTGAACCCTTCGCGGAGCAGCCACGACCTTCCCCCCGTCGATACCCCTGACCCGAGGGAGCCGAACAATGAAGCGTTCCACCACCATTCTGGCCAGCGTCGCGATCATCCTCAGCGGGGCGGCCGCCGTGCAGATCCTCGACGGCGGTGACGCCGGAGCCGCAATCTTGGACAACGCAGCCACCAACTCGGCGTTCAGCAACCAGGCGCCCGACTGCGCGGATCAGTAACCGGGCGGCAGCGCGGCGATCATGTCGCGGCTTACCGCGACCGCATTGTCGGAGCTGCCACCCCGCACCAGCAACGTCGCGAACGCGATGTCACCGCGATAACCGACGAACCACGAGTGTGAGCCACCGTCGACCTCGGCCTCCCCGGTCTTGCCGTACACCTCTCCCTGATCGGCGATCCGTTCGGCGGTGCCGCCGGTGACCACCCGGCGCATCATCGCCCGCAACCCGGCAGTCACCTGCGGCGTCAGGGCCGGGGCCGCGCGCTCGACCGTCGTCGTGCGCCCCGCGATCAGATAGGGCACCGGCACCGAGCCACGCGCGACGGTGGCCGCCATCAGCGCCATGCCGAACGGGCTGACCACCACCTTGCCCTGACCGATGCCGTCCTCGGTGCGCTGGACCAGCTCGTCCGACGGCGGCACCGACCCGGTGAACGTCGGCAGCCCGGCGACGGTAAAGCTCGGGCCGACACCGAGTTTCGTGGCGGTCGTGGACAGCGCGCCGCCGGACAGCCTGCTGGCCACCGTGGCGAACGCGGTATTGCACGACCGCTCGTAGGCGGTGATCATCGGCGCGTCACCGATGGTGAACAGGTTGTAGTTGGGAATCATGCGTTCCCCGATGGTGATTCGGCTCGGACACGGCAGCACCGTGTCCGGTGTGGCCAGCCCGGTCGACATCGCGGCGGCCGCGGTCACCGTCTTGAACACCGAACCCGGCGGATACTGGCCGATCGTTGCGACCGGACCGTCCTGGTCGGCGGCCCTGTTCTGCGCGATCGCCAGGATCGCGCCGGTGGACGGCCGGATCGCCACCAGCATCGCCTGCTCGGTCCGCGCATCGACCGCCCGTTGCGCGGCGTTCTGCACGTTGCGATCCACGCTGAGCGAGAACGAGGGCGCGGGTTGCGACGGCACCTCGTTCAGCACATCGGTGTCGACGCCGTTGGCGTTCATGGTGACCACGCTCCAGCCCGCCTTGCCGTCCACCTCGGCGATCACCGTCTTGCGCACCTGGGCGAGCAGGTCGGGCGCGAAGTCGCGGTCGGTGGGCACCAGGTCCCACTGCGAGGTGATCGTGACGCCGGGCAAACCGATGAGATCGGTGTTCACCTCCTCGGATTCGGCCTCGCTGAGCAACGCGACGGTGTAGGCCCCCTTCGCGGCAACGGCGGCGTCGCGAATCGACTCCGGGGTGAGCCGCTGATCGAATCGGCTCAGCACTGCGGCCAGCACGGTCGCGACCTGGCCCGGGTCCGCGGCGTCGGCCGCGGTGAACGCCACCCGGGAAACCCGGCCGGGGACCAGCACATCGCTGCCGGCCTGCTCGTTCACCCGCGCGCGCGGCGCCGGATTGGCGCGCAGCGACAATGTCTGGGTGTCACCGAGTTTCGGGTGGATGTTCGACGACGTCCAGCGCACGGTCCAGCGACCGTCGCTGCGTCCCATCTGCAATTGCCCGGTGTAGCGCCAGGTTCGGTCCTTGGGCAGCCGCCACTCGTAGGTGTAGTCGACCGTTGCGGTGTCGCCGGTGACCCTGGCCGAACCGGTGCGGGCGCTGAGCGTGTCGCCCTGCAGCTTCTCCCACGCGGAACGTAGTGCGGCACTGGCCTTTTCCGGCTGATTGGTCAGCTTCGCCGCCGCCGCGAGGTCGCGGCGCGCGAACGCATCGACGAACGCGTCCGCCGCAGGAGTCGGACCCTGCGGCGCCCGTGCGCAGCCGACGGCCGGCAGCGCGACGAGCGCGACGGCCATTGCGATGAGCAGCGGTTTTCTCACCGGATCAATCCTGGGTGCGGACACCCCGCAGGGTGCGTACGAACTGGTCGGCATCGGCACAGATGGTAGTAGTCACCGTCGGGCAAACGCGGCCGCCGCTCCGTGTTGCTTTCTACTGAACCGGTTTTCAGCCAAGCGAGTCAATCGAGCAGGATCGTGGAGAACGTCGCAATCTGCCGAAAACCGACACGGCTGTACGCCCGGCGGGCCACCTCGTTGTAGTCGTTCACATAGAGGCTCGCGGTGCGCCCGGACGCCACCACCGCGTTCGCGATGGCCGCCGTGCCCACGGTGCCGAGCCCGGTCCCGCGATGTTCCGGATGCACCCACACGCCCTGAATCTGGCCGGTGCGCCGCGACAGCGACCCGACCTCCGCCTTGAAGACCACCTCACCGTCCTCGAAACGTGCCCAGGCACGGCCGGATTCGATCAGGCTCTGAATGCGCCGCCGATACCCACGACCGCCGTCACCGGCCCGGGGATCGACCCCGACCTCCTCGATGAACATGGCGATCGCCGCACACAGATAGCGGTCGAGCTCGTCGGGACGCACCCGGCGGACATTCGGGTCCGGCGTGACCAGCGGTGGCTGCGCGAGCGCGAGCAGCGGCTGCTCGCCGCGCAGTTCGCGCTCGGGACCCCAGTGATCGGCCAGCATCTCCCACAGCGGCAGCGCCAGTTCTCGACGCCCGACCACCGACGACGCGATCCGCGGCCATCGGATCGCCCGATCCGCGAACGCGCGCAACGCATCACGGTCGCCGCGCAGCGGAACCAGATTCGCGCCCGAGAAACACAGCGACTCCGCAGGGCCGCCGCGACTCCACAGCTCACCCTGCCCACAGCGCGAGGCATCCAGACCGAACTCCTGCAGCCGGGCCGCGACCATACACGAGGCCACCGGATCGGCATCCAGAATTCGAAGGACCTGCCCCAGGTCCCGGTTCGCGAGCTGCCGCGCGGGGACGTACTTCGCCCTTCGCGTCGGCTCCAGCAGACTCCGCACGTTGACAGCCTGCCACGAAAATCTGCGATGTGGTACGGCTATGCCGAACGCAACACCGAACTCAGCCACGCGGCTGGCTGCCGTCCCCCCTGCGGAACTACCCGACGGTGACCACCGGGTCGCCTGCGCCTGCTTCCTCGCCGAGCTCTTCGGCGATGCGCATGGCCTCTTCGATGAGGGTTTCGACGATCTGTGCTTCGGGCACCGTCTTGATGACCTCGCCCTTCACGAAGATCTGCCCCTTGCCGTTGCCCGAGGCGACACCGAGGTCGGCCTCGCGCGCCTCGCCCGGCCCGTTCACCACGCAGCCCATCACGGCGACGCGCAGCGGCACCTCCATGCCTTCGAGCCCGGCGCTCACCGCGTTGGCCAAGGTGTACACGTCGACCTGGGCGCGACCGCAGGACGGGCAGGACACGATCTCGAGCTTGCGCGGGCGCAGGTTCAGCGACTGCAGGATCTGCCCGCCGACCTTCACCTCTTCGGCAGGCGGCGCGGACAGCGAGACACGAATGGTGTCGCCGATGCCTTCGGACAGCAGCGCGCCGAACGCCACCGCGGACTTGATGGTGCCCTGGAACGCCGGACCCGCCTCGGTCACCCCGAGGTGCAGCGGGTAGTCGCTCTGCGCGGCCAGCTGCCGGTACGCCTCGACCATGATCACCGGGTCGTTGTGCTTGACCGAGATCTTGATGTCGCCGAAGCCGTGATCCTCGAACAGGCTCGCCTCCCACAGCGCGGACTCCACCAGCGCCTCGGGAGTGGCCTTGCCGTACTTCTCCATCATTCGCTTGTCCAGCGAACCGGCGTTGACGCCGATGCGGATCGGGATGCCAGCGGCGCCTGCGGCCTTGGCCACCTCGCCGACTCGTCCGTCGAATTCCTTGATGTTGCCCGGGTTCACGCGCACCGCGGCGCAGCCTGCGTCGATGGCCGCGAAGATGTAGCGGGGCTGGAAGTGGATGTCGGCGATGACCGGGATCTGGCTCTTGCGCGCGATCGTGGCCAGCGCGTCCGCGTCTTCTTGCCGCGGACAGGCCACCCGGACGATGTCGCAGCCCGACGCGGTGAGCTCCGCGATCTGCTGCAGGGTGGCGTTGATGTCGTGGGTCTTGGTGGTGGTCATCGACTGCACGGAGACGGGGTGATCACTACCGACCCCGACATTGCCCACGCGCAGCTGGCGGGTCTTGCGTCGAGGAGCGAGAACGGCCGCTGGTGCGGCGGGCATCCCCAATCCGATTGTGCTGGTCACCTTCGGTGCCTACTTTCCGTTCAATGCGGGCCGTTCGCTTTCCGAGCTTAGTCGCGCACGCCGAACGACCACCCTGTGACGCCCACGACAACGTGCTGTCCCCCCAGTGCCGGCGACAGGGTACCGCGTCGGGAAAGACGCCGGAAACGAGAGTGCGCGGCGTAGGAAAAACTCACGGGAACAGGCGAATCGGGTTGACGATGTCGGCGGCGAGGGTCAACACCATGTACGCGCCGCCGATCACCACCGCGACGTAGGTGATGGGTAACAGTTTCATGTAGTCGACCGGCCCGCCGGGCGCCAGTCCGCGCCACCCGCGCAACGTGTTGCGGAACTTCTCGTAGATCACCACGGCGATGTGGCCGCCGTCCAGCGGCAGCAGCGGCAGCACGTTGAACGCGCCGAGGAAGAAGTTCAAGCTCGCCAGCATCAGCACGAACACCTGCCAGAGGCCCTCGCGCGCGCTCTCACCGCCGATGCGGCTGGCGCCGTAGACGCTGACCGGCGTCTCCGGGTCGCGTTCGCCGCCGGTCACCGCGGTCCACAGCGACGAAACCTTCGCAGGCATCTGGGCAAGCGACTGCACGGTGCGCACGGTCAGCTGGCCGGTGAACTCGGCCGACGCCGGAATCGCGGTCAGCACGTTGTACTCCGGCGGCACCGGACGCTTCAGCACGATGCCGACCTTGGTTTCCTCGGTCTTGGTCCCGTCCTTGGCGTAGCGCACCACCCGCTGCGGCTGCACCTGCACCTGGACCTGCTGTCCTGCCCGGTCGACGGTGTAGGTGATCGTGCCCTGCGCCTTCTTGGTCTCGGTGGTGAACTGGTCCCAGTTGCGCACCTTGACGCCGTTCACCGAGGTGACGGTGTCGCCTGGCTGTACGCCACCGAGTGCCGCCGGACCGACGCCGTCGCAAGGCCGCAGGGACTGGTCGGGATTCGCGTCGGCGACACACTGCAACTCGCCGACCGTCGCGCTCGGCTCGTTCAGGTCGGGCAGACCCCAGCCGACGGCGAGCACGACGATCAACAGGAAGCCGAGCACGAAGTTCATCGCGATGCCGCCGGACATCACCACGAGTCGTTTCCAGGTGGCCTGGCGGTACATGGCCCGTTCGATCTCTTCCGGGCGCAGCTCCTCCAGCGCGGTCATGCCCGCGATATCGCAGAAGCCGCCGAGCGGGAGCGCCTTGAGTCCGTACTCCGTCTCACCGCGCCGGAACGAGAACACCTTCGGGCCGAAACCGATGAAGTACCGCCGGACCTTCATGCCGGTGGCCTGGGCGGCCCACATATGCCCGCATTCGTGCAACGCGATCGAAATCGTGATGCCTAGGGCGAACAGCACGAACCCCAACGCGAACACCATGTGATTTACAGCCCTCCTGCAGTACGCAGCTCGCCTCGATGAAGTGCGGCCACCGGATCGCACCGCCACCAACCTGGACCCGCACGGCCGCGAGCACCCGGACCACAGTAACCGGACACGATCCGGCCCTGCGTCTTCAGTGTGCCAGGCAGTGGTCGGGCCGCGAGTCCTGATCGGCCGATCAGCACCCGACTACGCCTCGGCGCCGTCGTAGGCACTGGCGGCGGTTGACTCGTTTCGCTCAGGCCTGCACGCGAGCTCGCGCGAATTCGCGGGCCCAGGTATCGGCGGCCAGCACCGCGTCGAGCGAATCCGGCTCGGCACGCCACTGATCGGCGGCGTCGACCGCGGCGGCCACGGTGCGCACGATATCGGGGAAGCGGATGGCGCCGTCCAGGAAGGCCTGCACCGCAACCTCATTGGCGGCGTTGTAGACGGCGGTGACGCTTCCGCCCGCCTCCCCCGCCCGCCTGGCCAGGTCGATCGCGGGGAAGACCGCGCTGTCGACCGGTTCGAAGGTCCAGGTGGCCGCGGTGCCGAAATCGCAAGCCGCGGCAGCGCCGGGGACCCGGTCCGGCCAGCCGAGGGCCAGCGCGATCGGCAACTTCATGTCCGGCGGGCTGGCCTGGGCCAGCGTGGAACCGTCGGTGAAGGTGACCATCGAGTGCACGATCGACTGCGGGTGCACGGTGACGTCGATGCGGTCGTAGGGAATGCCGAACAGCAGGTGCGTCTCGATCAGCTCGAGGCCCTTGTTGACAAGCGAGGCCGAGTTCAGCGTGTTCATCGGGCCCATCGACCACGTCGGATGCGTCTTGGCCTCAGCCGGATTCACCGACTCCAGCATCTCCGCGGTCCAGCCGCGGAACGGGCCGCCGGACGCGGTGAGCACCAGCCGGTCCACCTCCTCGGCGCGCCCGCCACGCAGGCACTGGGCGAGGGCAGAATGCTCCGAATCGACCGGCACGATCTGGCCGGGCGCGGCGGCGCGGGTGACCAGCGAGCCGCCCGCGACCAACGACTCCTTGTTGGCCAGCGCGAGCCGGGTGCCGGACTGCAGCGTTGCCAGGGTCGGTTCCAGGCCGAGCGAACCGACCAGCGCGTTGAGCACGACATCGGCCTCGGTGCGGCGCACCAGCTCGGTCACCGCGCCTGGCCCCCCGAGCGGCAGGTCGAGCTGTTGGGCGGCAGCCGGATCGGCGACCGCGACGTTGCGCGTCCCGGTGGCGGCCATCTGCGCCGCGAGCAATGCGGTGTTGCCGCCGCGCGCGGCCAGCCCGACCACTTCGAATCGGTCGGGGTTGGCGGCGATCACCTCGAGCGCTTGGGTACCAATGGATCCGGTACTGCCGAGGAGCAGGACTCTCACGATGTCGGACACCGGTTCATTGTGGCGCACACAAAAGTACGCACCATGCTTACCCGCCTTGCCGACGCCGCCCGCTGCCGTGCACCAACCGGCGTGGCCGACTTACAACGACGCACCGTCGTATGTCACGATTACGGGCAGTAGTCCCTCGTGTGCGTACCGGAACCCGCGGTACCCGAACCAGCTAAGGAGCGATCGTGGCCGCCACGGAACTCGAACCCGCCAGCACCGAGCGCGGCATCGTCACTCACGTGGACACCGCCGAGGTTCCCTCCGCCGCGTGGGGTTGGAGCGGTGAATCGCCGCGCACGTTCCGTGCGGCAGGCTGGGTCGTCGCGCTGATTCTGGTGCTGATGGTCATCGGCAACCACAAGGGCCATGTCGAGGACATCTTCCTGATCGGCTTCGCCGTCGCCATCGTCGGCATCCTGGTGCGGGACTCGTTCCTGCGTCGCAAGCCGCGCTAGTCGCAC
Source organism: Nocardia sp. NPDC049149 (assembly GCF_043197455.1). Classification (NCBI taxonomy): domain Bacteria; kingdom Bacillati; phylum Actinomycetota; class Actinomycetes; order Mycobacteriales; family Nocardiaceae; genus Nocardia; species Nocardia sp. NPDC049149. The sequence goes on from NZ_JBICTD010000007.1 coordinate 145,275, forward strand.
GCTGCCGGTTTGGTGGCGTTCGTCCGTTTTGGTTATGGTGTGCGGTTCGGGTCCGCGACGTGACGTCGCGGACCTTCCTGCTGACACCGTGAGGGACCGTTGTCCAAGATCTTTTCCGCTGCTCTGCTGACCGCTGCTGCCGTCGGCTCGCTGGTCCTCGTGCCCGCCGCCACCGCGCAGGCCAAGTCTCCGGCCTGCGACACCGCCATCGACTGGATCAACGCCGCCATCGACATGTCGCCCGACGGGATGAGCGCGGACACGCTGCAGTCACTGTCGTCTCGGCTGTCGGGGCTCCCCGCCGTCGGCGCCGAAAAGGCGGCCATCGACGCCTATGCACATGCGCTCATCGACGACAACGCCGACATGACCGCTGCCACCACCGCGTTCAACGCCGTCTGCGCCAGCTGACCGACCGCCGCCGAGCGGGACTCGATCGGGTCCCGCCGTCGGTCGGGTCGCGCCCGCCGACGCGCTGTATGCCAGCGAGGCAGGCGGCAACGAAGCGGTGTTGCTCGCGAGCTAGCGTCCGCGACGCTTCGCGGGTTTCTTGGCGGGAGCCGGGCGGCGCGGAGTTCGCTTGGGTTGGGTCTTCTGTTGCGGCGGGGTCTTCTGTTGCGGCTGAGGGGTTTTCGCGCGCGGCGAGCGGGAACTGTGCGCAGAACGACCGCGGACCACGCCGACGAACTCCTCCACCAGATCGGTGGTGTCGGCCGCCAGCCAGGCCAGGGCGATCTCGGTGTCGGCCGTGTCGGTGACGGTGCGATAGACCAGGTCGCGGCGGGCGTGCAAGCGCGCGATCGAATGCGGGACAACCGCGACCCCGACCCCGGCGGCCACCAATTCGATCGCGCCCGCGACCGTGTCGATGTCGCTGGCGTCCTGCATCCGTTCCTCGGCCAGATCCGCCATGCTGACCTGCTCGAACACCGAAATCGGATGATCCTTGGGCACCACGACGACCGGCAGTTCGCGATAGAGCGGGATCGCACTCATGCCGTCCCGGTCGATCGGCAGGCGGACGAAGCACAGATCGACCCGGCCCGCGCGGACCGCGGTTTCCTGCTCCGCCATCGGCACGCCGACCACCTCGAGCGGGACGTCGGGGAACCGCTCAGCCCAGATCCTGGTCCACTTCGACACTGTGACGCCTGGCACGAAACCCACCCGCAGTCCCTGGTCGGCCGCCGGCTCCGGCCGCGCCTCGACCGCAGCGGCGCGCGCGATGAGTTCCCTTGCCTCGTCCAGCAATTCGCGGCCGTCGTCGGTCAACTGGGTCGGTTGCGCACCCGGCACGAACAGTTTCGTGCCGAGTTCGTTCTCCAAGTCGATCACCGTCTGGCTCAACCGCTGCCTGGCGATGTTCAACCCCTTCGCGGCCCTGGCGAAATGCAGTTCCTCGGCCACCGCGACGAACCAGCGCAGCCGCACGACATCGATGGACTCCAACCGGCTCATGCCAGAAAGACTAATCGGCGCTCGATCGGCGGCTGCCCGCAGCCAGCGGCGAAATCGGTCGGCCAGCGTCCGATAAGCTACCTCGGTGAGCCCGGACCAGAACCCGCAGATGATGAAGCCGTTGACCGCAGCCAACAAGCTCGGCATCTATCTTCCCGCTGCCCCCGAGACCTTCCGGAACTCCCCGCTGTCCCGCGCCGACCTCGAGGCGTTGCGCACCGACCCGCCGGAATGGCTGACCGAACTCCGGCGCACCGGCCCTTTCCCGCGCGACATCACCGCCCGCAAACTCGGCGTCTCCCACAGCGGCCTGGCCCGCGCCGAAGTCTCCGACGCCCTCACCGCCGACGAAATCACCGCCCTCCTCGCCGACCCCCCGGAATGGCTCCTCCGCGAACGCGCCAACTACGCCGAGGTCCGCAAGGAAACCGAACGCATCCAAACCAAAGAAGCCGAACGCCGCGCCGCCACCAACCGCCCCGCCAAAAACCGCGGCTAGTCGCACCCTCACATCCCGCGCACGAACTCGCGATACAGGAACTTCTGGTGCAAGCTCTCCAGGGTCCCGACATGGCGCCGGAACGGGACCAGCGCGAGCCGAATAGGCCGGGTGATCGGCAAACCGCCGGTCGCCAGTTCCGCGACGGAGGCCACCGCGTCCACCAAACCGGCCTCTGTGTCGTTCCGCTCGACCGACTCCAGGCCGAGCCGCCTGAGTAGTTGGTCGCGAACACCTTCGACGTCGAGTTCCAGTCGCCGGGCTTCCTCCTCGGATCGATACTTGTCGGGTGCGGCACAAGCACCTCGTCGAAGTAGATCAGCGATTGAACGAGCTCCGCATAGCATTGCTGCGCAAAGGGATCACGAGGTCGCGCAGGCGATCGATGGTTCTGCGACAGGATGAATTCTTCTGCGCTGATGAACGTCGTGACGTCCACCATGACCCGATTCGACATCAATCACTCCGGGATTCCGCCAAAATCTCCACGAACCATCGGACGCAATCTGGATCGCCTGCGACGGTCTCGGCGAACGTCGGCTCGCGTCGATCCAGAAAGCCCTCGTCGAGCGGCAACGGGCTCTTACCATGGCCGTCGGCGGCTGTACGTCCCATCGCCATCGCCAAGCCGATGCCTGCCACGCCGTCCCACACCTTCTGATCGGTGCGGTAGAACAGGTCGAACTGCTGATCAGGAGCATGGGTGAGCTCTGAAAGGTCAATGCAGGTCCTGACCATATCGAGTGTTTGGGACGTAGTACGGATTTTCGTTTCGCATCCGAGGGCGGCAAGGTCGGTTTCGAAACTCCGCGCCGCAGAGTTTTTGCTTCGGGTGACCGATGCCCGCCTCGGTGTCACCGCGCCCGGCAGCGGTGCCGCCGGGCGGCCATTCGCGGTCACCTCTGCGGACCAGTGAATCGAGATCGGTGTGCGGTCGGCACCGAGTTCGGGCGCAAGCACGTACCCGGCTACCGGCACTCCGGCATCGAGAAGGCATACAACACTGCAGAATTCGCGCCCGCCGGGAGAGACGAACTCACTCGTACCGTCTATCGGATCGATGACCCAGGTCGGCTCACCCGAGCTAGGCAATCCCGCGGCGTCCTCCTCTGCGACGAACCGAGAGCCGGGAGCATGCCGCTCGATCGTCTCCAGAATGAGCGCTTGAACGGCAAGATCCGCCTCCGACAGCAGCGTGTCATCGGGCTTCTTGTCCACTTGTAGCGACGCCAAACTGCCGCGGTATCGACGGAGCAACGGCAGCAACTGCTTGTCCAGCGTTTCCCACAACGACTCGACCTCGCCCACGCGGCCCTCCCGCCCACTGGTGTTTCTGCCGAGGGTAGCGGCTCGCCAGGTCACCGACAGTCGGTTCCTGCGGGTTCGACAGGCGAGGCTGGGCCTGGCCCTGTTCGGTCAGTGGATGATCGAGAGGTCTGGGGCTGGGTGGTGGGAGCAGAGGATGCGGACGTCTGGGTTGGTGGACAGGTCGCGCAGGAGTTGGTGGGTGGTGCGCGATTGGGCGCGGGAAGCTGTTGAGAGCCATTGGTATTGGCGCAGGAGCAAGGCCAGCGACGAGGACTGGTCGGCGGGGTCGAGGTAGGTGGCGTCGCCCGCGTGCAGGATCCAGGTGTCCGAAACCCGGACGGCGACACCGCAATGGCCGAGAGTGTGGCCGGGGAGCGGGACCAGGTAGATGTCGTGGTCGATGGCGCTGACACCGGGGATGTCTTTCCAGATGTCGGTGCCGGAGTGCAGGCGCCAATTCGGGTGGTGCGCCCAGATAGTCGGCCGGTAGGACATGCGGGAGCGCAGCGAGCCGTTCATCGCGACGTCGTGTTCGGTGCGGGAGACGTGCACCGTGGCGTGCGGGAAATCCATGATGCCGCTGGCATGTTCGCTGTGCAGGTGGGTGAGGACGATGTCGGTGAGGTCCTCGGGGCGATAGCCGAGTGCGCGAATCTGGTTGACCAGAGCCAAACTTGGGTCGTGCGGGCGGCGGATGAAGAACTGCTCGAAGCTGAGGGCACTCGGATCACGCAGGTGTGCGCGGCTGAGTCCGGCATCGACGGCGAGCAGTCCGTTGTCGCGTTCGACGAGGAGGCATTGGGTGGGTGCCGCGGAGACGACGTGCGGGCGCAGGGTCGCGGTGTTCAATGCGTAGACGGTCATCAGTTCTCTCGGTAATTCTTCGTAGCCCCCGCAGCTTCGCTTGGTATGGAGTTGTTGTGCGATAAGCCGACACCCGACGTTGGTAATCCGGCATCCCCGCGACATCGACACGGTAAGCGATGCCAGTTGTTACTACAACTCTTTCGGAAGATTGTCGAAACAACCGTCATATTGTTTGTAAATAGAACCGGTCATCCAAGACATTCCAGCCAAACGACTTCAGCTGCGCTTAAAGCGGATCAACGTCAGCTTCGTTTGCTGCGAAACGCGTCGAGCCCGTTGCGCTGCAGCATCGTCACCATCGTCTTCCACCACGGCCGCCGCGGATCGGGATCGAGGCCTGCCCCGAGCCGATGCAGCTGATCGGTGTGCCACTGCAGATCCAACGCCCCGTCGAAAGACCGGGCGAACGACATCTTCGCCAGCGGTCCACGCAGGCCCGCGGTGATGGGCATCGCGGCAAGCCGATCGGTCTCGGTGCCGAGCACCGACGCGGCGGCATCGGGAATGGTGCAGGTCGGCCTGCCGATGCCGACCAAATCGCAGGCGCCGGAGCCGACGGCATCGGCCATCGCGGTGACGGTGCGGAAGCCGCCGGTCACCGCCAACGGCACCGCACCGGCGACCGCCCGCACCGTCTGCGCATAGTCGAGAAAGTACGCCTCCCGCGCGCGTGTGCTGGCCGCGCGGCCGTCGCGCCCCATCATCGCCGGGGATTCATAACTGCCGCCGCTGATTTCGATCAGGTCGATGGCTTCCTCGGCGAGTTGCCCGACCACATTCCGTGATTCGTCCTCGGTGAAACCGCCGCGCTGGAAATCGGCCGAGTTGAGTTTGATGCCGAGTGCGAAACTCGGTGCGACCGTTGCCCGAATGCGGCGCACGATCTCGAGCACGAAACGCATGCGCCGTTGCGGATCACCGCCCCACCGGTCGGTGCGTTGATTCGCCGACGGCGAGAGGAACTGCGACACCAAATAGCCGTGCGCGCCGTGGATCTGCACGCCGTCGAAACCGGCGGCTTCAGCAACGCCTGCGGTCGCGGCGAACCGATCGATGATCGCTTCGATCTCGGCGTCGGTGAGCGCACGCGGGGTCGGCATGCCGGGAATCTTCGGCGCCACCGCCGACGGCGCCACCGGCCGGTGCCTGGTCGCCAGCGGATTGGCTTGGCGGCCTGGATGATTGATCTGCATCCAGATCGGCACCCCACCGTCCTTAGTGGCCTTGGCCCAGCGGGTGACCGCGTCCATGTCGCGATCGTCGTCGATCACCACGTTGCCCGGCTCGCCGAGGTGGTCCCGATCGACCATCACGTTGCCGGTGACCACCAGGCCGTATCCGCCTGCGCCCCACCGGGTGTAGAGCCGCTCCAGCCGCACGTCCGGACTGTGACCGGCATTGGCAAGGCCTTCGCTCAGCGCGGATTTCATCATCCGGTTGGGCAGCACCAGGCCGCATCGCAGGGGCAGTCGGTCGGAGAGCGTGACAGTGGCGGTCATCAGGGAATCCTTCGGTGCTGGTTCAGGATCGGCGGGCGCGCGGGGCGCGGACGGCCAGGCGTTCGGCATCGAAGGTGCGTTGCCCGTCCCGGTCGGCGGCGATAGTCATGTCTGCTCCACAGGTTCGGCGGGTACGCACCGTGGCGGCCCGCCGCGCCAAGGTACTGGTGACAGCCCGTAACGTTAAGGCGAGCGTAGTAGCACGATCGTTCTACCGCAAGGGTCCGGTCCCGTCACCACCAGGAGAACAGCGACTAGCATCGAGACATCGACGCGATAGCACGATCGTTCTATCGCGGGTCGTGAAGGAGTTGTGAGCAGATGAGATCCGGCACTCCCCCACGCGATCGGCTCATCGCGGGCACCATCGACCTGGTGCGCCGCCGCGGCGTCGCAGGCACCGGCATCACCGAACTGGTGACCTACAGCAACACCGCACGCCGCTCGATCTACCAGAACTTCCCGCGCGGCAAACAGCAGCTGATCGAGGAATCGACCCGCGTCGCAGGCCAGGTCATGACCGCGATCATCGCCGGGACCGCACCGGCGGGCGGACCGAGCGCCCGCCTCGCCGCCTTCGTGCGCAAGTGGCGCGAAACGCTCATCGCCAGCGACTTCACCGCGGGCTGCCCGATCGTCGCCGCGGCACTGGCAGGCGCGGAGGTGCCCGCCGCGCCCGCCATCGCGGCGGAATCCTTCGCGGAGTGGGAAACTCTTATCGCAGAACTACTCTCGGACGCGGGCGTCGACCAGGCGACCGCCGAGACGCTGGCCACCGTGACGGTCGCCGCCGTCGAAGGTGCGGTCGTCATGTCCATCGCCGCCCGCTCGGTCAGCCCTCTCGACCGCGTCGCCGCCCACCTCGACGCCGTGCTCGCCCCGCACCTGCCAAGTTAAGCCTGGCTTGATCGGTCTTAAGGGGGCGAGCGCAGTGGTAGCAGCTGGACATACGTCCTAGTAGCGTGCAGTCCGGTCGATCGACCACCGATCGCCGAGAGCGCCTGCCGGGAAGGTTGAACCATGCTTCGATTCAGCGTCAGACATGGCCTCGTCGCGGTACTCGCCGCAGCAGCGACGCTCGCCGGAGCGGGCATCTCCGCGTCCGCCGAACCGTACGACCCCGGCACGGTCCCCGTCAGCCAGTACGTGCCCACCGGGCCGCACGAGACGGCGAGCACCGCCGCGACCTACCCGTGCGATTCGCTGTATGCCGTCTACAACGCCTTCACTCCCCTGTTCGGCAACCATTCGGCGATGCCGTGCACCCGCGCGTTCCCTGCGGGCCTGGAGTCGCCGGTCGGCGTGAACTTCTACTACCCCAAAGACATCGCGTCGATGAGCAAGGTGCCCGCGGTCGTCTGGATCCCCGGCTTCACCAACAACCCGGGCAACTACGACGCCACCGCCCGCCTGTGGGCGAGCCACGGCTTCGTGGTCGCGATCCCCTACGACTTCGTCAACTCGCTCTACGAGATGCCGATCGCCGCCGCAACGGCGTTGTCGAGGGCCAACCACGATCCGGGAAATGTGTTGCACGACAAGCTCGATCTGAGCCGCACTGTCATCGGCGGTCACTCCGGTGGCGGTGGGGCCGCGATCGACGGCGCGAGCATCCCGCCGAACGTCTACCAGCAGATCGATCCGGAATACCGGATCATCGGCGCGGTTCCCACCGAATCGTCGCCGTATTCCACCAGCTTCCTGGTCAACGTGCCCACGCTCTACCTCACCGGTTCCGCCGACTTCATCGTCCCGGACTTCCTCCCGAGATGGACCGAATTCGAACTGAACCGCAACGCCCCCGCCTTCATCGCATGTGTCAGGGGCGCAAGCCATTTCACGCCATGGGATGACGCCGCACACAACCCGATGGCGGGCATCACGCTCGCCTGGCTGCGCTATCTGGTGGACGGCGACAAGACCGCGGCGAGCTACTTCACCGGTGCGGGCTGGAAGCTGCGCGGCGACCCCGTCGTCCAGTACGCCCTCCGCAACGAGGCCGCCGACAAGCTTCCCGCCTAGGCCGCTAACGCAGTCCGGCGGTCACCCGCCAGCCTTTCGCCCGCTCCCGTTCCCGCCCATGACAGGCCCCCGCTCGCAGCTGTGCGCTGTCGCCTCGCAATCTGTTTACTATGTGCATTGAGCCGCAATCCCAAGGTGACCGAGCGCCGCACAGTGCTGGGGCGCACCGAACAGTGGACAGGTTCGGTCGGCTGACTGCATGATGGGCAGGATGCGGCGGTGGTGGGGCGAGAGTGGGCCGATCGGGCCCGTCTCAGGGGTAACCCCTGGGGGCATTTCAGCAGTTGGGTACGGCGTCCGAAGCCGCTCCGCACGCTCCGCGTGCCGGCCGGCGCCGAGGACGAGAGATTGTGGTCGCCCCACCACGCCGTGTCCGCGATGAGCAGGCCTGCGCTGCCCGCGCCCATCGCTGCTCGCCTGGCAGACGAGTTCGGGCAATGCGGCGGCCGATGGCATCGGGACGACCTCGCCGAAGCGTTCGCCGCGGTGCTCGATCCGGTGCGCGCCGAGGAGTTCGCGGCGCGCGTGATCGGGCTCATGCCGACCGAACCGATCGACAGTGCGGTCACGTTGCGGGCGCTGCTTACCGAATTGCCTGCTCTCCCAATCGTAATCGTACAACTGGAGCCTGTTCCGAACGAATTACGTTTCGGTGCACCAGAACTCCCGGACACGGGCGCTGTCGCGCGGATGCTGAATCTCACGCCCGACGAGCTGGATTGGTTCGCCGACCACGGCGGCTGGCTTCGCCGCACCCGAGAACCGCTCGCGCACTACCGGTATCGGCGGATCCCGAAGAAGGACGGCGTGCGCTTGGTCGAGGCGCCGAAACCGCGTCTCCGGGAGATGCAACGCACCATCGCCCGGCGAATCCTGGCGGGGATACCTGCGCATCCGTCCTGCCACGGGTTCGAAAAGGGTGCCAGCGCAGCAACATTCGCTGCGCCGCATGCACGAGCAGCCGTCGTTGTCCGGTTGGATCTGCGGCATTTCTTTCCCAGCATCGGTGTCGCCCGCGTCCGCGGGGTATTTCGCGCCTGCGGGTACCACGAGAATGTCGCCACTGTGCTCGCCGATCTGTGCACCACTGCGACGGCGATCCGCGCACTCACCGGCCTCGATCACGAACAGGCGAGCCTGCTGCGTGCCCCACACTTGGCGCAGGGCGCGCCGACATCGCCGAGGCTGGCCAATCTGATCGCCCGCAACCTCGATCGCCGAGTATCCGGATATGCACGCCGACATGGCCTTACCTACACCCGATACGCCGACGACCTCGCCCTGTCCGGTCCCGCTGACACCGATATCGAGGCGATGATCTGGGCGCTGACCCAGATCATCGAAGACGAAGGCTTCGAGGTGCATCGCGACAAGACCTCCGTGCGGCGGCCGCACCAACGCCAAGTCCTGGCCGGCTTGGTCGTCAACGATCGTCCCGCGGTCGCCCGAGAGAATTACGACGCATTGCGCGCCCTCCTGCACAACTGCCTACGCACCGGCGCCGCGGCCCAAAACCGCAACGCCCACCCCAACTTTCGCGCCCACGTCTACGGTTCGATCGCCTGGATCGGCGCGACCAGCCCAACCCGTCGCCAGAAACTCTTGGACATGGCGAGGCGCGTCGACTGGACGCAGAGCGACCCCTCCGGTTCAGGGCTTGCGGCAGACGCAGCCGAGGATTTCCACGAGGGTGGTGGGTGAACCGTCGTCGAGCCAGCGTTGGATCGGGGTGAGACCTGGGTCGAGGACTTTGAATCCGTCCAAGAAGCCGGCTACGTCAGCGCACGGCCGGAGCGAAGGTCGGGACGAGCTGCCTCTGGTGGCGGCGTCGGCGTGGCTGGTGAAGCTCTGGTCGCCTTCGCTGGAGGCGTGGGTGAAAACGAGATAGCTTTCGGGGGCCATTTCGTCGCGTAATCGGGCGATGATCTGGGCCGGATGGTCCTTGTCGTGGATAAAGTGCAGGACGCCGACGATCAGAATGGCGACCGGCTGGGTGAAGTCGATCAGTTCCTCGGTGCGCAGCCGGTCGATGAGGTCGTCCGGGTGGCGGAGATCGGCCAGCATCGGCGTCGCTTCGGAGGGTGTCGCGGTCCAATGTGCGTACACGACAGGGTCGAAGTCGATGGCAACCACCCGCGACGACGGATCGACCTGCCGAGCCACCTCGGCCACCGAGGGCGAGATCGGAATGCCCGCACCGATATCGATGAACTGCCGAACGCCGGCCATGGCGGCCAGCCGCACGCCTCGCAACAGAAACCGCCGACTCATGTGGGCCAACGCTCTGGAGTCAGGGGCGACCTCTAGCACACGCTCCGCAAACAGCTGGTCTGCTTCGTAGTTGTCTTTGCCCCCCAGCATGTAGTTGTACGCTCGCGCCGAGTTCGGTGTGTACGGATCGACACCCATCGGCGGGCGACTGACGTCGGCCACTCCGCCTCCTAGATAACCAGCCGATTCTAGCAAGGGCGCAGCGGCCGACGAAGTGTTAAAGCAGTTGGAGCTGAACGACACTCCCGCCGTACGGCCACTGTGCGGTCCGCACTTCGGCGACCAGCTACCTGCAGGCGACCAGGATTTCGCGAAGGTCGCGCACTGCAAACTCGGTCACCGAACTCGGACGGCAGTCAGGCGCCAGCCTTTGCGACGAGTGCGAGTAATACGTGCGGCCAATGCGAAATGCCGCGGCCCACGGTCGTACGCAGCAAACAGCTCCGCCGCGGCATCACTGACCATCACCACGTCGACCCGCGGCGATACCGCCACACCCAAGGCGCGCCCAGGCACGAGATCATCCCTGACCAGCGTGCGCACCGCCGCCACCACCGACGCATTGGCGATGCTGTCTAGGTGCGCGACCGGCCGACGGCGATCAAGCACCTCGAGCACCACCCGCACCGCTCGTTGCGCGAAGTGCCTTGCCTCACCATCTGATTCGTCGATCAAACGCGACCTGACGTGCCCCACGTACAAGGAGCGACACTGATCAGGCATGCTCGGCCGTTGCGACCGGTCGCCATGCCCCGACGGTCGAATGTGACAAGACGACCGACTCCCACGCACCGCACCCGCAGATCGCCGATAGTCCCCCGCCGGCGGCTCAACTACGGGCGCAGGCAACGGTGCAACAAACCTATCCACGTCGATTCCCCCTCGGCTCACATCGCGTCCCCCGCGATCGGATCGCGACAGCATCCCACGCCCACCGACCCCCGTCCACCAACCAAGCGACCACTCGTGCCCGCCCGGAACCATGGCAGGCGAATTTCCAGCGACGTAGGCTGCCAAACAAGGTGACAACGCCACCGCACCATGGTCTCGATTGGTAGCCTCGGCATTCATACGGTCCGTATCGGCTTGCCGTCTCACCTCAGGAGGTGACGTGGTGTCCCTTCGAAGAATGCTGACAGCAGTGGTGCTGTGTGCCATCTCAATGCTCGGCACGGCTTCGGTCCACGCACAAACCACATCTGAACTGGGATCTTGTCACGAAGGCAGCGTGATGACCGGCCGAGTCGTTCCCGGCACCGGAAGCGTAGGAACAAACATCCGGCGCGAGGCCGCACTGAGCCAGTGCGTGAGCCCACTGCTCCCAGGAATCGACGCCGGCACATTCATCGCCAGCATCCCGTGGAGCGCTCCGGGCGCAATGAGCACCGCCCAGTTCACCTGGTCGGACGGGAGCATCAGCACAGCAACCGGTTACGGCAACGGCCTGTGGTTGATCACCGCAGGCCCGGCAACCGGCCACGGAATCCACGTCGACGTAGCAGACACCTGGAACGGCTGGTACTACACGTCGAACGACGTCGTAGTCACCTCAGCAACATTCCTGTCCTGACCGACCTGTTATCCCTCAGCCGCCAATTGCCTTCGAAACCGCTACGCCGGACCGCCGCAACACTTCTTGTACTTCCGGCCGGATCCACACCAACAGGATTCGTTCCGCCCCGGCGGCCATGGGCGATCCGATCCTGCGCTACTCAGCTCGGCGGCATACGCAGCGCGGGTAGACGCCTGGACGGGATCCTCGTCGATCAGACTGGCGTACTCAGCCAGGCCTGCGGCCGTCACGACTGATATCCGCGCCGAGTATCCGCCAGCCGATTCCCGCAACCAACGCTCGACCCCGTCTCGGTGCTCACGATGACTGCCCCATTGCTCCCCCAACTCCGGCCACAATTCGACGGCGCGCAAGAACTCGGCCTCCGGCAGATACGGTGCCGATGCGATGTCATCTCGCCACGCTGACTCCTGGTCGAACGTGAACTGCTCGAACATCGTTGACGCACGTTCCTCCGTAATACGCTGAACATCAACGCCTTCCGGCATTCCTAACAGACGCCGCACTCTCGCCCGATTTGCACCGAGCCGAGCCAGAGCCAACTGCGTGACCGGGTCCGTGTCCGGTGCATACAGGCGAAGCCGGGCCGCACCGGCCTCGAACCAACGCAATGCCTGAGCCAATTCGCCGCGCTCTTCGAAGAGCTCTCCCGCCACCTCATAGGCAGCCCAATCGCGCACCCCCTCATCGAAAACGGTGTCGAGCAGCCGCAGTCCCATGGTCTCTTTGCCGTGTTCGATCAGAAAAGACGCGTACCAAACACGGGCGTCACCAACGACATCTCCTCCGTCGGCGATCGCCTCCCGATACAACCGTCCAGCCCTGGCCGCATCACCGGCCATCACCCAGTGGTCGGCCGCCTCGGTCAGCAATTGAGCACGCTCTTGCGGATCAGCAGCCGCGTCCAGCTCGAACTGACGGGCAATATCTTCAGGCGGATCGACGTCGTGCCCCAAATCGTCTGCGGTGGTAGATAATTCGGTACGCAACCGATCGGCCTCAGCCAACAGCCGATCATGCTCGCGTTGCAAGGAGCGATACTCCTCACGTTCGGACCGGGACGGGCCAACGGGCATTGCGCTCTCCTCTCCTGGGCCCAACGCGACACAGCGTGCGCAGACGATACGCCAACCCAGGCATCATCGATTCGACAGCGCTGGAACCCTAACCTTCGGCAGCAAGCTGCCCACAGGCCGCCGCGATCTCCTGACCCCGCGTATCACGCACAGTGCACGGCACACCCTGTTCGTTGACGCGCCGAACGAACTCGCGCTCAACAGGTTTCGGCGAGGCGTCCCACTTGCTGCCCGGGGTCGGGTTCAACGGGATCACGTTCACATGCACGCGAGAACCCAACGCCTTGTGCAGCTTCTGGCCCAACATGTCTGCGCGCCACGGCTGGTCGTTGATGTCGCGGATCAACGCGTACTCGATGGAGACGCGGCGGCCGGACTTGTCGGCGTAGTAGCGGGCCGCGTCCAAGACCTCGGCGACCGGCCAGCGGTTGTTCACCGGCACCAGGGTGTCGCGCAGTTCGTCGTCGGGAGTGTGCAGGGAGACAGCGAGGGTGACCGAAAGATCCTCATCGGCCAGCTTGCGGATCGCAGGAGCCAAGCCGACCGTCGACACGACAACATTGCGCTGCGAGATACCGAAACCGTCCGGCGACGGTGACGTAATCCGCCGAACCGCGGCAACCACCCGCTTGTAGTTCGCGAGCGGTTCGCCCATCCCCATGAAGACAATGTTGGACAAACGCCCTGGCCCGCCTGCCACCTCACCGTCGCGCATGGCCGCAGCGGCCGAACGCACCTGATCGACGATTTCGGCGGTGGACAGGTTGCGGTTCAACCCGCCCTGACCGGTCGCACAGAACGGGCAAGCCATGCCGCAGCCTGCTTGGCTGGAGATGCACAGCGTCGCGCGGTCCGGGTAGCGCATGAGCACGCTCTCCAGCAGCGTCCCGTCGCCCGCGCGCCACAACGTCTTTCGCGTCTCGCCGCCGTCACAGGCGACGTGTTTGACGACCGACATCAACGGCGGGAACAGCGCCGCGCCGATCTTTTCGCGTACCGGGGCAGGCAGGTCCGTCATCTGCTCCGGGTCGGCTTGCAGCCTGCCGTAGTACTGGCGGGCGATCTGGTCGGCTCGGAACTTCGGCAGACCGAGCTCCTCGACCGCCGCCCGCCTGCCCTCGGCATCGAGGTCGGCGAGGTGCCGTGGCGGCATGCCACGGCGCGGGGCATCGAAAACGAGGGGCAGGGAGACGGTCATAGTGCTCTCATTCTCCCATCTGGGCGAATGCGCCGCACACTCGCCTGCATGAAGCTGGCCCGACATGCCAGGTTCGTTGCAAGGAAATGCGTGTGTCCGTGATAGCGGTCGGCAATGATCGACTCATGTCCACCAACGCTGAGCACCTGCCGGATCGCGACCCGGCCCTGCCGGACGACCGCGTAGCTCTTCCGGACGAGCGCACGACACCGCAGGCCCCACCTGCCACGACCACGCCGACCACGGTGCCGACCAAATCCCGCAAGTCACTGTCGTCGCGCGCGGGCAACACCTGGGTGGGGTTGATCGCGGGCGCCCTGATCCTCATCGTCCTGCTGGTTTTCATCCTGCAGAACCTCGACCAGGTCTACGTCAGCCTGTTCTTCTGGCACTTCTCCCTGCCACTCGGCGTCGCAGTGCTCCTGTCGGTCATCGGCGGCGCCCTCGTCATGGCCTTGGTCGGCGGCGTCCGCATCCTGCAACTCCGCCGCGCCGCCAAAAAGTAGCGCCCCGAAGCAGCAGTGCGTCAGCGGGACAACGCGCGAACAAGCGCGCGGACGCGCGCCGGATTTCCGCTCCACTTCCGCAGTGCATGTCCCGGCTTATCGAAGTGCTCCCGCAGCAAGCCGAGCGCCTCGGTGAATGTGGTCCCGCCAGGCCAGCGTGCTCGAGCCGCGTAGCCGCATTCCAACAACCGCCCGATGTCTTCGGCATCACGCGGGGCATACCGCTGTGCGTAAGCGAACACCTTGATGCAGATCGCGGTCGAGACATCCGGAATCGCGAGGCGAGCGGCCAGAGACGTGCCATCGGTCAGCCTGGCTTCGAGCGCAATCCACAGCGGCTCCCCCGCCAGTGCGACATGTAGTGCCGGAATCCCGTCGACAGCTATCGGTCCCGCATCGAGGTCCGGAATATGCCTGTTGGTGAACGATGGCGCCAGCAGGTCGATCGTCGCGGCGGTGCCGTTGACCGAACGCTCGAACCGATTCCCGGCTCGCGGATTGTCGTAGCCCATCCGACGCAGACGATCCAACAGCACCCCGTCGCGGATGGTGACCAGCTCGACGGCGAGGTCGGCATCTCGGGTCGCGCGCAGCGGGATCGATACCTTGCTGCACAGCGCATGAAGATTGACCATGTGCCCGCCGACCACCGCCCACGACGGCAATCCATTCGCGGCACTCGCGGTGTCGGCCAAGGCGAGATACGCGCCATCCTCGGCGCGCGATCCGCTCTCGACCTGCAACTCGATCACGCGGCACCCTCGAGCGCGCTACGCGCCGAGAGGAATCGTTGCTCGAGTTCGGCAATGGCATCGGCGGCGTCGGGCCCGCCGCTGGCCAGCAGGTGTCGAGCGACCTCGGTGATGGGTGCGAGCGGCCACACCAACGCCTGCGCTCCGCCCATCTCCGCAGCGACAGCAGGATCGAGGTGCAAGCCCCGCGGGATCGGGCCGACAGTCACGACCAAGGTCGCATCGGAGGGATCCGTGTCGACCGGAACGAAGCCCACCGACTCCAAATCCAAGCGCGTGTCGGTATGCAGGAACACGATATCCGGGATACGCCACGGCGCGACCCGGTCCGCCGCCCAATCGCCGCAGACCTGAGCCGAAACTTGCTGTGCCGACGCCTGTTCCAACGCGAGCTCGACCTGTCGCGGCATCTCGTCCAAGCTGTACCAGGAATCGATGGCTTCTGCCTTGGGTGGGCGGGCGGCGACAAGGATTTCGAACACATCGCGCGGCTGTCGAATACACCACCCGTCGGTACGCCGTTCGGTCCAGCCCCGCCTATCGGTGCCGGAGAGTATCTGCGACACCCGAGCCTGCGTCACACCGGTGGCGTCCGCGATGGTGACCTGCCGTTGTGGCGCGGGATTGCCGAGCAAGTACGACAGCACAGTTACCTCGGCGCGCGACAGCCGTTGCTCGGACATGGTGCGAGTATAAATTTTCTCCGTTGCCCGCGCAATAATTTATAGTCCCTGCTCAGAGCAGGGTTGATAGCACCAACCAGGAGACGAAGGCGGACGGGAGCATCGAGTCGAGGCGGTCCATGATGCCGCCGTGGCCGGGGAGCAGCGTCCCCATGTCTTTGATGCCGAGCTCGCGTTTGATCTGGGATTCGATCAGGTCGCCGCAGGTTGCGACGAGGACGAGGCCGACGCCGAGCACGACACCGATCATCGAGTTGGCGTCGAGCAGCAGAGTGACGGTGAGCAGGCCGCCGATGACGCTGAAGACCAGCGAGCCTGCGAAACCTTCCCAGGATTTCTTCGGGCTGATCGACGGCACCATCGGATGCTTGCCGAACAGCACCCCGGCGACGTAACCGCCGACGTCGGAGCACACCACCAGGATCATGAAGGTCAGCACCCGCAGGTTGCCGTCCTTCTCCAAGAGCAGCAGCGTCGCGAACGACGCGAGCAGCGGGATCCACGCGAGGGTGAAGATGGCGATGGCGGTGTCGCGCAGGAAGTTTCGTGGCGCGGTTTGCAGCCCGTGATCGAACAGCCGCCACACCATGCAGGTCAACGCAGTGGCCGCGAAGGCACCGGCGACGCCACTCGCACCGTACGGCCACCCGAGCCAGAACACCGCTTGCCCGCCGGCGATGAGCGGGATTCGCGGCACGAGCACGTCGGCTTCGCGAAGCCGCTTAGCCACCTCCCAGGTCGCCACACCGACGGCCACACCGACGACACCGATGAACACCAGATGCGCCCACAGCAGGATCGCGATGAGCGACAACCCGAGCCCGAATCCGACGGCGAGCGCGGCGGGCAGGTTCCGGCCCGCGCGCGACCCGGACGCGGGAGCAGCCGTCACCACCTCCGGACCGGTGGCCGGATCCTCATCGGGCATCGGAACAGCCTCGCCACCCGAGCCACCGAACGCCCACGCGGCACCGTCACCGGCGGCGCCATCGCGGCTCGCGGCCGGGGCGTGCTGACCGGACGCCACAGCGGACGCTAACGGCTCGTGACCCGATGCGTCCGCATCGTGCACGGGCTGCTGCCTCGCGTGTGCTGTGCCGTTCACCGGCCTCGGCTCCTCTGCCGCACCGGTCGCGGCGGCGTTCTCGGCCACGATTGTCCCGTCGCTCAACTCGTCGTTCCGTTCGTCCCCCGCCCGCGCGGGCCTTCGGCTGTGTTCGCTCAACGACATCCCGCCTCCCGGCCCCAGTACTCACGCCGCCGTCGGCGTCAGACCTCGAGCAGTTCAGCTTCTTTGTGCTTGACCAGTTCGTCGATCTGGCCGACATATTTGGCGGTGGTCTTGTCGAGGTCCTTCTCGGCACGCCCGACCTCGTCCTCACCTGCCTCGCCATCCTTCTGGATGCGCGACAGTTCGTCCATGGCCTTGCGGCGGACATTGCGGATCGACACCTTTGCGTCCTCCCCCTTGCCCTTGGCCTGCTTGACCAGTTCGCGGCGGCGTTCCTCGGTGAGCTGCGGCACCGAAATGCGAATGATGTCACCGTTGTTGGTGGGGTTCACGCCGAGATCCGAGTTGCGGATGGCGGTTTCGATCGGACCGAGCTGCGCCTGCTCGTACGGCTTGATCACGACCATCCGCGGCTCCGGCACCGTGATGCTGGACATCTGGGTGATCGGGGTCGGCGATCCGTAGTAGTCGACGACGATCCGGGAGAACATGCCCGGGTTGGCGCGTCCGGTGCGGATGCCCGCGAGATCGTCCTTCGCCACCGTGACAGCCTTTTCCATCTTCTCCTCGGCGTCGAAGAGCGCTTCTTCAATCACGACCGTTTCCTCCACAGCGTCGTCATCGTCATGATCCGCGGGTCGCGGGGTCAGGACCGAACCAATGTGCCGATCTTCTCACCGGCGACCGCTCGGGCGATATTGCCCTTGGTCAACAAATTGAACACCAGCATCGGCATCTGGTTGTCCATACAGAGGCTGAAGGCGGTCGCGTCGGCAACCTTCAGTCCTCGTTCGATCACTTCTTTGTGGGTGATCTCGGAGTACATGGTCGCGTCCTCGTCCACCTTCGGATCGGCGGTGAAGACCCCGTCGACCGCCTTGGCCATCAGCACCACTTCGGCGCCGATCTCCAGCGCACGCTGGGCGGCGGTGGTGTCGGTGGAGAAGTACGGCATGCCCATGCCCGCGCCGAAGATCACCACGCGGCCCTTTTCCAAGTGCCGCTTGGCGCGCAGTGGCAGATAGGGCTCGGCCACCTGGCCCATCGTAATCGCGGTCTGCACGCGCGTCTCGATGCCCTGTTTCTGCAAAAAGTCTTGTAGCGCAAGGCTGTTCATCACGGTGCCGAGCATGCCCATGTAGTCGGAGCGGGCGCGTTCCATCCCGCGCTCTTCCAGCTCGGCGCCGCGGAAGAAGTTGCCGCCACCGATCACCACGGCCACCTGCACGCCGGTGGCGACCACCTCGGCGATCTGCTCGGCGACCGTCTCCACCACGTCAGGGTCGAGTCCGACGCGGCCGCCGCCGAACATCTCGCCACCCAACTTCAGAAGCACCCGGCGATATCCTGGGCGGTCGTTCCCCGGGTCCGTCATGGGTGTTCTTCTCCTTCGGCGGTCAACGTGTTCTCGGCAGGCAAGTGCGTCAAAGAATTGGGCAGCTCGGAAAGGCTCCTCAACACGGAGCGGCCCCTATCCTGCCTCATGTGTGTTCGGCGGCATAAGAAGACCCCCCGTCAACCCGAGAATCGGTTCGACGGGGGGCCTGCTCACTGTGCTATGTGGCGGCATGCAAACCCGCACGGGGCGAGCTCAGTTGGAGCCGACCTCGAAGCGCGCGAAGCGGGTCACGGTGACCCCGGCCTCGTCGAGCAGCGCCTTCACGGTCTTCTTGGAGTCCGTGACCGACGCCTGCTCCAGCAGGACAACGTCCTTGAAGAAGCCGTTGACGCGACCCTCGGTGATCTTCGGCAGCGCGGCTTCGGGCTTGCCCTCTTCGCGCGCGGTCTGCTCGGCGATACGGCGCTCGTTCTCCACGACATCGGCCGGAACCTCGTCGCGGGTCACGTACTTCGCCTTGAGCGCGGCAACCTGCATGGCGGCGGCACGGGCGGCCTCGACCGCCGCGTCACCCTCGCCCTGGTACTCGATCAGCACGCCGACGGCGGGCGGCAGATCCGAGGCACGCTTGTGCAGGTAGGTGGCGACCGGGCCGTCGAGCGAGATCACACGACGCAGCTCGAGCTTCTCGCCGATCTTCGCGGCGAGCGCCTGCACGGCTTCGTCGGCGGTCTGGCCGCCGAGGTCGATTGCCTTCAGCGCGTCCAGGTCGGCAGGCTTCGAGGCCGCGGCAGCGGTCACGATCTTGTCTGCAAGCTCCTGGAACTCCGCGTTCTTGGCGACGAAGTCGGTCTCGGAGTTGATCTCGACCATGACGCCGCCCTTGGCGATGACCAGGCCTTCGGCGGTGGTGCGCTCGGCACGCTTGCCGACGTCCTTGGCACCCTTGATGCGCAGCAGCTCGACAGCCTTGTCGAAGTCGCCTTCGGTCTCGACCAGCGCGTTCTTACAGTCCATCATTCCGGAGCCGGTGAGCTCCCGGAGCCGCTTCACATCGGCAGCGGTGTAGTTCGCCATCGGTGGCGAGCCTCCTTCGGAGAAAGTTTCTCGAGTACTGGGCAGCGGTGATCACCATCGCACGCGTTGGTGATCACCGCTGGAACAGCGAGTTACGAGACTCAGGCCTCGGCCGGGGTCTCCACAGCGGCAGCAGCAGCCTCAGCCGGAGCTTCGGCAGGCGCCTCGGCGGCCGGTGCGGCCGACGCGAGCAGCTCCTGCTCCCACTCGGCGAGCGGCTCGCCTGCGCCGGATTCCGGCTTGTCGTCGCCCGAGGACAGACCGGCCCGCGCCTGCACGCCCTCGGCCACCGCGGAGGCGACGACCTTGGTCAGCAGTGCGGCGGAACGGATCGCGTCGTCGTTACCCGGGATCGGGTAGTCGACCAGGTCGGGATCGCAGTTGGTGTCCAGGATCGCGATGACCGGGATGTTCAGCTTGCGCGCCTCGCCGACGGCGATGTGCTCCTTGTTGGTGTCGACGACCCAGATGGCCGAGGGCACCTTGGCCATGTCGCGGATACCGCCGAGGGTGCGCTCGAGCTTGTTCATCTCACGCGTGAGCATGAGGATTTCCTTCTTGGTGCGACCCTCGAAACCACCGGTCTGCTCCATCGCCTCGAGCTCCTTGAGGCGCTGCAGGCGCTTGTGCACGGTGGAGAAGTTGGTGAGCATGCCACCCAGCCAACGCTGGTTGACGTAGGGCATCCCGACCCGAGTGGCCTCGGCCGCGATCGACTCCTGGGCCTGCTTCTTGGTGCCGACGAAGAGCACGGTGCCGCCGTGGGCGACAGTCTCCTTGACGAACTCGTAGGCCTTGTCGATGTAGGTCAGCGTCTGCTGCAGGTCGATGATGTAGATGCCGTTGCGGTCGGTGAAGATGAACCGCTTCATCTTCGGGTTCCAGCGCCGAGTCTGGTGTCCGAAGTGTGCGCCGCTGTCGAGCAGCTGCTTCATTGTTACGACAGCCATGGTGCCGTATCTCTCTTTCGTTGCCGGTTGACGCAGCGAATCGGTGATTCGTTGCCCTGGCGCCGCCGAATCGTCGGACCCCGACCACTAAGGTGGGGACCAGCCGACGATTCCCTGTCTCGTGTGAGCACTGTCGTGAACCCCTCGATGCTGGGCTCGATTCGAACAGCGCTGTTACGAACAAGTACTGGATGGCGCGCGAAGTCGGTCCGTGCAGGCACAGACCGCGTGATCAGTCTACGGGGTAGGTGCCTCACCTTCTAAATCGCCCTGTCAGCGGGTGTTCAGACGCCGGTTACGGTTCTGGAACGGAAGATGTCCACAGTTCGGATAGTTGTCCCCATTCGGGGTGGTGGGGGTATCGGGATCGTCGGGCCCGGATCAGGCTTTCCGGCATGCCAATCCATCCGATGTCGTCGGTGACGACGCTGGTGATACCGCTCTTCTTTGCGCTTGCCGTGGTGCTGGCGCCGCCGGTGGCCGGCGCATCGCCGGTCGCGGCGGCCGCGCCCGGTGGGCCATTCGGCTGGCCGCTACAGCCTCGACCGGCCATCGTGCACCGATTCGACAAGCCGGCGCAGGACTGGCTGCCCGGGCATCGCGGAGTCGATCTGGCCGGTACGCCCGGACAACCGGTAGTCGCCGCCGGAGCGGGGATCGTGGTGTTCGCGGGGACGGTGGCCGACAAGCCGGTGGTGTCGATCGATCATCCGGGTGGACTACGGACGACGTATGAGCCGGTGCATGCCGAGGTGGCGGTGGGTCGCCGCGTCGAGCGCGGTAGCCGCATCGGCACCTTGGTCGCGGGCCACGAGGGATGCGAGACCTGCCTGCACTGGGGCTTGCGCAGCGAGGGCAACGGTCGCCGCCGCGAATACCTCGACCCGCTGCGACTACTCCACGTGACGCCGCTACGCCTGAAGCCGGTGGCACCGCAGTGAAATTCGCACCACCACACGCCAGGCACCGCGACAACCGGGCGCCGCTCCTCAACTGCCGGCCCTGCTCTGTGTGGCGGCGGCCGACCCGCGGCGTGTCGAAGGAGACGTCCCGGTTTTCTTCCCAATGTCGCTGCCGCGGGTGAAGATCAGATCATGGAGCACCTCGCCGGCGAGCCGCCGTTCACCTATTCCGAAGTCGGTGCCACGAGCGGCGAGCTGCCCGAGGGATATCACCAGTTCCGGTTGCGGCGGCGGATCGGTCACGGGCGTGCACTGTTCGAACATGCGGCCGCGGAGATTCTCGCCTATCGAATGCAGAAGGGCACGGGCATCTTTCACGAGGCGTCCACCCCGCAGGCCGAGCCGGGCACCCGGTTGACGGTGCGGATCGGCGTCGGCCCGCTGAGTATCACCGCGCCGTGCCGGGTGGTGTACGTGTTGGCCGCACCGAATGAGCGCGGCTTCGCATACGGAACGCTGCCGGGGCACCCGGAGATCGGCGAAGAACTGTTCGCGGTCGAGTACGACCCGATCGACGAAGCCGTCTACGGCCTGGTGGTGGCGTTCTCACGCCCAGGCGCCTGGTACACCCGCCTCGGTGGTCCGCTGGTCCGCGTCATCCAGCGTCTTGTCGGGGTGTGGTACATCAAGACCTTGCCGACGTCGGTCTGACTCCAGGCCTCCAGACGACCCGTACTCGTTACTGCGCTGCCGCCGAGCAGCGGTAACTCGGCGGCGCAGCCGACTACAACAGGTCGCTGAGCGCCTGCGCTTGCGCGCGGAGATTCTCGGCGTGTTCCTGACGACCGAGGCTGTCGTATTCGTCGGCGGCGGTGTGCCGTTCGGCGATCTCGGCACGCACGATCTGTTCGATGTCGGCTTCGGTGAGCTCGCGGCGCGCGACTTCGGCGACGCCGAGGCCGACCGCGCTGGTTTCGATCCCGCCTGCCCGATGCTCGCCGACATCGACCGCTTCCGCGTTGTCGATGGCGCCCAGGGTCGCCCGCAGGGCAGTGATGGCCTGACGGTCGCGACCCTTCATCGCCACCGACAGTGCGGCGCGCAAGCGGTCACGCACCGGGGGCCGATCGGTCGACGGTTCGGTTGACATGATCAACACCGTAAAACAGCAGGCCAGCCCGAGTCGAGCAGGTTTCGCGGCCGCTGCGTTCCGGCAGCTCAGCCGATCATGCCGCGCGGAGTGACGATGGCGAAGTCGGGGTCCGGCGCATCGAAGACGCCGACGAGCTCCGCAAGCTTGGTCACATCGCCCTCGATCTGGATGTCACCCGCGGCCGCCGCGACACCGAAGTCGTCGCCTACCAACAGGACTCGGGTCAGCGTGGCCTTCGTCAGGGTGAACACCGCGTCGGCCTCGGGCAGCCGAACCCCCTCCGGCTGCCGAAAGTGTGTCAACCTCCCGTTGCGGAGTTCGAGGCGGTGCACCCGGTTCTCGTCGGTGATGTGCCAGTCCGCGACGACGCGCTGATTCCATGCCTTCGGCCCGTCGACACGCAACGCCATGGCGTCGAAGATCTGATCGACGGTCAGCGCCGAGAGCATCGTCGGCGCGTTGGCCTTGGTCGGTGTGCCGAAGGAGCCGTAGCGCAGTTCGTAGGCGCCGCTGAGGTAGAAGTTGCGCCAGGTGGCGTTCTCCGCGCCGTAGCCGAGTTGTTCGAAGGTGCTGGCCTGCAACGCTTTAGCGGCGTCGTTGTTGGGGTCGGCGAAGATCACATAGTTGACCACCTGGGCCACCCACCGATAGTCGCCTGCGGCGTAGGAGGCCTGTGCCTTGCGCAGCACCTCATCGACGCCGCCCATGAATTCGACGTGCCGGATCGCTGATTCCACCGGCGGGTGTTCCCACAGATGTGCCGGGTTGCCGTCGAACCAGCCCATGTACCGCTGGTAGATGGCTTTGACGTTGTGGCTGACCGAACCGTAGTACCCGCGGGTGTGCCAGGCGCCCTCGACCGCCGGTGGCAGCGTGAGCATTTCGGCGATCTCCGCGCCGACGTACCCCTGGTTCAACAGCCGCAGCGTTTGGTCGTTCAGGTATCCGTATAGATCTCGTTGCAGCGCAAGGAATTCCACCAGCCGATCGGTGCCCCACGTCGGCCAGTGATGCGAGGCGAACACCACATCGGACTCGCGGGCGAACAGTGTGATCGCCTCGGTCAGATACTTGGCCCAGACGTGCGGGTCGCGCACCAGGGCACCGCGCAGGGTGAGCAGGTTATGCAGTGTGTGCGTGGCGTTTTCGGCCATGCACAGGGCCCGGCGGTCCGGGAAGTAGAAGTTCATCTCGGCGGGCGCTTCGGTGCCGGGAGTGATCTGGAAGACGATGCGGATTCCGTCGACCGTCTCCTGCTGACCGGTGGCCGTGATGTCGACGGTCGGCGGAATCAGCGTGACCGTGCCGACCGAGGTGGTCTGGCCGAGCCCGGCACCCACCGCGCCGAGCGGCCCACGCGGCAGCACCGCGCCGTACATGTATCCGGCCCGACGCGCCATCGCCGTGCCCGCGTACACATTCTCGGCAACGGCATGTTCCAGGAACCCGGCCGGAGCCAGCACCGGACAGCGGCCCGCCGAGACATCGTCGGCGGTCGTGACTCCCAGCGCGCCACCGAAATGGTCGACATGCGAATGGGTGTAGATCAGCCCGGTCACCGGCCGATCGCCGCGATGCGCCCGATACAGCGCAAGCCCTGCGACCGCGGTCTCCACCGAGATCAGCGGATCTATCACGACCACACCGGTTTTGCCCTCGACGAGCGTCATGTTGGACAGGTCGAGCCCGCGAATCTGATAGATCCCCTCGGTCACCTCGAACAGGCCCTGCTTGATGACCAGCCCGGCTTGCCGCCACAGGCTCGGATTGACCGAGGCGGGACAGGATTCACGCAGGAAGTCGTAGGAGTCGTTGTCCCACACCACGGTTCCGTCGGCGGCGGTGACCACACCCGGCTCCAGCGCGGCGATGAACCCGCGGTCGGCATCCGCGAGATCGGCGGTGTCGGCGAACGGCATCGCGGCGGCCGCACGCTGCTGCTCCGCGGCGATGAAGTCACTCGGCTCGGTCGCTGTGCTCATGTCATCCTCCTGGGGAGTCGGGGCGGGCTGCCGGGCCGGTGTCCGAACTAAGGCCATGGATCGACGATTCCGATGACTGCCGCAATACCGGCGACCGCCACCACCACCGCGGTCGTTGCGGCAACCACACGTCGGCCGTGCGCGTAACGCCCTTCGTGCAGGCTGCGATTGCGCAGATAAGCCATGGCCGCCAGCGCTGCCATCGCGATCGCCGCCGCAATGGGCGCAAGCAGCGCGGGCCGCCACTCGCTCGTCACGGCATGCTGCAAAAACAGTGCGGCGGTGAGCATCGCGGCCACCGCCATCCGCCGCCACGCCAACGCGGTCCGCTCCGCGGCAAGCCCAGGCTTGACCTCGGCCGCACCCGCAGTCCCCGAGCTCATCGCAGCAACACCGCGACACCGGCGAGCACCGAAACGACGGCGATGCCCGCGGAGAGAATCGGCACCAGCACGGTGTCGGGCAGCGGGCGGCCCGCGCGCATCGCGGCGCCGACGCGCCGCCAATGCGCGTAGGCGCCGATCGCGATGATCACCGCCAACACCAGGCAGCTCAGCGCGAGAGCGCGTCGCACGCCGCCCATTCGGAACGGTTGTACCAGGGTGTGTACCGCGACGCCGCCGGCGAGCAGGCCGAGTGCGGTCCGCATCCACGCCAAGAACGTTCGCTCGTTCGCGAGCGTGAATCGGTAGTCGAGATCCGCTTCCCCGGCTGCCGATTCGGCGTCGGGGCTCGGGAGGGTCATGCCGTCCACATCCCGCGCGATTCCGCCGGGCTGGCACCCGGTTCCAGCACTCTGCGCTGGTCGTCGGAAGTCACGGGCACCTCTCCCACACCGGTCGGTTTCGTACTGCGAGCAAATGATCCGCTACGTCAGCCTAACCGGCCGCCCGGGGGCAGTCCACGAACCGCGCGACGCCGTGATCATGCGGTTATTCGGCGGTGCCGAAACCATTCCCGCTGGTCAAGACCTTTTATCTACCGCGATGTCGGCGGGATTTCGCTCGGCGACACACCGGGCTCACACCACGGCGGCGTCGTCGAATGTCATCGCCAATCGGGCGATGGTCGAGGTCATCAGCGCGCGATGTGGCAGGCGCAGCGATCGCAGTTCGTCGGCGATGGGGTGATCACCGAGGGCGAGGGTGGCGCCGCCGGGTCGGGCGCGCATGCCCGAGGGCGCCATGCGCCACGGCGTGCAGCGGGTGACGCCGTCGATGTGGGCGTACGCGTCGAACGACGAAGCCGCGGCGCGCCGGCGCGGAGTAGGAATGCCATGGCGGACAGTCAGATCGACGACGAGCTTGCCGTCCTGATGCAAGGCGCCGTGCCGGGTCCCCGTGTCGTGGCGAACGTCGAAGTCCGCGAGTTCCTTCGGGAATCCCCAGATGCCGCGGCCTGCCGCGAGGGTGAAGTCGCCGTCGACCGGCAGTCGGTGGATGAGCACCCCCGCGCGGTTCGTCGCCAACGCGCGAATATCACCGAGCCCACCCGCAGTGTGGTGCCGGACCATGAACGAGACACCGAACTCGTTGTAGGGACCCAGATCTCCGTCCACATACTCGACGAAAACCAGCGAACACATCGCTCGACCACCGGGCAGCCGCAGCACGCGCAGCCCGGAGTAGTCGATCACCTGCTGCGCGGCGTCGGCGGGCACCAGATAGGACGCCATGAACGCGTGGGCCAGCCGGATCTGCACCGGCATGCGCACTTCCTGACCGAGGACGGTATGGGTGCTCACTCCGAACGCCTTCCCACCGGTGCACCGAATCGCCGGATTCACCAATCCAGCGAACTAGAACGCGTGTCAGATTACCAACGTAAAGGCATGCTCTAGACCGTTACTCAAAATGAACGTGTATCGATTCGCGCTCTAGGACCCCGACACGCCGCGCAACCGGGCCTCCAGGCCGTCCAACACACACAGCAGCCCGAAGTCGAACGCCATCGCCCTGGTCGTCGCCGTATCCCTCGGCATCGTCGCGTGGTAATCCGCCCGCATCTCGGGGTAGTCCTCAGCCACCTGATCCATCATCTCCAAGGCGCTGTCGGCATCGAACTCGACATCGCCGTACGCCTTGGTCCAAGCGATCTCCGGCGTCACCTGTCCGAGCACGTAGCAAAGCACGGTGCCGCTGGCCATGTAGATGTCGATGCCACGGAATCCCGCGCCGTAGTAGGCGCGACGCAGTCGGTCGGTGACTCGCAACGCCTTCGGACCCATGCTCGGCAACCGCCCGACCAGGCCGGCCGACCACGGATGGGCCCGCATCGTCGCCCGAAAGTTGTAGGCGAACGTCGTGAGCACCTCACGCCACGGCGCATCATCGGATTCCGGCGTTTCCACCATGCCCCAGAACTCGTCGAGCGCCAGCTCCAGCAGTTCTTCCTTGTTCGCGACATACCAGTACAGGCTGGTCGCACCCGCGCCGAGCTTGGCGCCGATCTTGCGCATGCTCAACGCTTCGAGCCCCTCGGCGTCCAGGAGCGCCACCGCGGCTTCGACGATCTGATCACGGTGGAGTCCCGACGCCTTCGGTTGCCGGGGTTCGCGGAGCCATACCGAAGAGAACTGCTTGGTCACGGGCCAATCTTATATTCATTCGCACACTGTTCGAGACTATCGTACGCTGTGCGAGTGGAATCGAACGCTGTACGAGACCCCCGCCGCTGGTGGATTCTGGGGGTCCTTTGCCTGTCCCTGCTGGTGCTGATGATCGACGGCACTGTGCTCAATCTCGCTATCCCGTCACTGATTCGGGAACTAGGCGCAACACCGTCGGATATCCAATGGATCCTGGACGCCTACATCCTGGTCTTCGCCGGACTCCTGCTCACCGCGGGCAGCCTGTCCGACAGATTCGGCAGGCGACGGATGCTGATCATCGGTCTCGCCGCGTTCGGGGTGGCCTCGCTCGGCGCGGTGCTCGCCACCGAACCCTGGCAGGTCGTCGCCGCCAGGGTGGCGATGGGCGTCGGCGGCTCGCTGGTGATGCCGTCGACGTTGTCCATCCTGATGACCACCTTCGCCGAGGACGAGCGCCGCAAGGCGATGGCGGGCTGGAGCACCGTGTCGATGGTCGGCATCGTCGCCGGACCGACCCTCGGTGGCTTTCTGCTGCAGCACTTTTGGTGGGGTTCGGTGTTCCTGCTGAACATTCCGGTGGCGATCCTCGCCATCGTCGCCGCGCTGGTGTTGATGCCGGAGACCACCGGTGAACAGCGACCGGTCGACCTGATCGGTGTGCTGCTCTCCGTCGTCGCGCTGGTCTCCACGGTCTACGTGATCATCGAGCGAGAGTGGAACATCGGCATGATCGCGCTCGCCGCGCTGGCGGCGGTCGCGTTCGTGATGTGGGAGAGCCGATCGGCGCATCCGATGCTGCCGCTTGCGGTGTTCCGCAATCGCGACTTCAGCGGGACCTGTTTCACCCTGCTGCTCATGGTGTTCGGCATGGGTGCGGTGATGCTGATGCTGACCCAGTACCTGCAGTTCGTGCTCGGGTACGGCCCGATGAAGGCCGGGTTGGCATTGCTGCCCTATGCGGTGGCGGCCGCCGTGTGCAACGGGCTCGGCGCGACGCTCGGCAAGAAGCTCACCAACAAGACGCTGATCGTGTCCGGACTGCTGGTCATGGGCCTGGCATTCGCGATCCTCGCGATGGGCGAGGGGTACCTGTGGGTTCTGGTCAGCATGCTGGTCATGGGTGTCGGCGGCGGTCTGGCAGGCCCAGCCGCCTACGCCGCCATCATGAGCGCCATCCCGCTCGAGCACGCCGGTGTCGGCTCGGCCATGAACGACACGCTCCAGCAGGTCGGCATGGCGATCAGCATCGCGATCCTCGGCAGCGTGCTCGCCGGCGTGTTCACCGAACACATGCCCGCCGACGCACCGGCCGCGGCCCGCGAATCCATCGGCGCCGCCTTCCAACTCGGCTTCGACGAGCCCGCCAAGGCAGCCTTCACCGCGGCCATGTCCACCGGCTCCTGGATCAGCGCGGGCTTCAGCGTCGCCGCCGCGCTACTGGGCGCAGCCCTGCTCCGCGCCCGCAAGCCGGCCGAACAGCCGCAAGCCGACACGGTGGAAGTCGGCTGACCGCCCGGCCGTCCCTGTCACCACAGGGGCGGCCGCGGCAGGCCGAATCCACTGCGCCGCAGACGGATTGCGGTGCGTCACGTGCCGATCGACGGTCCGTCACGCGCCGATTTGTGGTGCATCAGGCACCGATTGCGGTGCATCAGGCACCGATTGCGGTGCGTCAGGGCACCGATTGCGGTGCGTCAGGGCACGATTGCGGTGCGTCATGCGCGGGGGTGGGCTTGGTCGTGCACCTTCTTGAGACGTTCGATCGAGACGTGGGTGTAGAGCTGGGTGGTGGCCATGCTCGCGTGGCCGAGGAGTTCTTGGACGATGCGAAGGTCGGCGCCGCCCTCGAGCAGGTGGGTGGCCGCGGTGTGGCGCAGGCCGTGCGGACCCATGTCGGGCGCGCCGGGAATGGCCGAAACCACCTCGTGCACCACGGTTCTGGCTTGGCGCTGGTCGAGCCGCTTGCCGCGACGGCCGAGCAGGAGCGCGCGGCCGGACTCCCCGGTCGCGAAGGCTGCGCGACCATGCTGGAGCCACGCGCCGATCGCCTCGTCCGCGGGGACGCCGAAGGGCACCGAGCGTTCCTTGTTGCCTTTGCCGAGCACCCGGACCACTCGGCGTTCCCGGTCGACGTCCTCGATGTCGAGTCCGCAGAGCTCGCTGACCCGAATGCCGGTGGAGTACAACAGTTCCACGATGAGCCGGTCCCGCAGCGCCATCGGGTCGTGCTGCGCGGCACCGGATTCGGCCGCTTCCATGACACCGATGGCTTGCGGTTGGCCGAGCACGGCGGGCAGCACCCGATGCGCCTTCGGCGAGCCGAGCCGAAGGCCGGGGTCGACGGCCAGCCGTCCGGTGCTGGTCAGCCACGCGGTGAAGGTGCGCGCGGACGACGCACGGCGCGCCATGGTGGTCCTGGCCACCCCCATGGCCGCCTGCTGCGCGAGCCAGGACCGCAACAGCAACAGATCCAGTTCGCGCACTGCCGAATCCGCAGACCGCTCATACAGATGCGCCAGCAGCGAGCGCGCATCCCCGAGATAGGCACGCACGGTGTGCGCCGATCGATTCCGCCCGAGCCGCAGATGCCTGCTGTACTCGGTCAGCAGTGCTTCCAGATCCTCGGGTAGCTCGTCCATCTCACCACCGTCGCGACCGTTGTCGTTCTTGGCAAGCCACCGCGCCGATCGAGCGCGCGCGGCCGGTACCGACCAGTGCCATACATGGGTGACTTTCCTTCGGGTTGGTTGGCATGGGTCAGGTGTCCTTCGGGGTGCGGTGCGTGGTCGCCTTGCGGAACCAGCCGCTGTCGTCCGAGCCGACGAGTCCGGCGAGGTCGAGGGCGGGTAGGGCCGCGCGGACGGCAGCCAGCGGCAGTCCGGTCTGGTCGGACAGTTCGCGTGGCAGCCGGGATCCGATCGCCGGGAGGGCGGCGAAGACCAACGCCTCGTCGCCGTCGAGCGTGTCCGCCGGGCTCGTGGCCGAGCCCGCGGTGCCGGGCAGCGATAGCCGCAGCGGGCCCGCCTCGTCGATCACCTCCTCGGCGCGGGTGACGAGGACGGCTTCGCCCTCACGGATCATCCGATGGCAGCCGACCGAGGCGGCCGACGTGACCGGACCGGGGACGGCCAGCGCCGGACGGCCAAGGCGTCGTGCCCATTTCACCGTGTTGCGCGCACCGCTGCGCAGACCGGCCTCGATGACAAGGACACCGTCGGCCAAGGCCGCGACGAGCCGATTGCGCGCGAGGAACTGGTGTTTGTGCGCGGTGGTCCCCGGCGGATATTCGCTGACCACCAAGCCGGTTTCGGCGATCTCGGCCAGCAACCGATCGTGCTGCGCCGGATACGGACGGTCGACGCCGCAGGCCAGCACCGCGATGGTGGCGCCGTCGACCGCCAACGCCGCACGATGTGCCATCGCGTCGATGCCGAAGGCCGCGCCGGACACGATCGTCCAGCCTTGGGCCGCAAGGTCACCCGCGATCTCGCCGGTGACGTGATTGCCGTACCCGCTACTGCATCGCGAGCCGACCACCGCGAGCGCGCGTTCGCTCGACTCCAGCAGCGACCGTGGGCCGCGCACCCACAGCACGAGCGGCACCGCCCCGTCGCGGTCGCGGCCTTCCTCCAGTTGAGTCAGGCCGAGCAGGCGCCAGGCAGGCCACTCGGGATCGTCGGGCGTCACGACTCGCCCGCCGATCCGCGCCATCAGCTCCAGATCCCGTTCCGCCGTGTCCGTTCCACGCCGCTGCTCGGTCGGCCCTCTGAGTACCGCGGGCAGTGCGCAGTCACGGACGGCGCGCGCCGCCTCCTCGACACCCACCGAGTCGATCAACGCCGACAGCGCCGGGCAGGGTCCGGAGATCACGCGCGACAGGTACACCCAAGCCAACCTCCGCGCGTCCGTCGGCGACCCCGCGCTCACTGCGCGCTCCGTTGCCGGAAGTTCAACGCCGCCAGCACATCCTGCGCAGACGGAAGTTCCGCGCCACGCAAGTCTCCGATAGTCCAGGCCACTCGTATTGCACGGTCGGCGCCACGCGCGGACATCCGACCGAGCCGCAATGCCGTTTCCACCGGAGCGATCGCCTCGGCGGGCAGCCGGAACCGCTGGCGCAGAACATGGCCGGGCACTTCGGAATTCGTCAGCCACCCGTGGTCTCGCCAGCGGTGCACGGCCGCCTGCCTGGCCATGGCGACCCGCTCGCGCACCACCGCACTGCTCTCGGCCGCGTCGGTGCTGAACGCCGCGCCGGACTGACCGCGCATCTGCACCCAGATGTCGATCCGATCCATCAACGGCCCGGACAATTTCCCCAGATATCGCCGACGAGCCAGCGGCGCGCAGATGCAATCGACGTCGCGCGCCGGCGCACACGGGCACGGATTGGCGGCCAGCACGAGTTGGAAGCGCGCCGGATAGCGCGCGACACCGTCGCGGCGGGCGATGCGAACTTCGCCCTCTTCCAACGGAGTCCGCATCGCCTCCAGCACTTTAGTCCCGACCTCGGCGCATTCGTCGAGGAAGAGCACACCGCGGTGGGCCCTGCTCACCGCGCCCGGCCGCGCGGTTCCCGAACCGCCGCCGATCATCGCGGTGACCGAGGTCGAATGGTGCGGTGCGACGAAGGGCGGCACCGCAATCAGCGGATGGTCGTCGGACAGCACCCCCGCCATCGAATGGATGGCGGTCACCTCGAGCGACTCGGACTCCGACAACGGCGGAAGCAGACCCGGAAGACGTTGAGCCAGCATCGTTTTCCCGATGCCTGGCGGACCGGTCAGCAGCAGATGGTGACCACCGGCCGCCGCCACCTCCAGCGCCCACCGTGCCTCGTCCTGACCGACCACCTCGCTCAGGTCGCCACCGGAACGGACCGGGTCGGGCAGGTGCCCGCTCGGTTCGAGCAGCGTGCCTTCCCCACGCAACCAGGCGATCAGCGCGCGCAGGCTGCCCGCCCCGAAAACCGTTATCCCGTCGACCAATCCGGCCTCGGCCAACGCCGACTCCGGCACCACGACCGAGGGCCAGCCCGCTTTGCGCGCCGCGATCACCGCGGGCAGGATGCCGCGCACTCGCCGCACCCGGCCGTCGAGGGCGAGCTCGCCGAGCAGCACCGTCTTCGCGAGTCGTGCGGCGGGGATGGTGCCCGCCGCGTCGAGCACCGCGATCGCGAGGGCGAGGTCGTAGACACTGCCGATCTTGGGCAGCGTCGCGGGCGACAACGCAAGGATCACCCGCCCGTCGGGCCACTTCTCCCCCGAGTTCGCGACGGCCGAACGCACGCGGTCCCGTGACTCCTGCAACGCGGTGTCCGGCAGCCCGACCAGGTGCACGGTCGGCAACCCCTGCCCGATGTCGGCCTCGATCTCGACGAGCAGACCGTCGACGCCGGTGACCGCGACCGAATGGGCTCGGCCGAGCGCCATCAGAACACCGCCGGGAGGTGATCGATCACCGGTTCGTGGCCGCGGGTCAGCAGCACCGAGACGACATCGAACCGGATCTGCCGCCACGGTCCTTCCTGCTCGGCCAGCCACAGCAGGGCCAGCCTGCGGATGCGCTGGCATTTGGCGAACGTGACCGACTCGGCCGGTATCCCGTAGCCGAGCCCGGATCGGGTCTTCACCTCGACGAAGGCGGTGATGTCGCCGTCCCTGGCGATCAGGTCCAGCTCACCGTATCTGCATCGCCAGTTCCTACTGACGATCTCCATCCCAGAGGCCTGCAGGAATCGTGCCGCCAACTCTTCCCCGTGCGCGCCGAGCGCCTGTTTGCTTGTCACCCGGCCAGCGTGCTCGGCGGCGCGCCGCCCACCCGGGCGCTGACCTGGGCAAATGCCAGGGCTGTTGATAACGGGCACCCTGTGCACAACTCACCGTGCGCAGGGCCGGAAAGGGCACCGAATCGTCGGTGCCCCGTGCTACTCGGGCAGCCGCAGGTCCGGCTTCTCCAGCTCTTCGATGTTGACGTCCTTGAAGGTGATCACCCGGACGTGTTTGACGAAGCGGGCCGGGCGGTACATGTCCCACACCCAGGCATCGCTCATCCGAACCTCGAAATACACCTCGCCGTCGGCGTTCTGCGGGCGCAATTCCACGGAGTTGGCCAGGTAGAAACGGCGCTCGGTCTCCACCACGTACGAGAACTGACCGACGATGTCCTTGTACTCGCGATACAGCGAGAGCTCCATCTCGGTTTCGTACTTCTCGAGGTCCTCGGCACTCATCGGGTGGGACGTCCTCCTTCTCGCCGCGCTGCGTCGTGTGCTGACATCATCGCGCATGGGTAGCGCCGGTAGCCACTCGGCTGTCCGGACGCAGGTCGGTGAACTCGGCGGGCAGCATCTCGTCCACCTCGCCTGCCAGCGTGGCGTCGGCCTGCTCGGCCACGTCCGCGACCGGCCGCAAGCCGGCCACCTCGCGCACATTGCGCCACGAGCGCCGGTGCTCGTCGCTGGCGCCGAGACGCTGCAGCGCCGCGAGATGATCGGGCGTGTTGTAGCCCTTGTGGGTGGCAAAACCGTAGCCGGGATAGCGCTGGTCCAGATCGACCATCATCCGGTCTCTGGTGACCTTCGCCAGGATGCTGGCGGCGGCGATGCAGGCCGCGGCGGCGTCACCGCCGATCACCGGCAGCGACGGCGCCGGGATGCCCGGCACCCGGAATCCATCGGTCAACACGTACCCCGGCGAATGACCGAGCCCGGCCACCGCCCGCCGCATGCCTTCGATATTGGCGACGTGGATACCGATCGAATCGATCTCCCAGGACGGGATGACCACCACGTGATAGGCCAGCGACAATCGCTGGATCACCGGGAACAGTTCTTCCCGCACCGGCTCGGTGAGCTTCTTCGAGTCGTCGAGCCCGGCCAGCTTGTCGTACGCCTTCGGCGCGAGCAGGCATGCCGCGACGACCAGCGGCCCCGCGCACGGTCCACGACCCGCTTCGTCGACGCCGGCCACCGGGCCGAGTCCGCTGCGGATCAACGCCGCTTCGAGCGTGCGCAGACCACTGGCCTTGCGCATCACCACACGCGGCGGCCACCCATTGCTGTGTCCCACTCGGCTCTGCCCCACCGTCCAATTATGCTGCGGCCGCTGACGATCAGTTCTGTTGGGCGTTCTGTGACCGCACCGGCCCGATCCGATTCGGCGGCCAGATCTTGAACACCGCCTTGCCGCGGACGTTGTCCACCGGCACCGTGCCCTGCAGCTCGTCGGTGATGTGGGCGCGGGAATCGGCGGACTCGTTGCGGTTGTCGCCCATCACCCACAGATGCCCCTCCGGCACCTTCACCTGCTTGAATTCGCGGCCGCCGCCCGGACCGTAGGGCTGGCCGGGCACGTAGGGGAAGATGTAGCGCGCGTACGGCTCGTCCAGTGGTTTGCCGTCCACCAGCACCCGGCCCTGTGCGTCGCAACATTCCACGGTCTGACCGCCGACGGCGATCACCCGCTTGACCAGATCGTTCTCGTCCGGGGGCACCAGACCGAAGAACGAGAAGAAGTTCTGCACGCCGCGCACGACCGCATTGTCCGAGCGGATCGACTGGTAGTGGGTGTTCCAGGACGGCGGGCCGACGAAGACCACCACGTCGCCCGGCTTCGGATCGCCCCAGTAGTAGCTCAGCTTTTGCACATAGATGCGGTCGCCGACGCAGCCGGCGCAGCCGTGCAGAGTGGTCTCCATCGATTGCGACGGGATCACGTACGGCCGCCCGACGAAGGTGACCATCAGCGCCGCGATCACGGCGGCGATGACGACAAGAATCGGCAGCTCCTGCCAGAACGGCCGCTGCTTCTTCGCCCGCCGTCGCTTGCCCCGACGCCGCTCGACCCCCTCGTCGTCCGAATCGGACACCGACACCGACCCACTCTCGTCTGCCACGCCGAACAGATTAGCCCGCATGGGTGACTCACGCCCTAGGCCGGGCCGTCCCTGGGGCCAGTCTCGAGCAACTCCCAGCCTCGCGCTGCTACGGCTGCGGGTTCTCCGACCGCACCGGCCCGATCCGGCCCGGTGGCCAGATCTTGAACACCGCCTTGCCACGGATGTTGTCCACCGGGACTGTGCCCTGCAGACTGTCGCCGACATGGGCACGCGAGTCGCGGGAGTTGCGGCGGTTGTCCCCCATCACGAACACGTGCCCTTGCGGCACGTGCACGGGACCGAAGAGCCTGCCTCTGGGATATGTCTCGTTCTGCTGGCCGCTCACCCACAGGTAGTCGGTGTGCACGTATGGCTCGTAGAGCGGCTCGCCGTCGACGGTGACTCGGCCTTGCGCGTCGCAGCACTGCACGACTTGGCCGCCGACCGCGACCACTCGCTTCACCAGGTCGTTCTCGTCCGGCGGCACCAAGCCGAAGATCGAGAAGAAGTTCTGCACCCCACGCACCGCCGTGTTGCGCGAGCGCGTCGAATGGAAGGTGTCGTTCCAGGAGGGCGGGCCGACGAAGACCACCACGTCGCCCGGCTTCGGGTCACCCCAGTAGTAGCTCAGCTTCTGCACATAGATGCGGTCGCCGATGCAGTCGGCGCACCCGTGCAGCGTCGGCTCCATCGACTCCGACGGAATCATGTACGGCCTGCCGACGAAGTTCACCAGCAACGCGGCGACCACCGCCGCGATCACGATCAGGATCGGCAGTTCCTGCCAGAACGGCCGCCGCTTTCTGCCCCGGCGTCTCGGCGCGTTGTCCGCCGGGTTCCCCCTGTGCTTTGCCACGCTTAAAACAGTAGCCCGACACCGGATTTGCGGTCCGATGCCGGGCTACTGGATGTTTTCGGTAGCGCTACGAGCTCAGCGCTTTTCCTTGATCTTGGCGGCCTTGCCGCGCAGATCGCGCAGGTAGTAGAGCTTGGCGCGGCGGACGTCACCGCGGGTGACGACCTCGATGTGGTCGATGTTGGGGGTGTGCACCGGGAAGGTGCGCTCCACGCCGACACCGAACGACACCTTGCGGACCGTGAAGGTCTCGCGGATGCCACCGCCCTGGCGTCGGATGACGACGCCCTTGAAGACCTGGATGCGCTCCTTCGAGCCTTCGATGACCTTCACGTGCACATTGAGAGTGTCGCCCGGCCGGAAGTCGGGGACGTCGCTGCGCAGCGACTTCTCGTCGACGAAGTCAAGGGTGTTCATGTCCATCCTTCTGGGTTGCGCGAACAGAGGACCCTGGCGGCACCGCACGTGCTCGGCCGGTTCATGCTCCGATTTAGGGGGATGCGCCTGGTCCACAACTCACCCAGGGCAACCTGAGCATTGTGCCAGATCGGCAGGTCGCGAGAAAAATCGGCCCCCGGATCAGGCAGGGCTGTCGGGTACCGCGAACAACCGGATGCTCATCGGTTGTGCGCCGTCGACCGCGTCCTCGCGAGCGAAAGTGTAGCGCTCGATCAGCGCCAGATACTCGGTCATGAACTCGCCCACCTGGGCTTTCGTCAGATGCGTCCCGAGACGTTGGACCTGCGCCCAGCCGTCGGGGCCGGCCCATTCGCGCACCGCCCGCAAATAGAGCTCGACGTCGTGCCCAGCCTTCAGCCTGCCGAGATGCTCCGCGGCGGCGTACTCCGCTGGTTCCATGGTCGCCGGATCGGGCGTGGTGTGGTGGAACGGCAGCGACTTCCACCAGCGCTCTCGGCCCGCCGATTTCTCCGCGATCTCGGCGATCAATCCGAGCTCGGCAAGCTTGCGCAGGTGGTAGCTGGTGCTGCCGGTGCTCTCCCCCAACACGTCGGCCAGCGTCGCCGAATTGGCCTCGCCGTGCTTGCCCAAGTAGTCGAGGATGCGGCCGCGCAGTGGATGGGCCAGCGTGCGGTAGAGCGCCGTGCGCTCGGCGCTTGTCATGTCGTCGGATCTGCGCAGCGCCATACACGAAGAGTAGCAAAGAGTTCTTTGCAAAGAAATGTTTGCAAAGAACTCTTTGCCTACGTAGCGTGGCCGACATGCGAACCACCGCACTTCTAGAGCCGTCTCGCCCACGCAACCGACTCCTCAGCCGAGCCATCCGCGACAAACCACGCGCGTTCCTCGCCGCCACCACCCTGGCGCTCCTACCGTGGGCAGCCGTCCTCGCACAGACGCTGCCGCACACCACGCAGGTCAGGAACTGGTCGTCGGCGTGGGTCGGTCTCGACCTGCTGCTGGCCGCCGGGTGCGGGCTGACCACAATCCTGTTGCACCGCAATGACCCTCGCGCTGGACTCACCGCCGCCGCAGTCGCCGGGGTTGCGGTCGTCGACATGTGGTTCGACGTGGTCACGTCGGATCCGGGGGCACAACTCGCCCAGGCCTTGGTGTGCGCGGTGGGCGAGACTGCGTTGATCGCCGCATGCATGCATATTGCGCTGACCCAGCTTTCGGAGCTCGAGCCAGCTGTGGCACGAATTACCGCGCAACGCTGAATATTTCAACGCGCACGCGGTGCTGCGCGGAACAGAGCCGCTGCCAATCTCCCGTTCTCGGGCGCAGTGAAGCCGAACGCGGCCCGACGGCGGGTGTAGCCGTAGGACAGGGCGCTGTGCGGATCTGCGAAGGCGTCGGAACCTGCAGCGCCGGAGTGGCCGAAGGCGTTTGCGGCAAGGAACGGGTGCCGCAGGCCCTTGGCTTCGAAGCCGACGAGGTATGCGACATCCGCGCCACGGACCAGGTCGTCGGCCGCGGTCTGGATGGTCGTGAACTCGGCAAGGGTGTCAGGTTTCAGCAGGGGCGGCAGGCCATTGACGGTCGAGATTGCGGCCGCGTACATGGTCGCGAGTCCTCGGGCGCTGCCGACGGCGCCCATCGAGGCGGGGCCGTTGGCTCGCAGTGCGGGGTTGTTGGAGAGAGCCAGTACGTCGCCATGGGTGAAATCGGGGGCGTTGATGTTGTATGCGATACCCGGAATACTTTGCGGTCCAGGTGAATTGGCCTCGAAGGCGGCCTCTTGCTCCGGTGTCGCGAGCCATGGCAGCACGGGGAGGTAGCGCTTGTCCACGGCTGCGGGCAGGCCGAGGAAGACATCGAGGTCGTAGGGGTCGCCGATGCGTTCCTCGAACAGGTCCTGAATCGAGCTGTCCATGACGCGACGGATGACCGCGTCCAGGATGGCGAAGGTCACGAAACCGCCGTAGCCCTGGGCTGCGCCCGGCCGGAAGAAGGGGCGCTGTCCGGCAACGCGCTGGGCGATCGCACGATCGTCACAGAGTTCGGCGAGGGTGAATCCGCCGCCGACGCCGATCACTCCGGATTGGTTCGCGAGCACCTGCCGCACAGTGATCGCGGCCTTTCCCGCGTCGGCGAACTCCGGCCAGTACGCCGCGACAGGACGGTCCAAGTCGAGCATTCCGTCCTGAACCAGCAGGGCGACAACCACTGTCGCCGCCCCTTTGGTCGAGGAAAGCAGCCCGGTCAGCGTGTCACCGGTCACCTGCGCGCCAGCCCACAGGTCGACAACCAGCTGGCCGTCCACGAAAGCCGCCAGCTGCGCGCCGGATTCGCCGTTCTCCTCGGCCACCACCGCACTGAATTCGGCGTGCACCTCTTCGAATCCCGCTGCGACTGTGCCTTGTACGTCGTTGCTCATCGATATCTCCTCGGCCCGATATCAGGCGTGTGCCGGACGGCGCAGCAAGGCAAGCGGATTGCGCCGGCCTGCGGGTGGGCGAAGGCCCCAGGACGCGAGGGTGAGACCGGTGGCAATCATCGGCCCGATCCACGCTTTGGGCGAGTCGCCGACCGCGAGGTGTGAGGCCGCCGCGCCGCCGTAGACGAAAGTCAGTCCGGCATAGGCCCATTCCTCGAGGCGCGGCGGACCGGGCAACACGACCGCGGCCACGGCGGCGATCTTCGCGGTGCCCATAATTGTTGCGAAATACATCGGATACCCGAGGTGATCGAAAACCTCACGGACATAAGCGATTCGGGCGAGATCCCAGTAGGAGCCGACCACCGATTCGGTGAGAATGAGCCCGGTGGCGGCCAGGTA
Source organism: Nocardia sp. NPDC049149 (assembly GCF_043197455.1). NCBI lineage: Bacteria > Bacillati > Actinomycetota > Actinomycetes > Mycobacteriales > Nocardiaceae > Nocardia > Nocardia sp. NPDC049149. The sequence continues at coordinate 184,186 of NZ_JBICTD010000007.1, forward strand.
CGCCAGTCGTACCGCACGGTCCTTGGTGTTGGTGTTCACGGTTCGTTCCTTCCGTCGGTCGTACCTCTTTGACGGACGGGAGTGGACGAAGGTAACAACACATCTTCGGCCCCTGGTGAACGGGCCGGGTGAGCCGACTCGGGCCTTCTCGCGATTCGCTGTCCGCGGAGCAGGTTTCAGAGACCGTCGCCGCGGTCCGGCGTCTGCGACACCGGCTCCGGGCCGGGCTCCGACGCGAACAGCGACAAGTGGTGCCGGTGTGGCGCGGGCGGCGCAGGCACGACCGTGCGAGTGAGCTCGGCCTCGGCGGCGGTGCGGACATGCTCGACATCCGGTTTGCCTGCCACCAGATCCTGCACGAAGATCTTGGCGCGGATCACCGGCCTGCGATACCTGCGCTCACGCACGATGGCGCGATACATCAGCCGCCGACGGTCGGCGTAGCGCCAGCGCGCCCACGGCGCGCCGGGCCTGCTCAAACGGAACGCGCCGACGACGAGCAGCGGCAGGAAGAACATGCCGAACAACCCGGTCCAGATCTTGCCCTTGGCAATGACAATCGCCGCGAGCGCCAGGTTCACCACCGCGAAGATGATCACGAAGATCCGCACCTCGAGGCTCGGGTCGCTGCGAAAGTCGTTGATATCCAACAACCACAGCGGATGAAACCCGAGCAAGAGCAGCCCGGTCACCGCGAGCGCGACGAACACCGCGTCCACCGAGGTGCGTCCCTGTTCCTCCCAGTACACGTCGCGCAGATAGAAGATCAGCGCGAATTCGTCGAGGGTCAGCGCGGCGCCGACACCGAAGGCGGCGGCGAGCACGCTGGCCGTCGTTGCGGAGGCGTTCTGATACAGAGCGACCATGCCGAGGCCGGACGACAGCACCAGGATCACCCCGAACACCATGTGGTGAATGTGCACCCCGCCGGAGCGCAGGTTGCCCGGCCACCACCGCACCTGTTTCCGGATCAGCCGGACGCTGAGCCGGATCAACAGGAAGCCGACGATGAACCCCAGAAGGAAGCACAGCAGTGGAAGCCTGCCCTGCGCGATCACATCCTCATTGAGCCACCGTCGCATGGCGACCTGAATCCTCCGTCCGGTGCGTGCGTCCTACTGCCCGAAACCCGCGCGACGCAACGCGTCCGCCATGGAGCCGGTCGGCGCAGGCGCATTGCGGCGCTGGTTGCCTTGGTTGCGGCCCTGGCTCTGCTGCTTGGCTTGTCCCTGGCCCTTGCCCTGTCCATTCTGCCGTTGCCCGCCACGGTCCGGCCCGCCGCGACCACGTTCGCCCTGGCCACCGCCCTGCCTACGACCACCGTCGCCCTTGCCTGCGGTACCGGGTTCGTCGTCCAGGCGCAGCGACAGCCCGATGCGCTGGCGGGCGACGTCGACCTCGAGCACCTTCACCTTCACCACGTCGCCGGACTTCACGACCTCGCGCGGGTCCTTGACGAAGTTGTGCGACATGGCCGACACGTGCACCAGCCCGTCCTGGTGCACGCCGATGTCGACGAACGCGCCGAAGGCCGCGACATTCGTGACGACCCCTTCGAGCACCATGCCCGGCGTGAGGTCGGCGACCTTCTCCACGCCAGCGGCGAATTCGGCGGTCTTGAATTCCGGGCGCGGGTCACGGCCCGGCTTCTCCAGTTCGGTGATGATGTCGGTCACCGTCGGCACGCCGAAGCGTTCGTCGGTGAACTCGTCGGCACGCAGCGCGCGCAGCACGGTGGTGTTGCCGATGACCTCGGTGATATCGCGTCCGGTCGATTCCATGATCCGGCGCACCACCGGGTAGGCCTCGGGGTGCACCGAGGAGGTGTCGAGCGGGTCGTCCCCGCCGCGGATCCGCAGGAAGCCCGCGCACTGCTCGAACGCCTTCGGACCGAGTCGCGGCACGTCGAGCAGCGCCGTCCGGCTGCGGAACGGCCCGTTCTGATCCCGGTGCGCCACAATGCTTTCGGCCACCGACCCGGCGATGCCGGACACGCGCGACAGCAGCGGCACCGAGGCCGTGTTCACGTCGACGCCGACCGCGTTCACCGCGTCTTCGACCACCGCGCCGAGCGACCGCGCGAGCAGCGTCTCGGAGACATCGTGCTGGTACTGCCCGACACCGATCGACTTCGGGTCGATCTTCACCAGCTCGGCCAGCGGGTCCTGCAGGCGACGCGCGATCGAGACCGCGCCGCGCAGCGACACGTCCATGTCCGGCAGTTCCTGCGTGGCGTACGCCGAGGCCGAGTACACCGAAGCGCCGGCCTCGGACACCACGATCTTGGTCGGCTTGTTCTCCGGGATCCGCGAGATCAGCTCGGTGGCAAGGGCATCGGTCTCGCGCGAGGCGGTGCCGTTGCCGATCGCGATGAGCTCGACGCCGAACCGGGCGACCAGCGCGCCGAGCACGGCAAGCGACTTCTCGGTCTGTCCCTGCGGCTTGTGCGGGTAGATCACCTCGGTGGCGACGGCCTTGCCGGTGGCGTCGACAACGGCCACCTTCACGCCGGTCCGGTAGCCGGGGTCGAGGCCCATCGTCGTGCGCGTCCCTGCGGGCGCGGCGAGCAGCAGGTCGCGCAGGTTGGCCGCGAACACGTCAACGGCGTCCTTCTCGGCCGCCTGCCGCAGCCGCATCCTGGTGTCGATGCCGAGGCTCACCTGCAGCTTGGTCCGCCACGCCCAGCGCACGGTGTCCAGCAGCCAGCTGTCGGCCGCGCGACCCTTGTCGGAGATGTTGAACTTCACCGCGATCCGGCCCTCGTAGATGGTCCGAGTGCCTGGCTCGAGTTCTTCCGTATCGGGCTCGAGCTGGATCGAGAGCACCTCTTCCTTCTCGCCGCGCAGCAGCGCGAGGATCCGGTGCGAGGGCAGTTTGGTGAACGGCTCGCTGAACTCGAAGTAGTCGGCGAACTTGGCGCCGGCCTCCTCCTTGCCTGGCCGCACCGTCGAGCTCACCTGGCCGCGGTTCCACATCAGCTCGCGCAGTTCGCCGACCAGGTCGGCGTCTTCGGCGAACCGTTCGACCAGGATCGACCGCGCGCCGTCGAGCTGCTCGGCGGTGTACTGCGCGGGATCGGTGGTCGGCTCGTTGATCAGCGCGTCGGCGACCGGCTCGTGGCCCGCCTCGCGCGCGATCTGCGCCTTGGTGCGCCGCTTCGGCTTGTACGGCAGGTAGATGTCCTCGAGCCTGGCCTTGGTCTCGGCGAGCATGATCTGCTGGTGCAGCGCGTCGTCGAGTTTGCCCTGGCCACGGATGGATTCGAGGATGGCGCCGCGCCGCTCGTCGAGTTCGCGGAGATAGTGCAGACGTTCGTCCAGTTGTCGCAGCTGCGCGTCGTCGAGACCGCCGGTGATCTCCTTGCGGTATCGCGCGATGAACGGCACGGTCGAGCCCGCGTCGAGCAGCTCGACGGCGGCACGCACCTGGGTCTCGCGCACCGCGAGCTCGTCGGCGATGCGCCGGTTCACGCTGGCCTGAGGCGCGACGCCTGCGGATGTCGCGGGCGGCGCTGCCGTGGGCGGAAGCACGGGGTCGGACTCTGCACTTGCGGTCTCGGGCGCTGTCGTCACGTCCGGAGACACTACCTTCGTCACCCGACAAGACGCACCGGACCAGGCCGAGTGTGCCTGGCCTGGTCCGGTGTTTTCCACGTGCGTGCCGATTCGCGTACTACAGGACCACGCGCGGGCTGTAGATACGCGCGACCCCATCGTTGTACCTGGTGATTTCGGTGTAGCTGCCGTAACTGTGCCCTGGCTTCGCCTTTGCGCTGTCCACAGTCATCGGCGGCGAGGGATACCTGCCGTTCGTGCAGGGCATTTTGCCGCTGTCTGCGACCTCCTCGTTGTCCCCGGTCTTGTACGCGTCGAAGTCGATCACTTTGACGACCATGGTGCAGTTATAGGGCGAGAGCGAGTCGTCTTTGATGGTGAGCCCGCCGAATGCCCGGGGTACTCCGTTCTCGACGTAAATGCACGACTCCACATCCGAGGAGCCATCTTTCGACGGCACCGACTCCGAGCAGGTGTACGGGCTACCGGGATTCGCCTCGGCGGCCGGCGCCAGCACCAGCAGCGGTGCGGCAGTGGCGAAAACACAAGACATAACACGTGACATCGAACCGACGAACATGCAAGACCTTTCGAGACGCATTGGACAAAACCCCCAGATCGAATGATCAAGAGTCACCTTATGCGCGCAATCCACCGGTGACATGACCGCAATAATCGGGGCACCGACTACGAAAGGCCGTGCACTGCAACATGTAACGCATTTCCGCCGACAAACGATAAACTCATTTATCGGAACACCGGACCGGTCGAGCTTCCAATTTCAGCCGTCGGCGGGCAATCCCAAAAGCTCGCGCGACAATTCACGCATTTCGGCCTTACGGACTTTCCCGGTGACGGTCATCGGAAACTCGTCCACCACATGCACATAACGCGGAATCTTGAAGTGCGCCAGCTTCCCCGCACAGAACTCACGGACCGCGTCGGCGTCCAACGGTGTTGCGCCCTCGCGCATCCGGACCCAGACCATCAGCTCCTCGCCGTACTTCGGATCGGGCACGCCGATCACCTGGGCGTCGAGGATGTCGGGATGGGTGTAGAGGAACTCTTCGATCTCGCGCGGGTAGACGTTCTCGCCGCCGCGGATGACCATGTCCTTGATCCGGCCGGTGATCGCCAGGTACCCGTCGTCGTCCATCACGCCGATGTCGCCGGTGTGCATCCAGCGGGCGGCGTCGATGGCCTCGACGGTCTTCGCCTGGTCGTTCCAGTAGCCGAGCATCACCGAGTAACCGCGGGTGCACAGCTCGCCGGGCGCGCCGCGCGGCACCGTGAGACCCGTTGCCGGATCGACGATCTTGACCTCGAGGTGCGGGCCGACCCGGCCGACGGTGCCGGTGCGCCGATCGATGCCGTCGTCGCGGCGCGTCTGGGTAGACACCGGCGAGGTCTCGGTCATGCCGTAACAGATGCAGACCTCGTGCATGCCCATCCGGTCGATCACCCGCTTCATCACCTCGACCGGGCACGGTGAGCCCGCCATGATGCCGGTGCGCAGGCTCGACAGATCCGGTGTCGCGGAATCCAATTCGGCCAGCATCGCGATGAACATGGTCGGCACGCCGTAGAGCGAGGTGCAGCGTTCCGACTCGACAGCGGCGAGCGTCGCCACCGGATCGAACGACGGTGCCGGAATGATCACCGCCGCACCGTGACTCGTGCTCGCCAGGTTGCCCATCACCATGCCGAAGCAGTGGTAGAAGGGCACCGGCACGCAGATCCGGTCCTGCTCGGTGTAGCCGCACAGCTCGCCGACGAAGAAGCCGTTGTTCAGGATGTTGTGGTGGCTCAGCGTGGCACCCTTGGGGAAACCCGTTGTGCCAGAGGTGTACTGAATGTTGATCGGGTCGTCGATGGACAGTTCCGCCGCGAGCCCGGCCAGCCGGTCCGCATCGATCGCGGTCTGCGCCACCTCGTCCCATTCCGGGGAGCCCAGCACCAGCACCTGCGCCAAGTCCGCCAGGTTGGGCCGGACTTCCTCGATCATCGCGACATAGTCCGACGTCTTGAACTCGGCCGCCGACACCAGCATCCGCACGCCGGCCTGACGCAGCACGTACTCGAGCTCACTGGTGCGATAGGCCGGGTTGATGTTGACCAGGATCGCGCCGATCTTCGCCGTCGCGTACTGCACGAGGAACCATTCGGCACAGTTCGGCGCCCAGATGCCGACCCGGTCGCCCTTGCCGATGCCACGTTCGGCCAGCCCGGTGGCCAACGCGTCGACCGCCGCACCGAGCTCACGGTAGGTCCAGCGGCGGCCGGACGGCTTGTCCACCAATGCTTCCCGGTCCGGGTAGGCGGCGACCGTGCGGTCCAGATTGCCGCCGATGGTGTCGCCGAGCAGCGGAGTCTCGGCGGTACCCGACGCATAACTCGGAGCGGACATCACTTGTTTCCCTTCTGCCGCAACACGAACCGCTGCACCTTGCCGCTCGGCGTTTTCGGCAGCTCCGTCACGAAGTGCACGGTACGCGGGTAGGCGTGTGCGGCGAACTTCTTCTTCACCAGTTGCTGCAGCTCGGTCGCCAGTTCATCGCTGGCGGCAGACCCGGTGCGCAACACCACGAATGCCTCGAGTACCTCGCCGCGCAGGTCGTCGGGCATGCCGACGACGGCCGCCTCGGCGACCTGCTCGTGCAGCACCAGCACGCTTTCCACCTCGAAGGGGCCGATGCGGTAACCGGCCATGATGATCACGTCGTCGTCGCGGGCGGAGAAGTGGAAGAAGCCGTCCGCGTCCCGCGATCCGGCATCGCCGGTGAGATACCACCTGCCGTCGGCGGTGTAGCGCTGCGCGGTGCGTTCCGGCGCGTCGAGGTAGCCGAGGAACCACAGCAGCGGACTGTGCGTGGTGTCGATCGCGACCCGGCCCAGTTGGCCGACGGGCGCTTCGACATCGGCGTTGTCGTCGAGCACCGCGCAGGTCCAGCCCGGCATCGCCTTGCCCATCGAACCGGCGGGCGCGTCCACTCGCAGCGCGTCGTGCCAGTGGTTGCAGATGAGCATGCCGTGCTCGGTCTGCCCGTAGTGATCGCGCACCGCGACACCGAGCGCGTCCACCGACCAGGACACCACGTCCGGGGTCAGCGGTTCACCGGCCGACGAGGCCCGGCGCAGGCGCAAACCGGGTGGGACAGTGGCGGTGTCGGCGCGCAACGCGCGGTAGACGGTCGGCGCCGCGGTGAAGTTCGTGACACCGAAGTTCTCCAGCACCGCCCAGGTGAGCGGCGGCGAGAACCCGGCGTGCAGCAGCAGGCTGCGGATGCCGGAGGCCAACGGGCTCAGGATCGCCCAGTACAGGCCGTAGGCCCACCCGGGATCGGCGGCGTTCCAGTACACATCGTCGGCGCGCACATCCAGCGAGAACTCCTGGTACGCAACGAAAGCCGCGAGCGCGCGGACCGGGATCGGCACGCCCTTCGGCGTGCCGGTGGTGCCACTGGTGAACAGCTGCACCATGATTCCGTCGCCGCCCACCGCGACGGCTTCGGCCCCGGTCGGCTGCGCGGCGATCAATTCGTCCAATCGCAACGCATCCTGCGGCGTCTCAGCGGACCCGGTGTCGCCCGCGACAATAAGCCGCCACGGCGCCTCGGCAGGCATGTCTTCGCCCGGCGCCAGCTTGGGCGCCTGGTCTGTATCGGCGATGACCACGGTAGTGCCGCTCGCCTGCAGCCGGAACGCGATGGCGGGCGGGGCGAACGCGGTGAACAGTGGCACGTGCACGGCACCGCACCGCCAGATCCCGAGCAGCGCCACCACCAGATCCACCGACTTGGCCATCAAGGTCGCGACCCGATCCCCCGGTTCGACCCCGAGCGCCACCAGCGCCGCCGCGAATCGAGCCGACCGCTCCCGCAGTTCGCCGTAGGTGAGGTCGGTCGAGGACAGGTCGCTCTCGACGATGGTGAACGCGATGCCGTTGGCCGGATGCCGGTCGCACAGCAGGTCGGCGGCCGACGCCGCAGGCCCGTCATACGTCGCCAACAGTTCGCGCACGCGCAGGTTCAGGTCGGTGCCCATCTCGCCACTCCTCATAGTGATCCAGCTCACCCCATAGGATGTAGATCACACCATTTCGCCACTACCCCCGAAAAGGGTTGAGTTCGATGACCGACACCGCAGTGCTGCGTCCGCGCGACGGCGATGCGTTACGCGCCGAGATCCGCTGGGTGGCAAGCACGGCCGGGGTGCCGGTGACGTTCGGCGGCGAGGTGCACGGCAACGCGCTGCTGCTGACGGAATTCGTCGGTACTCGCACCAACGGACTGCGCGGGCTGTCCGTGCTGCGCACCTCCGGACTCGGCGGCCGGGTGATGGATTCGGGGCGGCCCGCGTCGGTCACCGATTACGTCAACACCTCGACGATCACCCATCATTACGACGGCCCGGTTTCCGGCGAGGGGCTCCGCTCGATCGTCGCCGTCCCGGTGCTCGTCGACCGGTGCTCCCGCGCGGTGCTCTATGCCGCCACTCGCGGTGGCAGTCCGCTCGGCGACCGCACCGCCGACCTCGTCGTGCAGGCGGCCCGCCGCCTCGGCACCGAATTCACCATCCGCGACGAGGTCGACCGCAGGCTACGCCTGCTCGAAATGACCACGCCCACTGCGCATACCGCACCCGCCGTCGCCGAGGAATTGCGTGACATTCATGCCGAATTGCGCGGCTTGGCGCGCTCGGCCGACGACGAGGACCTCCGCGACCGCCTGCACACCGTCTGCGAGCGGCTCACCCGCGTCGTGGTCGGCGAGCCCGTCCCCGGCGCACCGCGCCTGTCCCGCCGCGAACTGGACGTGCTCGCCCAGATCGCCCTCGGCTGCACCAATCAGGAAGCGGCGCAACGCCTCTCGCTCGGGCAAGAGACGGTCAAGAGCTATCTCCGCAACGCGATGGCCAAGCTCGACGCGCACACTCGCCACGAGGCCGTCAGCGCCGCACGCAAGCACGGCCTACTCCCCTAGGACGGGTCACTCGGCCACCGAGCCGTGAACATGACTGAGAGTCAGGGCTTTTCAGCGTCGGGCAGGAGATCCGGGCGCCGTTCCCGCGTACGCGCGAGCGATTGCTCGTGCCGCCAGGCAGCGACCTTCGCGTGGTCACCGGACAACAGCACCGGCGGAACCTCCAGCTCACGCCAGACCACGGGCCGGGTATAGCTGGGACCTTCGAGCAGACCGTCGGAGAACGAATCCTCTTGATGGGACTGCTGATTCCCGAGCACACCGGGCAGCAGCCGAACCACCGCCTCGGTCATCACCAAAACCGCCGCCTCGCCACCGATCAACACGTAATCGCCGATGCTGACCTCTTCGACCCGGACCCGCCGGGCCGCATCGTCGAAGACCCGCTGATCGATGCCTTCGTAACGGCCACAAGCGAAGACGAGGTGATTCTCGGCGGCCCAGCGGTGCGCGGTGGCTTGTGTGAACGGCACACCGGCGGGCGTCGGAACGACGAGCAGCGCGTCGTCGGGGCAGACCGCATCGAGCGCGTCACCCCAGATCGTCGGCTTCATGACCATGCCAGGCCCGCCACCGTACGGCGCATCATCGACGGACTTGTGCACGTCATGGGTCCACTGCCGCAGGTCGTGCACGTCCAGCGAGATCAGGCCCTTGTCGATCGCCTTGCCGAGCAACGCCGTTCGCAACGGCTCGAGATACTCCGGGAAGATCGTGACGACATCGAGTTTCATGTGATCCTCGTGTTCATTCCGGATCGAGCAGGCCCTCGGGCGGATCGATGACGACAAGCCGGTCCGCGAGCGAGACGGTGGGCACGATGGCCGTGACGAACGGGATCAGGATCTCCCGCTTGTCTTCGACGGCGCGCACCGAAAGCAGTTCTCCCGCAGCCGAATGCAGCACCTCGTGCACGGTGCCGACCACGGTGCCGTCGGTGAGCTGAACGGTCAGCCCTTCGAGCTCGTGGTCGTAGTACTCGTCCGGGTCGTCGGACGGCGGCAGTTCCGCGCTCTCCACCACGAACAGCGTGCCGCGCAACGCATCGGCGGCGTCCCGGTCGGCGATGCCGTCGAGAAACACGAGAAGCCGGCCCGAGTGTTCTCGGGCCGACTTGACCGTGAAGTCGCGGACATCCTTGGAGCGCGCCAGCCGACCACGCAGGGTGGCGCCGGGCGCGAACCGGGCCTCCGGCTCGTCGGTGCGAATCTCGACGACCAGCTCGCCGCGCACACCGTGCGATTTGGCGACCCGTCCTACGACAAGTTCCATCTACTGGTCGGTGTCGACCACGTCGACCCGGATACCCCGGCCGCCGATGCCTGCGACGAGGGTGCGCAGCGCGGTCGCGGTACGACCGCCACGACCGATCACTTTGCCCAGGTCGTCGGGGTGCACATGCACCTCGACGGTGCGTCCGCGGCGGCCGGTGATCAGCTCGACACGGACGTCATCGGGATTGGCGACGATGCCGCGAACAAGATGTTCGACAGCATCGGCGACGACGGCACTCACGACTCCACCTCGCTGGCGCTCGGTTCCGTCGTGATCGCCGGGGGCGCTGCGCTTGTGGTTCGCTCGCTCCGCTCACTCACAGTTACTCAGCAGCCTCGGTTGCGGCCTCAGCGGCCTCGTCCTTCTTGGCGGTCTTCTTCTTCGGGGTGACGGCCTCGGTGGTCGGCGCATTGTCGGCGGCGGCAAGCGCGGCGTTGAAGAGGTCCAGCTTGGACGTCTTCGCGGCCTTGACCTTCAGCGTGCCCTCGGCGCCCGGCAGGCCCTTGAACTTCTGCCAGTCACCGGTGATCTCCAGCAGGCGCTGGACGGGCTCGGTCGGCTGCGCGCCGACACCCAGCCAGTACTGAGCGCGCTCGGAATCGATCTCGATGAGCGACGGCTCTTCCTTCGGGTGGTACTTGCCGATGGCCTCGATGGCCCGGCCGTCACGGCGGGTGCGGGCGTCGGCGACGACGATGCGGTACTGCGGGTTGCGGATCTTGCCCATGCGGGTGAGCTTGATACGAACAGCCATGCTTGTTCTGCCTCTTTCATAGGTGTGGTCACGGCGCAATTCAGCGACCCGCACGGTCTGCGAGCCCGGTTTAGCGCTTGGAGTGTGTGACCGCCGCGCGGTACGGAACCGGAGACGGGCTGACACTTGTCCAGGAAGGACGGTGGTTCATTGTGCCAGATGGGTCGGCGTCGAAAGAAATCGCCTCGGCGCTGTTACGAACCGCCGCCAGACCGCTATAACGACGCATGGGTATCTTCCGTCGCAACAGGCGCCGCAGCACCACCCGCGAGATGGCGAGTGAAGTAGGCCAGGAGGCCGCCGCCGAGTTCGTCCTTTCCGGCGTGTTCCGCGTCCTCGGCGGCATGTTCAAGGGACTCTTCCGACTGCTCGATTGAGCGCGAACTCACGCCTTCCGGTACCGCAGCAGCACCACGCCCGAGTTGAACGGCCGCGTCTCGACGAGCCGCAGCACCGGCACCTCGGTGGCGTTCTCGAACAGCCGCCGACCGGTCCCGAGCACGACCGGGTAGACGAACAGCCGGTACTCGTCGACCAAGTCGGCAGCGATCAGCGCCCGGACGAGCTGAATACTGCCGGTCGACACGATGTCCTTGCCCGGCTGATCCTTCACCGCACGGATCTCCTCGACCAGCGGTCCGCGCAGCACCACCGTGTTCTCCCACTCCGGATCGTGGAGCGTGCTGGACACGACGTACTTGGTCACCTTGTTCAGGTGCTCGGTGACACCGGAGGTGTCCTCGGTTTGCTGCGGCCAGTACCCCCGCATCTCCTCGAAGGAGACCCGGCCGAACAGCACCGCGTCGGAGTCGGCCATGTGGGCACGCAGCGTCCCGACGAGGTCGGACTGGTCCACACCCGCCGCGTTGGCCACGTCGAACCATTCGGCCGCCTCGACCACCCCGTCCACGGTGATGTTCTCGGTGACGATCAGCTCCCGCATCGATACTCCTCCTGTTGGCGTGCGTCTCCTACTGAAGACGGTCCACGCCGACAGAACTCATCGGTGCCTACGTCATCAATGCCCTGCGAAGGCGGTGCTGATCAGGCGAACAGCGGCGCGAGAGTCCGTCCGGCGAGCTCGACCGCGCCGGGCTCGTGGCCGTTGGTGACCATGTTGACGATGACGCCGTCGATGCCTTGGTCGAGCACCCTGGTCTGCAGCTGCTCGACGACATCGTCGGGGTTGCCGACGAACTGACGGTCGGCGACGGACTGTGCGCGTTCCTCCTCGGACATCGCGGCCAGGTCGATCCCGATGTTGCCGAGGAAGTCCTGCTGCGCTTTGCGCGCCCGATCGCCGTCCTCGTCGATCATCAGGAAGCACAGGTAGCTGGTCTCCAGCGTCTTCGGATCACGGCCGACCTCGGCGCAGCGCTCGTGCAGCGCCGCGATCTTGCGCGGCAGCTCCGAGGCGTTGCAGATGATGTTGAGGTGGTCGGCGTACTTGGCGGCCAGCGCGAAGGTCTTCTTCTCGCCCGCACCGCCGAGCATGATCGGCAGGTCGTCGCGCAGTCGCGGCTCGTTCATCGCGTTGTCGGTGTGGTACCACTTGCCGTCGAAGGTGGCGTGCTCGCCGCGCAGCATCGGGTGGATGATCTGCAGCGCCTCGTCGAGGCGTTCGAAGCGCTCGGTGAAGGTGCCGAATTCGAAGCCGTAGGACTTGTGTTCCAGCTCGAACCAGCCCGCGCCGATGCCGAGGATCGCGCGGCCTGCGCTGACCAGGTCGAGGGTGGTGACGGTCTTCGCGAGCAACGCGGGATTGCGATAGGTGTTGCCGGTCACCAACGCCGACAACTGGATTCGTTCGGTGGACGCGGCGATCCCGGACAGTGCGGTGTAGGACTCCAGCATCGGGTCTTCGGGGGCGCCGAGGCCGGGCAGTTGATAGAAGTGGTCCATCACGAACACGGTGTCGAAGCCAGCCGCTTCGGCCTCTCTTGCCTGCGTGACCACCGTCGGGAACAGCTCGCTGACCGGCTGTCCGTAGGTGAAGTTGGGCATCTGATAACCGAGGCGAATACTGCCATGTCGACGGACGTCCCTGGCGGTGTCTTGGTTGCTCATACTGTCAACGCTAGGACTTGGAGTGCACTCCAAGTCAACCCTTCGACGCACCGGCGGGTCTCGCCACCGTTGCCCGCCTCACCGATGGCCTGTGATGGGGCCGTGGCGCTGAAACAGTCGCCCCCGCAGGATCACCGCGTACGGGGTGGCGAGAATTTCCGGGTTGACGCGCGGATCTTCCTGATAGACAACGAAATCCGCAGGAGCACCGGCCTCGATACTCGGCCGCCCCAGCCAGCTACGAGCGTTCCACGAGGCGGCTCCGAGCGCATCGTGCGCGGACAATCCGGCCGCACCGAGCGCCGCGATCTCCTCGGCGATCCGGCCGTGCCGGATCGAGCCGCCCGCGTCGGTGCCCGCAAAGATCGGCACGCCCGCCTCGTGCGCGTTGGTGACCGTCTGCTTGACGCGCCGATGCAGGTCACGCATGTGCGCGGCGTAGGTGGGGAATTTACCTGCGCTGTCCGCGATTTCGGGAAACGTGTCGATGTTGACCAGCGTCGGCACCAACGCGGTGCCGTGCTCGACCATCATCTCGATCGTCTCGTCGGTGAGCCCCGTGCCGTGTTCGAGGCAGTCGATGCCCGCGTCGATCAGGCCGGGCAACGCGTCCTCGCCGAACACGTGCGCGGTGACCCGGGCACCGTTGGCGTGTGCGGCGTCGATGGCTTCCTTGAGGATCGCGTCGCTCCAGAGCGGGCGTAGATCACCGACGGACCGGTCGATCCAGTCGCCGACGATCTTCACCCAGCCGTCGCCGAACCTCGCCTGCTCCGCGACGATCTCCGGCAGGTCGCGTTCGTCGTCGAGTTCGATGCCGAGCTCGCGGATGTAGCGCCGGGGGCGGGCGATGTGGCGGCCGGCCCGGATGATTTTCGGCAGGTCGTGGTGGTCGTCGATGAACCGGGTGTCGATGGGCGATCCGGCGTCGCGCAACAGCAACGCGCCCGCGTCACGCTCGGTCTCGGCCTGCGCGATCGCACCGGCGTGATCCTCGTCGCCCCCGCCGTACCTGATCCCGACATGGCAGTGCGCGTCGACCAGCCCCGGCACGATCCAGCCTGTGCGACACAGTGTTTCGGCACCCGGCACCGGCTCGAACGACACCAGCCCATCCCGCACCCACAGATCGCGCACGTCAGCATCGGGGAGAACCACACCACGCAGATGCACAGCAACCTCCTGGAACTAGTCGGCTGCCTCCAACCTACTGTCCACGCCCCCTGACAGTCACGCGCCAACCGCCGACGTGGACAGCCGGACCGAGCAGTGCCCGCGGTGGTCAGCGAACGACCACGACGTCCGTTCGTTCCTCGCAGACCGCACGCACCGCCGCCAACCCGGCGGCGATCGCGGGATGACCACCGCTGCCCCGGCGAATGCAGGCAACGTGGCGGCGAGTCGGGCGGGCGTCACCGTGCAGCGGCACGCGCACCACGTCGTGCGCGCCGGGCAGGTCGGCCAGGCGCGGAATCAGGCTGACGCCGAACCCGCGAGTGACCATGGCGGAGATGCCGATCCAATCCATGCCGCGATGCACGATGCGCGGCGTGAATCCGGCTGCGGCACAGGCACTCAGCTGCAGCTGGTTGTGCGCGACGCGTTCCGGTGCGCCGATCCAGGTCTCCTCGGCCGCCTCCGTCAATGCCACGCTCGTCCGGCCCGCCAGCGGGTGGTCGGCCGCGACCAACAGGTCCTGCGGCTCGTCGATCAGCGGAAATTGCTCGAAGCGTGGATCGTCCGTGGTCGGACTGCCTGCCGTCGGAATGAGCACGCCCAGATCGGTGTCCCCGAGCAACAGCAGCTCGTAGCACTGCCGGCTTTCGTCCTCGTTCATCTGCACAGCCAAGCGAGGGTGAGCGTCCCGCAGCCGCGCCGCGGCCGGGGCAACCAGCGCGACCAACGCGGTCGGCATCGCGCTGATCCGCAGCACCCCGGCCACCGAGTCCCGCTCCAGCGCCAGCTCGGCCTTGGCCCGCTCGGCCTGTGCGGCAAGCACTCTGGCTGACGCCAATCGAATTCGACGCGGCGCGGCTACTGCACCGCTGATCCGATCGGCTCATCCGGCTCCGAGCAAGGCATCGAGCGCGAGCCTGGCGCGCGGCGCATGCAGGGGTGAGAAGTGCGCGTTGATCTGCAAGGCCTCGGTGAGCGCCGCGGCGGCTTCCGTGTTGCGGCCGAGCGCGGCGAGGATCATGCCGCGGTGATAGGCGAAGGTGGCGTTGCGCCAGCCGAGGCTTGCCGCGCGATCGGCAAGCACGAGAGCGTCGGCGTCGCGCCCCGCCTTGTGCAGCGACCACGCCAGGGTGTCCGCGGTGAGAACGAACTGGCGACGCCCGAACTCCAACTCGGCCAGTCGAACCGCCTCGGCGGGGTCACCGTGGTCCGCCGCAAACAGGGCGGCGCCTGCGTACTCCGTCGTGCCCTCCGCCGCCAGCCTGTCGAACCGAGCAGCGACCTCCCGGTATTTCGCGGCCGCCTCGCCTGGTCGGCCCGCGGCATCGAGCAGCTCACCGAACTCGATCAGATACTCCGGCAGCGGAGCTTCCTCGGTCAGCGCCGTGTACTGCGTGATTGCCTCGCCGATAGCGCCGCGCGCGGCGGAAATCTTGGCCTGCCCTTGACGCAAAGCCACGCTGCCCGGGTTGGCCAGCAGCCCGGCACGGTACTGGCTCTCAGCCTCCGCGAGGTCACCGGTATTGAAGGCGAGCTCACCGAGGTGGTACCGGCAGAAGGCGATCTGGTCGGGAATGTTCGCCGCCGCCAGCGCCATCTGCAACGCGGTCCTCGCGTCCGCGGTGCGGCCGTGCAATTCCAGGTCGTAGGCGGCGCGGGTGAACGACGGAACGCCGGGTCGCAGCGCCAGCATCCGCTGCACGGCCGCGGTCGCCGCGTCCGCGTCGCCGAGCTGGGTCAGCGCATCGATCAGGACGCCGTAGCCGTCCGCACTGGTCGGCCGCAACGCGACGGCTTGTTCGGCATAGCCACGCGCGGGACCGAAGTCGTGCCTGGCGTTGGCGAGGGCGCCGAGCCCGATCAGTGCGTCGGCGTTGGCCGCCGGCTGTAGCACCAGCGAACGATCCAGCGCCCGTTGCGCATTGCCGTAATTCTCCGGATCGCCGGTGACGCGGGCCAATTCGACGTACGAGCCGCCCAGGTCGGCCCAGGCGCGCGGATTACCGGGTACTCGCTCCAACTGTTGGGTCAGCTGACTGATGTGTGCGGACAGCGGGTCAGTGGCCGCAGCAGCTGCGGTGGTCGACGGCCGGTCGTACAGCGTCGCGGTCACGCCGAGTGCTACGGCGCTGACCCCGATCAGGATGGTCGCGAGCACGTATCGTGGCCCGCGGAAACGTTTTTCGGTCATCTCGAGCTTCTTCGCGATGGGTTGTCGAACTTCTTCAGAGCACTGGGTAGTCGAAACACCGGGTGGCGCAACGAGTTCACGTTCCGCCACCCGGTGTCCGGGTCAGGCGTTCGGCTGCTGCTCCTGCAGCACGATCCGGTTGCCCCGGCGACGCCACCACAGCCACCCGCCACCGGCGAGCACTGCGGCGGCCGCACCGCCACCCGCGACGATCGGCGTCAAGGACATCCCGTCGTCACTCGGCGCCACCGGTGCCGCCGCGGGAGCCGTTGCCCCCGACGATGATCCGGCGGATGTCGTCTTGCTCCGCGCGGGCAACGCGACATACGGGAAGGAGGTGGAGAACGCCGCATCGTTGGCGTCGACCTTATCCCCTGCCGCCAGCGCGGGCACCAGCTTGCCCGTCTGCGCCGCACCCTCCACGGCCTGGACAGCGATGTCGACCACATCGTCACTCAGCCGCCTGCCGTTCGGGAACCCTTGCAGGTCACCGCCGAGCACGCCGAGCCGATTCGGCGTGGCCGTCACCGGCACCGCCATGTTCAACCGCAGCATTTCCGAGGGCCGGAACGCCGCGGCATTGGCATCGGCGTTGAGGACCTGCGAATTCAGATCCGCCTGGATGGGCGGTGCGCTGTGGTCCAGCGTCGGCGCCTGCTTCGCGATGCCGGTCAGGAAGATCTCGACCAGGTCGTTGCGTGGCGTGGCAGGCGCGGGCACCTTGTAGATTCCCTCGATCAATTGCGCCAGTTCGGGTTTGGTGACCCGCTCGACCACCTGCGGAACTCCGGCGTCGCCGACCGGTTGCAGCGCGTTGAACGCGTCCTTCAGCCCCGTCGGCACCACCACCTCGTTCACGAGCGGGTTGCCGAGCCGGGATACCTGCACGAACTCACCGGTCGGCGTGGCGGCGCCAGGGGTGAGTTGCATGGTGCGCCGCTCGGTGTCGCTCCACACCCCGATCACCGGGTTGCGCACCGGGTCGTTCTTCAACGCGAGATCACGCATCGGCACTTGCAGCACAACGGTATTGACGTTCGTGCCGGCGAGTGTGTCGGTGCCGACCTCGGACAGATTGCCGCCGTAGAGCAGATCGAACACCCGCAGATCGAGGAAGAACGGATCCTCGGCGGCGCCGACGTACACCGAGCCGCCGCTGGGCAGACTGTGCGTCGCCTCCTTACGCAACACGCCGTAGTCGGGGATGGACGCCGGGCCGGTGTCGGACGGCGCGACCGCCCCGTGCGCGATCGGCCGCCAATCGTTGGCGCCGTGGCTGACCGACAGCTCGTAGTTCTGCCGGTACAGCAGGTTTTCGTCGGTCAGGCTGGTGACCGGTCCGTTGTTGTACAGAAAGGTGTTGGCCCCACGGCGATCATCGGTCGTGACCGTGACGCGATAGCTGACATTCGGTTTCGCGTCGCCATCGCTGTCGATGTTGATGTCGTGATAGGTCTCGGTGGCCCATGGGTAGAAGTTCGGGCCGCCGTTGGGTTCCTGCAACCCGAACCAGTTGGCGACGATCGTCACGGTATCGGGCTTGTCCGGACTCACGAACGCGTAGACGTCGGTGTTGTCGGCCGCCGGATCTCCGGCGATCAGTGGGGCTTCACGATGGCTGGACGCGTCTGCGGCAGGCAGCGTCAGGCCGCAGACCGTGCCGCCGAGAACCGTGATTCCGACGACGGCGATGGCACCGGCGGCGCGGCGGCGAACACCTCGCCGAGGTGAACATGACATGAGGTTTCCTTCGGGACGTGCGAATAATGGTGCAGCTCATGGTGGCCGCGCGGGACGGTCACCCACATCGGTCGATCGACCTATCCCCGATTCCGCGGGACGCGCCGCCCCCGGCGAACTAACGTGGCAGAGTGACGATCCCGCCCGCCGCCATCCGAGTCACCGAGGTGCTCGCGGCACTGTCGCTGACGACCGACCTGGCGACCGGCGTGCCGTTCGAGAAGGGCTTGGCGACCTGCCTGGTCGCCACCGCGCTCGCCGAACGCATCGGCCTGGCGGAAGCGGATCGCAGGATCGTCTTCCACGCGGCGCTGCTCGGCGCCGTCGGTTGCACCAGCCGCGCCTCGGAGAACGCGGCCGCATTCGCCGATGACGTTGCCTTCCAACGCGCTTACCACGTGCTCGATCCCGGCGACGCACCCGTGTTCGCCGCACAGCTGGCCAGCTTCGGCTCCTGGGCGCCCGAAAGGCAGTCGCAGTTGCGTGACCGATACGTCGGCGCGCCACCGCAGCAGGCGGCCGCGGCGGTCCGGTCCGTGTGCGAGGTGAGCCGCGCCCTCGGCTCCCGGCTCGGACTGCCCGAGGCCGCGGTGCTTGCGCTCACCGAGGTCAAGGAACGCTGGGACGGGCTCGGCGCGCCGGAACAGCTTCGGGGCGAGGAGATCTCGCTGACCGGGCGGATCGTGCACCTCGCCGAACAGGCGGTCCTCGCCGCGGCGGGCCGGAACCGGCAGGACGCGACGGCCGAGCTGCGACGGCGGGCAGGCGGACATCTCGATCCCGATCTGGTTGCCCTGTTCAGCGCGGACGCGGACGCGATGTGGGACTGCCTCGATGTGCCGGATGTGCTGACCGCCGTTGTCCGCGGGGAACCCGGTGTGCCGCTGCATATCCGGCCGCGTGAGCGACTGCACCTGTGTTTGGCGCTGGCGATCGTGGTCGACTTGAAAGGCCGGTGGCTGCTCGGGCATTCGGGCCACGTCGCCGATCTCGCGGGCGCGGCGGGCGAGCTGTCCGGGATGACCCCGGACGACCGGGAAACCCTGCGGGCCGCGGCGCTGCTGCACGACATCGGGCGGGCCGGGGTGTCGAGCGCGATCTGGGACCGGCCGGGCCCGCTCGGTCCCGGCGATTGGGAACGGGTTCGGCTGCACACGTATTGGACCGAGCGGGTGCTGCGCCGCTGTCCCGGGCTCGCCGATCTCGCCGATCTCGCCGCAGGCCATCACGAACGGCTGGACGGCACCGGCTATCACCGCGGCGTCCGTGGCCGGGACCTGGCGCGTCTCGCCCGGATTCTCGCCGCCGCCGATGTCTTCGCCGCACTCACCGAGCCGCGCCCGCACCGACCCGCCTACGCGCCCGACGACGCCGCCCGCGAATTGCTCGCCGCAGCGGCTGCGGGAAGCCTCGATCGAGAGGCGTGCGTGGCCGTCGTGGAAGCGGCCGGACTACGCAAGCCACGGACCGACCTGCCCTGCGGACTCACCGAGCGTGAGCTCGATGTGCTCAGGCTGGCCGCCCGCGGACTGTCGAACCGGATGATCGCCGCGGAGCTGGTGGTCTCCGAGCGCACCGTCGGCCACCATCTCGCGCACATCTACGACAAAACCGGCCGACGCACCCGCGCGGGCGCCGCGGTGTTCGCGATGGAACACGGGCTGCTGCCGGACTAGGCCCCGGCGCCGCCCCGTGCCGGAAAGGCCGGGGCGGCGAAAACGGTTAGTTCTTCGGGAATTTCAGCTTGCTGAGGTCGAAACCTTCCAACCCCGGCGGGAGTTGGTCGAGGCCGGGAGGCATGTTCGACAGGTCAGGCATCCCTGCGGGCATACCTGGCATGCCGGCGGGCATCCCGGGGAAGCCGCCACGAACCTTCGGCGGTGTGGGACCGCGCCCACCCTTCTTCCCCTTCTTGCCCTTTTTGTTGTTCCCGCGTCGAGTGCCTGGCATGCCCATCTGACGGCCCATCATCGCCATCATCTTCTTGGCTTCGAAGAAACGATCGACGAGCTGGTTGACATCGGAAACCTGGACGCCGGAGCCGTTGGCGATGCGCAACCGCCGAGAGGCGTTGATGATCTTCGGGTTGTCCCGTTCGGCCGGGGTCATGCCGCGAATGATCGCCTGCACCCGGTCGAGCTGCTTGTCGTCGACCGCGGCGAGCGCGTCCTTCATCTGGCCCGCGCCGGGCAGCATGCCGAGCAGGTTGCCGATCGGGCCCATCTTGCGGATGGCAAGCATCTGCTCGAGGAAGTCCTCCAGCGTCAGCTCGCCGCTGCCGATCTTGCGGGCGGCCTCCTCGGCCTGCTCCGCGTCGTAGATCTGCTCGGCCTGCTCGATCAGGCTGAGCACGTCGCCCATGCCGAGGATGCGGCTCGCCATCCGGTCGGGGTGGAAGACGTCGAAGTCCTCGAGCTTCTCACCGGTGGAGGCGAACATGATCGGGGCGCCGGTCACCTCGCGCACCGACAGCGCCGCGCCACCGCGGGCGTCGCCGTCGAGCTTGGTGAGCACGACACCGGTGAACCCGACGCCGTCGCGGAACGCCTCGGCCGTGGTGACCGCGTCCTGACCGATCATGGCGTCGAGCACGAACAACGTCTCGTCCGGCTGCACGGCATCGCGGATGCCTGCGGCCTGCCGCATCAGTTCCTCGTCGATGCCGAGACGACCGGCGGTGTCGACGA
This sequence comes from Nocardia sp. NPDC049149, assembly GCF_043197455.1. Classification (NCBI taxonomy): domain Bacteria; kingdom Bacillati; phylum Actinomycetota; class Actinomycetes; order Mycobacteriales; family Nocardiaceae; genus Nocardia; species Nocardia sp. NPDC049149. Next base: position 204,612 of record NZ_JBICTD010000007.1, read on the forward strand.
TGACCACGTCGTACTGCTTGGCCTTGGCCTCGGCGATACCCGAGCGCGCGACCTCGACCGGGTCGGCCGCGCTCACCCCGAGCGCGTTGTCGCCGCCGCCGATGGAGGTGCCGGGGTGCGGCGCGAACACGGGCACTTCCGCACGCTCACCGACCACCTGCAGCTGGGTGACCGCGCCCGGCCGCTGCAGGTCGCAGGCCACCAGCAACGGCTGATGTCCTTGTCCCTTCAGCCATTTCGCGAGCTTGCCCGCGAGCGTCGTCTTACCGGCGCCCTGCAGACCGGCCAGCATCACCACGGTCGGCGGGTTCTTCGCCAGGCTCAGCCTGCGGGTCTCGCCGCCGAGAATCCCGACGAGCTCCTCGTTGACGATCTTGACGACCTGCTGCGCCGGATTGAGGGCCGCGGACACCTCGGCGCCCTTGGCGCGCTCCTTGATTCGCGTGATGAAACCGCGCACCACCGGCAGCGCAACGTCGGCCTCGAGTAGGGCTAACCGGATCTCACGACAGGTGGCGTCGATGTCGGCCGGTGACAGACGCCCCTTACCACGCAGATCCTTGAGGGCACCGGTAAGCCGGTCGGACAGGGATTCGAACACCGATCGCGCTCCTGATCTCGGGGGACGTCAATTGCCTCCCAGGGTAATGGGATCGCCCCCACTACTCTGCAGGCGGTTCGTCCTTCGAGGTCGAAGTGTGTCTTTTCAGTCGAGTGAACGGCGACGCGGTTTGGCTGTCCTGCGGTAGTCGTGGTTTTCCTTGGCCACCATGTAGACCGCCTCGCGAGCGGTCAATCCCAGTTCCAACGCGAGGTCATCGAGAATGGCCCACTCCGTTGTCGTCGGGATCCGGGAATTGGCCACCGTAGAGGCGATGGTCATCGCGGTCACAGCTTGCTGCGCGGTCAGGGTGCGACCGGGTAGCCAAGAAACAACCCAGCGATCTCCGCCGACGCACCGCGCCATATGCGTGGTTTCGTCGCTCGTCATCATCGACGCCGCAACAACTTCAATTGCCACAGACGTGCTCCCCTCATGCTAGCGATAGCCAGACGCTACTGATCCTAGGGCGCGAAAGGTTCACAATAGAAGGGTTCCAGCAAATCATGTGCAACAGATTGGTTACTTCCCGTGCTGTCAGGTTCCGATGACCTCGGGACCGGGCATACCATCCTCCGGCTTCTTCGGCGCGGGCCGCGGCACGACCGCCAGGATCGCCTTTTCGATGGCCGCTCTGCGGTCGGGGCCGTCGTCGGCACCGAGGTCGACGCAGAAGGTGTCGACCACCGCAGAACCCATCGTCACCACCTTGGCCCAGCGCACGTCGGCGCCGCACTCCTCGAGCGCGGCGGCCAGCCTGCTCAGCACGCCGATGCGATCCTCGGCGCGCAATTCCAGCAGCACCTGACCCGGCACCGAGGTGCCCGACCAGAGCACTCGCGGCTGAGCCTGCGCGTATTGGCTCGGCCCGATACCGCCCGCCTCGCGCTCCCTTTTGACCAGGAGCGCGGGCACGTCCAGGTCACCGGCCATGGCGCGGATGAGTTCCTGGCGCAACAGTCCCGCATCCGGCGGGTCACCGAACTTGGGCGAAACCACGAAAGCGTCGATGGCGGAATCACCTTCGCCGCCGAGCGAGGCCGAAAGCACCCGCAGCGAATGCAGCGCGAGCACCCCGGCGGCGTCGGACAACAACCCGGCCTTGTCCGGGGCGATCACGGTGACCGCGTAGGTGTGCTTGCTCTCCCCCGGTTTCAATTCGACGTGCACGCCGCCCGCCTTGGCCTTCGCGATCAGCTCCGGGGCGATGGGCTCCGGCGTCGGCAGCTCGCCGCCCGCCATCACCAGTCGGCAGCGGCGGACCAGATCGCCGATGAGCGAGGCCTTCCAATCACCCCACACGCCGGGCCCGGTGGCCAGCGAATCCGCTTCGGCCAGGGTGTGCAGCAGTTCCAGCAGTTCCGGATCACCGCCGAGCGCGTCGACCACGAATTGCACGGTGTCCGGGTCGGCGAGATCGCGCCGCGTCGCGGTATCCGGAAGCAACAGGTGGTGGCGCACCATCGCGCTGAGCGTCCGCACATCCGAGGGCCACAGGCCGAGCCTGCGGCCGATGTGGTTGGCCAGTTCCGCCCCGACGATGCTGTGGTCGCCCACCCGGCCCTTGCCGATGTCGTGCAGCAGCGCGCCGAGCGCGAGCAGATCCGGCCTGGCGACGCGGGTGCTCATCGCGCTCGCGTAGGCGACCGTCTCCATCAGATGGCGATCGACCGTCCAGGTGTGCAGCGCGTCGCGCGGCGGCAGGTCACGCACGGCGCCCCATTCCGGAAGCAGCCTGCCCCACAAGCCCGTTCGATCGAGCGCCTCGATCGCGTCGATGGCGCCGCGGCCCGCGCCGAGCAACACCAGCAGGTCGTTGAGTGCGTCCTTGGGCCACGGCTCGCGCAGCTCGGGGGCGTCCTCGGACAGTCGATTGAGGGTGGTCGCCGACATCGGCAGCCCGGTCTGCGCCGAAGCGGCGGCCACCCGCAGGATCAGCCCCGGATCGCGCTGCGGCCGCGCGTCCCTGGCCAGCACCACCTCGCCCGCATGCTCGACCACCCCCTCATCGAGTGGTCGCCGCACCGGCATGCGGCGTAGGCGCGCCAGGCCGCGACGCGGCAAGGCGTTGGCAGCGGTGCGCAACCCGACATCGACCGAGTAGCTCACGGTCCGCGCCGAATCACTCAGGGTGCGAGCAAGATCGAAGCGATCGCCGATCCGCAGCGCCGCCCCGATCTCGTCGGCATCCTGCGCCCGCAGCTGGTCACGGGCCCTTCCCGCCACTCGGTGCAATTCGGTGCGAACGTCCAGCAAACGTCGATGCGCCTGTTTCAAGCCGCCACCGGGCACCTCGGGACCTAGGCCGGGCATGGCGTCGGTCAACTGGGCGATGGCCAGCGCATCGAGGAGTTGGATGTCACGCAGTCCGCCGCGCCCGTTCTTCAGATCGGGCTCGGCCCGATGCGCGATCTCGCCGCTGCGCTGCCACCTGGCCTCGGCCTGGGCGATGAGTTCGTCGAACCGGGAACGGATCCCGGTCCGCCATTCCCGGCGCACACCGCCGATCAGCAGGTTGCTCAGTTCTTGATCGCCCGCGATGTGTCTGGCCTCCAGCATCCCGAGTGCCGCGATCAGATCGTCGGAGGCGACCCGCAGCGCCTGGGGGACGGTCCGCACACTGTGATCGAGCTTGATGTGGGCGTCCCACAACGGATACCAGAGTTGGTCGGCGACCTCGGCCACCCTCGCGGGATCGACGTCGTCGTGCAGCAGCACCAGATCGAGATCGGAGTACGGCAGCATTTCTTTGCGACCGAGACCACCGACGGCGACCACGGCGAGACCACTCTCCCTGGTGATACCGAGCTCGACGGCCTTGCCGGTGAGCCACAGCTCGTACAGGTCGACCAGGGCCTGTCGCAAGGATTCGGCGTCGAGTCGTGGATTACGCGGCACCCCACCGTCGAGCAGTTGGCCGCGAGCGCGGACCAGATCGGCCGCTCCGTTGGATACCTTGCCGCCGTTGGTGTCTCCGGTGCCGGTCCGCCCACCGTCGTGCTCACTGCCCACAACCCACCGCCCATTCATGCAGTGCGGCCCCGCCCCGACCGGAGCTCCGGTGGGAGGCGAGGCCGCCGCGTTAACAAGGATTTTCGGTTACAGCGCGTCAGAACCGCGTTCGCCGGTCCGCACCCGGATGATCGCCTCGACCGGCGTCACCCAGACCTTGCCGTCACCGATCTTGCCGGTCCGCGAGGCTTCGACGATCACCTCGACGACCTTGTCGACGGACGCGTCGTCCACGACTACCTCGACCCGGACCTTCGGCACGAAATCCACGGAGTATTCGGCACCGCGGTAGACCTCGGTGTGACCCTTCTGGCGGCCGTAACCCTGCACTTCGCTGACGGTCATGCCGAGCACGCCTGCCTGCTCGAGCCCGGTCTTGACGTCCTCGAGTGTGAACGGTTTGACGATTGCGGTGATCAGTTTCATGTTCGTCATGCCTCCTTGACGGCCGAACGTGCCGTGCTACCCACAGCGGCGAAATCGTAGGCGGTTTCCGCGTGCTCGGACTCGTCCAAGCCAGCGGACTCGCCTTCCTCGCTTGCGCGCAGCCCAATGGTGAACTTCACGATATAGGCAATGATCAGGCTGGCGATGAAGGAGAAGGCAAGTACCGCACCGGCACCGACCGCCTGACGCCACAGCTGATCGATGCCGCCGCCGTAGAACAGGCCGGTCTTCGCGGCGCCCATCTCGGGCGCGGCGACCAAACCGACCATCAGGGTGCCGACGATGCCGCCGACCAGATGCACGCCGACCACGTCGAGCGAGTCGTCGAAGCCGAACTTGAACTTCAACCCGACCGCGAGGGCGCACAGCGCACCGGCGACCGTGCCGACCGCGAGGGCGCCGATCACGTTCACCGAGGAGCAGGACGGGGTGATGGCGACCAGGCCTGCCACGATGCCCGAGGCCGCGCCGAGCGAGGTCGGGTGACCGTCACGCAGCTTCTCCACCAGCAGCCAGGCCAGCATGCCCGCGGCGGTCGCCACGGCGGTGGTGACGAAGGTGGTGCCCGCGAGACCGCCGGAGGTCAGCGCCGAACCCGCGTTGAAGCCGAACCAGCCGAACCACAGCAGGCCTGCGCCGAGCATCACGAAGGGAAGGTTGTGCGGGCGGAAGGCGGTGGTCGGCCAGCCCTTGCGCTTGCCGAGCACCAGCACGAGCGCCAGCGCGGCAGCACCGGCATTGATGTGCACCGCGGTGCCGCCCGCGAAGTCGACCGCGAGCAGTTTGTTCGCGATCCAGCCACCCTCGTGGATGACGTTGCCGTCGGCATCCTTGGCGTCGAAGTCGAAGACCCAGTGCGCGACCGGGAAATAAACGACCGTGACCCAGATACCCGCGAAAAGCAGCCAGGCACCGAACTTCAGGCGGTCGGCGACCGCACCCGAGATGAGGGCAACCGTGATGATGGCGAACATCAATTGGAAGGCGACGAACACGCTCATCGGAATCGTGCCGAGCAGCGGAATGCCGGTGGCCGCGGAGGTGACGGCGCCGCTGGCGTCCTTGACCTCGGCAACGGCGTTGCCGCCGAGGATGCCCTTCAGGCCGAAGAACTGCGATGGATCGCCCATCACGCCGAACTTGTTGTCACCGAACGCCATCGAGAATCCGTACAGCGACCACAGCACTCCGACGAGGCCCATGGCGCTGATGCTCATCATGATCATGTTCAGCACATTCTTCGACCGGACCATGCCGCCGTAGAAAAATGCCAGACCAGGCGTCATCAACAACACCAGGGCTGAGCTCGCCAGCATCCATGCGGTGTCACCGGTATCCGGTGCACCGGTAAGGGGAAATGCCACCTTAATGTCCTCCTCATCTCGGGCCCTGCCGACTCCGGCAACTGGACCTGACCAGAAGGGTGCTCACTCGGTGTTTCATCCGAAGAGCAGTCGTGTTTCCCCGACGTGAACGGATGCGGCAGTTGTGTTGCCTTTACGTTTCGCGATTTACACCGTGAGTTTGCGCGCAACTTCGGGGCACGTTCCGGACAAAACGGAAACATGGTTACCGGCGGGTATCAGCAGCAAACATTCGGTGTGCGGTGCGCTGCGCCGCACAAGCACACCGAATACCGCGCGCAACCACGAGATGCGGCGAGCATGCCGGCGTCTCAGCCGAGCAGCGCGTCCACGAAAGCGCCCGGCTCGAACGGAGCCAGATCGTCGGCGCCCTCACCGAGGCCGACCAGCTTCACCGGCACACCGAGCTCGTGCTGCACCTGGAAGACGATGCCGCCCTTGGCCGTTCCATCGAGCTTGGTGAGCACCACGCCGCTGATGTCGACCACGTCGGCGAACACACGTGCCTGCATCAGACCGTTCTGGCCCACGGTCGCGTCGAGGACGAGCAGCACCTCGTCGACGGCGGCCTTCTTCTCTATCACGCGCTTGACCTTGCCGAGCTCGTCCATCAGGCCGGTCTTGGTGTGCAGGCGACCCGCGGTATCGATGAGGACCACGTCGACGCCGCGCTCGATGCCCGCACTCACCGCGTCGAAGGCGACCGCGGCTGGATCGGCGGCCTCCTTGCCACGCACGGTCTCGGCGCCGACCCGCTCACCCCAGGTCTGCAATTGGTCAGCAGCGGCGGCACGGAAGGTGTCTGCGGCACCGAGCAGCACGCGCCGCCCGTCCGCGACGAGCACGCGCGCGAGCTTGCCGGTGGTCGTGGTCTTTCCAGTGCCGTTGACGCCGACGACAAGCAGGATCGACGGGTGATCCGCGTGCGGCAACGCCCGGATCGAACGGTCGAGCTCCGGGCGCAGCGCCTCGATCAGCACGTCGCGCAGCACCTCGCGGGCCGCGTCGGTGGTGCGTGCGCTGCGCGACGCCATCTCCTCGCGCAGCCGCGCCACCACGGCGGCGGTGCTCGCGGTGCCGAGGTCGGCGAGCACCAGGGTGTCCTCGACCTCCTCCCACGATTCGTCGTCGAGGTCGCCGCCGCCGAGCAGGCCGAGCAGGCTCTTGCCCACCGCGTTCTGGGACCGGGCCAGGCGGCCGCGCAATTTGATCAGGCGGCCCGCGGTGGGTTCGATCTCTTCGAGCGGGGCGGGAGCTTCGGCGCCCGCGGCGGTGTCGGGCGCGGCGGCAGGAGCGGTGCTTGCCTCTGCGGTGTCCGCACCGGACTGCGCCGCTGCCGTTTTCAGCTCGGCGACTTCTGTTCCGGTCGGAGTCGAATCAAGTCCGCTCGGAGCGGAATCCGCTTCAGACGGAGTTTCCTCAGCGACCTCCGGAGCTACCTGCGTGTCCGCCGAGGCGGTCGCTGCACTCTCCGGTGCGGTCGTCGCCGTTTCCGGCACCTCGGCGACATCGGCCTCGGGCAGCCGGACATTCGTGATCCCCCGCTTCGGCGCATCACGCGGAATCGCCGCGTCGTCGCCGACATGCGGCTGGCCGTCCGTGTCGGTCCGCTCGATCAGCTGCGGCTCGGGTTCGGCGGTCGCGGTCCCGCCGCGACTGAAACTGAACCCGCCCGACGCCGCGTAGCCGCCGGACCGATCCGCCAGCTCCTTCTCGGCAGACGGTGGCGTCAGCGACACCCGGGAGCGCTTGTACCGGACAAAACCGACGACAAGCACGACGAGGAGCAGGGCGGCAACCGCGGCGATCAGGATCCAAGCTTCGGAACTCACGCGCCCATCCTTGCAGAACGCCGCAGCCCGCTTTACCACGCCGCTCCGGCTGGAAGACACAACCCCTGAGATTTCTTGTCCTGCGGAACTTCTCGCGACGTGCCAATAGGATCGGCGACGTGACCGATCGAAACGTGCTTGGGGGGCCGCTGGAAGAGTGCGGCGCCGATCCTCTCACCGGCTTCTACCGGGACGGCTGCTGCAGCACCGGGCCGGAGGATCTCGGTAGCCACACCGTGTGCACCGTCGTCACGGCCGAATTCCTGGAGCACCAGGCGTCTATCGGCAACGATCTCAGTACGCCGCGGCCGGAAAACAACTTCCCCGGCTTACAACCGGGCGACCGGTGGTGCGTCGTTGCCGTGCGCTGGCTACATGCGCACGAGGACGGTGTCGCCGCACCCGTCGTGCTGGCCGCGACCCACGAAAACGCCCTGGAAGTGATCTCCATGGACATCTTGCGCAAGTACGCGGTCGATGTCCCCGACGACGTCAGCGACCTGTTGTAAACCCCAGACCGTGCCAGGCAGCCCGGGCCACCCTCCGGCTGCCGGTTTTCTGCTGTCCGTCGCCCGGCAGCGACAGTCGCGGGCGACATCTGTCGCTTTTGCGCCGTGTGATCTCCCTCCCATTCAGGGCAACTCGGGCATTACCCGCTCACCGGCGCGTGGCAGCGACCCTTTGCCGATGCGCCTTCTGACGGCAGGCAGGCGAGCAATACCGAGGACGACGGCCGGTCCCGGTGTGCCGGACGCCCGCGCCACACACAGGGCAGCGGTGCGCAGAGTCTTCCGTTTCGTTACGACCCGCCATTTCGTTACGCAGATCGGTGTCGGCGGCTGAATTCGTCACGCCCGGTACGGCGCGCATCGCGTCGAGAACAATCGCGGCGGCACGGGCGAGGCCACCGTCGGTCGGCTGAACTCGCTGGATGGCAACACATCCGGTGAAGATCGCCAGCACATCGGAGACCTCGATGTCGGCACGCACCGCGCCGTCGCGTTGCGCGGCCGCCAGCAAGGCCGCCAAGGCTCGGTGGAACCGCTCCCCCGCGCTCATCAGCAGCGCACGCGGCCAGCCGTCATCGGATTGCACCAGATCGCACAGCGCCTGGTTACCCGGCGTCGACGTGACCACTTGGTGGCAGAACGCGAAGAACGCCGCACCCGGATCCGGCGACCCGAGCCGGTCGGCGGCCAGCGCGGCGAGCCGATCGACCCGCTGCTGCATAACCGCTTCCAGCAGATCGACTTTCGTCGGGAAGTGCCGGTAGACCGTGCCCGCGCCGACCCCGGCCCTGCGGGCCACCTCGGCCAGCGACACCGAGGGGCCCTGCTCCGCCAACGCCCGCTGTGCTGCGGCAAGAACCAGGGCACGGTTGCGTCTGGCGTCGGCGCGAACCGCCGGTGCCTCGTCGATGATGTCGGTCATTTCGTTACGGCCCTCTCTTGCGTGACCTGGCCAAGCGGGCCAGTGCACCCGTAACGTCCGAAATACGGGTTACCCGACCCGATTCTATCGACAGAGAAGGCACGCATGTCCCCTCAGCACAACCTCGTCCTGGTCACCGGCGCAACCGGCAAGCAGGGCGGCGCGACCGCCCGCCGACTGCTGGCCGACGGCACAGCCGTCCGGATACTGGTCCGCGACCCGAATACGCCTGCGGCCCAAGCATTGGCCGCCGCGGGCGCGGAAGTCGCCGTCGGCGACTTCGACACACCCAACAGCCTCCCCGCCGCATTCGCCGGAGCCACCGCACTTTTCGCGGTGCCACCCGCCACCTACGGCGCGCAAGGCTGGGACGCCGACCTGGAAGCCACCCGCGGCATCGCCCTCGTCACCGCCGCCCGCCGCGCAGGCGTCGAGCAGATCGTCTTCACCGGCATCGGCTCGCTGAGCGACGACACCTCATGGGGCGCAGACGGAAAGCAGCGCATCGAAGACGCCGTCGCGACCAGCGGCGCCCGATACACCCTGCTGCGCCCGGTTCGCTTCATGGAGAACTATCTGCTGCGCGGCATGCCGGTCGACGGCATCGTCGACGGCGTCCACCGCCACCTGTTCCCCGCCGACCGCCCGATGAAGATCATCGCCCTCGCCGACATCGCCGACATCGCGGCAATGGCGTTCGCGGACCCGGACCGATTCCACGGCCGCACACTCGAACTCGCGGGCGACGCCCTCACTCCCCCCGTGGCCGCCGCGGCGATCACCGAGGCCACTGGCCACCAGGTCCGCTACCAGGAACTCGACGAATCCGACGCCGCCGCACTCGGCGACGTGATCGCCCACACCTGGCGGCTGATGCGCGCCACCGGCGGCTGGCGCGCCGATATCGCCACCGTCCGCGAAATCCATCCTGGCCTGCGCACTTTCGACACCTGGCTCGCCGAAACCGGTGCCGCCCAGATCAAGTCCCTCCTGGACAGCGACCGAGTCGGCGCGCGCTAGCTGGCGGCGCCCACCGGGGTCAGGTTCTCGCCGCGCATGCGCTGCGAGATCACCTGGGTGATGCCGTCGCCGCGCATGCTGACGCCGTAGAGCGCGTCGGCGATCTCCATGGTCGGCTTCTGGTGGGTGATGACGATCAGCTGGCTCTTCTCGCGCAACTGCTCGAACAGCCCGATCAGGCGGCGCAGGTTGGTGTCGTCGAGCGCCGCCTCGACCTCGTCCATCACGTAGAACGGGGACGGGCGGGCGCGGAAGATGGCCACCAGCAACGCCACTGCGGTGAGCGACTTCTCGCCGCCGGAGAGCAACGAAAGTCGCTTGACCTTCTTGCCCGGCGGCCGTGCCTCCACCTCGATGCCGGTGGTGAGCATGTCCGACGGGTCGGTGAGCAGCAGCCTGCCCTCGCCGCCGGGGAACAGTTTCGCGAACACGCCGACGAATTCGCGCTCGACGTCCTCCCACGCCTCGGTGAACACCTGCAGGATCCTGGCGTCCACCTCGGCGACCACCTCGAGCAGATCCTTGCGCGCACTCTTGACGTCTTCGAGCTGCGTGGACAGGAAGTTGTAGCGCTCCTCGAGCGCCGCGAACTCTTCCAGCGCAAGGGGATTGACCTTGCCGAGGGTGGCGAGATCCTTCTCGGCGCGTTTGGCGCGGCGTTCCTGGACGGTCCGGTCGAACGGCATCGGCGCGGGCGCGGTGACCTGTTCACCGCGCTCCTTGGCCTGCTCGTACTCCTGCCACTCCAGGTCCGACGGCGGCAGCGGCACGTCGGGGCCGTATTCGGCGATCAGGTCGTTGAGGGCGATGCCGAACTGCTCGGAGATGGTCGTCTCGAGCTGCTCGATGCGCAGTGCCGCTTGGGCTTTGGCCACCTCGTCGCGGTGCACCGCGTCGGTGAGCTGAGCCAGCTGGGCCGACAGCGCGCGCACTCGCTCCTTGATCTGCTCGACCTGACCGGCGACCTCACCGCGGCGGCGGACCAGATCGTCACGCCGCGTACCCGCCTCGGCCACCACCTTTTCCAGTTCCGCGGCGACCCTGGCGCCGGATTCGGCCACCGCCGCAGCCACTTCCGCCGCCTTCTTGCGGGAGGCCTGGGCGCGTTCGGCCCGCGCGCGGGTCTCGCGTTCGGCCCGCGCGGCCCTGCGCAACGAATCCGCCTTGCCGCGCACCGATTCCGCGCGTTCCTCGGCGGTGCGCACCGACAGGCGCGCCTCCACCTCCATCGACCGCGCCTCGGCCAGCGCGGCGGCGGCCTCCTCGCGTTCGCGGCCCGCGGTCTCGGTGCCCGCCGAGGTGCCGTCGGCGTCGATGTCGCTCTGTTCCATCTCGGAATTGCGCAGCCGGTCTTCGAGTTCGGCGAGCTCGGCCAGCGATTCCTCTCGGCTGGCCTCGATCTCGGCACGCTGAGCGTGCAGTCGCTCGTTGTCGGCCTGTGCGGTGCGGGCCGCGTGGCCGAGCCTGCCAAGCCGGTCGTAGATGGCGACCAGCGACTGGTCGGATTCGTGCAGCGCGAGCAGCGCCTGATCGACGGCGTCCTTGCGGTCCGTCTGTTCGGCGAGCGCGCCGGACAGTGCGGCCTCGAGCTCCTCGGCCCTGCGCTGCGCCGCAACGAGATCGGCCTTGGCCGTGTCGATATCGGCCTGGATCTCCAGCTGGCTCGGGGCGCGATCGGATCCGCCGAGCAGCCAACCGGTTCCGGTGAGGTCGCCGTCGCGGGTCACCACCCGCACATCGGGCCGCGCCGCCACCACCTGGCGGGCGGTGGCCAGGTCGTCGGCGACCGCGATACCCGCGGTCAACGCCATCATCGCGGCGCGCACGGTGTCGGGGCACTCCACCACATCGGACAACCAGCGGGCGGCACCCGGCAGCGGTCCGAGCTGCGGGCGGCCGTGCTCGGCGGCACCGAAGACCAGCGCGACCCGGCCACCGTCGGCGTCCTTCAACGCGCGCACCGCGGCGTGCGCCGACTCACCGGTGTCGGCGGCAACCGCGTCCGCGAGCGGGCCGAGCGCGGTGGCGACCGCGGCCTCGAAGCCGCCGTGCACCCGCAGCAGTCCGGACAGCGGCCCGAGCAGACCCTGCGACCGATGCTCGACCAGCCAGGCCGCACCGTCGCGACGGGCCAGGTTCATGCCGAGCGCTTCGATGCGCGCGGTCAGCGACGCGACCCTCTTGCTCGCCTCGCGATCCTGTTCCCGCAGTTCGGTCACGCGTTGATCGGCCAGTGCCAGTGCCTGCGTTGCGTGCTCGTGCTGTGCGTCGAGGCCTGCTTCGCCGGCATCCAGCTCGGTGAGTTCGGTCTGTACCGTGTCGAATTCGGCCTGCGCGGCGTCGCCGCGCTGCCTGGCGTCGGTGATCGCCGTGGTCAGCCGGGCGATCTCGGTGTCGACCGACTGGGCCTTGCTGCGCAGCGTGTCGACCTTGCCTGCGAGCCGGGCGACGCCCTCGCGCCGATCGGCGATCGCTCGCACGGCGGCGAGGTGCGCCTGCTCGGCGGCCTTGGCGGAATGTTCGCGTTCGGCCAGCGCGTCCCGGGCCGCCTCGAGTGTTTCGGTCGCGATCTCAACCGCCTCGCGCAGCTCGGCCTCTTCGGCCTCCACCCGCTCGGCCTCGGCCTCCAGCTGTTCCGGGTCACGCCCGCTGCTGACCGGGGTGTCGGTGTCGAGATGGCGGGCACGGTCCTGCGCGATCCTGATGGTCGCGTTCACCCGCTCGGCCAGCGCGGAGAGCTGGAACCAGATCTGCGCGGCGGCATCGGCGCTCGGCGTCAGCCGGGACAGCTGGAATTCCTGCTGTGCCAGTGCGGCATTGGCGGCGTCCAGCTCGCTCTGCACGGTGATGTGCTGTTCGCGCGCGTAGGCTTCCTTGCTCTGCTGGCTCTCCAACTCCCCGCGCCGGGTCACCAGGTCGTCGGCGGCCAGGCGCAGCCGCGCGTCGCGCAGGTCGGCCTGCACGGTCTGGGCACGACGGGCCACCTCGGCCTGCCTGCCGAGCGGCTTGAGCTGGCGGCGTAGCTCGGTGGTGAGGTCGGTGAGCCGAGCCAGGTTGGCCTGCATGGCGTCCAGCTTGCGGACCGCCTTCTCCTTGCGCTTGCGATGCTTGAGCACGCCTGCGGCCTCTTCGATGAACGCGCGCCGATCCTCCGGGCGCGATTCCAGAATGGCCGAGAGCTGGCCCTGCCCGACGATGACGTGCATCTCGCGACCGATGCCGGAGTCGCTGAGCAACTCCTGCACGTCCATCAGGCGGCACGAGCTGCCGTTGATCTCGTATTCGCCTGCACCGTCGCGGAACATCCGCCGGGTGATGGACACCTCGGCGTAGTCGATCGGCAGCGCGCCGTCGGAGTTGTCGATGGTGAGGGTGACCTCGGCGCGCCCGAGTGGGGCTCGGCCCGCGGTGCCTGCGAAGATCACGTCCTGCATCTTGCCGCCGCGCAACGCCTTCGCGCCTTGCTCGCCCATCACCCAGGTGAGGGCGTCGACCACGTTGGATTTGCCGGATCCGTTCGGACCGACCACACAGGTGATGCCCGGCTCCAACCGCAGTGTCGTCGCGGACGCGAAGGACTTGAAGCCCTTCAACGTCAGGCTCTTGAGATGCAAGTCGACGACCTTTCCGTGTCCAATTCGCGGCCTTCGCCGTCCCTCCGTGGTGACGCAAGCTGCCGCGTCCGGGCCGAACGCTCAGTCCGTGGTGCCCAATTCGCGGCCTTCGCCAGGATGCCCTACCGGCCCCTGTGGTTGTCACGTGCACTGCTGCGCCGAGCCCATCGCCCGCGCCGCCATGTTCTGCCTGGTCAGCAGACGCGGCGACCAGTCATGGTATCCGTCTGATGCCGAATACCCCGGACGCGGGACAGCCAACGCGGCCGAGAAGCGGTTCGGCGATACCCGTAGGTTATCGAGTTATCCCCCGATATCGCGTATTTCGATGTGCCCGGAGTTTGCCGGACGTGTCCTTCCCCAGTGTCCACCTTCCCCGATCTGGTGGTGTGACGACGCGCCAGCGGCCTGCGGGCCGGTAGCGTGACCGCCCGTCGCGAGGCGGCCCAGGTGAAGAACTCGGGCATCTTCATCAACCTCAGCGCAACCTTTACGCCAACAGCCGGACCAACTCGCCGCACGCTCTGCCGCGGGGCGACGCCGCCGCATACGATCCAGTCTGATCCGCCAGCGTCAATGTTTGGAGCGACCACACAGATGCCAGCCGCAGCCGGGACAAGCACGGCGTTCCGGCTTGCCCGCATCGCGGCGTTGGTGCTCGGTTGCTTGCTGTTTCTGTATGCGTGTGAGACGAGCAAGGGTTCGGTGCTCGCCGACAAGTGGGTGGAGGTGGCGCTGGCGGGTGGGCTGTTGGTCGCCGGGCTCGGCGCGGCCTGGTTCGAGATCAAGCTGCGCGACTTCCATGACGACGAGGATCTCGACGAGGTCGATGAGGAAGACGATCGGCACCACGATCGGCTGGCCGCCAGGATGAACCATCCGGCGGGCCGCGGTCGCCGTCCTGAAGTTCGCCGGGCGCGTGCGGATGTCGACGACGAGCCGCCGGTGGATCGGCACTCGTCCCGCAAGGATCGCGTCGGCCTCAGTGCGACGCATCGGGAGACCAGGCACGAAGGACTCACCGAAGCACGGACGGCGGCCGCACACACCCGTGGTGGTCACCGCAAGTCCAAGGACAGTGGCCGCGAAAGCCTCTGGCAGCGCCGCAAATCCACACCGGAGCACGACGACATCCGGGCCGAGCGCACCGAAACCGGGGAGTTCCTTGTCGAATCCGAGGGTTGGTCGGTGCGCGCCAAGATCACCCGCTCCGGCGATCTCATCTTCCACGGGCACGACTTGGGCGGCACCTATCGTCCGTATGAATGGATGTGGATCTTCCACCCCGATGCGTTCCCTGCGATCCGCGCCGCCCTCGGCGACGACGACGGCGATCTGCTGGTGTTGCTCGAAGAGGTTGTCCCCCAGCTGGATCGGCACGGCAGGCATGATCCGGGTGCCTGGCTGCGTGCGCACGGCATTCCGGCGACCTATCGGGAGAAGGGTGTCAGCGCCACCCAGGACACGCGCGAACTGCCGCTGCTGCATCCCGGTCTGCCGCGAAGAACACCGAGCCGCGCCGACTCGATACCTCGGCCGACGCACCGAAACGACCCGTGGCCCAACCGTTCTGGATACGAGGATGCCGCTCCGGCGCCCCGCAGACGCGCGGTGGCCGAGGATCCAGCGCCCGAGCACCCGCAGTATGCGGAGCCTGAACCTCGATGGATAGCAAGGCAAGACCCTGCCGAGCGCCCACGCTCCAGACCTGAGCAAGCACAGCGACCCCGGTACGCAGAGCCGGAGCGCGGCAGGTCACGCTACGACGGCCCGGCCCCCTCCGATGCCGACCCGGATGACCACTCGCACTACCCGAAGCCTCGCTGGTCGCGCCACGAGGAGGCGGAAGCGGCAGGATACGAACACCTTTCGCCGCAGCAGCGCCCCCGACAGTCACGCTACGAGCAACCCACGCCGAACCGGCTTCCGGCACCACCCGTGCATCGTGGTGAATCCTCGTGGCAGCCAGACGAATACGCCGCACCGTGGCCGACCAGACAATCCGACTACAACGACCCGCCGCCCGCCCGCCGCCATCGATCGAGTCCCCCGCCGAGCGCTGCGGACTCCGGGCGACCCGCACCATCACACCGCGCGGCCCCACCCTGGCCGTAGCGGTCCAGGCCAGGACATCGCAGGCCGGCCAAGCATGCTCAGCGCAGCGGGCTTGCGCAGCGGCCGGATTCCCAGCCGGTCAGCATCCGGAAGACGAGCACCGCGCCCCACGGTCCGATCACCCAGATCGGCCACGGGTAGGTGAATTCGCCGACACTGAGCGAGATCGCACCCCAGATCGCCAGCACGAGCAGGCTGACGCCGAGCCAGCTGGTGCCTTCGATCTTCTGCCAGATCGGGATGCGGGCGGCCGAAGCCTTTTGTCCGGCAGGTTCTTTCGACAGTTTGGGCAGGTCCGTCAGGACCAGCTGCAGATCGTCCTTGGTGGTGGTCTTGTACACCTGCGCGGTGCGCTCGTCGTATTCGGCGAGGTCGATGCGCCCGTCCTCCAGATGCCTGGCGAGCAGTCGCACCACCTTGTCGCGTTCGGCGTTCGAGGCGCGGGTCCCGGTCGAGATGTCCATGTCACGTCCTTTGCGAGGTTCCACCCTCCACAGTGGAATATGTATCCATAGTGAACACTCCACAGTGGAATGTCAACCCTCCGCTCGGCGGCATCCGGCCCCGGCGGTGGTGCCGGGATGGCGAGCGCGGCAGGATAGACAGGTGCTCAACTCGCGGGCGCCAGGGTCCGCGTCGACGAAATCGCTTAGGAGGCACAGGTGTCGGAAACCGTGCGCGGCGTCATCGCCCGCAGCAAAGGCGCGCCGGTCGAGATCGTCGACGTGGTGATCCCCGACCCGGGCCCACACGACGTGGTCGTCCGGATTCAAGCCTGCGGCGTCTGCCACACCGACCTGCACTACCGCGAAGGCGGCATCAACGACGAGTTCCCCTTCCTGCTCGGCCACGAGGCCGCAGGCATCGTGGAAACCGTCGGCGCGGCCGTCACACACGTCGAAGCGGGCGACTTCGTCATCCTCAACTGGCGTGCCGTCTGTGGCGAATGCCGGGCCTGCAAGCGCGGCCGCCCCTGGTACTGCTTCGCCAGCAACAACGCGAGCAAGAAGATGACGCTCACCGACGGCACCGAGCTGAGCCCGGCGCTCGGCATCGGCGCCTTCGTCGACAAGACGCTCGTGCACGAAGGCCAGTGCACCAAGGTCGATCCCGCCGCCGACCCCGCGGTCGCCGGGCTGCTCGGCTGCGGCGTGATGGCAGGCCTTGGCGCCGCGGTGAATACCGGCAACGTCTCCCGCGGCGACACCGTCGCCGTCCTCGGCTGCGGCGGCGTCGGCGACGCCGCCATCGCAGGCGCCGTGCTGGCCGGTGCGAAAACCATCATCGCGGTCGACCGTGACGCCCGGAAACTCGACTGGGCCACCGACTTCGGCGCCACGCACACCATCGATGCGAGCACCGAGGACGTGGTCGAGAAGATCCAGGAGTACACCGACGGCTTCGGCGCCGACGTGGTGATCGAGGCGGTCGGCCGCCCGGAAACCTGGAAGCAGGCGTTCTACGGCCGCGATCTGGCAGGCACCGTGGTCCTCGTCGGCGTTCCGACGCCGGACATGACCATCGAGATGCCGCTGATCGACCTGTTCTCCCGCGGTGGCGCGCTCAAGTCCTCCTGGTACGGCGACTGTCTGCCCGAACGCGACTTCCCGACCATGGTCAACCTGCACCTGCAGGGGCGGCTGCCGCTGGAACGCTTTGTCACCGAACGGATTTCCCTCGATCAGGTGGAAGACTCGTTCACCGCCATGCACGCGGGCGACGTGCTCCGCTCGGTGGTGGTCTGGTGAGCGCGCGCATCGACCGCGTCGTCACCTCCGGCACCTTCTCCCTCGACGGCGGCACCTGGGACGTCGACAACAACGTCTGGTTGATCGGCGACGACCACGAGGTCCTCGTCATCGACGCCGCCCACGATGCGGACACGATCGCCGCCGCCGTCGGCACCAGGACGGTCACCGCCATCCTCTGCACCCACGGCCACAACGACCATGTCACCGTCGCACCGGAATTGAGCAAGCGGCTCGACGCCCCGATCCTGCTGCACCCCGGCGACGACCCGCTGTGGCGGATGACCCACCCGGACACGCCTTACCGATCGCTGGCAGACATCGACCGAATCACCGTGGCAGGCACCGACATCGACATCCTGCACACTCCAGGCCACTCCCCCGGCTCGGTCTCCCTCCACCTCCCCGAAGTCGCCGCCCTCTTCACCGGCGACACGCTCTTCGCAGGAGGCCCCGGCGCCACCGGCCGCTCCTACTCCGACTTCGACACCATCATCGACTCGATCCGAGAACGGCTCCTCACCCTGCCGGAGGAGACCACGGTCCACACCGGCCACGGCGACACCACCACCATCGCCGCCGAAAAGCCCGCCCTCGCCGACTGGATCGCTCGCGGCCACTGACCGCGATCCGGCAATCACCCAACGCGCAGTTGCTCGTCGCCGAAGTCGGCGACGAGCTTCAGCACCCCACCGAGAGCAGATACGTCCCGGTCCAACACCTCTCGGGTGGTCTGACCGGTTGCCCCCGAGCACAACGACGATGGCTGCGAATTTCCGTTGCGGGGCTGGGTGGTGCCGTTGCTAGAGTGGCGATCGTGAATTCGCCGGAGGCTTCCAGACGCTAGCCACCTGTCTGCGTGACCAGGTGGCGTGTGCAGTGCGCCGTGGTGCGGCGCTGTCTCCACGTTCTTTGCCGTGCGCGAATTGATGTGCGGCCCCTGGTCATTCGACCGTGCCCACCCCGTGTGGGGCGAGATCTGTTGTGCTGCCTGTCCTTTGTGACTACCTCCCAAGGACTGGCGGCTCGGTGTCGAACCAGAGTCTTGGAGCCTTGCTGTGCCAATTGTTGTTTTCGTCCTGGGTGTTGCCGTATTCGCCCAGGGCACCTCGGAATTCATGTTGTCCGGATTGCTCGAACCCGTCGCCGCAGCCACGGGTGTTTCGCTCGGCGCGGCGGGGTTGCTTACCTCGCTGTTCGCCGTGGGCATGATCGTCGGAGCCCCGCTGATGGCGATGACGGCGGGCCGATGGCCGGTGCGGAACGCGCTGGCAGGGTTTCTGTCGCTGTTCCTTACCGCGCACGTAATCGGCGCGCTCACTACAACATTCGCCGTGCTGCTGCTGACAAGGGTGGTCGCGGCAGTCGCCAACGCGGGCTTCCTGGCCGTCACGTTGGCCGCGCTAGCCGGGCTTGTCGGCCCGCACCGAGTCGGTCGCGCGACCTCGGTCATCCTGTCCGGCATCACACTGGCCTGCATCGTCGGCGTCCCCGCCGGCGCCTTCCTCGGTCGAGCTCTGGGTTGGCAGGCCGCATTCTGGGCGATTGTCTTCGTCGGTGCACCGGCGCTGGTCGCGACCTGGCTGCTCGTACGGACTCCGGTCGACCATGCCGCCCTGGTCGACCAGGGCGCGGAGTCCGGCGGCTCGATACGACGGGAATGGCGCACGCTCGGCAACCCACATGTGCGCGCGATACTGATCCTGGGAGCACTGGTGAACGCCGCAACCTTCGCCGCGTTCACCTACCTCGGCGTCCTGACCACCAGCGCCGGAGCAGGCACCGGGTGGGTGCCAGTTGTGTTGGCACTGTTCGGCATCGGCTCCTTCGCCGGTGTCACGCTCAGCGGTCGCTACGCCGACCGGCACGCACAACGAATAGTCCAGCTCGGCACGGTAACCCTGCTCGCAGCCTGGAGCACGACAGCCTTACTCGCAGACTCACTCCCCGGCCTGCTGGTACTGGCAACGATAGGCGGCGCGCTGTCCTTCGCCGTCGGCGCCACCCTGATCGGCCTGGCAGTCCGCGCCGCAACCCCGACCGCACCACGCCTCAGCGGCGCCTTCGCCACCGCAGCGTTCAACCTCGGCGCCGCCGCAGGCCCGGCACTGGCCGGTCTCACCATCACCGCGACCGGAACCCCAACGGCCGCACTATGGATCAGCGCCGCACTCGCCGCCGCGGCCACCGCCACCGCGCTCCTCCACCCCAAGTCCCACCCCAGCACCCGCTAGCTCGTCGACGAGTGGCACATGGCTGCGCCGTTCACCGAGAGACCCTCTCGGTGGTGTGCCACTCGTCGGTCAGAGGATGGCGAAGGCGACGACGAGGCCCAGGGCGAAGTGGGCGGCGGCCACCACCAGGACCTCGGTGGTGTAGGTGTCGGAGTGCAAGGCGGCACCGATGTCGATGCCAAGCGCCTTTTCGATCACACGGACCGAAACGACCTGGGCGATGATGCCGACCAGGCCGTAGATCAGGGCGGCAATGAGGCCCTCGGAGAGCTTGCCGCCGCTACCGACCGCGAAGATGGCCAGCACCACGATGAAGGCCATGCTGATCATGCCCGCAGCGGTGACGATGATGGCGTTGGGATTGCCGGCGACCACCATCGCGCGCAGCTTGCCCGGCGTAGTCAGGTCGATGGCGTAGAAGCCGACGAGCATCAGCACCAGGCCGATGAGGGCGTAGAGGATGATCGCTCCCACGCCCTCGCCGAGCGAGCTCCAGTACCCCGATTCGAGGGCATAAGTGGTCATCGCGATCCTTCCGAAAGGGATTGGGTGGCTTGGGGTTACGAGGTGACGATGCGGTGCGGGACGAACGCGGAGCCGTCGTCGGTGATGAGTCCGGCGGTCTCTCTGATGCCTAGGCCCGCCGCGGTGTCGCCGACGATCCACGCCCCGAGCACGGGACGCATATCGTCGAATTCCGGTAGCGGGTCCAGCAATTGGTAGACGTACCCTTCTTCGCCGTAGACACCGCCGGTGGCGGTCTCCAGGCCTGCGCCGACGATGGTCATGTTGGCGCCTTCGCGACCGAGCTTGGGCTTGCGGATGTACTCGGTGAGCTCGTTGGGTTGATCGAGGTAGGCGGGCAACAAGTTCGGATGCCCCGGATACATCTCCCACAGCACCGCGAGGATCGCCTTGTTGCTGAGCAGCGTCTTCCAAAGCGGTTCGATCCACATGGTCTGCGGCAGGCTTTCGACGACGCGCTTGCCGAAGTCGTCGTCGAGCGCCCACTCCCACGGGTAGAGCTTGAAGATCGCTTCGATCGGCGCCTCCGCCAAATCGACGAATCGCTCCAGCTCCGTGTCGAATCCGACTTCTTCGATCGGCAGCGCAATGGTGTCGAATCCGGCCTCGGCGGCGGTCTCCTGCATGTAGGCGGTGGTGACGTTGTCTTCGCCGCTGCCGTCGGCGCCGGACCAGGTGAAGTGCAGCTGCGCGGTCGGCAGCGTGTCGCGCAGCTCGGTCCAGCGCTCGACCAGCTTCTCGTGCACCGAGTTCCACTGGTCGCCGCCGGGGTACTGCGCGGTCAGCCAGTGCCACTGCACGATCGCGGCCTCGAGCAGCGATGTCGGCGTATCGGCGTTGTACTCCAGCAGTTTCGCGGGCCTGCGCGCGTCGTAGCGCAGGTCGAATCGCCCGTACACGTGTGGGTCGCTGCGCCGCCAGGATTCGGTGATCGGCGCCCACGTCCATTCGGGCAGCCCGAAATCCTTGAACCGTTCGGTGAGCACGATCTGCTCGACCGCGTTCAGGCACATCGAATGCAGCAGCTCGACATCGGCTTCCAGCGCGAGGATCTCCGACATCTCGAACTCGTAGTGCACCGACTCGTCCCAGTACGGCCGCGGTTGTCCGCTGGCGTCGCGCCCCGGAGAACCGTAGACCAGGCCTTGTCCTTCGGTGATCGCCTGCCAGTCCGGTCGCGGCGTGCTGCGCACCCGCCGCATTACGACCCGCTCCCGGTGCTCTTGCTGCCGAGTCCGCCGCGCTGCACGGTGGTGCCGCTTTTGGTTTTGATATCGGCGCTCTTGGGTTTCACCGTGGTGCCGCCAGTCGGCGGCTTGCCGATGGTCGGCGTGCCGCCGTAGTAGTAGCGGTACTGCGGTCCGCCGCCGAGGAAGATCAGTCCTGGGCTGCCGTGACCGTAGCTGCTGTCGTCGACGAAACCGGGACGCCCTGTGCCGCAATAGTTGTCGTCGACCACGAGCTCTTGGCCGTTCTCGACCTTCACACAGGACGCGGTGACCTGATCCGGCGCGGTGAGCGCGCGATAGGCGAGGTAACCGCCGCCGACCAGCCCGGCGACGCCGACGATCGCGACACCGCCGATCATCACTCGCTTGCGGGTGCGCTTCTTGGCCTCGCCCGCCGCGACGGCGGCGCGCTGCGCTTCTGCGGCCCGCTTGCGCGCTTTGTCCCTGGCGCGCGCCTCGGCGACCGTCGGAGGGCGCGGCTGGGTGACGCCTGCTTCCTGGCGCTGCATGCTGCCCTGGCGGGACGCGGGCTCGGTGGGAAACGGCGGAGGGCCGGGAGTCGGTGTGCCTGGCGTGTTTTCGGGGGCGCCCGCCGACGCGGGCGGCATCGGCTCGGGCGTCGGTTCGGTCCCGGAATGCTCGTCACCAGGATTGTTCGTGCTCAATGTTGAGTCCTCGCCGTATCCCGACCCACCATTACCGCTCCTCGAATCCGGTCATTTCGCCGCGCGCGGGCTCCCAGCTTTCCACAACAAGGGTCACCCGACCAGGAGTATCACCGGAACGCAGCAATTCGAGCAACCGTGCGCAGTCGTCCATCGGCCCCTCCGCGACAACGTGCACCCTGCCGTCGCGCGCGTTGGTCGCGTGCCCGGTCAGCGCGAGCTCCAACGCACGCGACCGCGTCCACCAGCGAAATCCCACACCCTGAACGCGGCCGTGCACCCACGCACTCAAACGGATCACATCGGTCGATTCACCCATCAGGACACTGTGACATGCGGGAGGTCCACCGCCGGTCGACTCCGGCGCGTCGCGCGCCTCACGCCTCCACGTCGAACGACAACGTCACCTTCGTGCCCGCCTGCAGCGTCCGGCCGACGGTGCAGGCCTTGTCGATGGCGCGCTGCACGGTGACGAGCAACCGCTCCCGCGCCTCTTCGTCCAGTTCGCTGAGGTCGAGCTCGAACCGCTCGTCGAGCTGCGGGTACACCTCGTTCTCCCGGTCCGCGTCGCCGGAGACCCGGATGGTCGCGTCGAAGGAGTCGCCGAGCTTGCGTGCCAGCGAGAAGTCGGCGCTCAACCCGGAGCAGCCTGCCAGCGCGATCTTCAACAGTTCGCCCGGGGTGAAAGCGCCGGGCACTCCCTGAGAGGCGATCAGCACCTCGGCGCCGCGCGAGCTGCGGCCGGTGTACGCCCGCGTCCCGGTGCGCTCGACCCAGAGCTCGGTCGGTGGGGATGTTGCGGGAGGGGAGGTCTGTTCAGCCATGGGTAAATCCTGCCATTCTCGTCGCGTTGAACTCACGCCTGCCAACGTGACGAAGGCCTCCGCACATTCCGTTCCACGACGCGATCCTCACCACTAATGGACGCGCGTCCAACCGCGGTCCGCCTTACTCCTGGAACCGGTACCCCATGCCCGCCTCGGTCAGCAGATGCTTGGGATGCGAAGGATCGTCCTCCAACTTCCGCCGCAGCTGCGCCAGATACACACGCAGGTAATGGGTTTCGGTCGCATACGACGGCCCCCACACCTCGCGCAGCAACTCCTTGCGCCCGACCAGTTTGCCGCGGTTGCGCACCAGCATCTCGAGCATGCCCCACTCGGTGGGCGTGAGATGCACCGTCTCGTCGTTCTTGGTCACCTTCTTGGCGGCGAGATCGACGGTGAACGACGAGGTCACCACCACCGGGTCGGACGCGTCGGCGTCGGAAGCGCCGCGTCGGACCGCGGCGCGCAGCCGAGCGAGCAGTTCGTCCATCCCGAACGGCTTGGTGACGTAGTCGTCGGCGCCCGCGTCGAGCGCCTCGACCTTGTCCGCCGAATCCGTGCGCGCCGACAGCACGATCACCGGCGCCGACGTCCAGCCGCGCAGGCCGGCCAGCACCTCGATCCCGTCGATATCTGGCAGGCCGAGGTCGAGGATCACCACGTCGGGATGCTTGTCGGCCGCGGCACGCAGCGCGGCGCCGCCGGTGCCCGCGGTGATCACCTCGTAGCCGCGGACCGACAGGTTGATCCGCAGCGCACGCACGATCTGCGGTTCGTCGTCGACCACCAGCACCTTGATCGCCGGGGCATCCTGCTTCTTGTCGGTCATCACGGCTTCCTGTGTGGTCCGGGGCTGCGGTGCTCCCGCTGTCGATGTACTCATCATCAGCTGCTCGCTTCGGTTTCGTCGGCAGGCAGGTCCACGATCATCGTCAATCCTCCACCCGGAGTCGGTTCGGCGTGCACGGTGCCGCCCATTGCCTCGACGAATCCGCGCACCACCGACAGGCCGAGCCCGACGCCGGTGGTGTTGTCGCGGTCGCCGAGCCGCTGGAACGGCTCGAACAGTTGCTCCTCCGACCCCGGCGGCACACCGGGACCGATATCCACCACTGCGATTGATACGCGGTCACCTTCGCGTTCAGCGGTGACCCGGACCGGCGTGTCGCGGGTGGCGTGCCGCAATGCGTTGTCGATCAGGTTGGCGACCACCCGTTCCAGCAGCCCGCTGTCCGCCCGCACCGAGACGTCGCCGACCTCGACCTTCACCCGATCCATGGCGGCACGCCGCAGGCCACGCGCGCCCATGCCGACGCTGACCAGCGCCCGGTGCACCACCTCGTCCATGTACACCCGCCGCAGCTGCGGTTTCACCACGCCGACGGCAAGACGGGAGGAGTCGAGCAGGTTGCCGACGAGCGCGGTCAGCTGATCCACCGATTCCTCGATGGTCTCCAGCAATTCGGCGGTGTCCTCGACGGAGAACTCGATCTCGTCGCTGCGCAGGCTGGACACCGCGGCCTTGGCGCCGGCCAGCGGGGTGCGCAGGTCGTGGCTCACCGCGGACAGCAGTGCGCGGCGCAGCCGGTCCGCCTCGAGCAGTGCGGCCGCAGCGCTGGCCTCTTCAGCGAGCCGGGATTGGCGCACGAGTCCGGCGGCCTGGTTGGCGACCGCGTTGAGCACCGGCCGGTCACCCGCGTCCAACGGCCGTCCGGCCAGCAACAGCCAACTCGACGCGTCGCCCGCCTCGATCGCGGTTTCGGCATCCGCCCCGCGCTGCGGCGGATCGATGCCGACCGCGGCGATCACCTCGTTGCCGCAGAGCATGCTGACCGCGCGCAATCCGTAGGTCTCGCGGACCTGCTCCAGCAGATTCGGTAGATCCGCGCCGTGCAACACCGCGCCTGCGAACATGGTCAACAGCTCGGCCTGCTGCGAGGCCCGCCGTGCCTGGCGAGTTTGCTTCGCGGCCACATCCACCAGCGCCGCCACCGCGAGCGCGACGAACAGCAGCACCACCACCGTGACGAAGCTGTCCGGCTCGGCGATGGTGAGGCTGTAGCGCGGGTCGGCGAAGAACCAGTTCAGCAGCAGACCCGACAGCAGCGCCGAAAAGGCCGCAGGGACAACGCCACCCAGCAACGCGACCGCGACGACGCCGATGAAGAACACCGCGCTGAGGCCACCGAGTTGCAGGTAGCCGTCCAAGAACGCCGCGCTGATCCCGCACACCGCCATCGGCACCAATACCGCCGCGAGCCAAGCACGGATCGGCTGCCGCGGCATCAGCGACCGCCGCGCACCACGATGGGCTTCCTCGTGCGTGACCATGTGCACGTCGATCTTGCCCGACTGTTGCACCACCGTCGCGCCGATGCCCTCGTCGAACATGCGCGCCCAGCGCGAACGCCGGGAGGTGCCGAGCACCAGCTGAGTGGCGTTCACCTCACGCGCGAATTCCAGCAGCGCGGTGGGCACGTTGTCGCCGGTGATCGTGTGCAGCGAGGCATCGAGGCTGCCTGCGAGTTCGCGCAGCCGGTTGAGTCGTTCGGTGGAGACACCGGCCAGCCCGTCGCCCCGAACAACATGCACGAGAACGAGTTCGGCGCTCGCCTTGGTCGCGATGCGGCTGGCGCGGCGGACAACGGTCTCCGATTCCGGGCCACCGGTCACCGCGACCACCACGCGCTCGCGAGCTTCCCACAGCTCGGTGATCCGATGGTCGGCCCGATACTTCGCCAGCGCCGCGTCGACCTGATCGGCCAGCCACAGCAACGCCAATTCCCGCAATGCGGTGAGGTTTCCGGGACGGAAGTAGTTGCGCAGCGCGGCGTCGACCTTGTCGGCCGCGTACACGTTGCCGTGGGACAGCCTGCGGCGCAACGCTTCCGGGGTGATATCGACGAGCTCGACCTGATCGGCGCCGCGCACCACCGCGTCCGGAACGGTCTCCTTCTGCTGGATGCCGGTGATCTGCTCGACCACATCGTTGAGGCTCTCGAGGTGCTGCACGTTCACCGTCGAGACCACATCGATGCCCGCGTCGAGCAGCTCTTCGACGTCCTGCCAACGCTTTTCGTGCTTGCTACCGGGAATGTTGGTGTGCGCCAGTTCATCGACCAGGGCCACCGCGGGGGCACGGCGCAGCACCGCCTCCAGATCGAGTTCCGGCAGCATGGTGCCGCGATACTCGACCTGCTTCGGCGGGATCCGCTCGATCCCCTCCAGCAGCGCCGCCGTCTTCTCCCGACCGTGCGTTTCCACTACTGCAGCCACCACATCACGGCCGCGCTCCAGGCGCCGGTGTGCCTCGCCGAGCATGGCGAAGGTCTTGCCGACTCCCGGCGCGGCGCCGAGGTATATGCGTAGTTGACCGCGCTTCACGCGTCCATCATTGCGCGTCGTGACCCGAGAGCCAGGTACGCCGCGCTTACGTGCTGCGTCGGCTCGGCCTCCTGCCCTCCACACAAGGCCGTACCGACGTGCTGCGCCCGAACCTCAGGCATCCAGGCGCCCCGCTTCGGCGGCACGCCACTCGGGAGCCTGGTCCACTTCCATGACCACGCTCGACCCGTCCTGTGCACGACGATGCTCGCTCAACGCCCGCAGGATCAGCGCACAGCACACGAAACCCACGAGAAGGGCGACGGTGACAGCCGACATTGCGTTCCTCTCTCCATACACGCCAAAACAACCGGTTGCGCTGGAGTCGTCCGCCTGGCCGGCCCTCAACTACTACCCCCATATATGAAGATCAGCCGGATCTTTACGGTGTGTTGACGGTCTACCCGCACTCTTTGACGGCATCCTTTCAGCTACCCGAGCCAGGGGTGTAAACGAAGCGCAAAGGCAATGGTCGGACGCGCAAAGGAGTCGTAAGGGACCTCGGCTCGGCCCAAATCGGACGATTAACTCGCCCTGGTGCGCTCCGCGAGTGGAGTGCTGATGGAGGTTGTTGATTCATGTCTGTCGTGATTTTCACGGTGCTCACCGTGGCGATCTTCGCGCTGCTGGGCCTGATCCAGCGGGGGGTGGAAAAACTGTGACCGCGAACCTGATCGGCCTGGTGCTTGCCATCGCCGTCGCGGTCTTCATGGTTGCGGCGCTGCTTTTTCCCGAGAGGTTCTAGGTGAACACGACAACTGCGGGGATCGTCTTCATCGCATCCCTGATCATCGCGCTCGTCCTGGTGCATGTGCCGCTCGGCGACTACATGTTCCGGGTCTACAGCGCGACCAAACACTCGCGTGCCGAGCGCGTGATCTACAAGGCCATCGGCGTGCAACCGGAGGTCGAGCAGACCTGGGGCGTGTACGCCCGCAGTGTGCTCGCCTTCTCCGGCGTCAGCATTCTGTTCCTCTTCTTCTTCCAGTTGCTGCAAGGCAAGCTGCCGCTGCACCTGAACGACCCGGCGACCGAGATGACCCCGGCGCTGGCCTGGAACACCGCGGTCAGCTTCGTGACGAACACGAACTGGCAGAACTACTCCGGTGAATCCACCCAGGGGCATCTGGTACAGATGGCCGGGCTCGCGGTACAGAACTTCGTGTCCTCGGCCGTGGGTATCGCGGTGGCGATCGCGCTGGTGCGCGGCTTCGCCCGCAGGCACACCGGCGATCTCGGCAACTTCTGGGTGGACCTGGTGAGGGGTACCATCCGGATCCTGCTGCCGATCGCGTTCGTCTTCGCCATCGTGCTGGTCGCGGGTGGCGTCATCCAGAACTTCCACCTGCACGACCAGGTCGCGCAGACGCTGAACGGCACCCAGCAGACCATCACCGGCGGTCCGGTGGCCAGCCAAGAGGTCATCAAGGAGCTCGGCACCAACGGCGGTGGCTTCTACAACGCCAACTCGTCGCACCCGTTCGAGAACCCGACCACCTGGACCAACTGGATCGAGATCTTCCTGATCCTGGTGATCAGCTTCTCGCTGCCGCGCACCTTCGGGCGCATGGTGGGCAGCAAGAAGCAGGGCTACGCGATCGTCGCGGTCATGGGCACCATCGCGCTGGTCAGCACGGTGCTGCAGAACGTCTTTCAGCTCGCGCACCACGGCACGGTGCCGACCGCGATCGGCGCGTCGCTCGAAGGTGTCGAAACTCGTTTCGGCGTAGCCGATTCCGCGACCTTCGCGTCCGCGACCACGCTCACCTCGACCGGTGCGGTCGACTCGTTCCACGACTCCTACACCAGCCTCGGCGGCATGATGACGATGTTCAACATGCAGCTCGGCGAGGTGGCACCCGGCGGCACCGGCTCGGGTCTGTACGGCATGCTCATCCTCGCGGTGATCACCGTGTTCGTGGCAGGCCTGATGGTCGGGCGCACACCGGAATACCTCGGCAAGAAGATCACGCCGCGCGAAATCAAGCTCGCCGCATCCTATTTCCTGGTCAGCCCACTGATCGTGTTGGTGGGCACCGCGATTGCGATGGCCATGCCGGGGCAACGCGCGAGCATGCTGAACACCGGGCCGCACGGACTATCGGAAGTGCTGTACGCCTTCACTTCCGCGGCCAACAACAACGGCTCCGCGTTCGCAGGCCTGTCCGGCAACACCGAGTGGTACAACACCGCGCTCGGCCTCGCCATGGTCTTCGGCCGGTTCTTGCCGATCATCTTCGTGCTCGCGCTGGCCGGGTCGCTGGCCAAGCAGGGCACCACCCCCGAGTCGATCGGCACCCTGCCGACGCACCGGCCGCAGTTCGTCGGCATGGTCGTCGGTGTCACGGTGATCCTGGTCGCGCTCACCTTCCTGCCCGCACTCGCACTCGGGCCGCTCGCTGAAGGAATCCACTGAAATGACCACGCCTACTACTGAAGTCACCACCGTTCCCGACGAATTCAACGAGTCGAAGAAGCAGCTGGAGCAGCACTCCGGCCGGGTTCCGCGTGGCGCGCTCGATCCCAAGATGCTGCTGACGTCCCTGCCGGACGCCGTGCGCAAGCTCGATCCGCGCATCATGTGGCGCAACCCGGTGATGTTCATCGTCGAGATCGGCGCCGTCTGGTCCACGATCCTCGCGATCGCCGCCCCCACCTTCTTCGCCTGGGCCATCGTCGTCTGGCTGTGGCTCACCGTCATCTTCGCCAACCTCGCCGAAGCCGTCGCCGAAGGCCGCGGCAAGGCGCAGGCCGACACGCTGCGAAAAGCCAAGACCGACACCGTCGCCCGGCGGCTCGTGAACTGGTCGCCTGGCGCTCGGATCATCGAGGAAGGCGTCGCCGCCCCCGAACTGCAGCGCGGCGACCACGTCGTGGTCGAGGCAGGGCAGGTCATTCCCGGCGACGGCGATGTCGTGGAAGGCATTGCCTCCGTGGACGAGTCGGCCATCACCGGCGAATCCGCGCCGGTGATCCGGGAATCCGGCGGTGACCGCTCGGCGGTGACCGGTGGCACCACCGTGCTGTCGGACCGGATCGTCGTCCGGATCACCCAGGAACCGGGCAAGAGCTTCATCGACAAGATGATCGCCCTGGTCGAAGGCGCGAGCAGGCAGAAGACGCCCAATGAGATCGCGCTGAACATCCTGCTCGCCTCGCTCACCATCATCTTCGTGTTCGCGGTGGTCACCCTGCAGCCGCTGGCGATCTTCTCGAAGGCGAACAACCCTGGCGTGCCGAACACTTCGGCGTTGGACGACTACGGCATCACCGGGATCGTGATGGTCTCGCTGCTGGTGTGCCTGATCCCGACGACCATCGGCGCACTGCTGTCCGCCATCGGCATCGCGGGCATGGACCGGCTCGTCCAGCGCAACGTGCTCGCCATGTCCGGGCGTGCGGTCGAAGCAGCGGGCGACGTGAACACACTGCTGCTCGACAAGACCGGCACCATCACTCTCGGCAACCGGCAGGCCTCGGATTTCGTACCGATGCCCGGCATTTCGGCCGACGAGCTGGCGGACGCCGCGCAGCTGTCCAGCCTCGCCGACGAGACGCCGGAAGGCCGCTCCATCGTCGTCTACGCCAAGCAGGCATACAACAAGCGGGAGCGCACACCCGGCGAGCTGAAAGGCGCCACCTGGGTGGAATTCACCGCGCAGACCCGGATGTCGGGTGTCGACCTGTCCGACGGGCACCAGCTGCGCAAGGGCGCGGCCAGTGCGGTCATCGAATGGGTGCGCGCCCAGGGCGGCGTGGTGCCCACCGAGGTCGGCGTCACCGTGGACGGTGTCTCCGCCTCCGGCGGCACCCCGCTGGTCGTCGGCGAGGTCACGGACGGCACCGCGCGGCTGCTCGGCGTCATCCACCTCAAAGACGTTGTCAAGCAAGGCATGCGGGAGCGCTTCGACGAGATGCGCAGGATGGGCATCCGCACCGTCATGATCACCGGCGACAATCCGTTGACCGCCAAGGCGATTGCCGACGAGGCAGGCGTCGACGACTTCCTCGCCGAAGCGACGCCGGAAGACAAGCTGGCGCTCATCAAGAAGGAACAGGACGGCGGCAGGCTGGTCGCGATGACCGGTGACGGCACCAACGACGCACCCGCGCTCGCCCAAGCCGACGTCGGCGTCGCCATGAACACCGGCACCTCGGCGGCCAAAGAAGCAGGCAACATGGTCGATCTCGATTCGGATCCGACCAAGCTCATCGAGATCGTCGAGATCGGCAAACAGCTGCTCATCACCCGAGGAGCGCTGACCACCTTCTCCATCGCCAACGACATCGCCAAGTACTTCGCGATCCTGCCCGCGCTGTTCATCTCGCTGTTCCCCGGCCTCGACAAGCTCAACATCATGCGGCTGGCGAGCCCGCAGTCGGCGATCCTGTCCGCGGTCATCTTCAACGCGATCATCATCGTCGCGCTGATCCCGCTGTCGCTGCGCGGCGTGAACTACACGCCGAGCAACGCGTCGAAGTTGTTGAGCCGCAACCTGACGATCTACGGCCTCGGCGGCATCATCGCGCCGTTCATCGGCATCAAGCTCATCGACCTCGTCGTCCAACTCCTCCCCGGGATGTCCTGATATGCGTATCTCCTCGTGGATCCGGCAGCACCTTGCGGCGTTGCGCGCGCTGCTCGTGCTCACCGCGATCACCGGAATCCTTTACCCCCTCGCTGTTTTCGCGGTGGCACAGATCCCCGGCCTGCACGACAAGGCGGACGGGTCGCTGGTCAAGGTCGGTGACACCGTTGTCGGCTCCCGGCTGATCGGGCAGTCGTTCACCAGTGCCGACGGGAAGGCGTTGGTGCAGTACTTCCAGAGCCGTCCGTCGGCCGCGGGGTCAGCGGGCTACGACCCGACCGCTACGGCGGCGTCCAACCTCGGTCCTGAAAGCATTGTGGACACGTTGGACGCCGATCCGGCGAACGTGAAGCTCAGCCTGCTGTCCACCGTGTGCTCGCGGAGCAAAGAGGTCGGTGACCGTGAAGGGGTCGACGGCGCGCGCCCGTTCTGCACCGAAGACGGTGTGGGGGCGGTTCTCTCGGTGATCGGGCCGCGCGACGCCGACGGTCAGGTTTCGCATCCGACGCAGGTGGTGAGCGTCAACCAAGCGTGCCCTGCGGTGCCGTTCCTCGGTCATTACAAGGGTGTGCAGGTGCAGTGTGCGACTCCCGGCGAGGACTACTCGATGGGGCGGATCGTGCCGATCTTCGGCGATGCGTCGGTCGATACTCCGGTGCCTTCGGATGCTGTCACTGCCAGCGGTAGTGGGTTGGATCCACACATTTCCCCCAGGTACGCCGACATCCAGGTTGCGCGAATCGCTAAGGCGCGCACTATCACCGAGGATCAGGTCCGCCAGCTGGTGGCTGCGCACACCGACGGTCGGACGTTGGGGTTCCTCGGTGAGCCCCGGGTCAATGTTGTCGAGTTGAATCTCGATCTCGACCAGCGGTATCCGTTCCGCGGCTGATGAAACTGAACGAGGGCCGGTGACAGTGTCATCGGCCCTCGTGCTATTTCTGGGTGCCTTCTGCTTACGGGGTGGCTGCTGCTTGCGCGGGTGTCGCCGGCTCTCTGGGTGTCGTCCTATTCCTGAGTGTCGTCTGCCTTCTGGGCATCTTCTGCGCGAGTTCCCAAGGGCAGCAACGGAAGATGCATCGTCAAGCAGAACGGATGCCCCGCAGGATCCAGCAGCACCCGCCATTTATCCGGCTGCGGCTGTGTCTCGGCCACCCTGGCGCCCAACCGCACCGCCTCCACCTGCGCGACGTCCAGATCCTCGACGACCAGTTCGAAGTGAATATGGTGCGGCGTAGCGCCACCCGGCCACGTCGGCGGCTCGTAGTCCGCCACCCGTGCGGCACACAGCGTGCCTCGTTCGGTGTGCACTACCGCGATGTTCTCAGCGCGATAGACGATCTCACCCCCGAGTAGCGCGGCCCAAAACCCCGCCAATTCCTCCTGATCCGCACAGTTTATCGTGATCAAACTCAACCGAGCGATAGTCACGTGATCATCCTACTTTCCGCGGTGGCGGCACCGCTGGTCGTCGAACCGGCGCTGGTGGTCGTCGAACCGGCACCGCTGGTCGTCGAACCGACACCGTTGGATTGGTGGAGCGGACGGTAGCCCGCCGGTCTGGTCCACCAAGTACCTTCGCCTGCGGTGAGGTCCGGAAGACGTTCCTGCACGGTGCGCGCGTGGCGCGTCGGCAATGTTCCTCGGATCAACCAGTTTCGAGAGCCGAGTGCAGTGTGCTCGATGTCCGCGGCGAGGGTGGCGAGCAAGGACATCACGAGTGCGAATGCCGCGGTGGGTATTTCGGCATCGAAAGCATCATGCGGCTCCAGTATTCGGGTCCCCGCTGATTGCACGGCACGACTGAGCACGATCGGGGTCAGCCCACGGAAATCCGCGGCAGTGGTGATCGGCCCCGCGAACCCGGTGCGAGTGAGGGTGACGGTGCAGTCGGTGATCGCGCGGCCGCGCGGCCCGCGGCGCAGTGTCGCGTAGACGGTGTCCTCGATGGCTTGATGGAATGCGCGAGGCAAAGAGCCGTAGTGCGTTTCGTACCGGAATGTGACTCCCGATCCTGCGGGCGCGGGCTCGACGCGCAGTGCGACGGTTGCCCAGAACCCGCTCGGTCCGGCACCGCGGTGGCCCATCAATTCACCGGCTTCGCCTGTGCCGGTGACCTGTTCGATGCAGACGGGCTCGCTGACGTCGAACTCGACCTCGATGCCGAACTCGTCGGCGAGGGTGGTGGCGATGATCTGCTTCTGGATTTCGCCATAGAGCAGGATCGATAGCGTCCCATCGGGTTCGACGCACGGGTGCAGCAGCGGGTCCTGCTCGGCCAACAGCCGCAATGCAGCAAGCAAACCGAGCGCTGAATCATTGCGGGAGCGGACCACACTCCGCAGTGTTGGCGGCGCGAAGACTTCACCGCTGTCCGAGGTGCCTGCAAGGCGGTCACCGACTCGGACCTCGGCAAGTCCGATAATTCTGCCGATGTCACCGGCGGTGAGGGTACGGCCGTCGCCAGTGCCGCCGACGAGGTGCAGCGACGAAATTCGGGCGGTGTATCGGCGCAGTGTTCCGTCGTACTCGCGGCGTTGCATGGTCACCTGCTGGCGTGCGGCGACGGTGCCGGAAAACATGCGGAGGTAGGCGGTCTTGGCGCCGCTCGGTGCGCGTTCCATCGCGAAAACGGTTCCCTGCGCAGCTTGATCGGCTTCGAGGATTGCCGGCGGGGATGGGAACAATCCGGTGATCGCGTCCAGGAGCGCGGGAATACCCTCCCCGGTCAGCGCCGAGCCGAACAGCACCGGGTACTGCTTGGCACTCGTAATTTGTTGGCGTAGTGCAGCATTCAGCTCAGCTGCGGTTAGATCAGGACCATCTACCACCCGCCCCAGGATCCCGTCGTCGACCTCGGCGAGCGCCTCAGCGGTCCTGAGCCGAAACTCCTTGTCATCGAAAGTCTCCGCCACCACTCGCGCCTCCCGGGTCCCGAGGCCGCTGACCGTGGACATCGCGAGAACATGCGGTGTCAGCGTCCGGCGGATCTCGACGAGCAGACTTTCGAAGCGGGCACCGGCCCGATCGACCTTGTTGACGAAAAACAGTGTTGGAAGCCGTAACTCGCGCAGAATCCGGGCGAGGCCCCGCGTGTGCGCCTGCACGCCCTCGACCGCCGACACAACCAGCACGGCGGCATCGAGGACACCCAACGCCCGACCTACCTCGGCGACAAAATCCGTATGCCCCGGCGTATCAAGCACATTGACCTGAGTTCCGCCGTACACGAACGAGACGACCGCGGAACGGACCGTGATCCCCCGCTGTCGCTCGATGGTCCCGTGATCGGTTTGGGTAGTGCCGGCGTCGACGCTGCCGAGCGCGTCGATGACACCGGTGTCGAACAAAAGCCGTTCGGTCAGGCTGGTCTTACCAGCGTCGACGTGGGCAAGAATGCCGAGATTGAGTGTGTGTTCGATCTGCATGGATGCCGAAGTCCTCGAAAGTCACCGTCCAGTAGGGAACCCGGGGTGTTTCGAAGAATCGGCGCATCGCACTCTCCTGCTGCTCGGCATCGACGACACGAGAACGCTGCCAGACCACACTGCAATACCGCAATCGAATTTCCGACCGCGGCACGCCTCGCCCGCCAGCAAGCGCAGACCGCGGCGTCGACAGCTAGAACATCCGCACCGCTTACCTCGCGGTCAGACCCGCCAAAAACGTCTCGAAGTCGGGAGCCAGGAGTACTGAGGTTTCCTCGTCGGCGTCGAAGAACGCCACCGAAGGTTCGCCCTGCGGACCACAATCCCGGTAGTCGAGTCCGGCCCACCAGTGCCCGTCACCGTTGAGCAGCACGATCGGTGTCGGGAGACCCCATTCCTCGACCAGATACGGCGTGTCCAGCATGGAGATCGCGTCACCTGACGGGCCTATTCCCATGAGTTGATCGAGCGACACATAGTGGTCGAGACCAGAGGTCGACACGGGCATCGGGAACGCATTCCACCGATTCGCGACCGTGCCTCCGTTCTGTATCCGAAGCAACCGGACCAACGAGGCGGGCAGCCGAACGCCCAACTGCGCCTCCGCATCCTGGACCGCCGCGTCCGTGAGTGGAGCCAAGACGCCGTAGTCGGAACTACCCCAGAACGACGCCATCAACTCTTCAGCACTAGTCACGCCGCAGATCATACGAACAGCGGCCCAGCTGGTCAGTCGTCGACGAGCAGTGCATAGAGGGCTTGGGCTCGGTCGTGTTCGCCGAAATCTTGCAGTGCGCCCGCGTACTTGAAGGCCAGGTTGTCGGCGTCGTGGTCGTTCAGACAATTGTGCAGCCAGTTCAACGTGAACTGGGTTGCGCCACCGGCTTGTACCGCGTTGACGGCGTCGAGACGCGTCCCTTCGGCCTCGACGACGCAGCGAACGTCCGTGCAGGTATCGGCCAACAGCTCGGCGAGGTAGACGGAGTACGCCAGTAGCTTGATCGCGCGGAAAGCAGGTTCCTCGTCGTCGTCCTCGGCCATCGATTCGATGACTCCCTGGAGGAAGAAGACGCTGTCGTCGGTGCCGTCCAGGCGAGCGCCGCGGTCCCGTGCCCAGTCCAGAAACCGATGCGCTTGCGCCAGAAGTTGATCGCTCACCGTCGAATGGTACGTATCCGGCGAAGGACGGCCGTCGATATTGCCGCCCCGACGTTCAGGCTTGTGACGTCGCTGCGGCCAGCTCGGCCAGGTGCTGCAGCGAGTTGGTGAGATGTTCGAGACCGAACGGCGGGAACTGGATGTACTCCCTGATGTACTGCGGCACCGCAGACCAGTCGTAGGTGAGCGTGACCTCGGTCTCGGACGGACCGACCGGCACCAAGTCGTAATGCCAAGTCCAGCCACCGAATTCGAGGTGATCGTCGTCGCCCTTCTCCTGACCTGGCAGCCAACCGATGGCGCGCGGCGCATCGAGCACCAGCACCTTGTTGGCCATCCGGTAGTGACCGTCGGGATGGTTCGGGTGATACATGTCGATCCGGAAGATCTGCCCCACCTCGGTCAACGGCTCCTGGTCGACAGCGTCCTGCACCCAACCGGTCCCGTCGATCGCGGAATGGGTCGTCGGATCGGCCAGCACGGCGAACACCCTGGCGGCGGGCACGGCGACGATCAACGCGACACTCACAGTTTCTTCGGACACGATCCGCACTCCTAGTGATCTCGGCCCTCCCGCAGGCACGGAAGAACATTCTCTCCATGCAGATGACGCGACCCGGCGAAACTCATCGGTCCGGTAGCGAAGCTATTGCCTCGAGCAGTCGGACAATAGCTGTCTTGTGGCGGATTGCGTTGTGACGATGCGGCTCTCGACCGCGGACCGAACTACCGGTATTCCGGGTTCTCGAAGTCGAACCGACATCCCGCGTCCCACTCCGATCGCTGGTTCCCGTGCGCGGGGATCCCGTTGGTGTCCTTCAGCATTCGAGCGAGGTGCATAAGGTTCCAGGTCATGAACGTGGTGTTGCGGTTGGTGAAGTCGTTGTCGGGCCCACCGGAGCCGGGATCCAGGTAGGACGGCCCCGGCCCTGCCTCACCGATCCACCCCGCATCGGCCTGCGGCGGAATGGTGTAGCCGAGGTGCTGCAGGCTGTAGAGAATGTTCATGGCGCAGTGCTTCACACCGTCTTCGTTGCCGGTGATGAGACAACCACCGACGCGGCCGTAGTACGCATATTGCCCGCGCTCGTTGAGGATGGACGAGTTCGCGTAGAGCCGTTCGATGACCTGTTTGGTGACAGAGCTGTTGTCGCCCAACCAGATCGGTCCCGCGATGACGAGGATGTCGGCATCCATGACTTGGCGCTGCAATGCGGGCCACTCGTCCGTTGGCCAGCCGTGTTCGGTCATGTCGGGCCAGACGCCGAAGGCGATGTCGTGGTCGACCGCGCGGATGTGGGAGACGGTGACGCCGTTCTTCTCCATGATCCGGGCGCTGATGTCGACGAGGCCCTGGGTGTTGCTCACCTCCGGCGAGCGCTTGAGCGTGCAGTTGATGAACAGTGCGCGCAGATCGTCGTAGGTGGTCATGGTGTGCTCCTCGGTGTGGCGGTGTCGGGCGAGGTCGATGTCCGGGTGCGGCGGAATCTGGTTGCGGCGGTGACGGCGACCAGCACCCAGATCAGTGTGATCGTGACGGTGAGGCCGAGTGGATAGTTTCGGTCGAGCACGGTCGGGTTGTCCGGCATGGCGTGGCCGCGGCCGAGCACCGGAGCGGCGATCAGCACGAGCGCGACGGTGCAGACGGCGCCACAGGCGGCGAGTCCCCACCACGATCCGGGCAGGATGCGACGTGCGGTGACGCCGACGAGGGCGGACAGCGGCGCGAAGATCGCGTCGTGCAGCAGGATCGCACCGCCGAACCAGAGCGCGATGGAGATCAGGTCGGCTCGTGGGAAGTCGAGCAGCAGGCCGATCCCGTACCAGCCGAACCAGATTCCGGCCAGTACCAGCAGGATTCGGATCGTGGTCATGGCAGCACCTCGATCGTCGACAGCCATTTGGTTTGTAGCACGCCGGGTCGGCTCGGCGCGATCAGCCGGCAGGGGTAGCCGTGGTCGATGTCGAGCGTCTCGCCGTTCAACGACAGTGCGACGAGCGTCTCCGCGTCGACCGCGTGCCGTTGCGGGAGAACGGAGCTGCTGTAGATGCCGCTGGTCTCGAGCGAACGGAACAGCACGTCACTGCCGGGGTATGCGCCGACCGCGGCAAGCAGATCGCGCAGCCGCACACCGGTCCATTCGGCGGAGGCGCTCCATCCTTCTACGCAGGCGATGGGGAGTCGCGCATGCGTCTGGGGCATGGCGAGCAACTCGTCCCTGGTGAACTGGCGCTTGCGGTCGCCGACCACGACCGTGAGGCGATAGGCGAGATCACGAGCACGATCGACAACGCCAGCGGCCCTGGCTGACCGATTGACCGGAAGCCCTTGCGGCCCTTCACCACTCCGCGGCGCCAGAACTGCGGCCCAGCGCAGGAACGGCACTGTCTGCCCAGCCACCACCAGCGACGCGGCCCCGGCCGACACCCAGGCGGCGGTGAGCACAGCCCGCCGCGAAACATGCCTTCTACCAACCGCATCGGCGGATTTCGCAGGCTCGAGGGGGCGGCTCAACGCGTCCCGGATCACCGGCAACTTCACCGCCAGGTGCACCGCCAACGCGCCCACCGCCACGTAGGCCATCGCGTAATGCGCGGTGGGGAAGAAG
Organism: Nocardia sp. NPDC049149; assembly: GCF_043197455.1. Classification (NCBI taxonomy): domain Bacteria; kingdom Bacillati; phylum Actinomycetota; class Actinomycetes; order Mycobacteriales; family Nocardiaceae; genus Nocardia; species Nocardia sp. NPDC049149. Next base: position 242,444 of record NZ_JBICTD010000007.1, read on the forward strand.
AAGTTCCACGGGTAGTACTGCGCGATATTCAGCAGTCCGGTGACCAACTCGAACAGGATCGCCCCGACGAGAAGCGCGATCGAACCACGCTCGAGCGCACGCAACGGCGAGCCGATCAACGGCCGCTGGAACAACTTCGGGTAGACCGCCCACAGCTTCACCAGCAAGAGCGGGATCGCCGCCACACCGGAGATCACATGCGCGCCCTGGGTCACCCGGTACAGCCACACCGGATGCGCGGGCCACCAGAACCAGCTGGGCGGGTGCTGAATCCAGTGGCTGAGCAGTCCGGTGCAGAAGCAGATCAGGATCGCAACGCCGAGCACGATCCCCACCCGGCTGGCGACCTCGGGTCCGCGCGCAGTCGAGACACGCACGCGCTCTGCCATATCGGTCTCGCGCACGCTCATCACGCCACCGCCCGGAAGGCGCTGCCGTCTCGCCGCAACCACGCAATGTATCGGCCTGCTACTTCGGCGGTGGTGAGCACGTGGAACCCGGTCGCGGCGGCCAGTCGGTCCGCGTGTTCGATCCCGACGCGGGCCCACGGAAACCACGATCCGATGCGGGACGGTGACTCCAGCCGGATCTGCCTGGTGACCGAACCGGTACCGGGACGGTCGAATTCGACGATCGCGAGCCCGTCGGGGGCGAGCAAGTCACCGGTGCGCGCGAGGATGCGTTCCGGATCACCGCCGATGCCGATGTTGCCGTCGGCCAGCAGCGCATACGACCACCGGCCCACACCGGGCAAGGGCCCGAACAGATCTCGGTGCAAGGCGGGAGCACCACGAAACCTGCTGATGGCGACCGCCATCGGCGAGACATCCACGCCCAGGGCAGGCACGCCACGCTGCAGCAGCGCCGCGGTCAACCGTCCCGGCCCACAACCCAGATCCACGGTCGGTCCGTCACAGCAGCAGATCAGTGCGGTGTCGGCACGGTGGTCGACACCACCCGTCACGCCGAGCCAGCGGTCGGTCGGCACCGGCTGCCGGTTGCCGTTGCTCGTGCGCACCCAGCAGCGCTCACCCGCCAACGCGCGTTCGAAGACGTCGAAGCCTTTGCCGCTCATCGCAATACCAATCCGTCACGGGTCAACTCGTGCATGATCGCCGCGAAACGTCCGTCGGATTCCGCGGCGACGCGCTGCGCGTCGGCGTAGGTGTCCACATCACTGAAGCGGGGCAGCGAGCGCACCCGACAACCGCAGTGCTGCAACGCCTCCCGTGTCAGCTCACCGGTTCGGTCGGTCGACATCGGCACGGAGGCAAGGACCCTGGCCGGTTGTGGTGTCGGCAGGCCGAGCGCCCACCAGCCGCCGTCGTCGGCCGGACCGAGCAGCGCGGCATCGTCTGCGGCGAGTTCGGCAGCGGCCGTGTTCAATACGTCGGGGCCGAGCTGCGGTGTGTCCATTCCGATCTGGAGCACCGGCACACCGAGGCGTCCGGCGTCGGCGTGCGCGTTGGCCAGGCGCGCGCCGAAGTCGATGCCGCGCTGTGGGATTACGTCGAAATGGCGGAGCGCCCTGGCAATTTCGCTGCTGGACTCGGCCGCCGCCAGGTCACCGGTGAAGGCGACCACCCGGTGGGCGACATCGCTACGCAGCACCGAGTCGAGCGTATCCAGCAGTGCCGCCGCCGCGACCTGCGCCGCTTCCCGCGACGTCAGCGGCGGGGACAGCCGGGTCTTGGCGAATCCGGCGATCGGCGCCTTCGCGATCACCAACAGTGTTGTCGCACAACCACTCATCGCAGCACCGCCAGAAAGTCCTTGGTGGCACGCAGCGTGCCGAGCCACGAGCCGGACACCTTCGACACTCCACCGGCGCGCGGTCGATACGCGATATCCCGCTCGACCACCTGCCAGCCTGCCCGCGCCGCCGCGACGAGCAGCTCGAGCGGATACCCCGAACGCAGATGTAACGGCCCGAGCGACTGGATCCGTGCCCGCCTGCCGACCCGCATCGCGGCGATATCGTGCACCGGCAGTCCGTATTTCCGCCGCAGCCTGCGGGCGACGAGAAGGTTGCCGAGCCGCGCGTGCCACGGCCAGACGCCTGCCGTGGTCGGCCGCCGCCGCCCGACCGCGAGATCGGCTCCGCTACGGACCAATTCAACGAGCTCGGGCAGTTCGGCCGGATCCATCGATCCGTCACCGTCGAGCACCGCGATCAACTCGGTGCGGGCCGCGTCGATGCCCGCTTGCACGGCGGCGCCGTACCCCGGACGGTCTTCGCGCACCACGATCGCACCGCGGCCGCGGGCGACGGCGGCGGTTGCGTCGATGGAACCGTTGTCGACGACCAAGGCCTGGTAGCCGGCCGGGATGGCCGCCAGGACATTCGGCAACGCATCAGCTTCGTCTCGGCACGGAATAACCACGGTCACTCCGTCCGGATCAACGTGGGTTCGAGTCACGATCCAGACGGTAGGCCGTCGGGCCCGCAGAACGGCCGAAAAACCTGTGACGAAACAGTGACATCGTTCGGAAATGCCTCAGGAACTGCGGTAATAGTTCACCGCCCGTCTTAGGGTGATAGTCGTGCATGACGTTTCCGAGGTCGCGACCTCGCCGCGGGTCCGCCGCGGCGAGATCATCGGCGCAGGCATCGCCGCCGCGCTGGTGCTGACAGCCTTCGCGGTACCGCGAATTGCCAGCGAACAATGGCGCAGCAAGCTGTACGCAGGTGCCGCGCCGATCTTCGGGGTGTGGCTGCCGCATGTGGGCTGGGGCACCGTCCCCGCGATCGTCATCGCGATTCTCGTCGTCGTACAAGGCCCGCCGCTCGCGCAGCGGATGTCGTGGCGGCCGCTGCTGGCGACCGCGTGGGGCACGGCGATCGCCTGGGCGTTCACGCTCGCCATGGTCGACGGCTGGGCGCGCGGGTTCACCGACCGGCTCACCGACTCCAACGAGTACCTGTACGAGGTCGGCGGCGTCACCGACATCGCCGCGATGGTGCGCGAATTCTCTTCGCGCATACTAGATTTCGAGCCGGACTCGTGGACGACGCACGTGTCAGGGCATCCGCCGGGTGCGTTGCTGTTCTTCGTGCTGCTGGACCGGATCGGCCTCGGCGGCGGTGCGTGGGCCGGGTTGGCCTGCATGCTGATCGGCACCAGCGCGGTCGCCGCGGTGGCGGTGACGCTGCGGGCGCTCGGCGCCGAGGAGCGGGCGCGGGCCGCGTTGCCGTTTCTCACGCTGGCGCCGGCCGCGATCTGGATCGCGGTCTCGGCGGACGCGATGTTCGCCGGTGTCACCGCGTGGGCGATCGCGTTGCTCGCCATTGCCGCCCGGCCTGCGGGCAATCATCTGGCCGCGATCGTTTCAGGGGTGCTGTTCGGGTTCGGCATGTATCTCAGCTACGGGTTGGCGTTGCTGGCGATCCCTGCGGCAGCGGTGCTGATCGAGGGCCGCACCGTCCGGCCGCTGTTGCCGATGATTGCAGGCGGGCTCGCGGTCGCCGCCGCCTTCACCGTGTCCGGATTCTGGTGGCTCGACGGGTATCACCTAGTGGTGCAGCGCTACTACCAGGGCATTGCCAGCGATCGCCCCTACGCGTACTGGTGGTGGGGCAATCTGGCGGCGACGGTCTGCGTGGTCGGGCTCGCGACCGCGGCAGCGCTGTCGCGTGCGCTGTCACCGCGCCTCCTGCGAGCCCTCGATCCGACCGCCTTGTTGGTCGCGGCCGGGATACTTGCTGTGCTGGCCGCGGACGTGAGCGGGCTGAGCAAGGCCGAAACCGAACGGATCTGGTTACCTTTCGACATATGGATACTCGCCGCGACCGCGTTCCTGCCCAGGTCAACCGTCCGGGTGTGGCTTGCTGTGCAAGCGATCGGCACTCTCGTGCTCGTCCATCTGATCCTGACGAATTGGTGACGCTATGAGTTGTGCATTGCTGCTAGTCGAGGTGCGAGGATGACCGTTCTCATCGCCGATGACGATCCTCTCGTCCGAGAGGTGGTGCGCCGCTATCTCGAGCGGGACGGTATGACGGTGCGGGAAACCGACGACGGGCCAAGCACAATGGCGGCGCTCACCGATCTCGGCGACGAGATCGAGCTGGCCGTGCTCGACGTGATGATGCCCGCGCCCGACGGCATCGAGATCTGCCGGGCGATCCGCTCAGGGCCACGGCCGGAACTGCCGGTCATCCTGCTCACCGCGCTCGGCGACGAGGACGATCGGGTCCTCGGATTGGAGGCGGGCGCCGACGATTACGTCACCAAGCCGTTCAGCCCACGAGAACTCGCGCTGCGGGTTGCCTCGGTGCTGCGGCGCACCAAAACAGTGCGGGACAGCGACGCGCCGGTGTTGCGCGACGGCGGCGTCGAGGTGCGGCCCGCATTCCGGCTGGCACTGGTCGACGGCACACCCGTCGACCTCACCCCGCGCGAGTTCGATCTGTTGGTCTTCCTGCTGCAACACCCGCAGCAGGTGTTCAGCAGGGAGCAGTTGCTCGCCCAGGTGTGGGGCTGGGATTTCGGTGACCTGTCCACGGTGACCGTGCACATCAAGCGATTACGCGCCAAGCTCGGCGAGCGGCACCGCATCGAAACGGTGTGGGGGCGTGGCTACGCGTGGGCACGCACCGGGAACGGAGCCACCGATGCCTGAGGACACCACCCAGCTCATCGCCTACTCGCTCGCCTGCTCGGTGCCGGTGGTACTGATCGGCGCGTTGATCCTGCGTGCCACCAGCAATCGGTCGCTCACCACGAGTATGGCTGTGCTGGTGCTGATTCCGACGCTGTCGACGTTGGCGGGGATCATCGGGGTCAGCGGGCTGATGTTCACCCACGAGCTGCAACGCAACGCCGTTGTGCTCGCCGTCGTCGCAGCGGTCACGGTTCCTGCGGCGATCGTGCTTGGACGGGAGCAGGCGCGAAAGACTGTTTGGGAGAAGCAGATCCGTGAGCAAGAGCGGGCCGCGGAGCAGTCGCGGCGCGAGCTTGTCGCCTGGGTCAGCCACGATCTGCGCACTCCGCTCGCGGGGATCCGCGCGATGGCCGAAGCGCTGTCGGATGGGGTTGTCAGTGGGGCCGAGGATGTCGCACGGTATGCCGAGCAGATCGGCTGCGAGACCAACCGGCTGTCCCGGATGGTCGATGACCTGTTCGAAATGTCGAAAATCAATGCGGGTGCGCTGCGGCTCGACCTCGAACCCGTCGACCTTCGTGAACTCATCGATGAAGTGCTTGCCGCCAACCGGCCCACTGCGGAACGCGCGAAAGTCGCCCTGCGTGCCGAACAACCCGACACCCGAATCGTTGTCGCCGCAAGCGATCAGGCGCTCAGCCGGGTGCTCACCAATCTGGTGTCCAACGCCATCGCGCACACACCGCCAGGTGGTGAGGTCGCGATCTCTGCGGGTGCGGCTGACGGGCAAGCCTGGGCTCGGGTGGACGACACCGGTCCTGGCATCTCCGAAGAGGACTTGCCACGCATCTTCGAAGTTGCCTATCGCGGGACCGCGGCGCGGTCTCCGGTGGCCGCCGACGGCGTACCGACAGGCAGTGGCATGGGTTTGGCGATCGCCGCCGGGCTGGTTGCGGCGCACCATGGCGACATCACCGTGCAGAACCGGGACTCAGGGGCACGATTCGAAGTCCGGCTTCCGTTGTCGGACAACTGAATCTGCTGGACCCAGCGCCATACATCCTTGGCACGAACCCTTCTGGAACGAATCGAGCCCATGGCAGATAGTGGACCGCAGGCTGATACTGGTGCTCGAGCCGCGGACTCTGTGAGAAGTCGGAGTATCTCAGCCGGGCAGACGGGTGCACGGTGACGGGCGGCCAGGCCGCACTTGATCAAGATGTTGCACCAGAACATATTTCGCGATGCTCAGCTGCGCTCACATGGGACACTGAACGGTTCCATCCGAGCGGAGGAGGCAGTCGTGGGGGACGAACCCGCGGAAAGTGGCGGCTCGGTTGGTCGTCAGTGGACCATGAACGCGCGCGACACCATTCTGAACGGGCTCGCGCAGGAGCTGCGGCCCATGTCGGAGGGTGTGGGGTGGTTCGAAAGTCTTGCTGACGATGAACAATTCGATGTTCTGCACTACCTGGCCGAGCACTGCCGTCAGGCGCACGCAACTGTTGACGATGGGGTGGAGAGCATCAGACGGTCCGGCATACGACCGACCCACACACCGGCGGTGCTCATCACACGCGGGCAGTTGAACGTGCAGCTGCAGAAGATCATCAACCTGCCTCATGACGAGCGAATCAAAGCATTCCGTTTGCTTGTCGCGTTGCTTGGTGTCGCGGACGAGCGCAGGCGTGCACGGTACTGCGTCGATGGGTGCAGTCACATTTGGCACCAGTTGGGGCCTGGCTGGGAGATCGGAACAGCCACCGAGAAGTGATCGGGCGGCAAGCTCCTCACGGTGGGGGTCTTCAGGATGAAAGGCTAGGACTGCCAAGCCTATTCAGGCGGGACTGGGGCAGGTTCGATTGCTGGGCAGTCGTGGTGGTCTGCCCAGTTCGGGTCGCGCCCCTGGCGGTGTCACCCGTCGAGGTGTTGGTGTCACCCGTCGGGGTCGCCTTGGAGGGTGAGGTATTCGCTGGGGTGGTGGTAGTGGTTGATTCGGGGTTTGCGGTGGGGGTCGATGTGGGTGGGTGGGATCCACTGAGTACGGCCGGGTGTGCGGTGGTGGGTCGGGGTAGCGGTGGTGGCCCACCGGCCTGAGGTGGCGAGCTGGTGGTGGGGTTCACAGACGAAGGTGAGCTCGTCGGCATCGGTGTTGCCGTCGGCGGCCCAGTCGGTGCGGTGGTGGGTTTGGCACAGGTAACCCGGTTTCGAGCAGCCGGGGTAGCTGCAACCGATGTCTTTGGCGTGCAGGACGATCCGCTGATCGGCGGTGGCGATGCGTTTGGCACGACCGAGGTAGAGAGGGCGGCCGTCGGTGTCATCGAACAGGGCGAGGTAGTGGCGTGCGTGGGCGGCCATGCGGATGGCGTCGTGGATCGGCAGCAGACTCCCGCCACCGGTGACCACAGGTGGGCCGGAAGCACGCAGTTCATGATGGTCGGGGCTGTGTTGGACCTCTTCGACAGCGTTTTCGAGCTCGGCCAAGCCCATCGACACCACGACTGAGACTGGCAGGCCACGGTGGTGTCCGAGCTGCCCGGAGGCCAGCATCGCCCGAAACACCGCCTTGACCGCATCATGCTGACGTTGCGGCCCGGAACGCAAATCCCGTTCGGCCGCATCAGGATCGGGTTCGTCATCGACATGACGCACCACATCCTCAGGATTACAGGCACCAGGCTTGGCGTACTTGGCGAACACCGCCTCCAAATACGCACGCAACTCCGGATCCGCCACCAACGTGCACTTACTCATCAAATCCGGGCCCTGACGACCCAGGATGAACCCACGACGCCGCTCCCGATCACTCGGAGTGAACACCCCATCGGGGTTGAGGATCGCATCCAACCGATCAGCCACCTGACGCAACTGATCAGGCCGCAAAACCCTGGCATGCCCCGCCAACTCAGCCTCAGCCTGATCACGAGTCACCGTATCCACACACGACGGCAGATGCTCGACGAAATCCCGCAACACCTTCACATGCGCACCCCCGATCACCCCTTCCCGTTGGGCTGCGGCGGTAGCGGGCATCACCGGATCGAGGACTTCACCGTCGAGGCCGTAGCGGTGCGCGAGATCAGCGGCCGCGCGCCAGCGAGCCCGGGCTTCAGCGGGGCTGATACGCAGGCCGTCGGCGAGGGTGTCGATCGCGCTGTGAGTGGCGAAATCGTTGTTGCTCCACTGATCGAGCAATTGCGCGACCAGCTCCAACCCCACACCCGGCAGCGCGCGCACGACAGTCTCCAACCGCTGCATCACGATCAACCGATCCGGATTCGACAACCCATCAGTGCGCACCGTACTGAGTCGATCGAGCCCGGCCTCCAGCGCGCACAACGCCGCCTCCACACCGGGATCAGCGACAGCCACGCTACTCGAAGACATGTTCGAAGCCTACCCGCGAAAACCATCCACTACCAGCAGCTTTAGCACATACCCGAAGATTGGCAGTCTGGCAGTCAACGACAGCCTCGACACCACGCAACTCACCGACCAACGGCCCCTCGCCAGGCCCCTCACCGAGCTCTCATCGCACGATCATCACGTCTCCAGCTGGTCCGGCAACCAGCCATGATCGGAAAATGACGGCGACGCAGGCATACTCGCGGGATGTGAAAGGACGCAGCACCTTGGCCGTCGGCCCGGCAGTACACGGGATTCGCCACTCGGATCCGCTGATGTCTGGGCACCACGATTACCCAATGCGTTCCAGACGTCCGGAAATGGGGAGTTCTAAGGGTGTTCACGTGGTGGGGAACGGTTGTCCATCGATTGCGCTTCGCAGTCATCGGCATCGCAGTAGCAGGACTACTAACGTTGGGCGCCTACGGATTCGGGCTGGAGGACCACCTCAGCTCCGGCGGTCTGTTCGACCCGAACTCGGAGTCGTCCGTCGCAGGCCAACTCGCAGATGAGGCGTTCGGTCGTGACCACAGCGTGGACGTCGCCGTCCTGTACACCGCTCCCGAGGGCAAAACCGTCGACGATCCCGAATTCAGCCGCAGGATCGTCGACAACCTCAATGCCCTGCCGCGCGACCACCCCGACCAGATCGCGGGTATCAACGCCGCGTATTGGCGGACCGAAACCGGCAAGGTGAGCGGTGCCGCGGCGGCGACCAAAGACAAAAAGCATGCCATCGCGCTGATCGCCATTCGCGGTAACACCGACACCGAGATGGTCCGCAACTACCGCAAGGTCCAGAACGTCTTCCGCATCCCTGACGTCGACGTCCGAGTCAGCGGCCTACAGCCGATCGCAGGCTCGCTGAATGACACCATGGCCCAGGATCTTCGGCGCATGGAGGCCATCGCGTTACCCGCGGTGGGTGTGCTCCTGTTCTTCATCTTCGGCGGTATCGTCGCTGCCGCACTGCCACTGGCCATCGGCGGACTGACGATGCTCGGCGCCATGGGGATCATGCGCATCTTCACCACCTTCACCGAGGTGAATTCGTTCGTCTCGTCGGTGGTGACGATGATCGGCCTCGGGCTCGCCATCGATTACGGGTTGTTCATCGTGAGCCGGTTCCGGGAAGAGGTCGCCGAGGGCTACGCCACCCCTGCCGCGGTGCGCCGCACGGTGATGACCGCAGGCCGCACGGTGGTGTTCTCCGCGACGATGATCATCGCCAGCCTCGGCGGCATGCTGCTTTTCCCGCAGGGCTTCCTCAAATCCATGGCCTACGGCGCGATTACGACGGTGACGCTGGCGGCGCTGACCGCGATCACCATCTTGCCTGCGATGCTCGCCGTCCTCGGCAAACGGGTGGATGCGCTGGGGCTCAGACGATTCCGCAGGACGAAGAGCGCAGAGGAAGTCGAGAACGGCTTCTGGGGCCGGTTTCCGGTGTGGGTGATGAAACATCCGCTGAAGATCAGCATCTCGCTGTGCGTCGTGCTGTTGCTACTGATCTTGCCGGTCAAGAACCTGGTCTTCGGCGGGTTCAGCGAAAAGTACCTGCCGCCAGATGATCCGGTCCGACTGGCGAAGGAACAGATCGACACTTTGTTCCCGCTGCGCAGATCCGACCCGATCCAGTTGATCTTCGTCTCCGACGACACCGTTGCCATCGGGTCGGTGTTGAAGCAAGCCAACGACGCACCCGGTCTCAAAACTCAGTTCGAGCCGCCGAAAAGGCCGGACGATCCGCAGGCACGACGCGACATCCACCGCACGTCGGCCAGCCTGGTGAACCTCAACGACGCGGGCGCAACGGTCGACTATCTACGCTCGATCGAGCTGCCAGATGGGGTTACCATGCTGGTCGGCGGCATCCCGGTGCTGCAGAAGGACAGCATCGACGCCTTGCTCATCCGCATCCCGGTGATGGTGGCGGTGGTCCTGTTGCTCACCACGCTGCTGATGTTCCTGACGTTCGGCTCGCTCGTACTGCCGATCAAAGCCGCATTGATGAGCGCCCTCGGCCTCGGCTCCACCTTGGGCATCCTCACGTGGATCTTCCTCGACGGCCACGGCGCGGGGCTGCTGAACTTCACCCCGCAGCCGATTCAGGCGAACGTGCTGGTGCTGATCATCGCGATCATCTACGGCCTGTCCACCGACTACGAGGTCTTCCTGATGTCGCGGATGGTGGAGGCACGCGCCGCCGGAGCGTCCACCACGGAGGCGGTGCGGATCGGCACCGCGCACACCGGCCGCATCATCACCGCCGCCGCGCTGATCCTGCTGGTGGTCACCGGCGCGTTCGCGTTCTCGAAGCTGGTGATGATGCAGTACATCGCCTACGGCATGATCGCCGCACTGTTCATCGACGCGACCGTGCTGCGCATGCTCTTGGTGCCCGCGACGATGAAGCTGCTCGGCGACGACTGCTGGTGGGCGCCGGGGTGGATGACAAAGATCCAACAGAAGATCGGCCTCGGTGAACCCATTCTGGCGCACGAACACCCGAGCGGGGCGGTCACCGATCTGGTGAAGACCACACCGATCACCGATCCGGTGACCGAGCAGATCACGGCACTCGAGGACAATCGACCAGGCAAGGGGCACAACGTTACTCAGAGTCCCTCACCGCAACCAGCCCCGACCGGCCTCCCCTCACCGCAACAAGCCCCGACCAGCCTCCCCGGATTGCCGCGACAACCACGGCCGCCGCGCACGATACGAGACGACAATGCCGACGCTCCGACGCGACCCATCACGCGGTGACGCACAAATCAGCTGGGCAGGCGTGGGAAGCAAACGCGGCCGGCAAAGAAGTGGGCACAAATCGCGATCTTGTTCACTGGCCGATCCATAAGGGCAGAGCCCAGTATTGTTCAGGGTTTCATGTATACAGATTTTGATGTACCGTCACGACGTGGAGACAGTGATACACAGGGACGCGTTGGCCCGGTTCGGGCATGCGCTGTCAGATCCGACGCGTACACAGATCCTGCTGAGCTTGCGCAATGCACCGGGGTACCCCTCGGACCTGGCTGACCAGATCGGCGTCTCGCGACAGATTCTGTCGAATCACCTTGCCTGCCTTCGCGGCTGCGGGCTGGTGGTCGCCGTACCAGAGGGCCGCCGAAGCCGGTACGAACTGGCCGACGTACGCATCGGACATGCACTCGACGATCTGCTCGGCCTCGTATTGGCGGTCGATCCGGCGTGCTGCCCGGCCGCCGATTCGGAAGGGTGCTGCTGATGTCCGCGCCGCTGGGCATCCCTTCGTTCGGATCGATCACGGCGGGGCCAACTACGGAGCGGCGGGCCGTGTTGGCGCGCCGGATTCGATGGTTCGTCGCAGCGACCATCTCCTACAACGTGATCGAGGCGGTCGTCGCACTCAGCGAGGGCGCTCGCGTTTCGTCGACGGCGCTGATCGGCTTCGGGCTCGACTCGGTGATCGAAGTGTCCTCGGCGGCGGCGGTGGCCTGGCAATTCGCCGGCCGCGATCCCGCGGCGCGGGAGAAGGTCGCGCTGCGGATCATCGCGTTCTCGTTCTTCGCGTTGGCCGTTTACGTCACCGCCGATTCGGTCCGCGGCCTGCTCGGCGCGGCAGAAGCACAGCACTCCCCGATCGGCATCGCCTTGGCCGCAGCGAGTTTGGCGGTGATGCCGGTGCTGTCGGCGGCGCAACGGCGGGCCGGACGGGAGCTCGGGTCCGCCTCCGCGGTCGCCGACTCCAAGCAGACCTTGCTGTGCACCTACCTGTCGGCGGTCCTGCTGATCGGGTTGCTGCTCAACAGCGCGTTCGGCTGGTCGTGGGCTGATCCGCTCGCCGCGTTGGTCATTGCCGCCATTGCGGTCAGGGAGGGCATCAACGCGTGGCGAGGCGAAACATGCTGTGCCACACCTGCCATCGGCGCGGCTGATCCGGAATGTGCTTGCTGCGACTGAGCAATGCAACGACCGAGCTCAGCGAGCCAGAAAGACGCGCAGCGCGGTGACCAGATCCGCCGGATTGTCTTCCTGCACATTGTGTCCCGCGTCCGGCACCACCACCAGTTCCCCGTCGGGTAGCCGCTCGACCAGACGCTCGGCGGCGGATTGCGGGAGCACCTTGCTCCGCCCGCCGCGCACGAGCAGCACCGGCAGGCCGGCGAGCTGTTCCGCGAACAGCTCGATGGCGGCGAGCAGCGCGGGAAAGTCGGGCGTGCGCGGATCGGCCCGCGGCACCCAAGCACCGTCTGCCCCAAGGCGAAACAGCTTGCTCATCCGATAGGTGACGACAGCGCGATCGGCCAGTGGGCTGACCTGCAGCGCGCCGTCCACCACCGAATCGAGTTCGCCGACGGGACCGAGCCCGAGGATGAAGTCCCGCATCCGCTTGGTGCTCTCGAAGTCGGCGCCGGTCGCGACGTCGACAAGCACCAGCCGCTCGACACGATCCGGATACACCTCGGCGACACGGGCCGCGACCAGACCGCCGAGCGACATGCCGACCAGCCGCACCCGGTCGAAGCCGAGATGGTCTGCCGCGGCGACGACGTCGTCGGCCATGGTGGCGATCCGATAGTCGTCGGACCAGCCGCTGTCACCGTGGCCGCGCAGGTCGAGCGCGACGAGCCGCGCATCGCCGCGCAGGCCGAGACAAACGAAATCCCAAGTGTGCGCGGTCAATCTGCCACCGTGCAGCAGCAGCACCTCGGGACCTGATCCACCCCAGTCGAGTCCGTGCAACCGGCAGCCCGGGCGCGAGTAGAAGACGTCGCGCGGTGGTGTCGCGTTGTGAATCTGGACCCCCAGCGCCGCCGCCAGGTCGGTCATCGACGGAATCGTGGTTCTTCCGTTCATCATTTCCCCCTTACCTTGGACCTCCAAGGTAAGAGTAAATACCTTGGCCCGTCAAGGCAGGGGTGATCGATGCCATGCGAGCCGCCGACGCCGAACAGCCACCACGCAGTGACGCTGCTCGCGACATCCCGAGTCCTCTGCCTCAATCCGTTGCAGGACAAGGGTTCCGATCAGCGAGCGGCAGCGTCCTCGATCCGGATCATGGTGGCGTACTCGCCGGCACCACGAATATCGTCGAGATTCGGCGAGCCGTCGGCATCGCGGCGCACACCGTAGTACTTCGAATCCCCGGGCGTCACATGCAGGAACTCGGACAGCCCCGCCACCACGAGCGCACGATCCTCGACCGCGGTCGCGATCCCGGACACCGTTCGTCCGCCGATCAACATCTCGACCGGAGCTCCCCCACGCAGGTTGATCCACCACTTGCTGTCCGTGAAGCACGTGACGACCGCACCGACGCGGACGTAGCGAACCACGACGACGTACCGCCTGCCGCTCTTCCGTCCGGTGACGGTCAGCAACATCGTGTTCCCGCTCATCACCCGATGCAGCGGCGACCGCAGCAGCCTTGTCACGAACCAGTTCACATAGCCGGGAACAGTGGGCGGAGCAACCGTCGTCGTCATGCCGAGTCCTTCATTATTTTACGTGTGTACAACAACGACGGTACGCACTGTTGTACATGTGTCAAGTAAGTTGCAGAGATGGCACGACGACGGCTGAGTCCAGCGCAACGACGCGATCAACTGCTCGACATCGGCGCCGCCCTGTTCGCCGCAAGACCGTACGAAGACGTGCTGATGGAGGACGTCGCCGACCAGGCAGGCGTCACCCGCGGCCTGATGTACCACTACTTCCCGAACAAGCGAGACTTCTACGCGGCGATCTTCCAACGTGCCAGCGACCGCCTGCTCGCCAGCACCGGACTCGACGACGACCGCCCGCTCGAGGAGCAGCTGACGACGGCCATCGAGGCGCACATCCAGTACTTCGTCGACAACCCGCGCGACGCCATGACGGTGAATCGCGGTGCGCTGGCTGGAGATCCGGCGATCCAAGCGATCATCGCCGCCGAACTGAGCACCGTCGGCGCCCGCATCCTCGACAAACTCGGCCTCGAAGGGCACGCCCGCGAGATCGCCGCCATCGCCGTGCACGGTTGGCTGGTGTTCGGACGTGCCGTCTGCGTGGAATGGATGCAGTCCCAAACTATTTCACGCGCCGAACTCACCGAGCTGTGTCTGCGCGCATTCGCGAGCGTTATCGACCTCGACGCTCACAACGTCGGCGCGTAGACACCTACGGAGTCACGCAGCGGCGCGAAGGCGAACTGGGTGAGACCGGCGATCGGATCCACCTGCGCGACGAAACCCAAGGTGCGCCTTGCCCGGTCGGGGTCGGCGACGATATGACGGACGTCGCCTGCACGGTAGCGGCCGGTGACGACGGGCTCCGGTCCGCCGCGAGCGGCGGCGAGTGCCGCGGCGACCTCACCGATGGTGATCGGGCGGCCGGAGGAGATGTTGAGCGGAAGAAACCCGGGCAGCGGCTGTTCGACGGCGGCGACGTTGGCAGCGGCGATGTCGGTGACATGCACGAAATCCCTTGTCTGCCTGCCATCCTCGAACACCTGCGGTGGTTGACCGGATTCCAGGGCAGACCGGAAGATCGCCGCGACACCGGAATACGGAGTGTCTCTTGGCATATCGTCGCCGTAGACGTTGTGATAGCGCAGCGCGGTGACGCTGGAGCCGGTCACTGCCGCCCATGCCGAGGCATAGTTCTCCTGCGCGAGTTTGCTTGCCGCGTAGAGGCTTCGGGGCCGCAACGGCACGTCCTCGCCGACCGACTCCCAGGCCAGCACCTCATCGGAGGCCGGGTCGCGGTGCTCGAACATCCCGGCGTCGAGATCTTCGCGGCGACGAACACCCACATCGACCGTGCCACACCGCTCGCCTCGGTAGCGACCCTCGCCGTACACCACCATCGAGGAGGCAAGCACCAAGCGACGGCACCGAGTTCGGTCCATTGCCGCCAGCAGCACCGCGGTGCCGAAATCGTTGTGGCTCGCATAGGCAGGCGCGTCCTGTGCGCTCACTCCGGCGCCGACGACCGCGGCCTGGTGGCAGACAACATCGACCCCGTGCAGCAACGCATCCAGCGCCGCCCCGTCGCGCACGTCTACCTGACGGATCCCCTCGGGCACCGGCGCACCGGGCCCGTGCGCCGCAGGCAGCATCAGGTCGACGGCAATCACCTCGTGCCCTGCGGCGAGCAGATCACGGCGAATATGGGACCCGATGAATCCGGCGGCCCCGGTCAGCAGCACCCGCATGCGCACTCCCGCCGTCCCGGCTCGGCACTGATCTGCCCGATCGTTGCTGTCATGGGACGATCGTGCCTGCTCAACGCCCGCTCGAGCACCAGCAACGCCGCAGCGTCAGACTTTCGTCATGGTTGCCACAGACCGGTCAGCCGCCGGCGTGCCCGAAGCAGTAGGCCGAAGCCGCCAGATATTGCTGGCAGCCCGGCCCGTGGCCCGCGTGCGTGCTGCGGACGAACTGCGCTAGTTCCATGTCGAGATCCATCGGGTCGATCGTGCAGTCGCGGTGGTGAGCGTTCCACAGGTCCCGCATATCCGACGATGTCTGCATCGTGCACCTCCAGCCTGCGTGGTCTATTCGATCCGAGCGGCTTGCCACAGTGCTTCCTTGCCGAAATGCTTCTGCGTGTGCGTAGTACCCGATTCAGCTTCGCTCACGCCATGATCGTCATCTGGTGATCAGCTGCCAGTCGTCAGGCAGCCTGGCCGCGGTCACGGTGGCGCCTTCCACCTCGAGGTCGACGGTGATCGGGCCGAGCCGCAACGCGGACAACGTGATTCGACCCCAGTGCGGCGGCACCAGCGGACGCACGGTGAGGGTGCGCGCAGGCACGTCCGGCTCGAGGCCGAGGAACGAGCGCACCAGCAGCAGCGGTGCCGCGCTCGCCCACGCCTGCGGCGAGCAGGACGTCGGATACGGCACGGGCGCCGGGAACCGCGAGCGCGGGAACCCGCAGTACAGCTCGGGCAGCCTGCCGTCGAAAACCGCTGCGGCGTCGAGCAATCCGTTCGCGAGCCGACCGGCCAGCTCGACCGCCCCCGGCACCTGCCGGTAGCGAAGCAGCCCGGCCACCGCGATCGCCGTGTCGTGCGGCCACACCGAGCCGCAGTGGTAGCTCATCGGGTTGTAGGCGCCCATCGCCGAGGACAGGGTGCGTAACCCGAAGCCGGAGTCCATCTCCGGCCCGGACAGCCGCTGCACCAACTCGGCGGCGTGCTCGTCGGTGGCGATCCCCGACCACAGGCAGTGCGCCGGATTGCTGGTCAGCGCATCGACTTTCCGCTTGCCGCGGTCGAGAGCGACGGCATACCAGCCCTTTTCCGGAAGCCAGAACTGCTCGGCGAACTTGATGCGCAGCTCAGCGGCCTGATCGCGCAGCTTGCTCGCCAGCCGCGCGTCGTCGAAGGCGTCGGCCAGCTCGGCGCGGGCGAGCAACGCCGCATGCACGTAACCCTGCACCTCGCACAGCGCGATCGGCGCCTCGGCGAGATGCCCGCCGCTGTCGTTGACGCCGTCGAAGCTGTCCTTCCAGCCTTGATTGACCAGTCCACGGTCGGTGGCCCGCTGGTATTCGACGAACCCGTCACCGTCCCGGTCGCCGTAGTCGCGGATCCAGCGCAGTGCGGCATCGGCTGCGGGCAGCAGCCGTTCGATGACCGCCGGATCCGCGCCCCAGCGATGACATTCGGCCAGCAGCATCACGAAAAGCGGTGTCGCATCGGCGGTTCCGTAGTAGATGTTGCCGCCGAGCACCTGCCCACCCGCCGGTCCGCGCCGCATCTCGTGCATGATGCGCCCCGGCTCCTCCTCGGTGAGCGGATCGACGCACTGTCCCTGCAACTCGGCGAGCTGCTGCAGCGTGCCGACCGCGAGGTCGACCTCTAGCGGCAGCGCCATCCACGCGGTCAGCAGACTGTCGCGCCCGAACAAGGTCATGAACCATGGCGCGCCTGCGGCGACGAACGGCCTGCTCTCCCCCGTCTCGTCGTGAATCTGCAAGGCGCCCAGGTCACTTTCGGTGCGGCGCAACACCTGCGACAGCTCGGGATGCGAGGCCGCGATGTCGGTGGCGGTGTGCCGCCACGCTTCGATCTTGCGTCCCGGCGCGCTGACCCCGTAATGCTCCCCCGGAGCCAGCGGCGCCTGGAACCGCTGATTGCCCAGCGTCGGCTGGGCGATGATTTCGGTCTGCCAGCTACCGCCCACCGGCACCACCACCCGCCACATCAACGTGCCAGGCAGGACGACGGGTTCGACCGTCGCCGAGACCGAGAGCCCGCGCATCCGGTCGGTCCGATCATGAAACAGCAGTTCGCCATCGGTGACCGCCACCTCGGCTCTGCCATGTCCGACACGTCCTTCCTTGACCGCGAACAGGTCGACGAAATCGGCGTCGACATGCAATTCCAGCGTGACCGCGGTGGGTTCGCGGCCCATGTTCTCCAGCGTGAGCAGCTCGTGCATGCCGTCGGCGATGACGCGTTCGCGCAGCACGAGCAGGGTGCTGTCGGCCAAGCCTGCCGACGGCGGTCTTCGCAACACGAATCTGGCGGCGAAGGCCTCGGGGCTGAGCACCGAAAGTGGTTCGGGCGGACAGCCATCCACCAGCAGTTCCCAGCGGGACACGACCCGCGCGTCCCGGAAGAACAAGCCGTGCGGCCGCCCTGGCTCGACATCGCCGAGCCGGTTCGACAGGCAGAAGGTGCCGCCCTCGACCAGGGTGACCGCGCCCGCCCCGCCGAATCCGGTTGGCTCACCCGAATTCAACGGGGCAGGGCTCAGTGCGGCGGTGACGTCCACCGTCACGCGAGTCCGCTGGCGGCGAGCGGCAACCGGACGGATTCGCTGGTGCGCCACCGATAGTCGGGCCGCTTCCGCCGCCGCATCAACTTGTGATAGATCTGCTCGTAGCCGCGGCCGAGCGGGTCGGCGCCGAAGTTCGCCTCGACGTGGGCGCGGCACGCGGCCGGATCCATCGTCTGGACCTCGGCGATGGCGGCGGCCAATTGCGCTGGGTCGTCACAGACCCGACCGGTCACACCATCGACGACCACCTCGGCCACCGCACCGCCGCGCAGCGCGACCACCGGTGTGCCACACACCATGGACTCGATCATCACCATGCCGAACGGTTCCTCCCAGCGGATCGGGAACAGCAGACATTTCGCGCCCGCCAACAACTTCCGCTTGGCGGTCGCGTCGGCGAGCCCGAACACGTGGTCGTTCTCGGTGAGCAGTGGACGCACCTGCTCGTCGAAATATTTCAGTTCGGGCGGCTCGCTGCACTTGCCGGCCAGCACGAGCGGCATGCCGGCAGCATGCGCGGCCTCGAGCGCCAGATGCGGCGCCTTGCACTCGTTGAACCGGCCGAGGAACAGCGCGTAGTCGTCCTTGTCGGTGCGGAACGGCCACTCCTCGGTGCGCAGAGCATTATGCACCCGCCCTGCCCAATTCAAATCGGGGGCCAGTTCCTGCTGCCGGTCGCTGATCGCCACCAGCGCAACCTCGTCGCCCAATTCCCGGTAGTACTCATAGGAATCGTCCTCGACCGGGCCGTGCACGGTGAGCACCGTCGGCAGGCCGAGGCCCTGGTACACGGGCGCGTTGAGCGGTCCGGCGAAGGTGTGCTCGTGCACCAGATCGATGCTGCCGGTCGCGGCGAGTTCCTGGATCGCGCGCCGTACCCGCAGCGCGTGCATCACCTCGGGGAACGGCTCGCCGAGCCGCTCGGGCACCGTACGATCCCACAGCGGAACGAATTTCGCCTTCGTCCCCGGTTCCCCCGCGCCGAGCAGGGTCACCTCGTGGCCTCTGGCCACCAGCGCGTCGACCAGGTCGGCGACGACAGCCTCGACACCGCCGTAAGCCTTGGGCGGCACATCGAAATACGGCGGAACGACCATCGCGATCCGGAATCGGGTACCGACGTGGTCGATCGACAGGAGATCGGATGTGGCTTTCTGCGCCGAAGTCGGCACGGGTAACGCACTCATGACCCTCCTTCCAAGGGGCACAACCGGTTAGCACTCGCATCCACCCAGCACACCGGGGTGCGGGGCGCCGAACTCGAACTGGTGGCCGCCGCAGCGGAGGTGGAGCTCAGTCACACCGCCGTCCATCGGGCTTATCGGCCTGGTCACGTGGGGAATGTGAGCAGGGGGGCCGCCTGTGATGTACCTCTACGCGGCGGCGCCAAACCATGGACTGGAGTATGTAACTGATCGATAGCCGTGATCGGCCGATCAGGGCCGCCTTTGCGGCCCTACCCGACTATGTCTACGGGGGTGGACGCCCCGGTTCAGCCTTCGATGACGATCTTTCCGTCCTGCCCGGGGACCACGAAAGGAAGCATCCGCTCCGCCTCGGCGCGCACCTCCGCCTCGTCGGCGGCGTCGAACGGGTGCCACGGGGTCACCCGAATGGTGCTGTCGTCCAACGTCCACCGCCCGTGCACGAAGCCGTCCACCAGGTACATCGCCACACCCGCCGACGCCTCCCTGGCGATCCGCTGACGATCCTCGTCGCTGATGATCCGCCGCCGGTCCTTGTGGCCGAGCAGCGCATTGTCGAAGGCGGGCAGGAAGCGCACGGGCACAGCGAGATTCGGGTCGGCGAGCGGAGCTTCCGGCAGATCGAACAGCACCCGGTGCTGATCATCGGTGAAAACCCTCAGGCTGTCGCGCATGTCGTCGACCACCTCGGCGAGCCGGGTGATGCCTGCCCACGCCTGCATGTCGGCGACCGTGGCGGGCCCGAACGCGGCGAGGTAGCGCAGCACCAGGGTCTCGGCCTGCGACTCCGCCTCCATCGGCACGCCCATCCACTCGTCGGCCAGGGCGACGGTCACCGAGCGATTGCGCCATTTGCCCCAGGCGCCGGTGACCGGGCTGTGCACCATCGGCACCAGCAGCTCCGCCGATTCGGCCAGCCTGCGCGGCAGCCGGTCCGGAAAGCGCTCGGCGAGCAGGTTTCCGAGCTCGGTGCGCGACATGATCTGGCCGGACAACAGTTCTCGGCCCGCGACGGCGAGCTCGTCCAGATCGACACCCTCGATCTCGTCACGGTAGTACGGCGCCTGCAGCGCGGAATGCACGATCTGGCGGACCGTCGGGCGCAACCACCGGAAGTCGTCCGCGTCGGCCAGGTGCACCGTGCGGCGGATCATGGTGGAGCGCACCAGCTTTCGCTCCCGCAGCAACCGGGCCAGCTGGTCGTGCTCGAAACTCTGCAGCCGAGACCACAATCCGACATAGGGCCAATTGGGTTCCTGCCCCTGTACCGCGACCAGATGCCGGACCAATTCCAACGGTGTCATCGCGACCCGCTGCGCCAACATCTGACGTACCAGCAGGGTTCGGTTCAGCTCACGCAGCGATAGTTCCGTCATACCTGCTATCTTCGCCGATGGCACCGACAATTCGGGCCAGTCCGGCGTTATCCGCGCATACGTATACGTACAATGGACGCATGTTCGATCCCATCACCCTGGCCGTCGGAGCCGGAATCGTCGGCGCGGGCTGGGCGATCGGGCGCTACGGCCACCGCGGCGCGCCGGGCAGAAAGTCGGCGGCGAGCCTCGCGCAGTGCGGCTGCGGCCACGATCTGGCCATGCACGATCCGCAAGCAGGCGAATGCCACACCGACATCCGCAGGTCCGTCGCGCCCTCGGTGTGGGAATGGGTCCGGTGCCCGTGCCGCAGGTACACCGGACCGCTGCCGGTCGAGGACTACTTCACCCGGCCGATACTCCCGCCGGACAACTGACTCCGGCGCTCAGTCACCCGGCCGCATCTGCATCGGCACACCGATCCGGTTCCACAGGTTGACCATCGCGGTGACCGCGACGAGACCGGCCGCCGCACCCTCGTCGAAGTGCTTCTCGACCTCGGCCCACACCTCGTCGCTGACGCCGTGTTCGCCGAGTTTCGTCACCGCGTCGGCGTAGGCGAGGGCCGCACGTTCGGGCTCGGTGTAGAGCGCCGACTCCCGCCAGGCATTGAGCTGGTAGATGCGCTTCTCGGTCTCGCCCTCCAACCGAGCATCGGTGGTATGCAGGTCGATGCAGTACACGCAGCCGTTCTGCTGGGAGACGCGGATCTTCACCAGCTCACGGATGACCGGATCGAGCGGGCCGCGCCGGATGGCGGCCTCGGCCGCGAACCAGGCCTTGTAGACCTCGGGAGCAACCGTCGCGAGCTTCATTCGTGGCACGTTGTCGTCCTTTCCTCGATGTTCTCCTATCGAGAAGACGAAACTGGGGCGCGGAGTGTGACATCAACGGGCAGCCGTTCACGAACCCGGCAGACACCTGCCCGGATCCGGCAGATCGGCACATGGCGTGTTGCCGTGCGCGCGGAGGACGTCCTTGCCTGCCTGATCGGTCAGGAAGCGCACAAAGCTCGCGGCAAGCGAGTCGCCGGGCAGCTCACCGCTGCTGTAGGCGTACTCGACACCCCAGAACGGATACGTGCGATCCATCGCGGCGTCCCGGCCCGCGCCGACACCGTTGATCGTGACCGTCGCCAGGTCCGCGGCGACCGCCTCGGAGAACTCGGAATAGCCGATAGCGCCGGGGATTTCGCCGACGGCCTTCAGCATGTCGGCGGTGACCTGCACTTCGCAGTGTTGCGCGGTCGAGATCACGGTCCGCTTGATCGCGGTGCAGCTCGTGTGCGTCCGCTCCGGTTGTTGCCTGTCGTCGAGTAGCCTGCGCTCGAACGTGTTTCGGCTGCCGGACCCCGGATTCCGGTTGACGAGCACCACGGGCAGGTCGGGTCCGCCCACTTCGCGCCAATTGGTGACCTGATCGCGATACACCAGGCGAATCTGGTCGGCCGTGAGGTTCTTCACCCCGACGTCCTTGTTGACGATCACCGTGAACAGCGACACCGCCAGCGGGCGATACACCAGCGTGGGATACCCGGTGCCCTTGGGCCCGTCGCTGATGGTGAGCAATCCAGGATTGTCCTTGCCGTCCTCGGCGAGCCGATCGAGACCCCGCTCGGTGCCCTCGAAGCCGAACGCGAAATGCGCATCGGTACAGCGCTTCCCGTACTGCTCGGCAGCCTCCTTGATGACCGGCGCGAAGGCCGAGGACCCGACAACGGTGACCGAGCCCGAGGCACAGTCCAGCGGCGTCGGCACCGGCTCGACGGCGGTGACAACGAGCTGGACGACGATCACCAGCACGAGAAAAACGAGCAGCGCCAGCATCATTCGGGGAATGCCTGTGCGACTGTGGGTTTCGAGTAGTCGGCCGCCCTTGATCCCTCCGAGCAGCACCGGCGCGGGGTAGTCGCCCGCGCCTTCGGACCGCTGCAGGATCGCCAGGATCTTGTAGTGCTCATTGCGATCCAGCGGCACCTTCGGCAGGTCGATGACGCCGATGTGCCCATTGATGTCCTCGCGCACCGTGATTCCCGAGTCCACGTCCAGGTTGTCGGCGAGACCGGGATCGCTCAGCTCGGTCACCGCCATGCCGATCACCCTGCGCTGCGGAAAGCGCAGGTGCAGACCGATCCGACCGGGTTCGGGCGCCTTGTAGTCGCGGGTATCGATATCGGTGGCGCCGCTGTTCTCGATGCGCACCAACACGACCGAGAGATCTTTGAGGTCCGGGCTGGCGCCGTCCAGGCTCGGCCGCAACTGCGGAAGCACCCCGGGGAACACCGATTCCACCTCGCCGGTGACCGGTGTGTCCATCTGCACGCGATAGCCGAGCCGCTTGCGCCCGACGAACACGAACTCCCACAGGAACGCCCCGATCGGCACCGCGATGCCGATCACCGCGAGCACGATCTCGATTGGAAAGTCGCCCAACTAGTCCCCCACCCGATCTCTGTGGCAACCATTTTCGGGTGCGAACGGTCGTCGGTGCGAGATCAGCGGAACTGTTCGGCAACCGTTAACCCGACGGCCATCAGGTCGCGGGCGCCTCGGTCCATGCCAGCAGATCGGCCAGCGGCCAGGTGTTGATGATCCGTTCGGCCGCAACACCATTGGCGAGCGCGCGCTCACAGCCGTAGCCTTGCCAGTCCAGCTGGCCCGGCGCGTGCGCGTCGGTGTCGATGGAGAAGTGACAGTCCATCTCGACCGCGAGTTGGATGAGCCGCGACGGCGGATCGCGGCGCTCGGGCCTGCTGTTGATCTCGACCGCGGTGCCGAACGTCCGGCACGCCTCGAACACCACCTCCGCGTCGAAGCTCGACTCGGGGCGGGTGCCACGGCCGCCCTCGACCAGCCGTCCCGTGCAATGGCCGAGCACGTCCACGTTGGGGTTGGCCACGGCGTAGACCATCCGCTTGGTCATGGTCGCGCTGTCGTCGCGCAGGTGCGAATGCACGCTGGCCACCACGATATCCAGCTCGGCGAGCAGCTCCGCCTGCTGGTCGAGGGCGCCGTCGTCGAGGATGTCGACCTCGATGCCGGTGAGGATGCGGAACGGCGCCATCCGGTCGTTGAGCTCGGCGACCACATCCAACTGCCTGCGCAGCCGGTCGGCGGACAACCCGTTGGCCACCTTCAGCCGCGGCGAATGATCGGTCAGCGCACAGTATTCGTGACCGAGGGCCGCGGCGACACCCATCATCTCGGCAATCGGGCTGCCACCGTCGGACCAGTCCGAATGGGTGTGCAGGTCGCCGCGCAGCTGGGTGCGTAGCGGTTTGCCCGGCGCGCCGATCGGCTTGGCCGCGCCGCGCAGGTCGAGCAGAAGTTGCGGCAGCACACCGGAATACGCCTGCTCGATGACGGTCGCGGTCTTCGGCCCGATCCCTGCGATATCGCGCCAGCTGCGGGCCGCGCGATGCGCCGCGCGCTCGTCGTCCGGCAGCTCGGCGACGATATCGGCGGCGCGCCGGTAGGCCTTGACCCGATAGGTCTCGGCGCGCGAACGCTCCAGCCAGAAGCCGATCTCCCGCAGCACTTCCACCGGGCCGGGCACGGTGGCCCGGTCGGCTGCGGTCGCATCGTCGTCGGTCACCGCGGTCAGCGAATCCTGCTGTACTTCAGGAAGGCGACACCGTCCTCGAACACTCGGCTCGTGATCACCCGGAACTTGGCCGCGTCGGGCAGCCGAGGGCCGGTCCCGAACAGCGAACGTCCCTGGCCGAGCAGCACCGGATACAGCTTGAGGAAGATCTGATCGATCTCGGGCAGCAACACCTGGGCGAGCTCGCCGCCACCGCACAGCCAGATGCCGAGACCATCGGCCCGCTTGAGTTCGCGCACCTTCGCCAGCGGGTCCGCGGCGATCAGCTCGACGTCGGGGTCGGGGTTCTCCGGCAAGGTCGTCGACACCACGTACTGCTTCAGATGCGCGTACGGACTCGACGTTCCGGTCCGCACCCCGAAGTCGTGCGTCTTGCGACCCATCAGCACCGTATCGAAGTAGCGGTTGCGCTTGTCGATGCCGAGGGACTCGCGCACCTTGGTCGGCAACGTCTCTGGGTACTGCGCAGTGATCGCCGGGCCGTGATCACCGCCGACCGGAAAGAAATCGACGGATCCGTCGTCGGTGGCGATGAAACCATCGATGGTCGACGCTACGTAGTACGTGAGTTTGCGCATGTGTCCTTCCTCCACGGCCGGCCTGAAACCCGAACCGCCTACAAGAAAGGTAACTCGCCCCCGCTAACGATCGCGAGGCTTCAGTTGGCACCGCGGGCAAGAATACGAGGAACGATTCATGAACTTCTCGCGCCGGATGGGAGCGCCGCACCGGCGGCACGGTTCGTCCTCGCGGCCGTAGACGGCAAGCGAGCGTTCGAAGTAGCCGGATTGTCCGTTGACGTTGACATACAGCGCATCGAACGAGGTGCCGCCCGCGGCGAGCGCCTCCCCCATCACGGCGCCGACATCGGCGAGCAGGCCGCGCACGGCAGGCCTGGACAGGCCGGAGGCGAGACGCGCACCGTGCAGCTTTGCGCGCCACAGGGATTCGTCGGCGTAGATGTTGCCGATGCCGGAAACGACGCTCTGGTCGAGCAGAATCCGTTTGATCTCGGTCTGTTTGGCGCGGACCGCGGCAACGACGGCATCGGTGTCGAAGCGGGGATCCAGCGGATCACGCGCGATGTGCGCGACCGGTTCCGGCACCAGGGTGCCGTCCACCTCGACCAGCGGCGCGAGCGCCCAGCCGCCGAAGGTGCGCTGGTCGACGAAGCGCAGCTGGGTGCCGTCGCCGAGGGTCGCCCGGATGTGGGCGTGCTTCTCCAGCGGCGCATCCGCGGGCTGTACCAGCAGCTGACCGCTCATGCCGAGATGCACGACGAGCGAGGTGTCCGGCTCGTCGAAGGTGAGCCAGAGGTATTTGCCGCGCCGCTCCGCGGACTGGACCTTCAGTCCGGTCAAGCGGGCGGCGAGATCGGCGGCGCCTTCGAGGTGACGGCGCACCGAACGCGGATGGGTGATCGCCACCGACTCGATGACCCGACCCACCACATGCTCGGCGACGCCACGACGGACGACCTCGACCTCGGGAAGTTCGGGCACGTCAGGCTTCGGCGGTCAGCGCCTGGTAGGCGGTGCCCGCGGCCTTCTGCTCGGCTTCCTTCTTGGATCGACCGACGCCCTGCCCGTAGGCACGGCCGCCGATCACCGTGGTCGCGGTGAATTCCTTGTCGTGATCGGGGCCCGTCGAGGTGATCTCGTAGCTGGGCACGCCGAGGCCACGCTCGGCGGTGAGCTCCTGCAGGCTGGTTTTCCAGTCGAGTCCGGCGCCCATGCGCGGTCCACGCTCGAGCAGGTCGGCGAACAGCCGCAGCACCACGCTGCGGGCCACGTCGATGCCGTGCTCCAGGTGCACCGCGCCGAGCAGCGACTCCATGCCGTCGGCCAGGATGCTCGGCTTGTCCCTGCCACCGGTGAGCTCTTCGCCCTTGCCGAGCAGCAGGTGCACGCCGAGCCCACCCTCGCCGAGCTGGCGCGCCACCTCGGCGAGCGCGTGCATGTTGACCACGCTCGCGCGCAGCTTCGCCAGCTCGCCCTCGGACTTGCCGGGATGCTCGTGGTACAGCCGCTCGGTGATGCTCAGCCCGAGGACGGAGTCGCCCAGAAATTCCAGGCGCTCGTTGGTCGGCAGCCCGCCGTTCTCGTATGCGTACGACCGGTGCGTCAGAGCGAGGCGCAGCAGATCCGGCTGCACCTCGACACCGAGCGCCGCGAGCAAGCTCGCGTGTTCATCGGACGAGTCGGGTTCGTCTGTCACGTCGGTACGACAGGTTAAGCGGTCAGACAGCTGCGGTGACCTGACGGCCCTTGTAGGTGCCGCACGACGGGCATGCGATATGCGGCAGGGTCTTCTCACCGCAGGCGCGGTTCGGGCAGGTGATCAGGGTCGGCGCGGTGGCCTTCCACTGGCTGCGCCGCGACCTGGTGTTGGAACGGGACATCCGGCGCTTGGGAACGGCCACGACTACTTCTCCTCTGTCCTATTACTTGCCATATCGGCTGACTGGTCTGCTGCTGTGGCCGCGCCCGTGTCGGGGCTGCCGTTGCCGGGCGATGCGGTGGCAAATTTCGCCAGCCCGGCCCAGCGAGGGTCAAGTATCTCATGCGAGTGGTCAGAACCCGCAATCGCCATCCGTACGCCACATTCCGCGCACAATCCGGCGCAATCGGGAGTGCACAGCGGCTGCAGCGGAAGCTCGATGCCGATGGCGTCGATGATCACCGGTTCCAGGTCGATCGTGTCGTCGATCATCCGGTAGGCGTCGTCGTCATCGGTGGTCTGCTCGGTCGTGCTGTCCGGGTACGCGAACAGCTCGGTGAGGTGCACGTCCAGCTCGTCGGTGAACGACTCGAGGCAGCGCGAGCACTCGCCCTCGATCGGCGCGACGACCGAGCCGGTGACCAGCACGCCCTCGGAGACGGCTTGCAGCTGCAGGTCGAGCTTGACCTCGGCGCCCACCGGGACACCGATCAGATCGAGGCCGATCCGGGTGACGGTGGTGACGGTGCGACGCAACTCGCGCATCGTGCCGGCCCGGCGGCCGAGGCTGCGGACGTCCAGCACGAAGGCCGCGTCCGGCTCCCGGCGCGAGGCCGAGCGCTGACGCGAGGCAGAACCGGATCCGGCGGGCATCACGAACTCACTTCACAATTGGGGGGAATGGGCAACCACACCACGATACGCGAGGCGGGTGCGTCAACCCAAACCGAACGATATCCCGGCTAGCGGCGGTACTCCGTCGCATAGTCGGGTGCACCGGCGCCCGCGCGCAGCTGATGCCTGCCGCGACCGACGGTCCGAAGAGTGCTGGTGAGGGTCTCCTCGAACTCGGCGAGCTTGCTGTCGACGTAGTGGTCGCATTCCTCGCGCATCGCGTCGGAGTCGGCGTGTGCGGCGTCGATCACCCGCGCGGATTCGGCGTGCGCGGCGCGGACCACTTCGGTCTGCGCGACCAGCCGGTCCCGCTCGGCCTCGCCGTCTTTGACGGAGCGATCGTAGGAAGCCTTGCCCGCCTCGATCATTCGCTCGGATTCCATCCTGGCCCTGCTGGTGACGGCCTCGAATTCGGCGTTGCCGTCGGCGACGACGCGGTCGGCTTCGGCCTGGGCGGTGTTCACGAGATGATCGGCGTGCGCGCCTGCCTCGGCGACCATCCGGTCGGCGTGCGCCTTGGCGTCGGCGAGGATGCGATCGGCTTCCTCGCGGGCCGAGCCGATGGTGTGCGCGGCTTGCTCATTGGCGCTGCTCACCGTCACTTCGGCGGCCGAGCGGGCATCAGAGACGATCTTGTCGCGGATGTCGAGGACGTCCTGGGCGTCGTCGAGCTCACCGGGCAACGCGTCGCGCACGTCGTCGAGCAGTTCGAGCACATCGCCGCGCGGCACGATGCAGCTGCGCGTCGGCGGGATGCCACGCGCTTCCTCGACGATGGCGACCAGCTCGTCGAGTGCTTCGAATACGCGATACATGCTCACTACCCCACTCTCGTACGACTCTTGGCGAACCTCCGCCGAGACCCAGTGTGCCCCTCGTCACGGCTTGTGCCGAGTCATCGTCCGGTGTGTCGTGCCAGTGTCTCGTACGCCACATAAATCAAGTGGAGGATCTGCCTCCACTTGGTGTTAAATTAGTTCAGAAGATCGACAAGGTCTTCGGCTTCGAGCGCTAGCCCCACCGGGCCTGCGGGATTGCAGAAGCCCGAGAGAACGGACAACGCCGTCCCTCGAGTATTGACAGGTTTTGAGTGTTCAGTACATGCTGAACAAGCAGTACAACCGGAACCTTTCGAGATTCGACGGGAAGCAGGCGATCACCCTCGCTGTTGTCCCCATCGAAGGCTCATGTTCGATCGGAAAACCCATGACTGTTCTGGATCTAGAGCGACCGGCAGGAGTTGGCCCCACCAGCTTCTTCATGCCGTTCGTCGGCCCGTACCCGGTGCTACCGGGCGCGTCGACGACCGCACGGTTCGAGCAGATGATGGCCTACCTGCGCGGCGACCGGGCCTTCGCCCAGCTGATCCGCTTCGCACTGGTCGGCGGTTTCAGCAACATCGCCTACGTCCTTCTGTTCTTGGCGATGCACGGCATCGGCTCGCTGATCGCCAACGTGGTCGGGTCGATCGTCAGCACCGTGATCGCCAACGAACTGCACCGCCAGCTCACCTTCCACGCGAGCGGCCGCGTCGGCTGGTTCACCGCGCAGTGGGAAGGCGGCGGCTTGGCACTGGTCGGGCTCGCCATCACCACCGCGGGACTTGCGGCCCTCGATGTTTGGGCCCCGACCATCGGCGGTCCCGCCGAAGCCAGCGCCATCCTCGGCATCACCGCGGCGGTCGGCGGCATGCGCTTCCTCGCCTTGCGCGGCTTGGTCTTCTAAGAACCCATCACCGCAGCCCACAACAAATCAGCCCCGGTTCCGTTCTCTGGAACCGGGGCTGATTTGGGTCTGAGCTGATTCGAGTCCGGCACTCAGCCGCGACGTTCGGCCAAGCGGTCGAGCAGACGCTTGTGGACCGAGGAAGGGAGCATGTCGGTGACGTCGCCGCCGAAGAATGCCACCTCCTTGACCAGCGAGCTGGACAAGAAACCGAAGGCGGGATTGGTGGCGATAAAAAGGGTCTCGACGCCGGAGAGCTTCTTGTTCATCTGGGCCATCTGCAGCTCATAGCCGAAGTCGGTGGCGTCGCGCAGGCCCTTCACGATGGCGGTGATGCCCTGCTCCCGCGCGAAATCGACGGTCAGGCCGTACCAGGACTCCACCCGCACGTTGGGCAAGTGCGAGGTCGACTCGCGCAGCATCTCCATGCGCTCCTCGACGCTGAACATGCCCTGCTTGTTCTTGTTGATCGACACGGTGATCACGACCTCGTCGAACTGGGCCGCAGCCCGGTTGAAGATGTCGATGTGTCCGTTGGTCACGGGGTCGAAGGACCCGGGGCACAATGCTCCTGCCATGGTCAGACGCTATCGTGCGGCCCTGGTCCGGCACCAGGGAGGGTGTGCCGAGGCACAGTGTCAGTCGAATGTCGCCAGTTCGAGCCGCGTTTCGCCGTACTTGCGCGGCTTGGTCGCCGAATAGCCTTCCGGCCATTCGATTTCCGGCGATCGACTGGAGCGCTCGATGACGACCAGCGCGCCGGGATGCAGCCAACCTGCGGCCAACGCGAGCAAGTCGGCCTGCACCGCGTCGGTGTCGACCGCGTAGGGCGGGTCGGCGAGAACGAGATCGAATTCGCCTGCGCCGCCAAGAGCCAGCACGCTGGCCACGGTCCCGATCCGCAGTTCCGCACCGGGCAGCCCGAGATCGGCGATGTTGCCGCGCACCACCGCCGCCGCCTTGCGATCGGCTTCCACGAGCAACGCGTGCGCGGCGCCGCGGGACAGTGCCTCCAGCCCGAGCGCACCCGAGCCCGCATAGAGGTCGAGTACGCGGATTCCGTCGAAGTCGATCCGCGCGTCGAGCGCGCTGAACAAGGCCTCCCGGACACGGTCGGAAGTGGGACGGGTCCCGGCGGGCGGCACCCGTAGCCGCCGCCCGCCCGCGGTTCCCGCGACGATCCGCGTCATTCGCCCGAGGACTCGCGCAGGGCCATTTCGATCAGCAGGTCGCCGCCCTCGACCTGCTGGACCTGGCCGATCGCGACCCGGCCGACGGTGCCTGCGCGCGGCGCGGTGATCGCGGCCTCCATCTTCATCGCCTCGATGGTGCCGATGGTGTCGCCCGCGGCGATCGCATCGCCTTCGGACACCGCCAATGTGACGACGCCGGCGAACGGCGCGGCGATGTGGCCCGCGTTGCCCTTGTCCGCCTTCTCGGCGGCCGGGATGTCGCTGGCGATGGACCGGTCCCTGACCGCGACGGGACGCAGCTGGCCGTTGAGGACACACATGACCGTGCGCATGCCACGCTCGTCCGGCTCGGAGATGGCCTCGAGGCCGATGAGCAGGGTGACGCCCTTCTCCAGTTGGACGCGGTGTTCCTCGCCTTGGCGCAGACCGTAGAAGAACTGGTTTGCCGACAGGCCCATGGTGTCGCCGTATTTCTCACGGTGCGCGAGGAATTCGGCGGTGGGCGCGGGAAACAGCAACCGGTTGAGCGTGTCTCGGCGCTGCTCGGAGGTCCCGGCCAGCCCGGCCTCGTCGGCAGCGGTCAACGGGGTCTCCGGCTTGGCCGGACCGCGGCCTGCCAGCGCGCGGCTGCGGAACGGTTCCGGCCAGCCGCCCGCCGGGGTGCCGAGTTCGCCACGCAGGAATCCGATCACCGAGTCGGGGATGTCGTAGCGACCGGGATCGCTCGCGAAATCCTCGATGTCGACGCCGGTGCCGACCAGCGCGAGCGCCAGGTCGCCGACCACCTTGGACGACGGGGTGACCTTCACCAGGCGGCCCAACAGCCGGTCCGCCGCAGCGTATTTCGCTTCCACCTCCTCGAATCGATCGCCGAGGCCGAGTGCGATCGCCTGCTGACGCAGGTTCGACAGCTGGCCGCCGGGGATCTCGTGGGTGTAGACGCGGCCGGTCGGCGCGGGGAGCCCGGATTCGAAGGGCCGGTACACCTTTCGCAACGCCTCCCAGTACGGCTCGAGGTCGCACACGTTGCTCAGGTTCAGGCCGGTGTCGTATTCGCTGTGCGCCGCGGCCGCGACGATCGCGGAAAGCGCTGGCTGACTGGTGGTTCCGGCCATCGCGGCACTCGCGCCATCCACCGCGTCGGCGCCAGCCTGCCAAGCGGCCAGGTACGTCGCCAGCTGACCGCCGGGGGTGTCGTGGGTGTGCACATGCACCGGCAGATCGAAGTTGCTGCGCAGCGCCGTCACCAGGGTGGCGGCCGCAGGGGCGCGCAGCAGCCCGGCCATGTCCTTGATCGCGAGCACGTGCGCGCCCGCGTCGACGATCTGCTCGGCCAGCTTCAGGTAGTAGTCGAGGGTGTAGAGCGTCTCGTCCGGATTGGACAGATCACCGGTATAGCTCAGCGCGACTTCCGCAAGGGCCGTGCCGGTTTCGCGCACCGCGTCGATGGCGGGTCGCATCTGGTCGACATTGTTGAGCGCATCGAAGATGCGGAAGATGTCGATGCCGGTGGCGGTCGCCTCCGAGACGAACGCGCGGGTGACCTGCTCCGGGTACGGCGTGTAACCGACGGTGTTGCGGCCGCGCAGCAGCATCTGCAGGCAGATGTTCGGCACCGCCTCGCGCAGCGCGGCCAGCCGCTCCCACGGGTCCTCGTACAGAAAGCGCAGCGCCACATCGTAAGTCGCGCCGCCCCAGGCCTCGATGGACAGCAGCTCCGGGGTGAGCCGAGCCACGTGCCCCGCGACGCCGAGCAGGCCGTTGGTGCGCACCCTGGTGGCGAGCAGCGACTGGTGCGCGTCGCGGAAGGTGGTGTCGGTGACGCCAACGGCCTTCTGCGCCCGCAGATCCTGCGCGAAACCGGTGGGGCCGAGGCGAAGCAACCGCTGCCGGGAGCCGTCCGGCGGCGGCACCGTCAGATCGATGGACGGCAGCTTGTCGTGCGGGTAGACGGTGGTCGGCCGCTCGCCGTGCGGCTTGTTGACGGTGATGTCGGCCAGGTAGTTCAGGATCTTGGTGCCGCGGTCGGCCGAACCGCGCAGGGTGAGCAGCTGCGGGCGCTCGTCGATGAACGACGTGGTGACCCGGCCCGCCCTGAAGTCCGGGTCCTCGAGCACCGCCTGCAGGAACGGAATGTTGGTGGTGACACCACGAATTCGGAACTCGGCGAGCGCACGAGCGGCCCGCGACACCGCCGCGGGAAAGTCGCGGCCGCGGCAGGTGAGCTTCACCAGCATCGAGTCGAAGTACGCACCGATCTCCGCGCCGAGGTTGGCGCCACCGTCGAGCCGGATGCCTGCACCACCCGGGGTGCGGTAGGCGGTGATACGGCCGGTGTCGGGGCGGAAGCCGTTGGCCGGATCCTCGGTGGTGATCCGGCACTGCAGCGCCGCGCCGCGGATGGTGATCGCCTCCTGGCTGAGGCCGAGCTGTTCGAGGGTCTCCCCCGC
Source organism: Nocardia sp. NPDC049149 (assembly GCF_043197455.1). Taxonomy (NCBI): domain Bacteria; kingdom Bacillati; phylum Actinomycetota; class Actinomycetes; order Mycobacteriales; family Nocardiaceae; genus Nocardia; species Nocardia sp. NPDC049149. The sequence goes on from NZ_JBICTD010000007.1 coordinate 274,875, forward strand.
CGCGATCCGCAGCTGCGACTGCACCAGATCGACGTCGGTGATCTCCTCGGTCACCGTGTGCTCGACTTGGATGCGCGGGTTCATCTCGATGAAGACATGGTTGCCGCGCTCGTCGAGCAAGAACTCGACGGTGCCTGCGCAGCTGTAGCCGATCTGCCTGGCGAAGGAGACGGCGTCGGCGCAAATGCGGTCGCGCAGTGCGGGATCCAGGTTCGGCGCGGGCGCGAGCTCGATCACCTTCTGATGGCGGCGCTGCAGCGAACAGTCGCGCTCGAACAGATGGATCACGTTGCCGTGCTGATCGGCCAGGATCTGCACCTCGATGTGGCGCGGGTTCACCACGGCCTGCTCGAGGAACACCGTCGGATCGCCGAACGCCGACTCGGCCTCGCGGGACGCGGCCTCGATGGACTCGCGCAGCTGCTCGGCGGCGGCGACCCTGCGCATGCCGCGGCCGCCACCACCGGCGACCGCCTTGACGAAGATCGGATAGTCGAGCTGCTCGGACGCGGCGATCAGCGCGTCGACGTCCGCGGACGGCTCGCTGGAGCGCAGCACCGGCAGGCCTGCCGCCTTGGCCGCCTCGATGGCCCGTGCCTTGTTACCCGCGAGCTCGAGCACGTCCGCGGAGGGACCGATGAAGGTGATGCCCTCGCGAGCGCAGGCCGCCGCAAGATCCGGGTTCTCGGACAGGAAGCCGTACCCGGGGTACACCGCGTCGGCGCCCGCCGACTTGGCCGCGTCGATGATCGCGTCGATCGAGAGGTACGCCCGGACGGGGTGCCCCTGTTCACCGATCTGGTAGGACTCGGCCGCCTTCATCCGGTGCACCGAGTTGCGGTCCTCGTGGGGGAAGACTGCCACCGTCCCTACGCCGAGCTCGTAGGCCGCGCGGAAGGCCCTGATGGCGATCTCGCCGCGATTGGCAACCAAGACTTTCGTGAACATTGGCCTAAGGTACCCGCCCCCGCCCACCTCACAGACACGGAAGGGCCCTTCGCAGGCATCTTCACAACCCGGTCGGACAGCGTTGCGAAGTTGCGTTCACGGTGCCGTCACATCGGCCCGGCGCGCGGCGGCCTATGCTCGTGGATGCAGCTGGTTCACCGGTGCGCGCGAGATGGAGCCCCGACGTCGCGCAACGGAGTCGAGCTCGGCCATCCAGAAAAGGGTGGGCGGGCGAGAGGGAACCCGGTGAGAATCCGGGACTGTCCCGCAGCGGTATGCAGGAACGACCGCCGTCAGACGCACTGAGTTCACCGACTTGGGAAGCGACGGCCAGTAGGTCGGCCGATACGGCCGGTGCCTGTGAGTCCGAAGACCTGCCAGCCGTGCCGGATACGCCGTATCCGGCGACCACCGCCTCGTGGATTTGGGCGCGCGGTTCTACCAGTGCTGATATGTCGGGCTCTCCTGCCGGGATTCTCTGGCGTGTCACTTGGTCTAACCGCGCCGCCCTGTGGCGATGGTTCGCGACGACCTCAGCACTGGAGAAACATCGTGACTGTTGTACAGAAGACACCGTTCACCGCAACGGTTCTCGGGCTACCTCGGGTGGGGCCGCGGCGTGAGCTCAAACGAGCCACCGAGGCTTATTGGGCAGGCAAGATCGACGCCGATCAGCTGCACGCCGTTGCGCGTGAGCTGCGGACCGCCCAATTCACCGAACTGCAAGCGGCGGGCCTGGATTCGATTCCCGTCGGCACCTTCTCGTATTACGACCAGGTGCTCGACACCGCCCTGCTGCTCGGCGCGCTGCCACCGCGGGTGGCCGGAATCGCCGATCCGCTCGACCGCTATTTCGCCGCGGCGCGCGGCAACGAGACGGTCGAACCGCTGGAGATGACCAAGTGGTTCGACACCAACTACCACTACCTGGTGCCCGAAATCGGTGCGGACACCACGTTTTCGCTGAACCCCGAGAAGCTGCTGCACGAGGTGCAGGAGGCGCTGGAGCTCGGCGTCGCCGCACGGCCGGTGGTGGTCGGCCCGATCACCTTCGTGAAGCTGGCCAAGGCCACCGGCGGCGCCGCGCTGGATCGGCTCGCCGAACTCGTTCCGCTCTACCGCGATCTGCTCGGCAGGCTCGCCGCGGCAGGCGTCAGCTGGGTGCAGATCGATGAGCCGGTGCTGGTCACCGATCTCACGGCGGACGAAATCGCGCTGGTGCGTAGCACGTACACCGAGCTGACCGCGACGACGGAGCGGCCCGCCATCCTGGTGGCGACCTACTTCGGGCACCCCGACGGCGCGCTGACCGCGTTGGCGGACACCGACATCGAGGGTGTCGCGCTCGACTTCACCTCCGGCACCGATGTTTCCGATGTCGCCTCGGTGCCTGCGCTGGCGAGCAAGCTGCTTGTCGCCGGTGTCGTCGACGGACGCAACGTGTGGCGTGCCGACCTCGACAAGTCGCTGGCCACACTCGGCACCCTGCTCGGTTCTGCCGGGTCGGTGGCGGTGTCCACCTCGTGCTCGCTGCTGCACGTGCCCTACACCCTGGCCGTCGAAACCGGACTGGACGACGCGCTGCGGTCGTGGTTGGCGTTCGGCAGCGAAAAGGTGGCCGAGGTACGGCTGCTCGCGACCGGACTGACCGAAGGTCCCGACGCGATCGGCGCGGAACTGGCCGAGGCACGGGCCGCGCTCGCCTCGCGGCACGCCGATCCGCGCCTGAACGACGGACAGGTCCGCGCCAGGCTGGCCGCACTCGGCCCGGACGCCGTCAAGCGGGCGCCCGCCGAGGAACGCCGTGTGCTGCAACAGGATCGGCTGCAGTTGCCGACGCTGCCGACCACCACGATCGGCTCGTACCCGCAGACCTCGGCGATCCGGGTTGCCCGTGCCGAACTGCGCAAGGGCCAGATCGACGAGGCCGAGTACGTCCGCAGGATGCGCGCGGAGGTCGCCGATGTCGTTGCGCTCCAGGAGAAACTGGGCCTGGACGTGCTCGTGCACGGCGAGCCGGAGCGCAACGACATGGTGCAGTACTTCGCCGAACAGCTCGACGGCTTCGCGGCCACCGAGCTCGGCTGGGTGCAGTCCTACGGCACCCGCTGCGTGCGGCCGCCGATCCTGTTCGGTGACGTGACGCGGCGGACGCCGATGACGGTCGAATGGATCACCTACGCCCAGTCGCTCACCGACAAGCCGGTCAAGGGCATGCTCACCGGGCCGGTGACCATTCTGGCCTGGTCGTTCGTGCGTGACGACCAGCCGCTCGGTGATTCGGCGCGGCAGGTGGCGCTGGCGATCCGGGACGAGACGGTGGATCTGCAGGCGGCGGGCATCCGGATCATCCAGGTCGACGAGCCTGCGCTGCGCGAACTGCTGCCGCTGCGCGAAACCGACCAGCGGGCCTACCTCGACTGGTCGGTGCAGTCGTTCCGGCTCGCGACGTCCGGCGTCTCGGATGCCACGCAGGTGCACACCCACCTCTGCTATTCGGAGTTCGGCGAGGTGATCGACGCGATCGCGGGGCTGGATGCCGACGTCACCTCGATCGAGGCGGCGCGCTCGCGGATGGAGGTCCTCGACGACCTCAATGCCGCAGGCTTCGACCTCGGCGTCGGTCCCGGTGTCTACGACATCCACTCGCCGCGGGTGCCCAGTGTCGAGGAGATCACCACCTCGCTGCGTGCGGCGCTGAAAGCCGTTCCCGCCGAACGGTTGTGGGTCAACCCTGACTGCGGCCTGAAGACCCGCGGCCAGGCCGAGGTGGAAGCCTCGCTGCGCAACATGGTCGCCGCGGCCGCCGCGGTGCGCTGATCCAGCGTCGGTGCCCCCTCCGCCCCAGCTAGAGGGGGCACCGACCATTTTCCTCGAAATCCTCGCGTCTCAATCGATTTCAGGCTCAGGACGCGGGCGCTGTCGCCGCCTCGACGTGTACCTCTCACATGGCTCGGCGGCCCGCTTGACCGGCTGCTGCTGCGACCTGGAGCTCATCCCCCGCCGCCACGCCGTATGACACCCCGGACAGCGATCCATGCCTACCCCTCCTCGCACATCATGACTCAACCCGAAATCCCCTGATACAAGTCTTCGACGCGCGAAGCTTCCATTCGGTTCCGCTATATCCCCAGGAAATTTCCGCGGATTCCTTGCCGGAACTCGGGTCAGCCCTCCAGGCCGAAGGCTCGGTTGATGGTGGCCATGTCGAAGTAGTCGTGCCAGGTGGTGATGGCGTCGCCTGCTACTTCGAAGAAGCCCATGACTGGCAGGGGCGTGATTCGGCCTGCGCCGCGGAGGGTGTCGGTGCGGGTGTTCATGACGATGTTGCCGTTGGCGACCTGGTGGTGGATGTCGAAGTCGATGGCGTCGAAGGTGGTGAGGAAGCCAGCGATGAAGTCGCGGATGGCGGGGCGGCCGATGATGGGTTCCATCGGGATGTTGTGGTAGACAGCGTCTTCGGCGAAGAAGGCACTGATCCGGTCCGGGTCGGGATCGGACCAGCTGCGGCACATGTCGCGGACGAGTTCGTCGGGGGTTGGCATGGGCGTTGCTCGCTTTCCTGATGCCGAGACGACGCCGGTGGCCGTCCTACCGCCTTCGATTCAACCAAGCACTTGCTAGGTAGGGGCGGGTTTGCGAATCTCGCCCGCGACAGTTCCGCTCACCGGAATCAGCGGCTGCCGCTGACCGCCAACTCTCGCTGCGGCACCCCGGTGTACTCGGACAACGGCCGGATCAGCGCGTTCGACGCGGACTGCTCGACAATGTGCGCGGTCCAGCCGGTGATCCGGCTCATCACGAAGATCGGCGTGAACATCTCGATGTCGAAGCCCATCAAGTAGTAGGCCGGACCCGCGGGGAAGTCGAGATTCGGCTTGATGCCGGTGGTTTCGGCCATCGTCCGTTCCAGCTCGGCGTACATGCGCAGCCAACGCTGCCCACCGGTCACCTCGACGACCTGCTCGAGCGCGTCCCGCATGGTCGGCACTCGGGAATCACCGCTCTTGTAGACCCGATGCCCGAACCCCATCACCTTCTGCTTGGCAGCGAGCTTGGCGCGCAACCATTCCGCGGCCAGCTCCGGCGCATCGATCTCGAGCATGGTGCGCATCACCGCCTCGTTCGCACCGCCGTGCAGCGGCCCCTTCAGCGCGCCGATGGCGGCGGTGACCGCGCTGTACAGGTCCGACTGCGTCGAGGTGACGACGCGCGCGGCGAACGTCGAGGCATTGAAGCTGTGCTCCGCGTAGAGGATCAGCGAGATCTCGAAGGCACGGACGATCCGTGGATCGGGCGCCGCGCCGAAGCACATGGTCAGGAAGTTCTCCGCGAAACCCAGATGCGAGTGCGGCGCAATGGGATCCAGGCCGCGCCTGCGGCGCATGTCGGCGGCGATGACCGTCGGCAACACCGCGGTGAGCCGCAATGCCTTGGCCAGCAACGCCCGCTGCGACGGCGCGGCACCGAGATCCTCCTCCGGATCCTCGGATCCGAGATAGCTGACCACCGTCCGCACCACGTCCATCGGATGGCACGAGGCGGGCATCTTCTCGATCAGCGACAGGACGGACCGATCGACGCGCCGTTGCGCGCGCTCGCGCTGGCTCAGCAGCGCAAGCTGCGCGGCATCGGGAAGTTCGCCGTACCAGAGCAGATAGGCGACCTCCTCGAACGAGCAGTGCCGCGAAAGATCTTGCACCGCATAGCCGCGATAGGTCAGTGAATTGGTCTCGGGCACCACCTTGGAGATGGTGGTCGTGTCGACCACCACGCCGGCCAGGCCCTTCTTGATCTCGGTCATATCTGCTCACTCACTAAGGGTGAAGTTGAAGATTCCGGAGTCGAAGTCGTTGTACCGCTGGTAATCCAGCAGCTCGTAGAGGCGCGTCCGATGCTGCATTCGGTCGAGCAGGCCGAGTTGGGTTCCGCTGGCGGCGATCTCGCGCAGCCCGTGCTCCACCGCGAACATCGCCAGCCGCAGCGTGGTCACCGGATAGATGACGGCGTTGTACCCGAGCTCGCCGAGCTCCCCCGCGGACAGCAGCGCGGACTTGCCGAACTCGGTCATGTTGGCGAGCAGCGGAACATCCACCGCCGCACGGAACTTCGCGAACTCGGCGGCATCGGCCAGCGCCTCGGTGAAGATGAGGTCGGCGCCGGCATCCGCGTACGCCTTGGCCCGATCGACGGCCGCGTCCAACCCCTCGATGCCGCGGGCGTCGGTGCGTGCGCAGATCACGAAGTTCGGGTCGCGCCGTGCCGAGACCGCGGCGCGCAACCGGCGCACCATGTCGGCCACCGGCACCACGGCCTTGCCGTCGAGATGCCCACAGCGCTTGGGGTTCACCTGGTCCTCGATATGACAGCCCGCCAGCCCGGCGTCCTCGAGCACGGTGATGGTGCGGGCCGCGTTCATCGGTTCGCCGAAGCCGGTGTCAGCGTCGATCAGCACGGGCAGGTCGGTGACACTCGCGATCTGCTGCCCGCGCGCGCCGACCTCGGTGAGCGTCGTCAACCCGATGTCGGGCAGCGCGAGCTCGGCCGAGACCACCGCGCCGGAGACGTACACACCCTCGAAGCCGAGTTCCTGAACCAGCTTGGCCACCAAGGGATTGAAGGCACCCGGCAGCCGCTGAATGCGCCCGGACGTCAGCCCGGCGCGCAGCGCCACCCGCTTGTCGGCCGCGCTCGTCGCCGCCGCCAGTAACCCGGTCACTCGACCCACCTTCCCGCGGACGTCGCCCGCAGCCACGCACTGCTCGATCCAGTCGAGGTTCTTGATCGTTTTAAGCTGACGGAATGACCGAGGACACACGCCCCATGCCCTACCGGCTGATCACCGGCAAGGACGACGCCGCCTTCTGCGAGCGGATCAGCGCACTGCTCGACGAGGGGTATCTGCTGCACGGCTCCCCGTCGGTCACCTTCAACGGCACCGATGTCATTGCGGCCCAAGCGGTCGTGTGGGGGCCTCAGTAGCGACCGCATCAGAAGATCCCCGCAGGCACCTCGGGCGCGCGGCGCAGCACCTCGTCGGACACGGTGAAGGTGAGCTGATCCAGCTCGCCGGGCGCCAGCTCGGCGGTGCGCTGGGCCGCGTCGAGGAACCGATCCTGCTCGGCGGGATCGAGCACGCCCTCGGCGAGCGTGCGGAACTTGGCGATGTACTGCGCACGGGCGAACGGCCGCGCGCCGAGCGGATGCGCGTCGGCGACGGCGAGCTCGTCGACGATGGTCTCCCCGCTCTTCAGCGTCACCACTGCCCTTGCGCCGAAGGCCTTTTCGTTCGGGTCGGTGGCGTGGTAGCGCCGCGTCCACTCCGGATCCTCGACGGTGGAGATCTTGCGCCACAGCTCGACAGTGTCGGGCCGTTGCGCACGCTCCGGCGCGTAAGACCGCTCGTGATGCCAGGTTCCGTCCTGCAACGCGACCGCGAAGATGTAAGGCACCGAGTGGTCGAGGGTTTCGCGGCTGGCGTATGGATCGAACTTCTGCGGGTCCCCCGACCCGGTGCCGATCACCACGTGCGTGTGATGGCTGGTGTGCAACACGATCGACGCGATCTGGTCGAGATCGCCGATGGCCGAACGCATCCGGCGAGCCAGGTCGATCGGCGCCTGACTCTGGTACTCGGCGGAATGCTCCTTGGTGTAACTGTCCAGGATCGCGCGCTTCGCCTCGCCTGGACCGGGCAGTGGCACAGCGTATTCCGCATCGATGCCGCCGAGCAGCCAGGCGATCACGCCGTCGGCGCCCTCCCAGATCGGCGCGGGCGCACCCTCGCCGCGCATCGCGCGGTCCACCGCCTCGACCGCCATCTTCCCGGCGAACGCGGGCGCGTAGGCCTTCCAGCTGGAGATCTCCCCCTTGCGCGACTGCCTGGTCGCGGTGGTGGTGTGCAGCGCCTGCCCGACCGCCTGATAGATCGTCTCGGTGTCGAGCCCGAGCAGCGTGCCGATGCCCGCGGCGGCGGACGGACCGAGGTGCGCGACATGGTCGATCTTGTGCTCGTGCAGGCAGATTCCGCGCACGAGGTCGATCTGGATCTCGTATCCGGTGGCCAGGCCGCGGATCAGCTCCGCGCCGCTGCGGCCGAGGTGCTGCGCGACGGCGAGGATCGGCGGGATGTTGTCGCCGGGATGCGAGTACTCCGCGGCCAGGAACGTGTCGTGAAAGTCGAGCTCGCGCACCGCGACACCGTTGGCCCAGGCCGCCCACTCCGGCGACACCCAGCGCAGTGCGGGCAGTCCGAACACCGTCGCGCCCGAGCGTCCCGGTCCCGGCCGATACGGTTGCGCGAGCGCCTGTGCCCGCGCGCTGGTCACCGGTCGGCGGGTCAGCGACGCGGCCGCGACGGCGGCGTTGTCGATGATCCGGTTGACGATCATCTCGGCGACCTCCGCGGTGACCTCGACCGGGTCGGCAGCAACCTCGGCAACCTTGGTCGCCAGGTGTTCCGCGCGCGGGAAATCCTCGGCGGCGGAGCGGGCGCGTACGATGTGTGTCTTCATGCATCCTCCAAATCGGAGCGGTGAAAGTAGCTCCCTTCGCACGCTACGCACCAGAAATCTCGCGCAAAATACCTCGCAGCGGCATATTTCTGTGGAAAACATCCGCTGATATTGCGATGATTGCGAAGATCTGGGACTACCATCTTGCTGGTGCGGAAGATGTACGCGGGCGCCCGGCTCCGGCGGTTGCGCGAGGAGCGCAGACTCACCCAGGCGGCTTTGGCGAAGTCGCTGGATCTGTCGCCCAGCTATCTCAACCAACTCGAACGCGATCAGCGGCCGCTCACCATCCCGGTGCTGCTGAAACTCAACTCCACCTTCGATCTCGACGTCCAATTCTTCGCCGCCGACTCGGACGCCCGCCTCGTGTCCGATCTGCACGAGGTGCTGATCGACGCGGCGGGCGGGCACACCGCGCCGCTGACCGAGGTGGAGGAGCTGGCGACCAGGCAGCCCGAGGTCGCCAGGATCGTCGTGGCCATGCACCGCCGACTACGCGCCGCCACCGACCAGCTCGATCTGCTCTCGGCCAGGGTGTCCGCGCCGACCGGCGTGCCCGGCGTTCCGATGCCCTACGAGGATGTGCGGGACTTCTTCTACGACCATCACAACCACATCCCGCAGCTCGATATCGCCGCCGAGCAGCTGTTCGAGCAGTCCGGCCTGACCATCGGGTCGCTGGATCGCCAGCTGGCCAGGGTGGCCGAGGAACGCGCAGGCGTGACCGTGCTGGTCCGCGGCGATGGTGCCGATCCCACCATTCCGAAGAGGCACTACGACCCGGACAGCCGGACGTTGACGCTGGCCCGGCGGCTGCGACCCGGCCAGCGCGCCTTCCAGATCGCGACCACCCTGGCGTTCCTGCTGTACAGCACCGAACTGGACGGTGTCCTCGCCGAAACCCCTTCGCTCACCGGCGAATCCCGCACCCTCGCGCGCATCGGCCTGGCCAACTACTTCGCGGGCGCGCTGGTGCTGCCCTACGGGCGATTCCTGCGCTCGGCCGAGGAACTGCGCTACGACATCGACCTGCTCGGCTTGCGCTTCGAGGTCGGCTTCGAAACCATCTGCCACCGGCTGAGCACGCTGCAACGCCAGAGCCAGCGCGGCGTCCCGTTCTTCTTCGTCCGCACCGATCGGGCGGGCAACATCTCGAAACGCCAGTCCGCCACCGCCTTCCACTTCTCCAGAGTCGGCGGCAGCTGCCCGCTGTGGGTGGTGCACGAGGCCTTCGCCCACCCCGGCCGCATTCTCACCCAGATCGCGGAGATGCCGGACGGACGCCGCTACCTCTGGATCGCGCGCACCGCGATGACCGCACCGCACGGATTCGGCACCGCGACAAAAAACTTCGCGATCGGCCTCGGCTGCGACATCGAATACGCCGAGCGGCTGGTGTATTCGTCCGGCCTGCAACTCGACGACCCTGCAACGGCGGTGCAGATCGGTGCGGGATGCAAAGTCTGCGAACGCCCCTCGTGCCCGCAGCGCGCCTTCCCCAATATCGGCAGCCCGCTCGCGATCGACGAGCTCACCAGTACCGATCTGCCCTACCCCCGCGTCGGTTCGCCGGACTGATCCCACGGGTTCCGTTGCCGCAGTGTCCTATTCCTCGGTGGCGGGCGGCAGGTGGGCGAGTTTGTCCGGGTTGGCCACCGCGTAGATGCCGATGATCTGCTCGGTGCGCGCATCGATGTCGAGGACCACCACGGCGAACGGCGCGGCGCCGGAGAACACCACGGCCGACGGGTCGCCGTTCACCCAGCGGTAGTGAATCGCCATGTCCGGCACGTGACTTCGCACGATCTGACTGGCCAGCAGCCGAGCGACCTTGTCGCGGCCGTCGATCGGGCGCAATGCCGCGCGGCGCTTGCCGCCGCCGTCGGTCCAGAACGTCACATCGGGTGCGAGCAAGGCGAGCAGGCCAGGCAGGTCGCCGCCGATCTGGGCGGCCAGGAACTTCTCGGTCACCGCGCGCTGCACCCTCGGGTCGGCGGGCTGCCGCGGCCTGCGGGCGTGGACGTGCTCGCGGGCGCGGTGCGCGAGTTGCCGGACGGCCGGGGTGCTGCGGCCGAGCATGTCGGCGATGTCCGGGTGCGGGAAGCCGAACACCTCGTGCAGCACGAACACCGCCCGTTCGAGCGGGGAGAGCGTTTCCAGCACGACCAGCATCGCCATCGACACGGCCTCGGCGCGGAGCAACGGCTCGTCCGCGCTGTCGCGGTCCGCAGGCTCGTCGGCGACCAGCGGCTCGGGCAGCCAAGGGCCGACATAGGTTTCCCGTCGTCGCGCGACGGCAGCCCGCCTGGCCAGCGCGTGATTGACCGCGATGCGCACCAGATAGGCGCGCGGGTGCTCGATCTCGGCGCCACCGGTCCGGTTGCGTGCTGCCCAGGCCAGCCAGGTGTCCTGCAGCACGTCCTCGGTGTCGGCGACGCTGCCGAGCATGTTGTAGACGATCGAGAACAGCAGTTCTCGATGGTCGGCGAACACCTCGGTCGCGTCGTGGTCCACGCTGTCGATCATCGCTCCTCCTCCGGCGGATCTTGCTGCTCTGAGAGCGTTGCGGGCGGCGAACCGTGACATGTCCGCCGGAAATGTGAGCTGGCTCTCCCGATGTCACGTCTGAGGGCGGCCGAATGTCTCAGTGGGCAACGGATGACATCTCGTCCGCACCCGAGAGAGGACATCGCAGTGCGTGCACCCACCGAATCACCGTCGTTTCTGAGGACCCGCCGCGGCAAACTGACACTGGCGCTGCTGTGCCTGGTCGCCTTCCTCGACTTCGCCGACGCCTCCATCGTCAACGTCGCATTGCCGACCATCCAGCACGAGCTGGGGCTGTCGGTGTCGACGCTGCAATGGGTGACCAGCGGCTACCTGCTGACCTACGGCGGCCTGATGCTGCTCGGCGGCAGGCTCGCCGACCTGCTCGGCAGGCGGCGGGTGTTGATCGTCGGCACGCTCTTGGTCGGGATCGCCTCGGCGACCGGCGGTCTCGCCGAGACCAGCGGCGTGCTGATCGGGGCCCGCTTCGCGCAAGGAGTCGGCGCCGCGCTGATGCTGCCCGCGGCGCTGTCGATTCTCACCACCAGTTTCCGCGAGGGATCCGATCGCACCACCGCGCTGAGCATGTGGGGTGGCACGGCCGGGTTGGCCTCGGCGGCAGGGGTTTTCCTCGGCGGCGTGCTTACTCAGGGGCCGGGATGGCGCTGGGTGTTCTACGTCAACACTCCGGTCAGCGTGCTGGTGCTGATCGCGGTGCCGCTGCTGGTGCCCGACGATCGGCGCAACGAAATACGCGGCGGCTTCGATGTTTTCGGCACCGCGCTGGCGACCAGCGGGCTGATGCTGCTGGTCTACGGGTTGGTGAAGGCACCGGAACTCGGGTGGGGCGATACCCGCACCGTCCTGCAACTCGGTGTGGCCGTGGCACTTCTGATCGGCTTCGTGCTCAACGAGCAGCGCACCGGCGATCCGTTGGTGCCGCTGTCGATCTTCCGGATCAAGGGGCTCGCGGCCGCCAACCTGACCCATCTGACTCTAGCGGCGGGCATGCTCGCAATGTTCTTCTTCGTGACGCTCTACATGCAGGAAGTGCTCGGGTACGGGGAGTTCGAGGCCGGTGTCGCGTACCTGCCGATCAGCCTGACCGTCGGCGCCGTGGCCGGGGTGACGTCGAAGTTCATCGCCAAGACCGGGACTCGGCCGCTGATCGTCGGCGGGTCGGTGGTCTCCGGGATCGGGCTCATCTGGCTCTCGCGGATTCCCACCGATGGCTCCTACCTGGTCGATCTGCTGCCCGCGATGGTGTTCATGTCGATCGGGATGGGTGTGGTGTTCGTCGCCAACACCACCGCCGCGAACGCGGGAGTGCCCGGCGAGCAAGCGGGACTCGCTGCGGCGCTGCTCAATACCGGCCAGCAGATCGGTGGTGCGCTCGGCCTCGCGGTGTTGACCGCGATCGCCACCTCGCACACCACGAGTCGACTGGCCGCCGGTCACGCGCCGATCGACGCGATGAACTCCGGTTTTCAGCTCGCGCTGCTGGTCGGTGGCGTCATCACGGTGTGCGCCGCCGGGATCGGCCTGTGGACCGCCAATTCGCGCGGCGAGGACGCGAAGCGCGCCGCTTCATCCGCTGAAATTGTTGCGGCATAAGATTTTTCGTCACCGAGCCGGGTATCTACGGATACCCGGCTTCGGTGTTCCATTCGTCCAAGCCTTACCGCAGGCGCCGGGGCTACCGTGCCAGTCATGACCATGACAGACAGCCTGCTGGCAGATCAGCTCATCGCCCTGCTCGACGAGTGGATGGCGGCGATCGTCGCCAATGACGCGGCCAGGATCGGCGCGTACCTGACCGACGACTGGATCATGGTGTCGGAGAACGGCATCACCACGGCGAAGGAGTTCCTGGCGTTCGTCGAGTCCGGCGCGCTCACGCATTCGGCGATGCAGCGAGTGGGCGACGCACGGATCCGGCGCACCGGGGATGTCGCGGTGCTCACCGTTCGCGTCACCAATATCGCCCACTACCAGGGCAAGCGGTTCGATGCCGACGAATGGACGACGGACGTCTTCGTCGAGACCGAGCGGGGCTGGCGGTGCGCGCTCTCGCAGATCACCGCCGTCGCGACACCCTAGCCGCACCCAGTGGCGATCACGATTTCGCCAGGTACTCCAGCCGCTCGGCATCCACCGCGGCGTGCATCATCCCAGCCAGGCCGGGATGCCTCTTCAAGCCGGGATCGGACTCGACCACGTCGCGGGCGAGTTCCTGTGCGGCGGTGATGACTTCGAGGTCGTCGAGCAGCGAGAGCAGGCGCAGCGAACGCGCGGTGCCGGACTGCGCGGCGCCGAGCACATCGCCCTCGCGGCGGGTGCGCAGGTCGAGCACGGCGAGCTCGAAGCCGTCGGTGGTGCGTGCGACCGCGTCCAGCCGCGCCATCGCCGAGCCGCCCGGCGCCGCGTCGGTGATGAGCAGACAGAGCCCGGGATCCTTGCCACGACCGATCCGGCCGCGCAGCTGATGCAGCTGGCTGACGCCGAAGCGATCCGCGTCGACGATCACCATGACGGTCGCGTTCGGCACGTCGACACCGACCTCGACGACGGTGGTACAGACGAGCACGTCCACCGATCCGTCGTTGAAAGCGCGCATCACCTGGTCTTTTTCGTCCGCGGGCAGCCTGCCGTGCAGCAAGCCGACCCGCACCTGCGACAGCGGGCCCGCGCGCAGCATGTCGAAGACGTCGAGCACCGCCTGGGTGGTCGGGCCCTCCTTCTCGGTCTCCTTGGCCTTCGATTTGCCGTTGCGGGACTTGCCGGAACCCTCCTCGTCGTCGCCGATACGGGAACACACGACATAGGCCTGCCGACCGGCCTTGACCTCCTCCAGGATGCGCTCCCACGCGCGGTCGACCCAGTTCGGATGCTGCCTGCGCGGCACCACCTTCGAGGTGATCGGCGACCGTCCCCTCGGCAGCTGGGTGAGCGTGGAGGTCTCCAGATCGCCGAGGGTGGTCATGGCGATGGTGCGCGGGATCGGCGTGGCGGTCATCACGAGCAGGTGCGGGCTTGCGCCGGATTTCGCCTTGGCGCGCAACGCATCCCGCTGTTCGACACCGAAGCGGTGCTGCTCGTCGACCACCACCATGCCGAGGTCGAAGAACTCGACGTTGTCCTGGATCAGCGCGTGCGTGCCGATCACGATGCCCGCCTCGCCGGTCATCGCATCCAGCAGCGCGGCCTTCTTGGTTGCCGCCGACATCGACCCGGTGACCAGCACCAGCTTGGTCGCATGCTCGGCGGCACCGAGCTCACCGCCGCTGCCGAGGTCGCCGAGCATGCCGCGCAGCGACCGATAGTGCTGGGCGGCAAGAACTTCCGTCGGTGCGAGCAGCGCGCACTGCTGGCCAGCGTCGACGATCTGCAGCATCGCATGCAGGGCAACGATCGTCTTGCCCGAGCCGACCTCGCCCTGCAGCAGCCGGTGCATCGGATGACTGCGCGACAGGTCGGCGGAGATCTCCGAGATCACCTGCTGCTGGCCCTCGGTGAGCTCGAACGGCAGGCGCGTGTCGAATTCGGCGGCGATGCCGTCGGTGCGCGGCGGGCAGGGCCGCGCGGCGCGGCCGGACACCTCGTGGCGACGGTCGGCGAGCACCAGCTGCAGCGCCAGCGCCTCGTCGAAACGCAAACGCTCCCTGGCCTGGTCGATGTCGGACTTGCGCTCCGGCAGGTGGATCAGGCGTAACGCGTCGGAGACGTTCAGCAGCGCACGTTCGGCCCTGAGCTCCTCCGGCAGCGGATCGTCGATCGGGTCCAGTTGGTCGAGCACCTGCCGCACACAGGCGAGCACGTCCCAGCTCTGCACCTTCGCGGTGGCCGGATACACCGGGATGAACTCCCGCTCCATGAACGAGGTGTCCACTCCCCCTGCGCCTTTCGCGCTCTGCGCCAGGCCGCGCAGGTCACCGCCGCCGCGCACAGTGGTGAGCGAGCCGACCGAGGCGTCGTCGTCCTCGGCTTCGGGCAGGATCAGATAGCCGGGGTGGCTCAGGTTCCATTGGCCGGGCCGCCAGTAGGTGACCGTTCCCGACATCATCGCCCGCAGCCCCTCGCGGACAACGTATTTCACCTTGTCACCGTTGAAGAACGTGACGTCGACACCGCGACCGGTGCCGGATCCGGTGTCCAGCACCACCTTCAGCAGTGAACCGCGGCGGTTGCGCATCGGGCGCAGCTCGGCCTTGGTGATGCGGCCGATCACGGTGATGTGCGCGCCCTCTTCGGGAGCTTCCTCGGTGAGCGGCTGGCCTTGGGTGGCGTAGCGCAGCGGGTAGTGCCGGAGCAGGTCCTCCACCGTGTGCATGTCGAAGGCATCGACCAGGGAACCCGCCGCCTTCACGCCGAGAATGTGGTCGAGCCGATCGCTCAGTGTCGCCATCTACTCCACTCCGATCTGCACCAGATCCCCGTGCTGCCCACCGGAATACACGGTGACCTCGACGCCGGGGAAACTTTCGCCGATGTGCGCGGCGAGCTCCTCGGCGAGCCCGTCCGGCGCCGCCGCGCCCATGAGCAAAGTGACCAGCTCGCCACCAAAAGACAGCATTCGATCGAGCAGGGTCAGGCCCGCCGCGCGCACGTCGTGGTCGATCACCACCACGTCGTGGCCGACCAGTCCGAGGCCGTCGCCCGCGGCGCAGGTGCCGACCATGGTGAGCGCGCGCTCCGGCGCGGCCCGCAGCGATCCCCACCGAGTCGTCGCTGCCGCCTCCGACATGGCGAACGCGTCGTCGACGGCGATCCGGCCGCGATCGTGCACGGCCAGCGCCGCGAGCCCCTGCACCATGGACGCGCTCGGCAGCAGCAGCACATCGCGATGCGCGTCGCGGGCGGCGACGCCGACCGCGACCAGGTCGTGCGCGGGCAATGCGCCGTTGGGCAGCACCAGGACCTCGCGATTCGGCATCGCCCGGATCGCGGCGAGCAACGCGGCCGCCGAGACCGCGCCGTCCGCGCCGAGTACTACCGCCCCCGCGTCCTCGAACAACGCGCCTGCGCCCGCGCCGGCGGCGACCGCGAGGATGCCGCGATCGGCGGGACCGGCGGGTGCCTTTTCGGTGTCGAGGGTCGCGGGGGTGACGAGATGGCCGGACGGCGTCTCGGCGTGGGGCCCGGCGAAGCTCTCGATGCGGATGCCACTGAGGGTGCCTGCGGCGATGCCCGCTTCCACGGCCGCTCCCGCGTCCGCGCAGTGCACGTGGGCGGACCAGGAATGTGCGCCGTCGCCGACGATCACCACCGAATCACCCAGCTCGGTGAGTCTGGCGCGCAGCTGCGCCAGCTGCTCCGAGCCGGTGTCGGTCAAGAGGTACATCACCTCGTATTGCGGTGTTGCCGTGTCTGTTTCGCTGACAGTCGGCTCGGCGACGCGCACGGTGACCGGTTCGCGCGGGGTGTACTCGGGACGGGCGGGGACCTCGCCGAGGGTGATCGAGACCAGGCTGTCCAGCAACACCACGAGTCCCCGCGCGCCCGCGTCGACGACGCCGGCCTCGCGCAGCACGCCGAGCTGCGATGGTGTGTCGCCGAGCGCCTTGGCCGCGCCGTCGGCCGCAGCCAGGGCCACGTCGGCGAGTGAATCGTCCGGACAGGCGGCCGCGCTGGCCGCGGCACAGTCGAGGACGGTGAGGATGGTGCCCTCGATCGGCACGCTCAACGCCTCCCGCACCAGGGCCGAGGCGCGGCGCAGGGCGGTACGCAGCGTGGCCGCGGTCAACGGTCCGTGCCGAACCGCCTCCGCGATGCCGCGCAGCACCTGCGAAAGGATGATTCCGGAGTTACCGCGGGCACCGATCGTCGCGCCGGTCGCCATCGCGGCGGCAACCTCGTGCACGGACAACGCGGCCGAGGCGGTGCTCGCCTGCCGGTCGACGGCGGCCACCGCGGCACGCATGGTGGCGAGCAGGTTGGTTCCGGTGTCGGCGTCGGGGATGGGGAAGACATTGAGTGCGTTGATCTCCTCGCGCCGGTCTGCCAGACCGTCGACACAGGTTCGCCCCCAGCGCAGCAATGCCGTGCCGTCCATCACATCCCGCACTCCGGGCACCGTCACCTCTCTCCCGTCCGCCACCGCCGCCCGCCAGGTTAGCGGGCGATACCGACATATGATGAGGTACCCGATGAGTGTTCCGGCAACGTCGGAAAGCACCCGGTTTGGTGGATCGCCGCCCGTCCCGTTACCCTTGCAGGGTTGCCTCGCGCGGCCGTTGCCGGTTCGTGCTGGCCGACGTCAAGTCGGCAGGGGTAGGTCGATAATTGTTTCCGGACACACTGCCCGCGGGCGGTGGTCCCCACATGACATGAAGGAGTTCGCGACTATGGCTGCCGTCTGCGACGTCTGCGCCAAGGGCCCCGGCTTCGGGAAGTCGGTCTCGCACTCGCACCGGCGCACCAACCGTCGCTGGAACCCGAACATCCAGACCGTTCGCGCCCAGGTTGCGCCGGGTAACACCCGTCGCATGAACGTGTGCACCTCCTGCCTGAAGGCAGGCAAGGTCGTCCGCGGCTGATTCAGCCTCGGACTACTCGAGACCGACGCACGCCCCGGCACCCTCACGGGTTGTCCGGGGCGTAGTCATCTGTTCTCATGGGCGGGGCAATGAACTGGCGTATCACCCCGCTTGCCACCGAGCACACCTACCGCGCCGCGGAATGCCATATCGCCTGCTGGCGTGAGGCCTACCGCGGCCTGGTGCCCGCCCATCTCCTCGACGCCTTCGACGTCGATCGGCGGGCCGAGCAGTGGGAGCGCCAACTGCGGAGGCACCCGGGGACCACATGGGTGGCTGTCGTCGGCGATCAGCTGATCGGCTTCGCCACGGCGAGCGCCACTCGCGATATCCCACCGGTCCCGCCGATGGAGCTGAACGCGATGTACGTCCGGTCCAAGTGGTACGGCACCGGCGTCGCGCACGATCTCTTGAACGCCGCCCTCGACCCGCAGGTCGGCTGCTCGCTGTGGGTGTTCGAAGAGAACCCGCGTGCCCAATCCTTCTACCGCAAACACGGTTTCGAACTGGACGGTGCCCGCAAGGTGGAGGCGTTCACCCCGGCCTTCCAGGTTCGCATGGTGCGCGAACCCGGCGTCCTTCGGTGAGGTCCGAGCCGTACACCCGCGCCAAGTAAGGTGCTGGCCATGACCTCTACCGAGCAAGCCGGGTACGTGACCACCGTCGACGGCGTTCTGCAGATCACCATCGCCACCGCCGCGAACGGCACCTCGATGGACTTCGCCGGAATCGTCGCAGGCACGGCCGCGCTGCGCTCGCTCGGCTCCGAGGTCGGCGCGGTGCTGCTGACGGGCACCGGCGCGAACTTCTGCGCGGGCGGCAATGTGCGCGGTTTCGCGGCGGCCTCGGATCGGGCCGCCCACATCTACAGCCTGGCAACGGATCTGCACCACTTCGTGCGCGCCATCGACGCCACCACGGTTCCGGTGGTGATCGGCGTGCACGGCTGGGCCGCAGGCGCGGGCATGAGCCTGGTGTGTGCCGCCGATATCGCGCTCGGCGGGCCGAGCACCAAGTTGCGCCCTGCCTACCCCGGCATCGGCCTGAGCCCGGACGGCGGCATGTCGTGGACGCTGCCGCGCATCGTCGGCCTCGGCCGGGCGCGCGAGATCCTGCTCACCGACGCGGTTCTCGACGCCGACGAGGCGGTGCGGCTCGGCATCCTCAGCCGTCTCGTCGCCGACGACGAGGTGCAGGCCGAGGCGCTGAACCTGGCCCGAACACTCGCTGCCGGACCACGTTCCACCTACGCGAGCATCAAAACACTGCTGGCGCAGTCCACTTCGTCGGCGTTGAGCGATCAACTCGATCGCGAACGCGAGGCGATCGCCGCCGCGGCGAACGGCGCGACCGGGCGTGAGGGTGTCGACGCGTTCGTCGAGAAGCGGAAGCCGAACTACACGTAATTGCCGAACGACTCCGTGCTTTACGGAGTCGTCTGCAGCACGAACTTCGCGACCGCGTCGGTGAAGGAGTCGTTGTCGTCGCCCGCCGCGGTGTGCGCGGCTCCGCCGATCTCGACCAGCTGCGCGTGCGGCACCAGCTCCTGAAATGCCGCGGCCCCTTCGGAACTCACCACGTCGGACTGCATGCCGCGCACCAGCAACACCGGCATCGTCAGTGCACGCGCGGCGGCTTCCATCTGCACGATCATGTCCGACGGATCCTCGACGCGGCCTGCCAGCATGTCCGGATCCCAATGCCAGTACCAGCGGCCGTCCCGCTCGCGCAGGTTGCGCAGCAGGCCGTCGGTGTTCTTCGGCCGCGGCCGGTGCGGCATATATTCGGCGACCGCGTCGGCGACCTGATCCAGGCTGTCGAATCCGTCGCGGTGCTTGCCGAGAAAGTCGATGACCCGTTCGACGCCGGCCTTTTCCGGCCTGGTCACGATGTCGACGAGCACCAGCGCGCTGATCTGCGCGCCGCCGGGGACGGCGGTGGCGAGCAGAGCGGTGATGCCGCCCATGCTCGCCCCGACCACGACCGCGGGGGCGCCGAGCTGCTCGAGCACGAGCAGCAGGTCGCGCACCATGGTGTCGCGCCGGTAGTCGCCGTCGTCGGCCCACTGGCTGTCGCCGTGCCCGCGGGCGTCGAGGGTGACCACCCGCATGCCGGATGCGGCCAGTTTGCCGCCCGTCTGTTTCCACGAATGCCTGGTCTGCCCGCCGCCGTGCAGGAACACCACGAGCGGGCCGTCGACCGGGCCGAACTGGTCGGCGACCAGTTCGATCCCTCCGGAGCCGCGCAGTAGTAGCGGAGTCGGCTCCAGCAGATTGTTCGCATTACTCATCAACCGAGGATCGCATAGAACTTGTTCTAGTTTCGACCCCCGAGAACGGATATGTCAGCAGTCCCACTTGCCGGACGCGCTGAGGGTGCGCTGGAGCAGGCAGGCGACCTTGGCGTTGACCGACGCGGAGATCGTGGACGAACCGTTCGAGGTGAACTCCTCACCGATCTGCGTCGACGTGTCCGCGGGCGCCGAGGTGGTGTCCGTGGCGTGCTCGAGCGGCAGCCCCTGTGCGCTCGCGGTGGCGGCGCCGCCCGCGAGGGCAGCACAGAAGGCCAAGGTGGCGGTGGTGCCGCGCAGTGCGCCGCGAACGATGGACTTTGGCATGGAAAAGCTCCTCACTCGGTTCAATCTCGGTAGATCACACACAGACGCCCGCTCAGGGCAGACGCCAGTCAACGGGTTCGGCACCCAGTTCGTCCAGTAGTTCGTTCACGCGAGAGAACGGTCGGGAACCGAAAAAGCCGCGCGACGCCGACAGCGGCGACGGATGCGCGGACTCGATATAAGGCACCTCGGCCTGGACCAAGGTGGGCTTCAATGTCGCCGCGTCCCGGCCCCAGAGAATCGCGACCAGCGGCTCGTCCCGCGCGACCAAGGCGCGAATCGCCTGCTCGGTCACCGCTTCCCAGCCCTTGCCGCGATGCGAGGCAGGCGCTCCCGGCGTGACCGTCAGCACCCTGTTCAGCATCAGCACGCCCTGGTCCGACCACGGACTCAGGTCGCCGCACGACGGCGTCGGGTGGCCGAGATCCTTGGCGTACTCGGCGAAAATGTTCGCCAGGCTGCGCGGGACCGGCGAAACATCCGGTGCGACAGAGAAACTCAGGCCCATCGCGTGACCGGGCGTCGGGTACGGATCCTGGCCGACAACCAGCACCCGCACGTCGGAGAAAGGACGCTGGAAGGCGCGTAACACGTTGTCACCGGCCGGTAGATAACCGCGGCCCGCGGCATTCTCTTCGCGCAAGAACTCGCCCATAGCCGAAATTCGATCGGCCACCGACTCGAGTGCCTCCGCCCATCCCGGATCCATGATTTCCGACAGTGGTTTCGCGCCCATGACCGCACAACTTAGCGTGGTTCGTCCGCTACTGCCGAGTCCACCCCACCGAATGATTCCCAACCCGCGCTGCCCGACCACGGCACGCCGCCGACCGTAACGCCGTGACCGGCGCAGACTCGGCCGATCGCCCGCCAGCCGGTGGGCAGCGCGGCGCCTGCCGCCCAGGTCGCCGCGAACGCATGGTCCTCACCGCCGGTCAGAATCCATTGCGCCGCATCGGCATCCAGCAGGGCCGCGATCGGGTCGAGGGCCGGGTCGGCGACCGCGGCGGCGTCCAGATCCATAGCGACACCGGATGATTCGGCCATATGCCCGAGGTCGGCGAGCAGCCCGTCGGAGACATCGGTCAACGCGTGCAGGTCGTCGGCACCGGGCAGCTGCAGCGCGTCCAACACCGATGTATAGGGCGGTTGCGGGACGCGATGGGCGGCAAGCACTTCGGCGAAGGCGGCAGCCTCGGCGCCCGCAGTGAGCACCGCGAGACCAGCGGCCGACCAGCCGAGGCGGCCCGCGACGGCGATCGTGTCCCCCACCCGCGCACCGGCTCTCGTGCGGGGAGCACGGCCGCGCAGGTCGCCGAACGCCGTGACCGAGAGGACGAGGTCACGGCTGCGCACCAGGTCACCGCCCGCGATGGACGCGCCTGCGCGCGCCGCCTCGGCCCACATTCCGTCGGCGAGACCGTCGATCAGCTCCAGCGGTGTGTCGGCCGGGCAGCCGAGTGCCACCACGAACGCGCTCGGCACGGCGCCCATGGCGACCACGTCGGCGGCGTTCTGGGCGATGGCCTTGCGCCCGATGTCCTCGGCGCTCGACCAGTCGAGCCGGAAGTGCCGGTCCTGCACCAGCATGTCGGTGGTGACGACGAAGCGACCGTCGGGCGCGGCGACCAGCGCGGCGTCGTCGCCAGGGCCGAGCAGAACTCCGGGCGCCTGGACGCGGCCCTTGTTGATCCGCTCGATGAGCGCGAACTCCCCCAGTTCACGCACCGTCCTCGGCCTCGTGCCCTTGCTCACGACTGCGCCTCGCTGGCGCTCAGCTCCGTCGCGAGCAAGTGCTCGGCCGTGCCCATGGTTCACTCGCTGCGCTCGCTCACGGACCGGTCCTTTCAGGCGCGCTGCTTGCTGGAATCGACCCGAAGGTACCCTTTCCAGGGCAATCGAGTACTACCGGGCCGGTCACGGCATCGCCGCAAAGTTGCGGCCCGCCGACCGGCGCGGTCACCGCGAAAGGAAGGATCGGTGCGCATGGCGGCGGCAACGTCGGATCGCGATTCGTCGAAGGACGAGGCATCGAAGGACGCTGCCGAGGAAGCGACCACGCACGAGGATGCCGCGGAGTCCGCGACCGAGACCGCGGCGGATGCGGCGGAGACAGACGAGGCTGCGGCGGACGAGGGTACGGCGGAGGACACCTCGACTGCCGAGAGCACGCGCCAGTATTCGCCCGCGCTGATCGCCACCGCAGTGGCTTTGCCGGTCATGCTCGTCGTCGGTGTCCTGGTCGCCGCGGTCGTCGCCCGCAACGCGCCGGTCGAGCGCGAACCGCTGGTGCTCGGCCCGGTGGCCGCGCCCGCCGCGACCGGGACCGCCTGCACCACGTTGCTTCCGCAACTGCCAGTCACGTTGGGCGAGTTCAGCAAGTCCACGCTGGTGGAACCGTCCCCGCCCGCCACCTGGGCGTGGCAGCGCGAGGACGGCGGCGATCCGATCGTGTTGCGCTGCGGCCTGGATCGCCCGCTGGAGTTCAACCGTGCGTCGGCACTGCAGATCGTGAACGGCGTCCAGTGGTTCGAAGCCCGCGACCAAGCCGCCAAGGCAAGCACCTGGTTCGCCGTCGATCGCGAAACCTATATCGCCCTGACCGTTCCAGACGGCTCCGGTCCGACGCCACTGCAGGGCATCTCCGACGCCATCACGGCAAATCTCCCTGCCACACCGATCGACCCGGGACCGCTGCCCAACTGAGTCGGACCCGCTGGTCTAGCGCAGTCCGGTGCCGCGGGCGAGGGCCGTCTCGATCAGGGTGGAGATCAGCGCCCGGTAGTCGATGCCGGTGGCTTCCCACATCTTCGGGTACATCGAGATGGGCGTGAAGCCGGGCATGGTGTTGATCTCGTTGATCACCGGACCGTCGGCGGTGATGAAGAAGTCGACGCGCGCCAGGCCCTGGCAGTCCAGCGCGCGGAACGCCCGCACCGCGAGTTCCCGGACGCTGTCGGACATTTCGTCGTCCAGCTTGGCCGGAATGTCGAATTCGCAGACGTCATCGAGGTATTTGGTTTCGAAGTCGTAGAACTCGGGGGCCGCGGCCGCGGTGTCTTCGTCGGGCATCCGGATCTCGGCCACCACACTGGCTTCCACCCGGCCGTCCGGGAATTCCAGTACGCCGCACTCGACTTCACGGCCGACGATGCCCGCCTCGACGATCACCTTCGGGTCGTGCGCCCGTGCCGCGGCGATGGCCGCGTCGAGCGCGCGCCACTCGGTGATCTTCGTGATGCCGATCGATGAGCCGCCGCGGGCGGGCTTCACGAACGCGGGCAGGCCGAGCCGCTCCCGATCTTCTTCGCGCACCGTCGCGGTTCCCGGACGCAGCACCACCTGGTTGCCGATCGGCAAGCCTTCGGCGGCAAGGAGTTTCTTGGTGAATTCCTTGTCCATGCCCGCCGCACTGGCCAGCACGCCAGGCCCGACATAGGGCACACCGGCGAGTTCGAGCAGACCCTGCAGGGTGCCGTCCTCGCCGAACGGTCCGTGCAGGATCGGGAACACCACATCGACGGAACCGAGCGCGGCCGTGGGATCGTCGAGCGCGATCAGCGCGCCCGAGCTCTGCGCACCGGCGGTGATCGTCAGCGCGGTGCCGGTGCCGTCGACCGACGGCAGCGCCAGGTCCTGGAATCCGAGGGCGGCGATCTCCGCGTCGGCGAGCACCCAGGTGCCTTCGGTGCTGATGCCGATCGGCACCACGTCGTAGCGTTCCGGATCCAGATTGCGCAGCACGCTGCCGGCCGACACGCAGGACACGGCGTGCTCATTGCTCCGCCCGCCGAAGACCACAGCCACCCGGATCCGGTTCGTCATGCCCGGAACCGTACCCGGCGCGGCGCGGGACTCGCATCGCCACCCATTCGGGTCGGCACGACCGCCACTACTCGGGCTTGATGCGCCTGCCGAGCAGGTTGGCGATGGCCTCGAGCACCGAAAGGCCCTCGTGGCAGACCTGATGCACGGCGGTGGTGAGCGGCATGTCCACCTCGTGCTTGACCGCGAGCGCGCGAATCGACGTACACGACTTCACGCCTTCGGCGACCTGCCCGTTGGTCGCCTCCTGCGCCGATTCCATCGACCCGCCCGCACCGAGCGCGTGCCCGAACGACCGGTTGCGCGACAGGGGCGAAGTACAGGTCGCGACCAGGTCGCCGACACCGGCCAGCCCGGCCAGCGTCGCGGGCTCGGCGCCGAGAACCACGCCGAGCCGGATGATCTCGGCGAGGCCGCGCGTGATGATGCTGGCGATAGTGTTGTCCCCCAAGCCCATTCCGGACGCGATGCCGCAGGCCAGCGCGATGACGTTCTTGCTGGCGCCGCCGATCTCGCAGCCGATCACGTCGGTGTTGGTGTACGGCCGGAAATAGCCGGTGGCACAGGCTTGTTGGAGCGCGACGGCGCGGTCGGCGTCGCTGCAGGCGATGACGGTGGCCGCGGGCTGGCAGACGGCGATCTCCCTGGCCAGATTCGGTCCGGACAACACCGCGATGCGGCCCGCGTCGACACCGGTGACCTCGCCGACCACCTCACTCACCCGCAACAACGTCCCGGTCTCGATGCCCTTGGCCAAGCTCAACAACGACGCGTCCGGCCCGATCAGTCCTTTCCACGCGCCAAGATTCGGCCGCAGCGACTGGGACGGCACCGCGAGCACGACGATGTCCGCGCCGTCCAGTGCGACCGCGGGATCGTGGGTGGCCGCGATCGGCGGCAGCTGAATATCGGTGAGGTACGACGGATTGCGATGTTCGGTGTTCAGCACCTCCGCGACCTCGGGTCGCCGCGCCCAGATCGTGACCTCGGTTCCCGCGTCCGCCAACACCTTCGCGAACGCGGTCCCCCACGATCCCGCGCCCATCACTGCCGCCCTCGTCATCTGCCCAATATGCCATGGAAGGATTGGGCCCATGCGCCCGCACGCCGTGCATGCCGTGATCGCGGTCAAGAGCCTCGATCAGGCCAAGAGTCGACTGGCCGACCGGTTGCGCCCGGAACATCGGGCGCGACTGGTCCTCGCCATGCTCGCTGACACCGTGACCGCTACGACGGCCGTTCCCGGGATCCGCTCGGTCACCGTGGTGACCCCGGATCCGGCCGTCGCCGACCTGGCTCGCTCGGTGGGCGCCGCCGTGCATCCCGAGCCGCGCAAGTCCGGACTCGACGGCTTGAACAGCGCGCTGGCCGACGCCGCCAGGGCGTTGCGGGACCGGCACGGGCCGGTCGATCTGCTCGCGCTGCAAGCCGATCTGCCCGCACTGCGACCGGAGGAACTGAACGACGTGCTGACCGTGGCGCCGCGCGGTGTGCGTTCGGTCGTCGTCGATCACGCAGGCACCGGCACGTCGGCGCTACTTGTCCGCGACCCGGTCGCGGCACTCGAGCCTCGGTTCGGACCCGGTTCAGCGGGTAAGCACATCGCTGCGGGCGCGGTCGCTCTGCACGGCGACTGGCCGGGGTTGCGCCTGGATGTCGACACGGCGGACGACCTCGACCTGGCTATCGAGCTCGGCGCGGGCGAGGCAACCTGTGCGGCGCTGCACGACATCGGGTGGCACGATCGTGTTCACCACCACGTTCGGCGGGTGTGCTAGAAGGTCGCCACGGTGAGGTGACGCTGACGTCAATCGCGGTGTCGACCTGCACACAACGAGCCGCGTAGGGGATGATCGTTGGCGTGAGCGATACGGAAACCGTCAAGCAACAGCAGTTGCTGCCCACGCCTCCACCCGCGGCGACACCCGTGTCGACCGAGCTGGCGGCAGAGCAGTTGCCACGTGATCGCTACCTCAATCGCGAGTTGAGCTGGCTCGATTTCAATGCCCGGGTCCTCGCCCTGGCCGAGGACGCCTCGCTGCCGTTGCTGGAGCGTGCCAAATTCCTGGCCATCTTCGCGTCGAACCTCGACGAGTTCTACATGGTGCGGGTCGCAGGCCTCAAACGCAGGGCCGAGACCGGACTGCTCGTGCGCTCGGCGGACGGCCGCTCGCCCGGCGAACAGCTGGAGTTGATCACCGCCCGTACCCAGGAGATCGCTGAACGCCACGCCAGGGTCTTCCTCGACGAGGTGCTGCCCGCGCTCACGGACGAGGGCATCGCGATCATCGACTGGACCGACCTGAACGACGACGAGCGGCAGCGCCTCTCCGGCTACTTCCAGGACCAGGTCTTCCCGGTGCTCACCCCGTTGGCGGTGGACCCGGCGCACCCCTTTCCCTACATCAGCGGCCTGAGCCTCAACCTCGCGGTGACGGTGAAGGATTCGTCCACCGGCGGCGAGCACTTCGCGCGCGTCAAGGTGCCGGACAACGTCGAGCGGTTCGTCCGGGTGCGCCGTGCCGACGCGAATTCGCCCATCCGCGCGTTCCTTCCGATGGAGGAGCTCATCGCGGCGCACCTCGATCTGCTGTTCCCCGGCATGGAAGTGGTTGAGCAGCACTCGTTCCGGATCACCCGCAACGCCGACTTCGAGGTCGACGAGGACCGCGACGAGGACCTACTCCAGGCGCTGGAGCGCGAACTCGCGCGCCGACGCTTCGGATCGCCGGTGCGACTAGAGGTCTCCGACGACATGACCGAGCACATGCTCGAATTGCTGTTGCGTGAACTCGATGTCGACCCCGGCGACGTCATCCAGGTGCCGGGACTGCTCGACCTGTCCTGCCTATGGCAGGTGTACGCGGTCGACCGGCCCAACCTCAAGGACACCCCGTACGTGCCTGCCACGCCTGCCGCGTTCGGCGAGCGGGAGACGCCGCGCAACGTGTTCGCGGCGCTGCGCGAGGGCGACGTCCTCGTGCACCACCCGTACGACTCGTTCTCCACCAGCGTGCAGCGGTTCATCGAACAGGCCGCCGCGGACCCGCAGGTGCTCGCGATCAAGCAGACCCTCTACCGCACCTCCGGTGACTCCCCGATCGTCAACGCGCTCATCGACGCCGCCGAGGCGGGCAAGCAGGTGGTCGCGCTGGTCGAGATCAAGGCGCGGTTCGACGAGCAGGCCAACATCAAATGGGCACGCGCACTGGAACAAGCAGGCGTGCACGTGGTCTACGGCCTCATCGGCCTCAAGACCCACTGCAAGACCTGTCTGGTGGTCCGGCGCGAGGGCGCGACCATCCGCCGCTACTGCCACATCGGCACCGGCAACTACAACCCGAAGACCGCGCGGCTCTACGAGGACGTCGGATTGCTCACCGCCGCACCGGAAATCGGTGCCGATCTGACCGATTTGTTCAATTCGCTGACCGGTTACTCGCGAAAAGAGAACTACCGCAACCTGCTTGTCGCGCCGCACGGCGTGCGCGCCGGGATCATCGAGCGGATCCAGCAGGAGACCGAACTGGCCAGGCAGGGCAAGGACGCCCGAATCCGGCTGAAGGCCAACGCGATCGTCGACGAGGAGATCATCGACGCGCTGTACCGGGCCTCGCAGGCGGGCGTCCCGGTGCAGATCGTGGTGCGCGGCATCTGCGGGCTGCGCCCCGGCGTGCCAGGCATGAGCGAGAACATCGAGGTCCGTTCGATCCTCGGCCGCTTCCTCGAGCACTCCCGCGTCCTGCACTTCCAGGCCCAGGACCAGTACTGGATCGGCAGTGCGGACATGATGCACCGCAACCTCGACCGGCGCGTGGAAGTCATGGCGCAGGTGAAGGATCCGCGCCTCACCGAACAGCTCGGGTCGGTCTTCGACTCCGCGTTGGATCCCAACACCCGTTGCTGGGTACTCCAATCGGATGGAAACTGGCTGGCGTGGCCGGAGCCCACCGGCGACGAAGCTGTCAAAGTACGTGACCACCAAGAGTTCCTGATGCGGCTGCGGAGGCCAGATCAACAGTGAGCGGCACCACGGGGTACGAACTGGAAGGGGGACCTTTCTGGGATCCCCGAGTGACTGCCAACATTCACGCCGCGGGTGCGGTGCTGTGGCGGCGCCGACCGCGCGGCGCGCTCGAGATCGCCGTCGTCCACCGCCCCAAATATCAGGATTGGTCGCTGCCCAAGGGCAAGCTCGATCCCGGTGAGACGCCGGTGCTCGCCGCGGTCCGCGAGGTCCGCGAGGAAACCGGGCTCGACTGCAGGCTCGGACGCTACCTCGGGAAGGTCACGTATCCCGTTCCGGGGCACCGCAAGCTGAAGCGGGTCGACTACTGGTCGGCCGAGGCGGTGGGCGGGGAATTCACCGCCAACGCCGAAGTGGACGTGCTGCAGTGGTATCCGCTGGATCGGGTGATGGACCAGTTGTCCTATCCGATGGATCGGCAGGTGGTGCGCGCGTTCACCCGGCTGCCCGCGGACACCCGCACGCTGCTGCTGGTGCGGCACGCGAAAGCTGGTCGGCGCGACCGCTTCTCCGGGCCGGACCCGCTGCGTCCGCTGGACCGCAACGGTCAGGCGCAGGCGCGGGCCCTTGTCCCGAATCTGTTGGCGTTCGGGGCATCCCGGATCCATTCCGCCGACCCGGTGCGCTGCGTGCAGACGGTGACGCCGCTTGCCGAGAAGCTGGACAGTGCGATCGTCCTAGAGCCGACGCTGTCCGAAATCGGTTATGCCGCAGCGCAGGACGAGGCGCGGCAGCGGATGCTCGAGCTGATGCCGGATACCGGAGTGCCCGTTGTGTGCAGTCAGGGCAAGGTGATTCCGGATCTGTTGCAGTGGTGGGCCACTCGCGACGGCATCACGTTGCCGTCGGCGCGCAACCGCAAAGGCAGTGTGTGGGTACTGTCGTTCGCGGATCGCAAGCTCGTCGCCGCCGACCATCTGGACCGGTCGCTCTCGGCGGACGTCGTACCGTCCTGAGCGTCCCCAGACGCCGCCGTAACGCCCTTGCGCGGAAACATGGCCCGCAACGGCCGATTGGGCCCTCCACGGCCGAAATCGCCCGGAAACATGAGCCTGACCGGCCCGCGCAGGCTGAAAGACGGGCCCCGACAGCCGAAACGGCCCCGGAAGCGAGCTTCCGGGGCCGTTTCGATCGGTATAGCGGGTGATTCAGCCTCCCGGCTGCCACCCGGCGCCAATACCGTACTGGCGCAGTACTAGCGGCGACCGCGAGCCGGCGCCTTCTTGGCGGCCGACTTCTTGGCCGGAGCCTTCTTGGCGACCGTCTTCTTGGCGGCCGTGACCTTCTTGGCAGCCGTCTTCTTGGCGGGAGCCTTCTTGGCGACCGTCTTCTTCACGGCGGTCTTCTTGGCGACCGTCTTCTTGGCGGCGGCCTTGGTCGCAGTCGTCTTGCGAGCGGCCGTCTTTGCGGGCGCCTTCTTGGCGGCCTTCTTTGCCGTGGTCTTGGCGGGGCCCTTGGTGGCAGTCGCCTTCTTGGCGGCGGTCTTCTTCGCCGCCGTCTTCTTGGCGGCGGCCTTCTTGGCTGCCACCGGCGCATTCACGCCGCGCTTAACGGCGGGACCGCTTGCGGCAAGCTTCTGCTTGCCCGCGATCACGGCCTTGAACTGCGCGCCCGGACGGAACGCAGGCACCGAAGTCGGCTTCACCTTGACGGTTTCGCCGGTGCGCGGGTTCCGCGCGACTCGCGCCGCACGCTTACGCTGTTCGAACACACCGAATCCGGTGATTGTGACGCTCTGACCCTTGTGCACCGCGCGCACGATGGTGTCGACCACATGCTCGACTGCCGCGGTGGCCGTGCGCCTGTCTGTACCCAACTTTTCGGTCAGAACGTCGATCAGTTCCGCCTTGTTCATTGAATCCTCCGCAGACTAATGGCCCGTCGTCGGACCGACTAGGTACCACGGTAAACCCACAATGGGCAAGAGTCTATGTGCCACGCCAAAATTCATGTGGTTTAGCACACGTCCAGCTACCGGCCCCCCGTTCATCCAGCTAACACCCAGGGGTGTTTAGTGCCTCTAAATATGTGCTGGGAGGGTAGTGGGTTTCCATGCTGGCCTTGTGTTTTCGAACTCGGCGATCGTGTCGCTGCGGCGCAGCGTGAGCCCGATGTCGTCCAATCCTTCGAGCAGACGCCACCGCGTGTAGTCATCAATATCGAACGGCAACACGGCGGTTCCAGCGGTCACCGTGCGGTCCTCCAGGTCCACAACCAATTCGAGACCGGGCTGTTCCTCGAGCAACTTCCAGAGCATTTCGACATCGTTCTGTGACATCTGGGCCGCCAGCAGGCCGCCCTTACCGGCATTGCCACGGAAGATGTCGGCGAACCGCGACGAGATCACGACCCGAAACCCGTAGTCAGACAGCGCCCAGACGGCATGTTCGCGCGACGAACCCGTGCCGAAATCCGGCCCGGCCACCAGCACACTGCCCCGCTTGTAGGGCTCGACGTTGAGAATGAAGTCGGGATCAGTGCGCCATGCTGCGAACAGTCCGTCCTCGAATCCCGTGCGGGTCACCCGCTTCAGGTACACGGCCGGGATGATCTGGTCAGTATCCACATTGGAACGACGGAACGGCACGCCGATCCCCTTGTGCACGGTGAAGGCTTCCATTGATTCTCCTGAGTCGGTAGAGGTATCGCGTCCGGTCAGTCCAGATCCGCAGGCGAGGACAGGGTTCCACGGACCGCCGTCGCGGCCGCTACGAGCGGGGAAACCAGGTGCGTACGGCCACCTTTGCCCTGTCGGCCCTCGAAGTTGCGGTTCGACGTCGACGCGCAGCGCTGGCCGGGCTCGAGCTGATCCGGATTCATTCCCAGGCACATTGAGCAGCCCGCCTGCCGCCATTCGGCGCCCGCTGCGGCGAAAATCTCACCGAGTCCTTCTAATTCGGCCTGTGCGCGAACCCGCATCGATCCCGGTACAACCAACATTCGCACGCCGTCTGCGACACGGCGTCCCTTTAAAATCCCAGCCACAGCACGCAAATCCTCGATGCGTCCGTTGGTGCACGATCCGACGAATACCGTGTCGACCGCCACCTCGCGCAGCGGCGTTCCCGGGGTCAAATCCATGTACCGCAGCGCTTTCTCCGCGGACTCGCGCGCCGTCTCGTCGGCGATCTGGGCGGGGTCGGGCACCGATTCGCCAAGGGGCGCGCCCTGTCCCGGGTTGGTGCCCCAGGTGACGAACGGGGTCAGCTCGTGCGCGTCGATGTGCACCTCGGCGTCGAACCGCGCACCCTCGTCGGTCTTGAGTGCTTCCCAAGAGGCGATTGCTGCCGTCCAGTCGTCCCCCTGCGGGGCGTGCGGGCGGCCGGCGAGGAATTCATAGGTTGTTTCGTCCGGAGCGATCATGCCCGCTCTGGCGCCCGCTTCGATGGACATGTTGCAGATGGTCATTCGGGCCTCCATCGACATGGCCCTGATCGCCTCGCCGCGGTACTCGAGCACATAACCCTGACCGCCGCCGGTGCCGATCTTCGCGATGACGGCCAGAATCAGGTCTTTGCTCGTGACGCCGGGCGCCAGCGTGCCGTCCACCGTGATCGCCATCGTCTTGAACGGGCGCAGCGAGAGCGTCTGGGTGGCGAGCACGTGCTCCACCTCGGAAGTGCCGATGCCCATCGCCAGCGCGCCGAACGCGCCGTGCGTCGAGGTGTGGCTGTCACCGCAGACCACCGTCATGCCCGGCTGGGTCAGGCCGAGTTGCGGGCCGACCACGTGCACGATGCCCTGATCCAGATCGCCCATCGGATGCAGCCGAACGCCGAATTCCGCACAGTTGCGGCGCAGAGTTTCCACCTGCGTGCGCGAAATCGGATCCGCAATGGGTTTATCGATATCGACGGTCGGGACATTGTGGTCCTCGGTCGCGATGGTCAGATCGGGGCGCCGCACCGGCCTGCCCGCGGCGCGGAGGCCGTCGAAGGCCTGCGGGCTGGTCACCTCGTGCACCAGGTGCAGGTCGATGTAGATCAGGTCGGGTTCGCGCGCTTCACCCTCCCCCGCGCCATGGGCGACGACATGCTGCTCCCACACCTTTTCGGCCATGGTGCGTGGCTGTGCCATTTTCGATCACCTTTCGACAAGCATCCGCCTCCGCGTTCCGGGCTGAGGACGGCGGCGGCTGCACACGTTTTTCGGATAGGCGAGATCAGATGTCCGAGCGGAGCACCCGCGTCGGCGGTTCCGTGTGGATTCCCAACATCCGAGACGCTAGTATCGTTCTATGAGACAGCATAGCGGCATCGGCGTCCTCGACAAAGCAGTGGCGGTGTTGTACGCCGTCGCCGAGCACCCCTGCGGTCTCAACGACTTGTGCGCCCGCACCGGGCTGCCCCGCGCGACCGCGCATCGCCTCGCCGTCGGCCTGGAAGTGCATCGCCTGTTGGCGCGCGACAACAGCGGCATGTGGCGGCCGGGCCCGGCACTCGCCGAGCTGGCCGCAGGCGCCACAGATCCGCTGCTGGAGGCCGCGGCGGCGATCCTGCCCCGGCTACGCGAGATCACCGGCGAAAGCGTCCAGCTGTACCGCCAGGACGGCAATGCGCGGGTCTGCATCGCGGCCCTCGAACCACCGGTCGGGCTGCGCGACACCGTGCCCGTCGGCGCGCGGCTGCCGTTGACCGCGGGTTCGGCCGCGAAAGTCCTGCTCGCCTGGGCCGATCCCGAGTTGCAGCGGTCCATCCTCGCCGACGCCGTGTTCGGCGAACGCGCGCTGACCGAGGTGCGCAAGCGCGGCTGGGCCCAGAGCGCGGCAGAGCGGGCATCCGGCGTGGCCAGCGTGTCCGCACCCGTCCGCGACGCCACCGGGACCGTTGTCGCCGCCGTCTCGGTATCCGGACCCATCGACCGGATGGGCCGCAGGCCCGGAGCGCGCTGGGCGGCGGACCTGGTCGCGGCGGCGGAGGCGCTACACAAGCGCCTATAACACGTTCTAGAAACGACTCTCTAGAGTGAGCGAATGGGAGTCAATCAACGGGCACAGATCGTCATGTCCGACACCGAGATCACCGAGTTCCTGGAACGCAGCCGCATCGCGACGCTGGCGACCATCGGCGCCAAGGGCACACCGCACCTGACCGCCATGTGGTACGCGCTCATCGACGGTGAACTGTGGTTCGAGACGAAGACGAAATCGCAGAAAGCGGTCAACCTGCGCCGCGACCCGCGCATCACCTGCATGGTCGAGGCAGGCCAGACCTACGACCAGCTGCGTGGCGTCTCGATCGAAGGGCACGCCGAAATCGTCGACGACCCCGACAAGCTGTACGCGGTCGGTGTCAGCGTGTGGGAACGCTACACCGGCCCCTACAGCGAAGAAGTCCGGCCGATGGTCGAAACCATGCTGCACAAGCGCACCGCCATCCGCGTCGTCCCCGACCGGATCCGCAGCTGGGATCACCGCAAGCTCGGCCTCCCCCAGCTCCCGCTCGGCGGAACCACCGCCGCCCCACTCGACTGAGCTGCTCCGACACCGAGCCTGCCCGAGTTCGGTAGTAAGCGAACGCGCACCGATATCGAACTGACATCGCGCGCCGCGCCGACTAACGTCGAACCGTTCGACACGAATCGGCCGGGCACCGCCGCCCGCAAGGGCGTGCGCCGCACGGCCGCGACGACGAGGAGCAGGCGATGGCGGATAGTTCCAACGGCTCAGGCAGTCCCGAAGCCTCGAGCGCCGAAGAGGTGAAGCGCAAGTTCAAGGAGGCGCTGGAGCGGAAGAACCAGAACAGCGCCCGAACCGCCGACCACCTCGACGGCCGTTCCAAGGCCTCCGCAACCCACGGCAACGCCAGCCACAAGCGCGAGTTCCGGCGCAAGAGCGGGTAGCTCGTCGGACGAGAAAGGCCCTCCGGTCGATGACCGGGGGGCCTTCGCTGTGTGTGGGTCGAATCCGGTGCTCAGCGGGCTTGTGAGGGGTGCGGGAGACGGTGTCCACTAGTTGGGACGTGCCGGCGGACAGTGGATCGCCAGCGGGCGATCAGGGGGCGATCCGGAACGGCTCACGATCGGCGGTGGACCGTCGAACGGTGAGCTGCCGGCGGCGGACCTTCAATGGGCGCACTTGCGGCGGTAGACCTTCAATGGCAGACCTGCAGCACTCGACTTCCAGCGGTGTTCCTGCAGCGCTAGACCTTCAGCGGTGAACCTGCAGCACCAGACCACCAACGGTGAACCTGTAGCGCGAGATCACCGACTGCGGAACGCCAGTGGTAAACCTGCAGCGCGAGACCGCCAACAGCAGACAATCAAAAGAGCTGCACGAGTCAATTTTGGAGGTCTACATCCACGAGAGGCCTACGGCCCCTTAGCGACGCGCGCGCTGCGCGCGCAGCGCCGCAGCCCGGGGGTCCGGGGGCGAAGCCCGCCGGGTGGGGCGTGGGGCTTCGCCCCCACAAAACACTGCGAAACAGAACAAGGCTCATGCTCTCGATGAGCATGAGCCTTGCATTCTGTGTAGCCCCGACGGGATTCGAACCCGCGCTACCGCCTTGAGAGGGCGGCGTCCTAGGCCGCTAGACGACGGGGCCAGGACTGCTTCTCGTTGGCACGAGGAGCACCTTGGTGATCTTTCGATCGGGAGGCTCGGCAAGCTTAACCGGCCGAGGCCCGGCGAACCAAATCGCCGGTTGCTGTTCTGATTTCGGCCGCGCACCGATCTCGACAACATTCTCCGCTGGGGTACCAGGACTCGAACCTAGAATGGCTGAACCAGAATCAGCTGTGTTGCCAATTACACCATACCCCAATGACCTGGTGATTCAGCCTCGCAGTCTGGCTGACTGTGAGGCCGCGTTCCGGGCCGAGAAGAAGACTACCAAACGGCTACCGGTTAACTACAAATCGCCTGGTCAAAGCCATATTTTCCGCTCTGTGGACAGTTTTCAGGGCTGCGCGGTCCACTCCTGCGCTGAGCGCAGTCGCGCGAGTGTGAGGTCGCGGCCGAGTAGTTCGAGCGACTCGTACAGTGGCGGGCTGATGTGCGATCCGGTCACTGCGACGCGCACCGGCGCGAATGCCTTGCGCGGCTTGAGCCCTAGTTCGTCTATCAGCGCGGTTTTGAGCGCTTCTTCGATGGCCGGGGTGGACCACTGCGTCAGTGGCTCCAGCGCGGTAATAGCGGATTGCAATACCGGAGTTGCGTCTGCGCCGAGATTCTTTGCTCCCGCAGTGGGGTCGATCGCAAATTGTTCGGCGGGCGCCAACAAGAAACGCAACAGTTCCCAGGCATCCGACAACACGACGATCCGAGTCTGCACCAGATCGGCCGCTGCGGCGAACACCTTGTCATCGATTTCGGCGCCGATATGTCCGTGTACGGTCAGGTACTCGCGCAGCCGGTTGCTGAAATCGGCAGGCTCCAGCAATCGGATGTGCTCCGCGTTGAGGGCATCTGCCTTCTTCTGATCGAATCGGGCCGGATTCGAATTTACTTTCGATATGTCGAACGCCGCGACCATCTCCGCCATGCTGAACAGGTCGTGGTCGTCGGCGATGCTCCAACCGAGTAGTGCCAGGTAATTCAGCAAACCTTCAGGGATGAATCCGCGATCGCGATGCGCGAACAGATTCGACTCCGGATCGCGCTTGGACAACTTCTTGTTGCCCTGGCCCATGACGAAGGGCAGGTGGCCGAACTCCGGCGTGAAGTCCGCAACACCGATTCGGCGCAGCGCGGCATACAGTGCGAGCTGGCGCGGGGTCGAGGAAAGCAGATCTTCGCCGCGCAACACATGGGTGATCTTCATCAATGCGTCGTCGACCGGGTTTACCAGCGTATACAGCGGATCGCCGGTGCCGCGGGTGAGCGCGAAGTCGGGCACCGTACCTGCCTTGAAGGTGGTCTCGCCGCGCACGAGGTCGTGCCAGGTGAGGTCTTCGTCGGGCATCCGGAGCCGAATCACCGCGGGGCGTCCGGCATCTCGGTATGCCGCGATCTGCTCGGCGGTGAGATCTCGGTCATAGTTGTCGTAGCCGAGCTTGGGATCCCGTCCGGCGGCGCGGTGCCTGGCTTCCACTTCCTCAGGCGTGGAGAAGGATTCGTAGGCTTCGCCAGCCTCCAGCAAACGCCGGACGACATCCAGATGCAGGTCCTTGCGCAGCGACTGGCGGTACGGCTCGTAGGGGCCGCCGACCTCGGGGCCCTCGTCCCAGGTGAGGCCGAGCCAGCGCAGCGCGTCGAGCAGCGCGCGGTAGGACTCCTCGGAATCCCGTGCCGCGTCGGTGTCTTCGATGCGGAAGACGAATTTTCCACCGTGGTGTCTGGCATAGGCCCAGTTGAACAGCGCCGTCCGGATCAGGCCGACGTGCGGCGTTCCGGTCGGTGACGGGCAGAAGCGGACCCGTACTTCAGTCATGGCTCTCTTTCGCTAGCTGATCGTTTCGAGTGACCTGCAAGCAGTCACTAGCGGTGTTTGGCGGCAACAGGATTGATCAGGGTTCCGATGCCCTCCACGGTCACAGACACCTGCTGTCCGGCCTGGACCGGGCCGACGCCCTCGGGCGTTCCGGTGAGGATGACATCGCCGGGCAGCAGCGTCATCACGGTGGTGACCCACTCGATGAGCTTCGGAATGTCGTGCAGCAGAAGTGAAGTGCGGCTGCGCTGGCGCACCTCGCTGTCGAGCTCGGTGACGATCTCCAGATCCGATGGATCCAAGGAGGTTTCGATCCACGGTCCGAGCGGACAGAAGGTGTCGTAGCCCTTGCCGCGCGTCCACTGCCCGTCGTGGCGCTGCTGGTCGCGGGCGGTCACGTCGTTGGCGACGGTGTAGCCGAGCACCACGTCGAGCGCGCGGGCCGCGGGCACGTCCTTGCACGGCCTGCCGATGACCACCGCGAGCTCGCCCTCGTAGTCGACCTGAGAGGAGCTGGGCGGCAGGATGATCGGGGCGTTCGGCCCGATGATCGAAGTATTCGGCTTGAGGAAGATCACCGGGTCTTCCGGTGCGGGCCCGCCCATTTCGGCTGCGTGCGCCGCGTAGTTCTTGCCGATGCAGACCACCTTGCTCGCCAGGATCGGCGCGAGCAGGCGCACATCGGCCAACGGCCAGCTCCGCCCGGTGAACGTCGGCGTACCGAACGGATGTTCCGCGATTTCCTTCGCGATGCTGTCGCTTCCCTCCCCTTCGATGCTGACGAACGCGACCCCATCGGGACTGGCAACTCGACCTAGACGCATGCCGGGCAGTCTATCGACCCGCTTCCACCTGCTCGAACGCGCCCGACCGGGCGGTCAGTACGGCCGATGCCGCCGACTACCGCCAGCGGTGAGAGATCCGACAACCAGGTCGTAGTATCCGCGTACTCGCAGGGTGTAGCGTGAGTCTCGTTGTTCATTCATTGGGATATGGATCCCATATAATGAGATTCCGAGGTGAGGCCGATGACCACCGTGACGCAGATGCACGAGGTACGACGGTGGTCCATGCTCGGCCTCGGCGTCTTCGCGCAAGCCGCGAGCGCGGTCTTCGTGCACGGCGTCGCCTTCCTGTTGCCCGCACTCACCGATCGCGGGATGTCACTGGCGGCAGCGGGTCTGCTGGTGGCGATGCCGACCGTCGGGCTGGTGTGCACGCTGATCGGGTGGGGCTACGTGGTCGATCGGATCGGCGAGCGAAAAGTCCTGATCGGCGGGCCGCTGCTGATGCTCGCGGCGGGTGCCGCGGCGGCAGCCAGCACGAACGACATCGCCCTCGGCACACTGCTGTTCCTCGGCGGCGTCGGCGCGGCGAGCACCAACGGGGCGAGCGGTCGCGTCATCGTCGGCTGGTTCCCGCCACAGCGACGCGGGCTGGCGATGGGGATCCGGCAGACCGCGCAGCCGCTCGGCGTCGCCGTCGCGGCGCTGGCCGTGCCCGCCGTCGCCGCGACATACGGTGTGCCCGCGGCCATTCTGGTGCCTGCGGCGATGGCAGGCCTCGCCGCCATCGGCTGTCTGATCGGGATCGTCGACCCACCGCGGCCGACGGCAACCACGGATGCGATGTTGCGCGCCAACCCTTATCGCGGCGACGGCACGCTGTGGCGGATCCACGCCGTGTCTGTGCTGCTGGTCATACCGCAGGGCGTGGTGTGGACTTTCGCACTCTTGTGGTTGCATCGTGACGTCGGCTGGTCGTTGGCCGCCGCGGGGATTCTGGTGACCGGAACCCAGATCTTGGGCGCCGCAGGACGAATCGGCGCAGGCGCGTGGTCGGACCGGGTCGGCAGCAGGCTCGGTCCGTTGCGCACGGTCGCCATTGCCGCCGTGCTGTCGATGGCCGCCTTGGCGCTGACAGCGTGGGCCCACATGTGGTGGGCGGCAATTCCATTGCTGGTCGCCGCGTCGGTGATCACGGTCTCCGACAACGGTCTCGCCTTCACCGCGGTCGCCGAGCTCGCCGGGCCGTACTGGAGCGGCCGCGGCCTCGGCATCCAGAACACCGGCCAGAATCTGGCAATGGCCGCGGTGCCGCCCGCGTTCGGAGCACTCATTGCCACAAGCGGTTTCGCCGCCGCGTATCTCGTGGCAGCGGGGCTTGCGGTGGCCGCAGTCCCGCTGGTGCCGACCGGTCGACGCAGCGAATAGCCGTCCAGCCCTGACGGATTGGTGTCCGCCCCCACCGCCGGGGCGGGCACCGATTTGTCGCAAAACGCACCTTTCGGCAGCACGCCCGATCGGTCACTGTTCGGAAGCATGCCGCGACCAGCATCGGAAGCGCCGGGAGCACCTCGGGGACAACATCTTTCACTCGACCGACCGGTTCGGCCCGCCGCACACCGCGATGTCGCCGACCCGCGATGCCGAATTGAACCAGCACTCCCTCGCGCTCGTTGATACCGCAGTACCCCCGGTACCGATGTCGTATTTAGCGACATCACGTCGCCAAGTGCTACCGTAGAGAAAGCAAGTTGCTATCAATACCAGGAGTGCGATGCCGAGGATCGACGCGCCGACTGTCGCCCAACACCGCGCGAACCAGGAGCGCGCCCTACTCGATGCTGCGCGAATGGTGTTGCTCCAGAACGGCCCGCACGCGGTGACGCCCGCATTGGTCGGTGCCGCCGCAGGACTCGCACGCAGCAGCGTCTACAAGTACTTCCGGTCCGGCGACGAAATCCTGGCCAGGATCGTGGCCGACGCGTTGGCGGATTGGGGTGAGCGCGTCCACGATACGGTCGAACGCGCCGAAACGCCCGCCGGCCGCGTCGAGGCCTATGTGCGAACCACCCTGGCGCTGGCCGCCTCCGGCGCCCACCGCATCGCAGTCCTCGGCAGCACCCTTCCGCGCGACGAGTCCGCCCGGCGCGACCTCGCCCACGCACACCACGATCTGGCCGCCCCGTTACGCGCGGCGCTCAACGATCTCGGCACGCCGAACCCCGAGCTGACCGCCGATCTGATCGACGGCGCACTCGGTCGCGCCATCGACCGCATCGATTCCGGCCACGCCGACGCCGACATCGTCCCGGAGACAGTGACTTTCGTCCGCCGCGCCGTCGGCATCACCCAGCGACCGATTCGCCAACGCGGCAAGGCCTGACCCGCCTGCCCAGCAGCACACCAGCTTTCGCGAAAAAACGTGCAAGCCCCGTATCCGAACAACCGTCGGACACGGGGCTTGTCGAGTAAATCAGGTCAGACGATGGCGGCGATGCGGTCGCCGACCTCCACCGTCGACGCGGCGCCCGAGCGAGCGGCGAGG
The DNA here is from genome assembly GCF_043197455.1 of Nocardia sp. NPDC049149. Taxonomy (NCBI): domain Bacteria; kingdom Bacillati; phylum Actinomycetota; class Actinomycetes; order Mycobacteriales; family Nocardiaceae; genus Nocardia; species Nocardia sp. NPDC049149. The sequence continues at coordinate 314,588 of NZ_JBICTD010000007.1, forward strand.
TCCTTCGCGACGGCGGACTCGATACGGCCGGCGGCCTCGGCGTTGCCGAGATGGTTGAGCAGCAACGAGACCGAGAGAATCGCGGCGGTCGGATCCGCCTTGGACTGACCCGCGATATCGGGGGCACTGCCATGCACCGGCTCGAACATGCTCGGGTTGACGCCCGACGCATCGATGTTCCCGCTGGCGGCCAGGCCGATACCACCGCTGACGGCGGCGGCGAGGTCGGTGATGATGTCGCCGAACAGGTTGTCGGTGACGATCACGTCGAACCGGCCCGGATCGTTCACCATATGGATGGTCGCCGCATCGATGTGCTGGTAAGCCGTTGCCACATCCGGGAATTCGGCGGCGACCTCGTCGACGGTGCGCTGCCACAACGAACCGGCGAAGGTGAGCACATTGGTCTTGTGCACCAACGTCAGGTGCTTGCGCCGCGCCTGCGCCTTCGCGAAGGCGTAGCGCACCACCCGCTCGATGCCGAAGCGGGTGTTGGTGCTGACCTCGGTCGCCACCTCGTGCGGGGTCTCGACCCGGATCGCGCCACCGGTGCCGGTGTAGGGACCCTCGGTGCCTTCACGAACCACCACGAAGTCGATGTCCGGGGTGCCTGCCAGCGGGCTGACGACGCCGGGAAACAGCTTGGACGGCCGCAGATTCACGTGATGATCCAGCGCGAACCTGGTGCGCAGCAGCAGCCCGCGCTCGAGCACACCGCTCGGCACCGACGGATCACCGATCGCGCCGAGCAGGATCGCGTCGTGCTGCTTCAGCTCCGGCAGCACGGATTCCGGCAGGATCTCGCCGGTCGCGTGATAGCGCTTGGCGCCGAGGTCGTACTCCGTCTTCGCGACGCCGGGCACGACCACGTCGAGCACCTTGAGCGCCTCGGCGATGACCTCGGGCCCGATACCGTCGCCGGGGATGACAGCAAGCTTCATTGCGATGCTCCGTTGTTCAACGCCGGATGCGCCCGACCGGGTCGCATCCGGCGAACGCGATCAGAACAGGTCGACGACGACAACCTTGGCGGCACCGACGGATTCGGCGAGCGCGGACTGCACGTCGGCGGGGACGTCGCGGTTGACGCGCAGGATCACCGTCGCGCCTTCCTTGTCGACATCCTGGCTCAGCTGGGCGGCAAGGATGTCGATCCCGACCTCACCGAGCTTGGTGCCGATCTTGCCGAGCGCGCCGGGCTTGTCCTCGTAGTTCAGCACGGCGACGTTCACGCCCTCGGCGCGCATGTCGTAGTTGCGGCCGTTGATGTTGACGATCTTCTGCACCTGCGACGGCTCGGTGAGCGTGCCTGCCACATTCAGGGTGCGGCCGTCACCGAACACGGCGCGCAGGTCGACGACGCTGCGGTGGCTCGGGCTCTCCGGCGCGGTGTTCACAGTGGCGGCGATGCCGCGGTCCTTGGCGAGCGCGGGGGCGTTCACGAAGGTGACCTGGTCCTCGACCAGCGCGGAGAACACGCCGCGCAGCGCCGAAAGTTCCAGCACCGCAACGTCGTGCGCGGCCAGCTCGCCGCGCACCAGCACCTCGACGCTGACCGGCAGCTCGTTGGACAGCGCACCGAGCAGCGCACCCTGCTTGCGCACGATGTCCAACCACGGGGCGACGTCGTCGTCGACGCTGCCGCCGGTGACGTTCACCGCGCCCGGCACGAATTCACCGGCGAGCGCGAGCAATACGGACTTGGCGACGTCGGTGCCCGCCCGGTCCTGCGCCTCGGCGGTGGACGCGCCGAGGTGCGGGGTCACCACGACCTGCGGCAGCTCGAAAAGCGGGCTGTCGGTGCACGGTTCGGTCTCGAACACGTCGAGGCCTGCGGCGCGCACGTGGCCGGAGGTGATGGCGTCGGCCAGCGCCTGCTCGTCGACGAGTCCGCCGCGCGCGGCGTTGACGATGATGACGCCGGGCTTGGTCTTGGCGATGGCTTCTTTGCCGATGATGCCCTTGGTCTCCGGCGTTTTCGGCAGGTGCACCGAGATCAGGTCGGCGCGCTCGAGCAGTTCGTCGAGGGAGAGCAGCTCGATGCCGAGCTGTGCGGCGCGGGCGGGCGACACGTAGGGGTCGTACGCGACGATCTTGGTTTCGAAGGCGGCGAGGCGCGCGGCGAACAGCTGGCCGATGCGGCCGAGGCCGACGACGCCGACGGTCTTGCCGAAGATCTCGACACCGTTGAACTTGCTGCGCTGCCAGGTGTGTTCACGCAGGGTGGCGTCGGCGGCCGGGATCTGGCGCGCGGCGGCGAGCAGCAGCGTGACGGCGTGCTCGGCGGCGGTGTGGATGTTGGAGGTCGGCGCGTTGACGACCATGACGCCGCGCTCGGTGGCCGCGGGCACATCGACGTTGTCGAGGCCGACGCCTGCCCTCGCAACGATCTTCAGGTTCTTGCCTGCTTCCAGGACCTCGGCATCCACCGTTGTCGCGGAGCGCACGAGTAGTGCGTCGGCGTCGGGCACGGCGGCGAGCAGAGCCGGACGGTCGGGACCGTCGACCCACCGAACCTCGACTCCGTCACCGAGCGCGTCGACGGTCGACTGGGCAAGCTTGTCGGCGATCAGGACAACAGGACGGCCTTGGCTCACTGTGGAGTACTCCTGGGGAAAGGGGTCGGTAATTACCGCCGATCAGCTTAGTGGGCGCGATTTCGGCGCTACCTACCACCCGGTAGGCGGGCGTCGTCAGTCGCGTCGGATCGGGCGCGTCCGGCGTGCCGAGCGCGACCCCCGCCGACGCGGAGGGCCCCACACCACTCGGGTGCGGGGCCCTCTCCGGATCGCGCGCGGTCGGCGCGAATCCCGGTCGATCAATCGACCATCACGTTAATTCAGCGGCCGCCGAAGGATCCCGTCCACAGGGTGTTGACGATTCCGTGGAGAGCGGCACCGAAGGTGTCCAGGAAGCCGTTGAAGGCAGCGCTGCCGGTGTCGATGATAACGGGGATCATTGAAATACCTCTTCGTTGAAAGACAATCCAGTCGTACTGGCTGACACAAGGCACATCGGCGGTCGAACAAAAGCGGTTACGAAATTCCGCCATTTAGTGACGCAGGTTACAGTCACATCACGAAGAACACCTGGTCAGATGACCATTTGGTGCATAAGCCCTGAGAGTCGAGGTCTTGACCATCGCGTTCGCACTCACAGGCCACGTGCGCAAGGTGTCCACTCGGCAAACATAAAGATCGCCTAAGAAATGCTTGAGGGCACGTTGAGAGAATGTTCCGACACTGCTCAGATCCGGGCATATGAGACGTATGGGACAGGACTCGATAACGCGGCCGAGAGCGCTCGAATTCCTCATAACATCGCCAGGAAGAAACCACCGGTGAGATACATGAATACCCCGGTCAATCGCCGAATAACCAGTAGTTCAGGCGGCGAGAAAGCTGGCGGACAATAGCGCCCACCATTCCAAGCATGAGCGGTCAAGCGACCGCGGCGACCGCCTGCGAGAACGCACGCACCTGTGCGGTCTCCCGGTTGCGATGCCACACCAAGCCGAGCCGCGAGTGCGCAAGCCCGGTCACCGGGACGAAGGTGACCTCGGGCCGCTCATGGAAGTGGGCGGTCGGATGGCACAGCAGCATCGCGCCCCGATCGGCCGCGACCAACCCGATCCCTTCCTCCAGCGTGCCGATGCCAGGCCCCGCCGAGATCGGCAGGCCGCCGGGGGTCACGTCGAGTGCCTGTGCCCGCCGCCAGTACTCGGGTGCAGGCCCGCGCACGCCGATCAACGAGACCTCGGCGAGGTCCTCCGGCGACACGCTGGCCCGCCGCGCCAGCGGATGCGAGCTGTGCACCGCGAGCAGCTGTGGCTGCTCCGAAAAGACCTGTCCCAGTACGAGATCGCTCTCCCCCATCGGCAGCAGCACGACCACGATGTCGACCTCGCCGCGATGCACGGGACCGAACGGATCGGACAGCGGAATCTCGACCAATTCCGCAGTGCTGTAGGGGAATCGGCGATCGAACTGCAGACAGGCGTCGGTCAGCAACCGGCTCGGCGCACCCTGCACACCGACGCGCAGCGCACCGTCCATCCCGCGCGCGGCGGCCCGCACGCCGTCCACCGTTGCGCGCAGCGCCGCATACGCCGGTTCCAACTTCGCCACGAAGTCCTGGCCGAGCGGCGTGAGCGCGACCTTGCGACTGGACCGTTCGACGAGCCGACCACCGACCCGCCGCTCCAACGCACTCAGCAATTGGCTCACCCGGCTCTGCGACACGAACAGCCGTTCGCCGGCGCGCCCGAAGTGCAGCTCCTCCGCCAGCACGAGGAATGCCTCCAGCTCACGCACCTCAAGGCTGCCCATTGCTTCCTCCACCGTCGATGAGTCCAGCTCATAGAACGATGAGAGCTTCGCCGTTGTTTCCGGGCTCGTCGATCACTTGGCTGGAGTCATGACTCAGGTGCGCGCAATCACGGATACTCCACCGGCAGAACAGGGTTCGGCGCTGCGCGGATGGCTGGGCGTCGGTGCTGTGACGGGGGCAACATTCACGGTCGTCACCTCGGAGATGCTGCCGGTCGGGTTGCTCACGCCGATCAGCGACGCGTTGCGGGTCACCGAGGGCGCCGCAGGGCTGTCCATGACGGTCGCCGGGCTGGTCGCGGCGCTCTCCGCGCCGCTGCTCACTGCCGCGCTGGGGCGCACCGACCGCAGGATCGTGTTGTGCGGGCTGCTCGCGGTGTTGATCCTCGGCAATCTCGGCGCGGCGTGGGCGCCGAACTTCGCCGTGATGATGGGGGCCAGGGTGCTGGTCGGCGTCGGGATCGGCGGGGTGTGGGCGATCGCGCCGAGCCTGGCGGCGCGGCTGGTGCCTGCGAAGTCGGTCGGCGCCGCCACCGCACTGGTGTTCAGCGGCGTCGCGGTGGCCTCGGTGATCGGCATTCCCGCGGGGACATACATCGGCGCGCTCGTCGGGTGGCGTGCCGCATTTCTCATCGCGGCCGGCCTCGCGCTGGTGGTGCTGATCGCACTCGCGGCGTTGCTGCCGACACTGAGCGCCACGCGGGCCGCACCGCTGCGCGCGGTACTCGGATTGACGCGGGAACCCCGGTTCCGCACCGCGTTGCTAGTGGTCGCGTTCCTGGTGACCGGGCACTTCGCCGCCTACACCTACATCCGTCCGCTACTGGAGAAGGTGACCGGCGTCGGCGCGAGCACCATCGGCACCGTGCTGCTGGTGTACGGAATCGCCGGTGTCCTCGGCAATTTCGGTGCGGGCTCGCTGGCAGTGCGTAACCCGCGCCGGACGCTGTTGACGATCAGCGCGCCGTTGGCCGTTGCCGTGCTGCTGATTCCGGCGCTCGGTGGTTCCCTCTGGCTGGCGGTGACGTTGATGGTGGTGTGGGGCCTGTCCTACGGCGGCGTCTCGGTGACCACGCAGAATTGGGTGTTCGTCGCCGCGCCCGATGCGCGTGAGGGCGCGTCCTCGCTCTATGCGGGTGTCTTCAACGCCGCGATCGCGGTGGGCGCGTTGTTCGGTGGGCGCACGGCGGACGCGTTCGGCGTCACCTCGGCGATGTGGCTCGGCGGCGCGCTCGTGCTGATCGCGCTGGCCGTCGGCGCCTTCGGCCGCGCACCTGAACAGCGCGGATAGGCCGAAAACGGGATGCGGCGAGGCACTTCGGGCGCATAGCATCGCCGTCATGTCCCTGCGCGCCATCCCCGCCTCGATGGACCCGACCGTGGTCGGGTCCATCGACGACGAGCTGGATCGGATCGAACGAGAAGAGCGCGTCTCGGTGCGGCTCGCCATCGAAAGCGGCAGCCGGGCTTGGGGTTTCCCGTCACCCGACTCGGACTACGACTGCCGGTTCGTCTACGTCGCGAGCCTGGACACCTACCTGTCGCCCTGGCGCACCCGCGACGTGATCGAGACGCCGTTGACCGGCCTGCTCGACGTCAACGGCTGGGACCTCGCCAAGGCGTTGCGGCTGCTGGTCGCCGGCAACGCCGTGCTCATCGAGTGGCTGATGTCGCCGATCGTGTACCGCGGCGACCCGCGGTTCCGAGATGACCTGCGCGCGTTGGCCGATGAGGTCGCCGACCGCAACCGGGTGGCGCGGCACTACCTGCATCTCGGCGCGAAGCAGTGGGAGTTGTTCGACCGCAACCGATCACTGAAGAAGGTGTTCTATTCGCTGCGTCCTGCGATGGCTTTGCGCTGGCTGCGGGAGCATCCCGGTGTTGCGGTTGCCCCGATGCACCTGCCGACGCTGCTTGCCCAGTGCGAGCTGCCCTCGGATCTCGTTGCGGCCGTTGCCGAGTTGACCGAGCTCAAGTCGCGGACCCGCGAAATGGGCAGCGGGACAGTACCTGCCCCGATCGTCACGTTCCTGAAGGCCGAATTCGCCATGGCCGCAGACGCTTTCCCGAAGACGGCCGAGCCAGACCTGGCCTACGCGAGGGCACGGACAGCGGAGTTCTTCCGTAACGAGGCCGGCTAGGCCCTGGTCACTCGGCGACGGCCGCCGCATAGGCCTGCGCCAACTGTTCAGTGGCCGTCGGCCGATCCGGGTCGGTGCGGGGGATGCCGAGGTGGGACTCGCGGAGTTCGTCCATGAACTCCGCCCACAATGCTGGTCCGCCCGCCTCGAGCAACTCTGCCCGCACCCGCAGCCGGGTGGTGGTCGGCCGATGCCGCAGCCCCCACGAACCGAGCGCCGCCATGATCGGCACCAGCTGAATGGCAGGCTCGGTCAGCCGGTACTCCGCCTTTTGGCCGGGCCTGGTGTCTTCCCTGCTCAGCAGTCCGGCCGCGACCAGCCGCTTGAGCCGGTCGGACAGGATGTTCGTGGCGATCCCCTCTTCCGAGCCGGCGAGCAGCTCACGGAAGTAGCGGTGATTGCCGAACATCACGTCACGCAGCACCAGCAGGGTCCACCGATCGCCGATCACCTCGATCGTCGCGTTGATCGGGCAACCCGAACGTCCATGGTCGCGCATCCACCGCTCCTTCGTCGCGAGAAACTTCCGCCTACTGCTTGCAATATACAACCAGTTGCCTCTAATCTGATGCGCAAGCGATTGCAAAATGCAAGCAGTAGAGAGAAAGGCGCCATCAAGCCGAAGCTCATCGTCCGAAACCTGTCGATCTCGCTGGACGGCTACATCGCAGGCCCGAACCAAGGTCCCGACAACCCGCTCGGCGAAGGCGGTGAAAGCTTGCACGAGTGGTGTTTCGCGACGAAGACCTGGCACGGATACGTGGGCACCGAGGGCGGTGTCACCGGCGTAGACGACGACTTCATGGCCGCGGGTGACGTCGGGATCGGCGCAACCATCATGGGCCGCAACATGTTCGGGCCGATCCGTGGGCCGTGGCAGGACGAGGAATGGCAGGGCTGGTGGGGCGACAACCCGCCGTACCACCACGACACGTTCGTGCTGACCCACCACGAGCGGCCGTCACTGCCGATGCAGGGCGGCACCACGTTTCATTTCGTGAACGACACTCCAGAGGCGGTGCTGCAGCAGGCATTCAAGGCCGCAGACGGCAAGGATGTCCGGCTCGGCGGCGGCTCGGCCACGGTGCGGCAGTTTCTGCGTGCGGGATTGGTGGACGAGATGCACCTGGCTGTCGTGCCACTTCTGCTCGGCGGCGGCGCCCGCCTCTACGACGACCTCGGCACGCTGCCCGGCTACACGATCTCGTCGGTGGTCCGCTCCCCCGCGGTCACCCACCTGCGCTTCACCCGCACCGCATAGTCCCCGAAAACGGGAAAAGCCCCGCACCATGCCGGTGTGGGGCTTTCCAAGAAAGCTTGGGAGCGATCAGATCAGAGGACGCGGACGTCCTGCGCCTGCGGGCCCTTCTGACCCTGGCCGATCTCGAACTCCACGCGCTGCCCCTCGTCGAGGGACCGGAAACCCGAGCCGCTAACGGCCGAGTAGTGCACGAAGACGTCGGGGCCTCCGCCGTCTTGCGCGATGAAGCCGAAGCCCTTCTCGCTGTTGAACCACTTAACTACACCCTGAGCCATTTCATACCTTCTGTAGACGAGCCAGATTCTGGCAAATGGAATGCCCTGGTCTCGTAGATCAACGATGCCATGATCCGACGAATTCAGCCACCAAAAGCCCCGCCAACTGTGAGCAAGCCAACGCTTGTCAGGGCCTTCGAACCTCACCTCCCATGCTCTGACAGGCGCTGATCCGGGAAAACCACCCGAAACAGACGCTCAGACAGCTGAGATTCTTGCCAAGCGCGCTCGCGCTCCCCCTCCGACGAATAGGCCTGCGCCGCCTTCACCGCATAGGTCGCCGCATGCACGGCGTGCGCGCAAAGATGGGCGGTGGCCGCCGCGTGCCCGGCCGAGCGCGCGGCATAGGCGCTCGCGTCCTTTCCCAACCGAGCCGACTCGTGTGCGTCGAAGGCCGCCATCCGCGCTTCCCCCACGCTCAGCGCGCCATGAGCCCAGGCCCGGACAGCCTCGATCGCCGTGCGCGGTCGTGTGTCGTCGGGCCGGTCGCGTTCGAACAGCGCAAGCACGTGCTCCGCGCAGGCGGCCGCCCACAGCGCGAGCGCGGCGTGATCGCCGTGGTCGGTGGTCACCGGACCGCTCTGATCGCCTCGGTCCGCACGGGCGTTCTCCTTCTCGGCGAGCACTCGCTGTCGCTCGACCGCTACCAGTTGGCTTGTGCCGCATGGCCATCGCTACCAGCGCACTAAGTCATCCTACGACTTTCCGGCGGGACGCGCAGCAGTGGTTTTCTGTCAAAGTTCCCGCCCGAGGTAGCGCACCTGTCGCGGCTTCGCCTCGTCGTAGCCGGTGCGGCCGGACAGGTGTGCGGGGACGCCGACCTCCCACCAGGCGCCCGCCTCCGTCCAGGACGACGGCTGGGTGCGCACCACCAGCACGGCAGGCCGGGACTCGCGGACCGCGAGGTCCCGCGCGCGGGCGTAGGCCTCGCGCACCTCGTCGAGGTCGGTGGCGGTGACGACGGCGCAGCCCAGTGCGCGGGCATTGGCGGCGAAGTCCACCCGCGGCGGCTCGGCGTGGGTGGTGCGGCAGTCGGCGTAGAAGTTGTTGAACGGCGCACCGCCTTGGCCTTCTTGCAGGCGCGCGATCACCGCGTAGCCGTCGTTGTCGCAGACCACCGCGACAAACGGGTGACCGGCGAAGGCGGCCGAGAACAGTTCGGAGTTCAGCATCAGATACGAGCCGTCGCCGAGCATCGTGGTGACCAGGCCGTCGGTATGGGCCATGGCCGCGCCCCAGGCGCCTGCGAGTTCATAACCCATGCAGGAGAATCCGTATTCGACGTCCATGGTCGGCGTGCCACCGGTGGCGCGCCAGCCGCCGACGAGTTCGCCGGGCATGCCGCCCGACGCGGTCATCACATAGTCGTTCGGCCCGCTGAGGTCATTGACGATGCCGACGACCTGGGCGTAGGTGGGAGTGCCCGGGGTGTGGGCGCGCAGTTTGTCGATGTGCGCGTCCCAGGTGCTGCGCTGGGCCGAGGCGCGGGCGGTCCATTCGGCGTCGGCGCGCCACGGCGGGAGGTGGTCGGTCAGGTCGCGGATCGTCGCGTCCGCGTCGCCGACTATCGCAAGAGCGCCGTGCTTGACCGCGTCGAATCGCGCGGTGTTGACGGTGATCAGGCGAACGTCGGCGGGAAAGACGGTCCACGAGGCCGTGGTGAAGTCTTGCAGTCGGGTGCCGACCGCGAGCACCAGGTCGGCTTCGGCGGCCATCACGTTCGCCGACGTCGAGCCCGTGACGCCGAGCGGGCCCGCGTTGAGCGGGTGTTCGTGCGGAACCAAGGTGCGGCCCGCGGTGGTCTCGACAACCGGAATGCCGTGGCGTTCCGCGAATTCCAAAGCCGTCCGGCCCGCGCCGGAGTAGCGGACGCCGCCGCCGAGCACCAGCAGCGGCCTGGTGGAGGTGCGTAGTGCCGCGGCGGCGTCTTCGAGTGAACGTTTGTCCGGCCTGGGGCGCAGGACGCGGTGGACTACCGGTTCGAACAGCGCGTCCGGGAAATCGTAGGTCTCGGCCTGCACGTCCTGCGGCAGGGCGAGGGTCACCGGGCCCGCCTCGGCCGGATCGGTGAGCACTCGAACTGCTTGCGGGAGTGTGGAAATCAGCTGTTCTGGCCGGGTGATTCGGTCGAAGTAGCGGCTCACCGCGCGGAAGGCGTCGTTGACTGTCGCGGTCGCGTCACCGAAATGCTCCACCTGCTGGAGCACCGGATCGGGGGCGCGGGTGGTGAAGGTGTCACCCGGAAGCAGCAGCAGCGGAAGGCGATTCGCGTGTGCGACGCCGGCGGCGGTCACCATGTTCAGCGCGCCGGGGCCGATCGAGGAGGTGGCGACGCCGACCTGTCGTCGATGAGTCGCCTTCGCGTACCCGACGGCGGCCAAGGCCATGCCCTGCTCGGTATGCCCACGCCAGACCGGGATCTCGTCGCGCCGCTCCTGCAGGGCGGTGCCGAGACCGAGCACGTTGCCATGCCCGAAGATGCCGAAAACAGCAGGGAACAACGGCACTTCGCGGCCGTCGATGGTCTCCGAGCGCTGGGCGATCAGCCAAGCCACCAGCGCCTGCGCCGCGGTGAGTTTCATCCGATCCGTCCTTCGTGATTGGTGACCGGGCAACGCGGATCGGGAGTTTCGTCGTCCCAGCTGCCGCGCACCCAGCTGTGCGCCGGGTCGTCGCAGAAGGCCATCGAGCGCTCCGGCGCGGGGCCCGCCAGCACGTTCAGGTAGTACATCGGATAGCCCGGCGCGGCGATGCACGGCCCGTGATAGCCCTGCGGGACCAGGAAGACGTCGCCGTCGCGCACCGCGACGTTCTCGTCGAGCGCGCCGTCGGCGGTGTAGGTCCGGTGCATGCCGAAACCCTCGCGGGACGGGGTGATTCCGTCGCGGCCCGCGATACGGAAGTAGTAGATCTCCTCGTTGACGACCTCGCAGTCGCTCGCCGTGTCGTGCTTGTGCGGCGGGTAGGACGACCAGTTGCCGTCCGGGGTGATCAGCTCGCAGGCATTGAGTTTGTCGGCGTGGTCCCAGACACCGGGGACGCCGAAGTTGGTGACCTGGCGGGTGGCTCGGCCCGCACCTCGGGTGTCGACCGGAACCTGGTCGGCGGGGCCGTATTTGGGCGCGAGGCGGTTCGTGCAGCGGGCCATGGGGAGTGCGAGTTCCAGGTCACCGGTCGCAGTGAGCTCGACCTCGGCGTCGCGGGGGACGTAGGCGAAGTCGGTGACGCGGGTGAATACCGAGTCCCGGCCGGACAATTCGAAGGTCATGCCGTCCACGCGGACCGTGCATGCGCCGGCGAGGGGCAGGACGAAGGCTTCGAACTCGCCGGTGTGGATGGTCCGGGTTGTTCCGGCCCGCAGGGTCAGTACCCGCAGGCCGGTGTAGGTCCAGCCCGCGTCCTCCGGGGTGAGCCGAATCGGATCGTCGTGCTCGCTAAGGGTTCCGTGTGGTCGGTGCAGTTTCATCGGGCCCCGTCCTGGGCCGGCGCGTGGCAGCTCATCGAGCCTCGCTCAGCATTGTGGCCGCAGCATCCACTGCGGCGGCGACGTCGCCGTCCGGCGGATAGAGCAGGGTGCGGCCGACGACCAAACCGCGAACCACCTCGTGGCCGAGGGCGCCGTCCCAGAACGCAAGGTCGGCTGTCGGGTCGCCAGAGGGGGCACCGCCGAGCACCACGACCGGCAGGGTCGTCGCGTCGAGGACGGAAACATCTTGTGGGGCTGGGATTTTCAGCCACGTGTAGGCAGAGGTGACACCCAGGCCGGACGCCACCGTGATGGCGCGTGACAGCGACGGCGCATCCTTGCTCATGACCAAGGTGCCGGATTCGTCGCGGTGATACGGCAACGGCTCGACCATCGCCATCAAGCCGTTCGCCGCGAGTTCGGAGACCGCTTGCGCGCAGGCCTGCAGGGTCGGGACCGTGCCTGCGTCGGAATCGACCAGGCGCAGCAGCATTTTGCCGCCGTCCAGGCGGAAGCGGGCGAGCGAGTCCGCGTCGTAGCCGGTGAAGCGGTCGTCGATCTCCCATTCGGCGCCTGCCAGGCCGCCGCGGTTCATCGAGCCGATGACGACCTTGTCGTCCAGCGCGTCCAGCAGCAGCAGTTCCTCGACCACGTCGGGTGAGCCGAGTACGCCGTCCACGTCCGGGTGGGCCAGCGCGATCAGCAGCCGCTCCAGCAGGGTGCGACGGTCCGCCATCGCGGTCAGGTCGGAGCCGACGCCGAGGGCGCCGCGGGCCGGGTGGTCCGCGGCGACCAGGAACAGGGTCTCCTTGTCCGCCAACAGGTTCGGGCGGCGCACGCGTTTCGCGTATGCCCGCTCGACCGCCGCAGGGTCCGTCGCGCGGACACGTAGCAGTTCACGCCAGCGTTCGTCGGTCAAATACACCGCTGTGCCTCCCATTGCACCAGCTCCTCCCATTGCACCAGCTCCTCCACCTGCACCAGCTCCTCCAGTTTCGCGTTCGCTCTTCGCTTCAGCGACACAGCAATTCCTCGATCTCGGCATCCGTCGGCATCGCGTCTGCACAGGCCAGCCGGGACGCCACCAGCGCGCCTGCGGCATTGGCGTAAGTGGCGATGCGATGCGGCTCCCAGTCCGACAGCAGGCCGTGGATCAGTGCGCCGCCGAAACCGTCACCGGCGCCGAGCCCGCAGACCACGTCGACTCGGCACGGCGGGACCGTCCAGCGTTCGTATTCGGTGGCGACGAGGACACCCTCGGCGCCGCGCTTGATCACCGCGAGGCGCACACCGCGCGCCAGCAGCCGATCGGCGGCCGCGTCGGGATCGGCGGTGCCGACGGCTACTTGGACCTCGGTGCGGTTGCCGACGACGACGTTGACGTGATCGACCATCCAGCCGATCTCGGCGCGGGCGGTCTCGACATCCGGCCAGAACATCGGCCGGTAGTCGAGATCGAGCACGGTGTGTCCGCGCCTGGCCCGGCGTTCGAGGATGGTTCGCTGGGTGGCGCGGCCCGGCTCGGCGCTCACCCCCGTGCCCGTAACCCACAGCAGCGGAACCGCATCCACCAGATCCCACGGGACCTCGTCCTCGGTGAGGGTGAGGTCGGGTGCGATCGGCGCCCGGTAGAACAGCAGTGGCGGATCGGCGGGTGGGTTCAGCTCACAGAAGACCACCGGCGTCAGCAGATCCGGCGCAGTGGTCACGAACTGCGCGTCGACACCGAAGTCCGCCAACGCTGTTCGCACGTAGTCGCCGAAGCCGTCCGGCCCGACCTTGGTCAGCACCGCGCTGCGGCGGCCGAGCCGGGCCGCCGCCACCGCGACATTGGTTGCGGTGCCGCCGAGGGATTTCGCGAACGACTGAACCTCGGCAAGCCCGACGCCGCTCTGCTGCGGGTACAGATCAACACCGACCCGGCCGATCGTCAGCGCTTCCACGTCGGTCATCGCAACGCCTCTCGTCGCTTCCACGGGCTTGATCGTCGGAGAGTTCTTGCGCGGGAGCCGATCACGACACCACCCGCTGTAGCTCATGCTGCAACGCGTCGAGCTCGGCGCCGCCCGCCATCTGCCTGGTGAGCTCCGGCAGGTCGATCTCCGACTTCTCATACGAACCGAGCATCGTGCCGCGCTTGAGCAACAGGAAACGGTCACCGACCGGGAAGGCGTGGTGTGGGTTGTGGGTGATCAGGATGACCCCGAGGCCGCGATCACGCGCCTGCACCACATATTTCAGCACCACCCCGGCCTGCTTCACGCCGAGTGCGGCGGTCGGCTCGTCCAAGATCAGCACCTTGGCGCCGTAGTGCACCGCACGCGCGATGGCGACGCACTGGCGCTGGCCGCCGGACAGCGTGCCGACCGGCTGCTCCATGTCGCGGAGCTCGATGCCCATGTCCACCAACCCTTGTCGGGCGATCTCGCGGCCCTTGGTGCGGTCGAGCAGGCGCAGCGGTCCGAAGCCGACCGTCGGCTCCGAGCCGAGCACGAAGTTGCGCCAGACACTCATCAGCGGCACCACCGCCAGGTCTTGATAGACCGTCGCGATGCCGTGGTCCAAAGCCGCACGCGGCGAGGACAATCGGACCGACTGGCCATCGATCTTCAGGTCACCGCGGTCGTGCTGGTGCACGCCCGCCAAGATCTTGATGAGGGTCGACTTGCCCGCGCCGTTGTCGCCGAGGATGCAGGTGACCTGGCCGGCGTTGACCACGGTCGACACGTCTTGCAGCGCAATGACTCCGCCGTAGCTCTTGCCGACGCCGATGGCCTCGATGAGTGGAGTTGGTCCACCCGCCTGGCCGCCACTCGTCGAATCGCTCTGCGACGCTGTACTCATCGGCGTACCCTTTCGGCTCGCTTCTGGAATCTGTTGTTGACCAGCACCGCAGCGAGCAGCAGCACGCCGAGGAACAGCATGAACCAGTCGCTGTCCCAGCGCGCGAACACGATGCCCTGCCGTGCCATGCCGAAGATCAGCGCACCGATCGCCGCGCCGATCGCCGACCCGAAGCCGCCGGTCAGCAGGCAGCCACCGACGACGGCGGCGATGATGTAGTGCAGCTCCAGTCCGACACCCTGATTCGCCTGCACGCTGGTGAACCGGAGGATGCCGCAGGAGCCGACGACCCAACCGGCGAAGGCCGTGGTCATGAAGAGCACGATCTTCGTCCGGTCCGCTGGCACGCCGACGGCACGCGCGTTCGGCAGCGCGCCGCCCACCGCGAAGATCCAGTTGCCGAACCTGGTGCGCACCAGCACGATCGCCGCGATGATCGTCAACACGATCCACCAGATGACCGAAGCCTGGATCCGGGCGTCACCGATGTTCAACGTCGAGGCGAACACCCAGCCTGCCGAGTTGTAGCCGTCCGCGCTCCGAATGCCCGACACCTGAACGGTTCCGGTGACCAGGCGGGTGACGCCGAGGTTCAGGCCTTGCAGCGCAAGAAAAGTGCCGAGCGTGACGATGAAACTCGGCAAGCCCGTGCGCATCACGAGCCACCCGTTGAACGCGCCGACCGCCAGCGCGAGCACCAGCGAGGCCAGCAGCGCGAACCAGACGTTCCAGCCCGCGTGCACCGCGAGCAGCGCGGTGACCAGCGCGGTCGACGCGGTCATCACGCCGGCCGACAGATCGAATTCACCGCCGATCATCAGCAGTGCCACCGCGACCGCCATGATGCCGAGCGTGGACGAATCGTCCAGCCACGTCGCGACGCCGAGCGGGCTCAGGAAGCGGTCGGTGATGATCGAGAAGAACACGAACACGAGCAGCGCGCCGAGCGCGGCACCGATCTCCGGCCGGACGACCATGCGCTGCCACAGCGTCGGCCCTTCCGGCTGCGCGGCCGGCGTGGCCTCGGATGTCTTTGTGGTAACAGTCATTTCATCCACTCCTGACCTCAGCGCGTGCCCTGCGCGACGAGCGCGGCGACGGCATCGACGGTGCTCTTGTCGACGAAGGCCGGACCTGTCTGCACCGGCATGCCACCACCGACGGTGTTCAGGTTCGTCCGATAGGCCTGCAACAGCACCACCGGCAGATAGCCCTGCTGGTACTGCTGCTGGTCGACCGCGAACAGCAGCTTGCCCGCGCGGATGGCGTCGACGACATCCGTATTGAGGTCGAAGGTCGCGACCGTTGCGGCGGAACGGGATTCCTGCACGGCGTCCACGGCTCGCGCCGCGACCTGTGAGTTGAGGGTGAGCACCGCGTCGATGGAACGGTCGGCTTCCAAGGCGCCCTTGATCCTGGACTGGGCGTCGGTCGGGTTGTTGATGTCCACCTGCAGCGTGGTCGCGTTGCCGAAAGCCTTACTCGCGCCTTCGCAGCGCTGGTTGGCGCCGATGTTGCCGGCTTCGTGGATGACGCAGAGCATCTTGGTCTTCTTCGCCTCGGCGAGCCGCTTGCCCGCGGCCTGACCGGCGAGTCCCTCGCTCTGTCCCACGTGGCCGACGGCGTGCAGCTTGACGCTCTCGTCCTCGCCGGAGTTGATGGTCACCACCGGAATGCCCGCCCTGATCGCCTTTTCGATCGACACCCGCAGCGCGTCCGGGTTGGCCATCGAGACGACAAGCCCGTCGACGCCCTGCGCCACCGCGTTGTCGATCAGCTTCGCCTGCTGGCCGGGATCGCCGGACGAGTTGTACTCGACCCGGACGCCGAGGTCCTTGCCCGCCGCCTCGGCGCCGTTCTTGACCACGTTCCAGAAGGCGTCGCCAGGGCTGCCGTGCGTCACGACCGCGACTGAGCTCAATTTGCCTGCGGCAACCGGGGATTCCGTCGGTGCGGGCGCGTCCGCTCCCGGCCCGCTACACGCGGCGAGGACGGCGGCAACGGCGAGCCACGGCAGCAGCCGACGCCACCGTGTCCCGCGTTGAGGTCGAAGAGACATCGTTGTCATCACTTCCCAACTAGTTTCGTGCGGCGGCCGGTGCGAGACCCGCCAGGTGACGCAGGCTGCGTTCGGTATTGCGACTCGGCAACTCTGCCGAGTCGGTTGGCTGCAGTGCGGTGTCCTGCTCCATCACATACCATCCGCGGTAGCCTGCGGCGTTCATACACCGAACCAGCGCGGCGATGTCCACATCACCCTCGCCGAGCGGCACATACAGCCCGCGGCGCACCGCCTCGCTGTATTCCAGCGTGCCGCCGCGTACTTCGTCGGCGAGCGCGCTGCGCACGTCCTTGAGATGGACGTGCCCGATCCGGGTGGAGTGTCGCTCGGCCAGCCGCACCGGGTCGGTGCCGCCGATCAGCAGGTGTCCGGTGTCCAAGCAGAGGTCGAGATCCGAATCGGCAAGGAAGCGTTCGACTTCCGCCTCGCTCTCCACCTGCGTGCCGACATGCGGGTGCAGCACCGTGCGCAAGCCGTACGCCTCGGCGATATCGCGGATCGCGGCCGCGGTGTCGATCAGGGTGCGCCACTCGGTGTCACTGAGTGGTGGGCGCGCGTCATATCCGGCAAGTCCGGTGGCGGCCGCAAGCACCAGCACATCGCCGCCGGTCGCGGCGTACAGCGCGGCGGCCGCTTTCGCTTCGGCCAGCGCGGCTTCCGGCTCGGCATGCAGCACCATCGCCAGGAAGCCGCCCACCGAGCTGATCCCGAATGTCCCCAACAGCGCGCGCAACTCGTCCGGATCGCGCGGCAGATAGCCGGGCGGTCCGAGCTCGGTCGCGGAGAGGCCGAGCGCGGCCATCTCCGACAGCACGGTGTGTGCGTCGAGTACGTGACCCCAGCCGGGAACTTCGCAGACTCCCCAGGAGATTGGTGCGGCCGCGATGCGGAGCGGGTAGAGCGGTTCGGTCATCGGGACTTCTCCGACCTTCGATGTCGAGTTGGAGCGCTCCAAGCGATTGGAGCGCTCCAACTATGTAACGTGGGTCATAGTGTGTCAAGAGGTTGTCCTTTGCTGGAGATATGGCTACTACCAGGTAATATGCCGTTTTCCAGGCAAAACTTCGGAAACTCCCATCGGGACAATGTCTGATTAGAGCGCTCTATTGATTAGCGCGCGCCAACCTTGTAACGTCCGACACGGCACGGATCAACAAACGCGGAACGGAGGCGACATGGCGCGACCGACCATGGAAGACGTCGCCGAACGCGCAGGCGTCTCCCGCGCCCTCGTCTCCCTCGTCATGCGCAACTCACCCAAGGTGAGCGACCATCGCCGCCGCGCCGTGCTCGAAGCCGCCAAAGACCTGGGCTACCAGCCGGACATCATGGCGCGCTCGCTGGCCAGCCGAACCTCCAACATCGTCGGTGTCATGGTCTCCGACCTGCGCAACGCCTTCTTCGCCGACGTCGTCGAGGGAATGGACACGGCCGCACAGGAATCCGGCCTCGAACTCATCCTCAACACCGGCCGCCGCAGCGCCGCCCGTGAACGCACCGCCTTGGAAAGCCTGCTGTCGTTCCGCCCCGGCGGCGTCATCCTGCTCTCCCCGATCCTGCCCGCCGCCGCGATTCGCGATGCGGCACAACAGGCTCCGGTCGTGCTGGTCTCCCGGTCGTCCACGATCGCCGAGGTCGACACCGTCAACGACGACGGCGAAGTCGGCGCAGGCCTGGCCGTCGACCACCTGGTGTCCCTCGGCCACCGGCGCATCGTGCACCTCGACGGCGGCGCCGCCTTCACCTCCGCACCCCGCCGCAAGGGCTACCGGGCCGCCATGGAGCGACACTCGTTGGAGCCCATGATCATCCCGAGCGAGCACACCGACTCCGCAGGCATGGCCGCGGTGCAGAAGCTCCTCAACCTCTTCACCCGCGACAACTTCCCCACCGCCCTGGTATGCGGCAACGACTTCAACGCCGTCGGCGCCATGTCCGCACTGGAAGAAGCGGGTCTGCGCGTACCGGAAGACGTTTCGATAGTCGGCTACGACAACACCTCACTGGCCGCCCTACGCCATGTCTCCCTCACCACCATCGACCAGCCCCGAATCCAGATGGGCCGCTTGGCCATCGACGCACTGGTCGAACGCCTCCGCGAAGACCGCACCGACCCCATCCGGCGCCGCCTCGAACCTTCCCTCGTCGTCCGCGCGACGACCGGCGCCCCGCGCAACTGACCGCGCACGCGTGAAATCCCCACCACAAGTAGCTTTTTCACCAGGAGGAGACCCGATGACATCCCACAAAGCCGTCACCCTGGGCCTGGCAGGCACCGGCCGCATCGGCACCGCCCATGCCGAAACCCTCAAAAACCTCCCCAACGTCGCCAACGTCATCGTCGCCGACGCCGACGCCGATCGCGCCCGCACCACCGCAACCAAACTCGGTGTCGAATTCGCACCCGACCTCGATGCGCTGTTCGCCGCGGACCTCGACGGCGTCATCGTCACCACCGCCACCGACTCGCATCCCGAACTGATCGTCCGGGCGGTCGACGCCGGCCTGCCCGTCTTCTGTGAGAAGCCGGTGGCTGCCGATATCGACGGCACGCTCGCCGTCCTCAACCACATCCAGTCCTCTTCGGTACCAGTACAAATCGGCTTCCAACGTCGCTTCGACGCGGGCTACCGCGCTGCCCGTGCTGCCGTCGCGTCCGGCTCGCTCGGTTGGCTGCACACGCTCCGGGCGACCACCCTCGACCCGGCTCCCCCGCCCGCCGAGTACATCCCTCGCTCCGGCGGTATCTTCCGCGACTGCGGGGTGCACGATTTCGACATCATCCGCTGGGTCACCGGGCGCGAGGTGGTCGAGGTCTACGCGACCGGCGCGAACCGTGGAGAACAGTTCTTCGTCGACGCCGGCGACGTCGACACCGCCGCAGTATCGCTCCGCCTGGACGACAACACCCTCGCCACCGTCTCTTTGACCCGCTACAACGGTGCGGGATACGACGTCCGCCTCGAAGCCCTCGGCTCCAAAGCCAACGCCATCGTCGGGCTCGACGACCACTCCCCCCTCACCTCCGTCGAACCCGACTACCCCGCCTCCCCCTACCCCGCCTACCCCGGCTTCATGGACCGCTTCCGCAACGCCTACACCGAAGAACTAGTCGCCTTTGTCTCTGTCGTGACGGGCACCCTCGAAAATCCCTGCAGCCCAACCGATGCCCTCGAAGCCTTCTACGTAGCCGAAGCCTGCGAACTCTCCCGCGCCGAACGCCGGCCGGTCCAGATAGCCGAAGTCCGCCGCTGATCATCCGGAGTTGAAGGCCGCTCGCCATCCGCGGCCTTCAACGCACTCCGAGCACCACCCTCCGGTAGGCACTCTGGAGGTGCGGAGCGGCTTTACCGCTCAGGGCGCTTCGAGACTTCCGTTCAGCAGCACCCGCAGTTCGTCGGGATGCAACCACTGCGGCCGATAGTGAATCATCCTGTGGCAGTTGGAACACAACAGGATCAGATCCGACAACGTCGTCTTGGTCTCACCCGAAACATGCAGTGGTACAACATGGTGGCATTCGATGTACCCGGCACCATGCTCGCCGTACGAAGCTTCGAAGTCGAACCCACATACCTCACATCGCACACGATCTGCGGTCTCGAGGAACTTGGCAATCTTTCTCGACCGCAGGCGGCGATCTCGCTCACGACGGAAGTACCGCGTCGCCAGCAACCGACCCTCCCGGAACTCCACGCCCTCGGGGAAGGCGATGTCAACGGCAACATTCTCGCTGGGAGACGCGTCGAACTCATGCGCCGCCGCACCTGTCCGAATGGCCTGCGCCGCCATCCGCATCTCGGTCAGTGACGTCAGAAAGTCGTCCAGGACTGCACGATCCAGCCTCGACCCGCGGGTCTTTCCCCCTTGGTAGTCAGGATGAGCTGTGGCGATGTCGGCGGTCTTGCGAGAGACACTGCCGACGCTTCGAAACTTCGGAGAACGCAACTCTGGCGGATGAATCGGCAGACTGTTCAGCAGCGCCGACAGTTCGACAGCCCGATCATCTGTCTCCCGGACCTGCCGCCATCCGCCATCCACCATCAGGTCACAGGCGAGGATCAGCTCATCCCGAGTCCAATCTGGATCTGCCACCACGGTCATCAGAGTAGCGCCACAGTCGGACAGATCCAGACCGTGCACGCGGCGACATCAGTCCGCTCGACTGTCCCACACCGTCGTCGACTCACTCGCCGCATCGACTGACGTCACCAACCACTCAGCGCGATCAAGAAGCTCGTCGAAGGTTAGTATCTCGGGCTCGACGAGTTGGCGACGAAACAGCTCGAAAGAGCGAATCTTGTCCCGATGATGGCCTCCGCCCGCACCGAGGAGGCTGTCGAGGTTCCCGATGATCAGGTACGAACGAGGGCGAAGGAGGTACGTGAACTCGTCCGGAACGTCACTGCCATCGCTCGCTTGATCCTGCAGTCTTTCCCCAATTCCGATCACCGCCCGATGCACGGTGCCCTGAACCTGCGCAACACCCCCGGATAGCTCCGGGGAAGGAGACCAGCAGCCTGACCGATATTCAGTCCCCAGCAGGTCCTTTTTATGCGTCTTGAATTCCGCGAAGACCAATGACCTGATACGACCAGACGTGCGAAGCAAGGCATCGGTTCGCTTACCAACGCCAGAAATCGACGCACCTGCAACCACCTGCTCGAGCTTCTCGTCGCTCCACGAGGTCAGCAGCTGCCCCGCAAGCGAAACGCCGAAAATCCAGGGGTTGTCCTCGAAGAAGTGCTGCCAAACCCATTCTTCGCCTGCATGGTTCGGACGCTTGGACGCCTCCGCTTCGAAGTAGTCCTGGTCGGTCAACAATTGGCGAAACTTCTCGACCTGCCCCCTGCGATGGGCCATGGCCACGACATCGCGCGCGGCTTCGTCGTTGGTGATGAGCGTTCGGAACAGCTGCGGATCTCGACGATACGCGGCAACGAGCCGGTCTTCCTCGACATCGACGTCACGGACAACAGAATTACCGAATGCGGTACTCAGGATACGAATGAGATCAACGGCTATTTCCTTGTCGATCTGCATCGATTGGCTACTCTTGCGATGGGACTCCCGATCCCTTGAACCGAAGGTCGACAAGTGCAGAAGCGGACCGCCGTAATCATCTATCAGTTTGTACTCACACTCAACGCCTTTCTCAGGTAGATGCGCCTTGATCTCCTGCGTACTCGGCTTCAGCTTGAGAATGCGAGCCATAGACGAACTCCCTACCACAAGGACAATTCAGCCTCGCTCCCTCTTTCTCCCAGCGGAAGCGAAGCATCGCGCTACCAAATTGATTGTTGTAGCTACATGCTCGGCTGTCAATCATCACAGTTTGACCCCGACGAAGAAACTATCGGCAAGTTCGCTTGGACCAGCGATTTCAAGCGGATTTCAGAGAGCACTCACTGGATCAGCCAGCATCAGGCGGGGAGGAGGCGGGAGATTACTTCAGTCAACTGTTTGACGTTGCGGCATTCGTGCATGGTGATGTGGTCGGCGTACACGGTGGCGGCGGAGTCGCCGGTGGACCAGGAGGTGGCGGGCTCCGGGTTGAGCCAGTAGGCGTGTTTGGCGCGGTCGCACATCGACTGCAAGGCAGCGAGGTTGGGGTCGGTGCGGTTGGTGCGGGCGTCGCCGAGGATCAACAACGAGGTGCGGGGCCCGATGGCGTCCAGGTAGCTGTCGGTGAAACCCTGGAGGGATTCGCCGTAGTTGGAGCTGCCGTAGCGGGCTACGTTGGTGTCGCGGACTATTCGGGCGGCGGTGCCGGGGGCTGGGGGTTCACCACGGGTGAAGTAGTCGGTGATTTCGTCGCAGGTGTCGACGAAGCCGAAGCTGCGGACCTTGGTGAATTGGTCTTGGAGGGCTTGGATCAGTTGGAGGGTGAATTCGGCGAAGCCTGCTACCGAGCCGGAGAGGTCGGCTAGGACGACCAGGTCGGGTCGGCCGTGTTTGCGGGAGCGGAGGACGGGGTCGATGGGGACGCCGCCGGTGGCCATGGAGCGGCGGAGGGTGCGGCGCATGTCGATGTGGCCGCGGACGGATTTGCGGCGGCGGGCGGCTAGGCGGGTGGCTAGTTTGCGGGCCAAAGGGTGTACTAGGCGGCGCATTTCGGCTAGGTCTTGCTCGCGGGCGCCCAGGAAGTCGACCTGGTCGGTGCTGGATTGGACGCCTCGGCGGGCGATGTATTCGGTGCCGCGGAGTTGGGCGGAGCGGAGGCGGGCTTCGGATTGCAGGGCGGTGCGGAAGGCGGCGAGGCGGCGGTTGGCTTCGATGGTGTTGACCGTGGAGTCGAGTTGGTCAGTCCTACCCATGCCTGCGTCGATGAGGTCGATGAGGTCTTCTGGGCGAAGGGTTTTCAGAGTCAGGTAGGAGGACCAGCCTGCGCCGGAGGCGGTGGTGACGGGGGTGGTCGATTGGCCGGAGCCTGCTCCCCCGTACGCGCCGAGTTCGGTCAGGGCTTGGCGAGCGAGGTCGGCGGTGGCGCCGGGATCGTCCGCGGAGAGGGCATCCACCAGGCGATCACGAAGCGACTCAATGGATTCCGGGGTTGCGGGGGACGCGGCTTGCGGCTGCTCTGTGGTCAGGAAGTAGAGGTCGAAGAGTTGGTCGAAGACGGCGCGTTGGCCGTTTCGGCGGAGGAGACACGCAGCCATGCCTGAGCGCAGACGGTTTCGATCGGAAAGCCCGAGTGCGAGCATGGCTTTCGCGGCGTCGATGGTTTCGCTGGGGCCTGCGGTGATGCCGTGATCGCGGAGCAGGGTCACGAACTCGACGAGGCGGTCGGTCATCACCTCGGGCGGTTGCTGCGAACGTCCCTGCTGCGACGGCGCGGTCATGGTGCTGCCCGCCCAGGCGTCACGTCGACGATGGTCCCCCTGGCCAATCCGACCGAGACACGACCACGATGTTCCAAGAGGATCAGTCCTGTGCTCATTTCGCCGCACCCTCGTCGTTCGGCGAATCCGACAACCGGAGTCGTTCGGTCGCGATGCGATGGTCCGCTTGGTATTTCAAGAGCACACCGAGGGTCGATCGGATGACGTTGTTGGATAGCGTCCGCGTCCCGAGCGCAACCAAAGTCTTTGCCCAGTCAACGGTTTCAGCGATGGACGGCGATTTGCGCAGCGAGAGTTCCCGTAACGCGCCGACAACCCGGACCACCGGTTCACCCAACGCTTCGTCGAGCTCCGGCACCTTCATCCGAACAATGGCCCGTTCCAATTCAGCTGTCGGATAGTCGATGTGGAGGTACAGGCAGCGACGCTTCAAGGCCTCGGACAGCTCGCGGTTGGCATTGGACGTGACGAAAACGAAGGGCGTGCGGACCGCAGTGATGGTGCCGAGTTCGGGAATGCTCACCTGATAGTCGCCGAGCACCTCGAGCAGGAGACCTTCGAGTTCGACGTCGGCCTTGTCGAGTTCGTCGATGAGCAGCACGGTGGGGTTCGGGTTGCGGATGGCGGCGAGCAGCGGGCGCTCCAGCAGGAATTCCTCGGTGAAGACGTGGTCGCGGGTGTCGTTCCAGCCTTCGCGCTCGGTGGTGATGCGGAGCAGCTGTTTGGCGTGGTTCCATTCGTAGAGGGCACGCGCCTCGTCGATGCCCTCGTAGCACTGCAGGCGAATGAGGTCGGCGCTGGTCGCGGCGGCGACGGCCTTGGCCAGCTCGGTCTTGCCGACGCCTGCCGGCCCCTCGATCAGGAGGGGCTTGCCGAGGTGGCCTGCGAGGTAGACGGCGGTGGCGATGTCGGTGGACGGGAGGTAGCCGGCATCGGTGAGCCGCCGGGTCACCTCGTCGACGGAGCCGAAGAACTTACTCATCAGTAGACAGTCTAGGACCATGGGAGATCGCGGGCTTGATCTGAACCGCACTCGAGGTTCTACGGTCGGAGCATGATCTTCACCGACGTCGAACGCACCTATCTCGCCGGCCAGCGACTCGCCAGGCTCGCCACCGTTTCAGCTGCGGGCGGACCGCAAGTCGTTCCGCTCGGCTTCCAGCTCAACGACGACGACACGATCGATATAGGCGGACCGAATCACACTGCGACGCAACGTTATCGGAACATCCTCAAGAATCCGAGGGTCAGCCTGCTCATCGATGACATGACGCCGGACGAGCCGGGGGCACTGAAGCCGGGCTGGGGTCGCGGCATCGAGATCCGCGGTGTGGTGGAGACATTGACCGTCGACGAACCGCCGGTCGCGCCGGAGTGGTTCTCCCGCGACATCCTTCGAATCCACCCGCGCTGGGTGAAGAGCTGGAACATCGACCCGGACAACATCGAAGGCGGGTCACGCAAGGTGGATTAGCGAGCAGGCGGCACGATTCAGAGCGACAGACCACCGCCAGTGTTTCGCCGCACACGACCGCATACGGCGAGTTTCCATCCCGAGTACGCCGAAGGCTTGCTGATAACGTGCCTGGGAAGCCCGACCCGCACGGCTTCGACACCGACCTCGAGCACCGCGGAGGACTCACATGGAAACGATGCTCGCCGCTCGCCTGCATCTCCCGTCGCACACCCTGTCCATGGCGCAGGTCCCCAAGCCGGTCCCCGGCCAGGGTGAGGTCCTGATCAAGGTCGAGGCGGCCGGGGTGTGCCTGTCCGACGTGCATCTCATCGACGGCAGCATCCAGCCGAGCCTCTTGCGAGGCGACACCGTCACGCTCGGCCACGAGGTCGCCGGAACGGTCGCTGAACTGGGCCCCGACGTCACCCGCCTCGCCGTCGGCGACCGGGTCGTGCTCCAAGCGGGCGAGGAACGTGACGGCGTGATCTACACCCGCGGCGTCGACTACGACGGCGGCTGGGCCGAATACGCGCTGGCGACCGCGAGCACGGTGCTCCGGATACCGGACAGCTTGTCGTTCGAGCAGGCGGCGATCATCCCGGACGCGGTCTCGACGCCGTGGGCGGCGATCACGGTCACCGGCGAGGTCAAGCCCGCGCAGGCGGTCGGCGTGTGGGGTGTCGGCGGGCTCGGCGCGCACGCGGTGCAGTTGCTGCGCACGGTCGGCGCCTACCCGATCATCGCGGTCGACCCGAATGCGGCCGCCCGCGCCCGCGCCGCCGAGTTCGGCGCCGACCTGGTGCTCGACGCCGCCGACCCGGAGCTGCGGAAGAAGATCGGCGCGGTCACCGAGGGCAAGGGCATCACCGTCGCGTTCGACTTCGCCGGTGTGCCTGCCGTGCGCGAACAAGCGGTCCGCGTGCTGGCCTACCAGGGCAGGCTGGTCCTCGTCGGCATCGTCAACGCACCGCTGACCGTCACGCACAGCGCGCCGTTCTTGGTTGCCCAGCAACAGATTCGCGGCCACTACGGTTCCGAAGTCACGCACGTCCCCGAGCTGGTGCGGCTGACCGAGGGTGGCCGGCTCGATCTTTCGCGTTCGATCAGCGGGACGTTCCCGTTGGCCGAGGCAGCGGAGGTCGTCGACAGGCTCGTCCGCAAAGAGGGCGATCCGATCCGACTCATCTTGCGCCCCTGACGGATCGGAGCCCGCATGCTTATCGCGATCGCCGCGACCATGATCGTCATCCTGGTGTGGTCGTGCCTGTCGAAGTCGATGGTCCGCTGGAAGGTGACCGCACCGCTCGCGATGGTGGTGGTCGGCATGCTGGTCGGCTGGACCAGCGATCACTGGCTGGCCGCGGCGATCAATACCGATGCGGCGCTGCGGATTGTCGAGTTCTTGCTCGCTCTGTTCCTGTTCAGCGACGCCACCGAGGTCCGGAATGGCTTGGCCGAGCGCAAGACCGGCGTCATGCGGCTGTTGTTCCTCGCCTTCCCGTTGAGTTTGGTTGCGGCGGTGCTGCTCGGCGGCGTGCTGCTGCCGGGCAGTCCGTGGCCGTTGATCCTGGTGATCGCGTGCATCGTGGTGCCGATCGATCTGGTGCCCACCCAGACGCTGGTCCGGGATCCCCGTGTGCCCGAACGGGTTCGGCATGCGCTCAATGTGGAAAGTGGGTTCAACGACGGGCTGGTGGCACCGATCTTCCTGTTCGCGTTGGCGGCCGCGGAGACCAGCGCACGCTCGGATCAGGCCATGCATGCGCTCGGGCAGGCGGTGCCTGCCGTGTTGAAATCGGTGCTCGTCGGCGTACCGATCGGCGCGGCCGCCGGATACTTCATGTACCTGGCGGTCAGCAAGGGGTGGACGGACGGTCGCGCCGTCCGCATCGGAACGCTGGCAGTACCGGTGCTGACCTTCAGTCTTGCGGTCTGGCTCGACGGCAACGGTTTCGTCGCGGCGTTCCTCGCCGGCGTCGCCTACCGCGAAATGCGGCGGGAGGTTCCCGGTGAGCCGCTGGAACTGACCGAGGACGTCACCGAATTCTGCAGCCTGGCCATGTGGTTCGCGGTCGGCAATGTCGCTGCGGCGAGTTTGTCGTGGCTCAGCTGGCAGGTCCTGCTGTACGGGCTGCTCGCACTGACGCTGGTTCGCAGCATTCCGGTGGCGATCTCGATGCTCGGCTCGAACTTCACGCGGCACGAACGGCTGCTGCTCGGTTTGTTCGGTCCGCGCGGCGTGGCGTCGATCGTGTTCGCGCTCATCGCATTCAACAAACTTCAGCAGGAAAATGACGCCTACCTCGTCATCGGCACCACCCTGGTCGTCGTTGTCGGCAGCGTCGTCCTCCACGGCGTCGGCGCGCCCCTCGTAGTGGACTGGCACGACCGCAAACGCACCCGCGAGGGCGCGCAGAAACCTGCCTGACCACGAGTGGCACATGGCTGCGGCAAAGTGCGAGAAGACCTCTCCGTGGTGTGCCACTCGTCGCGGCTCGGGGTGTACCCCTAGTACCCGAGAGTGAAATTTTCGGCGGTGGGGATAGCGCCCGTGACGTTTCGGGCGAAATGCGCGAGGGTGGAGCCGTGTGGTCGTGCTCCGCAGGGTTTGCCGGGGGCGCTTCGCGAGGCGGCGACGACACGAACGATCCCGACCTGTTCGCGGGTGTCGCAGGCGATCGCTGTGCGCCACACCGTGAGCGGACCCGCAGCGGGGGATGGTGAACGAACTGTTCACCGCAGAGTGAAAGGATCCATGTTGTTCTCCACACCCAAGTCCACGACGGCACGCCGCGTGCTGGCCCGAGCGGCCGTCGCCGGTGCGATCGTCGTTATGCCGTTGACGGCGTTGGCCATTCCCGCCTCGGCAGACGCGAACCTCGGCATTCCTGGCGTCACCGATGTCAGTGATCGGCCGAACCACGACCGCCGCAACCGCGACCGGCCGAACCACGATCGGCCGAATCACCACCGCCCGAACCACGATCGCGACTGCGACGACTTCTTGTTCAGGGACTGGTATTGCGACGACGACAACCCGTTCGATCACCGCTACGACGACCCGTTCTGGCGGTTCCGCCACGACCGGCCGAGCGGGCTGTTCGGCAGCAGCTAAAACCCGATGGCCCGGCACTTTCCAGGTGCCGGGCCGTCGTCAGGCGCTGAACTCGGTCAGCGACAACACGTTTGCGTCCGGGTCGGTGAACCATGCGATCTTGTCGCCGCCTGGCGTTGTCCACACGCCGTCCTCGTCCTGTCCCATCCCGTCGTACCGACGGAACTCGACACCGCGCGCGACGAGCTCCGCGACGGTGCCCGCGATATCGGACACGGTCCACCCGAGCACCGTAAACGGTTGCGGCACAAGACTCTCCACTGCGGTGACCCGAATCATGGCGTTACCCCCGCGCAGCACGCACGCGAACGGCGTCACCTCGGCGACCTCCAGCCCGAGCACGTCCCCGTAGAACCGACGCGACCGTTCCAGGTCCGTCGACGGCGCGAAACCAATGACCTCAGCGGCAGTGAGCAGCGTCATGCCCGGAGACTACCCCGGCACAACAGCGGCCCAGCACCGAAAGGGTGCCGGGCCGCTGTCCGTTGGAAACTCAGGCGGTTTCGGTGATGGGGCGGTCGACCCAGCTCATCAGGCCGCGGAGCTTGGCGCCGGTGACCTCGATGGGGTGCTCGGCGTTGGCCTTACGCAGGGCCTCGAGCTCCTTGTTGCCGCCTTCGACGTTGGCGACGAGGCGCTTGACGAACGAGCCGTCCTGGATGTCCTTGAGGATGTCCTGCATGCGCTTCTTGGTGTCGGCGTCGATGACCCGCGGGCCCGACAGGTAGCCACCGAATTCGGCGGTGTCGGAAACCGAGTAGTTCATCCGCGCGATGCCACCCTCGTACATCAGGTCGACGATGAGCTTGAGCTCGTGCAGCACCTCGAAGTAGGCCATCTCGGGCGCGTAGCCTGCCTCGACCATGACCTCGAATCCGGTCTTGACCAGCTCTTCGGTGCCACCACAGAGCACGGCCTGCTCGCCGAACAGGTCGGTCTCGGTCTCTTCCTTGAAGGTGGTCTTGATGACGCCTGCCCGCGCGCCACCGATCGCCTTGGCGTAGGACAGCGCCAGCGCCTGGCCCTCACCCTTCGGGTCCTGATCGACGGCGATCAGCGCGGGAACACCCTTGCCGTCGACGAACTGACGACGCACCAGGTGGCCGGGGCCCTTCGGCGCGACCATCGCGACGGTGATGAAGGCGGGTGCCTTGATCAGACCGAAGTGGATGTTGAGGCCGTGGCCGAAGAACAGCGCGTCGCCGTCCTTGAGGTTGGGCTCGATGTCGTTGGTGAAGATCGACGCCTGCGCGGTGTCGGGCGCGAGCACCATGATCACGTCGGCCCACGCCGAAACCTCGGCGGGGGTACCGACGGTCAGGCCCGCCT
Organism: Nocardia sp. NPDC049149; assembly: GCF_043197455.1. NCBI lineage: Bacteria > Bacillati > Actinomycetota > Actinomycetes > Mycobacteriales > Nocardiaceae > Nocardia > Nocardia sp. NPDC049149. Next base: position 343,707 of record NZ_JBICTD010000007.1, read on the forward strand.
CTTCGGCCTTCGGCCGCGACTTCGAACCCTCCGCGAGGCCGACCCTGACCTCGACGCCGGAGTCGCGCAGGCTCAGCGAGTGCGCGTGGCCCTGGCTGCCGTAACCGATCACCGCGACCTTGCGGCCCTGGATGATCGACAGGTCGGCGTCGTCGTCGTAGAACATCTCGACTGCCACTGGTTGGTTCCCTTCTGGATACTGTGCTTAGGTCAAAGTTGTTTAGTTGGAAGCGATTACGCGAGCGCTAGCGAGTCGCCGTGATCGACTTGGGCCCGCGGCCGACCGCGACGACGCCGGACTGCACGATCTCCCGGATTCCGTACGGTTCCAGCATGCGCAGCAGCGCGTCGAGCTTGGACCGGGTCCCGGTCGCCTCGACGGTGAGTGCGTCCGGGGAGACGTCGATCACTTTCGCCCGGAAGAGCGTAACCGCCTCGATCACCTGGGTCCGCACGCTGGCGTCGGCGCGGACCTTGACCAGGATCAGTTCGCGGGCCACCGAGGTGTCGGAGTCCTGCTCGACGATCTTGATGACGTTCACCAGCTTGTTGAGCTGCTTGGTGACCTGCTCGAGCGGCAGGTCCTCGACGGTGACGACGATGGTCATCCGGGAGATCTCGGGGAGCTCGGTGCCGCCGACCGCGAGCGATTCGATGTTGAAGCCGCGGCGGGAGAACAGCGCCGCGACCCGTGCCAGCACGCCCGGCTTGTCCTCGACAAGCACACTCAGGGTGTGGGTCGTACTCATGCCTGCACCTCGCTGGCGCTCGGTTCCGGCATGACTACGACCAGCGTAGCTGTGTTGATGGTTCGCTCGCTGCGCTCGCTCACTGGTCGTTCCCCTTGCTCTTGTCGTGCACCATCGCCTCGTGGATGACCGCGGGCTCGGAAGCCGCCTCGTCGTCGTCGAACAGCGGACGGATGCCGTGGGCGGCCATGATCTCGTCGTTGCTGGTGCCCGCGGCGACCATCGGCCACACCTGGGCGTCCTTGCCGACGATGAAGTCGATCACCACGGGACGGTCGGTGATGGCCTGCGCCTCGCGGATCGCGGCCTCCACATCCTCCTCGCGCTCGACCCGGATGCCGTGGCAGCCAAGGGCTTCCGCGAGCTTCACGAAGTCGGGGATGCGCAGGGTGTGCGTGCCGAGATCGGTGTTGGAGTAGCGCTCCTCGTAGAACAGGGTCTGCCACTGGCGGACCATGCCGAGGTTGCCGTTGTTGATCAGCGCAACCTTGATCGGCACGCCTTCGACGGCACAGGTGGCCAGCTCCTGGTTGGTCATCTGGAAGCAGCCGTCACCGTCGACCGCCCACACCTCTTTGTCCGGCGCGCCCATCTTGGCGCCCATCGCGGCGGGGACGGCGTAGCCCATGGTGCCGAGGCCGCCGGAATTCAGCCAGGTGCGCGGCTTTTCGTACTTGATGAACTGTGCGGCCCACATCTGGTGCTGGCCGACGCCCGCACAGTAGATCGCGTCGGGTCCGGCCAGGCGGCCGAGCGCCTCGATGACGAACTCGGGCGAGAGCGAACCGTCCTTGGGCGCGGTCCAGCCGAGCGGGTAGCTCTTGCGGACGCCGTCCAGGTACTTCCACCATTCGGTGAGGTCGAGCAGCGGCGACTTGATGGCCGGGTCGGCCTTCAGCGTCTCGATCAGCTCGATGATCACCTCGCGGCAGTCGCCGACGATCGGGACGTCCGCGTGCCGGTTCTTGCCGATCTCGGCCGGGTCGATATCGGCGTGGATCACCCTGGCGTCGGGCGCGAACGAGTCGAGCTGGCCGGTGACCCGGTCGTCGAAGCGGGCGCCGAGGGTGATCAGCAGGTCCGAACGTTGCAGTGCCGCAACGGCTCCCACGGTGCCGTGCATGCCTGGCATGCCCATGTTGAGCTGGTGGCTGTCCGGGAACGCGCCGCGGGCCATCAGCGTGGTGACGACGGGGATGCCGGTCAGCTCGGCCAGTTCGAGCAGCTCGGGCGAGGCGTCGGCCTTGATCACGCCGCCGCCGACGTAGAGCACGGGCGACTTGCTCTCCAAGATCATCCGCGCCGCCTCGCGCACCTGCTTGCCGTGCGGCTTGGTCACCGGACGGTAGCCGGGCAGCCGCATCTCCGGCGGCCAGCTGAAGGTCGTCTGCATCTGCAGCACGTCCTTCGGGATGTCGACGAGCACGGCGCCGGGGCGGCCGCTGGCGGCCAGGTAGAAGGCCTCGGCGATGATGCGCGGGATGTCGATGCCCTCGGTGATGAGGAAGTTGTGCTTGGTGATCGGCATGGTGATGCCGGAGATATCGGCTTCCTGGAAAGCATCCGTGCCGATCAGGCCGCGGCCGACCTGGCCGGTGATCGCGACAATCGGCACCGAGTCCATCTGCGCGTCCGCGATCGGGGTCACCAGGTTGGTCGCGCCAGGCCCCGAGGTCGCCATGCAGACGCCGACCTTGCCGGTGGCCTGGGCGTAGCCGGTCGCCGCGTGCCCGGCGCCCTGCTCGTGGCGGACCAGCACGTGGCGGACCTTGGTCGAGTCGAACAGCGGGTCGTAGACCGGGAGAATCGCGCCGCCGGGAATGCCGAATACCGTGTCGACGCCGAGCTCTTCGAGCGAACGGACGACCGACTGCGCGCCGGTGACCCGCTCGGGCGGGACCTGGCGGCGGTTGGCCGCTGTCGTCGAACTGCCGGCCTGCGTGCTCGGCTGATTCGCCGAGGGCGCTGGCCTACGGGCCGAAGGCCCGGGCCGTGCGGTAGGTGCACTCACCGTCTTGTTCCTAACTGCTTGTCGTTCTGACCCCGGATTTGTGTCTGGCATGCGGTGTCCTTGCGACTTGCCATGCCGGACATTTCGTCCGAACACAAAAAAGCCCCCGACAGCCATGGCTGTTCGAGGGTGGCGCGTCGCAACGCGAGCTGACGTATTCGACTCAGATAGTCAGGCTCAACGCTGGACGCGCCGGCCGATTACGAGAAGCTCGTTTCGATTCACGCGCATGACGTTAAGCGGGCGTGAACCGATGAGTCAAACAGCTGACTCGTGGCGTCCCATTATGTGGGACAGTGCGGTTGCTTGTGTCCGTTCACCAGGATGCGAGGATGGTGGTGTGTCATCACCGCATCAGTCCGTGCCACCGGCTAAATCGTCCCATACCGCCACTGCGGGATCGGACACGGGTAGCGTGTCGACCCCCCGTGTGATCCGCATCCCACGCCTGGCGTTCCTAGGTGTGTTCATCCTTCTGATGTGCGTGTTCTTCGCGTTCGTCGGGTGGCCCGCCGGGTTGTGGTGGTTGCTGCTGATTCCCGTACTGGTCGGTGTGTGGGTGTGGCGGACGCAGACGACCGTTTCCGAGAGCGGATTGGATTTGCGGACGATGTTCGGGTCGCGGCATCTGGACTGGTCTCAGTTGAAGGGGGTCCGTATCCCGAAGCGTGGATACGTGCGCGCCGATCTGATCGACGGGACCGAGGTGAAATTGCCCGCGGTGAGTTATGACCGGGTGCGCGATTTAGCGGCGGCGTCGCACGGGCGGATTCCGGATCCGTACGCGGTGCCCGCAGAGGACAAACCGGCGAGCGCGAAGAAGGACGAGACCGCGGCTCAGGACACCACTCAGCAACAGGCAACCTCCGAGGACGACGCTGCGGACAACACCGAAAAGGGCAGCGCGGAGTAGCGCACGCGCCAGCAACCGGAACAATTGCCGACGGTAGGATGTTGTCGGCTCATGCGGTGACGTGTCGGACAACCGAATCCGATGCGCTCCCCCGCGGGCCCGACGGTCCGGCACCTCCGGCGACACCGTCTGCGTCGACGACCACCACTCGCGGCGACACCCCGAGCACCACGGACTGACAGTCGCACCTCAGCCCCCCGCGACCAGACTTAGGACCATCAATGCCACCGCTTCGTTCACGCACCACCACCATCGGCCGCAATGCCGCAGGCGCCCGCGCACTCTGGCGCGCCACCGGCATGACGGACTCCGACTTCGGCAAGCCGATCGTCGCCATCGCGAACTCCTACACCCAGTTCGTGCCCGGCCATGTGCACTTGAAGAACGTCGGCGACATCGTTGCCGAGGCGGTGCGCGCCGCGGGCGGCGTACCACGGGAATTCCACACCATCGCCGTCGACGACGGCATCGCGATGGGTCATGGCGGCATGCTCTACTCGCTGCCGTCGCGCGAGATCATCGCCGACTCCGTCGAATACATGGCGAACGCGCACACCGCCGACGCGCTGGTGTGCATCTCCAACTGCGACAAGATCACCCCCGGCATGCTGAATGCCGCTATGCGACTGAACATTCCGGCGGTGTTCGTGTCCGGCGGTCCGATGGAGGCAGGCAAGGCGGTGGTGGTCGGCGGTGTCGCGCAGGCGCCGACCGACCTGATCACCGCCATCTCGGCGAGCGCGAATCAGGCCGTCTCCGAAGAGGGTCTGAGCGAGGTCGAGCGGTCCGCCTGCCCGACGTGCGGTTCGTGTTCGGGCATGTTCACCGCGAACTCGATGAACTGCCTCACCGAGGCGCTCGGCCTTGCCCTGCCCGGCAACGGTTCCACGCTGGCCACCCATGCGGCGCGGCGCGCGCTGTTCGAGCGGGCGGGCACCGTGATCGTCGACATCGCCAACCGCTGGTACCGCGAGGACGATGCGTCGGTGCTGCCACGAAATGTCGCCAACGCCAAGGCTTTCCGCAACGCGATGGCGCTCGACGTTGCGATGGGCGGCTCGACCAACACCGTGCTGCACACCCTGGCCGCCGCGCAGGAGGGCGAGGTCGACTTCGACCTGCACACCATCGAGGAGACCAGCCGCCGGGTGCCGACGCTGTCGAAGGTGTCGCCGAACTCGGACTACCACATGGAAGACGTGCATCGGGCGGGCGGCATCCCCGCCATCCTCGGCGAGCTGCGCCGGGCCGGTCTGCTGGAGACCGATGTGCACACGGTGCACACGCACAGCTTCGACGAGTGGCTCGACACCTGGGATATCCGCTCCGGCAAGGCCTCCGAGGAGGCGATCGAGTTGTTCCACGCCGCGCCGGGCGGGGTGCGCACGGTCGAGCCGTTCTCCACCGCGAACCGCTGGTCCTCGCTCGACACCGACGCGGCCGGCGGCTGCATCCGCGATATCGAGCACGCGTACACCAAGGAGGGCGGGCTTGTCGTGTTGCGCGGCAACATCGCTCCCGACGGCGCGGTGCTCAAGACGGCGGGTATCGACGAGGAGCTGTTCACCTTCCAAGGGCCTGCGCTCGTCGTGGAATCGCAAGAAGAGGCCGTGTCGGCGATCCTCAACAAGCAGATCAAGCCCGGCGACGTGCTCGTCGTCCGCTACGAGGGCCCGGCGGGTGGGCCCGGCATGCAGGAAATGCTGCACCCCACCGCATTCCTGAAGGGCGCCGGCCTCGGCAAGCAGTGCGCGCTGATCACCGACGGTCGCTTCTCCGGCGGCACCTCCGGCCTGTCCATCGGGCACATCTCGCCCGAGGCGGCCAGCGGCGGCACCATCGGACTGATCGAGAACGGTGATCAGATCCGCATCGACGTCAGCACCCGCGCGCTCGAGGTGCTGGTCGACGACGCGGTCCTCGCCGAGCGCCGCGCCAAAATGGAAGCGGCCGAACGGCCTTGGCAGCCGGTCAACCGTGAGCGGCCGGTCACCACGGCGCTGCGTGCGTACGCCGCACTCGCCACTTCGGCCGACAAGGGCGCGGTTCGTCACGTGCCGTAGACCAACGCAGACCTGATCTGCCAACGGCGCCTCTCCCCGGAGAGGCGCCGTTGTCGTTGTCGCCCAACCTTCCTCAGCTACACCGTCGTAATGCACCACTCGCCGAACGTCCAATGAGATTGCGGCGCTGTCGAGTTCCGGGATCGACAGACGAACGGCGCCCCTCGATAGCCGAGAGGCGCCGTGGTTCGGACTGAGGTTTTAGTCGAACGGGCCGATGCCCGTGAAGGGGTTGCCGCCGTGCAGGTACCAGTAGGCGCCGACGGCCGCCGCTACGGCAAGCAGCAGGACGACGAACGAACCGGCGAATGGGCGAGTGGCCCAGCCGCGGTTGCGGTCGAAGGCCAAACGGCCAGGGCCGGTGAGGATGATGACGGCGGCGGCGCCGGCGAGGATGCTTTCGAGCTCGACGCCGGACTTCACGCCCGCGTTGTATTGGAAGCCGGGGATCATGCCCTGCTTCCACGCCCACGCGTCCAAGATGACCGCGAGAATCGCGCCCGCGGCCAGCGGAGTGGCCAGACCTAGGACCAGTAGCGCACCGCCGCCGAGTTCGCCGACGGTGACCAGGATGGCCGACAGGGTGGGGTGATCCCAGCCGCCGTTGTCCATCATGTCGCGGGTGCCGTCGAGGCCGGGGCCGTGGAACCAGCCGGTCAGCTTCTGCAGGCCGTGGTAGACGAAGGTGCCGCCGACGATCAGCCGCAGCAGGAACAGACCCAGATCCAGTGTGCCGCGCCGACTCTCGCCGTTGCGGCGACGCAACCGGCCGGTATCGCTCGGCGCGTTCGCGGCGGGCGGGATGCTGGCATAGGCATACGTCGGGGTGTCCGCGCCGACGGACGGCACATCGGGCCCCGGATCGAGGCCGAGTTCATCATCCGTGCGCGGCACGTCCTTGCTGAGCCGGGGGAACTGCTCGGTCGGCGAATCGAACGGGCTACTCACACCTCGACCGGTGGACGACACCGCCGACTGCTCGGCCATGGTCGGCGTGGAACGTTGCGCCGCCGAGGGTTCGGTTGTGTCTTTCGGCTTCTCGGTCACGGCCAATACCCTATGCTGCGCGGCCCCCCAACGGGCCGCAAACCCTGCGGCGTGGGGCCGCCGGATTTTGCCGAGCGGGCGACTACCGCCCCCCGGGACGGGCGGACGCAAAGCTATTTCCGTAACGTCTGTGCTATGAGGTTGGTTGTCGTTGGTCGCGTTGCTGCGAGCTTGATGCTCGGGTCCGTGCTGGTCGGTGGGTGCGCGCGGTTCGACGATTCCGCGTCGAGCCCGTTCACGCCGGAACCGACGCTGCGTGGGGCGAACATCGACCCGAAGAAACCGTCCCAGGCGCCCACGTCGACGACCAGACCGAGCGGGCCGTGCATCGACCCCGACCCGGCGGTGGTGGCGACGTGCCTGGACACGACCGGCGGGCTGGTCGCGGTCGGCGACGGCGCACTGGTCGCCGAGCGGCGCACCGGACGGATCCTGAAGGTGGTGCCCGAGATGCCGCCCGTCGAGATCACCCAGATCGATGTCGACGGTTCCGGCGACGGTGGACTCAGCGACATCGCGCTCTCCCCGACCTTCCGCGAGGACGGGCTGATGTACGCCTACATCACCACGCCGAGCGACAACCGGGTGGTCCGGATCGCGCAGGGCGGCCCGCCGAAGGCGATTCTGACCGGAATCCCGAAGGGTCCCACCGGAAATCACGGCGCCATCGACTTCGCCACCCCCAACCAGATGCTGGTGCTCACCGGCGACGCGGGCGATCCGGGCGCCGCGAGCTCGGCGTCCTCGCTGGCGGGCAAGCTGCTGCGGGTGAATTCCCCATCGCCGGGCGCGACCGCGGAGATCGCCGTCTCCGGCATCGGCATCGCCGGTGACGTCTGCCGGGACAGCAGGGACAGCATCTGGATCACCGACCGCACCCCGGTCGAGGATCGGCTGCAGCGCCTCGGCAGCGACGGCTCGGTGACCACCGCGTGGACCTGGCCGGATCGACCCGGCGTCGCGGGCTGTGCCGCCGCGACCGATGGCGTGGCGATCGCATTGACCAGGACCAAAGCACTGGCCATCGCCGCGGCCGACGAGAAGACGCACGCCGTCACCTCGGCGCCGACCCTGACCGCGCAGGACAAGTACGGTCAGCTCGGCGGCGCAACGGCAGGCCCGGACGGCAGCATCTGGGTGGGCACCGTCAACAAGACCGACGGCCAGCCCGGCCCCAATGACGATCGCGTGGTGCGCATCCCGCCGCCGCAGGCAGGTGGCGGCGGCCCCGACTAGGCCGCGCACAAAGGGCCGACTCCACGGAGTCGGCCCTTTTGTTTGTGCTGAGTGACGGCCGAATCTGCTACCCGGCCAGCCGATTCAGCTGCAGGCGGCGATGACCAGTTCGCGCACACGTGCGGCGTCGGCCTGACCGCGGGTTGCCTTCATGACGTCGCCGACGATCTTGCCCGCGGCCTGCACCTTGCCGGAGCGGATCTTCTCCGCGATGTCGGGGTTGGCGGCAAGCGCCTTCTCGACCTCGGCCTGCAGGGCGCTGTCGTCGCTGACCATGCCGAGGCCCTTGGCCTCGACGATCTTGCCGGGGTCGCCCTCGCCTGCCAGCACGAATTCGACGACCTGCTTGGCGACCTTGTTGTTGACGGTCTTCGCCTCGACCAGGTTGATCACCTCGGCCACCTGGGCGGGCGTGATCGGCAGCTCCGCCAGCGAAACCTCGCGCTCCTTGGCCTTTTCGGTGAGGAAGGCGACCCACCAGGAGCGCGCCTCGTTGGCCGGGGCGCCCGCGTCGACGGTGGCGATGATGAGATCCAGTGCGCCCGCGTTGACGAGGTCGCGCATCACCTCGTCGGACAGGCCCCAGTCGGACTGGATGCGGGCCCGGCGCAGCCACGGGTACTCCGGGATGGTGCCGCGCAGCTCCTCGACCCATTCCGCCGCCGGCGCAACGGGTTCCAGGTCGGGCTCCGGGAAGTAGCGGTAGTCCTCGGAGGTCTCCTTGATGCGGCCCGACGAGGTGCTGCCGTCGGACTCGTGGAAGTGGCGGGTCTCCTGCACGATGGTGCCGCCATCGGCAAGCACCGCGGCCTGGCGGCGCATCTCGAATCGGACCGCGACCTCGACGCTCTTGAGCGAGTTCACGTTCTTGGTCTCGGTGCGCGTCCCGAATTCCTTGGCGCCGATCGGCATCAGCGACACGTTGGCGTCGCAGCGCAGCGAGCCCTGCTCCATCTTGACGTCGGAAACGTCGAGCGAGCGCAGCACCTCGCGCAGCGCGGTCACGTACGCGCGCGCCACCTCGGGCGCGCGCTCCCCCGCGCCGGTGATCGGCTTGGTGACGATCTCGACCAGCGGAACGCCCGCGCGGTTGTAGTCGAGCAGCGAGTGGCTGGCACCGTGGATGCGACCGGTCGCGCCACCGACGTGGGTGGACTTGCCGGTGTCCTCCTCCATGTGCGCGCGCTCGATCTCCACCCGGAAGGTGCTGCCGTCGTCGAGCAGCACGTCGAGGTGACCGTTGGTGGCGATCGGCTCGTCGTACTGGCTGATCTGGTAGTTCTTCGGCTGATCGGGGTAGAAGTAGTTCTTGCGCGCGAACCGTCCCCACGGGGTGATCGAACAGTTCAGCGCGAGCCCGATGCGGATCGCCGATTCCACGGCCTTCTCGTTCACCACCGGCAGCGAGCCGGGCAGACCGAGGCACACCGGGCACACCTGGGTGTTCGCGTCCGCGCCGAACTCGGTCGGGCAGCCACAGAACATCTTGGTCGTGGTGGACAGTTCGACGTGAACCTCCATGCCGAGCACCGGCTCGAACCGGGCGATGACATCGGAGTAATCCATCAAGTCGACTGTGGGTGCACTCATGCCTGCGCCTCGCTGCCGCTCGGCTCCGCCATGACCGCACCCGCTCCGGTGGCTGTGCCTATTGTTCGCTCGCTGCGCTCGCTCATGCTGCACAGTCTATGTAAGCCCTCGAGCGGCGGCGCAGTGGGCGTCAGCACCTACTTCGGCGGGATGTGCGCGACCAACCAGCCCGTGACGTAGCTGAGCACCTCCGGGGCAATGGTCGTCTCGATGCTGGCGTATTCGTCGGGCTTGCCGGTGTCGGTGGGCTGCATCAAATGGTTGACGCCGGGGATGACGTGGACGGTGGCGTCGGGGTCGGCGGCGAGATGGTCGCGCATCGGCTGTTCGCTCTGCGCGGGCGGCACCTGGAGGTCCTTGCCGCCGAAGAACGCGAGCACCGGAATCCGCAGCGCCGACAGTGCAGGCGCCGGATCGTAAGCGGTCAGCGCGGCCAGATACGGCGTGATGGTCGCGTCGACCTCGGCATCCGGCTTGCGCTGGTCGGGCGGCAAGGCTTCGTTCGCTTTGCGCGCCAACGCCTTCGCACCCGCCAGGTCGCCCGCCTTCAACAGGGCCGACAGCTCGGCGGCGTCGCGCACCTGTTTCTCCACCTCTTCGGGAGGTGCGCCGTTCGCGGTGAGGATCACGCGGGTCTGCTCGACGATCACCTCGGCGCCGGACACACCGGGCCCGGCCATCAGGATGGCGAAGGCGACGCCGCTGTCCGGCCGCGAAGCCACCAGTGGCGCAAGGTAACCGCCTTCGCTGTGGCCGAACAGGCCGATCCGGGCCGGGTCGACATCCTGGCGACTGCGCAGGAAGCCGACGCCGGCCAACGCATCGTTGGCCAGGTCGGTGTAGTTGGCGTCGTCCAGCTTGCCGCCGGTGCCGCCGACACCTCGGTCGTCGGTGCGCAGCACGGCGTAACCCGCCCGCGTCAACGTGTCCGCGATCAGCAGAAAAGGCTTGTGGCCGAACAGTTCCTCGTCGCGGTTCTGCGGGCCGCTTCCGGTGATCAGCAGCACCGCGGGGAAGCGGCCGGTGCCGCTGGGCTTGGTCAGCGTGCCCGCGATGGTGAGGTCACCGCTGCGGTAGGTGACGTCCTCGGACTGGTACGGGAACGGCGGTTTCGGTTCCTGCGGACGGTTCAGCGGGGTGACCTTGCCGCGCTGCAACGTGACCTTGAAAGTCTGTCCGCTCTGGACGAAGTCGCCGACGATCCGGTCGCTGGCTTGGTCGTAGCGGCCGTCGAACTTCGCCGCACCCGGCACGTCGGGAATCCCGAAGGACACCCCGTTGCGGCTGGACTGCACGTCCTTCAGCGGGGCCGCGTGCACCCCTTGCAACGGGATTTCGATGGTGCCCGAGTCCTGGCCGGAGAAGGTCACCCCGATCTCGAGCGGCTGCCCGGGAATCTCCAGCGTCCCATGCCAATCCCCGGTGGTCGGCTCGGGCGGGTTCGAATCCGACGAGCATCCTGCGACAAGCACGGCGATGACGAACAGCGCCAGCGCTCCGACCCGATGACTGCGCATGAGATCAACAGTACCGCCGACCATTTGGACACCTGTCTGGTCAGCGAAGCGCGTGCCAGGTCGAGCACCGACGACTCAGCCGAAGAAGGCTTCTGACTCGCGGTAGCGCTCGTCGGGGACCCGCTTGAGTTGCTTGGTGGCCTCGGACAGCGGGACGAGGTCGATGTTGCTGCCGTGCAAGGCGACCATCTGGCCGAACTGGCCTGCGTGGACTGCCTCCGCGGCGTGCAGGCCGAAGCGGGTGGCGAGGACGCGGTCGTAAGGGGTTGGGCTGCCGCCGCGTTGGACGTGACCGAGGACCGTGGTGCGGACCTCCTTGCCGATGCGGCGTTCGATCTCGGCGCCCAGTTGCTGGGCGACGCCGGTGAAGCGCTCGTGGCCGAATTCGTCGATGCCCCCTTCGCGCAGCGCGAAGCCGGAATCCGGTGCGGGATGGGAACCTTCGGCGACAACGCAGATGAAATGCTTGTCGCCGCGCTGGAAGCGGCGCTTGATCATGGCGCACACCGCGTCCACGTCGAAGGGCACCTCGGGCACCAGGGTGAGGTGCGCGCCCGCCGCCATGCCCGCGTTCACCGCGATCCAGCCTGCGTGGCGGCCCATCACCTCGACCAGCATGACGCGCTGGTGTGATTCCGCGGTGGTGTGCAGCCGGTCGATCGCCTCGCTGGCGATGCTCAGCGCCGTGTCGTGGCCGAAAGTGACGTCGGTGCAGTCGATGTCGTTGTCGATGGTCTTCGGCACGCCGACGACCGGAACGCCCTCGTCGGACAGCCAGCTCGCCGCGGTGAGCGTGCCCTCGCCGCCGATCGGGATCAGCGCGTCGATGCCGTTGTCGTCCAGCGTCCGTTTGATCCGGCCGAGTCCGGCGCGCAGCACATCGGGATTGGTGCGTGCGGTGCCGAGGATGGTGCCGCCCTTGGTGAGCAGCCGGTCGGTGCGGTCGTCGTTGTGAATCTGAATCTTGCGATCCTCCAACAGACCACGCCAACCGTCCTCGAATCCGACGATCGCGTCGCCGTAGCGGCCGTTCGCGGTGCGAACGACGGCACGGATCACCGCGTTCAGTCCTGGGCAGTCGCCGCCTCCGGTCAACACTCCGATGCGCATGGCCGCTATCTTGCCCTTTCGGACATCGCGCGGCAGTCCCACCCCCGAAAAGCCTGGGTAACCGCGATGGCTCAATAGACGTAGACCAGCGCGTTCACACCGCCGTGACAGGTGACGAGACCATCGCGAGTGGTGCAGTCCATGGTGTAGGGCTGCAGCGTTTTCGGGCTGACGGCCTCGACCTTGCGGGTGCCGTCGGTGTCCGGCCCTTGGCCGTAGGACTTGCGGACCTCTTCGGCGAACTCGCAGGTGGTGGCGGAATTGCCGATCGCGGAGTATTGGAAGCGGCCGAACGGCGGGTATTTGGTCTCGCATCCGGAGGCGTTCGGTGGGACCGGCGCGAGGGTCGTCGGTGCGGGGCCGCTGCTGCTGAATTGATCACGCAACTGATCCCGCATCGTCCAACCAACACCCGCCGCAAGCGCGACCAGAACGACGGCACTGGCCAGTAGGAACAGTCTGCCCCGTCGTTTGGGGCGAGCTGACGGCGCCGAAGTAGCAGACTCGCGCTGAGCGGACTTGCGACTGTCCTCCGGCTCGTCCACGGCGCCGCTCGACTCCCCCGGCGGCAGGACGCGGCTGCTGCCGCGCGGCGGGACGGTACCGCGGTGCGATTCCTCGCGCGCTCCGCCACCTGTCGTCTCACGTACCGGACCCGGCTGGTGACGACCGGCGACACCGCGCCCCGCGCCGACCTGGCCCGGCACCGCCACGTCGACACCGCCCCGATCGGGCTCGCGCCGCACCGGTTCCGGCGTCGATTGCCGAGGCACCGCGTCGGTCGGCAGCGCATTGCGGCTGAGCCGATCCGGCCCGAGCGCCGGAAACACAATGGTGGGCGGCGCTTTCGGCCGCATCATCTGATCGGTCGGCAACTCGGTCACCGCGACGACGGCGCGCCCGGTGAGGGCCGAACGCGCGGCCGAGGCGAGCCCGCCCGCGGTCGCGTAGCGCGCGGTGGGTTCCTTCGCCATGCCGCGCACGACCACCTCGTCCAACGCGGCGGGCACGCCTGCGCGCTTGGCGCTCGGGCGCGGCGGCGGCATCGAAAGATGCGAGTGGATCAGCACACTCATCGCGTTGGCCGGGAAAGGTTGCATGCCGGTGAGGCATTCGTAGAGGACGCAGGCGAGCGAGTAGACGTCCGCGGTGCCGGTGACCGGGCCGTGCTCGAACCGCTCGGGCGCGATGTAGCTGTAGGAGCCGACGGCGCCGGCATCGGTGCCGGTCAGCTCGGTGTCCCTGGTCGACCTGGCGATGCCGAAGTCGGCCAAGTAGGCGAAGTCCGACGCGGTGACCAGGATGTTGGCGGGCTTGACGTCGCGGTGCACCAGGCCCTCGGCGTGCGCGGCATCCAGTGCGGCGGCGATCTGCTCGATGATGTTGATGGCGCGCAGCGGGCTCAGCGGCCCCGCCCCGCGCAGCACCGAGCGCAGGTCGTGCCCGCGCACCAGCCGCATGTCGATGTAGAGCACGCCGTCGATCTCGCCCCAGTCGTGAATCGGGATGACGTGCGGCTCGGCCAGCCGCGCGGCCGCCTGCGACTCGCGGCGGAAGCGCTGCTGGAACATCGGGTCTTTGGCCAGATGGGTCGGCAACAGCTTGACCGCGACCACCCGGTCCTTCTCCGTGTCGTATGCCTCGTAGACCTCGCCCATACCGCCTCGGCCCAGCAGCGAGCGCAGCTGGTAGCGACCGAATCGAGTCCCGATCCTCGTCGGCGGTCCGTTCACCCCGATACCTCCACCTCACGTGCGCGACCCCGGCACACCGCAGCGGTAGGCCCGGTGACCTACATCCGATATGTCGGGAATTTCAGGGGTAGTCGTTACCCGGTCCAGTGTGCTTGATCAGGCCGGACACTTGCCGCCGGCGAGCTCGCCGAGGTGCTGGGAAATAGCACCGGCGAGCTTGTCCAGCAGTGTCATGCCTTCGGAGAACGCACCGGAGTCCGACTGCGCGGCAAAGGCGACCGCGATCTGTCCGCTCGGCGTCGAGAGCAACCCGAACTGGCGAACCAGGTACGCACCCGAGGCGTCCGGGCCCCAGCCACCCTTGAACTCGGCGCCGGAGAACACCCCGAGCCCCCAGCGCTGGCTCGGCTGGACCTCTTCCATCAGGCTGACGACGGGCCCGGACTGCGGCAGGCACGGCAGCCGCGAGGCGAACCGAACCTGTTCGGCCAGTGACCACTCCGCCTGACCGAAGGCCGAATGCTCGGGTCGCGCCCTGGTGGCGGGCACGGTGGTCTTGGTGTCGCCACCCTCACGCAGCACCGCCTGCACGGCCTGGGCGGCCTCCTGATTGCTGCCGAGCGATTGCCAGAGCGTGTCGGCGGCGGCATTGTCGGAGGCGGTGATCGCGGCCTGCGCGGCATAGGTCGAGGTGCCGGGATTGCGGCGCAGCGCGGCAATCGTCAACGGCACCTTCATCGTCGACCAGGCCGGACCGGTGGTCCAGTCGCCGAAGGTGATCGCCTGGTCGCCGCCGACCGGCATGATCGCCATGCCGAAATGTCCACGGGCAACGGCCTGCAACTCGACCACGCTCGCCGCCAAGGTGCCTGGCACGGTGATGGACAGACCCTTTTGGTCCGCGTGCGACGCGGCCTGCGTGATGCTGGTCTGATCCTCGTCGGATTTGTCCGTGCCGGTGCCGCACCCGGCCACCAGAAATACTGCTAACGCCGCACAGCCCATTGCTTTTCGCACACGAGCCGGACGGATTCGATCAATAAACATAAACCACCGCGTTATCGCCGCCACTGCACGTGACGAGCTGCCCTTCGCTGGCGCAATTCATCGTGTAGGACCGGCCGGTGACCGGACTGGTCGCCACCACCGAACGGGGCGTTTCCCGCGAACCCGCCGTGCTCACCGCAGCGTACGCGCGCCGAACTTCCTCGGCGAAGGCACAACTCGTCGCGGCCGAGCCGGTGGCGGACTGGGTGAAGGCGCCTGGCACCGCATCGCCTTGGCCGCAGGCCTTCGCGCCTGCGGGCAAGGTGACCGCCTTCGGCTTACCCGGAGTGGAGGTGACCGGCGGCGTCGTCGACGACGCGGACCTGGTGGGCGGCGGCGGCGCGGCCTGCGGGCTCGCAGGCGGCAGCGTCGCGGCGGACTCGCGGTCCGCCGTCGGCGCGACGTTGCGCGAGCTGAACACCTGCCACCCGATGGCGCCGACGACGGCGATCACCACGATCATCGCCACCGCGGCGAGCAGCGGCAGCACGATCGAGCGGCTCTTGCTCGACCGGTCGGCGGTCGGCGCGTACGGATCGTCGGGGTCGTCGTAGTAGTAGTCGTCGTCCGCGTAGCCCTGGTCTTGCGCGTAGCCCTGCTCCTGCGCGTAGCCCTGATCCTGATAGTCGCGCTGGCTGGCGTAGTTGCTCTGCCGCGGATGATCGGCGCGCGCATGACCGCCCTGCGCGGAATACGCGGCGGGGCCGAGGAATTCGGTCGGGTTCGCCGAGGCGTCCGGCGGCGAGTAGCCACCGGGGGCCGAATAGACCTGGGTGGCCGAGTGATCGGGCGGATAGTCGTCGGCGGGCGGTGGCGCCGCCGGTCCATCCGGGAAGCGTCGCGTCTCGTACTGCTGCGGGTCCGAATAGGCCGGGCCGTCGACGTACGGCTGGTCGTTCGAGTATGCCTGTGCCCCGGGGTGTTCCGAGTAGGCCTGCGGGTCGGCATAGGCCGGGGTTTCCGGCTGCTCCGAATAGGCCTGCGCGCCGGGCTGATACGCCTGCGGGTCCGGGTATCCCTGCGCGCCAGGCTGATTCGAATACGGCGCCGGAGCGGGATAGGCCGGTGTCCCCGGCTGCTCCGAATAGCCTTGCGACTCTTGATCCGAATACAGATGCGCGTCGGGGAACGGCCGCATCGGCGGCAACGCCTGATCCGGCGTCCACCGCGGCGGCGGGGCGAACGGCTGCACCACCTCGTGCTCCGAGGTCAGCGGCATGAACTGGGTTTCGGTCGCGGACACCACCGTCGGCCCGTTGAGCCGGATCACCGCGGAGATCTCCCCCGTCGACTCCGGCGACTGCTCGGGCGCACGGACCACGAGCATCGGTCCGGTCGGCGGAGGCGGAGGCACGGGCTTGGTCTGCTGCGGTGCCTGCTCGGCGGCCTGCGGCGCGGGCACACCGGGGATGGGCGCACCCGTCAACGCGGCACGCGCGGCCCCTGCCATCGCCGACGCGGTCGGCCAGCGGTCCGCCGGGTTCTTGGCCATGCCCCGCGCGATCACCGTGTCGAGCCCCGCCGGAATCCCCGCATCCTGCGCGCTCGGCCGCGGCGGCGGATCGGATAAGTGCGACCGGATCAGCACGTTCATGCTGGCCGTCGGGAAGGGCGACGCACCCGTCAGGCACTCGTGTAAGACGCAGGCGAGCGAATAGATGTCCGCGCGCCCGGTGACGTCGCTGACGTCGAAGCGCTCCGGAGCCATGTAGATGTAGGAGCCGACGGCCGTGCCGACCATCGTGACGGCGCTGTCGCCCTCCGTGTGCGCGAGGCCGAAGTCGACGAGGTAGGCAAAGTCCGCGGCGGTGACCAAGATGTTGGCGGGCTTGACGTCACGATGCACCAGACCGCCCGCGTGCGCCGCGTCGAGCGCGCCCGCGATCTGCTCGATGAGGCCCACCGCGCGGACCGGGCTCAGCGGCCCCTCCTTGCGCAGCAGGGTGCGCAGATCCACGCCGGGCACCCGGAGCATGTCGATGAACAGCACACCGTCGATCACGCCCCAGTCGTGAATCGGGATGATGTGCGGTTCGGCGATCCGAGCGGCCGCTTGCGATTCGCGCCGGAACCGGACCTGGTAGACGGGATCGCCCGCGAGTTCCTGGTGCAGCAGCTTGAGCGCGACTATCCGGCCCTTGGCCGTGTCATAGGCCTCATAGACCTCGCCCATGCCCCCCTTGCCCAGCATCGACCGCAATTCGTACGGCCCGAACCGTGTGCCGGTTCGCGGCCCAGGTGTCTCCACCCCGTCAATCCTCCACATCCCGGGCCAGGAGTGCACGCCTAGATCTCGCGAACGCCTGCCCGTCAAAGAGTGGATTCTCCGGGTGTCACCACCCCGTGGTCAAACGCAAAGACGATCGCCGCGGCCCGATCCCGCAGCTCCAGCTTGCCGAATATGTGTCCGACATGGCTTTTCACGGTCACTTCCGAGATGCCGAGTTCGCGGGCGATTTCGGCGTTCACCCGGCCGCGCCCGATCAGTTCGAGCACCTCGTACTCGCGCGCGGTGAGATCGGAAAGCCGGGCATTCGGACGTACCGGACTCGGACGCACCGTCCGGTATGCCGTCAGCACCCGCTCGGTGACGGACGGGTCGAGCCAGGCGCCGCCCGTCGCGACCATGCGCACCGCGCGAATGAGGTCCTCGGCGGGCGAGTCCTTCAGGATGAACCCGGCCGCGCCCGCCCGTAACGCGCCGGAGAGCAGCTGGTCGTCGTCGAAGGTGGTCAGCACCAGGACCGGCGGCGCACCGTCGCGGGCGCGCAGCAGGCGGGTGGCGTCGATGCCGCCGACCCGTTTCATGCGCAGGTCCATCAGCACCACGTCCGGGCGTTCCTCGGCGACCGCGGCGAGCACCTCGTCGCCGTCGGCGCATTCGGTGACGACGAAACCGTCACGCCGCCGCAGGATCCGGCGCAGGCCGCCGCGGACCAGCTCCTGGTCGTCGACCACCAGCACGGTCACCGGGTCCTCGGCGCCCGCCGGCGATGCCGCCGTCACCCGATCTCCCGCGTCCCGCAGGTACCCGTCGGCGTGCCGCGCCAGGTGCGTAGCTGTCTGCGCCGGGTGCGCGCAGGTCTCGGCGCCGCGCAAGTGTGTCCCATCACGTCTCCTGTGCCTTGCGAGGTTCGGTCAAGCCGTGCAGCAGCCCGGGCAAGATCGCGCACGAGATGCCGCCGCGGGTGGGGGCCAGCGGGATGGCGGCCCGGACCGACCAGCCGTCGTCGTGCCTGCCCGCGTTCATCCGGCCGCCGAGCAGTTCGGCGCGCTGCCGCATGCCGGAGACGCCCATTCCGCTGCCCGGGTGGACCGGCAGACCGGCAGGCGCGGTGTTGTGCACCGTCAATGCCACCTCGGTGCCGTCGACGTCCACGTGGACGGACGCGGACCCGCCCGGCGCGTGCTTGACGACATTGGCGAGTGACTCCTGGCCGATGCGATACAGCGCGAGGCCGAGCGCGGGCGAGACCGCGCGGAGATCGCCGGTGCACAGATAGCGCACCTCCAGGCCAGCACGCGCGAAATCACCGACCAGGCCCTGAATATCCTCTACGCCCGGTTCCGGGACCAGCTTGGACGGGCGCGCGTCGAGCAGCCCGACGGTGCGCCGGATATCGGCCATCGCCTGGCGGCCGAGCTGTTCGGCGTCCGTCAGCGATTCCACCGCGTCCTCGACGTCGCGATCGGTTTGCAGCGCATGCCGTGCCGCGGTGAGGTGCAACAGGGTGATGCTCAACGAGTGTGCGATCACGTCGTGCACCTCGCGGGCGATCCGGCGGCGCTCCTCGTCGGCGGCCTGGGCCGCACGGATTTCCTGATAGCCGCGCTCTTGATAAAGGAACCGGCGCTGGTACTGCAGCATCACCCCGGCCATCCACCCGAACGCGACACCGACCAGGTAGGTCGGCAAGCCTTGGGACAGATGGTCGTTCATGTCGAACACCACCAGTTCGATCATCATCGCGGCGGTGATCGGCACGCTGATCCGCTTGCGCGCGATGGCCGCCACCTCACCCGCCGCGGCAACCAGCACGAAGGGCGCGAGGTCGGGCGAGACAGGCTGGGCGAGGAACAACGCCTCCGCGGCCATCGCGAAGAGGCCGAGCGTCAGCGGCCGCGGCATCACGCCGAGGAACGCGTACATCGGGCCGAATGCGGTGGTCAACAGCACGGCGAGGATCGGGAGCGCGGTCGGAAAGTAGCTGTGCCGCTGGATCGCCGCCGAGACGGCGACGACGAACAGCGCCAGATCGACCGCGATGATGACCGACGGCGGATAGTCGAAGGGCAGTTCCTCGACGCGGCGCTGGAACGAGGTCACCGGCTGCCGCGCGAATTCGATGACGCGCTGCTTGGACCGGCCGAGCGACGCACCGGCCCGCCGGAACGCGCCGACCACCGGCCGCTGCTCGCCGGCCGGGGTGGAGACGCCGATCACACCCATGCGGTAAGGCTAACCGCCTGGTACCGGCCCATGCATCGTTCCGGAAGCGGGCGGCGTCTCCTACCGTGGGCGGAGACAGATTCGGGTCCACGGCACGAAGACAGAAAGACCGTCTCGTCCGTAGCGTGAGGCGCATCGTCAACGGAAGGCGAGGCTCATGTCCTGGAAAGATCAGCACGCCCGCACCGACATCGTGCATATGGTGCTTGCCCGCGCCGCGGTCGACCCGGCCGATCCACGGCTGTTCGACGGCATTCCCGACCTGACCCGGCTGTTCGGCGATGCCGACGGGCTGTTGCTTGCACTGCGCTATCGATGGAACATCCATCTCGACGCCAAGCTGGATCAGGCACTGTCGCAAGGGCAGTCGGCGATCGAGGCCTACCTCGAGCTCGCCGCCGAACAACCGGTGCTGCGCGCCGTGCTCGATGCGCAGTATCGTCGCCGCCACCACGTGTCGGAAGTCATGGCGCGCTAACTGGCGACGAAGGATCTACAGCTTGTGATCGACGGAAAAGACCGGGGGACACCGATGCCGAAGCACGCGATGCTCGAATTAGCCGAAGTGACCAAGGAATACCGGGTCGGCGGGCAGACGGTGCGCGCGCTCGACGGGATCAGCCTGCGTATCGAGCAGGGCGAATTCACCTCGATCATCGGGCCGTCCGGGTCGGGCAAGAGCACGTTGTTGCACCTGCTCGGCGCGCTGGACACGCCGAACAGCGGTTCGATCCGCTTCCAGGGCAACGAGATCGGCGCCCTGGACGAGGACAGCCAATCCGAATTCCGGCGCAAGCGGGTCGGTTTCATCTTCCAGTTCTTCAACCTGCTGCCCACCCTGTCCGCCTGGGAGAACGTCGCGATCCCGAAGTTGCTGGACGGCACCGGCATGCGCAAGGCCAAGCCGCGCGCGCTGGAACTGCTCGACCGGGTCGGGCTCAGCGACCGCGCGAACCACCGCCCCGCCGAGTTGTCCGGCGGCCAGATGCAGCGGGTCGCGGTGGCACGGGCGCTGATCATGGACCCGGCGCTGATCCTGGCCGACGAGCCGACCGGCAACCTGGATTCCAAGACCGGCGCCTCGATTCTCGCCCTGCTCGGCGAGATCGCAGGAGCGGGCAATTCCGTGGTGATGGTGACCCACGACATGGGCGCGGTGGCCTACTGCGACCGGGTGATCACGTTGCGGGACGGGCGGATCGGCTCGAACGACAGCGTCGAGCGTTCGGTCAGCGCATGATCGCCACCGCGTGGGATCGGTTGCGGCTGTTCAATATCGGCGATCTGCTCGTGCATCGCGCGCGCACCATGATGTCCCTGGTGGTGATGGGGGTATCGGCGGGCCTGCTCGTCGCGGTGCTGAGCATCTCCGGCTCGGTCACCGGATCGGTGGAGCGGCTCACCCAGAGTCTCGGCGGCCGGGCCGCGCTCGAAATCACCGGCATCACCGACGCCGGGTTCGATCAGCAACTGCTGCAACGGGTCGCGACCACACCCGGCGTCGACAAGGCGGTGCCCATGCTGCGTGCCCAGCTCGGCACCGGCGACCGCAGGGCGCTGCTGATCGGCGCCGACACCAACATCGCGGCATTGGGCAGCGAGCTGGCCGGGCCGATGGCCGCACAGACCGGCAAGCTGCTCACGGTGCCCAACGGTGTGCTGGTCGGCGCCGCGATGGGTTACCGGGAGGGCGAGCAGTTCAGCCTCGGCTCCGGAACCGTCACCGTCGCAGCCGTTATCGACGGCAAGTCGTCCGAGCGTCTCAACGGCGGCCACATCATCGCCGCACCGATCGGGCTCGCGCAGAAGGTCACCGGACGGGTCGGGCGGCTCGACTCCATTCAGGTCGTGCCCGCACAGGGCACCTCGGTCGAGGACCTGCGCACCGAACTGACCTCGGTCGTCGAAGGCCGTGCGGTGGTTGCCGATCCGAGCCTGCGCACCGCGCAGGCGGGCGGCGCGATTCAGCTGGTGCGGTACTCCACGCTGATGGCTTCGGCTGCGGCACTGATCGTTTCGGCGTTCCTCATCTACAACGCGATGAGCATGGCGATCGCACAGCGCAGGCCGATGCTGTCGTTGCTGCGGGCGATCGGCGGCAAGCGCGGGCCGATGGTGCGCGACCTGCTCGCCGAGGCCGCGCTGCTCGGCCTGTGCGGCGGCGCGGTCGGCGCCGTGATCGGCATCTTCATGGGCCGCATCGCCATCGGTCAGCTGCCCGTAGCGGTGATGTCGTCGGTCGAGGCACGCACCGAATACCTGGTGCCCTGGTACGCGATTCCGTTCGCCGTCGCGGCCTGTGTGTTCGCCAGCGTCTTCGCGGCCGGACTGGCCGCGCGCCAGGTGTATCGGGTGGAACCCATCGAGGCGCTGGCCCCGGTCGGCGTCGGCCGCACGGACCGGACCAGCCCGCTGATGCGCTGGGGCGCAGTAGTACTCGGCCTCGGTCTCGGCGTAGTGGCGATCGTGGCCGCCGAGCTCGATCTCGGCCGGTATTCGTTGGGCGGCATCTCGTTGGCGATCCTCGCGTCAGTCGTGCTCTGCTACGCGGCAATCGGTCCCATCGTCCGGTGCACGGCGGCGATCGCCCGCGTCTTCGGTGCGCCGGGCGCGCTCGGCGCGACCACCCTCGAGCGCGCGCCGCGCCGCGTGTGGGCGACGGCGATGACGGTGATGATCGGCGTGGCCGCCACGGTCTCCATGAGCGGCGCCTCGACCAACATGGTCGACTCCGCCACCACGACGTTCAAAGACCTTGCCAAGAACGACGTCTACATCACCCCGGCCTCGCTGGCGGAGTTCCCGACCGGCCCGCTGCTGCCCGCCGGACTCACCGAGAAGGTCGCCGCGATCCCCGGCGTCGGGTCGACGAGCGAGGCGCAGATGGCCTTCGCCACCCTCGGCGGCGGACGGGTGATGTTGCAGGGCTTCCCGCCCAACGCACGCGAGACCAGGATGGGCATGCTCACCGATGCCGCCGTCGCGCGGTTGTCCGCCGGTCAGGGCGTGGCGATCTCCCGGGACGTGGCGCGGTCGCTCGGCGTCGACGTGGGTGCCACGCTGATCCTGCCGACCCCGACCGGCACACACCCGGTGACTGTGGTGCAGGTGATTCCGTACTTCTCGGCGATCGCAGGCGTGGTCATGATGGACCTCGACCTGTTGCGGCAGTGGTACGAAAGGCCCGGCGAGACGGTCCTCACCGCCAACTTCGCGCCTGGCGCGGATCGCACGGCCGTGCTGGCGGCGATCCGGCAGGTGGTGCCTGCGGAGCTGTACGTGGACACCGGGCCGAACACCGTGGTCGAGGCCGCGTCCAGCATTCGGCAGGGTTCCGCGATGAGCAACTCCATCCTCTGGATCGTGGTGCTGGTGGCCACGGTGGCGCTGTTGAACACGTTGATGCTGTCGGTGCTCGAACGGCGCAGAGAACTCGGCGTGCTGCGAGCCATGGGCACCAACCGCAAGTTCCTGATGCGCTCGGTGCTCGCCGAGGCGGCAGGCATCGGATTGGTCGGCGCCGCACTGGGTCTCGTGGTCGGCGTCGGGGTGCAGTACCTGGCGACCGCCGCCATCGCGCACGCGCTCACCATCGACATCCTCTACCGGCCGAGCCCGATGCTGCTGGTGTACGGCACCGCGGCGCTCGGGCTCGCGCTCCTCGGCTCGATCCCGCCCGCACTGCGCGCGGCCCGACTGCCGATCGTGGAGGCGCTGGCCGTCGACTGAATCGTGGTGGCTACAAGGGTAAGCCGGTGAACCAGGCCTTGAATTTGGCCGTGGTCAGGCCGAATCCGGATTCGGGCATGCTGTCGGTGAGCGTGACGCTGGCGTAGAGCAGGTAATTCGCCCGCGCCGGGTCGGACTCGAAGCTCACCACGACGAAACCGTCCGGCAGGCCGCTGCCGTCCTTCTTCCAGCGGTAGGTGGTGTAGGACTTGCCGCCGTTGCTCTCGGTCGCCTTGGTGTTCGACGGCAGGTCGAGCAGCGCCGCCTTGGCGTCCTCCGGCGTCTTGAAGGCGACCGCGAGGTAGTCGGGCTGGTCGATCGGCACGCCCCAGCAGTTCCAGGCCGTCTCCCACTTGGGGAAGGCGGGCGCGTCGTCGTCGCTGGAGGGCTTGCCGCCGGTCTTGGCGGTGTCGAGGAAGCAGGTCTTGCCCTCGTAGCCGGGCCCGCTACCGATGCCGTATTTGGTGTCGACACCCTGCGGTAAGAGCTTGGGGAACGACTTGGCGAGGGTGTTCGGATCGGTGGGTGTGCCTGCCGCGGTGGACTTTCCGGTGCTCGATGGTGACGACGACGAATCCGAGCCGCCTGCGAACGCGAACACGACCCCGGTGACGACGAGCGCGATCACCGCGACCAGTGCGAGCACCACGATGAGCGCGGTATTCGAGCGACGCGGCGGACCTGGCGGCATCTGATAGCCGGGGCCTGGATTCGGCGCGTACCCCATCGATGGCGGACCGGACGGCGAGAACGCTTGTCCAGCACCGGAGTTCGGTGGGTAGGTGGCACCGCTCTGGCCGACCGAGGCGAACGGCTGACCGCCACCCGCGTCGACCGGCGCGTTATATCCGGTCGGCGGGAACTGCTGCCCGGCACCGAAACTCGGCCCGTACTGCAACCCGCTCGGGCTCGGCCCGTACTGCGGCGCACCGGTACTCGGCCCCACCGCGTTGGTCGGACCCGAAGTGGCGAGCGGCGCCCCGTACGCGAGCGGCGATCCGGAGTACCCGCCCGACCCCTGCTGCGCCTGCATCGTCGGGGCGGGCTGCGGCGTGTACTGGGGCATCGCGTGCGTCGGGGCGGTGAGCGCTTGCCGTGCGGCAGCGGCGAATTCGGCGCAGGACGGGAACCGGTGCTCGGGTCGTTTCGCCATGGCCACCGCGATGACCGCGTCCATCGCCGCGGGCAGACCTTGCCGCAGCGCGGCCGCCGACGGCGGCGCCAGCTGCAGATGGCCGCGGATGATCTCGGCAGGGGCAGGCGCGTCGAACGGGGCGACCCCGGTCAGCAGCCAATATAACGCGCACGCCAGCGAATACTGATCGGAGCGATGGTCGAGGTGCGCGCCGGTCATCTGCTCCGGCGAGGCGTAGGCGAGGGTGGCGGTGAACATCCCGGTCTGGGTCAGATGCGTGGAATCCTCGCGCAGCCTGGCGATGCCGAAGTCGGTGAGAAAGACCCGCTCGCGGTGGCCGCCGCGGGCCAGCATGATGTTGGCGGGCTTCACGTCCCGGTGCAGCACGCCCATGCCGTGCGCGTAATCCAGTGCCTCGGCGACGCCCTCGATGATCTGCACCGCCCGTTCCGGCGGCAGATTGTGCGGGTTCACCGTTGCCGCGTCGACGCCGTCGACGTACTGCATGGAGATCCACAGCTGGTCGTCCTCGGTGCCACGGTCGTACACCGCGACGATGTTCGGGTGATCGAGTTGCGCGGCGAGATCGGCCTCGCGCTCGAACCGCGCCCGAACCTCTTTGTCGGTGAACAGCTCACGATTGAGCAGCTTCAGCGCGGTTTGCCGAGGCAGCCTTGGATGTCGGGCCAGGTACACCGATCCCATGCCGCCCTGCCCGAGCAGCTTTTCGATGGTGAACCCGGCGAACACCTCACCGCTGGTCAGCAACACGCCCCCTTCAGGTAACGCCGCGGCGTCCGGAGGTCACGTCCGAGCGCGTCATACAGAGCTTGGAGCATAGCGAACACCGCAGGAAGCGGGGTCCGGCTGGCTCCCCACTGTGAGTGGCATGCTGACCAAACACTGCCAGAATCGGCCCGTCGAAGCACGCCGAGCCGAAGAATTTGCGCGGGGGCGGCACCATGAAACCATGACCGTTCGACTCGATCGCACGGCCACACAGCCGGGCATACAGAGTGGTATGGCCTCCTGGCCACGCGGTTTCGAATTCTTCGGGAATATCGGCGAAACTATGCGGGAGGCATCATCGTCGGGTCAACGGCTCTACGATGCCGTCATGATGGTGTTACGCCCGGTTACCGATCGGGTGGATCCGATGAGCTAATTTTGCACCGCCGAGGCACAGCGATGACACGCACTGGTGGTGGGGAGGACGCGGTGGTGATGTCCACGGGAACACGGTTCGCGCGCCGCTCGGCGTTGCGCGGCACCGCGCTGCTCGCGTTGCTCGTATCGGCCTCGTGCGCACTGCTTCCCGGCAACAGGAACACCGACGACCGGCCCGCCGTCATCGTCGACACCGCTGGATCTTTCCGGCCGGGCCTTTCCGTCTCGATCCCGGATTCGCTCGCCGCGGATTTCACTCAGCTGCAACCGAATCTGAACGGCCAGGTCGGCATGGCGATCATGCCGGTCGGCGGCGGCCGGATGACCATTTTCGGCGATTGGACCAGCGGCATCGCCTGGTCGACCATCAAGGTGCCGCTCGCGATCGCCGCGCTGCGGCACGATCAGGACGAACGCATCGCCGAGGAGGCCGAGGCCGCGATCACCGTGTCCGACAACGATGCCGCCGAAGCGCTCTGGCAGTCGCTCGGCGACGGGCTGGAGGCCGCGAAGGCGGTCCAGGACGTGCTGGACGAGGCGGGCGACTCCACCACCGGCGTGGCCGGACCACGAACCAGGTTGGACTACACCGCCTTCGGGCAGACCGAATGGACGCTGGCCAATCAGGTGCGCTTCGCGTCCCGGTTGCCGTGCCTGCCACACACTTTCCAGGTGCCCGCGCTGATGTCGGAGATCACCCCCGATCAAGCCTGGGGGCTCGGCACTTTGGCAGGCGCGGCGTTCAAGGGCGGCTGGGGTCCCGACGACGACACCGGCGCCTACACGGTCCGCCAGTTCGGCATCGTGCCGACCACCTCCGGCTTGGTCGCCGTCGCCCTTGCCGCACAGGCGGATTCGGGGACCTACGAGGACTCGACCATCATCATGGACCGGATCGCCGTGCTGCTCGGCAGGCACCTGCCCGAACTGCGCGGCGGCAGCTGCCCGGACTGACCGGCGCGCACGTCAGCCTGGCGTGACCAGACCCGACTCGTAGGCAAGCACCACCGCCTGCGCGCGGTCGCGCAGGTTCAGCTTCGAAAACACCTTGGACACATGGGTTTTCACGGTCTGCTCGGCGACGAACAGTGACTCGGCGATCTCGGTGTTGGACATGCCCTTCGCGATCAGCTCCAGCACCTCCCGCTCGCGCGGGGTGAGCGAGGCCAGCGCGGGTGTCGGCTTGGCGCGGGCGGCGGAGCGGCGCTTGGTGACATCGGCGATGAGCCGCCGGGTGACCGTCGGCGCGAGCAGGGCCTGGCCGTCGGCGACCACCCGGACCGCGCGCACGAGTTCCTCGGCGGGCGCGTCCTTGAGCAGGAACCCGCTCGCGCCGAGACTCAGCGCCTCGTAGACGTAGTCGTCGATGTCGAAGGTGGTGAGCATCAGCACCCGCACCGGCGGGTCGAATCCGGCGGCCAGGATGGCGCGCGCCGCGTCGAGCCCGTTCATCTCCGGCATGCGCACGTCCATCAGGACCACATCCGGGCGCAGCCGCTTGGCCTCGGCCACCGCGATCTTGCCATCCGGCGCATCCCCCACCACGCTGATGTCGGGCTGGGCGGCGAGCAGGGCACCGAAACCCTGGCGCACCATCGCCTGGTCGTCGGCGATCAACACGGTTATTGCCACCGCCTTACCTTAGGCGGACCTGACCCGCACCGGCGAGACGGCTCAGTTATCGGCTCGACCGAGCGGGCGCGGATCCACGGGCCGGGTGCACACGGACGACGGGTGACTGGTCACAGCACAGCGGTGTTCAGCGTGGCGCCCTGGCTCAGCGGCAGCTTGGCGTGCACCGCGAAGCCGCCGTCGGCGCTCGGGCCCGCGGTGAGCTCGCCGCCGACCGCGAGGGCGCGGGCCTGCATGCCCGCGATGCCGTGGCCGCCGTTGCCGACCGGACGGGCGACGGTCGTCGTCGGGCCGTTGCGCACGATGAGCTCGAGCTCCGGCCCGACCCGCAGGTGCACCTGGATGGGCGCCTCCGGTGCGTGCCGCGAGGCATTGGACAGCGACTCCTGCGCGATCCGGTAGAGCGCGAGCCCCGGCGCGTCGGGGACGGTTTCGGGCGCGCCGTCGATCGTCCACGCGATGCGCACGCCGGCCCGCAGCGCGGCCTCGAACAGGCCTGGCACGTCGGCGGCCTTGGGTTGCGGTGCGGTGTCAGGGGTTTGGCCGTCGCTGCGCAGCACGCCGAGCATGCCGCGGATCTCGTTCAACGCCTCGCGGGCGGTAGCGCCGATCGACTCGAATTCGGCACGGGCCGCGGGGGTTACGCCCTCGACCCGATAGGGCGCGGTCTGCGCCTGCACCACCACCAGCGACATGTGGTGCGCCACCACATCGTGCAGGTCGCGGGCGATGCGGGCCTTCTCCTCCAGGATCGCCCTGCGGGCCCGCTCGACCTCGTTCTCCTCTTCCTGCTTCACCAACTGCTGGCGCGAGAGCACCAACCAGCGTACGAGTAGGCCGAACAGCACCACCGCGCCGAGCGCGATCGGCCACGCCCACACCGTGCTGCTGCTCGACATCGTCGTGCCGAGCAACAGCGAGGTCGCGATCCAAGCCACGCCGATGATCGGCACGGTCGCCCGCACCGCCACCGCGAACAGCAGCACGAACAGGCTCAGGATGTGCACGACCTGGATCGGCAGATCGTTGTTGGGCTGATGCTGAATCGCCAGCGAGATGAGCATGCCGGAGCCCGCCGAGATGGCCCAGCCGAGCGCGGGGTTGACCCGGATCAGCAGCACCGGCAATGCGGCGAGTGCCGCGATGAACGGCTGCACCGCCCCCGGCACCGCGTGGGTGAGATGCAGCGTCGGCCACGCGACCGCGAAGAAGATGAGGGCGACGAGCACGGTCAACACGTCGAACCACATTCGCGCCGTCAACTGCTTCATCCGGGCACGGCTCTGCTGCTTCATAGTTACGACCCTAGAAACCTCAGCTCACGGCCACGTCATACCCTCGGGTGATTTCGCACCCCGTACCTCGGTGCGAGACCTCTACCCTGCTCCCCCACGGGCACGGGCGCGGAAACCGGTCTCCGGCGTGAGGTCCTCGAGCGGGCCGTCTTCCTAGCGTCTAGATCATGAGCACACCGACCACCGCAGGACCCGCGCCGACGCGGTCCGCGCAGGCCGCAGGCGCCGCCCGATTCCCTTCCGCCACTACCACTTCGACGCCGCGGCGCGGCGCGGCACTGGTTGCTGCGGCACTGACCACGCTGGCCGCCACCGCCTTCCTCGCCCCGGCGCCGCATGCCGCGGCGGCGATCAGCGAGCCGGTCGAGAGTGCCTCGGCGCGGGTCGCGGTCGCCGAGCTGACCTCCGGTGGTCCCGGTTCGCTCGCCGCCATCCCGGACGACTTCAGCACCCGGTTCGGCTACCGGCCGAGCACGATCGGCGGGCTCGTGGCGAATCCGGACGGCGACTGCTCGTCCCCTGTCACGCTGCCCGCCGAGTTCGATACCGCGTGCAAAGCGCACGACCTGGGCTATGACCTGCTGCGCTACGCCGAGCAGCGCGGCGAGCCGCTCGGACCGTGGGCGCGCCAGGCGCTGGACACGACCCTCGAACGGCACATGCACGAGGCCTGCGATGGCAGGACCGACCCGTTCTCGCGGTCCCGGTGCAACACCATGGCCGGGATCGCGGCGACCTTCGTCGACCTCAACTCGCTGCGCCAGGACTACGGTGCGCCGGTCGCCGAGTCGCTCCTCGGTGACGCCGATTCGGCCACCGGCTGGCAGCTGCTCGGGGTGCTCGGCGCGGGCGTGGCCGGGCTCGGCGTCGCACTCACGATGCGGAACACGAGGCGGGCGGAGCGGCCGAACGCCGCGTCGGCCCCGATGACCGATATCACTGCCGCACTGGGGGTTCAGCGATGACGAGCACACTGTCGAGACCGGCGGATACCGCGGGCAAGGTGCTCGCCTTCCCGCTGCGCGAAACAGCCACCGAAACGCCTCAGGCCGTGGTGGTTTCGCCCGCAGGGCGGCTACGGTGGACGGCTGTCGCGACGATGGCGCGGCTGTCGCGACCGCGGATCGGGACGTCGCTGGCGATCGGGGCGGGCACGCTGGCCTCGTTGGCGCCGGGGCTGCTGCCGAGGACGCCTGGGACGCAGGCGATCCTGACCGGGTTGCTCGTCGCGGTCACGCTCGGGGTCGCTGGGCTCGTTCGATTCGTGGTGCGGCACTGGGACTTCGATGTCGATCGCCGGTGGGCGCGTGGTCGGCGGCCGGTGCTGGTCGTGGTGTCGGCGCTGGTGGTCGGTGCGGTCGCGCACGACACGCATTGGCAGAACGCGTTGCGCGCGGCGATGGATCGGCCCGCGATCGGCCCCGGGTACTGGGTGCGGTGGGTGCTCGAAGCGGTGCTGATCGTCGCGGTGCTGGTGTGCGTCACCAAGTTCGGCGGTTGGGCGTTGCGCGCGCTGGGGTGGGTGCGCGGGGTGTCGCTGGCCGTGGTCACGGCGGCGTTCTTGGCGCTGGCGGGCGTGCCTGCGATGGTCGACTGGCGGCGGACCGCGTATGCCGTTGCCAATGCGGAGCTGGATCCCGCACTGGTCCAACCGGTCTCGGCGACCAGGTCGGGCAGCGCGATGTCGGCGGCGAGTTGGTCGTCGCTCGGCGCCGAGGGACGCAAGTTCGTCAGCGGCGACCCGGCGGGACCGATCCGGATCTACGTCGGCGTCGAATCGTCGCCGAACCTGCAAACCCGTGTCGCGCTTGCGCTTCGGGAAATGGAGCGCACCGGCGCGTTCGACCGGTCCAACCTCGTGCTGATGGTGCCCACCGGGTCGGGGTGGATCGACGGCAACGCCGTGCGCGGCTTCGACCAGCGCTTCGACGGCGACGTCGCCCTTGTCGGACTGCAGTATTCGTACGCGCCGAGCTGGGTCACCTTCGTCTTCGGCCGGGATCAGGCGGTGGCCGCCGCGCAGGCGCTGTTCACCGCTGTCGAGGAGCGGATTCGCACACTCCCCCACAAGCCGAAGCTCTATCTGTACGGCCAGAGTCTCGGTGCGCTCGGCGGCAGCTCGGTCTTCGCCGACGACGCGGACCAGGACCGCCGCACCTGTGCCGCGCTGTGGGCCGGACCGCCCGCCGGACAGGTGCACCGGGCCGGGGCGACCGTGCTGGCGAACAGCTCCGACCCGGTCGTGCACTGGTCGCCCGCGCTGCTGTGGCACGCCCCCGATCTGACCGGCGTCCGCACGGATGCGCCACGGCCGCAATGGCTCCCGGTGGTCAGCTTCCTGCAGACCACCGCCGACCTGCTCGGCGCGCTCAATGCGCCTGCTGGCCACGGCCACCGCTACGGCACTGACCAGGGCACCGCGATGGGGACGTGCTGACGCGGCGCAATTATGCAACGTGTTCTAATTGCGCATGGCCTTTGTCATCGACCTGACCGTGGACATCGACGCGCCCACCGACGTGGTGTGGCAGGTGATCACCGACCTGCCCCGGTACGGCGAGTGGAATCCCTTCGTCAGCGAATGCCGGAGCACGCTGGTGCCAGGCGAGCCGATCGACATGGTCGTCCACCTCGGGCCGAAGCCGCGCCGCCAGCGCGAATGGATGGTCTCGAACATCGAGGGGCGCGAGCTCAGCTACGCGATGAAGGCGGTCCCGCTCGGCACGCTGCACAGCCTGCGGTCGCACACGCTGACGCCGCTCGACGGCGAGCGCACCCGGTACGCCTCCCACTTCGAACTCGCGGGCTGGCTGCATCCGGTGGTGGTTGCGCTGCTCGGCAAGGCCATGCAGAAGGGCTTTGCCGGGATGACCGAAGGCGTTCAGCGACAGGCGGAGTCGCGAAAGTAGGCCAGCGCGGCAGCCAAGGCGGCGTCGGCGTACTCCTCGGTGAGGCCGCCGAGTCCGAGTGACCAGCGGAACTGGATCGGGCCGAGCAGGAGATCTATCGCGAGTTCGACGTCGAGGTCGCCACGGAGTTCGCCTGCGCGCACCCCGGCGGCCAGACGCTCGGCGACGGCCACGCGCTGCGGCAGCAGTAGGCGCTCGCGGTAGGCAGCGTTGAGCTCGGGGTCCTGCTGGATCTCGATGTACATCGCGCGCAGGAACGGTTCGAAGGCAGGGTCGGTGAGGGCGGCGACCGAACCGCGCAGCAGCCCGCGGAGGTCGGCCGCGATATCGCCGGTGTCGGGGAGCACGAGACCGTCGGGGCCGGAATCCATTTCGAGCATCGCGTCGAACACGACAGCACCCTTGGACGGCCACCAGCGGTAGATGGTCTGCTTGCCGACACCGGCGCGGGCGGCGATGGCCTCGACGCCGAGCTTCCCGTAGGGCAGCTCGCGAATGAGCTCGGCGGCGGCGGCCAGGATCGCGGCGCGGGCGCGTTCGCTGCGCCGCACCGCGCTGGGTGCCGTGCGACGGGCGGCAGGACTCTCGGACATGTGGCGATCGTAACACCAACGAGACGAACCGTCTCGTCTTGACAGAGCTGCGTCAGGTTGACATCGTTCTTCCCAACGAGACGGAGCGTCTCGCGACGAAAGGAGCACCCCATGACCAGAACCTGGTTCATCACCGGCGCCAACCGCGGACTCGGCCGGGCCTTCACCCTGGCCGCACTCGCCGAGGGTGACCGCGTCGTCGCGACCGCCCGCGAGCCGAAGACCATGACCGACCTCGCCGATGATCGACTCACCGTGCTGCCGTTGGACGTTCGCGATCGGGGCGCAGTCGTCGCCATCGTGGACAAGGCATTCGCGCTGGCGGGCACGATCGACGTGATCGTGAACAACGCGGGCTACGGATTGGTCGGCGCACTGGAAGAACTCACCGAGGCGCAGATCCGGGACCAGATGGACACCAATTTCTATGGCGCCCTGTGGGTTTCCCAGGCGGCGACGCCGCACCTGCGGGCGCAGGGCGCCGGCCACATCGTGCAGATCTCGACCGTCGGCGCGGTCGGCAGCCTGCCGCTGTTCGGCATGTACAACGCGAGCAAATGGGCGCTGGAGGGATTCAGCGCGTCGCTCGCGGATGAGTTGCGGCCCTTCGGCATTGCGGTCACGCTCGCGCAGCTGGGTGGCTTCGACACCGATTGGGCGAAGTCGAGCATGAAGTTCGGCGCCGGGCTGCCCGCGTATGCAGAGCTGCGCACCGGGATCCTCGGCATGCCGGACTACCCGGACCCGAGCGCTCCCCCGCCCGCGACCGACTACGAATCCGAATGGCAGGAAGCAGCACCGGAAGTGGGTGCGGCGGAACTCATCGCCTTGGTGAACATGCCGAATCCGCCGGTGCGCAAGGTCATCGGACCCGGAGCGCATCAGATGGTGTCGATGGCGCTGGATCAGCGACGCCAGGACTACCAAACCGACCCCGAATTCGTTTGGCCGGTCTAATCATTGGGATGCCGGGCTCGTAGCCCGAAAACGACTTCGCACAGCCTCCCGTTCGAGGGGCTGTGCGAAGTCGTAGCTGGGGTGCTCAGGCGATAGCGCCGCGAGCCGCCTCATAGGCCGCACCGACCCGGTACAGCCGATCGTCGGCCAGCGCCGGAGCCATGATCTGCAGGCCGACCGGCATGCCGTCGTCCTTGCTCAAGCCCGACGGCACCGACATGGCCGGATGTCCGGCCAGGTTGGTCGGCAGCGTGCACAGGTCGGACAGGTACATCGCCAGCGGGTCGTCGACCTTCTCGCCGAGCTTCCACGGGGTGAACGGGCTCGTCGGCGAGACGAGCACATCGACCTGCTCGTAGGCCTTGTCGAAGTCGCGCGCGATGAGCGTGCGGACCTTCAGCGCCTGGCCGTAGTAGGCGTCGTAGTAACCCGCCGACAGCGCGTAGGTGCCGATCATGATGCGGCGCTTGACCTCGGGGCCGAAGCCTGCGGCCCTGGTCAACGCCATGACCTGCTCGGCGCTGTGCGTCCCGTCGTCACCGACGCGCAGGCCGTAGCGCATCGCGTCGAAGCGCGCCAGGTTCGACGACACCTCCGAAGGCATCACCAGGTAGTAGGACGCCAGGCCGTATTCGAAGTGCGGACACGACACCTCGATCACCTCGGCGCCGAGTTCCTTCAGCACCGCGACGGCGGCATCGAAGGATTCGAGCACGCCTGGCTGGTAGCTGTCGGAGTGAAGTTCCTTCACCACACCGACTTTCACGCCGCTCAGGTCGCCCTTGGCGCCGTCGCGCGCGGCGGCGACCACCGGCGGCACCGGCACGTTGCGCGAGGTGGAGTCGCGCGGGTCGTAGCCCGCGATCACCTCGTGCAGCAGCGCGGTGTCCAGCACGGTGCGGCCGCACGGGCCGCCCTGATCCAGTGAGGACGCGCACGCGACCAGGCCGTAGCGCGACACCGTGCCGTAGGTCGGCTTGGTGCCGACGGTCGCGGTCACCGCGGCGGGCTGACGGATGGAGCCGCCGGTGTCGGTGCCGATGGCAAGCGGCGCCTGGTTCGACGCGAGCGCGGCGGCCGAGCCGCCGCCGGAGCCACCCGGAATCCTGGTGGTGTCCCACGGGTTACGCGTCGGGCCGTATGCCGAGTTCTCGGTGGACGAGCCCATCGCGAACTCGTCCATGTTGGTCTTGCCGAGGATCGGGATGCCCGCCGCGCGCAGCCGCGTGGTCAGCGTCGCGTCGTACGGCGAGACCCAGCCTTCGAGGATCTTCGATCCGCAGGTGGTCGGCATGTCGGTGGTGGTGAAAACGTCCTTGAGCGCCAACGGAACTCCGGCCAGCGGCGACGCGGGCGCGGCGCCGGAGCCGAGTTCGGCATCCACCGCGGCGGCCGCTGCCAGTGCCTGCTCCCCCGCGACGTGCAGGAACGCGTGGTACTCGCCGTCGACCTCGGTGATCCGATCCAGGTGCGCCTTGGTGACCTCGACCGAGGACACCTCGCGTGCGTGGATCTTGTCGGCCAAGTCGGCCGCAGACAACGCAGTCAGGTCGCTCATTCGGCCTCTCCCAGAATCTGCGGGACCATGAACTTCTGCTCCTCGGCCGCGGGTGCGCCGGACAGCGCCTCGCCGGGCGTCAGGCACGGCACGACCTCGTCGGGCCTGGTCACGTTGGCCGTCGGATTCGGCGACGCGGTGGCCGGGACGTCGGCGGCGGCGACCTCGGAAATGGTCCGCACGTGGCTCAGGATCGAATCCAGCTGGCCGGCGAACTGATCCAGTTCGGCATCGGACAGCGCGAGCCGGGACAGCCGGGCGAGGTGTGCGACCTCGTCACGGGAGATGGCGGGCACCGCGGGACCCCTTTCGGCTTTGGTGTCAACAGTTCACAATCGCCGCGCGCGACGGCGCGGCGCAACCAACACAGCCTAATGGAAGGCGCCGAACGGACTCCGGCCGCAGTCCGCGCACCACGGCGGCGCGGACAGGGTAAGTTCTCTGCGGACGCGGCGCGGCGTCACTCGACGAGTGGCCGGACTGCGAACACGGTGGTCGGCACACCCTTGCGACACACCTTCGCAACTAGAGCGACACGCCGCGATGGGACGAATTTGCCGCGTGGCGTGCATCACTGGCCGTACTTCGACTCGATAACGACGGCTATGGGGTGTAAGTATTGGCTGACCCGGGTATCCGTTCAGAACCCCTCGGCCGCCCTAGGAAAGGAACGCACGTGTCGTATCTGCTCCGCGTGCAACTTCCGGATCGACCGGGAAGCCTCGGTGCCCTCGCGCTCGCACTCGGCTCCGTCGGTGCCGACATCCTCTCGCTGGACGTGGTGGAGCGTGGCGCCGGCTATGCCGTCGACGATCTCGTCGTCGAGGTACCGCAGGGCGCGCTGCCCGACACCCTCATCACCGCCGCCGAATCCATCGGCGACGTCCGGGTCGACTCCATCCGCCCGTACTCCGGCGTGCTGGACACCCACCGCGAACTAGAACTCATCGACCAGGTCGCCAGCGCCCGCGACGACCGGCTGCAGGTGCTCGTCGACGGCGTGCCCCGGGTGCTGCGGGTCGGCTGGAGCACCATCATCGACATGGGCCCGCAGGGCGCCTACCGCGTGGTCGGCAGCCCGAGTGCGCCGGAGACACAAGCGGGTTCGGCGCCGTGGATGCCGCTGGAGAAGCCCGCCGTCCTCGATCCCGAAGCCGAATGGGTGCCGGAGATCTGGCGCGACATGGACACCAAACTCGCCGCCGCGCCGCTCGGCAACACCGGCAAGGTGCTGCTGCTCGGCCGCCCCGGCGGGCCCGACTTCCGGCCATCGGAGGTCGCACGCCTCGGCTACCTCGCAGGAATAGTCGCCACCGTCCTCGGCTGAGCGAACACCCGCACTCCCTCTCGGGATCCGCACCACTTCTGTGGACCCGCACCTGTTCTGGGCTGCTACAACGAGTGCGGATCGACAGAATGAGTGCGGATCGGCGTGCAACCGTGCTTAGTCCGTGAGGTCGAGGCGGAGGACGGTGAGGAGTTCGCCTGCGTTCGTGTACCAGTCGCGGTCGGGGACGTGGCGGAAGCCGAGGCGGTCGTAGATGCGGCGGGCGTCGGCCATGACCGGCATGGTGGTCAGGGCGACGGCGTCGAAGCCTTCCGCCCGTGCCGTCTCGATGACGTTGCGTACCAACGCGGTCCCGACGCCGAGGCCGCGAGCCGACTTGCCGACGGCGAGCATGCGGAACTCGAGTTCGCCGGGACGGGCGATCTCCGCGTACGGGCTGCCGGGCCTGGCGACGGTGAGCGAGCCGACGATGCGATCGGCGTGGACTGCCACCAGAATCTCCGCGGCGGCGGCCCGGTGGCCGGTGTCCGCGAGCTCGTCCGCGTACGGACTGCCTTCTCGGACAAAGCCTTCCCCGACGTAGACCTCGACCGTCAGCTCACCGATCGCCGCGTATTCGTCCGGCGTGGCAGGCCGAATGATCAGCCCCGTCTCCTTC
Source organism: Nocardia sp. NPDC049149 (assembly GCF_043197455.1). Lineage (NCBI taxonomy): Bacteria > Bacillati > Actinomycetota > Actinomycetes > Mycobacteriales > Nocardiaceae > Nocardia > Nocardia sp. NPDC049149. The sequence continues at coordinate 380,055 of NZ_JBICTD010000007.1, forward strand.
GCATCCATACCAGGCATCGTGCCATTCGACGTAGAGCGGTCTACGTCACACGTACCGGACGGGGCGAATCGATCGTCAGGAACCGAGGCTCGGCCGGGCGCCGGGATGCGCGATCTGCCAGCGTTCCGGCTTGCCGGACGGGTAGACCACGGTGATGGCGTCACCGATCGACGGCCAGGCGTTGACGTCCCAGGCGAAGCGACCGTAGACGACCGTGCCCGGCTCGGTCGGACCGGACAGGGTGCCGGTGATCGTCACGTACTGCTCGCCGAGTGCGTCCGGGCGCGGACTCACCCCCGTGACATGCAGGGTGCCGGTTTCGGCTACCGCGGGCCGGAACGCGCCACGGCCGCGCAGATAGAGCATGACCATGCCCGCCACGGCGACAACCATGATCAGCAGCATTCCGAACTCGAGCATGGCCCCATGCTATTGCCTGCGCCGGACGAACCCGCGCAGCTACACGGTGGCGAGCTCGCTGGTGCCGTGCTCGGTGCGCCGAACCTGCCAGACCACGCTGCGGGTTCGCGCCGAGCGGCCGTTGCCGCGATCGATCAGAGCGCGATTGTTGGTGGTGTAGATCAGTTGGGCGCCACGGGAATTGGTTTCCGGGTTCTGGAAGAGCTGGATCAGCCGGTCGGTCTCCTCGGCGGGCAGGTGCGCGCCGATATCGTCGACGGCGAGCACCCGGCCGGAGTCGAGCGCGTCCAACATGGTCGGCAGCAAGCGCAGCAGGGAGACGGTCGCGGTGGATTCGTCGGTGATGTCGAGTGGATTGGCGATGCCGTCGTGCACCAGGCCGAGGCCGACACCGCGGCGCGCCACCATGCGCGCGTACAGCGCGTCCCTGGCGGCCTTCAGGTTCGTCAGCTCGCGCTCGAGCAGCAGCGGCGTGACGCCGTTGTCGCGCAGCAGTTGGTCGGCGTGGTCGGGCGAGGTGGCGCACAGTTCGATCTGCTTGCCGATCGCGGCGATGTCGGCGTCCAGGTCACGCAGGTAGTCGGCGTACATCGGATCGTTCTCGGCGATCAGCAGATCGGTGATGCCGAGCTCGGCGGTGCGCAGCAACATCAGCAGGCGCGCGGCGTTCTCCGCCGAGCGAGAGACGTGCCCGCCGAGCCGGTGCGCGACGGCCGCCGGGTCCGCCGGACCGAGTTGCACCTCGAGCATCGACTCGAACCAGCGGTAGGCAGGCACCAGCGCGTCGGCGTACATCTGGCCTGCGAGGCTGAGCAACAACGCATTCGGCCGCACCAGCGGCACCAGCGCGGCGATCCCGTAGCGCGCGGCCTCGAACATCGGGCCGATCTTGATCTGATCCCCGTTGCGCTCGAACACGATTCGCTTGCGTGAGCGCGGCTGGGTGTGCAGCCACTCGGCGGTCACGTCGGCATTGTCGAGCCGGAAGCCGTAGGTGTAAGGCACTCCCTCGGCGACGAAACCCGCCACGAATTCCGAAGGGCGGTCCGGGAATCCGAGGTGCGGTGCGCGCACCGGCCCGGCGTAGGGATCCCAGCCGGTCACCGAATGCAGTACGGCGTCACGCATCTGGGCGAGCGCGTCGATCAGGTTCGTCTTGCCCGCCGCGGCGGCGCCGTGGATCGCGGTCACCGGCACCGCAACCGGACCACTCCCCCTGGTCAATCGCAACTCCTGCCCCTCGGCCAGCGATCTGTGATTGGTCACCTGAAAACTGCGCAGCATCCCGCCATCCTGTCGTCCTCGCCGCCGCGCCGCGACGGCAGGGCTTCTCGGTCGGCCCGCCGGCGCCGAGCTTGGTCATAGCCGTTGCATATAACCTCAGCGTCTGCGCATGAGCCGGGTCGTCGGCAGCGCGCGACCAGGTCGATCGCCCGACAAAGTCGCTGGTGGCGGGTTAACATGCTGGGCGCCACGAGTTGCTCGTGTGCCGCTGTTCGGTAAACGCTCGAAACGGATGGGTAGTGATCGGTATGACGGTTCGTCGTCTGGTGATTCGAGGCGCCGTCGCCGGTGCCATCGCGGTGGGGTCGATCGTGGTGGTCGCGCCGTCCGCCGTCGCCGACAACCCGTGCGAGGGCGCCTCGGCGCGGGTCTTCTTCGGCAACAGCACGAACATCTGCCAGTCCGGCACGGCGACCTACAGCGACCCCGTCGTCTCGAAGATCTGCTCGATGCCCACCTCGACCGTGCACGCCGAGGTCACCCTCAAGCAGACCAAGACCAAGACCATCACCCAGACGATGGACCTGGCGAACGGTCAGTGTGGTCGATTCCCGCTCCAGGGCCAGCTCAGCTCCACCGTCTCCGTCAGCTGAGCACAGCCGTCCACCTCAGTGATCACCGCTCCCGCAAGAGCAGCGCGCTGTCGCCGAATTCGTGCCACAGGTAGCCGGTGTCCAGCGCGGCGGCATAGGCCGTTTCGACGGTCGATGATCCGGCCACCGCGACGAGCAGGTCCAAGTGCGACGCACCGGGCGCGTGCCAGCCGGTGATCAACCCGTCGACGACGCGCGCCGGGCGGTCGGGACCGAGGACGAGATCGGTCCAGCCGTGCACGGGACGCACGGCGCCCAGCGGATCGGCGGCGGTTTCCAGGGCGCGGGTGACGGTGGTGCCGACGGCGATGATGCGCCCGCCCGCCGCCTTCGCGTCGTTGACCATGCGGGCGGTCGCCGCCGAGACGGTGCAGCGTTCCGGGCTCGGCGGCTCGCCCGCCTCCGGTGAGGACACGCCGGTGTGCAGGGTGATCGGCGCGATCGCGACACCGGCCGCAATCAGGTCGAGGACCAGATGTTCAGTGAACGGCCTTGCCGCGCTTGGCATTTCCGCACTGCCAGGGATGCGCCCGAAGACCGTCGAGTAGTAGGACGCGGACCATCGTTGTGGCACATAGGCGTAGGTGATCGGAGAGCCGTAGACGCCCATCAGGTCGCGCGGATCGACGGTGACCTCGGCCACCCAGAGGCGGCGCGCGCCGGGCAGCCATGGTTCGCGCAGCGTGGCCCGTGCCCCCTCCGGTAGCTGGATGACCGTGCCTGCCGACAGTTCTCCGGCGGGAAAGGGCGTGCGTGCGGTGGTGCGAATCTCGACGACCCAGCCGCCGTCGTCGAGCCAGGTCGCGAAATGCACTGCGACCTGGCGGCGCTCGATGCGGCCGGCGACGGCCGCGCTGCGCGTCGCCGAATTGTTCACCACCACAAGGTCGCCCGGCCGCAGGTGGAACGGGAGCTCACGGAATCGGGCGTGGGTCAGGCCCGCTCCGGCGACGAGCAGGCGGACATCGTCGCGCGCCAGTCCCCTGGCCTCCGGTGGTGCGGTGGCGTTGCGCTCGGGTGGCAGCACGAAGGAGCGCGTGTCGAGCAGTGCCGTCACCGCGGCTGTCCGATCGTGAAATCCGCTGCGGCATAACGACCGTTCTTGGGTTTGTCGCTGAGCAACCGCAGCAGCGCGGGGACCACCGATTCGGGTTCGGGGCGATCGGAGATGTCCTCGCCGGGGAAGGCGGCCTGATGCATCTCGGTGCGCATGTCGCCGGGATCGAAGGAGTAGATCGACACGTCCGGGTGCTCGGCGCCGAGCACGGCGGTGAGCTGGTCGAACGCGGCCTTGGCGGAACCGTAGCCGCCCCATTGCGGATACGGTTCGATCGCGGCGTCGGAGCTGATGTTGACCACGACGCCGCCTGGCTGCAGCAGCGGCAGCGTCGATTGCAGCACCGCAAGCGGGGCAATGACATTCGTCCGGTACACCAGCTCGAGTTCGTCGAGCGGGTAGTCGAGCAGCCGCGGCAGCGGACTGGGGCCGAGCCTGCTCGCGTTGTTCACGATCAGCGTCAGTTCGCCGGTGCCGCGGACGGACTCGGTCACCAGTGCGCGATGTGCCGGGTCGGTGATGTCACCGGGAACGGGGATGAACGCGGCGCCGAGTTCTTCCGCTACCCGGTCCAGCCGTTCGGCGCGCCTGGCTGTGCCGATCACCCACCAGCCACGCCGGACGAGTGCACGGGTGAGTGCGAGCCCGAATCCGGCGGAGGCGCCGGTGATCAGGGCCGTGGGAAGATCCATGTCGACCTCCTGGTAGTGCCTACCAGTCGATCGTCATACCTCGAGCATGGTTCAGGTCAAGTGCTGTTCGCCGTCGGCGGACCGCGACCGTCCGCCGGCGACTACTCGTCGTCCTCCTCGGCCGCCGCGGGCGCAAGCGCGTCCGGGCCCTCGGCCAGTAACTGCCGGAACCCGTCCTCGTCGAGGATCGGCACCCCGAGTTCCTCCGCCTTGGCCGCCTTCGATCCCGGTGCGTCCCCGATCACCACGAACGCGGTCTTCTTCGACACCGAGCTGGCGGCCTTGCCGCCGCGCACCAGGATCGCCTCCTTGGCGCCGTCGCGGGTAAACCCTTGCAGCGAGCCGGTGACCACGATCGAGAGGCCTTCCAGGTTGCGTTCGATGGACTCGTCGCGCTCGTCTTCCATCCGTACGCCCGCAGCACGCCACTTCTCCACCACGACGCGATGCCAGTCGACGGTGAACCACTCCGCGACCGCGGCGGCGATGGTCGGGCCGACACCCTCCGCGGCGGCCAGCTCCTCCACCGAGGCGTTGTCGATGCGTTCCATGCTGTAGAACTCCGCGGCCAGCGCCCGCGCGGCGGTCGGGCCGACGTGCCGGATGGACAGGGCGACGAGCACCCGCCACAGCGGCCGGTCCTTCACCAGCGCCAAATTCTCCAGCAGCCGTTTGCCATTGGCCGACAGGCTGCCGTTCTTGTTCACGAACAGCGTGGTGGTGAGCAGCGCTGCCTCGTCGAGGTCGAACAGGTCACCCTCGTCGACGATCGCACCGGAGGCGAGCAGGTCGTTCGCGGCTTGCTCACCGAGCGCTTCGATGTCGAAGGCGCCGCGTCCGGCGACGTGATACACCCGCTCGCGCAACTGCGCCGGGCAGAACCGTTGATTGGGGCAGCGAATGTCGGCGTCGCCCTCCTTCTCCGGCGCCAGTTCGGTGCCGCAGACCGGGCAGTGCGTCGGCATCTCGAACTCGCGCTCGGCGCCGGTGCGCGCGTCGACCACCGGGCCGAGCACCTCGGGGATCACGTCGCCCGCCTTGCGGATGGTGACGGTGTCGCCGATCAGCACGCCCTTGCGCTTGACCTCCGAGGCGTTGTGCAGCGTCGCCATCGCGACGGTTGACCCCGCAATCGACACCGGCTCCATCACCGCGAACGGGGTGACCCGGCCGGTGCGGCCGACATTCACCTCGATGTTCAGCAGTTTCGTCGTCGCCTCTTCCGGCGGGTACTTGTAGGCGATCGCCCAGCGCGGCGCGCGCGAGGTCGCGCCGAGGCGGCGCTGCAAGGCCATCTCGTCGATCTTGATGACCTGGCCGTCGATCTCGTGCTCGATGTCGTGACGGTGCTCGCCCCAGTAGGCGACGCGCTCGACCACCGCGTCGATGCCCTGGACCCGCCTGGTGTGCGCGGAGACCGGCAGACCCCAGGACGCGAGCGCTCGATAGGCCTCGTATTGCGACGACGGGGTGTACCCCTCCAGTCGCCCGAACCCGTGGCAGATCATCCGCAGGTTGCGCCGCGCGGTGACCGCGGGATCCTTCTGCCGCAGCGACCCGGCGGCGGTATTGCGCGGATTCGCGTACGGCGGTTTGCCTTCGGCGACGATCGAGGCGTTGAGCGCCTCGAAGTCCACCAGGCGCAGGTACACCTCCCCGCGCACCTCGAGCAGGGCCGGGATCGGGAATTCGTCGTTGGCGGTGAGCTCGCCGGGGATGTCGTCGATGGTGCGTGCGTTGAGGGTGACGTCCTCGCCGGCCCGTCCGTCGCCGCGCGTGGCGCCGCGCACCAATCGCCCGTTCTCGTAGACCAGGTTCAGCGCGACACCGTCGATCTTCACCTCGCACAGGTAGTGCAGGTCCGGCCCGGTCTCCGCCTCCACCCGGCTCGCCCAGGCGCGCAGCTCGTCGAGGCTGAACACGTTGTCCAGCGACAACATCCGCTCGAGATGATCGACGGTGGTGAAGTCGGTGGCGAACCCGCCGCCGACGAGCTGGGTCGGCGAATCCGGCGTGCGCAGGTCGGGATGCGCCTCCTCCATCGCCTCCAGCCGCTTCAGCAGCGCATCGAACTCTCCGTCGGTGATGATCGGAGCGTCGCGCACGTAGTAGCGGAACTGATGCTCGCGCACCTCATCCGCGAGCTGCTGCCACTGCACCCGCTGCGCTGCCGTCGCCGAGGCCGCCGCACTGTCACGTTCACTCACCCAACGCACATTAGCCGAGCCCACCGACATCCCACGGCAGTGTTCGCGCACGTCGCGGTACGTAATGAACCAGTGCGCCTCGTCCGACGCCGGTCGGCCGTCCGGTTGTCTCGGCGGGCACCGGCCTCACTCGAAGCTGAGCGACTCCGGGTCTTCGGCGTAGGCGCGGGCCACCTCGGCGGCCAGGGTGAGGGACTTGCGGGCCCAGGTCAGCGGGGCGCCTGCGAGGCCGCAGGCGGGACTCACCAGGACCTGGGTGGCCAGGGTGGTGCGCGGGAAGCCGAGGCGGTCGATGAGGCGGACACCGGGTTCGGCGATGGTGCGCCAAGTCGGCGGGGTCGGCGGCGGCGTGGTCGGCACGAGGCCGAGAACCAGCTGTTTGCCGGAGTCGAGTATCTCGCCGATGCTGTCGAGATCGCGGGTTGCGACCGTGGCGATGTCGAAACCGATTGCGGCGGCTGCGCTTCCGCGCAGGAAGGCGAGCGAGGGCGGCTCGGCACAGCTGTGGATCACGACCGGCGCGGATTGGGCGGTGATGACCGCGTCGAGGATGCTGCTCGCCTCGGGTTCCGGTAGCGCACGGACGGTGTTGAGCAGGCTGACGCCGGACAGCGAGCCGGCGAGCACCGCGGTCAGCGCCGGTTCGTCCAGTTGCAGCAGTACTTGCGCGCCTAGTCGCTTGCGGATCTCGGCGACGTGACCGACGAGGCCCTCGGCCAGGGATTCCGAAAGATCGCGCAGCGCACCAGGATCGGTGAGCGCCAGGTGTCCGCTGGGGAGCTCCACCTGAGCCGCGAGCGTCAGCGGGCCTGCCACCTGCAGCTTGATCGGCCTGCCGGTGCCTGCCGAACCCGCTGTCTCCCAAGCCTCTTCGAGCGCGTCGAGGTCGGCGCGGAACAGGTCACGCGCGCGCCGGGACACCGCACCCGGCCGCGGCGACAACCGGTACCCGCGGGTGGTGGTGTCGAATCGCATGTCGACCAGCAGCGCCGAAACGCGGCCGATCATGTCGGCGCCGACGCCGCGGCCGGGTAGCTCCACCAGATGTGGAAGGTCGGGTAGCTCACCGAGGATGGTGGTCGCGGATTCCCGCGGATCGATGCCTGGCCACGAGCCGACGCCGGTCGCGATCCCGCCGCGCAGCGCGGGCGTTCCGCGCAGCTCCGGTTCGCTCCCGTGTCCCTGGACGGTGAAACCGTCGTCGTCCAGCCGTTCCATCTCGTGCACCGTTGTCCGTTCCTGTCGGTTGGTTCACTCTGCGCGGCAGGACGATTCCGTGGCGCAGGGGGCAGTTGCGGACCCGATGCATTGTGCACGCCCCGACAGCATCATCGCCGACCGGTACCGCTCGTCGGAAGAGCTGAGTCGATCAGACGCCCGCAGGCCGCCTCACCGTGTACCGGAGCTGGCGTCGCTGCCGACCCGCGCGCCTGCGACGGTGCCGGTCCCGGAGATGGTGCCGCTGCCGATCACCTGGTCGCCCAAGGCATCCTGGCGGTACAGCACGACCGCTTGGCCCCGCGCCACCCCGGTGAGCGGCTCGTGCAACCGGACGGACAGTCCGGCGCCGACGGCCTCGGCGGTCGCCGATGCGAGACCGCCGTGCGCACGCACCTGCACCACGCACTCGATCGGCCCGTCCGGCGTGACGCCGGAGGTCCAGATCGCGCGCTCCGCCTCGACGGTCCACACCTGCAGGTCCTCGGCCGAGCCGACGCGAACGGTGCCGGACTCGGGATCGATCCCGGTGACGTAGCGCGGCTTGCCGTCGGCAGCAGGACCAGGCAGCCCGAGCCCCTTCCGCTGGCCGATCGTGAACCCGTGCACGCCTTCGTGTTCGGCGAGCTTGGTGCCGTCGGCATCGACAACGGCGCCGGGCCTGATGCCGATCTTCGCGCCGAGGAAGGCGCGGGTGTCGCCGGACGGAATGAAGCAGATGTCGTGGCTGTCCGGCTTGTTCGCGACCGCGAGCCCGCGCTCGGCGGCCTCCTCGCGGATCTGCGGCTTCGGCGTGTCACCGACCGGGAACATGGCGCGCGACAACTGCTCCGCGTTCAACACCGCGAGCACATACGACTGGTCCTTGTCGGCGTCGACGGCACGGCGCAGCACGCCGTCCTCGAGCCGCGCGTAGTGGCCGGTGACCACGGCGTCGAAGCCGAGAGCCACCGCACGGTCGGCGAGCGCGGAGAACTTGATCTTCTCGTTGCACCGCAGGCACGGGTTCGGCGTCTCGCCCGCCGCATAGGCCGCGACGAAATCGTCGATCACGTCTTCCTTGAAGCGGTCGGCGAAATCCCAGACATAGAACGGGATTCCGAGCACATCCGCGGCCCGGCGCGCGTCCCCCGCGTCCTCCTTCGAGCAGCAACCGCGCGACCCGGTGCGCAGTGTGCCCGGCGACGCGGACAGCGCCAGATGCACGCCGACCACCTCGTGACCAGCGTCGACAGCACGCGCCGCCGCCACAGCCGAATCGACACCACCACTCATCGCGGCAAGTACTCGCATCACACACCTCCCTTCGCGCCGGCCAGACCCGCGGCCATGGCCCGCTCCACCACCTGGGGCAACACCATCAGCAACGCGTCGACATCGGCGCGGGTCGAGGTGTGCCCCAAGGAAAATCGCAACGATCCGCGCGCCTGCCACGGCTCGACGCCCATTGCGATGAGTACATGGCTCGGCGAGGCGACACCCGCGGTGCAGGCCGACCCCGTCGAGCATTCGATCCCCGCCGCGTCCAACAGCATCAGCAGCGAATCGCCTTCGCAGCCGGGGAAAGTGAAGTGCGCGATGCCGGGCAGTCGCCGGTCGCCAGGCGCGCCGTTGAGCACGACCTCGGGCACGATCTCCCGGATGCCGTCGATCAGTGCGTCCCGCAACGCGGTCAATTCCGCAGTGCGGACCGGCAATTCGGCCGCGGTCTGACGCAGCGCGGTGGCCAGTCCGACCGCCGCCGCCGTATCCGAGGTGCCCGAGCGCAGGTCGCGCTCGTGCCCGCCGCCGTGCAGCAGCGGCACGCACGGCACCTGCCTGCCGAGCAGCAGCACGCCGATGCCGTGCGGTCCACCGACCTTGTGCCCGGCGAAGCTGGCCGCGGACAATCCGCTCGCGGCGAAGTCGATCGGCAACTGCGCGGCGGCCTGCACCGCGTCGCTGTGCATCGGCACCCCGAATTCTCGTGCCACGGCGGCCAATTCACCGATCGGCTGGATGGTGCCGACCTCGTTGTTCGCCCACATGACGGTGACGAGCGCGACGTCGTCGGGGTTCGCGGCCAGCTCCGCGCGCAGCGTGCGCGGCGAGACGACGCCCTGCGCGTCCACCGGCAGCCAGGTCACCCGCGCGCCCTCGTGCCGCTCCAGCCATTCGACGGCGTCGATCACCGCGTGGTGCTCGACCGAGCTGGCGATGATCCTGGTCCGGCGCGGCTCGGCGTCGCGGCGCGCCCAGTAGATCCCCTTGACGGCCAGGTTGTCGCTTTCGGTGCCGCCGGAGGTGAAGATGACCTCGGAGGGCCTCGCGCCCAGATCGGCGGCGATCGACTCGCGCGCCTCCTCGAGCGTCCGGCGCGCGGCGCGCCCCGACCCGTGCAGCGACGACGCGTTCCCGGCCTGCCGCAGGGCAGCCGTCATCGCCTCGACCGCGGCAGGCAACATCGGTGTGGTGGCCGCATGATCGAGGTAGACCGTCTGGGCCGCTACACCGTGGACCGGACCCGAAAAACCCGCCTTCATGACCAATAAAGGATAGCGGGACCCGGTTCCCCATTATTCCCGGCCGATCTTGACAGACCGCCGACACGCCGAAGTGTCCGTTTTGCCCGGCCGACGGACCGAGCAAGATTCGCCTATGCCGCCGTGGTCGGCCTGGTGTCCGGTCTCGTCCCATCCATCGCTCGGTCCAGCGTGAGCGCGGCATCGATGAGGGCAAGGTGGGTGAAGGCCTGCGGAAAGTTGCCCAGCTGTGCCCCGGTGAGGGCGATCTCCTCGGCGTAGAGCCCTACGTGGTTGGCATAGGTGAGCATTTTCTCGAAGACCAGGCGGGCCTGGTCGACGTCGCCGGCGCGGGCGAGGGCATTGACGTAGTCGAAGGTGCAGAGCGAGAAGGTGCCCTCGGCCCCGCGCAGTCCGTCCGGCGCCGCCGCCGGGTCGTAGCGATAGACCAGGCTATCGGTGACCAGTTCCTCCGTGATCGCAGTCAAGGTGGACAGCCAGCGTGGGTCACGCGGTGCGACGAACCCCACCTTCACCATGCGCAGCAGCGACGAGTCGAGTACCTCCGAGGCGTACTGCTGGACGAAGGCCTGCCGATGCGGACTCCAGCCCCGCTCCCACAGTTGGGCGTAGATCTGATCGCGCTCGGCACGCCACTGCTCGATCGGACCGGGCAGGCTGTGGGTCGTCGCGATGCGGATGGCGCGGTCGAAGGCCACCCAGCTCATCAGTCGGCCGTAGCTGAAATCGGCGCGCCCGCCGCGGGTTTCCCAAATTCCCTCCTCCGGTTGATCCCAGTTGAACGCCAGCCAGTCGAGCAGGGCGGTGACGTCCTGCCAGCCCTCGTGCCCGATGCGCAGACCACGCTGGTCGGCGCGATAGATGGCGTCGAGCAGCTCGCCGTAGATGTCGAGTTGGAGTTGACCGGACGCGTCGTTGCCGATCCGCACCGGACGGGAACCGCGATAGCCCGGCCAGTGGTCGAGGACTTCCTCGCTCAGTTCCGGTGAGCCGTCCACCCGGTACATGATCCGTAACCGTCCATCGGACTCGTGATAGCGATTACGCAGCCAGCGGGCGAAATCCGCTGCCTCCTCGGTGAATCCGAGGGCGAGCAGCGAGTGCACGGCGAACGAGGCATCCCTGATCCAGGTGTAGCGGTAGTCCCAGTTCCGCTCGCCGCCGATCTGTTCGGGCAGCCCGGCGGTCGGCGCCGCGACGATGGCACCGGTCGGCGCGTACGTGAGGAGCTTGAGGGTGATCGCCGAGCGGTGCACGGCCTCACGCCAGCGACCCCGATAGGTCGATCGCGCGAGCCACGAGTGCCAGTAGCGCACCGTGCTGTGGAACAGTTGCGCAATTTCGTCCGGCCGGATCGTCCGTGGCGGTCCCGCTGCGGCCGACTCCAGGACGATCCCGCGCGTCTGGCCGGCCTCGAGGGTGAACGAGCCGTAGACGCGACCGTCCTCGGTGGTGTGGATCTGGGCGAGCCTGGCGTCGTCCGGTTCTCGCACCACGTGCACGGTCATGTTGTGGTCGCCACCGTCGAAGACGACGCCGTCCTCGGTCTGTCTGAGGGAATGCGGTTGGCGGCCGTAATCGAAGCCGGGCAGCAGATCGAGGTCGAAGGTCAGGCGTCCGCGCACGCAGCGCACGGTCCGCACCAGCCGATGGTTGTCCGTCGGCCCGCGCCCGAGGATGGGCGGCATGAAGTCGCACACCTCGCCGGTGCCGTCCTCGGTCAGGAACCGGGTGATCAGAATCGCGGTGTCGGGGAAGTACAGCTGGGTGCTCCGATAGGGGCGGACCGAAGGCTGGATTCGACAGTGCCCACCGTGTTCCTGGTCGAGCAGCGCCCCGAAGACGCTGGGCGAGTCGAAACGGGGGCAGCAGTACCAGTCGATGGTTCCGTCGGTGGCGACCAGTGCGGCCGTCTGCAGGTCGCCGATCAGTCCGTGGTCGGCGATTGCCGGTGCGTCGGTCATGCGGATTCTCCTTGTTGTCTTGGGGTTTCGGAATCAGCCGGGGGCCGGGCCACCAGCTCCACTGCCAGCAGCAGGATCCCGGCGGTCAGTGCGATGGCGACCACGACCAGACCGGTGGGAAAGTGCCAGAACACCACCGTCAGTGCGGCGACGGTGACGATCGCCACGCGCAACGGCACCCGGTATCGCGCGGTGAAGGTCTCGATCTGGTTCGGCTCGCCACGGCGCGGTCTGCGCACGGCCGCGAGTGCGCTCGCGCCGCCGGAGCGCACCGAGCGGGCCGAGTTCGACGGCCCGGCAAGGTAACTCGCCACCGCGATGATCACGGACAGGGCCAGCACCGCGCGCAGGCTCCCGCGTAGCGGCGCGTAGACCGCGTCGATCACCGCCGCCGCGGCGTCCGGTGCGAGGAGCTCCGCGGGTATCGCGTCGAGGTAGACGCGGCGCCCGATGATCAGCGCGACCGCCAGCGCAACCATCGCCAGCGCGGCGCTCGATCCGGCCAGTGCGAGCGTCCTGGTTCGGTGTTTCCGGGGAGTCAGCCACAGTGCGCAGGCCGCAGCGGCCAGCGCGACCCATGGCAGGACATTCGCCAACCGATCGAGCGTCCGAACGGCCTGCTGCGCCTTGATCAGCTCCGGGGAGCGGAAGAGGACGAAGTGCGCATCGACGTCGGGCAGCCTGTCGCCGAAGGTGATTCCGCGTTCGTCGAGTTGCTGGCGGACGGCCGTCAGGATGGCGCTCAGCGAGATGCTCACGGTGCCTTGGTCATCGATCGCGACACCGGGCCTGGTCCGGCCGGTGAGCACCGCGACGAGCGCCTCGTGCGCTCGACGGTTCGCGACGACCCAGAGCTGTTCGAATTCGTCGCTGGAAACCATTCTCAGAGCGGTCTGTCGAATCAAGGTCTCGCTCTGGGCGGCAATCAACGGAGGCAGGCGGCGCAATGCCTCCGTCACGAGTGGGCGATCGGCAGCCTGTGGCGGCAGGTTATCGGTCAGTGCCGTAACAGCTTTCGCGGTCGCCCCTTCGATATCGACCCGCGTGACGATGGCCGCGGTGATCCGGTCGGCGAGTTCGGCGTGCACCGCCGGATCTGCTCCCAACGGCCGCACGGTCGCGACATAGCGGTCCGTGTCGAGGATTTCGCTTCGGCAGAAGCGCGCGACCACCGACCCCGCGACGGCAATCCCCATGATCAGCAACAGGATTCCCACCGCGGTCCAGCGAAGGGTGCGCCGGACCCGGTGCGTGCGTACCCCGACGGTGGCGCGCAGCCGCTCGAGTTCAGCACGTTCGTCTGCGGTGAGCGCACCGGGATTCTGCGGGTCGGGCAGTTCCTGACTCTGGTTGTCGACGTTCATCGTCGTCCTCGATTCCGGAACAGAATGGCCGCCACCGGAATTCCGGCGTAGGGTCGAAACGGATAGTTCGCGTGCGCGCTGCCCAGTTCGATCCGGCAGCCGGTCGGCCGAAAGGGATTGCCTCCATGCCCACCGGACAGAATTCGCACATTCCGTCGACACTCGACCGCCGCCGTCGGTCCCGGCGCGATGTAATGGTTGCCATCGCGGCGGTTTTCATATTGTTGATTGCCTATTTCCTGCTGCCGTTCACCCGAATCGGCGATATCAGGACCGCAATACTGCTGATTGTCGAAGCGGTCGCGACGTGCGTCATTTTTGTGTGGCAGATTCGTGCCGTGCTGCGCGCCGACCGTCCGCTGGCACGTGCATTGGCAGCGGCGGTCGCCATTTTCGGCTGCTACGTAATCGGCTATGCCACGGTGTATTTCACGCTGTCCGCGGGCGATCCGGCCTGCTTCAGCGCACCGCTGACGAAGATCGATGCGCTGTACTTCTGTGTCACGGTGTTCGCGACGGTCGGCTTCGGGGACATCGTGGCAACGTCGCAGGCGGCCAGGGTGGTCGTGCTCATCCAGATGATCGGCAATCTGATCCTGATCGGGTTGGCGCTGCGGCTGCTGACCGCGTCGGCCGAAGTGCGCCGTGCCGAGCTGCGGGCCGACGAGCCCACTCCGCGTTCCGACCAAGAATGAGCCACTGACGTAGCGAAAGTAACTCCACGACATCATTTTTCGCCTCCTGACTGGGTGCACTCGGGGGGTGCGGGAGACCCGACGGCGCGTTTCGGGATCAGACCGGTGCCGAACAGCGCCCCGACGGCAAGCAGTGCGGCGAGGGACAGGGCCGCCCGCAGCGCGATGAGCCGAGCGTCGGCGTTGACCGAGACGATCGCGTCCGCGGTGGCCTGCGGAACACCGGCCGCGGCGAGCGCCTCCCGCAGTTGCGTGGTGGATACGAACGAGGCGCCGTCCGCCAGTTGCGTCGTAATCTGCTCCTGCACAGGGGCAGGCACCGCGGGGTTGTCGTCGATCCCGGTGCGCGCGGCACCGATCAGCGCGGCGATCAACACCGACCCGATCAACGCGGTGCCGAAGGAGGCACCGAGGTTGGTCGCCGTGTTCTGCAGCCCGCCGACCTCGGCACTGCGCACGTCCGGGACTGCGGCGACGGTGACCGCGCCGAGCTGCGAGGACAGCGCGCCGAGTCCAAAACCCAGGAACACCATCGGGATCAACACCACTTCGGCGCCTGCGCCGGGGTCGAGACCCGCGACCAGAATGGTGATGCCGACAACCATCGATATCAGCCCGAGCCGAACGACCCGGCGCGGATCAGCGCGCGGCCGGATCTTGGGGATGCCAACGGCGGCCAGCACCAGCGCGGCCGACAACGGCAGCACCCGCAGTCCGGTTTCGACCGCGGTGAGCTCGAGCGCCACCGAGAGATACAGCGGTACTGCGAAGAAGACGCCCGCCTGAACGAGGAACTGCGCGAAGAACATCGCCAGCCCGCCGACGAGTTGCCGGTGCCGCAGCAACGCGATGTCGATCAATGGCTCCCGGCCGATGCGGGCCAGCCGGACCTCCCACCGCAGCAATCCGTAGAGCACCACCAGTCCCGAGAGCAGCAACCAGATCACCGGGGACAGGCCGAGTAGTTGCGGCCCAACCGGTCTGGGGCGGACCCAACCCCAATCGCTGGACCGCAACACGCCGTACACGACAGCGCCGAGGCCGAGCACCGACAACGCCGAGCCGACCAGGTCGAGCCGGACCGCTACGGGCGCGACGTCGGCGACCCGACGCAGCACCAGCAGGATGGCCAGCACAAGGACAACCTCGCCGAGAAACACATAGCGCCACGACGCGAACGTTGTCACCGCGCCGCCGATCATCGGTCCGACCGCAACGGCGCACGCACCTGCCGCGGCGACGAGTCCGTACGCCGCCGCCCGACGCGCGGGCGGGACGTTCGCCGCGACCAGCGCCACGATCGCGGGCATGATCAGCACTGCGCCGAGGCCCTCCAGCAGTGACCAACCGAGCAGCAGCACAGCGAGATTCGGGGCGAGGGCGGTGGTCAGCGAACCCGCGCCGTAGACGACGAGACCGACCGCGAACGCGCGTTTGCGGCCGAGCATGCTGCCGACCTTGCCGCCGGTGATCATCAATGTCGCCATGACCAGCGTGTACAGCGTGATGGCCGTCTGAATGCCGGTCACCGGGGTATCGAGATCGGCGGCAACGCTCGCCATCGACACATTCATCACCGAGCTGTCCAACGTCATCAGGAATTGGCCTGCGGCGAGGACCGCGAGCACCAGGGTGGAACCGCGCTCGGTCGGGAGCCTTTCCGCGTGGTTCATCAGGCGGCCGCGGCTACGGCAGGATCGTTTCCTTGATGCGTTTGAATTCCTCGTCGGTGATCGCACCGTTGTCGAGCAGCCGCTTCGCGGTGGCGATCTGTGACGACGAGTCGATTCCTGCGACTGTTCTGATGTATTCGTTCTCGGCCTCGTAGTAGCGCAGGTTCTCGACGCCGCGCCGTTCCGCCATGGAATTCCCGCGCACAATCAGATAGAGCAACGCGGTCACAAAGGGAAGAACGAGCAGGCAGATAATCCACAGTGCCTTTACCCATCCGGAGGTACTGCGGTCACGGAACAGGTCGGAGATAATGGCGAAGAGGATCATCAAGTACGCCACGAACAAGAACGTCAAAACGGAGAACCACAGGAAATCCCAAAAAGACATATCGGTTACCCTTCCTTGGGCGCCGGACCGGTTGTGGTGCAGGCGATTCGGCTACGGGGTGACGATCGGAAAATCAGGGTCGGCCGCATCGGTCAGCGCAAGCAGCCGGGACCACACTGCGGTGTCACCCGCGGTCTGCAGATGGTCGAGCGATCCGGTGTCGAGCAGGACGAGCAAGCCTGGTTTGGTCAATGTCACCTCCAGATCGGCCGGCCTCGGCCTGGTGGCCGGATGGTGGATGAGCGCGCCGTTGCTGAGCTCCATGTGGTAGATCTCGGCGGAATCGGTGAACACCCATCGGATGCTCAACTGCTGGGACCAGGCCCGCGGGCCATCGATGGTCGACGCGATGGTGTCGAACAGCTGCGTGATACCCAGTGCCGGTGCGACACCGGGCCGTCGCGCCGGACTGCCACGGCCATAACGCAATTCGGCCGCGCCGCTGAGATAGCAATTGCGCCACGACGCGCATTCGGCGCCGTTGCCGAGCCGCTCGAAGACGGAAGCCAAGGTGGCCCTGGCCGCCGCGTGGTCCGGATCGGCGAACACCGCATGGCTCCCCAGTTCCGCGGCGAACCGCAGGTCGCCTGCCGCCGCGAATTCGCGCGCCTTGCCGACCACGGCCTCGACGCCGCCGAGCAGTGCGACATAGCGCGCCGCCTGGGCTCGTGGCGGATGCAGCCAGAGATGCGCGGGATTGCCGTCGTACCAACCCAGATAGTGCTGAGAGATCGCTTTGACATTGTGGTTCAGCGAGCCGGACCGCCCAGCGGTGTGCGGCTGCGCCCGCAGCCGCGGTGACAGGCGCAGCTCCTCGGCGATCTCGATTCCGGTGTAGCCCTGGTTGAGTCGGCGCACCGTCTGGTCGTGCAGGTAGGCGTACATGTCCCGGTGGTCGCGCAGAAACGCGAGCGCTTCGGCCCGGCCGCTGCTCGGCCAGTGGTGTGCGGCGAAGACGACATCGATATCGTCGGCGAACAGTTCGATCGCCTCGGCGATGCCGCGCGACCGCATGCGCGCGTCGCGCGCAGGCCCGCCCCGCAGCGGCACCAGGTCGTACATGCTCTGCCCGACCTGGTCGGCCATGAACAGTGCTCGGGCACAAGGAAAGAAGACATTCATCTCGGCGGGCCATTCGGTGCCTGGCACCAGCTGGAAGATCATCCGGATGCCGTCGATCTCTTCGTCCATGCCGGTGTCGGTGATCTCCAGCGTCGGTGCGAGCAGGTGGGTAGCCGCAACGACAGGGTCAGCAGCCTCTTCGATGTCGACCTTGCCGCGCGGCCCGTGCGCCAGCGCGGCGCCCGAGCAATAGGCGCCGCGTCGCTGCACAGCGGGCGCCGTTGATACGTTGCGCGCCAACGTGTTCAGGAACCGTGTCGGTGCGATGATCGGCACGGTGCTTTCGGCGTCGACGACACCGAGCACGCCGCCGCCGTGGCTGCCATGGGAATGCGTATGGACCACGGCGACGACTGCCCGCTCACCGCGATGCCTGCGGTACAACCGCAGGGCGGCGGCGGCTGTTTCGGTGCTTGTCAACGGGTCGATCACGATCACGCCCCGATCGGATTCGACGAACGTCATGTTCGACACGTCGAATCCGCGCACCTGATAGATGCCCTCGCACACCTGGAAGAGACCGTGCCGGACGGCGCGACGGCTCAGCCGCCACAAACCGGGATGGACGGTGGCCGGACGGACACCTGCCAGAAAGCCGAAGGATTCCATCTCCCAGACCACGGCATCGTCCGCATTCGTGATCACGCAGGGTGCGAGAGTGCCGAGCAGATCATGGTAGGCAAGCATGTGCTGCTCCACTCCTGTCGATTCGGACGGTGCGCTATCGACAGTGCCGCCGCGGCCGCCCGATTTCCTCACCCACCGCGGATGAATTCGGTCCGACCGCGGCGCGGACGCGGGCGGCCGGACAGAGTCACCCGCGACGGGCGAAGTGCGGCCGACCCGCAGGGAGCAGATTCGAAGTCGTCCACCAACCCACTCAGGAAGGGACGATCCATGACACACGAGCCGGATATCGAGCACCCGCAGCACCGCGCGGCCGCAGGCACATCCCTCGCGGCGGCCGTGTTACTGCTCACCGTGGGCGTAATCTCCATCCTGCAGGGCATTGCGGCGATCGTCGCCGATCAGCTCTACGTGGTCGGCTTCGAGTACATCTACCGATTCGACACCACCTCGTGGGGGTGGACACACACCGTGCTCGGCGTCCTGCTCTCGATCTGCGCGATCGGCTTGATGGCAGGCGCGACCTGGGCCCGAGTCTCGGCCATCATTGTCGCCGCGCTGTCGATCATCGGGAACTTCCTGTCGCTGCCCTACTATCCGGCGTGGTCGATCCTGATCATCGTGCTCGACGTCGTTGTCATCTGGGCCGTCGCCACCTGGCGGCCGGGCCGGGCATGACCGCCTCGGCCCGACCGCCCGGTCAGAGCAGACCGGTGCGGCGCGCGAGGACCAGGGTTTCCGCGCGGGACGTGGTGCCGAGCTTTGCGTATATCCCGCGCAGATGTGTCTTGACGGTATTGATCGACACGCCAAGGCTTTCCGCGATCTGCTGAGCGGTCCGTCCGGACGGCAGCTGGTCGAGCACGGTGCGTTCGGTGGCGGTGAGGCGCGGTTGCGCGTCGCCGCGCCGGACCGCCGGATGATGCCGGATCTCCTCGGCGTATCTGTTGTAGCGCCCGAAGGTCCCGACGTTGGCGTCGAGCAGCTCGATGATTCCGGCGATATCGAGGAACGGCCGCACGAGGTGATCGGGCTCGGAAACACGCAAGGCCGACTCGACCGCGGCCTTGGCGGGCAACGGATTTGCCAGCGCGGCCTGCGCCGAGGCGGTGAGCAACAGCGCGGTGAGCGTATGCACCGGGTGCGCGGAGTCGGCGTCGGCGAGGACCGGTTCCACCAGGCCGAGAACAGTTTTCGGGTGATCGGAGTGCGCGGCGACGATGGCGCGGGCGAGCGTGCTGCCTGCCTGTGCACCGAGAGCCTCGTCGGCCTGATCGATCAGTGGTCGCACGGTATGTGCGTCATTGACCTCGAGCAGGACGCGGACCACCTGCGGCAGGACCAGGCTCGCGACAGCGGGTAGCGCGCGAGCACGCTGGAGCAGTCGCATCATGCTCGCGCGCAACGACTCCGCGGCGGCGTACTTGTCCTCAGCGGATCCGAACGTCCGCAGCTGCGTGACGAGTCCGGCGCAGCCCGGCTGCCGCATCGGCAGAGCAGGGTCGGTGTCATGTCGGCCGACGAGGTAGCCGACATAGGACGAGACAGACTTTGCCGCAACGGCATCGGCGCAATCACCGAGATGGTGGGCGTCGGCGATCCGGACGGCCCGGTCGGCGATCTCGCGCGCCACCGAGATACCGCCGCGAATGCCGGCGGCGACCGCGAGGCGAGCAGTGGACCGGACGACCAAACGATGATTGCCGACGCACTTCGCCAGGGCGAGGGCACGCCGAAGCTGTTGCCGACCACCGCTGAGATCCCCGCGCGCCACCATCACCGCGGCTGCCTCGATCGCCACGTAGGAGTCGATATCGGCTTGTCCGGTGACCGGAAGTGGTTCGGGCAGCTTGATTTCGGTGAGCCCCGTGCCGCTGGCGATCGCCGTGGCCGCGGTG
Organism: Nocardia sp. NPDC049149; assembly: GCF_043197455.1. Classification (NCBI taxonomy): domain Bacteria; kingdom Bacillati; phylum Actinomycetota; class Actinomycetes; order Mycobacteriales; family Nocardiaceae; genus Nocardia; species Nocardia sp. NPDC049149. The sequence continues at coordinate 399,779 of NZ_JBICTD010000007.1, forward strand.
GCGGCCAGTGTCAGTGGCACGATCCAGCCTCTCGGCGCAATGGTTTCGGTGTTCGGCGTGCGTTCGCACACCAGGCCCAAGTGGGTCACCGCCGCGCTGACATCGTGTCGTTCGAGCGCGTCGATCGCCCGCAGCACCCACAGATACGGGTCGTCGGCCGGGAGTCTCGCGGCCCGCTCGAGCTGGTGGAACAGGCGCTCACCGGCGCCGTCGAGCACGATGCGCATCGCCATCTCGCGCAGGAAACGCAACAGCTCGAACGGTGTGCCCGCCAGCACGTGCGGCAGCGCCGCCATGGGCATGTTCATCGCCGCATACCAATCGGCCGTGCGGCGGTGCACCTCGAGATAGGTAGCGCCGTAGCGGGCCTCGGCGAGCAGATGAGTGCGCAACATCGGGTGATAGCTGAACCAAAGCTCGCCATCGTGTGCCGCATGGGTGAGCGGGAAATTGACCCGGAGCAGTCCGTCCAGAATCTGATGCGCGTCGAGGCCGGTGAGCTGTTCGGCGAGGGCCGCGGTGAAGGTTGCCGGAACGCTGGTGTCGACGACGAATCGTCGAACCTGCTCGGACAGCGTGTCCACGAATTCGGCGAGCAGAAAGTCGGCGACCGCGCGTGGTGTGCCCGCGAGCTCGGCCAGTGCGGTCTGCCGATCACGGCGGGTACGGAGCTGACGCGCCGCGATCCGCACGAGCGCGGGCCAGCCGTGCGTCAGATCCATGACGGTGCCGAGTTCGGCGTCGGTGAGCGGGCAGTTGTGTTCATCGCACAGCTGTTTCGCGCGAGCCTTGGTGAACGCCAGATCCATTGGGCCCAAGCATGATACGAGGCCGGGCAGCTCTACGGCGTGCCAGCGCAGCGGTGGTGCGAACCGCGCCGAGATCACCGCGGTGATCGACGAAGGCAGGTGTGCGAGAACGTATTCCAGATAGGCAAGGGCGGGCGGGTCGGTGATCAGATGCGCGTTGTCGATGACGAGCACGGCGGGATGCTGGACAACGGAGCACGGCAGCACGGTCCTCAGCGCAGCGGCCCCGGCATTTCGCCTGGTCACGGTCAGCCATCTGACATCCGTTTCGGGTTGCGACGGGCGCAAGTGGTTGCCGAGCCAATCGGCGATCAGCACGGTTTTCCCGCTGCCCGCCGGCGCCGAGATCAGCAATGCGTGCCCTTGCGCCGTGGCGATGGCGGCATCGAGCCGGTCGTACAGTTCGGGCCGCGCGATAGGCCTGAACGCGAAAGTCGGTATCGCAGTCTTGGACAGTTTCGATCCAGTCGTCATAGGCTTCCCTAGATTCGTGCGATCGGCACGCGTTTGCCCGATCGGCTCGCATAGTTTCCGGCACGACGCTTCCGGAATGCTTTCGAATGGAGCACGCTGTGTTTCCAGATCAGTTCCACGTTTCCGGCCATGATCGAACGGCATGGCCGGAAACCACGCCGCTTACTCCATGGGGAGCGGAACGAATGGCCCATAGTCCCGCACGTGGCCGTCCATCCATTCCCAGAGCGACGCGTCGTCGACGACGACACCATGCTGTCTGCGCAGTCGCCAGCCCGCGTCGGTCTTCTGCCAGATATCGCCGTCGCGATCCCGGTACAGTCCGGGCAGGCGGGGTTCCGGCGTGGCTGCGGCAGCCATCGAATCGACGTGCGACATGCAGTTCGTGCGGTATTCGGTGAGGACGGCGGCCAGCGGTCCCGATCCGAGCAGTGCCACAAGGAACGATGCACTACAGGTAGTCGTCCACGGGTGCACAGCGGGGATCGTCGGTCCGGATTCGATGGTCGACGGTATGGACATCGGATGCGCTCCTGCGAGTCGAAGAAATATGTGCCGACGATTATCCGCCGACATACTTCCATTTATCTTCCGAATATCTTCCATTCGACTTCCGATTCAATTCGATACCCTTTCGTAATTATCGAAGGTTGCGCAACGGGCGGGTCCCGCGAATACAGTAGCGGCATTCCTGAAGCTCGAATCCGGAGAATGCGTTCCGGCGTCATACGCCGTTGCCTGCCTGCCGGGAAATCGAATAGGAGGTGGTCGTGTGAACTGGCGACATCGGGCCGCATGCCGGGGTGCCGCGCCGGGAGTCTTTCACCCCGCCGTGCCACCGAAAGGCGACCCGAGGCAGGCGTTGGCGTACTGCCGTCGCTGCCCCGTTGTCATCAACTGCGCCGCGCACGCGCTACAGATAGCCCAGCAGCGTGGGATTGTCGCCGGCGTGTGGCTCGATGGCGACCGGGAAGGGGCCGCGGTATTGCGAAACATCGCGGCCGGACAAGCCCAACCGCGACGTTGCGTGAAGTGCTGGCGGACCATCCACTCGGCCCGGCCCGACCGTACCTGCGCGCTGTGCGGATTTGCCGAGATCCCGGTCTGAATGAGTGGATGCCGTTGTCCGCCAATAAGTTTGCTGGACATGTTCACGATCGGTCCGGTTTGTACATTCGGATACTTAACGGTAATTTACCGGTCGTTCTTCACGCTAAATGATGGTGTTGATTTCCCGACGGTCGGAGGGACGTCGTGTTATGACGGAGCCACAGGTTCAGGTGTTCGGTCCGCTACAGGTTTCGCTCGGCGGTCGGACCGCCCGCATCGGTGCCGGTCGGCAACGAGCGGTGCTCGGCCGATTGGTACTGGCCGGTGGACAGGTCATCGGCAGTGATCGCCTGGTCGAGGACGTCTGGGAGGGTGGCCCGCCGTCACACGCGCCTGCCGTGCTGCAGGTCCAGATCCACAATTTACGGCGCGTGCTCGAGCCTTCTCGAAGACCGAGAACCGCGGCGCGAATTCTGGTGTCCGAAGGCGGCGGATACGCGCTGCGATTGGCCGTCGGAAGTGTGGACGCGTGGCGGTTCGAGGCACAGATGCGACAGTATGAACAGCGGATGCATGATCCAGTCGATCGGCCGGGGGCGCTGGAGCGCTATCGTCTGCTCGACGAGGCGTTGAATTGTTGGCACGGCGCCGCATTCGAATCCTTTTCCAGCGCGTCATGGGCGGCTGCCGAGGTTTCCCGACTCACCGATATGCGGGTCACCGCGACCGAGATGCGCGCCGAAGCGGCACTGGAACTAGGCAGACTCGGTGAGGTCGTTGCCGTGCTACGGCAGCAGGTCGAAGAACACCCTGGGCGTGAAGAAAGTGTTCGATTGCTGGCCGCGGCACAATATCGACTCGGACAACAAGTAGAGGCGCTGGCTACCGTGCGCCGGGCCCGCGAGTTCTTGCGCTCGGACTTCGGCATCGATCCGGGACCGCGGCTGGCCGACCTCGAATCGGCGATCCTGAAACAAAGCGTCGAGCCCGATCACGTCGGCGATCGCACGACCACACCGCTCGGGATATCGGCACCACCGGCCCACCGCGACGAACCACGCCCGCGCACCCTGCCGATGAGTTCGGTCGACTCGAGCGCCGAGCCGACGTTCTACCCACAGCAGCGCTCCGCCCTGTATGCCACCGCGGCTGAAGCCTGTCATTCCGGGCTGAGGCTGACCTGGCTGGTCGGGGCGGCGGGCGCGGGCAAAACGACATTCACCACGTCGGTGGCCGCCAACCTCAGCGCCGACGGGTGGACCACCGCCATCGGCCGTTGCCCCGAGGTCGACGGCGCACCGCCCGCGTGGGCGTGGACCGAAATTCTCGCCGAACTCGGCGGCGCGCCTGCCTTCACGGAGCCAGCCTCCGGCCACGTCGATCCGTTCACGATCGTGCGGGCGGTGACGGGGCGATGCCGGGAACTCGTGGTGAACAGCCCTGTCGTCATCGTTTTGGAGGATGCGCACCGGGCGGACGACGCGACGCTCCAAGTGCTGCGACAGTTGGCGAACTGGCTGCAGCACGAGCCCGTTCTCGTCATCGTGACGGTGCGCGACCACGAGCTGTCGCCCGCGCTGCGTGCGGCGGAAGCGGCGCTGGCCGATCGGATGACCGAACGGGTCGAATTGGCAGGCCTCGACCTGGCGGGAACCCGCAAAGTCGCCCAGGATGCCGGTCTCGCGACGATCGACCGTGAAGCGCTCCAGACCTTGCACGAACGGACCGGCGGCAACCCCTTCTTCGTCAGGGAGGTGTCGAAACGGATAGCGGCGCGGGGGGATTCACGCGGGCTGCCCGAGAACATTCGCGCGGTGCTTATCGACCGGATCGAGCAGATGCCGGAGGGCATGCTGACCGTGCTGCAGTACATCGCGGTCTGGGGCAGGGAGATCGATTTCGACACTCTGGTCGCGCTTTCCGGCGTCGCCGAGGAGACGCTTGTCGATCTCATCGACTCTGCCACCGCGGCCGGGCTGGCCGGATTCGACCACCGGGAACGGATCGCCCTCGACCAGGCGCTGGTCCAGGACACGGTGTACAACAGCATTTCGCCGCTGCGATGCGGCCGAATGCACTGGAGCGCAATGGAATTCCTGGAGGCGCGGATCGACGAGCGCACCGCCGATCTCAGGGACGCCGAGCTACTGGCACATCACGCCGCCCGTGGGGCCACCAGGACAACGGCCGCACATGCGCTGCGGCACGTGGTCGCGGTGGCCCGCAGATATGAACGAGTCGGCATCCGCACGGGCGCGGTCGGTCTGTGGCATGCCGCCGTCGAATTGCATGAGCTCGCAGGGCATTCGGCGCGAACCGCAGACCCGGACGATCGGCTGGCGTTGTTCGAGACCCTCTGCGTGCTCGCGGACGCGTTGGCGTACGACGGCCAAGCCGCGCATGCACGAGTCGTTCGCAAGAGGGCCCTCGGGCTGGCCGAAGACCTGGATGACGAAACTCTGATAGTGCGGGCGCTCACCTGTCGGATGGCGCCGACCATCCGGGTCGCACCGGACTGGTGCGCGACCGACACGCACCTGATTCATGCACTGGAAGCCGCACTGGCGCGGACCGATTCGGTGGCGGAGCGGGCTGCACTGCTCGTCACCCTCGTCATCGAGACGGCGGAGGTGATCCCGCTGATGCGTGAGCGCGCGGAGGAAGCACTGACCCTGGCGCGCCGTACCGGTGATCCCGAGTTGGTCTGCGCCGCACTGAATGCCGTCGCGCATACGGTCGATGACGCTGCTGGCGCATCGAGTTGGCGGCCGATCGCCGACGAACTGCTCGGTGTCGCCCGTGCCGCCGGGCGGTGCGATTACCAGGCGCTGGCGCACTATCTGCGTTTTCTGGCGGCCTGCCGGGACATCGATCTTCGCGCGGCGAGCAGGCACGCGGCGGACGCGATCGACTGCGCCCCTTACGCCCGCGCAAGCCCACTGCCCGATGTCCTGTTGTCCTTTGCCGCAGTAGTCGAGGTGCTGCGCGGCGACCTGACCGAGGCCGAGCGCAAGTATCAGCGGTTCGTTGCCAGGATGGCCGAGGCCGATGTCGCGAACATGGACGCGATCCGGCTCGTCGGCGGTCTCACCGTGAGTTGGGCTCGCGGTGACATCTCCGACCTGCTTGACCGGTTGACGCCGCTGTACGCCGCCGACCCCGATCGAGTCGCGCAGCTGTATGTCGTCTGTCTGCTGCACGGCGGTGACGAAGCGCGGGCCAGGACGCTGTTCCATGAACACGCCCTGGTGCGACGCGACTTTCATTGGCCGCTGATGTCCGCCTTCCGCGCCACCGCCGCCGTCGCCCTCGGCGAGGTCCAAGCATGCCGGGAACTGTTCGAAGCCTTACTCCCCTACTCCGGCACGCTGATCGGATTCGACACCGGCGCAGCCTTCTTCGGCCCCTTCGACGCACTGCTCGCCGACCTCGCCGATCTCACCGGCAACGCCGACACCGCGAAAACCCTGCGCGCCCGCGCAGATACCGTGCTGCGCCGAATCCACGCCGTGCTCGAGTCCCTCGCTCCGCGCCCCACTCCCCTGCCTCGCCCCACCGGCGACGAACCTTCTCCCCAACTCGCAACCCGCTGAGCCCAGCGGTCCGAACGAGCGGACCGTGGGATGTCGGCTCATCCCGTTCTTCGCGCTGAGCCCGCTGCTCGCCGCCGTGCCACTCGGGATCGCCCAGCGTGCCGTCGACGAGCTCGGCCAGCTGGCCGCCACCAGAGTCCCACTCGGACAACGACAGTCGATCGCGCACGACCCGGTATTCCAGGACCAGCTCGGCACCGTTCTCGCGCGCCTCGGCGCACTTCGCGCCTACCTACTCGACAGCGCCGACACGCTCTGGCACAGCGCGCTCACCGGCGCCGTGCCACCCCAGGTCCAGGCCAGCACGTCGATGGTCGCCGCCGAAGCGATCGAAACCGCGCTCGCCGCAGTGCAATTCGCGCACCGAGCGGGCGGAACCAGCTCGATCCGAAACCCCAGCGTGCTGACCCGATGCCTCAACGACGTCCTCGCGGCGAGCAGGCACGCGGTCTTCCGGCCGACCGCCCGCCGAAACGCCGCGCGCGCCCTGCTCGGACTCCCCCTCGACTAACAGCGGTCACTTGACGCGCCCGATCCGCAGGTTCATCCAGTCGCCGAGCCACTGGACGGCGTTGCGGCCGGAGCCGTCGACGATCAGGTTTCCGTAGTTCATGTGTGCGCCGGACGCGACGAAGTTGGCGGCGCTGAGGCCGTCGCTGATGAGGTTGACCAGATTGATGGGGTTGATCGGCGCGATCTGGGTGAGTTGACCGGTCAGTGCCTTGAGGTCGAGATCATCGGCCTTCGCGATGGTGCGCGGACCGGTGCCCCGCTTGCCGAGCACCTCCGGCGCGGGCTGGCGGGCTTTGCCGGTCAGCATGTCGACCGCGGCCGCGGCCAAGTCCTGGCCGATCGGCAGCAGGCCGGTCAGCGCGGTACCGGCGCCGATCAGGTCGGGCACCTGTCCGGGCGGCGGGACCAGCTTCTCGAGCACCGACCATGCCACGTCCTGGATGCGGCCGACGATGTTCGCCAGCCGCGGGATGTCGACGGCGGACAGGATCGAGGTCACCATCGAGGTCACCGCGCTGAAGCCGAGCGAGTCGGGGATCACCGACAGCACCTGCGAGATCCATTTCAGGTCAACGTTTCCCGCCAGCTGCACCAAGGGGTGCAGCTGATTGTTCAGCTCACCCGCAATCTGATGAGCGCCTGCGGCGTCCATCGCGAGCACCTTCTGCGGGAGCAGCGCGAGGTTGGCCAGGATCCCGGGGAAGTCCACCGTGGTGACATCGGCGGCGACGTCGAGCGCCTGGTCGACCAGCACAGTGGGCTTGAGCAGTGCCAGGATGTTCCTGGCCGAGCCGAGGATGTCGGGCGAGGTCGCAGCCAACGGCGCGACCTGGTCGCTGATTTCGTGGGCCGAGCTGCGCAGCGAGCGAGCCTTCAGTGAATTCGACCGCAGTTTGCGGACCCCGTTGTTCAGCAGCTTGTCGGCGGTGTCCGCGATGGCGGTCACCGCCGATGCGGCCTCGGCGAGATCGGATTGCTCGGCCAGGGCCAGCACCTCGCCCGCGTTGTTCTCGGCGGTGCCCGCGGGGGCAGCGGTCAGCCGGGCGGTGGCGGCCGGGTTGGCCGCGCCGGAGTCGATCAGATCGGCGAGCGGGTTGATCGTGTTCAGCAGCGTGTGCGCGTTGGCACGGACCCGCGTCAGATCGATGGCGGCAGGCGCGGTGATGCTGGCGGTCAGATCGCCGACGGCCCCGGCCAGGCCTGGCAGGTCGGCCTTGGAGAAATCTGCGGTCAATGCCTCGGCCAGTGGAAAATTGGCCTCGGGCGTCGGTAGGGCACCGCCGCCGGTGAGCGCCTTGCTCAGGATAGAGCCCAGCGCACCGAGCAGGGGGTTGGCGCCCTTCTGGATCGAGCAGTAGAGGTCCTTGGGATCACAGATCGAGGTGACCCGGCCCGCGAGCAGGCCCATGCCTTGCGGTCGTGGATCGGCGATTCCGGTGCCCGCGGTGTCGGGGCCGACGACGGAGACGCCCGCGGTGCCCGCTCCCGGGTCGGCGAGCAGGCCGACGGCAAGGACCCGGTCGACGGGGATCGGCCCGCGACCGTTGCCGATGTCGGCGGCGATGTCGCCTGCGGCGTCGGCGCCCTGGCTGTAGCCGTTGATCGTGAATTTCGCGGCGGGGCAACGGGTGCCGTAATCGTGCAGCACGGTCCTCGCGTTGTTCAGCGCGGTGTTCTTGCTGTCGGCGTAGGTGAAGCCGTTGTCGAACGCGCGGGCCATGTAGGGGGTGAAGAAGATCTCCGACCTCGGCCCCTGCTCGCGCTGGATCGCCTCCGCGATCGGCGCGAGCATGCCGACCGGCCGCCGCGGATCGGCGTTCTCGTCGGTCTCCCAGGTGCCGGGGATGAACAGATTGAAGGTCCCCGCGCACGGGATCGGCTCCGCGTGCGCGATGGCGGGGGCAGCGACCTCAGACGACCCTACGGCTATACCGACGGTCACCATGGTGGTGACCACATAGCGTGCGGACGAACGCATCACTGACATCTGCACCTCACTACCGGACTCGGCCGGTTACTTATCGCCGCGCGGGCACGCGCATCACCGAGCCGTCCGCCTCGAAGCAAGTGGACTGCACTGGGCCCGGTACCGAGCGAAATAGCGTGCCGCACTTCGATGTACGGAATTCCTGCCAGAGCCGACTGCATCCAGGAGCGACGCATTCGGCTGGTCGATCAGGCACCAGGGTAAGTCAATTCGCGAATCACGAACTGGTTACGACGTCCTACTTAACTCCATTTAAGAAGCCCTATTCTCCGCATGAATGACGAAGGGCATCGAGAGGCAATAGAAAACGCGATCAGCCGCAGGCCCGAATAGACACATTGACCAATGGATTCGGCAGAGGGTTGTGATAGCTACCAAATACTCAGAGCCGCAGGAGGATTCCGCTCGTCGTGGCGGATGCGCACCGCCGCGACGCCGATGCTCAGTACCGCTGCAGGATCAGGTCGGTCTTCAGGACGTCGGTCGAGGCCAGCCAGCCGTGGGTCCGGAGCGTGTCGATCGCCTTGTCGCGCAAGGTCGTCGCGTCGTTCTTCTTGTCGGCCTTGAAGGACAGCTCGATGACCGTCTCGGTGCCCGAGCCCGAGGCGGCACGGATCGGCACCACCTCGATGTCGATGTCGGTGCCCTGCCAGGTGCCGGTCCAATCCTTGGCTTGCACCGGGCCGTGCTGCCTGGACGCCTTCAGCGTGTCCTTGCCCCAGTTCGCGGCGGACCAGTCCTTCAGCTTTCCGGGGAGGCGCGCGACGAGCAGCGCACGCGCGTCCGACTCGCTGGGCAGCGCGGTGCCCTGGTACCCCTTGGCCGATTCGGACTTCTTGGTGGCGAAGCTCAGCGTCATCTTGCTGTAGGTCCAGTCGACCTGTGCCTCGTAATCGGTGTCCGACGAATCGAATCCCTGCTTGTTGGCCTGGGTCAGCGCCGCGTCGAGAGCACCGTCGGCGACCGGGAATCGCTTCTTGTAGTTCAGATCGAAGTCGCTGCCCGCCTTGTGCCGCAACCGCACACTCCAGCCCGCGGCGTTCAGGTCGAGGCCCGCGGTGTCGAAATACTCGTAGGCCAGCTCTTTCGGGGTGCCGCCGAGACCGAAGGTCGATCGCACCTCCGGTGTCAGCGCACCCGTCGAATCCAGTGCCGTGGCACCGAGATTGAGCTTGATCTCGTAGCTCGGCACCGCATTGGACGCGGCGGACGCGTCCGGCGCCTGCGTGGTGCCGCAGGCCGTCACTGCCAGCGCCGCGAGCGCGGCGGCCAGCACGTTCCTGCGGCGCAGGCTCATTCGGCCGCCACGTCGACCCGGCGATCCCGGCCACGCAGCACCGGCCGCAGACGACGCGGCCTGCGCACCTCCGGCGCGTCCGCGGCGACGGACGGGTCTTGCACGCGGGTCTTGCCCGCCTCGATCCACAGGGTGGCATCGCGCAGGCCGTGCCTGGACAGCTCGGTGCCACGAACGGCGGCCGCGCAGCGGCGGGCCAGTTCCCTGCGGTCGGTGCCCGGCTGTTCGACCCGTTCGAGCACGACCTCGGCGACCATGCCGCGGGATCGCAGCACCCGGCGGGCCGAGGATGCGAAGGTGTCCTCGCCGACGAAACCGGGGACGGTGCACTGCGCGCCGTGCCGGTCGAGATAGCGCAAACGCACCGGCTGGACCGGGGTTTCGGTGTCGATCGCCGCCTGGAACAGCGCGGGCCGCATGGAACCGTAGGCACGGCCGCACCAGGTGGTGCCCTCGGGGAACACCGCGATCCGGTCGCCCGCCGCCAGCCGCGCGCCGACCTGCGCCACCACGCCGGGCAGCGCGCGCAACTTCTCCCGCTCAATCGGGATGACCCGCATCAGCGTGGCCAGCTTGCCGAGCACCGGCCAGTCCACCATGTCCGCGCGGGCGACGAAGCCGAGCGGCTGCACCGCGGCCAGCGCAACGATGTCGGTCCAGCCGATATGCCCGACCACCACCATGACGCCGGTGCCAGCAGGCCCATAAACGGCAGGAGCGGCGTTGCCCTCACCGACAACGCCGCTCTCATTCGTGGTGTCGACCCTGTGCTCACCCACCCCGCCGGCTCCGCCGGCTGCCGTCCCCCTGCGGTCGACGATGCGCAATTCCATTCCAAGACAACCCAACAACTTTCGCGCGTAGCCGCGCTGCAGCTGTTCCCGCTTGCCTTGCGGGGTAACAAGATTCACCACCGGAAAGCTGATGAGCAGCCCGGCGACGCCGAACAGCCTGCCGATCATCCTTCCGGTGCCGACCTCATCGATCGAGTCGATGCAGCCTGCCCCGCAGGGGCTCGACGGCATCCACGAGTGGGCGGTGGCCTGTGCGGGGGGTGCGTCGAAGACCATGTCCTCTCACCGTCCTCCATCGAAAGACGCTGCGGCGTCTTGTAACCGGTTGAGATAGCGGGTGTTGATGGTGTCGAGGCCGAGCAGCGCGACGAAGTCGGCGACCGCGAAGTCCGGATCGTGGGCGGGCTCGCCGCAGATCTCCGCACCGAGGCGCAGGTACCCGCGCAGCAGCGGCGGCAGCTTGGGCCGCGTAGGCGGGGTCATCTCGTCGAGGGTCTTGCCGTCGACCACCACCGGTCGGTACGGGTGCACGCGCTGTTCGGGATCCGAGGCGTGCCTGCCGAGCAGCAGGTCACGGACGCCGCGGACGTTGACGCCTGGCTCGTCGGCCGGGCCGTCCTGCATCGGGACCGAGACGCAGCCCATCACCCAGTCGTAGCCGGTGAGCTGGATGTAGTGCAGGATGCCCGCCCACATCAGGGTCAGCACCGAACCGTTGCGGTGATCGGGCACCACGCAGGCGCGGCCCATCTCGACGATGCGCATGCCTTCCGGATCCAGTTGCGCCAGATCGAATTCGGTGGCGGTGTAGTAACCGCCCGCGGCGGCGACCTTGTCCGGCGGCAGCATCCGGTAGCAGCCGACGAAGTCCTCGGTCCGGTCGTCGCGGACGAGCAGGTGGTCACAGTGGTCATCGAAGGAGTCGGCGTCGAGGCCGGTCCCGTTGTCGGGGATCTGGAAACCGGGCTCGCTCGCGAAGACGCCGTAGCGCAGTCGCTGCGCCGCCACGCGGTGCTCAGCGTCGGACGAGACGACCAGCGAGTACCGTGACCGTTCCACCCCGGTGTCCGTCGAACGCGCCGGGGCTGTCAACACGGACGTAATAGTCATAACCGTGATGAAACGAGACCGACACTGCGCCGGAGCAACCTCGAAGTGTCGCGTCGATGCCCGTTCGATGAACGAGATTGCGGTCACACCAAGCGTTTACCGGACTGTCGCGACCTGTTCGCGCCCTCGCGCCGTTAATGCATCTTTCACATGATTTAAGCCCGGCTGAACGCCCGTAACATACCGAGCCGAGCAACAAGAAAGTCGCACCGCGAGCTACGCGATGCGACTTTCGATTGCTCCGTTACGCGGCAGACCTTTGCTCGACCCGTCGCTGCTCGGCGGTCTTGGTGACCTCGGCGAAGCCAGGACGACCTGTGCCGATGAAGGCGACCAGCCAGGATGCGACCGCGGCGAACCGGTTACGGAACCCGACGAGGTAGAACAGGTGCACCGCGAGCCACATGAACCAGGCGAGCACGCCGCGGAAGGTGATGCGGTCGTTCAGTTTGGTGACCGCGCTGAACCGGCTGATCACCGCCATGCTGCCCTTGTCCCAGTACTTGAATGCGGTGCCCGCCTGCTTCTTTCGCCGAATGATGTCGGCGGCGTGCCTGCCTTCCTGCATGGCCACCGGCGACTGTCCCGGGTAGCCGTTCAGCGAGGTCATATCGCCGATCGCGTAGATGTCGGCGTAGCCGCCGACGGTGAGATCGGGGTTGATCAGCAGCCGGCCCGCCCGGTCGGTCTCCACACCGGTGGCCTCGGCCAGGATCTTCGCGAATCCGCCCGCTTGCACGCCTGCCGACCAGACCACGGTCTCGGCCGCGATGCCACTCTCGATGCCGCTCTTGTCCTTGACGGTGACCTTGCCCGCTTCGATGTCGGTCACGAAGGTGCCGAGCAGCACCTCGACGCCGGTACGCGTCAACGACTTCTTCGCGTATTCCGAGAGCCCGCCGCCGAACGGAGGAAGCACCTCGCCCGCACCCTCGACGAGGGTGACCGAAACTTCTTGGTGGTAGTACCTTTTCGCCAGTTCCTTGAGCTGGCCCGCGACCTCGACACCGGTCGCGCCCGCGCCGACGACCACGAAGCTCAGCAGCCTGCGCTTGGTCTCCTCGTCCGCGTCCTTCGCCTCGGCGAAGACCCGCTGGATCTGTGCACGCAGCAGCTTGGCGTCGTCGATGGTCTTGAGCGAGAAGGTCTTCTCCGCGAAATCGTCACGACCGAAGTAGGACTGGCTGGCGCCGGTGGCGGCGATCAGCGATCCGTACCGGATCCGGCGCTGTTCGCCGTCGTGCTCATAGGTGACGATCGCCTTGGCGGGGTCGATGGCGACCACCTTGCCGAGGCGCACGTCGGCCTCGCGGTGGCGGCGCAGAATCGAGGCGATCGGCGGCGCGATCTCCTCCGATGCCAGCACACCGGTCGCTACCTGGTACAACAACGGTTGGAACAGGTGCTCCGGCGTGCTGGAGATCAGCACGTACTCGATACCCGACTTGGCAAGTTGCTTGGCGGCGGAGAGTCCGCCGAACCCCGACCCAACGATGACGACACCCGCGGTTTCGATACCCGCATCCACGTACTGCATGACAGCCTCCTTCTCTCATTACCAACCGTCATCGGGAACGAGGATATTTCAGGAGTTAGGGCGCATAATACAGATGACTCTTATCTCGATCCGTCATTAATGAGAGGCGCTGTGGAACTTCGGCAGCTCACCTACTTCGTCGCCGTCTGCGAGGAGCTCAGCTTCAGCGGCGCGGCCGCGAGGTGTTTCATCTCACAGTCCGCGATCAGTCATCAGATCTCCCGGCTCGAGCGCGACCTCGGCGTGCAATTGTTCGAGCGCTCGACACGATCAGTGGTGCCCACCGACGCCACCGCACGGCTACTTCCCCTTGCGAAACAGATGCTGAGCCTGGAGTCGGCGATCCGGGCGGCGGTGCGCACCGTCGGTCCGCGCATCCGGCTCGCCGCGAACATGTCCTTCGCGACGCGCTCGCTGTCGGCGATCGCCAGCGCCCGCGCGACCCATCCCGAGGCGGAGATCGAGTTCGTGATCAAGCCGTTCCGGCAGCGCATCACCGCGGTGGCCGACGGCGACTGCGATCTCGCACTGATCCGCGGCAGCGTCGACCAGCCGGGGCTGGAAGTGGAACAGCTGTGGGTCGAGGATCTGGTGATCGCCACCTCCAGCGCGCATCCGCTGGCCACCAGCGAAACGGTGACGCTCTCGGACCTGAGCCGGTATCCGCTGCTGCTGCCGCCGGAACAGGAACAGGTGCTGCTGCACACCGTGATTCGGTCCGCGTTCGCCGAGCTGCCCACCGGGCCCACCTTCGGCCCGCCGATCCCGCCCGACCACACCGCGACCCTGGAGCTGATCAACCGGCCCGACGCATGGACGGTGCTCTACGCGCAGAGTCCGACCGAGGGGCTGGTCGTCCTGCGGCTCGCCGAGGCCAAGCTGCGGATCCCGGTGTCCGCGGTGCTGCGCAGCGACCTCCGCCGTTCCTCCATCCTGACCACGTTGCTCGGCGCACTGCACCGCACCTGAGCAGCGCGAAACCCGCTGGTGCGCAATAGGCGAACGACCCCGAGCCGAAGCTCGGGGTCGCGCCGTGCCCGTTCATGGCAACCAATGACTAGGCGTTCTCGCGAGCGAAGCTGCGGGCGCCGATCACCACCAGCAGCACTGCGAGCACCGCCGTGACGCCGGAGCCGATGTAGACATCGGAGACGCCATAGTCGCCACGGAACAACGCGCGGGCGGCATCGACGGTGTACGAGAACGGGTTTGCCTTGGCGAGGCCACGCAGCCAGGTCGGCCCGACGCTCATCGGCAGCAGGATCCCGGACAGCAGCATGACCGGCAGCGTGATGCTGTTGAGCACCGACGCCAGCGTGCCCTCCGCCTTGGCCCACAGCCCGAGCGCGTACGACGCCGAAGCGAGACCGGCCGCCATCACCGCGATGAGCAGCACCGACAGCACCAAACCCAATGGCGCAGGCCGCAATCCGAACGCGAGCACGGCGACCCCGACCAGCACGAGCGCCTGCACGGTCAGGACGGCCATGTCCTTGAGCACCCGCCCGAGCAGCAGCGCACCCCGGTCGGCGGGCGTAACCCGTTGCCGTTCGACGACTCCCGAGCGGACCTCGACCACGATGGCGAATCCCGCATACAGCGCACCGGTCATGCCGGTCATGATGACCAGCGCCGGGGTAAGCACCTTCCACGGATCCGTGCCCGCGGGCGCGATCCCCTTGAACAGCGGACCGAACAGCACCAGATACAGCACCGGCTGGGACAGGCCGATCATCACCCAGGTCGGGTTGCGCAGGTTCGTGCGCAGCTGCGACCAGAAGATCAATCCGGTCTCTCGGAGGAACCTCATGCCCGATCTCCTTCGCGCAGTGAACGTCCGGTGATAGTGAGGAAGACATCGTCGAGGCTCGGTCGTTTGACGGTCAGCGCACCGGGTGCGATGCCACGCTCGTCCAGCGCCCGCAGCAGCGGCACCACCGCGGCGTCGCCGCGTTCGACGGTCAAGTGCACCACCACGTTTCCCGGATGCTCCGCGCCGTCGGAGCGCATGCCGGAACGGACCGTCAGCACGTCCTCGGCCACCGCAAGCACGAGATCCGCTTGGCCCTCGGCGATTTCGAGGCTGACGACGTCGCCGGCGATGCGGCGTTTCAGTTCATCGGGCGTGCCCTCGGCGACGATGCCGCCGTGATCCATCACCAGCACGCGGTCGCACAGCGCGTCGGCCTCTTCGAGATAGTGGGTGGTGAGCACGATCGTCGTCCCCCGATCCCGCAGCCTGCGAATGTGTTCCCACAGGTTGGCCCTGCTCTGCGGATCGAGCCCCGTTGTCGGCTCGTCCAGATAGATGAGCCCCGGCCCGTGCACGAGACCGAGCGCGATGTCGACGCGCCGCCGCTGGCCGCCGGAGAGCTCGGCGCACTTGCGTTCACCGAGCCCGTCCAGCTCGAGCACCGTGAGCAGCTCCTCGGCGTTGGCGATCGCCTGCGCCTTGCCGAGTCCGAAAAGTCGTGCCTGCAGCACCAATTCGTCCATGACCAGTTCGAGGTCGTTGGTGGTGTGCCCCTGTGCGACGTAGCCGATGCGCGCACGGACGGTCCGCGATTCGGTGCGTAGGTCGGCGCCGGAAATGGTTGCCTCGCCCGCGGTCGGCGCGATCAGCGTGCTGATCATCCGCAGCGTGGTGGTCTTGCCCGCGCCGTTCGGGCCGAGGAGACCGAGGATTTCGCCGTCGTACACGGCGAAATCGACCCCCTTGACCGCCTCGACGGGACCGGTTCTGGTTTTGAAGGTTCGGGCAAGCCCATGCACCTCGATGACCGCTGTGCGTGTGCGGCCACGAACGGTGTCGATCGTTTCCACACCGATTACGGTAGGAACGATCGACTAAATAGTCAAGCTTTACTATTCAGGCTTGATCAACCAGACTCACTGCATGCCCGGCTCCCAGGTGTTCATCCGCTGGTACTGGCCGTCCCACACATCGAGCTCGCGGGTTTCGATGCGCTCCAACGTCTTTCGCGACCACTCCAAATCGGCCCTGGTGTGTGCGGCGGCAAGGCCCATCGCATCGGCGACGTGATACGGCTCGGTCTCGGCGGGATCGCCGCTGCCCGCCAGGATCCGCGCGATCTCGCGCTCGGCGAAGACGAGCTCGGCCTCGAACTTGAGGATCCGACTGCGCAGCGCGGCGATGACGTCGTCCCTCGGCACCGCCGGAAACAACGCAACCGCAGCGAAATACGGGTACTTCGGCTGCTCGGCAGAGAACAATGCCGAACGCACCATTTCGCCGAACTCCTTCTCCCCCTCGGAGGTGAGCCGATAGGTGGTGCGCTCCGGCCGAGCCCCCTCCTGCCCGACCCCCTCCACCGCGATCAGGCCGTCGCGCTGCAGTGTGTTCAATGCGCCGTAGACCGAACCCGGCTTCACATTCGCCCAATCGTCCGCATGCCAGGACAACAGCTCGCGCCGGACGTCGTATCCGTGCACCGGTTGCAGCAAGCGGACGATGTAGAGCACCAGCATCCGCGTAGTGGGAACAGCCATATTCGCAGGCTATCGCACCTTTACGGCGTCACTGCGCCCGCCACGATACGCGAAAGGCTCGCCAAATCTTTTATCGCATTACGCGACAACTGATTTGGCGAGCCAGGGGTAACTCACCGGGTACGGACGAACCCGGCCAGCCATCTTTCGCAAGACGGAAGACCGAGGTCACCCGCACCCAGCCTGCCCGCAAAAATTCGCGGAGAGGCGGACTAGCCCTTGTGGGCCTTGACCGCTTCGGTCAGCTGCGGGGCGACGTTGAACAGGTCGCCGACGATGCCGTAGTCCGCGATCTCGAAGATCGGGGCCTCTTCGTCCTTGTTGACCGCGACGATGGTCTTCGAGGTCTGCATGCCCGCCCGGTGCTGGATCGCGCCGGAGATGCCGAGGGCGATGTACAGCTGCGGCGAGACCGTCTTACCGGTCTGGCCGACCTGGAACTGGCCGGGGTAGTAGCCCGAGTCGACGGCGGCACGCGAGGCGCCGACGGCGGCGCCGAGCGAGTCGGCCAGCGCCTCGACGACCGCGAAGTTGTCGGCGGAACCGACACCGCGACCACCGGAGACGACGATAGTCGCCTCGGTGAGCTCCGGACGGTCACCGGCGACGACCGGCTCGCGCGAGGTCACCTTGACGACGCCGTCTTCCTGAGCAGGCACCTCGACGGTGACCTTCTCGCCGGCACCGGCCTGCGCGGACGCCTCGATGGCGCCGGGGCGGACCGAGATCACCGGCACGTCGCCGGTGGCCTTGGCATCGACGGTGAACGCGCCACCGAAGATGGAGTGCACGGCGGTGCCGTCGGCCTTCACGTCGATGACGTCGACCAGCAGGCCGGAACCGATGCGGGCGGCCAGGCGACCCGACACCTCCTTGCCTTCGGCGGACGCGGCGACGATGACGGCGGCGGGGGAAACCTGCTCGGTCAACGCGGCGAGCACGTCGACCTTCGGGGTCACCAGGAAGTTCTCCACATCGTCGGACTCGGCGATGTAGATCTTCGCGGCGCCCGCCGCGGCGAGCGCGTCGGCCAGCTTCTCGCCGGTGCCCGCGGTGCCGAGCACGACGGCGGCGGGCTCGCCCAGGTTGCGGGCGGCGGTGAGGAGCTCGGTGCTGACCTTCTTGATCGCACCGTCGGCGTGCTCAACGAGCACAAGTACTTCAGCCATTTGTGTTCTCTCCTAAGCAGTCTCGAAGGGGCGGGATCAGATGATCTTCTGACCGACGAGATACTGGGCGATCTTGGTGCCGCCGTCGCCCTCGTCCGCGATCTTCTCGCCCGCGGTACGCGGCGGCTTCGGGGTGGCGCCGGTGACGGCGGTGCCCGCGTTCGCGACACCGACGGTCGACGGGTCGACGCCGAGGTCGGCCAGCGTGAAGGTCTGCACTTCCTTCTTCTTCGCGGCCATGATGCCCTTGAAGGACGGGAAGCGCGGCTCGTTGATCTTCTCGGTGACGCTGACGATGGCGGGGAGGCTGGCCTCCAGCTTGAAAACGCCGTCGTCGGTCTCGCGCTCACCGGTGATCTTGTCGCCGTCGACCGTGAGCTTGCGCAGGTGGGTCAGCTGCGGCAGGCCGAGGTACTCGGCGATGATGGCGGGCACCGCACCTGCGCGACCGTCGGTCGCCTCGTTGCCCGCGATGACCAGCTCAACGCCTTCGACCTGGCCGAGCGCGCTCGCCAGCACCCAGGCGGTCTGCACGGCGTCGGAGCCGTGGATCGCCGGGTCGTTGATGTGGATGGCCTTGTCGGCGCCCATGGACAGCGCCTTGCGGATGGCCTCGGTGGCCCGGTCCGGTCCGGCGGCCAGCACGGTGACCTCGCCGCCCTGCGCCTCCTTGATCAGCAGCGCTTCTTCGACGGCGCGCTCGTTGATCTCGTCGAGGACGGCGTCGGCGGCTTCGCGATCGAGGGTGTAGTCACCGTCGGTCAGCTTGCGCTCGGACCAGGTGTCGGGAACCTGCTTGATGAGTACGACGATGTTCGGCATCGGTCTTCGTCGACCTCCTGTTCTGGTTACACGTGTGGGTGGTCGCACGAGCGGGGGCCGTACGTCCGGGTGAGTAGCTCAGGGCGTGACACTACCCTACGTTAAGTTACTCGTGGGTAACTTAGCGGCTTCTCTCTCACAACGCCAGTCCCGGCGATATGGTGCGCCGGTCCGCAGGCCGGGTGCGAGTGTCTCGCAATGGGCCTTACCAGTAACGTCGGAGTGATGAGTGAGGCTGTGATCCCTGCCGCAGTGGACGATCCGACGGGTCGATCCGGCGCCACCGACGCGACCGACGGCACGGTCGAGCCGCTGCCGTTGACCGGCGAGCGCACCGTCCCCGGCATCGCCGAGGAGAACTACTGGTTCCGCAGGCACGAGATCGCCTATGCCAGGCTGCTCGACCGCTGCGCCGGAAAAACCGTACTGGAAGCGGGATCCGGCGAGGGCTACGGCGCCGACATGATCGCAGGCGTTGCCGCCAAGGTCACCGGCGTCGACTACGACACGGGTGCGGTCGAGCACGTGCGGGCCCGCTACCCGCGGGTGGAGATGATCCAGGGCAACCTCGCGGCACTGCCACTCGACGACGCCTCGGTCGACGTCGTCGTCAATTTCCAAGTGATCGAACACCTTTGGGACCAAGGCCAGTTCCTCCGGGAGTGCTTGCGCGTCTTGCGTCCCGGCGGCGAGCTGCTGATCAGCACGCCGAACCGGATCACCTTCTCCCCCGGTCGCGATACCCCGCTCAACCCGTTCCACACCCGCGAACTGAACGCGGCCGAATTGACCGAGCTGCTGGTCGAAGCCGGATTCCAGGTCGCGGAGATGATCGGCGTTCACCACGGCCCCGGGCTGCGGGCGCTCGACGCCAAGCACGGTGGATCCTTCATCGACGCACAGATCGAACGGGCGCTCGCCGGACAGCCGTGGCCCGCCGAGCTGACCGCCGATGTCGCGGCGGTCACCATCGACGACTTCGAGCTGATCGCCGACGACATCGATGCGAGCCTCGACCTGGTCGCCATCGCGGTGAAGCCTTGAGTGACAGGGCTGTTCCCGGCCAGTTCACCCTGGTTCTGCACTCCCATCTGCCCTGGCTCGCGCATCACGGCCGCTGGCCGGTCGGCGAGGAATGGCTCTACCAATCCTGGGCGGCGTCCTACCTCCCGGTCGCCGAGGTACTGAGAACGCTTGCCGCCGAGGGCCGTTCGCATCTGCTCAGCCTCGGCATCACGCCGGTGCTCGCGGCCCAGCTCGACGACCCGCACTCGCTGGCCGGGATGCATCACTGGCTCGGCAACTGGCAGCTGCGCGCCGACGAAGCGGCGATGAACGGCAACCTCGCCCTCGGCAGGCACGAACACCGGTTGGCCACAGCGGCTTTGGCGGACTTCGAGCGGCGCTGGCGGCACGGCGCCGCCCCGGTCTGGCGCGAACTCGTCGACGCCGACACCATCGAACTGCTCGGCGGGCCGCTCGCGCATCCGTTCCAGCCGCTGCTCGATCCGCGGCTGCGCCAGTTCCAGCTCACCGAGGGCCTGGACGACGCGCAGCACCGCTGGGGTCACACGCCCACCGGCATCTGGGCGCCGGAATGCGGCTACACCCCCGGCATGGAAATCGGCTATGCCGCGGCGGGTGTGACCCATTTCATGGTCGACGGACCCGCGCTGCGCGGCGACAGCACCCTCGGGCGGCCGGTGCGCGAGTCCGATGTCGTCGCCTTCGGGCGCGACCTGCACGTCAGCTATCGGGTCTGGTCGCCGAAATCCGGCTACCCCGGCCAGAGCGCCTACCGTGACTTTCATCACTACGACCACGCGACCGGTCTCAAGCCCGCGCGTGTCACCGGCAAGACCGTCGCCGGTCCGGACAAGGCGCCCTACGACCCGGAGCTGGCGGCCGCCGCGGTGCTGCGCGATGTCGACGACTTCGTCGCGACGGTGCGCCAGCGACTGATCAGCGAATCCGAGCGGATCGGCAGGCCCGCGCTGGTGGTCGCCGCGTTCGACACCGAATTGTTCGGTCACTGGTGGCACGAGGGCCCGCAATGGTTGGCCCAGGTGTTGCGGGCACTGCCCGAGGCAGGCATCACCGTCGGCACCCTGGCCGACGCACGCGAACGCGGCTATGTGGGCACACCGGTGCCGTTGGCCGATTCGTCGTGGGGCTCCGGCAAGGACTGGCGGGTCTGGGCCGGCGACCAGGTGCGTGACCTCGTCGAACTGAACGACGACATCGTGCGGCTGACCCTCGACACGATCGACAAGATGCGCGCCGCCGACGGTGGGCCCGCGCTGCGCGACCACGTCGCCGACCAGTTGCTGCGCGAAGCCATTCTCACCGTGTCCAGTGACTGGGCCTTCATGGTCAGCAAGGACTCCGCGGCGGGCTACGCTCGCGACCGGGCGCACCGGCATGCGCACGCGGTCCGCGAGATCGCGGCCGCCGTCGGAGCGGGCCAAGTCGCCAAAGCACAGCAATTGGCGGCAGGATGGGGGTCAGCTGACGGACTCTTCCCCGGCGTTGACGCACGCAGGCTCGCGCGTGCCGGGTCCGGAGGAAGCTTTGCGGCGGCATCCCAGCCTGACGCCGCACCAGGATCGGACCCCGCTCTACGGTCCACCGCAGAAGGACATGCATGAAGATTTTGATGGTGTCGTGGGAGTACCCGCCGGTCGTGGTCGGCGGGCTGGGCAGGCACGTGCATCACCTGGCCACCGAGCTGGCCGTGGCAGGTCACGAGGTGGTCGTGCTGGCCCGCCGCCCCTCCGGCACCGACTCCTCGACCCATCCCACCCACTCCTTCATCGCGGAGGGCGTGCTGGTGGTCGCGGTCGCGGAGGATCCGCCGGTCTTCGATTTCGGCGAGGACATGCTGGCCTGGACGCTGGCCATGGGCCACGCCATGGTGCGGGCAGGCATCGCGCTCGGCAAGCCAGGCATCGGTGACGGCTGGGTGCCGGACGTGGTGCACGCGCACGACTGGCTGGTCGCCCACCCCGGCATCGCCCTCGCCGAGTACTACGACGTGCCGCTGGTCTCGACGATCCACGCCACCGAGGCAGGCAGGCACAGCGGCTGGGTCGCTGGCAAGGTCAACCGGCAGGTGCATTCGGTCGAGTGGTGGCTCGCCAACGAATCCGACGCGCTGATCACCTGCTCGACGTCGATGCAGGACGAGGTGGAGCGGCTCTACGGGCCGGAGCGGGTGCCGATGACGGTGATCCGCAACGGAATCGACGTGGGCGCGTGGACTTTTCGGCCGCGCTCGCCGCGCACCGGCCCGCCGCGGCTGCTGTATGTCGGCAGGCTCGAATACGAGAAGGGTGTGCAGGACGCGATCGCCGCGCTGCCGCGTATCCGCCGCGCCCACCCAGGCACCACCCTCACCATCGCCGGTGTCGGCACACAATTCGAGTGGCTGCGCGAGCGGGCCAGGGTGCATCGGGTGGCCCGCGCGGTGAACTTCGCAGGCCAGCTCGATCACGACGAACTGCTCGGCTGGCTGCACGGCGCCGACGCCATCGTGCTGCCGAGCCGCTATGAGCCCTTCGGCATCGTCGCGCTGGAGGCGGCCGCCGCGGGCACCCCGCTGATCACCTCGACCGCGGGCGGACTCGGCGAAGCGGTGATCGACGGCGTCACCGGCGCCTCCTTCGCCCCCGCCGACGTCGACGGCCTCGTCGAGGCGGCCCGCGCGACCCTCGACGATCCGGCCGCGGCACAGGATCGCGCCTACGCCGCGCACGAGCGCCTCACCGCCGACTTCGCCTGGGACGTGGTCGCCGCCGAAACCGCGCAGGTCTATCACTCCGCCAAGCGCCGCGTGCGCAACCCGCTCGGCCGCCCCACCATCGTCGAACGCCCGCTGCCGGAACGAGATCCCAAGTAGCTGCCCCATCGCCGCGCAAGACCCAGCCCGCCGCGCACAAAACCGCCAGCAATAACACGCGCGCGCCGCGAATGTCTGCGCGGCACCAACTGACCTACCACCCGCGCACGTTTCGCAGCGCCGCGCACAAAACCGCCGGCGAAAATGCACGCATCCGGCGAATGTCTGCGCGGCACTAGGCAGCCCATCATCCGCGTACGTTCCACGGTGCTGCGCATGGTTGGTGGTGCTGCGCGCGTGTTAGCTAGCGATAGCGGGCGCGTCAGGCGAAAAGGTGCGCGCGGCAAGGTTATCCACAAGGTGTGGGTTGTTCACAGGGGGTGGGTTTGGGGGGCGCGTCGGGTGTGGGGGGCGGGCACGATTGGCGGATGGAAGCCAAACCGATTCAGCGTCGCGAGGCGTTGGCACAGGGGTACAGCGATGCCGAGCTGCGGAGTTTCACTAAGCGGCATTGTTGGCGAAGGATTCGACCGGGCTCTTATATGTTGTCCGATACGTACGAGGTCATGGACCAGCAGGAGCGGTATGGCGCACTCGTGTACGCGTCTGCGGCTCACTTGGCAACGCCTGCCGTGATCAGCCATCAATCCTCGGCAGCTGTTCAGAATCTGCCGTTGTGGGGACTACCACTGGATCGCGTGCACATCACTCGGCATCGAAGCAGCGGCGGGCATCGAGGCAAACACGTGCACGTACACTGCGCGCCGTTCCGAGACGAGGACGTCATCTCAATCGGGTCATTGCGAGTATTCACACCCGCGCGCACCGTTGCTGACATCGCACGTACCGTCGGACTCCAAGCAGCGGTAGCGATCGGTGACGCGGCGATGCGCCGATTTGATTTGAACCACGAATCCCTATGCCAGGCACTGGCTTACGCTGCGGGAAGGCCCGGATATCACGCGGCATCACGAGCGATCGCCATGTTCGACGGACGCAGCGAAAGCATCGGCGAGTCTCGCAGCAGGGTCGTCCTCGCCAACCTCGATCTCCCTACCCCTGAGCTGCAAACAACGGTCCTGGATACGTTCGGCCGATTCGTTGCCCGTGCCGACTTTTGCTTCGAGGAGCTGGGCATCATCGGCGAATTCGACGGCAGGGTGAAGTATGACGGCAGTGTGAAGACCGCTGAAGATCCCGCCACCGCGCTCTACCGCGAGAAGCTTCGCGAAGACAAACTACGCGACCTCGGTGGGGAAGTCGTCCGCTGGACCTGGTCCGACCTCGATACCGCCGACGCCATCGCAACCCGCTTTCGCCGCGCCATGGCTCGAGCAACCCACCACCCCCGCCCAGCTGGACGCACTGTCCGCATGCCCCGCTAATCGCAGGTTCACGTGGTACCGCGCATGTTGTGTGGTGCTGCGCGCAGAATGGCCAGCAATAACAAGCGCATCGCGCGAAAAGGTACGCAGCGCCGTCGCCGCTACGCGTCCATCTTCTTGACGATGCGCTGGACGGTGAGCCAGGTGCGGGTGGTGATGTCTTTGCCGTGGGTCTTGTCGAGCCAGGTCATGAAGTCCGGGGTTTTGCCGGGCTCGCTGTTGTCGACTACCGCAAGGAAGGTGCTGCACGCCTTGTCGAAGCCGACGACTCGGGTGAGCGGATCGGGCTGGTCGGGCAGTTCGGCGGCCTTCTTGCGGTTCTTGAGGAACGTGGCCACGAGGTAGGTCCCGCGTCCGTGGGTGAGGCCGGGGAACGGATCGGTGTCGAGCAGGGCGCGCAACTCTTCGTAACTGCGGATGATCGTGCCACCGGCGATGCCGAGCTCGGCGTTGAGCGCCTGCTGTATCCGATCCTCGAGATCGCTGACATCGGTATCCGTGCTGTGAAACACGATATTGCCGCTTGCGAGCACCGAGGCGACCTTCTCGAACCCGAGCATCTCGAACACTCCGCGCAACTTCTCGTTGCTCATGTTCGGGTTGCTCGGTGCGATCCCCCGCAACAACGCGGCATAGCGATTCATAACGAGGAACCTACCGAAGCCCTCCGACGGATACCGTGATCCGTGGCTACGCGGTTTTCGCGCCGTTCTTCTTGCGTTCGATATCTTCCAGTGCCGCAAGGTATTGCGCGCGTTCCTCGGCGCTCGCCTCCCAGGCATCCTTGCGGTTCTTCACGACCTTGGCAGGCGCGCCGACCGCGATGCTGTAATCCGGGATCTCGCCCTTGACGACCGCGTGCGCACCCAGCACACAGCCGCGGCCGACACGCGTTTCCCGCAGCACGGTCACCTTCGCGGCGATCCAGGTGTCGGGGCCGATGCGAACCGGGCTCTTGACGATGCCCTGATCCTTGATCGGCAGCGTGATGTCGTCCATCTTGTGGTCGAAGTCGCAGATGTAGCACCAGTCGGCGACCAGGGTGGACTCGCCGATCTCGATGTCGAGGTAGGTGTTGACGACGTTGTCCTTGCCGAACACCACCTTGTCGCCGATGCGCAGCGAACCCTCGTGGCAGCGGATGGCGTTGCCGTCGCCGATATGCACCCACCGGCCGATCTCCATCCGGCCGAGCTCGGGGGTCGCGTGCACCTCGACCCGCTTGCCGAGGAAGACCATGCCGCGCAACACGATGTGCGGGTTGGCCAGCCGGAACTTGAGCAGCCGGTAGTAGCGCACCAGATACCAGGGGGTGTACGCCTTGTTCGCGAGCACCCAGCGCAGCGACGCCGCGGTCAGAAAGCGCGCCTGCTGCGGATCCCGGCGGCGCGATCCCCGCCAGCGCGAGCGCAACGGTGCGCCCCACATGCTCGTCACGAACGGATCTCCTGTCGTGGTCTAAGGCCTGTCACCCACCGGAGTGGGGATGGGAATAGAGCCTAGTACGCCGCATCGCGCCGTCCTGCGCAGACCGGGATGGTCGTGATGCCGACGAAGATACCCCCGGCTACGGTGGCAAGCCGCCCGGCACCACAACGGCAGGACTCGTCCTCCCCCGCGCACCCCTCCCGTACAGTGACTACCGCGCCGCGGGCGGCGTCTGGCAATTCCACACGCGTACACCCGAACCGGGTGGCCCTAGAGCTGGGAAACGACGACAGGAGTGCAGCAAGTGCGAAGCGGCGGCGTACTGGCCAGTTCCGTGCGGCGATCGTCCCGGGCCCGGCTATTGGCGGCGCTGGTCGCGGTCGGCGCGGTGGCGTTGACCGGCTGCGGCACCGACGTCGACGACATCGCCGTCGGACCAGGCAAGGGCTGGCCCGCCGCGCACCACGACGCCCGCAACGACGGAAGCAGCCCGGTCACCGGCGCCAAGAAGGTCGCGTTGAGCTGGTCGCGCCCGATCGGCGGGCCGATCGCACAGCCGGTGACCATCGGTCCGGACGGGCAGATGTTCCTCACCACGAACCTGCCCGGCTGCACGATCTTCTCCTTCCAGATGGCCACCGGGCGTAAGCGTTTCTGCAACGAGCTCGGACCGGGCGCGATCAGCGCCGCGTCGTCCGTCGACGGCGCCACCAATGTCTATGTCGGCGACGATCGCGGCAACGTCGGCGGCGTGAACGCCTTCAACTACCTCGGGCAGCCGCGCTGGCGCACCAGCGTGGCAGGCACGCCGATCTCGGTGCAGTTCACCGGCGACGGAAACCTGTTGTCGGTCACCCAAACCGGTCAGGTGGACGTGTTGTCCCGGCAGACCGGCGAGCGCGTCGTCCCCTCGATGCAGCTGCTCGGCCAGCCCGATCCGCTCGATCACCCGAACCTCACCTGGCCTGCCGCCGGGCACGGCCTTGCCGAATGCCTCTCCGGCGAACCGCAGTGCCCGGTCGCGAACATCTCGGCGGTCGACGCGGCCAGTGGGCGCTTTTTCGTCACGGTATGGAAGCCGGGCGATCCCGTCGCCACGCTGGTCGCACTTCGCTACGCGGACAAGAAGATCCAGCAGGACTGGAGCGCCGCGATGCTGACCGGCGGCAGTGCGACGAGCCCGACGCTGTCCGCGGACGGCAAGACGGTCTATGTCGGCGACAACAGCAAGCGGCTGATCGCGGTCGACACCGCCGACGGGCGGACCAAATGGGTGCAGCAGTTGGAATGGGCTCCGCGCGGCGGCATTTCGGTCTCCACCGACGGGCTGATCATTCCGTCCGGCGACGACGGCTATCTGCTCGCGCTGCGCGACACCGGCGATGTCGTGGAAACCGTCTGGGAGCGTAAGGATCTCGACCTGCGCGGAACTCCGGTGCAGACCGCGGGCGGCACCGGGTACACCACCGCCGCGATCGGCGAAGGATTGAACCTGATCACCTTCGACATCAAGACCGGCGCCACCATCGACTCCGATGTGCTGCCCGGCGCGCGCGGCAGCACCACCGGCACTTCGATCGGCGCCAAAGGCGAAGTCGTGGTCGCGACGCGCATCGGCGAGCTGTTCGTCTTCAAGCCCGAACGCTGACCTGCCGGTCCGAGCTCAGTGCACCTGCGCGGTGCAGAGGAATGCCGTCGGCGTGCGTCCGATCCGGGTGATCACCAGTGTGAAGGGCTGGACGCCTTGGGGTTTGAGCGTGCGCCGGAGTTTGTCCGGGTCCACGTCGACGCCGCGGACCAGGATTTCCAGTGGACCGCAGTCGTGCTTGCGGAGTGCCGCGCGCAGCGTCTTCTCGCGGTAATCCAGCCGATCGATGATGCGGAAGCCGCGGGTGCCCGGCGGCACCGCGTCACCGGTGAGGTAGGCGATGCGCGGATCCAGTTGCCAGAGGCCGTGTTTCGCGGCGTAGTGACGGACAAGGCCGGAGCGGATCACCGCACCGTCGGGGTCGACGATCCAGGTGCCAGGCGCCCGCTCGGGGATGTCATCGGGGTCGGCGTCGGTGAGCGTGAACGATGTTCCGGCCGAAGACAATACGGTGGCTCGTCGACTGATCGCCGAGTCGGTCAGCCCCGCCGACCACAGGCACGCCTCGCGTACCGCGCCGTCGAGCGAGACCACCTCGACCTCGCCGGACCAGTCGAGCCGGTCGAAATCCATACCGGGAGCGCACTTCACCACGAGATCACGGCCCGCATAGGCGGACAGCAGATCGGGCAGCGGCGGTTGCAGCTTCGCCGGATCGTGGGTGCGCCTGCCGTCGGCCCTGCGCGCCGGGTCGGCGACGACGACCGTGTCCCTGCTCACCGGGACCAGGGCATCCGCCTTGGCCAGCAACACATTTCGGCTGCCGCCGAGGTTGTGCGCGGCCATCGCGAGCCGCACGTCGTCCAGGTCGCTGCCGAGCACCGCGGGACACACCCGCGCCAGCTCGACGAGCTCCGCGCCGATCGAGCACGTCACGTCGTGCACCGCCCGCCCGGCCAACCGGGCGGCGCGGCCGCGCGCCACCGCCGTCGGTGTCGCCTGTTGGAGTGCGTCGTCGGTGAACAGCCATTCCCCCGCCCCGGCGAGCTTGGCCGCGGCCTTGCGTCGCAGCCGGACGGTCTCGACGAGACAGGCCGCCGCGGCACCGTGGTCACGCCGCACCCGCTCCAGGTCGCGCAGGTGCGTCGCCTGGGTCAGCTCCAGCCGATCCACCTCGGCTAATGCGGCAAGGCCCGCCGCACTGCCGAGAAAGGTGACATCCGCGCGACTGAAGCCGTATCCCACTACTTGGCGGAACTACCCGGCTTCACGCCGGTGATCATCGCGTTGTAGAAGAACTGACGCGGCACCACCCGGCGCATCACGTTCTCGTCCAACCAGCTCAGCCGCAGCCACGCCCGGTACATGGCCATCCGGTAGCCCATGGTCAGCTTCTCGTCCGGCACGGCCGCCTCGAAGGTGCGCACCGGCCAGCCCCACAGCGCGGCCGCGAACTCTTCGGTGGTCGCCTTGACCTCGACGGCACCGGCCGACCGTGCCATGCCCTCGAGATCGCTCGGATCGAACGTGTGCAGGTCGACGACCGCCTCGAGCGCCGCGGCCCGCGAGGACTCGTCCAGCTCCTGCTGCGGGCGCCGCCAGCCGGCGAGCTGGGGCAGCTTGGTGACGGTGGTGGTGGCCTTCCAGGTGATCCGGCCGAGCCAGCGCGCGTAGAAGTTGCCCGCGGTGGTCGGCTCGCCTGCGAAGACGAAGCGGCCGCCCGGCTTGAGCACGCGCAGGCATTCCTTCAGCGCCAGCTCGACGTCCGGGATGTGGTGCAGCACCGCGTGCCCGACCACGAGGTCGAAGGTGTCGTCCTCGTACGGGATGGTCTCGGCGTCGGCGACCCGGCCGTCGACGTCGAGGCCGAGGTGCTCGGCGTTGCGCAGCGCGACCTTCACCATGCCCGGCGACAAGTCGGTGACCGAGCCGGTCTTTGCGACGCCGCCCTGCATCAGGTTCAGCAGGAAGAAGCCGGTGCCGCAACCCAATTCGAGGGCGCGCCCGTACGGTAGCGGGGCCGGGCCGACGGCCGCGTCGAAGCGACCGCGGGCGTACTCGATGCAACGCTCGTCATACGAGATCGACCACTTGTCGTCGTAGGTCTCCGCTTCCC
This sequence comes from Nocardia sp. NPDC049149, assembly GCF_043197455.1. Lineage (NCBI taxonomy): Bacteria > Bacillati > Actinomycetota > Actinomycetes > Mycobacteriales > Nocardiaceae > Nocardia > Nocardia sp. NPDC049149. Next base: position 428,799 of record NZ_JBICTD010000007.1, read on the forward strand.
AGTCGTGGTAGAGCACCTGGGCAAGCTTCGTATCCTTGCGCGCTGCTTCGACCTCGGCCTCGGTGGCGTGCGGGTTCGGCGCGGGGTCGTCAGGGCGTACCGTCATAGCGGCTAAGCCTACCCAAACGTGGGGACCTGGCCCGCTGTCGGCCCAGCCATTGTGATCACTCCTGGACCGGCGTCCGTATTGGAACCTGTTTCGACCAGGTGATCTTGACTAACCCACAGCTCAGGCCGCGTCGGCCGAGATCAGAATGAGATCTTTCGGTCGCCTGCTCAGCGGCCGACGAAGGCCGCCGAGCCCGGGCCGTCGGCCAGGTAGGAACGGAGGCCGATCACGCGGTCTTCGCTGGCAAACAGATCAGACCATTCGGTCTGTGCGCGGTCCAAGCCGTGCGGGCCCGCCTCGAAAACGGCCTTGGCGGCGGCGAGCGCTCGGGCCGGGCCGTCGGTGAAGCGCTGCGCCCAGGTGAGCGCCGCGGTGTAGACGTCGTCGGGCGGGACGACCTCGTCGACCAGCCCGAGCACCCGTGCCTCGTCGGGCTCGACGAAGCGGCCGGAGTAGACGAGGTCCTTGGCCGGGCCAGGACCGATCAGCAGCGCGAGCCGACGGATGCCCGCGAGCGGTATCAGACCGGCCTTGATCTGCGGCAGGCCGAGCTTCACGTTGTCGCCGATGATGCGCCGATCCGCGCCGAGCGCGAGCTCGAGGCCGCCGCCGAGGCAATAGCCGCTGATCGCCGCGACCGTCGGCTGCGGCAGCCTGGCCAGGCAACCGAGGTGGCGTTGCAGATCGCCCGCCATCGCCCTCGCCTGGTCCGCGCCGAGTTCGGCCAGCTCGGCCAGGTCGTCGCCCGCCGAGAACACCCGCTCGTCGCCGTAGAGCACAACCGCCGCCACCGTCGGATCCGTGGCGATCGAATCGGCCGCCTCCGCCAGCTCCCGCACCAGCTGCGCGTTCAGCAGATTCATCGGCGGGCGGGCGATCCGGAGGACGGCGACGCGGCGCGCGGCATCGGAAGGATCGGCCTGCGGCGTCGGCAGCTCCAGGGTCACGAATTCGGCCATGGGACGCCACGCTACCGGGTCGCCGCGCGCGAACTCACTTGCGGACAGATCCCCTGAGCTTGCTCTGATCCGGCAGATCCGCAAAGTAGCGCACGTTGCCGGGGAAGGTCAGCAGCTGCTGTCCGTCGACACCCGTGACCACCGGCATGATCGGTTCGATTACCGCCTCAGCGGCGAGAATCTCTGCGGTGGAACCGAATTCGCCCAACGCGTACAGCTGCGACCAGGTCGGCGGCAGCAGGATGTCGGTGCCTGCCCGCCACCGATCCAACGCCTCGGCCGAGGTACGCCAATGCACCTCGGCGGCCTCGGAGGTCGCGCCGTCGGCGAGCTGCCCCTCGGGCAGCACCGCGACGAAGAACCTGGTGTCGTAGCGTCGCGGCTCCAGCTCCGGCGTGATCCAATTCGCCCACGGCCGAAGCAGATCCGCGCGCAACACCAGGTGCTCCGCGGTGAGGAACGCGGCAAGGGACAACTCACGGCGTTCTAGTTTGCCGCGCGCCTCGTGGTACTCGGCGGTGTCGGAGACCACCGAGTCGGCGGTCGGACCGGCAAGCAGCACACCGCATTCCTCGAAGGTCTCGCGCACGGCCGCACAGACCAGCGCCTTCGCCCGCGGCTCGGTGGTAGCGAAACGCTCTGCCCACCAAGCAGGTTCGGGGCCTGCCCAGGCGATGTCGGCGGTGCCGTCGGACGGATCGACGCCACCGCCGGGGAACACGGTCATTCCCGCGGCGAACGCCATCGCGCCTACTCGGCGCTGCAGGAAGATCTCCGGCCCCGCGGCGCTGTCGCGCACCAGCATCACGGTCGATGCGTCCTTGACCGCCGGAGGCTGAGAGTCCGCCTGCACTTTTGTCTCACTCACCCCAGCACCATAACCCGCGCTCGGTGAACCTGGTCACCGCGTGTGCTCGGTCAGCGAGATCGCCGAACCGGCACTGGCAGCATCGCGCTAGTTCAGCGGGTGCGGTGCTTTCCCGCGCGACGTGCCCGCCGGGCGAAATAGCGGCCGTCGACTTGGTCGAGGGCGATCTGCTGACGGAAAGCATCGCTGAGGTTTTCGGAGGTGAGCACGTCGGTGAGCAGCCCCTGGGCGATGACCTCGCCCTCGTTGAGAAGCATGCCGTGGGTGAAGCCGGGCGGGATCTCTTCCACGTGGTGGGTGACCAGCACGATGGCCGGCGCATCCGGATCGGCGGCCAGGTCGCCGAGGCGCTCCACCAGTTCCTCGCGGCCGCCGAGATCGAGGCCTGCGGCAGGCTCGTCGAGCAACAGGAGTTCGGGGTCGGTCATCAGGGCGCGCGCGATGAGGACGCGCTTGCGCTCACCCTCGGAAAGGGTGCCGTAGGTGCGATCCGAAAGATGTTCGGCGCCTAGGCTTTCCAGCATGTCGATGGCGCGGTCGGTATCGACATCGTCGTAACGTTCCCGCCACCGGCCGAGCACCGCGTAGCCCGCCGACACGACCAGGTCGCTGACCTTTTCGTCCTTGGGCACCCGGCCCGCCACCGCTGCGGACGACAAACCGATCCGCGGCCGGAGTTCAGTGATGTCGACCTTGCCGAGAATCTCGCCGAGCAGGTGGGCGATGCCCGAGGTCGGATGCATCTCGGCGGCGGCCATGCGAAGCAGGGAGGTCTTGCCCGCGCCGTTGGGCCCGAGGACAACCCAGCGTTCGTCGAGCTCCACCTGCCAGGTGACGGGACCGACGAGCGTGTGGCCCGAGCGACGGACGGTGACGTCGGTGAAATCGATGAGCAGATCGGGATCCGGTTGCGGCACGCGGTCCATCTTGGACCACCCGCCGGACCGGCCGCCAACGCGGGCAGGTGCGGGTGCGCGTGTCGAGTGGGTCAGTGCCTGCGACCCGGGGCAAATACGTCACGTAGGCGCTGGTCGGCGCGCCGATCGGGGTCGAGGCGTTCACCATCGCCCGCATCCGCCTTGTGCATCACGCGGGCCACCGCGAGGGCCAAGGGAACCGACAACAGTACCCAGATTATGAGAATCACCAGCAGCGTTGTCATAGCTGGTCTTTCCTTCGGTCGAGCAAGGCGACGTTGCCTTGGTCCATCGAGCCTCCGCCCGGAGGCCTGGCAACAGTAGAGCACTACGTCCTCGGTATAGCTGCTATCAGTCATACCCAAATCACTGGCGGACAACGCCGCATTGGCGCGAGCTTTTACCGCACGGTTACCAAGATCGAGCAGGTACCGCGATCACCGTTATCGAGCCGGGCGCCACCTCGGTGAACCCGGCGTCGCGCACGGCAACGGCCGTCCCTTGCGCCACTGCATCGGTCAACCCCTGCCATCGACGCGCATCGGCCTCCCGCACCGAGCAGCAGAATTCGCGCTCCGCCCAGCGCAGAGCCCGCTCGGGGGTCAACGCACCCGCCAACAGCATGCTGGCGTGGCCGACCTGCGCGGCCGCCTTGCCGAGGGTCATCTCGAGTCCCGAATTCACCCAGAGCACCGGCAGATCCGGATCGGCGGGGCCTGGCTCGTCGTGTTCGAGGTCGGTGCCGCCGATCTGCAACCGCCGGATCCTCGGGTCGATGGCGCCGACCGGACCAGGGACAAGGGCACGCGCCTGCGCACCGTCCACCTCGACCGTCACGCCGTCCACGTCGTTCGCGGCGAGCCACTGGCCGCCGCGGGCGCGCCGGGTCACCTTGCGGATGCGAGAGCGCTTCCAGGCCAGGTAGCGCGCCGACCACTCGCCCTCGGGGCCGACCCGCTCGTCCAAGCACAGCGCGACCGATGCGGTGGCCGCCGCCGCGAGCAGGGCGCTGCGCAGCGGCGGGTCCACCTTGGGCAGGTGCAGCACAATCTGCATGGCCTGCACCATGGCCGGATCGTCGGGGTCGCCCGCGCCGCCGTAGCCGGTCGCCAACTCCGCGTGCCTGACCCGGAATCCGGCGATATCGAATTCCGCCGACTCCGTGGCCTGTTCGCTCGACTGCACCGCACTCCCCCGGGCATCCCGGACTCCGGCACCACATTCCGGGATGCTCGACATCACTCCACCTTGATCGTCAACGAAAACGTCTGCGCGGGTTCCACACCCTGCTCCCACGGCCGCAGATAGTTCATCACCAGCTTGGTCGCGCCGGGCACGGCACCGACGAAGGTCCACACCGACGTCCCGCCTGATCCCGGCATGACCGGCTTCGTGGGATCCGCCTTGTACTCCGGTTCGCCTTGCACCCGAACCAGATTGGCATCCACCTCGGCGATCTGCCACGAGTACCCGGTGGACGGGTTCGCGGGCAGCGTCACCACCAGCGACTGCCCGGTCTCGAGCCGCCGCTCCTTACCGTTGTCCGCCTCGGTCACCGTGACCGCGGCAGGCGCAGGGCCGGTCGTCGGCGCGGCCGATGAGCTCGACCCGGACCCGGACGCATCGTCCTTGCCACATCCGACAACCGTCAATCCGAGCAGCAACACCAGCAGAGATTTCCGCACCGTACCCTCCGATCACGCCGACGATCATGGTCGGCGTCAGCCTACCGACGGCAGGGTCTCGACCCGGCCATCGACACCGGGGTCAACTCAGCGGGACGCGGCGCACCAACCCGTCGTGCGCGTCGGCGGCCTCGATCTCGTGCCTGGTGACACCGAGGATGTACAGCACCGCGTCGAGGTAGGGGTGCGACAGCGCCGCGTCGGCGACCTCACGCAGCGCGGGCTTGGCATTGAACGCCACCCCGAGTCCGGCGGCATTGAGCATGTCGATGTCGTTGGCGCCGTCGCCGACCGCGACGGTCTGCTCCATCGGCACGCCCGCCTCGGCGGCGAACTTGCGCAGCGCGGTCGCCTTCGCGGCCCGGTCGACGATCTCGCCGACGACCCGCCCGGTCAGCTTGCCTCCCTTGATCTCCAAGGTGTTGGCCTGCATGAAGTCCAGCTCCAGTTCGTGCGCCAGCGGCTCGATCACCTGACGGAAACCACCGGAGACCACACCGCACTGGAACCCGAGCCTGCGCAGCGTGCGGATCGTGGTCCGTGCACCGGGGGTGAGCTCGATCCGGTCGGCCACCTCCTCGATCACCGACTCGTCCAACCCGGCCAGCGTCGCCACCCGCTGGCGCAGCGATTCGGCGAAATCGATCTCGCCGCGCATGGCGGACTCAGTGACCTTGCGGACCTCGTCCTCGACGCCCGCGTGCGCCGCGAGCATCTCGATCACCTCACCCTGGATGAGCGTGGAGTCGACGTCGAACACGATGAGCCGCTTGGCCCTTCGTGCCAGCCCGGCCCGCTCGACCGCGACGTCGACTTGTTCGGCTACCGCCACCTCGGCCAGCGCCGTGCGCAGCCGGGAGTCGGTGTCCGCGCCGGTGTCGGTCGCGGTGACCAGCAGCTCCATCCCGGTGACCGGGTAGTCGGCGATGCCGCGGATGCTGTCGATGTTGGCGCCGAGCGCGGCCAGCTGCCGCGACACCGAGCTGAACGCGTGCGCGGTGACCGGGGAACCGAGGATCACCACCGCATGGGTGGACATCGGCTGCCTGCCGATCGCCGCGTCGACCTCGACATCGACGTGCATGCCGACGGTGTTCATCGCCTCTTCGAGCTCTTCCTGCAGCGACTCGGGATCGCCTGGGCAGGTGACGAGCACGCCGAGGGTCAACCTGCCGCGGATGACGACCTGTTCAACGTCGAGCAGGCTCACGTGGTGCCGCGACATCGCCGCGAGGAGCACGGACGTCACACCGGGACGGTCGGGTCCGGTGACGGTGACGAGAACTGTGGTGTCGGCCAACTGATGTGCTCCAGGTTTAGAGGTGTTCCGTCGCAGGCCTGGACTTCATTGTCGCGTCGCTACGGGTGTACTTCGCCGCACAAACGAGTGTGCACCCGCTGTGGACCAGCAGGTGCACACTCATCGGTCGTCGTAAATCTACTGTGTCGCGGTCGCGCCCTCGGTGACCTCGTGGCTGTAGTGCTTGCCCGAGCCCCAGCCGACGTGCGCTTCGGCCCGCATCCGCTCGACCATGTGCGGGTAGTGCAGCTCGAACGCGGGACGCTCGGACCGGATCCGCGGCAGCTCGTAGAAGTTGTGCCGCGGCGGCGGGCAGGTGGTCGCCCACTCCAGCGAATTGCCGTAGCCCCACGGATCATCCACCGTGACGACCTCGCCGTAGCGGAAGCTCTTGAAGACGTTCCACACGAACGGCAGCATCGAGGCGCCGAGGATGAACGCGCCGATGGTGGAGATGGTGTTCAGCGTGGTGAAGCCGTCGCTCGGCAGGTAGTCGGCGTAGCGGCGCGGCATACCCTCGGCGCCGAGCCAGTGCTGCACCAGGAAGGTGGTGTGGAAGCCGACGAACGTCGCCCAGAAGTGCCACTTGCCGAGGCGCTCGTCCATCATCCGCCCGGTGATCTTCGGGAACCAGAAGTAGATGCCGGCGAAGGTGGCGAACACGATGGTGCCGAAGAGCACGTAGTGGAAGTGCGCGACAACGAAGTACGAGTCGGTCACGTGGAAGTCCAGCGGCGGGCTGGCCAGGATGACACCGGAGAGACCACCGAAGAGGAAGGTCACCAGGAAGCCGATCGACCACAGCATCGGCGTCTCGAACGTCAGCTGACCGCGCCACATGGTGCCGATCCAGTTGAAGAACTTCACACCGGTCGGGACCGCGATGAGGAAGGTCATGAACGAGAAGTACGGCAGCAGCACGGCGCCGGTGGCGTACATGTGGTGCGCCCACACCGCGATGGACAGCGCCGCGATGCCGAGGGTGGCGTAGACCAGCGTGGTGTAACCGAAGATCGGCTTGCGCGAGAACACCGGGAAGATCTCGGACACGATGCCGAAGAACGGCAGCGCGATGATGTACACCTCGGGGTGGCCGAAGAACCAGAACAGGTGCTGGTAGAGCAGGACGCCGCCGGTGGCCGGGTCGTAGATGTGGCCGCCGAGGTGCCGGTCGTAGGCGAGGCCGAACAGCGCCGCGGTGAGCAGCGGGAAGGCAAGCAGGACAAGCACGCTGGTGACGGCGATGTTCCAGGTGAAGATCGGCATCCGGAACATGGTCATGCCCGGTGCACGCAGGCAGACGACCGTGGTGAGCATGTTGACGCCACCGAGGATGGTGCCGAGGCCGGAGACGGCGAGGCCGAGGATCCACAGGTCGGCGCCGACGCCCGGCGAGTGCAGGATGTCGGTCAGCGGGGTGTAGGCGGTCCACCCGAAGTCGGCGGCGCCGCCGGGGGTGATGAAGCCCGCGGTCGCCATCGAGCCGCCGAACAGGTACAGCCAGTAGCTGAACGCGTTCAGGCGCGGGAAGGCGACGTCAGGCGCGCCGATCTGCAGCGGGAGCACGATGTTGGCGAAGCCGAACACGATCGCGGTCGCGTAGAACAGCAGCATGATGGTGCCGTGCATGGTGAACAGCTGGTTGAACTGTTCCGGCGAAAGGAACTGCAGGCCAGGCCGTGCCAGCTCGGCACGCATCAGCAGCGCCATCAGACCACCGACGAGGAAGAAGCTCATCGCGGTCACCAGGTACATGGTGCCGAGGACCTTGGGGTCGGTGGTCGTGACCATCTTGTAGAGGTAAGAACCCTTCGGCCCGGTCCGCGCCGGATACGGCCGAGTCGCTTCCAACTGAGGGACTGGCTTGGGCTCTACGGCAGTCACTGATCCTCCTGAAGGTGCCTTTAGGTCGCTCCGCAGGCTCCGCTGCTTGCATCCGTCCCCGTGTCGGAACAGACGACAGTTCGCTTGCGCTTCTGGAATCGTAAACCGTGCTGCCGCAGCAACCCGCACGGGTCCTACTCTGTGTCGTATTTCGTTGGTCGGGCCCGATCCTATGCCGTCGATGCGGTGTGCGCCGACCGCGCCGGCGACCGACGCCCGTTTCCGCATCGGCGGTGACGAGGACTGCGCGACTGGGTGGCCACGTCCCTGCGTTGCCCGCCCGCGCATGTACCCTCACCCGCATGCCGCTGAGCGCCTTCGTTCGCATCCGGAACCGCACAGCCTCCCCTCGATCCGGCCCCGCCCCCGTGGCGCGCCGGATCGGCCTGGTCGCGGCGTTATGCGGCGCCGTCGTCGCGGCGGGCTGCAGCACCCCGGCCGACGACGCCAGCTCGATCGTGCGGACCACCACGAACATCGCGGGTGCCGGCGTGGTCGGGCTCGAGCGCGACACCAGCAAGGCGTGCCCGCTGCCGAGCGCACCCGACGCGGGCAGCGGCAGCACACGGACCGTCACCCATGCGTCGGGCGTGTCGGAGGTGCCCGCGGATCCGCAGCGCATCGTCGTGCTCACCACCTCCGCGTTGGACGCGACCTGCGCGGTCGGACTGTGGGAACGCGTGGTCGGCGCGGTCACCCTCGACGGTTCCCGGCCGCAGCCAGCCTATCTCGGCACCGGCGTGCTGAAGATCCCCGGCGTCGGCTCGGCCGCCCAGCCGGACCCGGCCAAGATCGCCGAGCTGCACCCCGATCTCATCCTCGGCGACATCCCCACCGCCACCGCGAGTTTCGAGGCACTCCGGGCGATCGCGCCCACCGTGCTGGTCGGCGCAGGCAACAGCTGGCAGGCCGAATTCACCGCTCTCGCAGCGGGTCTCGGCCGTCGCGAGGCCGCGGACGCCGTGCTGGACGCCTACCACACCGAGGCGGCCGACGCGGGGATGGCGATGGCGGCGAAGCAGACGCAGGCCTCGCTCATCCGCTTCACCGCGGACACCGATCAGGTTCAGGGCAGCGACAGTTTCGCGGGCCAGGTCCTCGGCGACATGGGCGTGCAGCGCCCGCAGGCGCAGCGGGGCACCTCGTTCAACGTCACGCCGGACGACTTCGCCACCAAGGTCGAAGGCGACCTGATCTACGTGCTGCTGGCCGGGGACGAGGGCAAGAAGCACGGCGCGGCGGTGATGCGCACCGACCAGTGGAAGAACCTCGGCGCCGCGGGCGACAAACGGGTCTTCGCCGTCGAGGACACGGTCTGGCACGGCAACGGCCTCACCGCGGCCCGCGCCTTGCTCACCGATCTCACCGGCACGCTCAACGGGTTCGTCACGGACTGAATCTCATACCGGACCGAATCTCATACCGGGGTACCACCCGGGGTGAAGATTTCCCCACCCTCGGAGGTAGCTCGACCAGCGCTTGGGTTGCTGTCGAAGTCTCGTCCAGACGAGCAGATTAGAGGTACGCAAGAAACCTCTACACGAGACTCGAGGACGACATCATGGACACCAAGACCGCTTCGCTCGCCGACAACCTCCGCATGCTGCCGCTCACGCAGCCCGTGGCCGAGGTCGATCCGAACGCGGTCGTCGTCTCCACCGCCGACTGTGTCCTCACCTACGCCGAACTCGACCGCTGGTCCAACCGGCTTGCCCGGCTGTTGCTGCAGATCGGCGCCAACCTCGACACTCGGGTCGCGCTCGCGATCTCCGATGACATCGAGTCGGTGGTCGCCGAACGCGCCATCGTCAAGGTCGGCGGCACCCCGGTGCCGGTCGCGACCGACGGCATGTTCGCGCTCGGCACCACGCTCGGCGTGACCACCAAGGCACGCCGCGCCGACCTCACCGACCAGATCGACTGGCTGGTGCTGGACGATCGCTCGACCCTGCAGCGCTACCTCGCAGGCTCCGACGCACCGCTGCGCAACGACGAGTACCCGCTGCCGAAGTCCGCGTGAACCACCAGGCGCGCCCGAACGTATGACGTTCGGGCGCGCCTATCGGCATGTCCGAGCACGCATGTCGGCAAACCCCGTCGGCGCACACGTCATCGGTCCAGAATGAAATCTGTCGCGAGCTGTGCGGCAGGTGCTTCCACTATCGCGCTGGCCTGCGGCGTCATTCCGCGTGCCGCGGGCGGTAAGAATGTAGGACTCTTCATGCAACAGCCTTCCCCCTCGCCGATCGAGACCGGTGCCGGTCTGCCCGAGGGCGCTTTCGCGCTGTCGGCAGCCCAGCGCGGGATCTGGTTCGCCCAGCACATAGCGGGCGACACCCCGATTTCCATCGCACAGTATGTCGAGCTGAGCGGACCGATCGACCTCGATCTGCTGGCACAGGCGGCACGCCAGGCGGGGCGCGAGTTCGGCACGGGATATCTGCGGTTGCTGGAGATCGACGGTCATCCGTATCAGTTCGTGGACACCACGCTGGACGACAGCCTGAACACGGTGGACTTTCGCGGCGAGCGCGATCCGGAGGCCGCCGCGCACGCGTGGATGCGTGCGGAGTACGAAGCGCCGCTGGAGCTCACCAGGGACCGGCTGGTTCGGGTGATGATGCTGCGGATCGCCGAGGACCGCTGGTTCTGGTATTCCCGCATCCACCACATCGTGCTGGACGGCATGGGCGCGCTGACCATGGTGCAGCGCACCGGCGAGCTCTATAACGCCGTTATCGAGGGCAAGGAGCCACCCGCCGCCAAGGCCGAGGATCTGCGCAAGATCGTCGAGGCCGATCTGGCGTACCGCAATTCCGATCGCTTCGGCGCCGATCGCGAGCACTGGATGGCGCATCTGGACGGGATGGCCGATCCGGTGAGCCTGGCCGGGCGCAGCGCCGATGTCGACGCGCACCCGAGCCGGGTCGCAGGCGCTCTTCCGCGGGAGACCGCGGTGCTGCTCGATGCCGTCGCGAAGGCGGCGTCGTCGGGTGTCGCGCCGACCGTGGTCGCGGCCTTCGGCGCGTATCTCGCCGCGATGACGGGTGCGCCGGAAGTGATTCTGAGCCTTCCGGTTTCGGCGCGCACCACGGCGATCCTGCGGCGTTCCGGCGGGATGATCGCCAATGTCGTGCCGCTGCGGCTGCGGCTGACGCCGAGCACGACCGTCGGCGACGTGATCCACGCCGCGCAGGGCGAACTCACCGGTGCGCTGCGGCGCCAGCGCTACCGGCAGGAGGACATCGTCCGCGATCTGGGCTGGGCGATGGACGAGGCGGCGTCGTTCGGGCCGTCGGTGAACCTGATGATGGTGGACACCAGGATTCAACTCGGCGCGGTGACCGGGCGACTGCACGTGCTCACCTCAGGACTGATCGACGACTTGTTCGTCAACCTGTACCCGGGGGTGGGTGGCGAGAGCACCCACATCGACTTCCAGGCCAACGGAAACCTGTACAGCGACGCCGAATTGGCGGCGCACCATCGGCGATTCCTGCTGTTCCTGCACGAATTCCTCGCCGCGGGACCGCAAGCGGCGCTGTCGACGGTGCCGGTGGTGTCCGCGGACGAGCAGGCGCTCCTGGTGCCCGCGCGTGGGCCCGCCGGTGTCGCCGCCCAGACGTTGCCCGACATCCTCACGGCCGGTGCGGCACTCGCGCCCGACGCGGTCGCGATCAAGGCCGAGTCGGTGTCACTGACCTATCGACAGGTCGACGCGTACACCAACCAGCTGGCCAGGGTGCTGCTTGCGGCGGGCGCCGGACCCGAACGCACGGTGGCGATCTCGATCCCCCGGTCCGCCGAGTCGGTGCTCGCGATGATCGCGGTGGCCAAGACCGGTGCGGCGTTCGTGCCGATCGATCCCACCTATCCGGCCGACCGGATCGAGCACATGATCGGCGACAGCGGTGTCGTCGCCGGTGTCACCGTCGCGGCGGCGCGAAAGTCGCTGCCGGACCGGGTGGAGTGGTTGCTCCTCGACGACAACGCGACCGAGCAGCGGGTCGCCGCGCGGAAGACCGCGCCCATCACCGCCGCCGAGCGGCCCGCTGCGCTGCACCTGGATCAGGGCGCGTACATCATCTACACCTCGGGATCGACCGGCCTGCCCAAGGGCGTGCTCGTCGCGCATCGCGGCCTCGCGAACCTGGCGACCGGCTCCGGCGCCGGATTCAACGTGACTGCCGATTCCGTAGTGGCCCATGCGGTCTCGCCGAGCTTCGACATCTCGGTCGAGGAGATCCTGGTGACGCTCGCCGCGGGCGCGACGCTCGCGGTGGTGCCGCCCTCGGCCTATGCGGGCGAGGAGATGGCGCAGGTGCTGCGCGCGCATCGCGTCACGCATCTCAATGTCACGCCGACGGTGGTGGGTTCGCTGGATCCGGCCACGCTGCCCGACCTGCGCACGGTGATCGTCGGTGGCGACGCCTGCCCGCCCGAACTGGTGGCGAAGTGGTCGGGCCGCACGCTGCTGAACGGCTACGGCCCCACCGAAACCACGGTGACCACGACGTTGAGTGCGGCGCTCGTCCCTGGCGCGCCGGTCACCATCGGCAGCCTGGTGCGCGGCGTCACCGCGGTGGTGCTCGACCCGTGGTTGCGTCCGGTCCCGCCGGGCACGGTCGGCGAGCTGTATCTCGCGGGTCCAGGGCTAGCACGCGGGTATCACCAGCGCAACGGGCTCACGGCGGGCCGATTCGTCGCCAATCCCTACCAGGCCGGTGCGCGGATGTACCGCACCGGCGATCTGGTGCGATGGAGCACGCATCACGATCGGCTCGAGCTGGAATACCAGGGGCGCAGCGACTTCCAGGTGAAGGTGCGCGGGTTTCGCATCGAGCTGGGCGAGATCGACGCGGCGCTGCAGCGCCAGCCCGAGGTGGACTTCGCGATCACCCTCGGCGCCGAGACCGGTTCCGGCGCTACCGCATTGGTCTCCTATGTGCTACCGAAGCCCGGCGCCGAAGCCCACCCGGAGGCGTTGAAAGCGGCCGCAGGCGAGACACTTCCGGCCTACATGGTGCCCGCCGTGGTGATGATCCTGGACAGCATCCCGCTCACGCCGCTCGGCAAGGTCGACCGGAAGGCACTGCCCGCACCGGATTTCGGCGCACGCACCATCGTCAGCCGTGCCCCGTCCACGCCCAAGGAAGAGGCGCTGGCCGCCCTGTTCGCCGAGGTGCTCGGGCTGGAGACGGTCGGCGTCGACGAGAGCTTCTTCGCGCTCGGCGGCGACAGCATCGTTTCCATCCAGCTGGTGTCGCGGGCGAAGGCCGCGGGCATCGGGCTCAGCGCACGAGATGTGTTCGAGCGCAAGACCGTTGCCGCGTTGGCCGCCGTCGCCACCGAGGTGCGCGCCCAGGTGGTGCACGAGCTGCCCGGCGGCGGCGTCGGCGCGGTCGAGCTGACGCCGATCGTGCACGCCATGCTGGCGCAGGGCCCGACGTGGCAAAGGTACAGCCAGGCGGTGCTGATCGGGTTGCCCGCGGACATGACGCGGTCGCAGCTGGTCGCGGCCGTGCAGGCGCTGATCGATCAGCACGATCTGCTGCGATCGACGTTGCGGCGCACCGAGGACGGCTGGATGTGGGAGGTGGCCGAGCGCGGCTCGGTCGATGCCGACTCCCTGGTCGAGGTTCGCACCGCAGGCGCCGATGTCGAAGCAAGCACCGAACAGGCCTTGCAATACGCCGCCGATCTGCTCGATCCCGCGGCGGGCGTCGTCGCGCGGTTCGTGCTGATCGAGCGCGCGGGTGCCGATCCGGTCTGCTGGCTCGTCCTGCACCACCTGGTGACCGACGGCGTCACCTGGCGCATCCTGCTGCCCGATCTGGCCACCGCGGCGTTCGGCGGCACGCTCGCTCCGGTCGGCACCTCGTTCCGGCGCTGGGCGCACGGGCAGGCCGCGCAGGCCGGCGAGCGCACCGCCGAACTGGCGCTCTGGCAACGCATTTTGGCAACACCGGACCCGGCACTCGGCGCGGGTCCGCTCGATCCCGCGATCGATGTCGTGGCGACCATGGCGCAGCGGGAGACTCGGATCGCCACCGAGCTGGCGCACACCGTGCTCACCACGGCACCCGATCGATTCCATTGCAGCGCAGACGATGTGCTGCTCGCCGCGCTCGCCATGGCGGTGAGCCGATGGCGAGGCCGAACAGCGACGCTCGCCCACCCGTCGCCCGACCACCACCCCTCACGGAGTCGCTTCGCGACGCTGTTCACGCTGGAGGGGCACGGGCGCATGGACGCGATCGTGCCCGGCGCCGACGTCGCGCGCACGGCAGGCTGGTTCACCAGCGTCTACCCGGTGGCCGTCGACCTGACCGGGATCGACCTGGCCGAGGCGTTCGCGGGCGGCGCCGCGGCGGGCGCCGCGATCAAGACCGCGAAGGAACAGCTCAGGGCGGTGCCGGACAAGGGTGTCGGCTTCGGCATGCTGCGCTACCTGGACGCGGGCACAGGCGCGGCGCTCGCGGACGGGCCGACCCCGCAGCTCAGCTTCAACTACCTGGGCCGGGCGACGACCGGCGCGGACACCGGACCATGGCTGCCGCAACGCTTCGCGTCCACACAAGACGATCGCGCGCCGCTGGCCGCCGTGGTCGACATCAACGCCGTGCTGACCGATGCCGGGCTCGAGGTCACCTGGGCCTACGCGACGCGGCTGCTCGACGCGGCCGATGTCGATCGGCTCGCCGAGCTCTGGCACGAGGCGCTGCGGGCGCTGGCCGCGCACGCCGAGACCGCGGGCGCGGGCGGGCGGACGCCGTCCGACTTCGCGCTCGTTCCGGTGACCCAGCCGCAGATCGAGACCTGGGAGCGCGGCTATCCGAATCTCGCGGATGTATGGCCGCTCTCGCCGTTGCAGTACGGGCTGTTGTTCCACGCGCTGTACGACTCCGACACCGCCGACGGCTACACGGTGCAGTCGCTGCTCACCCTGGCGGGCACCGTCGACGCGACCCGGTTGCGCACCGCCGCAGCGGCATTGGTGGCACGGCACGAGAATCTGCGGGTCGCCTTCGTGGAGACCGACGACGGCCCACGCCAGCTCGTGCTCGCCGACGCCGAGATCCACTGGCAGGACATCGATCTCACCGACATCCAGGACCCCGAGGAGCGGCAGCGCGAACTGGACCGGGTGATCGCGCTCGACGCGCGCACGCGGTTCGACCTCACCCGCCCGCCGCTGGTGCGCTTCACCCTGGTCAGGACCGACGCCGACGCGTACCGGTTCCTGCTCACCAATCACCATCTGGTGCTTGATGGTTGGTCGACGCCGCTGCTGGTGCGCGAGCTGCTGACGCTGTACGTCACCTCGGGTGACGCGTCCGCGCTGCCGCCCGCGCATTCCTACCGCGAGTTCCTGTCCTGGTTGGCCGAGCAGAACAACGCCGAATCCCTTGCCGCATGGACGGAATCGCTGGCGGGCATCGACACCCCGACCCGCGCGGTGCCGAGCCTGGCAGGCATCGAGTCGACCGAGACCGGCATGCTCTCGACCGAGCTGTCCGCCGACGCCGTCGCCCGTTTGGAGGCCGCGGCACGTGAATCCGGCGCCACCGTCAACACGCTGGTGCAGGCGGCATGGGCCATGCTGCTCGCGATGCTGACCGGCCGGACCGATGTGGTGTTCGGCGGCACCGTCTCCGGCAGGCCGCCGGAGCTCGCAGGCGTCGAAGAGATGGTCGGCCTTTTCATCAACACCCTGCCGGTGCGGGTGCGGCTCGACCCGGCCGAGAAGGTGGTCGACCTGCTCGCCCGCGTGCAGGCCGAGCAGGCACGGCTGCTCGATCATCAGCACGTCGGGCTCGCCGCCATCCACCAGGCGGTCGGACTCGCCGAACTCTTCGACACCCTCACCGTTTTCGAGTCCTATCCGATCGACCGCGAGGCGCTCTCGCAGGCGCTCGACATCGCGGGCATGCGGGTGATCGACGTCGAAGGCACCGACGCGACGCCGTATCCGTTGAACCTCATGGTCATTCCGCTGCGCGGCAGCAACGGCAACGACACCCTCCGGATCAGCCTGAAATTCATGGCCGATCAGCTCGATCCCGCCACGGCACAGCCGCTGCTCGATCGCTTCGTGCGGCTGCTGACCCAGCTCGCCGACAACCCGCGCGCGCTGGTCTCCCAGCTGCAGTACTGCGACGACGCCGAACGTGCCGCGCTGCTGCCGGTGCACGGCGCGGCGTCGCTGCCGCTGCGCACGCTGCCCGAGATCCTCGCCGCGGGAGCGCAACTCGGCGGCGACGGGATCGCGGTCAGCGCGGGCGACCTCACCATGAGCTACCGCGAGCTCGACGCCTGGTCCAATCGCTTCGCCAGGATGCTGCTGAAGCGGGGCGTCGGGCGCGAGGTGTTCGTGGTGCTCGCGCTCACCCGATCGCTGGAATCGGTGGTGGCGGTGTGGGCACTGGCCAAGTCCGGCGCGGCCTTCGCGCCGCTGGACCCGAACTATCCGGTCGAGCGCATCGAGCACATGCTCACCGACTCCAAGGCGCCGATCGGCGTGACGGTCACCGCGTTCGGCGAGTCGCTGCCCGGCACCATCGACTGGCTGCTGCTCGACGACCTCAACACCATCCGCCGGGTCATGACGGTCTCCGATGCGCCCATCACCGACGCGGAACGCGGCGGGCCGATCGACATCGACCAGACGGCGTATCTGATCTACACCTCCGGCTCGACCGGCAAGCCGAAGGCGGTGCTGCTCAGCCATCGCGGCGTCGCCAATCTCGTGTCCACGCAACGGGAAACGCTCGATCTCGACGAGACGTCGAGTGCGCTGCAGGTGGCCTCGCCGAGCTTCGACGCCTCGGTGTTCGAGCTGCTGACCGCGCACGGTGCGGGCGGCAGGCTGGTGGTCTCGCCGCCGGATGTGTACGGCGGCACAGAGTTGGAGCAACTGCTGCGCGCCGAACGGGTGACCCACGCGGTGATCACCCCGTCCGCGCTCGCGACCATGGAGCCCACCGACCTCGACGATCTGCGGGTGCTCTCGGTGGCCGGTGAGGCCGCCACCCCGGAGCTGATCGAACGCTGGGCGCCGGGGCGGCGGATGGTGAACCTCTACGGGCCGACCGAGTTCAGCATCTGGGCCACCGGGCCCGCCGAACTCGTTGCTGGCGAGCCGATCACGATCGGCGGCCCGGTACGTGGCGCGGCGACCATGGTGCTCGACACCTGGCTGCGGCCGGTACCGGTCGGCGTCGCAGGCGAGCTGTATCTGGCCGGGCCCGCGCTGGCGCGCGGCTATTTCAATCGGTTCGAGATGACGGCGAGCCGGTTCGTCGCCGATCCCTACGGCGTCCCCGGCGAGCGGATGTACCGGACCGGCGACATGGTGCGCTGGGTGCCCGGCCGCGCGGACGAGCTCGAGCTAGAGTACCTGGGCCGCAGCGACTTCCAGGTGAAGATCCGCGGGCTGCGCATCGAGCTCGGCGAGATCGATGCGGTGCTCTCACGCGACGACGAGGTCGAGTACGCGGTGACGATCGGCCGCACCGGGCCTGCTGGCGCGACCGTGCTGGTGTCGTATGTGCTTCCACCGGAGAGGGTTCGGCTCGACACCGAGCGGCTGCGGGTGCGGGTGGCCGCCGAGCTGCCCGGGTACATGGTGCCGAGTTACCTGGTGGTGCTCGACACGATTC
>NZ_JBICTD010000007.1:446280-481481 GCF_043197455.1 Nocardia sp. NPDC049149
AGGGTTCGGCTCGACACCGAGCGGCTGCGGGTGCGGGTGGCCGCCGAGCTGCCCGGGTACATGGTGCCGAGTTACCTGGTGGTGCTCGACACGATTCCGCTCACCCCGGTCGGCAAGCTGGACCGCAAAGCACTTCCGGTGCCGGACTTCTCGGAGACGCACCGGCCGTACCTGGCGCCGCGGACACCGGTGGAGCAGGCGGTCGCCGCGGTGTTCAGCGATGTGCTCGGGCAGGGACGGGTCAGCGTCGACGCATCGTTCTTCGAGCTCGGCGGCAATTCGCTGAGCGCGACCAAGGTTGTCGCCAGGGTCAATTCGACGCTCGGCGCGACCATCGCGTTGCGTGACCTGTTCGACGCGCCCACCGTCGCGCAACTGTCGGCCAGGGTGGTCCCCTCCGTCGATGTGGTGCCGGGCACCTTCGCCCCGGCACCGCGGATCCGGCCGGACCGCATTCCGCTCTCCCCCGCGCAACAGCGCATGTGGGTGCTCAACCGGCTCGATCCCGGCTCGCCCGCGTACAACATCGCGGTGGCGTTGCGCCTCACCGGCGATCTGGATGTCGAGGCCATGCGCGCGGCGCTGGCCGACGTGGTCGCCAGGCACGAGAGCTTGCGCACCATCTACCCCGCGGACGCCGACGGGCCGCGACAGGTCATCGTCGCCACCGAGATGGCCGCGCCCGCACTGGCGGTCGTGCCGACCGAGGACGGCGCGACACTGCGCGAGCAGCTCAATCTGTTGACCGGCAAGGGCTTCGACATCAGCAAGGAGCCGCCGCTGCGGGTCGGGCTGTTCCGGCTGGCCGCCGTCGATGCGGCGCCCGTGCACGTCGTCGTACTCGTGGTGCATCACATCAGCGCCGACGGCGCGTCGATGGCGCCGTTGGCCACCGATCTGGTTGCCGCGTATTCGGAGCGCGCGGCAGGCGCGGACACCACGCGAGTTCCGCTGCCGGTCCAGTACGCCGACTTCGCGCTGTGGCATCGGGAGCTGCTCGGCGCCGAGTCCGACCCGGATTCGCTGGCGGCCAAGCAGATTCGGTTCTGGACCGACACGCTCGCGGGTGCGCCCGACGTCCTGGAGCTGCCCGCGGACCGGCCACGCCCCGCCGTGCAGTCGATGCGCAGCGCCGACGTCGAATTCACCATCGACGCCGAACTGCACCGTGCCATGGTGGAATTCGCGGCGGCCAGGCAGGTCAGCCTGTTCATGGTCGTGCACGCGACGCTCGCCGTGCTGCTCGCCCGGCTCGGCGGCACCGACGACGTGGTCGTCGGCACGCCGGTGGCCGGGCGCGGACATGCGGCGCTGGACGACCTCGTCGGCATGTTCGTCAACACGCTCGCCTTGCGCACGCCGGTGGATCCCGGTGCCGGGTTCGCCGACTTCCTCACCGCGGTCCGCTCGGCCGATCTCGACGCGTTCGCGGCCACCGACGTGTCCTTCGAACGACTGGTGCAGGCGTTGAATCCGGCCAGGTCCACGGCGCATCATCCGCTGTTCCAGGTGTCGCTGTCGCTGCAGAACTTCGTCGAGCCGGTGCTCGAGCTGCCCGGGTTGCGGATCGAGGTGGAGGACTTCGACCGGCGCGCTTCACAATTCGACCTGACGTTCGACCTGCGCGAGCGCTTCGACGAGACGGGCCCCGCCGGGCTGGCCTGCGTGCTGACCTACGCGACCGACCTGTTCGACGCGGCGACGGTGACGTCGTACGCCACCCGCTGGCGCCGCGTGCTCGCGACCGTGCTCGCCGCGCCCGACGTGCGGCTGGCCGACATCGACATCCTCGACGAGCGCGAGCGCGCGGCGTTGATCCCGGTGCACGGCCTCGACAGTGTCGGAACGACAACGCTGCCCGCGCTGCTCGCCGCGACCGTTGCCCGGTATCCGGATCGGCCTGCTCTGGTCGCCGCGGGCGACACCACGACCTATCGGGAACTCGACGCGCACGCCAATCGCCTGGCGCGACTGCTGCTCGGCGCGGGCGCAGGCCCGGAAACCGTGGTCGCCCTCGGCCTGCCGCGTTCGCCGGATCTGCTCACCGGCATGTGGGCGGCGGCGAAGATCGGCGCGGCCTTCCTGCCGGTCGATCCGAAGCACCCGATCGAGCGGATCGATCACATGCTGGCCGACTCCTCGGCCCGCGTCGGTCTCACCATGAGCGCCTACCGCCCGATGCTGCCGGACAGCACCAGGTGGCTCGTGCTCGACGACCCGCATTTCGTGCTGCACTGGTCTACCGCAAGCGCCCGCCCGCTGCGGGATCGCGAGTTGCCGAGGCCGATTCGGCTGGACAACCCCGCCTGGCTCATCTACACCTCCGGCTCGACCGGCACGCCGAAGGGTGTCGCCGTCTCGCACCGTGGCATCGCCGATTTCGTTGCCGCGCAGGGTGATCTGCTCGACCTGGGCGAAGAGTCCCGGGTATTGCACGTCGCCTCACCGAGTTTCGACGCGTCGATTCTCGAGGCGCTGATGGCGTTCGGGTGGGGCGGCGCGTCGGTCGTGTCGCCGCCGGAGGTGTTCGGCGGCAGCGCGCTCGCCGAGCTGATCGACGCGGAGCAGGTCACGCACGTGATGATCACCCCGTCCGCGCTCGCCACGATCGATCCGGCCGAGGTCTCGGGCGTACAGGTGCTCGCCGTCGGCGGCGAGGCGGTCGGCGCCGAGCTCATCGACCGGTGGTGCGCGCCGCGGCGCGGGCGGCGCGGCCTGCGGATGGTCAATCTGTACGGCCCCACCGAGTTCACCGTCGTGGCAACAGGTTCCGCGCTGAGCCCGGGCGCGCCGGTCCCCCTCGGTCCGCCCATTCGCGGTGCCGCCGCACTGGTGCTCGACGGCAGGCTGCAGCCGGTTCCGGTCGGCGTCGCGGGCGAGCTCTTCCTCGCCGGGCACGCGCTGGCGCGTGGCTACCACGCCAGGCCGGGTCTCACCGCGGGCCGCTTCGTCGCGAATCCCTATGGTGCGCCGGGCGAACGGATGTATCGCACGGGTGACCTCGTGCGTTGGACGTACGGCCCCTCGGCGGCAAGCCAGGCCGGTGCGGAACCCGGGTTGGTGCTGGAATACCTCGGCCGCACCGATTTCCAGGTCAAGGTGCGCGGTCAGCGGATCGAGCTCGGCGAGATCGATGCGGTCCTCGGCAAGGTGGACGGTGTCGATTTCGCGCTGACGCTCGGCGTCACCGGGCCTGCGGGCTCCACCGCGTTGGTGGCCTATCTGGTACGCAAGCCGAACGTCGAACTCGACCTGGCACAGGTGCGCGAGGCCGCCGCGGAGACCTTGCCCGGCTATATGGTCCCGTCCGCCTTCGTCGTGCTGGACGAGATCCCGCTCACCGCAGTCGGCAAGCTCGACCGAAAAGCATTGCCCGCACCGGATTTCAGTGCCGAGGAGACCGAGTACCGGGCGCCGCGGACGGCGACGGAGGAGGCGCTGGCGCAGATCATCGCCGAGCTGCTCGGCCTGGACAAGGTCGGCATCGATGCCTCGTTCTTCGAGCTCGGCGGCGACAGCATTCTCGCGATCCAGCTGGTGTCGCGGGCAAAGCAGCGCGGCATCGACTGCACACCGCTGCAGGTGTTCGAGCACCGCACCGTTGCCGCGCTGGCCGCGGCGGTCGCCGGTCCGGTGCAGGCGCTGGCCGAGCTGCCTGGCGGCGGTATCGGCGAACTGCCGCTCACGCCGATGACGCGGTCGCTGATCGACGCGGGTGGCGGCCGCAGGCTCCCGGCGCGGACCGCGGTGCTCGAGCTGCCGATCGGCATCGACCACGACCAGGTGATCGCCACCGTCGCCGCGGCGGTCGACCGGCACGACATGCTGCGGGCACAGCTGTCCCGCCACGCGGCGCAGGACTGGCGGCTGCTGGTGCGCGAGCCCGGCTCGGTCGACGTCGGCGCGCTGGTGCACCGGATCGAGTTCGACGCCGCGGCCGACCCGGTCGATCTGCGCGAATACGTGACCGCCGAACTGGATTCGGCGATACATCGGCTCGATCCCGCGAACGGCGTTGTGCTGCGGTGCCTCTGGCTCGACCCGATCGGCGACGCCGGACGCCGGACCAGGGCAGGCCTGCTCGTGGTGCTGGCGCACCCGCTGCTGGTCGACGATGCCTCCTGGCGCATTCTGCTGCCGGACCTGCTGGCCGCCTGGGCCCAGGTCTCGGTCGGCAACACCCCGGTGCTGGCGGAGACCGGCACGTCGATGCGCCGGTGGGCACACGCGCTCACCGACGAAGCACGCACGGCACAGCGAGTTCTCGAACTCGGCTATTGGCAAGGCGTTCTCGCCCATGCGGATCCGCCCCTCGGTGTCAGGGCGCTCGACCCGGTCATCGACAAGGCGCGCAGGCTGCGCACCGTCCGCTGCGAGGTGTCCGAGGACGTGACCGCGGCAGTCCTCACCGAGCTGCCTGCTCAGTTCGCCGGCGCGGCCGACGACATCCTGCTCACCGCGCTCACGCTCGCGCTACTGCGGTGGCGCGCACAGCGATCCGGCGATCGGCGTCCCGACGTGTTGCTCCGGCTCGAAGGCAACGGCCGACCGGAGCAGGCGATCCCCGGCGCCGCGCTGGCGCGCACCATCGGCCCGTTCGCGACCCACTATCCGATGCGGCTAGAGCTGGACCGGATCGACAACGACGAGGCGTTCCACGGCGGTCCGGCGCTCGGCGCGGCGATCCGCGCGGTGAAGCGGCAACGACGGACGGTGCCCGACAACGGGATCGGGTTCGGCCTGCTGCGCTACCTCAATCCGGACACGGCCGCACAGCTGGGCACACCTGGTGCGCTGCCAGGACAGATCAGCTTCCGCCACCGCGGCGGGACCACCGCAGGCGATGTGCCCGCCGGGCTCGACGGCCTGGGGTGGACGCCGACCGACCTGTTCGGCAACCTCTCGGCCGCAGGCGATCCCGAGCTTCCCGTGCAGTCGGTGCTCGAGGTGACCACGACCGTGGTCGGCGGTCGGCTGCGTGCGGACTTCACCTTCCCGCAGACGCTGCTGCACCGCGCCGACATCGCCGGGCTGGCGGGTCTGTGGCTCGACGTGCTCGGCGCGGCAGCCGAATTCGCGCACTCGCCGGCCGCGCAGGTCGCCGCGGCCGAGGAGGCGGCGGCGATCGCCGCCGACCGCCAGGCCCTTGCACCGGAGGCCACCCTCGGACTGGACGTGGTGTTGCCGATCCGGCACGGCGGCACCGAGCCCGCACTGTTCTGCATCCACCCGTCCTCCGGAATCTCCTGGAGTTACCTGGGATTCGCGCAGGTGCTGCGGCCGGGGCGGCCGATCTTCGCCATGCAGGCACCCGACCTCAGCGGTCGGGAACCGTCGCTGCGCTCGATCGAAGAGTTCGCCGAGCGGTACGTCCGCGAGATCCGCCAGCTCCAGCCCTCCGGCCCGTACCACCTGCTCGGCTGGTCGTTCGGCGGGCTGATCGCGCACGCGATCGCGGCCAGATTGCAGGCGGACGGTCAGCGGGTCGGCCTTGTCGCACTGCTGGATTCCGATACCGCCGACGTCGACAGCGCCGACGTCGAGCACCTCACCGCGGGGGCGTTCGTCAACAGCTTCGGCGCGATCTTCGGGATCCACGATGTGCCCGCCGACGCCACCGCGAGCCAGGCGGCCGACCTCATCCGCGACCGGCTCGGCGGCGTGCCGATCGTCGACGCGGACATGATCGAGCGACTGACCGAGTCCTACAACGCGGCGGCGCGCTCCCGAGTGGGCTACCAGCGCCCCGTATTCGACGGTGACCTGCTGTATTTCAGCGCGACCGTCGACAGCTCCGACATCGTCGGCCCGGACGGCTGGCGGCCGTACGCGACCGGCGCGGTCATCAACCACGACATCGAAGTCACGCACAACGAGCTGACCGCACCGCACGTGCTGCCGACCATCGCGCGGATAGTCGACGAACATCTGGAAGGACAACAATGAATGCCGATCAGGGAGTAGTGGTCGAAGGAATCGAGAAGTCGTTCGGCGCCGTCAAGGCGCTGCGCGGAGTCGATTTCACGGCCGCGCCGGGCGAAATCCTCGGCATCCTCGGCCCGAACGGCGCAGGCAAGACCACCATGGTGAACATCTTGTCGACGCTCATCGCACCCGACCACGGCCGGGCGCTGGTCGCCGGGCACGACGTCGTCACCGATCCGGCGGCGGTGCGCCGCTCCATCATGCTGACCGGGCAGTACGCCGCGCTCGACGACATGCTCAGCGGCTACGAGAATCTCGTGATGTTCGGCAGGCTGATGGGTCTGCGCAAACGCGCCGCCCGCGCCCGCGCGGACGAACTGCTCAGCGAATTCGACCTCGTCGCCGCGGCGGGCCGCCGGGTCGGCACCTATTCAGGCGGCATGCGGCGGCGCATCGACATCGCGTGTGGTCTCGTGGTGCGCCCGGACGTGGTGTTCCTCGACGAACCGACCACCGGGCTCGATCCGCGCAGCAGGCAAGGGGTGTGGGATCTGGTGCGTAGCTTCAAGAAGGCGGGCATCACCACCCTGCTGACCACGCAGTATCTCGAAGAGGCCGACGCGCTGAGCGACCGGATCATCGTCATCGACCACGGCGTGGTGATCGCGCAGGGCACCGCCGACGAACTGAAATCCAGAACCGGCGGCAGCTACTGCGAGGTGGTGCCGCTGGATCTGAAGGACCTTTCCGTCATCGCCGACGCGCTGGGTTCGCTACTGCCGGAAGACAATCGCGCCGCGCTCACGCCGGACTCGGATCGCATCACCATCCCGGCGCCGGACGGCGCGAAGACACTCGCGGAAGCGCTGCGCCGCCTGGACAGTGCGCAAGTGGAGCTGGTCGACATCGCGTTGCGCAGGCCGTCACTGGACGACGTGTTCCTGCAGCTGACCGGACATCTCGCCTCCGCCGACGGCACCGAGTCGAAAGCTGTTGATGTGGAGGCGGTTTCATGACAACAGGCACCTGGCTGGCCGACGTCGGCGCCACGCCTGCCCGCGCACGACAGTGGTGGGTGCTCACCACCAGGCTGATCGTGCCCTCGGTCGAGACCGGCGAGGTGCTCACCTCGCTGCTCGCGCCCGCGACCTTCACCGCGGGCTTCTACATTCCGCTGAAGACGGTGATGACGTTCGCGGGCACCGGCTTCAGCAGTTACGCGCAATTCATGATGCCCCTCGTCGTGCTCCAGGCCGCCGCGTTCACCGCCATTTCGGCCGCGTTCCGCTCGGCAACCGACTCGGTGGCCGGACTCAATCGGCGGTTCGGGTCGATGCCGATCGGCAGGTTCGTTCCCGTCGGGGCGCGGATGTCCGGCAACATCTTCCGGCTGGCGTTGTCGCTGTGCTCGGCGATCGTCTGCGGGTACGTCATCGGGTTCCGGTTCTATCTGGACACCGCGCACATCGTCGCCTTCCTACTGCTGTCGATGCTCATCGGCACCGCGTTGACGCTCGGCGCCGATGTGATCGGCACGCTGTCGCGCAGCCCGGAGGCGACCACGCAGGCACTGGTGTTGCCGCCCTTGATCTTCGGCATGCTGTCGACCGGACTGGCTCCGGCACACCAATTTCCGGCCTGGGTACAGCCGTTCGTGCGCAATCAGCCGGTATCGCAGTTCGTGATCAGCTTGCGGGCGCTGGCGGGCGACACGCTGGGCAACGCGGGCCAGGTGACGTGGTCGCTGCTCGGTCCGTCGCTGGCATGGACCGCCGCGATCCTCATCGTCTGCGTTCCGCTGACCATCCGGTTGAGTTCGGGGAGGGCATGATGACACTGCTTGCCGAGCGCGGGGACGTCACCCGCATCGAATCCGAGGTGTCCTTCGCAGCGCTGTTGCGGCACACGGCGATTCAAACCCAACGCCTGCTGCTGCGCTGGATGCGTAATCCGATCACCGTGCTGGAGGCGCTGATCATCCCGTGCCTGCTGCTGATCATGCTGGAAACGGTGGTCGGCGGCCAGATTCGGAAATTCACCGGCGAGAGCGCGCTCTACGGTTCGGTGCCGATGGTCACCATCACCGGCGCGGTCTCCGGCGCCGTCGGCTGCGGCGTGCTACTCGGCCGGGAACGGGAGGCGGGCCTGCTCCGCCGCTTCTGGGTGCTGCCCGTGCACCGGGCGTCCGGCCTCACCTCGCGCATCGTCGCCGAAGGCTGCCGCATCTTCGCAGGCACGCTGGCCATCCTCCTCGTCGGCTATCTGCTCGGTTTCCGGTTCCATCAGGGTGTCCTCGCGACCCTCCTGTTCCTGACCATCCCAGTGCTTTTCGGCCTGGCCTTCGCGACCATCGTCACCGCGGTGGCCGTGTTCAACGCCAAAGCCGCTCTGGTGGAAGGGATCACCATCCTGACGTCGCTGATGATGTTCTTCAGCACCGGTTTCGTGCCGCTGGCCGCCTACCCCACCTGGATCCAGCCGGTGGTCCGCAACCAACCCATGTCGGTGGCCGTCGACGCTATGAAAGCCCTGGCACTGGAGGGTCCGCTGGCTCGTCCGCTGACCCTCACGTTCGTGTGGTCGGTCAGCGCGATCGTGCTCTTCGCCGTCCCCGCAACCATCGGCTACCGGCGGGCCAGCAGGCGTTAGTCAGCTGCCGGAACGCCGACGCCCCACCACAGTTGTGGTGGGGCGTCGGCTATCCGTTCGATGGACGAAACTTTTTGACCCGCAGTGCTATTCCGCGGCGAGCTGGCGGGCAAGAGCCCAGATCACCAGGACATCGATGGCGATGATGACCAGGGACCAGAACGGATAGATCGGGGCGAACAGGAAGTTGTCCAGAATGCTGAGCACCGCCATCACGATGCCCGCGAGGTAACCCCAGGTCTTGCCCGTGACAATGCCGAAGCCCGCGACCAGGATGAGCACCGCGATGACGACGTGGATCCACCCCCAGGTCGACACGTCGATGAGAAACACCTGGTCTTCGGAGACGACGAAGATATCGCGTCCGGCGATCGCGGCGATGGCCGTCAGCAGATGCAGCAAACCGGTGAGCAGGATCAGGACGCCGGCGAAGATCGTCATGTCGCTGATCACCGGGCCGGTCTTGGTGGGGCCGGGACTGGTCATAACACACACTCCTTCCGAAACGCGTGCACACCTATTCGGCTCAACGTATCCCTGCGGCAGGGGAAATCGGCGCAGGTCGGCGGGCGGGTCGGGCGCACGGGTCGCGGTGCGGCAAACCGGCCGCAGCTGGCGAGTGCGCCGATACCCCGAGAACACCGGAGATCCAGCAGACCGCAGGCAAACGATCGGCGGCGCGCCAGCACCGATGTGGCCGATCGCGGCCGCGTGCCGCACAATAAGGGCCGCACGCGGTGACCCCCGGCATTGTTCGCCGCGGTGACACATATCGCTGCGACACAAGG
The DNA here is from genome assembly GCF_043197455.1 of Nocardia sp. NPDC049149. Taxonomy (NCBI): domain Bacteria; kingdom Bacillati; phylum Actinomycetota; class Actinomycetes; order Mycobacteriales; family Nocardiaceae; genus Nocardia; species Nocardia sp. NPDC049149. The sequence continues at coordinate 455,643 of NZ_JBICTD010000007.1, forward strand.
TCTTGTGCTACGCGGACTTGTCACCCCCAAGGAGTAGTGTCCAAGGGAGCAAATCCGGGATAGCTCTGTGGCTGCTCAACGGGCTCGGGAAAGGTGTGGAGGCAGGATGAAACTGATCGATCGGGTATCGGCCATCAACTGGAATCGGGTGCCCGACGAGAAGGATGCCGAGGTCTGGGACCGGCTCACCGGCAACTTCTGGCTGCCCGAGAAGGTTCCGGTGTCCAACGACATCCCCTCGTGGGGCACGTTGACCGCCGACGAAAAGCAGCTGACCATGCGGGTCTTCACCGGCCTCACGCTGCTGGACACCATCCAGGGCACGGTCGGCGCGGTCAGCCTCATCCCCGATGCGCTCACCCCGCACGAGGAGGCGGTGTACACCAACATCGCGTTCATGGAGTCGGTGCACGCCAAGAGCTACAGCTCGATCTTCTCCACGCTGTGCTCGACCCGCGAGATCGACGACGCGTTCCGCTGGTCGGAGGAGAACCGCAACCTGCAGCGCAAAGCCGAGATCGTGCTCGAGTACTACAACGGCGACGATCCGCTCAAGCGCAAGGTGGCCTCCACGCTGCTGGAGAGCTTCCTCTTCTACTCGGGCTTCTACCTGCCGATGTACTGGTCCTCGCGGGCCAAGCTCACCAACACCGCCGACCTGATCCGGCTGATCATCCGCGACGAGGCCGTGCACGGCTACTACATCGGCTACAAGTACCAGAAGGGTCTGGAACTGGTCAGCCAGGCCGAGCGCGACGAGCTGAAGAACTACACCTTCGAGCTGCTCTTCGAGCTGTACGACAACGAGGTCGACTACACCCAGGACCTCTACGACGAGGTCGGCCTCACCGAGGACGTCAAGAAGTTCCTGCGCTACAACGCGAACAAGGCGCTGATGAACCTCGGCTACGAGGGGCTGTTCCCGAAGGACGAAACCGAGGTGAACCCGGCGATTCTCTCGGCGCTCTCGCCGAACGCCGACGAGAACCACGACTTCTTCTCCGGTTCCGGCTCCAGTTACGTGATCGGCAAGGCCGTCAACACCGAAGACGAAGACTGGGAGTTCTGAGTCACTTCCGAATGCGGGCCTGCCACGGATTCGTGGCAGGCCCGCTTCGGGTCACGGATCCTGTTGTCGGCCGACAGGTTCGGTAGGCGGACCGGATGCGTGCCCCGTGCGGTCGCCCGGCCGCACCATGGTCACCATGGCGGACTTCGACATTCGGCCGATGCGGACCGACGACCTGGCCCAGGCCTGCGACGTGCTCGCCTTCGCGTTCGCCGACAACCCGAACGCCCTCGCGGTGGTCGGCGGCGATCCGGCGAAGGCAGCCCGAATGATGCGCTCCGGCGCCAGAATCGGCAAAATCGGCCGCGCGTTCGCCGAGGTGCTGGTCGCCGAACAAGACGGCGAGGTAGTCGGCGTACTCAACGCCGCCCCGTGGCCACACTGTCAAATGAGCGCCCTGGAGAAACTCCGGATCGCGCCGCGCATGATCGGGCTCCTTCGCACCGCGCTGCCGCGGGCCGCCACCGGCATGCGGATCATGGCCGAACACGATCCACGCGAACCACATTGGCACCTCGGCCCGATCGGTGTCCACCCGATCCACCAGGGCAAAGGGATCGGTCGCGAGCTGCTGACCGTCTTCCTGAAGCAGGTCGACGACCAGCATCTCCCCGCTCACCTGGAAACCGACGTCGACCGAAACGTGCTCCTGTACCAGAGGTTCGGCTTCGAGGTAGTCGCCACCGCCCTCATCCACGGTATCGACAACCGCTTCATGTGGCGCAAAGCCCAGTCGTTCTGAGCCGCATCAGCGGCACCTGGTCGTATATCGCCGCGGACTACCGCCCTACCACGGCGACAACGACACCGTGGTGCCCGCCTCCCAAAGCGAACACCTCCACGCTCTCCTCACCCGAGCAGGCGCCGAATCCACTTACCGCACCATCCCCGGCGCAGGCCACTGCTTCGAGAACTACTCGGACGTAGCCGGATTGATCGACGACTCGGTCAAGTTCTTCGACACCAAACTCGCCCAGCCGGGCGCCTAGGAGCTCATGACCCCGGCGAGGTCTACCTGGCGGCGGACGTTGGCAAGGGCCGTGACCACGGCGGTGCCGAGGGAGCCGCTGCGGCCGTAGAGGGTGGCGGTGCCGACGGCGATGCCGTTGGACGCTACGTGGTCTTGAGCCTGGAGGCCCAGTTCGGGGCCCTCGGGGAGACGAGACAGCGTCAGCGTCATGTCGGTATTGATGTAGCCGACGCCCGCAGAACCCCAGTGGCACACCAGGTTTGTCGCGTCGCCGAGCGCCGCGGCGCGCTGGAAGGGCGAGATCGTCTCGCCCTCGATCAGCGGCGGCAGGTTCTGCCACATGATCTTGCGGTCCGCGGTTTGGGCAGCGGCGAAGTTGTCGGTCCACTCTGCCGCACCGTACTTGAACAGGGGCGGTTCACCTTCCGGCGCGACGAGTCTCGTGTGCGGGGCCGGGAGGTGCGGCCGGGGTTGCCAGACCTCCCCCGGCGGTTGCTCGGCAGTCAGCAGGAACAGTGCCGTCGCGCGGGCGCGGATCTGCCCGCGTTGCACGATCGACGCATCGGCGACAGTCATCCGGTTGCTCGATCGAATCACTGCGCTCTGCAGTGCGATTGGTTCATTCAAAACCGGACTGAACAGATCGGCAGTGAGTCGGGCCGGAATGAAGTCGGTTCCGGGACAGTGGGTTTCCAGTTCACGCGCCAGCAACGCACACACCGCGGGCCCGGCTACCTGCTTCGGAATTGGAGAATCGAGGCGGCCGATAATGATCTGATCTGATTCGGGCACGTGCGTTTCCTCCAGCTCGGCGTGGACGGAATCGGCTTGGAACGTTCCAATTCGGAAAGTACGTATTGGAACCGGATTCTGGATTTCTGTTGCCTCCGGCGGTTTTTCGTTCAATTCTGTACACCTCTGGCCTTCCAGCTGGTTTGATGCAGTCGAGATCCGATGCGGGTCCGCATTCGGATCGACTATCGACAAGCTTTTCGGCAAGGTTCCACAAACACTGTCCACCTGGGTTCCAGAATGGACCCCGCTCGTTAGCAACCCTCCGGAGATGCCACGATGACGAATGGTTCGACCCTCCCGCGCCGCCTGTTGGGCAGGGAGCTCCGCAAAGCCCGTGAAAAGGCAAATGTGAGCGTGGAATACGCGCGCGCGGAACTCAGCGTCAGCAAACAGACGTTCTGGCGCATGGAGAACGGTCTTGCCATCAAAATCAACCCGCTGTTCGTCAAGCGGCTGTGCGAGATCTACGGGGTACCTGATGGACAGGCCCAGGTCCTCCTCTCCCTCACCGAGGAGATGAAAGCAAAAGGGTGGTGGCATACATTCGATGGGGCATTCCCGCCGACTTTCGGACTCTTTGTCGGCATGGAAGCCGCTGCGGACCACGTTGTTTCGTATCAGACAACGTTCATGCCCGGATTACTGCAAACTGACGACTACCGCCGGGCAATGTTCTGGGCCGAGTTCCCCAATACGTCTGCCAAGGACGTCGAAACCACCGTGGCGATCGCCGCCAAGCGACGGACCCGACTCGTCGGCAACGTGCACTCGCTGACATTGGATGCGTTCATCGACGAGTCCGTGCTGCGCCGCCCGACCGGTAGCGCTGCCGTCATGGCCGATCAGCTGCGGCATATCGCTGAATTCAGTCGACTACCGAATGTTTCGGTCCGCGTACTGCCGACCTCCGCCGGTACGTACAAGGGGCTATTGGTCGGCTCGTTTGTGCTGCTCGAATTTCCCCAGCACCCGACCGCCTACCTGACAGAGCCGCCGATCGTATACATCGAAGGTCACGCCGGTGACCTATATCTGGAACAACCCGAGGAGGTGGCTGCGTATCGCGAAGTGTGCACAGATATCAAACGGCTGGCTCTAGACGAGGCCGAGAGCCGCAACCTAATCCTTCGAATAACAGAGGAGTTCAACACATGAGCATCGACCTTTCCGACGCACGCTGGTTCAAGAGCACCCGGAGCACGGCCGAGCGAGAATGCGTCGAAGTAGCGCATCTCGCCGAAGGCATGGTCGGCATCCGCGACTCCAAGAACCCCACCGGCCCAGCCCTGGTCTTCACCCCAGCCGAGTGGGACGCTTTCCTGTCCAGCCTGTAATTCCCGGCGAGTCCCCCACTCGCCCAGTCAATCTCGATCCCGCGAGTGGTACACGGTGGCATCAACAGCATGTCCGCACAACCATGTACCACTCGCGGTGAGGAGCTCGGGTCAGCCGATGGCGGCCAGGTACTCGCCGTAGAAGAGCATGAGGCCGATAGCGGCAGCGATGCCTGCCAACAGCCAGAAGCGAATGATGACAGTGGTTTCGGCCCATTTGCTGAGTTCGAAATGGTGGTGGAAGGGGGCCAGTTTGAACAGCCGGGTTCCGGTGGTGCGGAAGACGACGATCTGGAGGAGGACGGAGAGGATCTCGGCGAAGAACAGGGCGCCGACGACCGCCATGAGCAGTTCGGTGCGGGTGGTGACGGACAGCCCGGCGAGCAGACCGCCGAGGGCAAGAGATCCGGTGTCGCCCATGAAGATTTTGGCGGGGGCCGCGTTCCACCAGAGAAAGCCGATACATGCTCCGGTGCCTGCCGCGCAGACGAGGGCGAGGTCGAGCGGGTCGCGCACGTTGTAGCAGCCTGCGACCGGAGTCGTGACGCAGGCGTTGGTGTACTGCCAGAACGTGATGATCACGTAGGCACCGAGAGCGAAGCTCATGGAGCCCGCGGCCAAGCCGTCCAAACCGTCGGTGATGTTGACCGCGTTGGACCAGGACACCACGAGGAAAACGACGAGGATCAGGAACACGGTCGTACTGAAGGTCACCGTCGCGACATCACGGACGTCGGACATATGCCGACTGGCGGGAGTCAGCCCGGAACTGCCGGGAAAGCGCAGGGCGAGCACACCGAAGATCACCGCGGCGACGAGCTGGCCGATGTATTTGCCGGTCGCGGTCAACCCGAGGTTGCGCTGCATGCGGATCTTGATGAAGTCGTCGAGGAAGCCGACCACACCGAGCGCGGTGGCCAAGCCGAGCACCAGCAGCCCAGAGGCGGTCGCGCCCTGCCCCTCGTGCCGCATGCCGAGCAGATGCGCGCCGAGGTATCCGGCCCACATGCCGATGAGGATCGCGATGCCGCCCATCGTCGGCGTCCCGCGCTTCGACTGGTGGCTGGCCGGCCCCTCGGCCCTGATCTCCTGACCCAGCTTGCGCCGGGTGAACAGCTTGATCAACAACGGCGTCAACGTGATCGAGACCGCGAGCGCGATCATCGCCGAGTACAAGATCTGCCTCATGTGCCCCTCGAGTAGCCGTCATCAGGTGTGACAGTGATTGAACCATCAACGAGCGGACGCTTTTTCGTGGCCCGACGGCTCGATGAGGGCAGCACCCGTCGAGACCCGCCGCCGACACCACTGCACCCTCGTCCTCGCAAATGGCTTCGACGTTAGCAAGACGAACAGATTTGCGCTGGTCACCGCGCGCGAACGCCGAGCAGGGAGCGAACGGGAAGCGTGGATTCGGTGAACAGCATGCAAGATTCGCGCATCGGGCGGCCGTCCGCATGGCGGTTTTTCGTACCCGAACGCCACTCGAGTGCGGAAACCTTCGTGAGCTTCGTCTCTATACGACCGCAGTGCTTCCTGCTTCCGATACTCGACGCCGATGTGCACGAACTCGTCGAGAGAGGACAGCAATGAGGGAGCAGACCGGCACCGTGGTCGAGGGATTCGTCCCGGTGATCGATATGTCCGCACGCGACACCGCGGCAGGCCGCGCGAGCATCGCCGCGGCGATCGGCGCCGCATGCGCGAGGTCAGGATTCTTCGTCATCGTCGGACACGGAGTGCCGACCGAACTCACCGCGCGGATGTGCGCGACGACGCGAGCGTTCTTCGCGTTGCCCGATACGGAGAAGGATCGCGTCGCACACCGGCCCGGTGTGTCCGGATTCCGCCGGATGGGCGGTGCGACGGCGCACAGTATCGGCAAGAAGACCCCACCTGACCTGTGCGAGGTGTTCTCCGCGCATGTGACGGGAGACTTACCTGCCCACGAACGCGCGCAACTCGGCGACTACTGGGCGTCATGGCAGCTGGCGAACGTCTGGCCGACTACACCGGCGGATTTCGCGCCGACCTGGCAGGAGTACCTGACCGCGATGAGCGACTTGGCAGGCACGCTCATGCGCTTGTTCGCACTCGCCCTCGGCCTGCCCGAGCATCACTTCGACGCGGTGTTCGACCGCCACGTCTCCTCGATCGCGGTCAATTACTACTACCCGCAGCTCGACGCTCCGCTGCCTGGACAGTTGCGCCGCGGCGAACACACCGACTGGGGCAGCCTGACAATCCTCTACCAGGACACCAGCATTGGCGGCCTACAGGTGCTGCAGGACACCGAATGGCGTGCGGTGCCGACGATCCCGGACGGTTTCGTCGTCAATATCGGCGACCTGATGGCGCTGTGGACGGCGGGCCGCTGGGTGTCGACAATGCACCGGGTGGTGAACCCCGAACGCGGAAACACCTCCTCCCGCTTGTCCATTCCGTTCTTCTACCTCCCCGACCACGACGCGCCCCTCGATCCGATCGGCGCGTTCGCGGGCACCGAGCCGCCGGAAACCTTCGGCACAACGACTGCGGGCCAATGGATCTCGCGAAAGATGCAGCAGACGTTCGCGAAGGACCCGAGGCAGCACGGGTAGCAGGCACCGCACGATGCCGCGGCCTCCCGCAACGGGAGACCGCAGCACTCAGATGCCGAGCACCACCTTCGCGGTGGTGAAGTAGATGATCAGCCCGGTGGCGTCCACCAGGGTCGTGACCATGGGCGCCGAGACGACCGCCGGATCGATCCGCAACTTCTTGGCGAGCAGCGGCATGGTGCCGCCGATCGTCGCGGCCCACCCGCAGATCAGCACGAGCGTGATGCCGACAACCAGGGCGACTCGCGGGCCGACGAACAGCCCGCCGATCACCAATCCCGCTGCGGCAAGCATGGATCCGAGCACGAGACCGACCCGGCACTCCCGCCAGATCACCTTGAACAGATCGGAGGCCCGCACCTCGCCGACGGCGAGCGCGCGCACGCAGGCGGTGGCGGCCTGGGCGCCCGCGTTGCCACCGGCGCCGATCAGCAGCGGAATGAACAGCGCGAGATGCGCGGCCTGCTGCAGCGTGCCCTCGAACATGTCGGTGACGCTCACGGTGAGCGTCGCGGCGAACAGCAGCAGCAACAACCACAGCGCGCGATACCTGGCCAGCTGGAACACGCTCGCGGCCATGTAGTGACCCTCCCACGGCGCGGACCCGGCCTGCCTGGCCACGTCCTCGCTGTCGGCGGCCTCGATCACCTCGACGGCGTCGTCGATGGTGAGCAGGCCGACCAGCCGGTCCTCGCTGTCGACGACCGGCAGGTTGATGTCGTTGGTCTCGCGCATCAGCCTGGCCGCCTTCTCCGCGGCGTCGGTGGCGCGCGCGAAAGCCGGTTCGGTGACGACCAATTCGTCGATCATCGCGTCCGGCTTGCTCAGCACCAGCTCGCGCAGTTCGACGATGCCGATGAGCCGCCTGCCCGCGTCGACCACGGGCAACGTGTACACGGTTTCGGCGGTGGCGCCCTTGGCCCGCACCATGGTCAGCGCCTGCTCGACGGTGAGGTTGCGCGGCAGCGCGATCACCTCGGGCGTCATGTACTGACCCGCCGAACCCTCGGGGTAGCCGAGCAGCGCGGCGGTCATCCGCCGTTCGCGCGGGCTCAGCCCGGCGAGCACCTTCTTGGCCACCTTCGCAGGCGCCTCGCGCAGCATACGGGCCCGGTCGTCGGGCGCCATCTCCTCGACCAGGTCGCGGAAGCTCTGGTCACGCAGTCCCTGCAGGATCTGCTGCTGATCGACCGGTTCCAGCTCTTCGAAGACGGCGAGCGCCAGGTCCTTGTCGAGCAGCCGGAACGCCATGCCCGCCTGGACGGCGTCCATCCTGGCGAGCTGGTCGGCAATGGCGTGTGGCGGGTGGTTGTCGAGCCAGGCGAGTGCGGCGTCGACACGGTGGCTCTCGGCGATGTCCTGGAGCGATTCGGACAGCGTCGGACGTACTTCGATGACATCGGTCTGCGACATGGCGGGTCCTCAGCAAAGTTGCGTGAGTGAACAAGAACGCGAAAGTTCACACCGCGGGCGCCGGCCCCTGCCTACTCAGGAATGCGAAGGGGCGACGCCGCGCGGCCTTCGACTGGGAGGTTCGTTGCGCATGACAACCCCACCTCCTCCTCGTCGCTGCCGCAGACCTGGGACGTCCACGCCATCACTGAAAACCTGGTTCAGATGCGAAAGCATCCCTGAGCAGGATACAGCTAAAAGGACAGGTTGTTCACCACGAACGATCAGGCTGCCCATCCGGCACGAGCGTGGCCGCAACGACCGGCTCGGCAGCCAGCCAGGTCGGCACGTGGTGCACCCACTCCGGCGCCGGTTCCTGCTGTGCGCCGAACAGGTAGAGGTGCGGCACCAGACCGCGCAGCGCGCGGTGCACGTCGAGCCGGTCGTCGATCATGTGGGTGATGCCGAGGTCGGCGCAGTGCACCGCCTTGTCCGCACGCTTGCGGCAGAAACGCAGGTGGTCGCGTGGCACTCCGGTGCGGGCGTAGAACTCGTGGTGGTCGAGCCACTGCCTGGTGCGCTCCTCGATCCGCGGGCCGCATTTGGAGATCACCCACACCTGCCCGGCGAACTGTTCGACCAGCCGAGGCAGTACGTCGAAGGCATGCGGGCTCGGCGGTGTGCGCAGTGCTTCCGCGAGACCCCCGGAGAGAAATACCGTGTCCTGATCACCGGCCCGCAGGGCCGCCCCCTGGATGACTCGGCCGAAATCGACGCCGAGCCGAGATTGTCTTGCACTATTCATTTGTCGCCAAGCATGACTCGCGCGCGGCGCGGAGGCCAGTGAATATGCGGTGCCGCCGATCAGACCGGCGGCTCCGGGTCGTACTGGATCAGGCGGCGCACCTCGGCCGCGCGCTGGGCACTCGCCAGCCTGCGCACCAGGTGCAAGGCCATGTCGATGCCCGCGGACACTCCGGCGGAGGTGATGATGTCGCCGTCGTCGACGTAGCGATCCTCGGTGCGGACGGCGATGCTGGGGTCGAGTTCGGCCAGCCGGTCGAGTGACTTCCAGTGCGTGGTCGCCGGGCGTCCGGCCAGCAGTCCCGCGGCCGCGAGGACCAGCGAACCGGTGCACACGCTGGTGATCAGCGGGGTGACCGCGCGTTGCGCGCGGGTCCATTCGAGCATCGGCTCGTCGTTCACCATGGGCCTGGTGCCCATGCCGCCGGGGAAGATCAGCACGTCGCGGCGCGGCGCGGTGTCGAATGAGTACGTCGCCTCGATCCGCATCCCTTTCGCGCAGGTGACCGGGCCGCCATCCAGCGAGAAGGTGAACACCGTGTAGCCGTCGTCGGGGAAATGCTGGGTCCAGAAGGCCAGCACCTCCCACGGACCGACCGCGTCGAGCTCCTCGACGCCGGGGAACAGCAGCAGACCGACGGTGCGCGTCATGCTTCTCCTCTCACCGCGACGAACCGCAGGTCAGCCGTCAGGCGGTAGCGGTAGGTCACATTCGATCAACATTCTCGCCAGGTAAGGCAACCACTCGCCCCAGGGACAAGCCAGTTATTTGCCAGAGACACGTACAACAGTTCCCAATTTTTCATACCTCGAGTTCGCTTCTTCGGCATCCGACAAACTGGTCACCGAATTATGGGCCCAGAAAAGCCCTTACATCGCCGCTAATATCGCGTCGAAGCACGTGCCTACGCCCGTTCCATCGCGCGAGAAAGTATCGACAGTCCGGGAGACACGCCCATTAGCTAAGAGTTAGCCTGTCTCCATGACCAAAATACTGGCATTCACCTCACCGGCCAAAGGACACCTGTATCCGGTCGCGCCGGTACTGGCAGAGCTGGTATCCCGTGGCCACGACGTCACCGTGCTGACGATGCCGGACAGCGAAGACGCACTGCAGCAATTCGGCATCGCGGTGCGCCCGCTGCCACCGGCGCTGGCGAACGACACCCTCCACGATTGGGCGACCACCTCGCGGATCGGAGCACTGCGCGCGACCGTGCGCGCCCTCGTCGCGCGCATCCCCGACGAGATCCAGGCGCTGCGAGCCGCGATCATCGCCGAACGACCCGACGCACTCCTGATCGACGTCACCGCGACCGGCGCGCAGATCCTGGCCGCCGCGAGCGGCTTGCCATGGGCCGCATGGTCACCGATCCTGCTGCCGATCCCGTCGCGCGATGTGCCGCCGTTCGGTCCCGGACTGCAGCCGATGGCGGGACGACTCGGCCGCGTACGCGACGGCATCGTGCGGTGGCACCTGAACCGCCGCTGGAACGAGACGCTGCCGCAGCTCAACCACATGCGCGAGTACTACGGGCTGGCGCCGCTGGCGAACACCGTCGACTACCTCAGACAAGCGCCGCTGATGCTCAACTTCACCGCACCACCCTTCGACGACGTGCGCACCGACTGGCCCGCGTCGGTCCAGCAGATCGGGCCAGGCCTGTGGGCGCCGGACGCCGAACCGCCCGCCTGGCTCGACGAGATCGACCGGCCGCTGGCGCTCGTCACCTGCTCGACCGAATTCCAGGACGACGGCAGGCTCGCCCAGATCGCGATGGACGCGCTGGCCGACAGCAGTCTCTACACGGTCGTCACCGCAGGCGCGCTCGATCCGGCGAGCTTCACCGTCCCGCCGAATGCGCGGGTCGAGCAGTTCGTCCCGCATCACCTGCTGCTCGATCGCACCACCGTGGTGATCTCGCACGGCACCATGGGCGTCACCCAAAAGGCTTTGGCCGCAGGCGTTCCGGTGTGCGCCGTGCCGTTCGGAAGGGACCAGTCCGAGGTGGCGCGGCGGGTGGTCGGCAACGCGGCGGGCAGTTGGCTGCCCGCGAAACGGCTCACCGTCGCCAACCTCCGTGTCGCGATCGACAAGGCGGCGCGCTGCCGAGACGGCGCGGCCGTGGTCGCCGCCGGATTCGCCGCCGCAGGCGGCACACTGCGTGGCGCGAATCTGCTCGAGCAGCACTTCGCCGGACACCAGCACACACCGAGGGTCGAGGCCCCGGTCATCCACACCTCGCACCCCTATCCCATGAATGAAGCAGCCCCGTTGATCACCCCTGAGGAGAGGGACCCGATGGTCAAAGGGTCCGACGAGGCCGCGCCGAACGACGAATCCCACGATCCCGCACCGGGTTCGGATTTCGAACGCGGACGCTGAGCGGGACCGGCAGGGACCCTTCCCTCGCAGAGGTACCGCCGCCCATTAGACGCATCCGGCGTCGAAGGGTTGTGCACGGGCCGACCGCGCGCGACGGTGGATGGCCGGATCGAAAACAGCGAGGAGGGGCACATGGCCGCCGCCGATCAGCCACGTTCAGGGTCGCAGGCCGTGGAGCGCGCCATCCACCTGCTCAATTGCTTCGAAGGCGACGACCCCGAGCTGTCGATCAGCGAATTGGCGCACCTGGCAGGCATTCCGGTGAGCACCGCGCATCGGCTGGCCCAGGCCCTGGTGCGTGGCAGGCTGCTCGAACAGGATCAGGCCACCGACCGGTACCGGGTCGGCCACGGCCTGGCTACGCTGGCCGCACCCGCGCTGACCAGGCTCGGGATCGACGCGGCGGCACCACACCTGTATGCACTCGCCGCGGGCATCCGGATCACCACGAGCCTCAGCGTCGTCGACGCCAAGGAGGCGGTGACGGTGCTACAGGCCCGACCGCCGGTGCACTTCTGCGCCCACCAGCTGCCGCGTCTGCGCCAACCACTGCGCTCGAGCGCCTCGGGGCGCGCCCTGCTGGCACACTTGCCCGCGGGGCCGCATCTGGCCACCGAGTTGGATCTGGTGCGGCGCAAAGGTTTTGCGGTCGAGGAGTTCGACGGAGTCGACGATCCGGTGCGGTCGATCGCGGTGCCGGTGTTCGGGGCGGACAAGCAGGTCTGGGGTGCGCTGAGCGTCCAAGCACGCTCGGCTCGACTGAACGACGAGCTGGTGCGCGAAATCCTGCCCGCGATGCGGCAGATCGCCGTGCGCATCGGCGGCGTCGTGCAGAACAGTTCGGCGCCGGGCATATTCACGGCGTAATTAAATTCACCGCGGTTTTCACAATGTGGAATGACCGTTGTCAGTGGCGGCGTGCAGCAACACGATAGAGGTCAACCCGGGTGCCGCACGGCATCCAGCTTCACGGAAGTCTCGAAGAGTTGATACCTACCGCGCTGATCCGCCGCAGGGCGATCGACCTCATGCGCGTGCCGCACGGGATCTGTCGCCGCTGACGCGCAGTGCGCCGCACCGCAGCGACTACCTCGCCTTCCGCTCAATTCTTGTGCCGCCGTGCCTGTTCCATTGTCGCGCGCGGTCTTCTCGAAGGACATCAACCATGCCCTCCTCCGCACCTCCGTTGCGCGCCGTTCGCGCGCTCGCCGCCGCCGTCGCCCTGGTCACCGGCCTCTCCGTCCTCACAGGCTGCGGCACGTCCGAGCCGGGCAACACCGCAGACGGCAAGACCGTTTTCCGGTATCAAGGCGCCACCGGCCAGGTCTCCCCCTTCGAATTGGCCGATGATCTCGGCTACTTCTCCAAGATCGCACTGCGCTGGGTGGGTGACACCACCAGCGGCCCGGCCAATATTCAAGCGGCGGCGACGAATCAGGTCGAATTCGGCAGCGCGTTCAACGGCGCGGTGGTGAAACTGATCGCGGGTGGGGCGAAGGTCACCTCGGTGCTCAGTTCTTATGGTTCGGACGATCAGTCGTTCACCGGGTATTTCGTCCGCGACGACGCGGGCATCAATTCACCGCGCGATCTCATCGGCAAGAAGGTCGGCATCAACACCCTCGGCGCGCACCACGAGTTCGTCACCCGAGAGTGGCTACACCAGCAGGGTCTCAGCGAAAAGGAGATCAAGCAGGTCGAGCTGACCGTGGTGCCACCGGCGAACACCGAGGACGCGCTGCGCAAGGGTCAGATCGACGTCGGCGCTCTCGGTAGCGTGTTCCGCGAAACGGCCGTCGAACGCGGCGGCATCCACCCGCTCTACACCGACAAGGCCCTGTTCGGCACCTTCGACTACGGCACCTATGTGTTCCGCAACGACTACCTCGCCAAAAACCAGGAAGCCGTCAAGGATTTCGTGCAGGGCACCGCGCGGGCGACTCGCTGGCTGCAGGTCACCCCGCGCGAGGAGGCGGTGGCCAGGCTCACCTCGATCATCGAGAAGCGCGGCCGCAACGAGAACACCGGCCTGCTGAAGTACTGGCGCAGCTCCGGAATTCCGGTGCCGGGCGCGGTGATCGCCGAGAAGGAACTGCAGATCTGGATCGACTGGCTGGTGCGCAACGGCGAGCTGAAGGACGGCCAGTTGAAGGCCACCGATCTGTTCACCAACAAGGACAATCCCTACGCGAACGGCACCTACACGCCGACGAGCGGACCGGCAGGCGAAGTGGTGGCCGCGAAATGACCAGCACCGCAAAGCTTTCGCTGACCCACGTGCGCAAGCAGTTCGCGATCCGCGGTTCGGCCGAGAACTTCACCGCCATCGACGACATCTCGCTCGACCTGCGCGACGGTGAGTTCCTCGTCCTGGTCGGACCGAGCGGCTCGGGCAAGTCGACACTGCTCGACCTGCTCGGCGGCCTGACCACGCCGACCTCCGGCGAGATCCTGCTGGACGGCAAGCCCGTCACCGGACCGGGCCTCGATCGCGGCATCGTGTTCCAGCAGTACGCGCTGCTGCCGTGGCGCACCGCCCGGAGCAACATCGAATTCGGGCTCGAGGCAAAGGGATTGCGCCGCAAGGCGCGACGGGAACTCGCCGAACACTACCTGGAGTTGGTCGGGCTGACCGGTTTCGGCGATCGCTATCCGCACGAACTGTCCGGCGGCATGAAGCAGCGCGTCGCCATCGCCCGCAGCCTTGCCTTCGACCCCGAGGTGCTGCTGATGGACGAGCCGTTCGCCGCGCTCGACGCGCAAACCCGGGAATCCTTGCAGGACGAGCTGTTACGCATCTGGCGAGCCACCGGCAAGACGGTGCTGTTCATCACGCACGGCATCGACGAGGCCGTGTACCTCGGCCAGCGGGTCGCGGTGCTGACCTCGCGGCCGGGCCGGATCAAGGCGGTCGTCGACGTGACGATCGACCGGGCGGCCGGGGGTGACATTCGGTCGTCGGAACAGTTCAGGGACTACCGCCACGAGATCTGGTCGCTGCTGCAGAGCGAGGTGCAGCGCGCCGCGACACAAGAACGAGAGTCGCTGTCCGACACCACGACTCACGCCGACACCGCGACAGAAAGGCTGACCCATGTCTAGTGCGGTGAGTGTGGTCCTGCCCCGAAGGGCGACGACGGCGCGGACGACAGGCGCCGGGAACGCCCTCGGATCGCGGGCGGCCCGGCTGATCGGTCGCGTCGCATGGCGGGCATTCAAGCCGACCGTCGTGATCGCGCTGTTCCTGCTGCTGTGGCAGCTCGCTCCGACGTTCGGCTTGGTGGACGAAGTCTTCCTGCCGCCGTTCTCGGTGGTCGCCCAGGCGTTCGTCGACCTGGCCGCGAGCGGTGAGCTGTGGACGCACGTGTCGGCCAGCCTGAGCCGGTCGCTGGCCGGGTACGCGATCGCACTGCTCGTCGCCGTCCCGGTGGGTGTGTCGATCGCCTGGTACAAGCCGGTGGCCGACTTCCTCAACCCGATCCTCGAGCTGTTCCGCAACACCGCGGCACTGGCCTTGCTACCGGTCTTCATCCTGATCCTCGGCATCGGCGAAACCTCGAAGGTCGCCCTCGTCCTGTACGCGAGTTTCTTTCCGATACTGCTGAACACGATCACCGGCGTCCGCACCGTCGACCCACTGCTCATCAAATCGGCTGTGTCCCTTGGCCTCTCACCGCTGCGGCTGTTTCAGAAGGTGATCCTGCCCGCCGCACTGCCGTCGATCTTCACCGGCCTGCGGATGGCGGCGGCCGGCTCGATCCTTGTCCTGCTCGCCGCCGAGATGTTCGGGGCCAGAGCAGGACTCGGCTATCTGATCACCGCGACGCAGCAGAACTTCCAGATCCCGAACATGTACGCGGGCATCCTCGCCATCTCGCTGCTCGGTCTCACCTTCAATGGCCTGCTGGTCGCCCTCGAACGCCGGTTCTCGCGCTGGCGCACCGAACCCAATGCCTGATCCCGCGAACCGAGAAAGCACACTCATGTCTGGAAAACAGTTCCACCTCAACGCCTTTCTGCTCGGTGTCGGGCACCACGAAGCCGCGTGGCGGCACCCGCGCACCGAGGCACATCGGGTCCTGGATGTCCGGCACTTCCAGGAGCTCGGCCGGATCGCCGAGCGCGGCAAGCTCGACTCGGTGTTCTTCGCCGACGGACTCGCCGTCGGCCCGCGCATCAAGCGCAACACCCTGGCCGTGTTCGAGCCGCTCACGCTGCTGGCCGCGATCGCCGCCGCCACCAGCCGGGTCGGGCTGATCGCCACCGCGTCGACCACCTACCACGAGCCGTTCAACCTGGCCCGCGTGTTCGCCTCGCTCGATCACCTCAGCGGTGGCCGGGCAGGCTGGAACATCGTCACGTCGGCGGGCGAGGACGAGGCGCTCAACTTCGGCTACGACCGCGTGCCCGAACACGCGCGCCGCTATGAGCGGGCCCAGGAGTTCGTCGAGGTGGCCACCAAGCTGTGGGACAGCTGGGCGGCCGACGCGATCGTCCTCGACGCCGAAGCAGGCATCTTCGCCGACCCGGACAAGGTGCACACCATCGACTTCGACGGGCCACGCTTCCAGGTCCGCGGTCCGCTGAACACGCCGCGCCCGCCGCAAGGCAGGCCGCTGCTGGTGCAGGCCGGATCGTCGGAGAGCGGAAAGGAATTCGCCGCTCGGCACGCCGAGGCCGTGTTCACCGCGCAGCGGACGCTGGCTGAAGGCCAAGCGTTCTACCGGGATCTGAAGTCGCGATTGCCGAAGTACGGCCGCACCGCCGACGAACTCAAGGTGCTGCCTGGTCTGGTGCCGTTCATCGCCGACACCACCGAAGCGGCACTCGCACTCGAGCAGGAGTTCACCGATCTGATCTCCCCCGACTACGCCCTGCGGCAACTGTCCACCCTGCTCGGTGTCGACCTCACCGAGCACGCACTCGACGCGCCACTGCCGCCGCTGCCGTCCGAGCACGAGATCGAAACGCACAAGAGCAGATTCACGCTGATCAAGGAGTTGGCGACGAACGAGAACCTGACCGTGCGGCAGCTGATCGGCAAGCTCGGCGGCGGCCGAGGACACCGGACCTTCGCGGGCACGCCGACCCAGGTCGCCGACGAACTGCAGAGCTGGTTCGAGAACGGCGCCGCCGACGGATTCAACATCATGCCGCCGTACCTGCCTGGCGGACTCGAGGACTTCGTCGACCAGGTGGTGCCGATCCTGCAGGAGCGCGGGCTCTTTCGCACCGACTACACCGCGGACACGCTGCGCGGGCACTACGGGCTCGGCCCGGTCGAGAGCCAATTCGCGCAGGAGCGGGCCGAGGCAAGCGCATGACCGTCGATCTCAATGGTCCCGAATTGCTGTGCCGCCGTTGACGAAACGGCGCGAGGTCGACTTCATGCGGGTGTGCCGCAGTGCCTGTCGTCTCGGCGATCGAACCCAGCAGCCCATCCCCCTTCTCTGAACGAGGTCCCCATGACCACGGTGCACGAACCATCCACCACGATCACCGCCACGGACGCGGTGCGGATCACCCCGGTCGCCGGCTACATCGGCGCCGACATTTCCGGCGTCGATCTGCGCGCGGAGCTCACCGACCTCGAGGTCGAGCAGATCACCGCCGCGCTGCACAAGTACAAGGTGCTGTTCTTCCGCGATCAGCACATCGGTCACGCCGAACAGATCGCGTTCTCGCGGCGCTTCGGCGCGGTCACCCCGTCCCACCCCTACGACGACGACGCGCCGACGGAATTCCCCGAGATCCTCGCCGTCGACAGTCGCCTGTACGAGAAGCGATTCGGCGTCAAGAAGTTCAGCTACACCAACTTCTGGCACACCGATGTCTCGCCGCTGATCAACCCGCCCGCCGCCTCGATCCTGCGTGCCGAGATCGCGCCGGAACAGGGCGGGGACACCGGCTGGACGAACCTCGTCGCGGCCTACGAGAACCTGCCTGCCGCGCTGCGCGAGTTCGTCGACGGGCTGCGCGCCGAACATCGGTTCGGCGGCAGCAGGCCCGTCTGGAACGCGGACAGCGACTACGCCAAGAAGGTGGCCGCCGCGCCGCTGGTGACCGAGCATCCGGTGGTCCGGGTGCACCCGGTGACCGGCGAACGCGCCCTGTTCGTCAACCCCGGCTTCACCACCCGCATCGTCGGGCTGAGCCCCAGCCAGAGCGACGCGGTGCTGAAGCTGCTGTTCGACGAGGTGGCGAACCCGGCCTATACGGTCCGGTTCCGCTGGGCGAAGGGCAGCATCGCGTTCTGGGACAACCGGGCGACCGCGCATCTCGCGCCCAGCGATCTGGATCATCTCGACGTGACGCGGGTGCTCTACCGCACGACGCTCGAGGGCGATATCCCGGTCGGCATCGACGGCACGCCGTCGACGTCCATCTCCGGGGCGCAGTTCACCGGGGCGTAGTCGGCAGGCCAGGGCCGGACGCTGGGCAGCGTCCGGCCCTGGCCGCTGAAATGGGGGCATGCCTCGGTCGGCCGATCACAGGACGATTGGCTAGGTTTGAGGAAACACACGAAGGAGAAATCTGTGCGCTTCGGCATCTTCATCCCGCAGGGTTGGCGACACGATCTGGTGGGCATCGACCCGGCGGAGCAGTGGCGGGTGATGCGGGATCTGGCGCAACGCGCGGACACCAGCGACGTCTGGGAATCGCTGTGGGTGTACGACCACTTCCACACCGTTCCGGTGCCGACCGAGGAGGCGACCCACGAGGCGTGGACGCTGATGTCGGCGTTCGCCGCGTCCACCTCGCGGATCCGGCTCGGGCAGATGTGCACCGCGATGAGCTACCGCAATCCGGCGTATCTGGCGAAGGTCGCCGCGACCGTCGACCTGATCTCCGGCGGCCGCGTCGAGATGGGCATCGGCGGCGGCTGGTACGAACACGAATGGCGCGCTTACGGTTACGGCTTCCCGTCGGCCGGTGAGCGGCTCGGCCGCCTCGACGAGGGCGTGCAGATCTTCCGACAGGCGTGGACCGAGGGCACGGCCACCCTGGACGGCAAGTACTACCAGGTCGACGGCGCCATCGTGCGGCCGCTGCCGTTGCAGGAGGGCGGAATTCCGATCTGGATCGCGGGCGGCGGCGAGAAGAAGACGCTGCGGATCGCGGCGCAGTACGCGAAATACACCAACTTCAGCAACGACCCGACGGAGTTCGCGCAGAAGTCGGAGATCCTGCGCGCCCACTGCGCCGACGTCGGCACCGATTTCGACGCCATCGTGCGGTCGTCGAACTTCAACACGGTGGTCGGTGCCACCGAAGCCGAAGTCGAAGAACGACTTTCGGCGATCCAGGCCAGGCTCGCCACGGCGCTCGGCGACGACAAAGCCAAAGAGTACGTCGACGGCATGTTCCGCCCGTCGGCCGCCGTCGGCACCCCCGAGCAGGTGCTCGAAAAGCTCTCCGCGGTCCGCGATCTCGGCCTCGGCTACGCCATCTTCAACTTCCCCGAGTCGGCGTACGACACCTCCGGCATCGAGCTCTTCGAACGCGAAGTGGCACCGGGTCTGCGCTGAGGGCGCACAGGCGAAACATGCTTGCCTGCTAGCAACGAACGGGTGGTCTCCTGTGGGAGGCCACCCGTTTCGCTATGTCGGAGTGGGGATTTCGCCAGTGGTGGGCTCAATCCACGGCGCGCTCGCCGAGGGTCTTCAGATCGAGGTCGGCGAGCCGCAGTTCGGATCGCGGCGCCCAGAATCGGATCCGCAGGACTCCCGACTCGACGTGGCATTCCGGCTCGCCGCCCGCGCCTTCGGCCATGGGCCAGCTGGCGGTCAACGCCAGCACGACCTCGTCCTGGAAGTCGGCGAGCTGCTGTTCCAGTGCACCGCAGCACACGTCGAGCCGGTCGAGGCCGAGCCCGAGCGATGTCGAGGCAAGCACGCGCGAGTGCCCGTCCACCGTCTCGCGCAGCGTCAGGTGATCCTCCGCCGCCTCGATGTGGAAAGGCTCGGAAATGTGCGCGTCGAGCTGTGCCGCGATGTGCGCCAGCACCGGCGGCAGCGGCCACGTGTTCTGAAACATGTTGATCCCCAAAATCCGGCCGCCGCCCAACTCCCAGGGAGCAGCAGACCAATGCGCCACGATAACACGAGCGTCGCCGCAGCTGATCACGTCGTTACAGAGCTCCGCGGACGCGAAAACGGGCGGCCCCCCCAAGGGAGACCGCCCGCTTCAGGTGGTGCGACTACAGCATGCAGGACACGCAGCCCTCGACTTCGGTGCCCTCCAGCGCCATTTGGCGCAGGCGGATGTAGTACAGGGTCTTGATGCCCTTGCGCCACGCGTAGATCTGCGCGCGGTTCAGGTCGCGAGTGGTCGCGGTGTCCTTGAAGAACAGCGTCAGCGACAGGCCCTGGTCCACGTGCTGGGTGGCTGCGGCGTAGGTGTCGATGATCTTCTCGTAGCCGATTTCGTAAGCGTCCTCGTAGTACTCGAGGTTGTCATTGGTGAGGTAGGGCGCCGGGTAGTAGACGCGGCCGATCTTGCCTTCCTTGCGGATCTCGATCTTCGACGCCACCGGGTGGATGGAACTGGTGGAGTGGTTGATGTAGGAGATCGAGCCGGTCGGCGGGACGGCCTGCAGGTTCTGGTTGTAGATGCCGTGCGCCATGACCGACGCCTTCAGCGCGCGCCAGTCGTCCTGGGTCGGGATGTGCACCCCGGCCTCGGCGAAGATCCGCGCCACCCGTTCGGTTTTCGGCTCCCACACCTGCTCGGTGTACTTGTCGAAGTACTCACCGCTGGCGTACTTCGACTCCGGGAAGCCACCGAAGTAGCTGCCGCGCTCCTGCGCGATCAGGTTCGACGCCCGAATCGCGTGGTAGACCACGGTGTAGAAGTAGATGTTGGTGAAATCGATGCCCTCGTCGGAGCCGTAGTGCACCCGCTCGCGGGCCAGGTACCCGTGCAGGTTCATCTGGCCGAGGCCGATCGCGTGGGATTCGTTGTTGCCCTGCTCGATCGAGGGGACCGAGTAGATGTGCGTCTGATCGGAGACCGCGGTCAACGCCCGGATCGAGGTCTCGATGGTCTGCGCGAAATCGGGTGAGTCCATCGCCTTGGCGATGTTCAACGACCCGAGGTTGCACGAAATGTCCTTGCCCACCTTGGCGTAGGACAGATCGTCGTTGAACACCGACGGCGTCGAGACCTGCAGGATCTCCGAGCACAGGTTCGAGTGGGTGATCTTGCCCGCGATCGGGTTCGCCCGGTTCACCGTGTCCTCGAACATGATGTACGGGTAGCCGGACTCGAACTGCAGCTCGGCGATGGTCTGGAAGAACTCGCGCGCCTTGATCTTCGACTTGCGGATCCGCTTGTCGTCGACCATCTCGTAGTACTTCTCGGTGACATTGATGTCGGCGAACGGCACACCGTAGATGCGTTCCACGTCGTACGGCGAGAACAGGTACATGTCCTCGTTCTTCTTCGCCAGCTCGAAGGTGATGTCCGGGATCACCACGCCGAGCGAGAGGGTCTTGATGCGGATCTTCTCGTCCGCGTTCTCCCGCTTGGTGTCCAGGAACCGGTAGATGTCCGGGTGATGCGCGTGCAGATACACCGCACCCGCGCCCTGCCTGGCGCCGAGCTGGTTGGCGTAGGAGAACGAGTCCTCCAGCAGCTTCATGATCGGGATGACACCCGAGCTCTGGTTCTCGATCTGCTTGATCGGCGCGCCGTGCTCACGAATGTTGCTGAGCAGCAACGCGACGCCGCCGCCACGCTTGGACAGCTGCAGCGCGGAGTTGATGGAGCGCCCGATGGACTCCATGTTGTCCTCGATGCGAAGCAGGAAGCAGGACACCGGCTCGCCGCGCTGCTTCTTGCCCGAGTTGAGGAAGGTCGGGGTGGCCGGCTGGAAGCGGCCATCGATGATCTCGTCCACCAGCTTGCCCGCGAGCACCTCGTCGCCAGCGGCGAGAGTCAGCGCAACCATGCAGACGCGGTCCTCGAACCGTTCCAGGTAGCGCTTGCCGTCGAAGGTTTTCAGCGTGTACGAGGTGTAGTACTTGAACGCGCCGAGGAAGGTGGGGAACCGGAACTTCTTGGCGTAGGCCTGCTGGAACAGCTGCTTGATGAACCCGCGGCTGTACTGCCCGAGCACCTCGGGCTCGTAGTACTTCTCGTCGACCAGGTAGTCCAGCTTCTCGTCCAGGTTGTGGAAGAAGACGGTGTTCTGGTTGACGTGCTGCAGGAAGTACTGGTGCGCGGCCTCGCGGTCCTTGTCGAACTGGATCTCGCCGTTGGGGCCGTACAGGTTCAGCATCGCGTTGAGGGCGTGGTAGTCCATGACCTCGGCGGCGTCCGCCCCGCGGGCGGAAGACTGCTCTAAGCGAGCCGTTTTTCCGGCCGGTGCTGTCGTTGTTGTTGCCAAAACAATCCCAATCCCTCTCGGACGCGCTCGACGTCCTCGGCGGTTCCCATGAGTTCGAAGCGATACAGGTAGGGCACCCCGCACTTGCGCGAGATCACCTCACCCGCGGAGCAGTAGGTATCGCCGAAGTTCGTGTTTCCCGCCGCGACGACCCCGCGCAGCAAGGCACGGTTGTGCGGATCGTTGAGGAACTTGGCGACCTGCCGCGGGACGAATTCCTTGTCGGATCTGGTTCCCCCCATGACGTGCCGACCGCCCCCGTAGGTGGGCACGATCAGCACGTAGGGTTCGTCGACGCGCAGCGAATCAGCGGTGTGCAATGGAATGCGAGTCGCTGGGAGACCCAGCTTCTCGACGAAACGATGGGTGTTCTCCGAGGCGCTGGAGAAGTAGACCAGCGCAGCTGTCCCGGCGGACATCGGCCACTCTCCTCTCGGAGGAACGTCGAACGGCGTAGCGGTCAGGCCGCGACGGTGGCCAGCGACTTGATGCGGTCGGGCCGGAAGCCGGACCAGTGATCCTCACCGGCCACGACGACCGGGGCCTGCAGGTAGCCGAGCGCCATGACGTAGTCACGCGCCTCGTCGTTCTCGGAGATGTCGATGACCTCGTAGTCCACCCCGGCCTTGTCGAGGGCCTTGTAGGTGGCGTTGCACTGGACGCAAGCGGGCTTGGTGTACACGGTGACGGTCATTGGTGTCCCTCTCTCCTTGTGCCTGATCCACAGCCTGTGATCCGAATGCTGATCGTTGTCGAGCGACCTGCTGATCGTTTCCAGCGACTGCGAGCAGTCACTGAACGCGCGATCCGACGTAGCTGCGCAAACTCCTGGATCTGGCCTTGAATCCCCTGCTCAGCCCCTTCGAGCCGATGTTCGCAGAGCCGGGCGCCATGCCGTCTTCCAGTACCGAAGACACTACACCTAGTGGCCGACAGATTCATCCAACACGACATGTTGCGAGTCACATTGATGAAATTCCCAGGCGGTAAGTACCTGGACGCTCGATTCGCAACCCGACACGACCGTGGTGCAGATCACAATTTCATACCGCAGCTTATGTTCAGCAAACCCCAGGGACAGCAAAGAGGGCCATCCCTGCGTCGGCAGAGACAGCCCTCGTCGAGACCGGTTCGGAAGCTTACACGGTGGCGAACTGGCGATTACACGGTGGCGAACTGGCCCTGCGTCGCCTCGACCAGCTCGTGCACGGTCGCGGCCAGCTTGGTCAGCGCCTCGGCATCCTCGCGCGGATGCGTGCTGCCGAAGCGTTCGCCGATCGTGGCGAAGTGCAGATGCGCGGACTCGACGACCGACGCGCCCGCGACACCGAGCGATTTGACCGTGTCGCCGTGCGCCCACTGCGCCGCGCGCGGGCTGATCGACGCGCTCACCACCGCGGCAGGCTTGCCCTGGAGCGCGCCGACACCATACGGCCGCGACGCCCAGTCGATGGCGTTCTTCAACACGCCGGGCAGCGTGCCGTTGTATTCCGGGGTGACGAAGAGCAGGCCGTCCGACTCGGCGACCGCATTGCGCAGCGCCTGGGCGGCGGGCGGTACCTCGCCGGGGACATCGAGGTCCTCGTTATAGAAGGGGATATCGGCGAGTCCCTCGTACAGGGTGATCTCGACTCCGGCAGGCGCGGTCTGCACGGCGGTCTCGGCAAGCTGCCGATTGATCGAGGCTGCGCGAAGACTTCCGACAAGAGCGAGGATGCGGGTCGTGGTCATGGCATCTCCTGGTGTACTGAATGGTGGTGTCCGAACTTTCATCAGTGACTAACCGGACCGTGGTCCGATTACTTCCCGCGGAGAATGCGTGAGCGCTGTGAGCTACCCCACATCCGATCGACCCGCCCCCGGGGAAGGGCAGCTGCTCGGCGTCGGCACACCGCTGCTCGGCGACACCGAGCCAGCCGAACGCGCCGACGCCGCCCGCAACCGGCAGCTGCTGCTCGACGCCGCGCAACAGCTGGTCCGCGAGCAAGGCGTCGACAGCCTGACGATGGACGCACTGGCCAAACGGGCCGGAGTCGGCAAAGGCACCGTGTTCCGCCGGTTCGGCAGCCGGTCAGGGCTGCTGATGGCGCTGCTCGATCACGCCGACCGAAAGTTCCAGGAGGCATTCATCTTCGGGCCGCCGCCGCTGGGGCCCGGCGCACCACCCGCCGACCGGATCGTCGCGTTCGGTCGCGCCCGACTGCTCGACATCGACGTGGAAGGCGAGCTGTACCGTGCCGCCGAAGAAGGCGCGGCAGGCGACCGCTACTCCGGCGCGCCCTACGGTCTGCTCAAGCGGCACGTGTCGATGCTGCTCCGGGAAGCACAGACGCCGGGTGAGATCTCGTTGCTCGCCGACAGTCTGCTTGCCACGCTCAGCGCCGGGCTGATCATGCATCAGATGCACGTGCAGGGCTACAGCCGCGACCAGATCGGGGACAACTGGGAAGCCTTGGTTCGTCACGTTGTTTCACGGTGAATCGTCAGTAAAGTTAGCTGGCATGCGGAACCTGCGCGAACAGATCACGACCGAACTAGGCGTCCAGCCGAACATCGAACCCAAGACCGAAGTGCGACGCCGGGTCGATTTCCTCAAGGATTATCTGAACGCCTCTCCCGCACAGGGTTTCGTGCTCGGCATCAGCGGCGGACAAGACAGCGCACTCACGGGTCGGCTGTGCCAGCTCGCGGTGGAGGAACTGCGCGCGGACGGCACGGACGCGACCTTCCTCGCGGTGCGGCTGCCCTACGGCGTGCAGTCCGATGAGGTCGACGCGCGGATCGCGCTGCGGTTCATCCAGCCGGACAAGTCGGTGTCGGTGAACGTGCGACCGAGCGCGAACGCGACCGCAGGCGAGGTGGCCTCGGCGCTGAAGATCGACAAGCTCCGCGATTTCGTACGCGGCAATATCAAGGCACGCGAGCGCATGGTGATCCAGTACGCGCTGGCAGGCCAGGAGAACCTGCTCGTCGTCGGCACCGATCACGCCGCCGAGGCAGTCACCGGCTTCTTCACCAAATACGGCGACGGCGGCGTCGACCTCACCCCACTGACCGGACTCACCAAACGCCAAGGCGCCGCACTGCTGCAGGAACTCGGCGCGCCGGCCAGCATCTGGTCGAAGGTGCCGACCGCCGACCTGGAAGACGACCGCCCCGCACTACCCGACGAGGAAGCCCTCGGCCTGACCTACCGCGAGATCGACGACTACCTGGAAGGCGAAGACGTCACCCCCGAAGTCGCCGACCGCATCGAAACGATCTACCTGACCACCAGACACAAGCGCACCGTCCCGGTGACCCCTCTCGACACCTGGTGGCGAGCCTAACCCCCAGCTGAACCGCACACCTTTTGCTTTCGCGCACACGATTTCACCAGCAATTCGGTATGCGGGAAACCAAAAACTGTGCGGCTCAGCATCTTCGATCTCGAAGACCCCGAGACGAGACCACCACGCCCGTTCCGGAGTTGGTCGATTGATCACGAGGCACTGATGGCGGCATCGCCCGAGAAGCCCCCGCCACCAGTGCCCCCTCACCGCAAACCAACCCTTCTGATCCCACATATCGGGATCGCGGGCTTCCCGAGACCAGTAACCGTGAGCTCGGCGTGCCTCAACCCCGAAACCCGCACCCCATCGGCGTATCCCACAGACGTTCCATACGGTTCACAGACCCCACAGCCTCTGTGAACCGTACGGAACGTCTGTGGAACGCCAGGTGCGACTCCGAGAATGAGTGCGGATCCGAGGTCTCCGATCGCGAACCCCCGCAGCCGCACACTTTCTGTCTTCCCGCACACGATTTAGTCGGCGATTCGCTGTGCGGGAAATCAAAAGGTGTGCGGGACAGAGTCTTTGATCTCGAATCGCGGTCTTTGATCTTGATGTTCCCGAGACGGACCACGCCCAGATGACCCGGCCGGGACAAGACGACGCGTGCTTTGAAGCTCTCGAAACGGGACCACAGCCAAGTAACCCGGCTGGGACGAGAGAATGCGTGAGCGACTGCGGAGGTCAGCCGGGTACGGCAGACGACGCCACCACGCTATCCGGTGCAAACCCTTGGCTGCCGAATTCACAGGAGACCGTATACCCGA
>NZ_JBICTD010000008.1:0-441889 GCF_043197455.1 Nocardia sp. NPDC049149
GAACAGGAGGACCCAGCACCAGCAGAACTCACCGCCTGACCATACTTCGGATCATGCGGTGACCACTCAGTTACACCACGCCCCGGGACTTGACCGACCGGACGCTATCAGTCGTTGGACGGAGGCGTTGGGGTGGCGTTCACCGGACGCAGCCGTATTGGGGCCACGGGTATCGGTTACTCAACGACGTGACCCGTCGTTGCCCGCAGAATCAGCGCGACTATTGCTCACGCGCCCGTGTTGTGGCACCCCGTCTGCAAAGAAGTGGGGCCTTTCGTCAAATATCGCCAATAATTCCTCGAAGTAGGGGCTGATCCTCGGATCAGTGGCGACCTTCGCCCGAGCTATCGATATTCTTGCCGCGTAGCGACCGTAATGAGGTCGGACCGGATGCTCGTTTGAGATAATTATTAAGATATGGGGAAGTATCTTGTCCAAGGCATAAACGAATCTGGACTCGGGGTCCACGCGGCGTTCATACGCGTCTATCGTGTTGGCTATCCATGGGAAAACATTTCCGAAATTGCTTCTAATTTTCCTCTGGGCGTGCTTCTCTCGTGAGATTTTCGACCCGAGCACCTCGCTAGGTGCCCAGATCGAAGTATCACCCGCATATCGCTCGACAACGTCGTGAACCAACGAATATTGCGCAATCAACCCGCGATCGAGTTCAGGCGCGATCGACGCAGCCAACGCGCAGGCCGTCAGCCCCAAAGAGAAGGAGTGCTCGGGCACATTCTCGCGTCTGGCAGACAGCTGAGGCAGCTTGACGGTTCTTTCAACTTCGGACAGTGGAAGGAGGAGGTCTCGCAGCAGAAGAATTAGATCATCTACATCAGGGTGCTCCATAGCGGGACTTCCTAACGGACTGGATGCGGGTAGCTCACGGTGTTCCGGATAGCGCCGCAACCAACGAGACGATCAGCGCTCCGGCCGCAGCCAAGAGGAGCCGAAGCCCAAGCGAGGATCCGACACCAAGAATAGCCGGTGCGGCGATCAATCCGGCCCCGACTGCGCTGGTCAACCCCCTGGTCAGACGGGGTGCAACTGGCCTGCTAACCACTATAGGTAGCGATACGCGTGTGGTGAGATCACCAGGTACTTGAGGATTTCCCGGCACTCTAATTGACAGTACGGTTCGCGAATTCACAGGCAAGCGTCTGGGGTGCAGCCAAAATTCAATATCATCGTATCGAGATGTAATATCATACGAATCATCGGAAGATATCTGGACGATTGCATCATCGCATTTTACGGTAATTCTACGTTCGTCCGATGCCAGGGTCTCACGAGAAAACCAACATCGCAGAATTGCGGCATTTCTATTGGACAATGTAGCGCTGCCATCATGTAGTTCCACCGGCGTCATGCTGAAGAACTTGGACCTCGAAAACATTTCTTTGAAGCTCTTATTGGTGGCGTACACCAACGACAGCCTGATGAAAAAGCTGCCGGAAAATGCCGACAGCTTCGACAACCGAGAGACAACGTCATTCCACTCCGATGGCCCACTGCCTGCTGCATTGGCGACCAGGCCGTCGCTTCTTGCAACCGCAGGCCAGTAGGTGCCACCATACCGAGACATAACCTGAGTTAGTACAACTTTACCTTTGTCTTCAATATCCACAGCATCGCGCTGAAGGCTAGTGACATCAGGGAAATCCTTAGCCAGAAACTTGATAATCAGCGCCTCGGCAATGATCTCCGCCGAGTGCACGGAGGCCAAGCGTGTCGGCATAATAAATGCGTCGACAGTTCCAACCTTTCCGCCGAATGCAATAACGGCATCCTGCCCTACAATCATGCCATTTCCAACGATGGATTGAATATCAGGAGCTACATATCGGGTTTCATAGCGAAATTGAAATATCCCGCCTGGCGGTGTGGCAACTACCGTAAGTATGTCCTCCGCGTAGCGTGGGCGTGCATCGGAAGAGATGAAGAGCAGGGTCATCTATATATCACGCGGCTTCGTTGTAGTATCCATCTATCTTTTGAGAAAGCACAATAAACCGATCCCATACGGCGTCTTGAGTTAGTTCGTCGAGATTCTTACGAGCTCGGGCTTGATACCTGATTCCATCCCCCTCAAGCTGATGGGCCCTCTGAATAATTACCCGCTGATCGAAGCCCACAGCTTGATCGGCGGTGAGGTCGACGATAATTCTGTTGGATGACCGCTCTTCGCCGATCTCAATCCAGCAGTGCCTCTTTACCGGACTAATATCGTTTCGATCGAAAGACAATTCACCATAGCAGTAGGTTGACTGCATGGAAAAGTCCGCTCGCAGTTTGCGTGCGAGCCATACTGACGACACACCACACTGCCCCGTTGGTTGCCCATCGATGTAGTCCTCGGCAAAATCCGGGTGCATTGTCTCACGGCACCAGCCACGTTCAAGAACTTCGCGAAATTTCGACAAAATTGAGAGCAGTTCTTTAGGAGCGCTCGGAGAACTGCTCTGCGCCTTGTCGAGAATCTTCAGATCCCTGAATGGAGTCTCCTGCATGCACCTGAGTCGCGAAGCAATCGGTGACTTCATATCGATAGGTCGGCCCAAGACGACATTGGGCGGCCAATCGGCAGTAGTTTTGCGTGCAAGCGGACTCGCAATCCTATTATTGACAAACTCGCCAGTTCGCTCGTACCGGTAATCAACTCTGAGCAACCCAAAGGGAATAAAGTTACTAGCAAGCATGGACGCACCACTGAAGCCGAGTAGAGGATTAACTGCAGTGAAAAGTATTCCATGTTGTCCGAGAACCACGAGCTTCTCGGCTATCCGAGCTATAGTGTAACTTACAAGATTCTTAGGCAAGTCGGCCACGCCCACCATTCGTGTCAGGATTAGAGGTTGCATTTCGGCTGTAGACGTAAGCTCGCGAGCTAGATTGATGTGATACGTGCGGTCGCATCTGGAGAGTCCAACGTACAACAGCGGATAGTCGGCTCCGGCTTCAAACGCGCCAAATTGAAATAGTGTATCAGCGCGCGGCGAAAGCAGATAGTGAATCTTTGATTGATACTCGTGCCCAATTGATGGAGGCACTGATCGGATATCAATCTTTAACTTCTCATCGTTACGCGCCACGGTTCCGCAACGATCAATCTTTAAATCACTCGAAACGCCGAAATAGTCTGCTCGCATATTGGCGAGATAATGCGAGTGCGAAATTCGATAGGCACGTGCTGCGACAATCGGCGCAACACTGTTGTACGCAACAGACGGTGAGGAGCTAATTTTGCAGTCAGGAGAAGGGAGATGCAGCCGAAGCTGCCGCTCGAATACAGGCTGAGTGGACTGCACTGCAGCGGCATCGCGACCGATCGAAGCACGCATCGTGGCGATGACCTGTTCAATCCGAGCATCACGTAGCGCTGCAAACCCCTCGGTGTAGCCAACTGCGCTGGCTGACATCACGGCTCTCCTCGGTGGGACGTCGTCCGTCGATTATGCCTTGTGGCACAGGCGCTCCGCACGGCGATCGAGTTGGCTCGATACTGGCACGGGAGCATAGCCGCAGCACGTCCCCCACTCAACCGTGACACATCGATCTTATTGCGTCACCCTTCACCCTTCACCCGTCAGACGGGAAATTTCGATCCAGCCAAATTCCTTAGCAATGCAGACGACCAACCGTTTGTTCCCTTTTGTAGAAGAAATCCGTTGCAAATCATTAGCCAGTGCGAAACACCCAAGAGCTTGGTTGGGCGGCCGGAAGGTGCAGAGTCCGGAACCGGTCCCGGCAGCCGCATCGCGCGAGTCGATCACACATCCAGAGCGTCGCGGAGTTGAAGAGGCCTTACCGACCGTGGTGCGGCACGGACTGATGTCAATGGCTCACGGGAGGTTCGAGCGTTAGCTTGGCCGCGTCGAACGCGCGACCAGCGGCTACTTGACTCTGACGCTAGGACCTGACTCCTGACAAGGATCGAGCCCCCAGGTACAAGGTGAGAAGCTCGAAGTAGCGGTGCCCTTCCCGATCGAACTGGCATCGGCCGGAAAAACCAATCCGGTCGATGCTCATTCGGTGGAGTTGGTGGCGTTGGGGTCACCGAACCTCCGCCGAGTTCAGGCGGATTCGGTGGTCGCCTGAAGGATGCTCGCCGACAGTCGCAACGAGCTCGGTCGCTCCCGTGCTCACACTGCCAAGAAGCAATCGGCTCGGACGAACTAGTACTGGCTTTCACAGCGGCCAGCACATTTTCCAAGATGCGCGGTCGGGCGGATGCCTCCAAGGTGGGCGGCGCACGATGCCGTCGCCATGGCCACTACCTGAGCCTTGGCCTAGCTCCTCACAAATCATGTTCCTGCGCATGACTTTCCGTCGGCGCGGTGCACTGTCGGCTCGATCCCCAGGCGGCTGGGTCACCACCGACGAAGCAGCCCGGCTACGGCGTGAGTTGTGCGCTCTCTGGTGTCGGCGGAACCATATCCTGAGCAGGCCGTGTTTCTTGCTTTCGCGGCAGCCCGGTCCTGATGGACGTACGGAAGATTCCCGTCGACAGTTGACCTTGCACGGCGAGCCGGCCTGATCTCGGCACCTGGCTCCGGTAGTTGAACATTCTCGACAGTCTGCGTCGTGGTGGTCCGTCCGGGAACTGCCCAATTCTGTACTCTGCCTCCGTGTCTGAAGGGGAGAAGCCTGCGCGCCACAAATCAGCCATATCGTTGTGGCGGTCAATCGCACTCATAGTTGTTGGCGCTGGTGTCGCCGGGTTTGGCGCGGCCGTGCTCTCGGGGTGGATGCCGACTTTTCGCAGCCGTTGGCGACGCTACTTGCAGGATCAGGCGTGCTTACGGCAGGAATCCTCACGTACCTTAATGGCCAAAGCGCCCGCGATCAGGCCGAGGAACACCACAACGAAGAGATGGCGCGGGAGCGTGAACGCCACGCAGACGACACCGAGCGGGCCCGAGAAGCGGCGTTGCGGGAGCGGTTCGGAGCCGCGGCGACCCAGCTGGCTGACAAGTCCGCAGCGATTCGTATCGCCGGGGTGTACGCGATGGTCGGTGTCGCGGACGAGCAGTCCGGTCTGAGGCGGCAGCAGTGCATCGACGTACTGTGCGGTTACCTGCGCCTGCCCTACGACCCGGAACAGGGCGGGTCCGGCCGCACCAAGTTAGTGACCAAAAACCTCCAGCGTCGACGGAGGCGAGCAGGAAGAACACACTGAATACCGGCAGAACGATCGCGAAGTACGCACGACCATCGTCCGAGCCATTGCCGACCACCTTCGTCCTGAGGCTGAACACGGCTGGTCATCAAGCAGTTTCGACTTTCGCACAGCGCACCTGGAGGGCGCCAACTTTTTCAAGGCAAAGTTCGGTGGCAGTGCCCAGTTCGACGGAGCGACCTTCTCCAACGACACCGGCTTCACTAGCGCGACTTTCGAGGGCGACACCTGGTTCCAGGGCGTGACTTTCGAGGGCAGCCCCCAGCGGCTCAGCGGGTTGGTTTGGGATGCCCAAGTTGCGGGCTACCGCGGAGGGACCGGCACCGCGGAGGCATCGACCGTTTGGGTTTGCCGATGCGGCTACGGGATGCTGCACGGCGGGCGATCCACTCGATCGGCTACGGTGCCGTGTTGATGATCGTGTCGCGCATGGTCTTTCGTGCTCGACTGTGCTGTTGTCGCACCGTCGATTCGGACGCGCACCCGAGCGTACTGCTCAGATAGTCCGCCCTTCGCGGCAAGGTACTCACTCGTGGTACCTCATTGGTATGAGGTACCACGAGTGAGCACCATTTCCTCCTCCGATCAGCGGCTTCGCAGACAGTTGGAGAGGTAGGTACTGATCGGAGGGAGAAATGAGGGACTGTACGGGGGACTAGATGGAAGGGAGACGAGATGGAGGCGAAACTAGACGCAGGAGATGACCGGCATCGGAGGGTGTTTCGAGCGGGGCTGGTTTGGGTGGCCGTGTTGCGGTTTGCGAGAGGTGGGACGGCACCGCGGAGGTGAGCGGGGACGGGACTTGTGAGCGCGGTTTGCGGACGCAAGGGGTAGCGAGGCTATTCGTCGGGCATCGGAAGTTGTTGCCTATGAACCGACCGGCGGGATTATTGATGCGCGTGCGTCATCGAATTGCCTTGATGCTTATCTGTCGAACACATCTAGGCGTGACATCGTTCTCGCTCATCTACCAGGTCGCTATGAGTCGTCGATGACTACAGCGCGTGAGGCATCGCGGTCGGCGGGGGTGGACCAGGATTGGGTGCAGCCAGCGCACATCGGGGGTGGGCTGGTCGCGGGGGCCGGTCCAGTAGGTGTGCCAATGAGCGCATCGGATGTGCGGCCGGACGCGCTTACTGGACTCTGTGCATCTGTGTCGTCGGTTTCTTGGGCTTCCAGGAGGGTCGCGATGGTCTGGTTTCGATGCTTGCGATCGGAAAGGGTTGCGAGCCAACCATCGAGCGGGTCAAAGAGTATTGATTCTCGCAGGTTTACGGTCATTGGGTGATCGGTCAGCGCATCGCTGCCGGGTGTGAGAGTTCTTGCACGGCAGCGGTAATAGACGTTCTGGCTGACTAGTTCGGCTTGCATTTTTGCGGTTGCAGGCGTCGCAGCGGATGTGCCGGCGCAGCAGGTACGGGCGTGGGATCAGTGTTCTGGTCCGCTCGAGTTTGGCGTGGTCTCGGTTGGTGATGCCGGCTCGGCCTCGGCGGATCAGGTGCGCTTCGGTGAACTGTTCGACGGAGACGATTTGCGGATGGGCAGGACGTCGGGAGCGGATGATGCGATCCGCGGTCGCTTGCACGAACCGGATCGCATAACCAGCTGCAACGTCATCGGGGTCGATCAGTTCTTCTCGCTTGGTCCATCGCCCGAACACCGCGTAGCCGGTGTAGCGCGGGTTCTGCAGGATCGCCGCGACTGTTGGTGCCTGCCAGCCGTCGCCGGAGTAGTGGCGGTTCTGCTCGGGGCGATGGGCTGAAGGGCACGGTATCTGGTCGCGGTTGAGTCCTTCCGCGATTGCCTTATCGCCTCGGCCGCCGATTTATTCGCGGAACAGGCGCTGGACAACCGGCGCCGCGGCCACATCGATCGAGAGGATGCGCAGCTTGAGCCCGTCCGCTGCGCGGTGCGGATTGGGATGCGGCGGCCCGTCGACCACGACGTACCCGTAGGGCGCGCGCCCGCCCTCTCGATGGCGTCGAGGAGCAGGATGGTCAGAGTCGGATGACTACGACGGCCAAGCCGCTAAACGACGGTCGCGGTCCGCGCCATCTCGGCGATCACCACGTACTCGGCAGTCGAGCTTTCCTCGACACCGGCACAACATGATTCGGTGGACACTCGGCTTAGGCTAGCCAGGACACGTTCGGCGTAGTATCTGCCGACCAGTTCCGCCTCGGCCATGATCGGACTGCCGAAGATCAGCGGATCGTCTGAATTGAGGCTCACCTGCAGACCCAGATTTTGCCACCGCTCGATAGGGAGATAGGCGACTCTGGGCAGCCCGGACAATCGCATGTTCGAGGTAGGGCACGCCTCGATGACGACGTCCGACTTCATTGCTTCGACGACCATCCCGGCAATCGATTCACCGAAATCGGCATTCATCTCCTCATAGTGACCGGTCAGATTGTCTCCGAGCGGTACATCGAGCACGTCGAAAGGAAAGAATGGCGCCCGGTGCGTCAATAAGAGCAACGCCAGCTGTTCACCGCCTGCGAGGCGGGCGGTATCGGCCGTCACGCTTTCTGGCGGAAACTCGATTCCGTTCCCTAATCCCAACCTCTGGAAACCGGACACCGACCGACGGCTGATCCACGCCCCGACCATGTCCTCCACCACGATCCCGCCGGCATGCAGGTTGGTGTCGGCGACGATTCGCTCCAAAAGGAGTCGTGCCTCGGCGGCGTGGATGCCGGACGCGATCATCCAGCACATGTCGTCGACTACCGACCGACGGGAGTATTCCCGATTGTCCGAACCCAGGACGAAGTCCGAAGTGATTCGGTCCAAAGCGAGAGCATGACCAACCCGCTCGACCACACGATTGGGTAGCACGAGTTCACCGATGCTTCGCAGGCCCTGGATGCGGGCAAGGAACGATTCCCCGGCATGACACGAACGCACCAGCGTCCTCCCCGTGCCCGCGCCGACGGAGCCCAGATGATCGAGCAACGGGACGAATACCCAATTGGGCATGGCGAGTTCGTCACCGGCGACGTCCACCGCGTTGACGTACGCACCGATTTCCCGATGCGATGCCAGTACGTTCAGGATCGCCGAAGTCAGCCGCCACAGCGGCTGGAGCGAATGGATGAGTGCCGGAGCGTCGCCGTTCTCGAGACGCTCACGGGTGCGCAGGAATGTCACCGGCATCGACAGCCGTCGCGGCGCAGCGGCAAGCGCCGAACTCCCGACAAAACCTGCCAGATGATCGGCAAGGCTCCGCAAGATCTTCTGTTCAAGATCGGCGAGCGATGTTCCGGTCGACGCACCGATCGACTTGCGAAACTCGGCGGCGACCACCTGCTCCTCGGTCATCACGCAATCGACCGAGTGAGCCACCGCAAGGGCGCGACCAACTGACACCGACGAATCTCTTAGCAACCCCATCTGATCGAAGCGGTCGACGAACGACGGTAGCCCCTCTCCTGGGCTCGACCGCAAAAAGCGGTTCACGAGAAACAGTGCGGCCATCAAGCCCTCGCATAGGCGTCGCTGTCGCATGTCACCGAATGCGACGCTGTCGCTAACGAACTTATGCAGGATTTGGATCGGGTCCCACATGGTAGCCGTCGGGACGCTGGATACCGCCGAGAGAACGTCCCAGGTGAAGGGATGGTCGACAGCTGCGTCCTTGAAACCGATAACGGCCGCCGAGCCGACGCACGCCCAAAACTCGCCGTCCACCCACTTGGCCATGATCTCAGGGGGCATCTCGACAGCTTTTCCTGCCGTTTGGTTCGCGAGGATGATCAAGAACTGACGCAGCGCGGCAACGATCACGCCGACCGAGTACGGTTCGCCTATCTCGTCATGTCCGACGACCTCCCGCAACTCCGGCG
Source organism: Nocardia sp. NPDC049149 (assembly GCF_043197455.1). Classification (NCBI taxonomy): domain Bacteria; kingdom Bacillati; phylum Actinomycetota; class Actinomycetes; order Mycobacteriales; family Nocardiaceae; genus Nocardia; species Nocardia sp. NPDC049149. The sequence goes on from NZ_JBICTD010000008.1 coordinate 9,028, forward strand.
GCGACGATTTCGTCGAAAGACAGAGCATCCGGATCAACGTCTCCAGCCCCATCGAGGCACCCGAGTGGAGGTGGGCATCCGCGAGCAAAAGATCCTTCTCACAATGGTGGCTCGGGCCAACGGTGGCTTTAGGCGAGCCGATCAACTCCACGGGAAGCAGGTGACCGACCAGCTCCACCGGCGCTTTCGCGCCGTACACCGCGAGCTTGACCGGATCGTACGCGAACCTCTGGAGCACCGCCCTGATCTCCTCGGCCAGTTGCGGGGTCGTCGCCCCGGGCGATGCCAGCCGCCGGACGACAGTGGCCAACTCGAATGGCGCCCGGTCGACTCCCAACATCAGGCTGACGCGGACCAGTTGCTGGTGCGACAGCCCCATCCATTCGATACGTCCGAAGGCACGCGCTGCCAGCAGTGCGGCGGTTGTCGCTGCTCCCATCAACGTCTCAGCTGCGCGAGCACCGAGGCGATGAGTTCACGCTCAGCTACACCTTCGGCGGTGGCGGTCTCGGCGAACGAGTAGGAGGAGGTGTCCGCGACCACCTCTACCGCATCACTCGTCGACGTCTTTCCGATCACACCTCGACCTCGCAATTTCTCGTACTCACCGAGCAAGTGCTCGATACTCCCACGCATGTCGGAATCAACCTGATCGAACAGCGCGGTATACCCACACAACCACAGCCCCTCTTTGCCAATTCGAGTCGGCGGGGTGACATTCTTTTCGATCCGGCTACGGAGATTGGACCGCAATTCGTCCAGCCCTTCCGCGCCTCGTCGCGCCACCGTCAGATATTTAAGCCACGTTTCTATCAGCACGGGAAGATTGATGTCTTCTGGGAACAGTAGCTGATGGAACACGTAAGGCAGACCGGTCTCGAACCAGTGACAAAAAGCTTTCCCAGGCGTGTAACTGTCGCGGACCCTGCCGCCGTAGCGACCTTCTTCTTTAAGATACACCCGGCCGCAACTATCGATCAGCTGGAACATATCGGGCGGATCATCGGAAAGTATTTCCTCCGCCCCTTGGCTGGACCACCACGATCTCAGAATTAGGGCGACATATCGACGGATAAAGAGAGCGAGCTTCGCATGATCGGCCAAATGACTGCCGTAGAGAGAATTGTACAAGGAGTTCCATATGGCGTGCGAGCGTTGAGTATAGACAGCGCCAACGGAGATCGGGAAAAGAAAGAAGAGATCATCCGTGTTTTGACCGGCCATCTTGATGGACTGCAAAAAGAAGAAATCTGTCGACGAAATATCAGAGGCAGCCCGCGGCCGGGGCTCTGCGAATCCGGACAGCCGGAATATGTCTTGCAACAGAAGGAACGACGAGGCAGCCCCCGACCCGAGGTCGGCTTCGGTCATCGAGTCCTTGTCCTTCGACTCCGAGGGCAAGCTCAGCGCGGGGCGCCAAAACCTGCGGATCCGCAGGCGAACAGTGGAATCATCGATCACGGTTCGCCACGCGCCCGATGGGAGAACGTTCATCAGCAGGCCGGATGTCCAGGCAGTAGAAGCCTCGATGGAGATCGCGCCGTCGACGATCTCCACTCGTTCCACATCTAACCGCAGCCCGTAGTCCGCCCGAGCGCAGATTTCGTCCAACCATCGTGACAGCCACGGCCCGATGCTCCACATCTCACTGTTGCGCAGGGCGGACTCCAGCTCGTAGGAGACCCGCCAAAGGTTCTCGAGGCTGCGCGGCGTGTCCGGAAGCCAGGCAACGCCGGTGACCGAATTCAGGGTCGTAGGAATCTCGGAGTCCACCAGCCATTCGATGATGGCGTGGGCCTCGACACCGGTAGGGTCGAGCAGGCCGAGAATTTTTCGGAGCAGGCTTAGCAGCGTTTCGGATTCGAGCAGCGGGGCGAATGCCAGCCGACGTCCTGGCCGCAAGTAGGGCGGTGCGATCGAGTTTGCGGGACGTATCGTTTTGATGATCTGCTGGCGGGCCAGCGCCCGGACATGGCCCTCATGCAAACCGGGACCGTACTCCCTGCTCAGATCGGCCTCCAGATGCCGCTGAAGATTACCGCCATCGATACAGATCAACGGAATGACACCGGGAATGGAGCTGAGCGTCCTCAGGTCTGACAGGATCTCGACGGTCCGGTGCGGCACGAGGTCGGCATCGTCGAGCGGTACAACAATGGGGCAGTCGACCGGCTTCCGCAAAATGACCCGGGTCTGCGATACGAGATTCCGGAGCAGCGGGCCCAATTGGTCGCTGTGCTTGATCAGGCCCACTGCGTCGAGCGCGTACTGAGACAAGCTGTCTGAGCTTCTGCTGAGCACGTCGATCGTCCTCGGTGCGGTCAGCGCGGCGCTCTTGAGGACCTGCTGTATCAACAGCGCGATTTTCGGATCGGCGGCGCCGTTGTCCGTCCTCTGCTCGTGTGACAGCCCGATCTCGATCAGTTCACGCAGATGGGATACGAACACCGAGATGAGCGAATCCGTCGAACGAAAGGACTCCGGCCGCGTGATCGGCAGTAGCACATCGTCAGTATTCTCCAATATGAACCGGCACACGGTGGTCAGCAGTGTCGTTTTTCCGGATCCGCGTTCGCCGACGATCGCGACGACCGAGTCACCCTCTAGTATGGACGCGCTTCTGAAATAGCATTCCGCAGCGTCGACGCTATTGTCGACCGGTGGGTCGGGCGTCTCATCCGCATGCAATAGGTCGACAGCGACCCGAGCAAGATCTTTCAGCTCGGTTGTCGGCTCGAGCTGTCCGGTCAGGATGGAATACGCGGCAATCCTACGCACATTATTTCCCTGCTAGTTATACGGACGAACTATCGGCCACCAGGCGTCATATCTCTCTTGATGTGATGAGCTGCCGCCGCCGCCTTCAGTCGATCCAATATCAGACCCAGCTCCTCGACGACCACTTCCCTATAATCCGGGAGATTCTTCCGCAACCAGATCGCCCCCTCGGGACCGTCGTCGCCCTCGCGATCGATAATCTTCTCGAACTGCGCCAATTGCAACGCTGTCGCTTTTCGCGACAGGCTCCGCCCGACCCGGACCTCGAGAGTATCGTACAAATCCTTAATGCACTCCTCGACCTGATTCCGAGTGAGATTCCGGTAACCTGCTTCGGCCAGCATTTCAGGGCCGAGACTGAGTCGAGTCATGACGCTTTTATAGCACACCCACAGCTGGCATTCCTGCGAATCGGTTATCGATCTTGAATTCGTGTAGACCAATTTTGATCAACCGTCCAGCATTATTTCCCGCTGCTCTCGCACCATTCTCGGTTCCGCTCCGCCCGGACCTCCCAGCGCTTCGCGCGTTCCTGTTCGCGCTGACGCCAGCCAGTATTCAGCAACAGCACTTGAAGCAGACTTTGCTCCCACGCGCGTACCGATGCAAGATATTCGTGTCGGCCGCCTCCACTTGTGCGGTGTGCTTGCGATTCCCGCTCAGGGCTCCAGCGAGACCCGTCGGCGGTGCGGGCGGCACGAAGTCCGGACAGACGTGGTACTGCGGCGGTGGGGGCGGGGCGAGCAGGTCGGGACGATCGAACGGACGGTCTTCGATGTATTGGGAAGCGACTCCAGGTCGACCCAGTCGTCGACATCCAGCGTCGCTCGAGCAGATCGTCGATCTCGTCATACACCATGGCCAGCCGGGCATTTATATCGGTGACTTCCGCCTTGGCCGCCTTCTCCGTGGCGGCTCGCTCTGCGGCTGTTGCTCGCATCGCGGTTGCCGCAAACCTCTGCTGCCCCCTAGCGAACCGTTGGGCCTCGCGGACAACCGTATTGTGTGCACGCACAGCAGCGCGCTGACGCTGCTCCTCCCGTTGCTGCTGATGCTGTAGTTTGGCGAAAATTCCTCTACACCGGGACATCTCGGTTCGATCCCTCTCGTACGACTGGAGGTAGCCGGCCGTTCGTGGATGGAATGGTCCAGCTCAAACGAGTGTCCCAATACAGGTGTGCACTGTCTGTCCGCCGAACAGTCGACAGGGCACTGCCGACGGGTTCCATGTTATAGGCGGCTGCGCTCCAAGGCCCTCGGCTGTGGCCGCCGCTACGGTCAAATGAAGGAACCGGACGGTACTCTGCCGCGTCTAACCCATTGAATCGCACCAACGTTCGAGGATGCGGAATGACGGGCCAAATCCAATTACGCCGACTTCGCCCCTGTGTCGGACGAGGTCACCGACACCAGTCGGTACGTCCAGCAGGTCGTCGAATCGCTCATCAACGGCCGGACCTTCCTGGACACGGATATTGCAGCGCTGCTGTCCGAGTGCCGCGGAATCTCCGCTGAGTCGTTCGGCGCGGGGTGGCCCGAGGCAAAAGAAGGTGCGGACACCGTACTCGTGCCCTGGCCGAGATGGCCGAACTGCTCGGGGATCCCTAGTAGAACACTCGACGCTCAGGATCAGGGGGCAAGCGAATGCTACCCGCGAGTTCACCGGGTCGCTCGATCTACCGGTGCAGTGATGGCTCGGTCTCAGGGTTCATCGGATTTCTCAACGACAGCCTCGACGGTTGCAACAGCGCATCTCCACCGTGCAACAGACTCCACCGTGCAACAGAACTGAAACGGTGCAGCTGCGGAGGCGCCGGCCGAGGCTTTCCGCAACTGGCACGCCGGGGCAACCGACGTTTCCGAGGACAACGAATCCGTGCGCAAAGCCGTCCAAGCTGCGCACGACCGATATACGGCCGCCGTGGCCGGGGACCTGGCGATGCTGAACAGGTCATAGGACTCCATGACGAAATCGATCGTCGATACGCTGGCATCTTGGAGGAATGGCTGGAGGTCCTGCCGGCGCAATTGCCGCCGCTCGTGCTGCGTTGCCACTTCTCCCACCGGTCGGCGTTGCAATCGTCAAAGCATGCATGTGGTCAGTACTAGACGTCAGGCTCTAATGACCTGCTCGTTTGATCCGGCTGTCGGCGTAGGAACAACTCGGACCTGTCGAGCCGTGTCCGCGGCAAGGTCGAGCGTTCGGGGGCTGACGATACATCCGCTGGCAGTGACCCGTACACGTCCGAGGTTTGGGCTGACTAGGACAGCAGGTCCACAGCCGTTCAATATGTCGATCACATCGAAACAGGTCCAGGCGCAGGAGCATTCACGTCCGCATCGTCCTGCATGTCCGAAATTCTCGACACCAAGGCCCTCCATTGGGAAAAGCTTCGACTCCGACGCCTTGTCAATGTGCATTCGCTGCGGAATGCCCAGGCTGTCGTGGCCGGACCAGGCTACCTACAGCCTAAGTGGTCGGCCGTTCTATAGATGGTGCACCCAAGGCCGACCGAGTGAAGCGCGATCGTTTACATGCTATGTGCGCCAAGGACTTTCGCGTGGCTCTCTGGTGTGGCATCCTGTAGAGTCCGTCGCGACTGGCGGGCGGGCTCTGGGTGCGTTCTGCTCTACTACGTCTGTTGGCCCGTAAATCGAGGGGATCTGCGGTATGACCGCACAGCTGGACACTGCGAGGTTGGATGTCGTCGTCGCCAAAGCCGGCGAGTGGCGGGACCGGCTCATTGATCTTGGTTTCCGAAATACTCTGCTCTATTTTCGCGACACAAAGCACGGAAGTCTGGATCTGACAGCGGTGGATTCGTCGGCCCTGGCAGATCTCGAAGACGGCAAGCGGGTTTCGCTACGCGCCCTATTTCCTGATACGAACAAGCATCGTGACGCATGTGCTCGTGCCCGCAGCCTGTGCCGGCGCATCCAGCTCTTCGACGACGAGCAGGGTATCGACGTCGGGCGTGTCGCGTTCGGCCTGATACGGACAAATCCCTTGCAGCACAAGGGACTCGGTCCTGTGCCTGCGCTGCGGGCACCGCTGCTGCTACGCCCGGTTGTCCTCAAAGCCAGAACAGCCGCACAGAGTGACTACAGCATTGAGTTCAGCGACGAGGCCGAGTTCAATCCAGTGCTGCTCCATGCGCTGGATAGCCAATATGGCCTTGACGTTGACAAGGCACGCGCCGAACTGGAGCGATTGCTCGGTGAAACCACCAATCGTGCCGTTCTCGTAGAACAGGCGCACGCTGCGCTGGCCAGGATCGCCGACACTCAAGGGATCGAGCTCCGACTGGATCCGGCAATGGTTCTCGGCACGTTCAACTACGAGAAGCTACCGATGGTCGAAGACCTCGCCAGTGCAACCGATTTGCTCGAATCCCACGACCTTATTGCTGCCCTAGCGGGCTACGCGCCAGCCAGGGAGGCGCTCGCACTGGAAGCCAGCGACTACGCGCCGCCAGATGTTGACCAGTTGCAGCCCGCTGATGAGTACCTTGTACACGACGCTGATTCATCTCAACACCGGGCAATCATGGCGGCCCTGGCTGGTCGGCATGTCTATATCGAGGGACCGCCAGGCACAGGCAAGAGCCAGACCATCGCCAACATCATCGCTGGTGCCGCGGCCACTGGGAAGAAGGTTCTCTTCGTCGCCGAAAAGCGGGCGGCGATCGAGGCCGTCACGAACCGGCTGATCACGGTCGGTCTGGGTGGCCTGATGTTCGACTTGCATCAACAGAGTGCCAGCAAGCGTGAGGTGGCCCGACAACTGGCCGAGAGCCTGGACCAGGTCACCAAGGAACCACCGGTGGAGGCCGACGAGGTTCATATGCGACTGGTGGCATCCCGCCGACGTTTGCTGGATCATTCCAGGGAATTGCATACCCGACGGGCACCGTGGGGGTTGAGCGCGTATGAGGCCAGGGATCGACTGCTCGACCTGCCAGATCCGGCGATACCGTGCACCTTCCGCGGCCAACAGCTCCAGGCGTTGGATGCCCGCGTCGCCCAAGGCCTCGAAGAACAACTGAAAGAGTTCGTCGATCTCGGCGGACTGAGGATCCTGCGCCGTGAAACACCGTGGTGCAACACCGATGTGCGGGATCGCAACGACGTCGAACGCATCCTCATCGAACTGGATCAGCTGGCCGACCAAACGCTGCACCGCAGCCAGCAGGGCATAGACTGGCTGCTCACACAGACTGGACTGATCAAACCTGACAATGTCGCCGGCTGGCAGGATCTACTGACCCTGCTCGACGACGTGTCGAAGACCGTCGATACGTTTGGCGCCGACATCTTCGGCGACAAACTAGATTCCTACTTCCTCGCCACCGGCAGGAAAGAGCTGCGCCAGCGCCTGGCACCAAACCGGAAGATGGGCTGGAAAGAGCGGTACACGCTGGTCAAAGAGCTCCGGACCATGTCGCGGGACGGAGTGAAGAAGAAGGCCAAGCTAAATGAGGCGCTGAGCAAAGTTCGCGAGCAACAACACCGATGGCAGCAGCTCGGTGGGCCGGGCAGCCGTCCCGGCAAGGTCCAGAATCTCGATGACGTCTCTCATGACTACCAGGTGCTGCGCACCCAGCTGGCCGCTGTTGCCGCTTCCGCGCGGCGGCCCGAGCTGACCTCGGGCCCGGCGCCGCAGATCGAACGACAGCTCGAAGAACTCCGTGCCGATAAGGCCATGTTGTTCCGGATGCCACAACTCAACACCCACCTCGACTATTTCCAGCGGTTGGGGTTGAACACGTTCCTCGGCGAGGTCGCACAGCGCAATCTGACCGCGGACGAGGTATGGGAAGCGTTCCGACGGGTGTGGCTAACTTCTCTAGACGACGAGTTCAAAATTCAGGTGCCCGAACTCGGCCAGTTTGTACCCGAACAGCTCAGTCGCGCTGGCGAGGAGTTTCGCGCGACCGACATCGCTCATCGTGAGCTTGCGGCACGGCGCGTGCGTCGTCACCTCGCGTGTAAGGCACGGCAAGCTAGCGACACCTACCCGGATCAGGCACGGATTTTGCGCCAGCAAGCCAGTCGCAAAACCAGGCATATGCCGACCCGCAAACTGGTCGAACAAGCGTCGAATGTCCTACTGGCTCTGCGGCCGTGTTGGGCGATGTCGCCATTGGTGGTCTCGCGGATGCTGCCAGCCGAGCGGCTGTTCGATCTGGTGATCTTCGATGAGGCCAGCCAAATCAGACCACACGACGCGATCACCTCGATCATGCGCGGGGCCCGCGTCGTTGTCGCCGGAGACGAGAAACAGTTGCCACCGTCGGACTTCTTCGAGCGGGTGCTCGCCAGCGACGGCGAGGATGAGGACGTCGAGGATGATCTGGCCGATTACGAGTCGATTCTGACTGCGCTACGGCCTTTGCTGCCGACGGCCCAGATGTTGACCTGGCACTATCGCAGTGCCGACGAACGTCTGATCGCCTTCTCGAATCGTGAGATCTACAAAGAACAGCTCGTCACGTTCCCGGGATCGGCCAAGGACAGTCCCGTGTCACTGGTCCGCGTCTACGGCGAGGCATCTCCCGGGCAGAAGGGTTCCTCGCCGGCCGAAGTAGACAAAGTTGTTGAGCTGATCCTGCACCACGCCCGGACACGACCCACCGAAAGCCTCGGCGTGATCACACCGAATATCACCCACCAAGCCAGGATCGAACGTGGCCTCGCTCAAGCGCGTCAAGACCATCCAGACCTTGACGAGTTTTTCTCCGAGGAGGTCGAACCGGGTCGGCGGTTCTTCGTGAAGAACATCGAGAGCGTGCAAGGTGACGAGCGAGACGCGATCATCCTCTCGGTCGGCGTCGCACGCAGCGCGGGCGGCCGGATCGTGCGCACTGGATTCGGCCTGCTGAACCGGAAAGGCACCGAACGACGCGTCAATGTTGCCGTCACCCGCGCCAAACTTCGAATGACCGTCGTCGCCTCATTCTCGGCCGCCGACCTTGCCCCCACTGAGATGACTGGCACCGAGCTACTGCGACGCTATCTCGACTTCGCCGAGCACCACGGCCGGATCGACGAAGTCGGCGCACCCGTCGAGGGGGATCTCAATGGCTTCGAACGCGCTATCTACGACGCGCTACGCGCACGAAACGTGCCGGTGTACCCCCAATGGGGATTCTCCGACTACTGCATCGACTTCGCACTGGCACACCCAGATCAGCCGGGCCGGATGGTCCTGGCGGTAGAAGCCGACGGCCACCGCTACCACAGCTCGACCTCCGCACGCGATCGTGATCGCCTGCGTCAAGCTCACCTGGAAAGGCTCGGCTGGCGCTTCCATCGGCTCTGGTCCTCAGCATGGTTCCAGGATCCCCAGGCCGAGACCGACAAGATTGTCGCAGCCTGGCAACGCGCAGTGAAAGACGACGATGCACCACGGGAGCCTGAAACCGACAGCGCTTCGATATTTGCCGCAGAGCCCGCACCCACGGTCAGACGACGTCTCCGCCCGAGTATCCGTGCCGGGCTACGGATACAGGACTACAGCGACCGTGAGTTGATCGAGATCTGCCGCTGGTTGATGACCGACCGGCTCCAACTGGACCGGGAAGAACGCCTCATCCAAGCGATGGCCGAACTGGGATTCCGCCGCCGCGGCACCAAAATCACTGAACGGCTGCTAAAGGCGATCGACATCGCCCAGCATCTTGCCGACAAGGAGGAGTGAAATGCTCACCCTGGATCCTCGCACCCTTGACCGATTAGCCGAGGTCATCGTCGACATCGGCGGCCCTTACGAACGGAAGGGCTACCAACTGGAAGTCCTGCTCCACCACGCCAAATGGGAAAACCCTCCAGAGTATGACGGCTCACCACGGATACCCTGGCTTCGCGATGAGCTCGAAGCGCGCCAAGACCACGACGGGGAACTAGAGCGCCTGCTGTGCCGCGTCTGCGATCCCATCGAATACGACGACGGCGCAGCAAGCGCCGACGAATTCCGGACCGTCATCAACGAAAAACTCGCATCCGAGCAACTCGTTGTCACCCTGGTCAGCGGCCGACCCGTCCTCGGCACACTCGCTCCCGATGGCCACCAAGCAACATTCGCCGAACCACCGGACCTGAAGCAGCGCCTGGAATCCCTGATCGCCGACCAACAGACGGTCGAGGTGCTCATGGGCAGAATCGAAGAGACCCGGATCTGCGTTTCCGGCGGCGCCTATCGGATGGCGACGATCGGCATCGGGACCTTCATCGAAGGCCTACTGCTCGCCGTTCTGCTCGAACGTGACGCAGACTTGCGGGCGAACGGCTTTCCCGATGTCCGGCAACGGGTTCAGGCAGATGGTCGCGCGAAGAAGCGGTCCAGTGCGGATCGTGTGTCTCTGGAGCTCTTGATCGACACCGCCTACGTCAAGAAATGGGTCCAGCTCGATGCCACTGCATTCGCCCACGCAGTCCGTGACTTCCGCAACTTTATCCACCCGCGCAAGGAGGTGACCGAGCAACCACGCTTCGACGCCGACACCGTCATGTTGTGTTGGGGCCCGGTTCAAGCTCTTTTGAACGACCTGGAACAGAACGTGCCACCATTGCCATCGGATGTATCCGAGAGCTCTGCTGATCCGGTCACGGTGACCATCACTTAAATGTCGTTGTCAGGCAGGAGAATCCGACAGAATCGCATGGACATGCGGTTGGTGCCGCCACCAGTGGCTCTGCCTCGCATTCACGTAGATCATCTGGGTGATGATCGTCGGTACGACGAGATGTCCGGCGTTTCGGTATGAAGGGGCGACAAGCGAAGCTGAATGCCAGCCGCGGTCGACGCTCTCGGAGCTGGGGGTGGAGTGCTCGGCTGATCGAGCCGCTGACGGCAAAGCTCTTCCGAACACCTCGGCAAGCGGCCAGCACTGCGAGGGTAGCGGTGCCGAACCGCCCGGATTGCCGCTCACTGCAGGCGCGGACGAGAAGAGCGGCCAGAGCTGTCTGCCAAACAGTGGCAACGTGTTCGATCCGTATCTCTTCGGGTGGCGACGCAGGTACGATGCTGCCGTATCGGCGACTGGGGGAGTGCTCGGGTCCAGCTGTTCAGTGGTCAGGATCTTGACTGGCCAGCAGGTCCCGATCTATCACGGCATTCACCGCAGCAGGGCCCGGGCTTGTCAGGGGTGCCGGTCGTACTGCGAAGCACTGCAGGAGATTCGGACCAGGGAGGGGAACATGAATATCGACCCGAATGACGTCTATGCCGGTATGTCGATGCTGGAGTTTCGAGACCGTCTTCGAGCGCTTGGCAAATACAATGTCCTCTACGACGTATGTATTGCGGAACAATTCGACCCTGTCGCGATGGATTGCCTGCTTGTCGACGGCTACATCGAGCCCACCGGCGAGGTCGACCGAGACGGTGATGCTATCTACAGGCGCACCATCAAGGGCATGGCCGTAGTGAACGCCAGTGCTGCGAAGTCGGTGAAACGCACTACCGCTGAGAAGGCGCTCGCCGGGTTGCTCAACCGTATCGAAGAAGTGGATGTTGACCCACACAGTCTGTGGGTCGTGAATCAGGCAGTTTTGTTCGGGTCGATGTTGGACGAGTCCCGAGACCGAATCAGTGACGTCGATGTCGCCATCGAGCTGATTCCGCACCCTGATCGGGTCGCTCCGGAATGGGCACGACAAGCCCTCTTCGACGCATGGTATTCGAGGATCCCACTGCCGGATGGGTTTCCTTGGCGAGGCGAGCAGCAGGTGCTGAAATTCCTTAAGAACCGCCAGCGGACCCTGAGCCTCATGGCAATTGACGAGCACGGCATCGCCGGACTCGGCTGGGGAATCCCACATAAGGTCCTGTACGACCGCAGCGGGAGCGGGCAAGGGCCGAGCAGCTGACAAGTGGAGACATCAAGGCCGGTGCGGGCGGCAAAGGCTGCCTCCGAGTCGCCATAGGTCGGTCAATGCGGCCCGGATCATTTATCAAGTACGTGAATGGGACCCTGGTTCCGGCCTATCGCCACGGCAACACTGGGCGCGTGGACCACGGTCGGGCACCCACTCCTTCTGCGCCGAGAACCCGCTGACTTCACCTGTGCTCGACGGACCCTGCGGACACATCCGCTGATCGGGGGCGCGGTCCCGTTCCGGTCCCGCTCTGCGAGTATGAGAATGACGAAACCCCTCCGACCGAGGTCAGGAGGGGTTTTCTTCTGTCGGGCTGACAGGATTTGAACCTGCGACCACCTGACCCCCAGTCCAGAATTAGTACCCGATAAGGACAATTCGTGCACGGAACGCTCGATATGCCCGCGCGCATGTCGAGTATATCCGCTGGTTACGGGCAGAGCGTGCAGAACGGGTGGTCCACAATTGGTCCACACAGCGCCAACGGATCGGGTTGTTGGTCCACGATTGGTCCACAGTTCTTCGCTGTCATGCAAGTTCCATTGCTCGGCACGATGACGCCGAGTCGGGGGAGCGGCTCGTGCTGTACAACCTTCACGAGTCGGCCCGAGATGGTCTCGGGCCATTCCGGGGACGGCCACGATAGGACCGGCAGTGACGGCGAAGTGATATCGGCCTTCTTGTCAGTGGGCTGGAACTCTATCCGCCGAGAGTTTCGGTGGGGTTCGTCGGTTGGAGGCGGTTCATCCAGATTCTGGTGGTCTCGGCCAGCGACGTTGCCGCCGTCTCCGCGTCCATCATCGTGGCGGTTTGAGTGGCAGCGAGTCCGATTGCGCTGGAGACGATTCCATTGAATGCGGCGTCGAGGGCCGCGGTCTCCGCATCGCTTGTTCCCAGACCGCTCGCGTCGGCGATCACTGTGCGAAGCATGCCCCGCAGCAACTCCCAGAACGCGGTGAGCTGGGCGTACTGCTCGGGATCGCGCCGGACGGCGACTGCGTATTCGATGACCAGGATCGTGTAGGCGTCGTTGGCGGTCAGGATTCGCCACTGCTGGGCGAGCATCTCGATCTTTGCGTCGAGATCGTCTCCGGATCGGGCGAGCAGCTCACTCGCCTCGGCGAACAGTCGCCCGTAGTGGCGCTCGAGCAAGGCCTGGCACAGTGCCTCTTTGCTGGAGAAGTGGGAGTAGATAGAGCCCGTGGTGCGGGCGGCGTTGGCCGCGATCTGCGCGACGGTGGTACCGAGGAATCCGTTGGCCAGGAAGACCTCTTCGGCGGCTTCGAGCACGAGTTCACGCGTGTGCGCTCGACTCTCCTCCCGAGTCAGTGGCTTGCCCCGTTTCATCGCTGGGTCTCCTCATGTTCACCGTTGTAGACACCGACTCCAACCATATCGCACTGCTATACGCATTCCTTCATTCGAAAGATTTCATTGCAATCCAGATAATGACATTATATGATTGTGCGGTGGCGGCCCCGAGGTCGCTGAGGCTCCGTGGGGAAGGGGGTGTCGCGATGAGGCAATTGGGGTTCCGGCGCAGTGGCAGAGCCCATGATTTCCGTGTCGATGCCGGGAAGGCACGCTGCGGAACGCCCGCGACCGCGTGAGTTGTCCCGAAGCGGCGCAATTGGCCCCCTAATTCGTTTTCCAGCAGCACATCTCGTTCGAACATCGCCAGGAGCACAGTGCCGTGACCAGTGAATCGCATCCCACCCCAACCGCCCCAGCGGCGGCATCGAAGTCGGCGACCCTGCCGTCATCGAAAAGCCTTGCAGTTCAGCAGATTCCGAAGCTGGCGTGGTGGTCTCTGCCGAAATTGATCGGCGGCTACGCCCGTCATGGCGACGACCTGCCGTACCGGCTGTTCGACCGGCTCGGTGACGTCTTCGAAATCGAGCTGCCGATCGGCTTCGACCTCATCGACGGAGTCCGCAAGATCGTGCTGTTCCGGGACCCGGACCTGGTGCGGCCGTTGTTCACCGCGCTGACCACCGAGATCAACCCCACCAGGGCAAACCACATCCTGGAACTGCTCTACGGCGATCGGTCGCTGTTCCTGATCGACGGCGATGATCACAAGCGAATCCGCAAGCTCGTCCTTCCCCGGCTCCGGGGAAACGAACTCAACAGATGGACCGAGGGACTGCAGCACAGCATCACCCATGAGGTCGCGACATGGCCCGACGCGAAGTTCGTTCCTGTCCAGGAACGCATCCTCGACGTCACGCTGGAATCGATCCTGCAGATCACCCTCGGTGTCTCCGAGGCCGAGATGCCCCGCTGGAAACCGGCGATGCACGCCCTACTGCGAACCGCCGCGTCCAACCAATACATCCTGCGCTACGCCACGCGCCGAATCGGCGGACTGAAAACCTGGAAGGCGATGCACGCCATGATCGCCGAGTGCGATGGCTTGGTCTACGAGGAGATCGCGCGCCGGGCACAGGACCCTCCACGGGTGGCCACCGCCCGGTCCACTGCGGCGATAACCATGTCGGTGCGCATGTGATCGGCCATCGACCAGCCCAAGATCTTCTTGGAGTGCTCGTCCTTGATCGCGCACAGATACATCTCACCCTCACCGCAGCTCAGGTAGGTGATATCCGAGGTCCACACCGCATCAAGACGCCCCTGATCGAAACATCTGTTGACCAGGTCCTCGGGGATCGACGCGTCCGGATCCACCACGGTGGTGCGCACTTTGAACGTGCGCGGGCTGATCCCGGCCAATCCGATCTCGGCCATGATGGCGGCCACCGTGTTCTCCGATACCCGATCACCGGCGGCACGCAACTCCGCGGTGATACGCGGCGCACCGTAGGTGCCGTGTGAATCCTTGTGGACCGTGGTGATTTTCACCGCCAGATCCGCCCGGCGCTGCTGCCGGTCGGTCAACACCATGGTCGCCTTGCGTTTGCACCAAGCGTAGAAACCCGACGTCGACACTCCCAGCAGTCGGGCCATACGCCTCACCTCGGCCTTGGCGCCGGTGATGTTCGGGGCGGCGCACTCCGCCGCCATCAGCTCGAACCGGGCCGGTTCTGCTGCATCGCCGCGAAGTACGCCGAAGCTTTTTTCAAGAAAGCGTTGTCCTTCTCCAATTCGCTTACCTGCCTGCGCAATCGGAGCAACTCGGCCCGCTCATCCACACCCAACAGCTGCTCACCATGCGCCTCGGCCGCCTCCATCCGGCGCCGTTCTTCCTGGACCCACTTCGCGAGCAGACTCTCGTGCAGATCCAACCCTCTGGCGACCTCAGCGATCGTGCGACCAGAATCGATCACCCGATGCGCGGCCTCGACCCGGTACTCGGCCGTGAACGACCGACGCTTCCTCCGAGACGATGACATCCTGGACATCCTTCCAGCAGGACCATGATCCGCTAAATCGGTGTCCACTGCTTCGGGGGAGCCTCAGGTTGCCCGCGGTGCAGGCTGCCCGGACGGCTGCCGTTGCTCGAGAGCACTACGGGCAGGCTTGTTCTCGTCCGTAGGTCGGGGACCCGGGAGGTATGCGAAATGCGGAGAGCCGTAACGGGATCGGACATCTAGCGCAGCCTCGGCTGCGAGTGTCGCTGGAGAGCCGGATGCCGGGAAACTGGCCCGTCCGGTTCGGGAACGCGGCATGAGGAAACGGACCCGATGAAATATCGGGCACCGCGCCTCATGCCGACGTTCATCGTTGAGAGGTCCTGTCAGCCAACCGGTTTGGACGTCTGACCAACGCGCGCTCCGCGGCAACACCGGACGTTCTGCGCCACAGTCGATCTCGCGACGCAGGCCGCCCGCCCAGCGGCAGATGAATGTATTCGCATATCGACCGCGGAAGTCGATCTCACGCAATTCAGCCACCGCAGGGCGTTGTGTGAGAGTTCTGGCGCCGAATGGGCACAGGGACCGTCAGCGATCCTGCCAGAAGTTCTCGGAGAGTTTGCGTCGGCTGGTGCGGGTTTGGCGATCGGTGAAGTCGCCGATTCCCGCCGCCTCGGGTGGGAACGGGGCGATGGGGACTTCGAAGGCGAGGGCGCCGGCAACGGGGAGGTCGGCCCCTTGGTTCAGGATGAATTTGGTTCGCCGGGTGGTGAGGGGATGTTTGGCGAGGATCACTTCGGTCAGGTTGTCGACCTCGGTGTCGAGGTCCTGCGGTGAGCAGACCCTGTTGACCAGGTCGTGGCGTTCGGCTTGTGCGGCGTCGAATAACGCGCCGATGAGGTTCCACTCCTTGGCTTTTCGCCTTCCGGCCACGCGTCCTAGCCGGGAGGTGCCGCCCCATCCGGGAGTGATGTCCCAGTCTATTTCGGGCATTCCCCAGCGGGAGCGGTCGGTCGCGATCACGAAGTCGCACACCAGCGTCAGTTCGAGTCCACCGCCGGTGCAGACGCCGTCGACGGCCGCGATGGTGACGGCGGTGAGGTCTTCGATGATCTGTACGGTCTCCTGGTACTTGCGGGCCTGCCAGTACGGATCCTCTGGTGTCCAGGTGGTGAACTCGGCGATATCGTCTCCGGCGCAAAAGGTTTCGCCTGCTCCACGCAGGATCATGACTCGACACTCGCGGTCCTCGCGGACAGCGCGCACCGCGCGGTTGAGGTCCTCCGACAGTGCCCGGTCGAGTGCGTTGTGCACGTGGGGGCGGTTCAGGGTGATGGTGGTGACCGGCCCGGATCGGTCGAGGAGGAGGTGGCTGTTGGGCTCGTTCATGGGTTCGTCCGTTCGACTCGGCAGTGAATCGGCTTGCATAACGAGACTCTAAGGAGGGTGGGTCTCGTTATGCAAGCTTTTTGTTAGGATTGCCGACATGCAGGATGGCCGTCTGGAACGGGATTGCTCAGTTTTCCGTGCCGCTTCCACGGTCGGTGACGCCTGGTCATGGCTGGTTCTGCGTGAAGCGCTCTTCAACGACGTGCGGCGTTTCGACCAGTTCCAACAGCGCCTGGGGATCGCGCGCTCGACGCTGACCAACCGCCTGGGCCGACTCGTCGCCGCACAGATGCTGCAGCGCAACGGGTCCGACTATGTGCCCACGCCGCGGGGACTCGATTTCCTCGCTTGTCTGCTAGCGGCCATGCATTGGGGAGACCGCTGGTCTCCGGACGAGGATGGACCGCCCGTTCAGGTCTCCCACCTGGGGTGTGGGCAACCGATGCATGCGGAACTGTCGTGCAAGCACTGCGATCGACCGGTGGTGGCGCAGGAAGTCAGCTTCGATCGAGCCCCGGAACCGATGCGGCGACCCGACGGGCCGCGTCGCCGCAACCGGATCCCGGGACTGGATCTACTCGAACGCGGACGCCCCTGTTCGATCGCGCGCACACTACAGGTCATCGGAGATCTGTGGAGTGCGTTGATCATTCAGGAATGCTTCCTGGGAGTGCACCGGTTCGACCAATTCCAGCAACGGCTCGCGATTGCGTCCAACATTCTGTCCCACCGGCTTGCGCGCCTTGTCGAACTCGACATCCTCGCCGCACCGCCCCCGGATCATCCACATGACGGCTACCGGCTCACCGACAAGGGAATCGCGCTGTATCCGGTTCCACTAGCGATGCTCACGTGGGGTGATCGCTGGTGCGCGGTCGGTGAACCGCCGATGACACTGACCCACACGCCGTGTGGTTGTCGGCTGCGTGCTGTCCTGGGCTGTTCCGAGTGCGGTCGTCGGGTCGAGCGGGTCGACCTGCGCTGGGACAAGTCCGTTCCATCCGAGGACGGGGCTGTGGCAGCAACGGCAGGAAGGTATCGGCGATGACTTGGTATCCGGCATCGTTGTCGTGAATGTCGTTGCGGGACAAGTTGTTCCATTCCATGATGCGACACTCGCCAGGCCCTGACCGGCCACGACCTCGCCCAAGCCTTCACCGGTTACCTCGGCCGCCCCGTGACCTACCGTCACATCACTCCTGCCGAGCTCGCCGATAGCTGCCGGGATCCGGGGCCCTCTACCGAGCCCTCGAAGAAGATCTCGCTCACTTTCGCCCCAATCACCGGCTTCATCCAACTGCTGGACACACCAAACTGCGCACCGTCGCGACCTGGCTAGCCGAGCAGGACGCCATCTCGCCTGACCCGAGGCGGGCCGCGCGCTGTTCGGGTCCGCTGTCTGACCTGCGCCCGTCAGTCATGGTGTCCAGCTGATCACCCGCCCTGCGTAGATCTCGAACTCTTGTAGGGGGCAGCTGTGAAGCTACTGTGTCAACCGACTTGGTCAGTTGACAGAGTCGACTGACCGGCTTACCTTGAGGGCATCGTGATCATCGCGTCCAGGCTCACTGAGCACGGGCTTCCTCGAGCAGTCGAGGCCGCTCATGCAGACACCAGGGGAGTTTGGGATGCGCGGTGCTGTGTGTTCGTCGGTGGTTCTGGCAGCTGTTGTTCCAGTCATCGACTGACCAGCCCGGAAGTAATGTCGCAGAAAGCGAGTTCTGAATGGATACCACCACGGCCGACCGCGTGTGCATCGTCGGCGCAGGCCCTGCGGGTCTTGTCATGGCCCGTCGGTTGCGCGCGGCCGGAATCCCGTTCGACGTGTACGAGAAGCATTCCGACGTCGGCGGAATCTGGGATCCCACGAACGCGGGCAGTCCGATGTATGCGAACGCCCACTTCATCAGCTCCCGATTCACCAGTGGGTTTTATGGATTTCCGATGCCGGAGAGCTATCCGGACTACCCGGGCTGGCGCCGGATCCTGGACTACATCAGGGAATTCGCGCGGACCGAAGAGCTCTATGAGCACATCCGGTTCAACACTGCTGTCCGCAACGCGGTCCGCGAGGAGGACGGGAATTGGAGGGTCACCGTCGGGCAGGAGCAGCGGCTCTACCGTGCACTGATTGCCGCGCCCGGGGTGACTTGGCATCCGAACACCCCCGAATTCCCTGGCCAGGACACGTTCACCGGAGAGATTCGGCATTCGTCGACCTATTACCATCCAGCTGAATTCGCTGACCGGCGTGTCCTGATCGTCGGAGCGGGGAACTCGGGTGTCGACATCGCCTGCGACGCGGCAGCGAACGCCGCGGCGGCGTTCCTGAGCGTGCGGCGCGGATATCGCTTCCTGCCCAAGCATGTCTTCGGGTTGCCGATCGATGTGTTCATCAATCAGGGCGGGCAACCCCCGGCGGGCGTGAGCGTGCCCGAGGACCCGAGCGCGTTGATCGACGCGCTGGTCGGCGACCTCACCCGCTACGGACTACCCGCCCCCGACCACGGCGCGCTCGAGTCGCACCCGATCGTGAACGACCAGATCCTGCACTACCTGGCCCATGGGGATATCGCGGCCAAGCCGAATATCGCCCGATTCGACGGCGACACTGTGCATTTCACCGACGGCAGCGCGGAGGTCATCGATCTCGTGCTGTTCGCCACCGGCTACCGATACGGGCTGCCGTTCCTCGACGAGGACCTCTTCGACTGGCACGGGGGACGCCCTGAGCTGTACCTCAATATCTTCCACCGGACGATCGACAACCTGTACGTGCTCGGTTTCATCGAGTTCGCCGACGCCGCCTACCAACGGTACGAGGAAATGGCACAACTGATCGCCATCGACCTCGCCAGCACCGGCGAGGAGAAGCAGCGATTCACCAACCTGAAGAAGGAAGATCGCCCCGACCTACGCGGTGGGGCGCGCTACATCGACAGTCCGAGGCACGCGAGCTACGTCGAAGCCCACACCTACCAGAACGCCCTTTCGACGATCAGGAACGGGTTCGGCTGGGCTCCCCTCACCGACGAAACATCCACTCGCCGTTGATGCGAACCATTTCTACAGAACAAGGAAGAAGGATCATGTTCTCACTCGAAAAGAAGGTCTGCGTTGTCACCGGTGCCGCATCCGGAATCGGCCGCGCCACCGCCCAGCGGCTGGCTCGCGCCGGTGCTCTGGTTGTCGTGTCCGACATCGCGGACGCGTCCGGTCTTGCCGCGGAAATCGGCGGCAAGTTCATCCGGACCGACGTCAGTGACGAGGCCAGTGTCGCCGCCCTGATGAACGAGGCCGCCAGCCTGCAGGGCCACCTCGATATCTGCGTCAACAACGCCGGAATCATGACCGAGGCACCGCTACTGGAAACCACCGCCGCCGATTTCGACAAGATGATCGACGTCAATGCGCACAGCGTGTTGTTCGGGCTCAAGCACGCCGCGCCACACATGACCAACGGCGGGGCCATCGTCAACACCGCCTCGCTGGCCGGGCGAACCGGATTTCCCGCCTACGCCGCCTACGCCGCGTCCAAGGCCGCGATCATCTCACTCACCCAGGTCGCGGCGATCGAGTACGGACCGCTAGGCATCCGAGTGAACTGCGTCTGCCCGAGTTCGGTTGACACTCCACAGCTTTCGTCCACACCCGGCGGCGAAATCGAACGCACACTCAGCAAGATCGCCTCGCCGCTCGGCATCACCATCAGCCCGGAACAGATCGCCGCGGCGATCCATTTCCTGGCCGCCGACGACTCGGCGGCAATCTCCGGACAAGCACTCAACCTCGATGGCGGTGCCACCGCCGGCTACTCGGAGAACCTGATCGGCACAGTGGTCGCGAACGCGACAGTCGGATAGCCCCGACCGACCAAGCGATCGGTCGACATGGTCGATCGACTTGGTCATGTGCAACCGCGCAGCTACGCTGGCCAGCACACCGACGGATCAGCTGACATCAGGAGAAACGGGATCTCAGTGGCTCATGTACCCGCAGAGCAACGCCGCCAGGAACTGATCGCCGCCGCGTTCCGGGTCATGGCCAGAGTGGGGGTGTCGGCGGCGAGTACCCGGGCGATCTGCACCGAAGCCGGTGTGCCGCAGAGCGCGTTCCACTACTGCTTCCGCTCCAAGGAGGAGCTGTTGCAGGGCCTGACCCGGGTAGTGGTCGCAGACATGGTCGAAACCGCGGTCGGCGCCCTGTCCCCCGGTGCGGACCTCGAGCAGTCCATCAGGAACGGGCTCGACAGCCTGTGGCGCCTCACGACCGCCGAACCCGAACGCCAGCTCGTGCTCTACGAGTTGACCACCGTAGCGCTGCGTGACCCCAACCTCAGCGACCTCGCCCGATGGCAATACGAGCAGTACTTCCAGGCGACCGAAACCTTCCTCACCAAACTCGCCGAGGCCGCGGGAACACAATGGACACTGCCCATCCCAGTGCTGAGCCGGATGCTCACCACCGTGATCGACGGACTCATCCTCAACTGGCTGACCGACCGCGACACCGAGCAGGCACACGCCGTGCTGGATTCGTTCGCCACCCTCTTCACCGGCCTGGCGGTCGAAACGAAAAAGCCGAAGGCCAAGCGCCGCCCAGCAGCGGTGTAGCCCCGGTATGGAATTCAGTGACCTGGAACGTAATTCAGTTCGCGGAGCGTTCGAACCTGATTCGGTACGCATGTGCTCGGCCATCGCGTATCCGACAATCTTTTCGAGGACGCGCTCGACGGCATTGCAGTCGAGGGCGTCCTGTCGTTCGAGGTGGTTGGTTTGGCGGTCGGTGAGGTTAATCGACATGCCGGAGATCTGATTTCGGGGCGCCCGAGACTCGGGAAGGAACAGTGGTTCCGGAGGCCAGGTGCATCGACGGCTTGAGTACAACGGCGTCACCCTCGACTGTGGCGAGGACACCTCGTTGTCGGAATAGGGCGCTGGCGAGAACCTCGACCGGCCACGCAGAAAGGCTCCAGCTCGTGTGTACCGGCTGGAGTCCTTCTGAACTTCAGGACCACGATTCGACGTAGCCCACAGACGTTGGGTCTAGGTCAGTCCTCGCTGTCGTCCTCGTCGTTCGGGGTAACGGCGTCGTGCGCGCTAGCTGCCTCGGCATGTCTACCAGCGGCTTCTGGGGGCTCGCCCACGAATGTCTTATGTGCGTCAGCCGAGACGCGATGAGCGTCGGCACTAGTTTTTTTGGGATCGGTCATTGAAGTTCTCCCGCTACTTGGACGATCGCTGCTGCACGAGTCATTCTCCTGGACCGCTGCAATGTGGGAGGCGGTTCGCTGCAAGTGCAGTCAGCTCCGTTTGGTCGAATCATCCAGCGGCCGTTGATGGTGCCGCACCACAGCCAACTTGCGATAGTCGGCAGTTGGGGATGCTCCAAAGGCGTTGGTGGCCGACCAGGTCCGAGGCCTGGCCACGTCCCAGCCCGATAGGACTGACGAGCGCGTACAGGTCGAGGGGTTCACCCGTCGCCTACCTCTGGTCCGGTGAAACCACACCGTTCTTGACCGCCCAGTCGTAGATCGTTGCTTCGGTGCTGCTTGCAGGGAAATCGCAGGTGCCGATTGCGGGGTTGAAATTCATCCCGGGTGGGCACGGCTGGAGATACGGGACGCCCTCCGAGCATCGGTAGAACGATCCCTTATCCTGCCAGTTGAGGTGGTACTCGTCCTCATCCCACGGCCGCACGCATGTCACCTGTCCGCCGTTGACCCAGTTCCAGGTTGTCCTGTCGTCGATGTTGAAGCCCGCCATGGTTCTACCTCCGCTGCCGCTGCGCGAGAACCCATTTGGTCCCTTGGGTATTGTCGCGCGCCACGCCCGCCCAGGTAGGCCTTTCGTCGTCGACCGGATACCTGCGGCGCTGCGACATATACACGATATTGCCGGGTAGGCCGGGCGCATTACTGCGCCCGGCCCCCCTCAGAACCGGACGTGCACATTGCTATGCATCCGGCTCAAGCAAGCCCGTGGAGGTCAGGTGTCGTCGTCGCCGTACAGGCGTATCCTTGCGATGCCGCAATTCCATAGTGGCACGGTCGAATACGCTCATCCTCTGGTCCGTTCACCGAGTATCCGGCGTCTAACTTGTCCGTCGGTTCCAGCGTCTTGGCCACCGTCTTCCTTCGCAGGCTCACCTGGCCCGCGTCAGCACTCTTTCGAGTCCGGACACAAGGTCCGGTATCCGGCCGGTTATCCACCACGCACCAGCGGAGGGGCCAGTGACTACCATCGTGGTTTCCCGTTGCCTTTCGGCCACCGGCATTCGCTTCTCGGGCCATCCCAATCCCGCTCGGGGAGTTCAGCTTTCCTCACAGTCGGCCTACCGGGCACCAACTTTCGATGCCTGGACCCCGTCGGGGTTACCACGTTCCACACGCGCGAGATACGACCGGGGAGAGTCGACTAGGGCACGGCCTCAACGGAGCATCGAAATCGGTTGACCGGTGCTGCTGGCGTTGGGACGGCAATCTCCGGCGAGAAGGGTTGCCGTGCATGACAATGGTCGCGTGATCAGTTATGGCGTGTGGATCGCGCGGCTTCTGGTGGCTGTGGTGTTCGGGTGGGCCGGTATCGCGAAATTGACTGATCGCGACGGAACGCGAAAGGCAGTCCAGGAGTTCGGCGTACCGGCTCGTTGGGTCGCCACAGTGGGGTGGGCGCTGCCAACGGTGGAGCTCGTTGTCGCGGCCGCGGTACTGCCGTCGTGGACGGCGGTGTGGGGTGGGGTGGCGGCGCTGGTGCTGTTGATCGGTTTCAGTACTGCTGTGGCGGTCTTGCTCGCGCGGGGGCAACGACCCGCGTGCTCATGTTTCGGCGCGGCCGGTACCGCTCCGATCGGGTGGGCGACGCTGGTCCGCAACGCAGGAATCATCGGCTTGACCGGACTCGCGGTATGGGGTTCGCTGGCGAAGAACACTGTGCCACAAGCGTTGCCGGCCGATCGGCCGATCGGTGGGTCGGCCTCGCGGCCATCGTCGGATTCGCCGCACTGCTCTGTCATCAACAACTAGAACTGCGGCAGTTGCGTCGTCGGATGGCGGAAGGTTCCGCCGGGCAACCGGGGACCGATGGCTTGCCGATCGGCGTACCCGCACCGGCCTTCGAGTTGAGCGACCTCAGCGGGGAACGCCGCAGTCTGGGCGATGCGTTGACGGCCGGGAAGCCGGTACTGTTGTTGTTCCTGCACCCTGGCTGTACACCCTGTGTGACGGTGGCCGCCGAACTCCCGCGATGGCGGCAACGTCTGCTCGATACCACCACCATTGTGGTCATCGGAAACAACGATCCGGTCGCCTCCGCACAGTGGGCGCGCGAGCACAATGTCGCCTCGATGCTGGTGCTCGACAACACCGAACTGATTGCCCGATACCGGCTGCGCGGCACGCCCGCGGCGGTGCTGGTCGACGCCCGAGGACGGATCGCGTCCTCGACCCGGGGCGGCAGTTACGCGATCCGGGATTTGGTGGACGACCTCCCGATCTCGCGTTAGTAGCCTGAACTTTCCGTGACACATCCGGCCTCGCTGAGGAACAGGCAGTGGTCCGTCCCGTGGTCGTAGTACAGCTTGCCGTCCGGACAGTTGTTCGGGTCGATATGGCAATCCGGACACTCGTTCTCGTAGGCGTACATCCCGTCCACGCAAATTATCCACTTGTGGCAGTCCGTGGGGTGGACATGACCCCCATCCGCCTTGCCCTCGCAACTATAGAAATCCACCAATCGCCCGTCGGTCATCGGCCTGTTCCCCTCTCACACAATGGATTCCGCAACCAGTCGGGAAGCGGCGTCCACTATGAGGTTACGGTGCCGACCGCCGGTGGGTGGGTTTGTTGCCGATTCCGGTGTACCAACTGGTAGCGGCAGTGCGGACGCCTACTTGAACATCCTGCATTCGGCATTATGGGACGTCCGCTTAGACGGCTGGGTCACGACTGGCCGGGGGCGGCGTTGGCAACCGGGCCGCTATCGGCACACAGCGATCACAATCTAGCCGGGGCTTGACACTCGGTGGTTTGCTATGTCCGATTCGGAGCGCATGCGGGCATTCAGATGTGGGGTCGGCGGATTGAATGTGGTTGGGGGCGTGGTTGGCGGCGGCGATTCCGTTCAAAGGAGTTGCGGGGTGCGTCTGGTCGGCGAACTGGCTTGGGCGAGTTGGATGGCGGCTGATCGTAATTCGAATCGTTCATTTGGCCGGGATGGCTGGCATGCGTTGGCGGTCGTTGGTCAGCTGTCGGGGCGATGAGGCAGAGCCGGAGCTGACGTGGTTCGCCGACGCCGGCGTGCCATTGCATGTTCCAGCGCTTCGACGGCCTCCAGGACCAGCACGACTACTCGGCGCGGCTCCATGTGTCTGAATACTATCGGAAGATGTCTATTCAGACTCTGGGCTCGCTGCCGGTAGCCGGTCAGACTTGGCTGCATGACCAACCGCGGACCTCTGAGCAGCACCGCAGCCCCTTGAACGCAGATGCCGAGGCCTCCACCGCGAGCGATGTCCTGGTGATTCCGGATAGTCCGCTCGCCCGCGATGTCCTCGACTTCGTCATGAGCACCGAAAGTGTCGCCGTGGCCAATCACAGCGTCCGCATTTGGTTGTTCGCTCGCTTGCTCGCCCGCCATCGCGGGTATCGATCTGGGTCGTTTCACGATTGAGTTTGCTCGCTTCACCGAATTCGAGAAGTGGTCAGGACTGATAATGGATCGTAGACAATTCTTCAAGAAATCGGCAGTAGCTGCCGGAGCGTCAGTGGTCGGCACCCTAGGGATACCCGCATTATCGGCTAATAGCGCCCCACCGTTCGACCTTCCCATGCCCTTCGGTGACCCGGCAGGGCCCGGAACGGTGAATCCGTTACTTCCGCAATATGATCCGAATCCAGCTGGCCGTGCGGCCGAGCTGGGTCGTCGGCAATCGAAGTACGTGTGGACCGAGACCGCCAACTACGTTCAGGGCGTTCCGATGGCCGCAGCCTTGTCGATCGAGGACAATCCGACCCTCGAATGGTTCACCATGGCAATCGATCAGCAATACCAGGTCGTCTCCAACATACTGGTAGCGCTGACCAAGCATTTCAGCCATCTGGTCGGCGATCTGCTGCAGCCGTTGGTAGATCAGCTGTCCGGTCTGAAAGGCACGATCGACAGTGTTGTCCGCACCGTCGCGCCTATCCTGGAAAACCCGGTGGCCTATCCTCTCGATCCAGTCGCGCGCGCGGGGGAGTACCTGGCTCTCCAAACCGGAGAAACCGTCCTGCGCACACTCGATCAGATCCGTGATGGGCTCTTTGCGGCGCTGCGCCAGATGTTCAACAGTCCCGGCCTCGGAAATTTCGGCACCGCGGACGGGGTGGAGCGCTATTTGCAGCTGTATGCCACTCTGCCGGTGCCCGCGATCGCCGATCGCATCCACGAGGACATGGACTTCGCGCGCATGCGGGTCGCGGGGCCGAACCCGATGGTACTGCGGCATGTACACGGCACCATGCCTGCGAACTTTCCGCTCGACAACGAGGGTTATCAGTCGGTCATGGGATCCGGCGACAGTCTGGGTGCGGCGATCTCGCAGGGGCGGTTGTATCTGATCGATTACGCGGAACTCGGCTCCGCCGCATCGGAGTCCGCGACGTACAAGCTGTTGACCGGCCCAGGCTACAACACCGCTCCGATGGCGGCGTTCGCCGTCCCTGCCGACGGTGGAGAGCTACAGCCGGTGGCAATCCAATGCGGTCAGGATCCCGAGAAACATGTCATGTTCTTGCGACCGGGCTCCGGTGACGCCGACCGTTACTGGGGTTGGCAGATGGCGAAAACCGTCGTACACACCGCGGATTTCAACCATCATGAATGGTTCTCGCACCTGGGGCGGACACATCTGGTCTCCGAGGCGTTCTGCGTGGCCACCCGCCGGCACCTGGCGGCCAATCATCCGCTGTCCGTCCTGCTGACTCCCCACTACGAGGGATCGCTGTTTATCAACAATGTGGCCACCTATCTCATCCTGGCACCGGAGGCTACGGGCGACCTGATTTTCGCGTCCGAGCTCCAGTACTCCATCGACGCGGCCGGGCGGGCACGGCTGGACTGGGACTTCTACGAGATGATGCCGCCCAACGAGTTTGCCGAGCGTGGCGTCGACGACCGGCACCTGCGGTACCCATACCGTGACGACGCATTGTTGATCTGGGATGTGATCCACGACTGGGTGGTCGACTACGTGCATACGTACTATCTGTCCGATGACGATGTGCGCGATGATTTCGAACTGGCCGCGTGGGCGGACGAAATCGCGCAGGTAGGGAAAGTCAAGGGCTTCAAACGAATTGACAGCGTCGATCAATTGGCCGACGTCGTGGCGATGATCATCTTCACGGCCAGCGCACAGCACTCCGCCGTCAACTTCCCGCAGCGGGACTTTATGGAATTCATGCCGTACTACAGCGGCATGATGGCGGCCCCGGCGCCGACCGATATCGCAGGGCATGCGGAGTCCGACTGGATGCGAATGCTGCCGTGTCTGTTGACATCGATTGCCCAGATGTACGTTCTGGACACTCTCGGCAGTATCCACTATCGGCCGCTCGGTGATTACCGGACGAACACCTTTCCTTTCGCGAACGCGATCGACGATCCCCGGATTGTCGGAGCCGGGGGACCGTTGGATCGGTTCCGAGCGGCGTTACGTAATGCCGAGGACACGATCAACGACCGTAATTCGCGGCGCGAGCCCTACACGTACCTACTGCCCAGCGGCATTCCGACCAGCACCAACATCTAGGAGAGGCGAGACATGAGAACTCTTGGATCCTGGACCCGGTCCTTTTCGGCAACCTGGTGACCGCGGGCATCGGTCGCACACCGGGACAGGTGATCGTCTTCGACCCTCACATCGATCAGATCGTCGGAGACCCGATTCCGACGAATACCGGTCCCGGCGTTCCGGTTTGGCTCCCGTCGATATAGCAAAGTGGGTTTCGTCATGTTCAAGCACACAGATCGAACGGGGTCCGGCCCGGCTCGGCGCGCCACCATTCTCATCACGATCTGCGCAACCGCTGCCTTCTGGATTTCCGGTGCCGCGCTGGCGAATCCATCGATCCCGGGTTCCACCACAGGTCCCGACGGACCGATCTTCGTGCCCAACTACGGAACTGGATCGGTCCTGCGCATCGATCCCGCCACCTTCGCGGTCCAACAGGAGATACCGAATGTCGGCGACCACCCCATGGTCATCAAGGCCTTGCCCGATGGCTCGCGCATGTTCGTCGGCAACTTCGGCCCAGTGAACCCGTTGACGTGGAATGTCTCGGTGATCGACATGCCGAGCGGCAATGTCGTCAAACGGATCTCGACGCTCGGGGCGCCATACGCCACCATCACCCTCTCGCGTGACGCACGCTACCTGTTCGTCCCCACAGCGCTGTCGTTGACGCAGGTGATCGACACCCAGACACTGGAAGTTGTCCGGACGATGCCGATTTTGCTACCGCCCGGTCCCGCACATATCGAGGTATCGCCGGACGGTGCGACGCTCTATGTCATGGCCGCGAGTGGGCTCTTGACGAAATACGATGCCTACACCGGCGCGATTCTGGGGGTTCCGCTGTTTCTCAACGGTTTCACCCCTGGCTGGGGTGCGCTGTCCGCGGACGGCAACACGCTCTACGCGATCAATTTCTGGTCCGGTGTCACCATTGTCGATGTCCGCACCTGGACCGTGCGCACCACCACGTTCATGGACTTCTGGGCGGAACCGATCTCGGCGACCCTCACGCCGGACGGCACCCAGCTGTGGGTGTGCAACTACAACTCCGACGAGGTCATCATTCTCGACGCGCAGACGGGAGCGGAACTGAACCGTTTCCCCACTAACGGTGCGGCGGTGTACACGGGCTTCTCCCCGGACGGCAGTACCGCGTATCTCACGACGTTGTCCGATGGCGTTCCGCTGCCGTACTGGAATCCGCTGGTCGGCTGGTACCACGCCAAACAACAAGCGTGGGACCCCTTTATGGCCAACCTGGCGAACCTGGACGCCTCACTCGTCGCTTACGACACCACGACTCTGAAACCGATCCGGTCGTATACCACCAGGGGCGTGTTCGTCGCCGGTGCCTACCCCGGCTGACGGTCGGACTCGAGATCCGTTGATGCCGTGTCAGCGACGTGGTGCGCCGAATTCGTCGTCGGTGTCACCGGAACTAGGAAGGCCCCTGTGTCTGTTGGGACACAGGGCCTTTCGGTTATCCAGCCGGATCAGGGGTGCGGCCGTGGCGGCGGGTCCTGCTGGTCGGATGTATGAGCGACTGAAGTCGGCATGGGTGGGTGTGGCGCAGAACTTCTTAGTTGATTACAGGGTGATGGGTATTGCCTGTGCGTGGGTTCGGGTTCCGGTGGGGTGGTGGAGGCGAAAGAGGCGGGCGGCGTTGTGGTGGCAGACGGCGCGAAGCCAGTTGTCTCCGAGGTCTAGTGCGGCGAGGGCGTCGAGTCCGTCGATGTAGCGGTAGGCGAGGTTGGGGAAGTCGCTGCCGAACAGGATGCGGTCGGCCAGGTCGGCGAGACGTGGCAGTTCGGTGTGTGGGTAGGGGTGGCGTTCCTCGGTGAAGTCCACGAATACCCCGGCGGTGTCGAATCGTAGCGTGGGGAATCGGTCCGCGAGATCGAGAAATTGGCTGTATTCGTCCATGCCCAGGTGGGCGACGATCAGCTGTAGTCGCGGATGTTGTTGCAGCAGCCGGGCAATGGGGTCGGGTCCGGTGAACGGTGTTGGTGTCGGGCCGGATCCGCAGTGGATGATGACCGGCACTTCGGCATCGGCGATGGCCGCCCATGCGGGGGTGAGCAGGGGATCGGTGGGGTCGTAGCCGCCGACCTGAACGTGGGCTTTGAACAGTTGCGCGCCGGAATCGATTGCGGTGCGGACGTATTCGCCGACGCCGGGCTCGGGGAACAGGGTGGCCGTGTGTAGGCAGTCGGTATTGCGGGCGGCGAAATCGCGGGCCCACGCGTTGAGCCATGCCGCCATGTCCGGTTTGTGGGGGTAGACCAGTGAGCTGTAGGCGCGCACACCGTAGCGGCGTAAGCGGTCGAGGCGGAGATGCTCGTCGTGGCGGTACCCGATCGGCCACGGCCGTGCGATCAGTGGGCCACCGGCCTCGAAGTACGCCCAAACCTTATCCATGACCCGTTTGGGCATGAAGTGAGTGTGCACATCGATCAGCCCCGGCAGCCCGAGCCGTTTCCAGAAAGCCACCACCGGAGCGATATCCGCCTCGTCGGCCGGATCGACGGAGTTGTTCGTTTCGTCGCACATACTGCCTCCTCGGGCGGGGCATGGCAGGTCAATGAGCAGGCCAGCCACTGTTTTGAAAGACGTTCAGTATTTTGAACGACGTTCAGACGATAGCGTAGGCGGCGACCAACAGAGAACGAGGGACTGCGTGGCCGACTCCAGCCGAACCGATCGCCGCGACGCGATCAACGAAGCGAAGCGAAGCATCATCCTGCGTGCCGCACGTGAGGTGTTCGAAGAACACGGCTTGGAAGCAGCCAACATGCGCGCGATCGCGCAAGCCGCCGGCTATACCCCCGGCGCGCTCTACGGGTACTTCCTCAGCAAAGAACACATCTACGCCGCGCTACTCGAAGAGTCTCTCGACCGCCTCAGCGCCGCGACCGAAACCGCTACAGCCTCTGGGACCCCTGCCGACCGATTCCGCGCTGCTGGCCTAGCGTTCTACGACTTCTATGACGCCTCGCCACGCGATCTAGACCTCGGCTTCTACCTCTTCCGCGGCGGCATCCGCCCGCACGGGCTCTCCGCCGACCTCAACCGCGACCTCAACGCGCGCCTGCTCACCTGCCTGCACCCCATTACCACCGCCGCAGTCCAACTCGGCCTGACTCTGGCCGAGGCCAAGCAAGCCACCGCCGACGTACTGGCCTACTCCTCCGGACTCCTGCTGCTCGTGCACACCAAACGACTGGCCCTCTTCAACGTCAACGCCCGCACCATGATGGATAACCACCTCTGCCTGCAAATCCGCTCGGTCACCAAGAGCTGACGCGAGCGGAGCATCCTGGCGTTCGATTGTCGACGGGTGTGCCGCGATGATGGCCGATGTAGCTATGGAGGCGCGCTTCGGACGGTCGGGCAATGGTGAATGTTCCCCATCGCGGCGGGCGCCGTATGCGAGAGGTGACCTGCAAGTGTCTCGACGTGCGTGCGTCGGGCGGTGGGTTGAGCGCCGTTGTGCGCCAAGGGGATTGAGCGGCGGTCAGCGTGGATCGGCGCGTAGGGGGCGGCCAGGTAGGGCGTCGGTGACGATGGAGCCGTCGTGGACGACGAAGGTGCCGTTGACCAGGAGGTGGTGGATGCCGGTGGAGGGGCGGATGCCGTCGAGGTAGGTGGCGCGGTCGGTGACGGTCGCGGGGTCGAAGACGGTGATGTCGGCATCGTGCCCGACGCTGATGCGCCCTTTGTGTCGCATGGCGGGTACGGCCTGTTGGAGAGTTTGGGCGGGCAACAGGGTGCAGCGGCGGACGACTTCGGTCAAGGAAAGGGCGTGCCGTTCTCGGGTGAGTTGCCGCAGGGCGCGGGCGAAGGTGCCTGCGGTGCGGGGATGGGTCGTGGCGCCGCCGGAAAGCGGCCACGCCATCGGGTCGTGGCCGGGTGTTTTCCAGGTAAGGGGCATGGCGTCGCTGGCGATCGCGGTGTCGTCGAAGGTCAGCGCGCGTTCGAGGTAGGCCTGGTCAGCGAGCCGCGTCTCGTCGAAGTATTCCGCGACTACCAGGGCGCCGGGGTCGGTGGCGCGGAGTTCGGCGAGCCGGGCGGCGTCGGCGATTCGTTCTCCGGTGCGGGCATGGACGATGGAGCGTGGGGTCATGCCGAGGCGGTGCAGGTTCTGTGGTGCCAGGAACGCCGCGCCGATGGTTGTCGATCCGGCTCCGTAGGGGTAGGCCTCGGTGCTTACTCGAGCTCCGGCGGCGCGTGCTTTCTCGATGAGGGTGCGGACTCGGTCGATGTGGCGGCGTGAGGTGCTGTTGATGTGGCAGTAGTGCATGTGGGCGCCGGTCTCGGTGGCGGCCCGTACGATCTCGGCGGGCCCGTCGATAAGGGTGTGCGGATCGGACTCGACGAGTTCACGTGCGTGGGTATAGGTGGGCACGCCGGCTTCGGCCGCGAGGGCAGCGACCGCGCGATACTCGCCGGGATCGATCAGTGGGGCGTATCCGATGAGGATGCCGATTCCCAGTGCGCCGTCGGCCAATTCGGCTGATAGCGATCCGATGATCCGGGCCAGGGTCTTCGTCGATATCGGGCGCTGCCAAGCGGGGTCGCCGAGACCGGCCCCGAATGCCTCGACGGGGATGTTGGGATCCACGAGTCCCAGTGCGGCCATTCGAGTGGTTGCCCAGGAGACGGAATAGCCATAGTTCAGCGGTCTGCCTTGCGCGGCCGCACGCCGGTAGGCGAGCGCGACGGGAAAGGCGCCGGCTTCCAGCTCCAACGTGGTGGTTACGCCGTCCATGGCCTGCAATCGATGGACCGGGATCTGCTGGCCGTGGCTGTGCAGGTCGATGAATCCCGGGCACACCACCAGCCCCGACACGTCCACCACCCTGCGCCCCGCCAATGGTGCCTGCGAGACCGCTGCGATGGTATTGCCGATGACACCGACATCACGCAGGCCGTCGGTTTCAGACTCTGGGTCGATCACTCGACCACCGCGCAGCACTACATCACAGATTTCTGGCTCCAACACATCTGCCTCCGCCCGATCGTCGAGGACTTGATCGATCTGCGTTCCGCTCGGGGACTCGCCCGTCGGCCTGCGTGACTTTTGTCCGGGTCGAGGTCGCGTTGGGCGATGACCTGCTGTTGTCCTTCCCATCCAGTGCTGGACTTAGCTCGTACTCTCTGCCTTGGTCTTCACGATGCATCGCCAGTGCATCGGACTGCTTGTCCTGAGCATCAAGAATGAGTTCAGAAAACTGTCTGGTGCGACAACTAGACTGAGTGGGTGATCGACGGGATGCCCTCCACGCGTCAGTTGGTCGAGCAGCTGGGGTCGGGCCTGGCGCGGCTCGCGTTCGATGCTGAGTCGGCGGATCACTCGGTCACCGGCATCGACATCCACGACAGCGCGCACCCCACCGCTATCACCCCCGGCACGCTGGTCCTGGGCATAGGAGTCGGTTCGGCGCGGCAATTGCGCACACTGATTCGTGCGGCGGAGCGGGTCGGCGCGGTGGCGGTGGCGGTGAAGGCCCCGCTACCAGCGGAGCGGGACGAGCCCACCGCGATAGCGATAGTCGAGGTCGCGTCCGACGCGTCGTGGATGTTCGTGGCGGAGACCCTGCGGCAACGGTTGATTGATCACTCACGCGCACATTGGGCGCCGCGTGGCGCGCCCAATGATCTTTTCGCGATCGCCAATACCCTCGGCGCCATGATGGCGGCGCCGGTCATCATCGGCGACGATGCGCTCACCGTGCTCGCCTGGTCTGCTGATCAGGACGGTGCCGACACTCCGCGGGTGGACGCGATCGTCGGTCGCACGGTTGATCCTCGGACACTGCGCGAGCTGCGTACACGCGGTGTGTTCGAGCAGCTGCGCACATCAGCGACACCGTTGTTCGTGGAGGCCATCAGCCCTGGCGAGCGGCCCCGGGTTGTCCTCACGATTCGTGCGGGCACCGAGATCCTCGGGTACGTCTGGGTAGCGGTGGACCGACCCTTACCCCCGGAACGTTCCCGATCATTGGAACTGTTTGCCCCCCTCGTTGCGCTGCATCTGGCCAACCACCGCCCGGACACATCCGTCCTGGCCGGGCGGGAACGCCGGGAATTGGTTGCCGAACTGTTCGCCGGTGGCCCGACTGCCGTCACCGCAGCCCGCCGCCTCGGACTGGACCGCGGCACGCTGTGCCTGGTCGCGGTCGGATTAGGCCGCGACCAGGCACAGGACGAGGCAGGTCGAGCCGCCGCCGACGCCCTGTTGATCGCAGGCCTGCAACGCCTGGAGGACATGCTCATCCACTATCTGTCCGCCATGCACCCCTCAGGCGTGGCGGTACGCGGCGACCGCGCGGTCTATCTGCTGCTGGCCTGGCATCTGACACCCGCCGAAGCCCTGGCCGCCACACGCGTCCTGGCCACCGACTTCACCGACCGCGCCAGCACCGGTAGCAGCTACCTGCTCGCCCTGGCGCCCACGGTCACCGCGCTCAGCGATCTCGCTCAGGCCCGGGTCCAGGCGGACGCGGTCTTGCGCGCCATGCGACACCACCACTCGGTGCCGGCGGTCGCGGGTTTGGACGACGTCGTCTTGACTGTGCTGCTGCAGCAGCTGGCCGATCTCACCACCGCGCTCGGTCTGCCCGAGACCACCGGGGCGCTGCGCACGCTGGTCGAGGGCGACAGTGCCGATGGTCAACTCACCCGCACCCTGGCCGCCTACCTCGCCGCCGCGGGTGCCGCCGATACTGCGGCCGAACACCTGCACATCCACGTCAACACCCTGCGCTACCGGCTGCGCCGCATCCACGAGCTGACCGGACTGGACCTGCGTGATGCCGACACCCTGCTGCTCACCCACCTCCAGCTCCGCTTACAAGAGTTCCGAAACCCCGGCCACGTTTGACGTCGACGACAAGTGTGGGCGCCTATTTTCGTCTTCGAGTACAAGATATCCAGTTCGGTATCTCCAACACTGGTCAGCAGACGAACACATCGTGTTGTTCGACCAGGAGGGACGGTCCGATGACCATAGAGGTGCACTACGAGGTAGCCGGGCCGATTGATGGCGAGGTCGTCGTGCTCAGCGGATCAGCAGGCAGCGATGTGAGTGCATGGCAGCCACAATTGCGGCCCTTACGCATGGCCGGTTTCCGAGTAGTGCGCTACGACCACCGCGGCCACGGCCGGTCACCGATACCTACCGGGCCGTCCTCCCTGGCCGACCTCGGCGGCGACTTGATCGCACTGCTCGACAAGCTCGCTGTCCCGACAGCGCACATCGTCGGACTCTCGCTCGGCGGAATGACCGCGATGTGGACTGCGGCGAACCACCCCGACCGGGTCCGCAGCCTCACACTGTGTTGCACCTTGGCACAACACGACGGTATCCAAGCATGGGAGCAACGAATCAAGGGAATCCATGCCGCCGGGATGGACGTGGTCGCCGCTGAAGCCATGCAGCGATGGTTCACTCCAGCGTGGCGCGCGGCCAACCCGGAGCAGGTGCGCGCCTTTCAGCACATGGTCACCGCGACACCGTTGGACGGATATGTCTCATGCTGTCGTGCGATCCAGTCGATCGATATCATCGACAGCCTGCCCACCATCAGCGCATCGACACTGGTGATCTCCGCCGCGCAGGACACCGCAACCCCACCCGAAGCCGGCCGCCAGATCGCTGCGGCAATCCCCAACGCCCGCTTCGAACTGGTCGAGGACGCCGCCCACCTCGGCAATATCGAACAAGCCGACCGTTTCACCGACCTCATTCGTTCCCATCTGCTCGAGGTGGAGCGGCACTCGGTATTTCCCACCTGACTACGACATGGGTGCCGACTTATCGTGCAGCGCACGCAGATCCAGTGCATGACAACACCGAGATACCGAACGACCGAGGAGATGTGATGACGGAAATACGAACGGACAGCGCCGAGGATTTCATCTATACCTTCAACCAGGTACTGCTCGGCGGCGATCTCGATGCTGCCATGCGGCTCTACGAGCCCGATGCCGTCTACATTCCCGAACCGCCCGCGACACCGTTACGCGGCAACGACATCAGAGCCGCCTTATCGGCCGTGCCCGAACTCGGACTACCCATCACCCACCACCGCCGCTACATCTACACCGCAGGCGATATCGCGCTGTTCAACGGTGACTGGGTCATCGACGGCATCGGCCCCGACGGTAGGCACGTTCACCGCGAAGGCACCGCGATAGATGTCATTCGACGAGGCACCGACGGACAATACCGATTCCTCGTACACAACCCTTTCGGACTTGCGGGCCCGTCCTGAACGGACTGCCGCGTGTCGACGCGGAATCGCCAGGCTCGATTCGGCCGCCAGCGATCGGGCCGGGAGCCATGACATGAGCGTCGAGCCTTGGGCCCATCGGCCGTTCGGCTGCAGGTCGCCTTATTGAATGCTCAGCGGCGTCGACCGCGCGCAACGCGCGTATGGTCCACCGATTAGGGGGCGAGTGCTCGCGACGAGCGCTTGCCTTTTCGGTTCCGCATGTTTTGTGGGGGCGTCCCGATGCCGGGGCTGGGTGCGATTCGCGGTGGGGTGCGTGGCATCCAACCGGTCAAAATGGGGGTGGTATCCAGCCGGTCAGACTCATCGGTCGGTGTTCAACAAGCGATCAATTCTCGATACCCGAGGTGACGCCCCGGGGTTCAGGAGTTGGCGTTGCGAGCGTTGAGGGCCGCGAGGAACTCATCGAAGGTAAGTTCTTGGTTCTTGTCCGCATCGGCCTGATCGAAGAAGTTCGCGATATCGTCCGGGTCCTTGAAACCCAGCGCCTGGACGTCGGCATCCCGGGCCTTCATGCGCACGGCGGTGATCAGTTCTCCGTGTGTGATGACGCCGTTCTTGTTGAGGTCAAGGGTATCGAAGAGCTTGCGTGCCTGAGTCTGATCTACCATCACACTGCCTTACTCTCGAGTGCGGTTACCGGGTCGCCGGATGTTTCACCGGTGCACCATGTTTGAGCCGTTGTCCGGCCTCGCACTCCACGATCCCACTCCGTCACGACGTTCGGAGCCGATCGTTGAATTCAGCCGGTGAGTTGCTGAGGTGTTTGTGGAAGCTCACCGGATATTCGGCGATCGTTGCTTATTGCGACGTTGCCGCGGTCAGCATCGTGCGAACGGTGCGGCGCCAGTCGGCGAGCAACTTGTCGCGGTGGTTGGTGCTGAGAATGGTTGTCAAGGCCAGCCCGCGGAAGTAGGTCAGGGTCATCTCGAAGACCATGTCGATGTCTTCGGGTGCGCCCTCGACGTTGCTCACGATGGTCGCGTGGATGTTGTCGTGCAGTTCCCTTTGATGACGCAGTAATGCCTCGCGCAGTTCGGTGTCGGTGCGGGCGGCTACCCATAGCTCGAGGACCGCACCGAACAGCGGGGTCGCGAAGCTGCGCCACAGTGTGTCGGTCCAATCCTCTTCGGTCGCTTTCATTTCCGCGTTGTCGGCCGCCTCGCGCATCTGCTGGTCGGTGAGATGTCGCACGGCGTCCACGAGCAGGTGGGCCTTGTTCGGGTATTGGTGTAGCAGCGCGCCGCGAGAGACTTCGGCACGCGCCTGGATGGCCCCGATACTGGTTGCGGCGTAGCCGTCCTCGATGAGGCAGTCGACTGCCGCCCGCAGGATGCGCTCGCGGGTCTGGTGGCTGCGTGCCGCGTCGCTATGTTGACGTCCTTCCGTGCGTGCCATGGGTGAATCATCGCAGGTGTTGACAACGGTACGATCGGACTGTTTCACTTTGCGGGCAGCCGTAACCCCCCCCGCCGGGGGCGCTGCCCGGCCGCGAGTGACGGGCAGGGTCGAGGTTCGTCGGCAATCGCGGACCTGGCGGTCGATACCACGAAATGGAAGCAATTCATGCAGAACACAACGGTGACGTCGAGGTGGTCGGCGAGCGAGGACGCGGTTGCGGTGCGAGCAACGGCGCAAGCTTTCTTCGCCCGCGAGGCCGTCCCGAATATGGCCCGATGGGCCGAACAGCGATACGTCGACCGTGACTTCTGGAAAGCCGCGGGCGCATTGGGTCTGCTGTGTATGGCCGTGCCCGAGGAGTACGGCGGTGGCGGTGGATCGGCCGCCCATGACCTGATCATGCTCGAGGAGCAGGCCCGCATCGGCGAGCCCGGTTTCGGCAATATCGTGCACAGCGGGATCGTCGCGCCCTACCTGGTGGAATACGGCACCGAGGAACAGAAACAGGCTTGGCTGCCGAAGATGGCTACCGGTGCCGTAATTGCGGCGATCGCCATGACCGAACCCGGCGGCGGTTCAGACTTGGCTAACATGTCCACCCGCGCTCGGCGTGACGGCGACGAATACGTGATCAGCGGTGCGAAGACCTTCATCACCAATGGTGGCTCCGCCGATCTCGTCCTGGTTGCGGCGAAGACCGACCCTGATGCCGGTCCGCACGGGGTGTCGTTGCTGCTGGTGGATACCCAGGACTGCGCGGGATTCCGGCGGGGTCGCGTCCTCGACAAGCTGGGCCAACATAGCGGTGACACTGCGGAGTTGTTCTTCGACGAGGTCAGGGTGCCCGCCTCGAATCTGCTTGGTGGCCGGGAAGGTCAGGGCTTTGTCCAACTGATGACGCAGTTGCCGCTGGAACGGCTCGAGATCGCGGTCGTCGGTGTGGTCACGGCGGAGCTCGCGGTCGAGTTGACGCTCGCTTACGCCAAGGAGCGCAATGCATTCGGCAAGCCGCTGTTCGGATTCCAGAACGTGAAATTCGAGCTGGCCGAGTGCGCGACTCTCGCACGGGTGGTGCGGGTGTTCGTGGACGACTGCGTCGAGAAGCTCCTCACCGGAACTCTCGACACCGCCACCGCATCGATGGCGAAGTACTGGGTCACCGATGTCCAATGCCAGATCATCGACCGCTGCCTGCAACTGTTCGGCGGCTACGGCTACATGCGCGAGTACCCGATCGCGCGGCTCTACGCCGATTCCCGCGCGCAGCGAATCTACGGCGGCACCAACGAAATCATGAAAGAACTCATCGCACGGTCGCTGTAGACCGCCCGACTGGAAGTAGGTTCCATGTCCAACGACACCGTTCTCATCGAGCGTGACGGGCCGGTCACGCTGATCGGCATCAATCGGCCGCAGGCCCGCAACGCAGTCGACGGCCTGACTGCCGCAGCACTCGCCGCCGCCTTCCGCGACTTCGATGCCGATCCCGATTCGGCAGTCGTCGTACTGCACGGCATCGGCGGAGCCTTCTGTGCCGGAGCGGATCTCAAGGCGCTCGGCACCGAGCGCGGTAACCGGGCCGGCCACGACGGCGACGGTCCGATGGGACCTACGCGCATGCGCTTGTCGAAACCGGTCATCGCGGCAATCTCCGGGTATGCGGTGGCAGGCGGTATCGAGCTGGCCGTATGGGCTGACCTGAGGGTGGCTGAGGAGGACGCCGTCCTGGGCGTGTTCTGTCGGCGCTGGGGCGTTCCGCTGATCGATGGCGGCACTGTTCGACTGCCCCGGCTGATCGGCGTGAGCCACGCCATGGATCTGATTCTGACCGGCCGCCCCGTCGATGCCGTCGAAGCGCACCGGATCGGCCTGGTCAATCGGGTCGTGCCGCATGGGCAAGCTTTGACTGCGGCCCGTGAACTCGCCCACGAACTCACTCGATTCCCGCAGACCTGCATGCGGCAAGACCGGCTGTCCATGCTCGAACAAGACGGTCTCACCGAAACCGAAGCCCTGGCAAACGAATTCGAACACGGCACCACCTCGTTCCTTGCTGACAGCCTGGCCGGAGCCGCGCGTTTTGCCGCGGGCGCGGGCAGGCACGGCGATTTCACGAAGCTCACCACCGATCCCACGAAAGGACCGGCATCCTGATGTCAGCATCTTTAGCAGGTAAGACCGCGATCGTCAGCGGCAGCGGACGCGGCATCGGGGCCGCCATCGCCCACAAGCTCGCTGCGAATGGCGCAGCGGTGGTCGTCAACGACCTCGATCCCGTTGCCGCGCAACAGGTCGCCGATCAGATCACCAGTGCCGGTGGCCGGGCCGTTGTCTGTGCGGGCAGTGTCACCGATGCCGACTTCGCGCCTCGTTTCGTCGATACGGCGGTGCAGACCTTCGGCGGACTGGACATCATCGTCAACAACGCGGGCTACACCTGGGACACTGTTGTACAGAAGATGACCGACGAGCAGTGGGACGACATCCTCGACGTACACCTCAAAGCCCCGTTCCAGATCTTGCGCGCCGCTCAACCCATCATCAGCGCCGCCGCGAAACGCGAACGCGAGGAAGGGAATCCGATCACCCGCAAGGTCGTCAACATCTCCTCACTCGCAGGCCTGTACGGCAACGCCGGACAAGCCAACTACTCGGCCGGAAAGGCCGGAATCCTCGGCCTGACGAAGGCGATCGCCAAGGAATGGGGCCGCTACCGCGTCACTGTGAACGCGGTGGCCTTCGGCCTCATCCAAACCCGACTCACCGAATCCGCCGCCGAGAACGCCACCATCGACATCGCGGGCCGCGAGATCAGGGTCGGGGTCAACCCGATGATCCTGCAGGCCGCATCGCACATCGCACCACTCGGCCGTCTCGGCACGCCCGAAGAAGCCGCGGGCGCGGTATACCTGCTGTGCCTACCGGAATCCGACTACATCACCGGCGAAACCCTCACTTGCAGTGGCGGATTGGTCGGCTGATGCGCGCGTTCGAATCGATCGAAGAACTGGCTACGGCTGTCGGCGAGGATCTGGGCACCTCGCAGTGGCTCGACCTCGATCAGGACCGGATCAACCA
Organism: Nocardia sp. NPDC049149; assembly: GCF_043197455.1. Lineage (NCBI taxonomy): Bacteria > Bacillati > Actinomycetota > Actinomycetes > Mycobacteriales > Nocardiaceae > Nocardia > Nocardia sp. NPDC049149. The sequence goes on from NZ_JBICTD010000008.1 coordinate 48,938, forward strand.
ATTCGCCGACGTGACTGGCGATCACCAGTGGATTCACACCGACCCCGAGCGCGCCGCCACCGGCCCGTTCGGCGCCACCGTGGCCCACGGCTATCTGACACTGTCGCTGCTGGCACGGTTGCTGCCTGATCTGTTCACCGTCGGCGGAGTCGCCATGGCGGTCAACTACGGCCTGAACAAGGTCCGGTTTCCAGCCGCAGTACCCAGCGGGTCACGCATCCGCGCCGGCCACCGCGCCCGCGAGCTCGGCCCGCACCAACTGACGGGGATTGACCAGCATCGCCTCACGCTGCACGACACCGACATGCGCGGGCTCGAAATGCAATGCGGGATAGGTCTTGGCCAGCTCCTCTTCGTCGAGGCGTTGCACCTCGACGCCGAGATCGGTCGCGTTGTCATACAACCGGTCCAGGTTGAACCACTCTGCGGCAACAGCGCTTTCGATCGCACGCGGCCCGACGGTCAGCGAATGCACCGGACGGGTGAACTCGATCCCGGTACTGGCAACCAGCGCCGCGAACCGGCGCATGGACCTGGTCGCCAGCAGTCCGGTGAGCAACGGCGCTTCGAGCGCATGCGCCAACCGCCCCTCGTCATAGTGGCCCGCCCACAAACCCGGATTCTCGATCCCCGCAGGCTCCTCGGGTCCCACTACCGCTACCGAGGCGCGACGCGCGGTGAGATGTCGCGCAGTGGCCGCGCCGATAGGACCGGCACCGACCACGACGACGTCGAACTCCTGTTTCGCCACAGGGGAATCCTCTCTTCGGGTGTTCATCAATGGCCCGGCTGTCACCGCCGCGGCCGCCAGCGCTCCCGCTCCGATGACCCCGGCTCGCAACGCCGACCGGCGAGTCGCGCCCACCGTGTTCGAGCGCTTATCCGGCATCATTGACCCGCCAGACGGCACGAAATGTTTGTTGCTGCATGAGCGAGTCCTCTGTTCCGGTGTCGATGACAGGCATCAGCTGTCGCGCTGTCTGATATGTCGATCCAATTCGCGGCAAGTACGGGTCCACTGGCTGCCGCGAACTCATCGGGATCGTGCAAGGGCTCATCCGGATGGACGTCGTTCCTATCCGGCGTAAAAGGCGCCCAGGGGGGCGGGGCTGTGCTGGCATACGTCCCGACACCTGCTAACACGGCAAGTGTAGCGATAAGTGACCTGTTAACGCAACAGTTGTCTTGATAAGGTGAGCGTGTGGACGCCGAATCCCGAGCTGGAACCGATGATGCCCAGCCACGACCTGCCCGTCTGCGTGCCGGAGGCCGCAGTGAACGGGTACGTCGCGCGGTTGCCGAAGCAGGGCTCGCACTCCTGCAGGAAGGGCGGATCGACTTCAGCGTCGCCGAGGTCGCCGAACGGGCCGGTGTGCACCGCACGACGGTCTATCGATGGTGGCCCACACCGGCCGAGCTGGTGCGTGAGGCGATGACCGTGCACACCGCTCGTCTTGTCGTCCCCGACACCGGAAGCTGGGACGAGGACGTTCTCGCACTGTGCGTGCAACTCGCGGAGTTCTTCGCCGACCCGGTCGAGATCGCCATCAACGCCGTCATGGCCAGCGGTTCCCATCCCGAGCTGAACACGATCCAGGTCCAACACTGGGATCCGATATCGCTGGAGTTCGCCACACTGATCGAGCGCGCCAAACGCCGCGGAGAAGTCACCGCCGACGCAGACCCCGAGATCGTCCTGAACCTGCTGACCGCCCCCCTGCTCATGCACACCGTGATGCTGCACTCCCAGCCCGCCCCCGACCTCGTCCGAGGGATCGCCGCGGCGGTGTCACGAGCATTCAGCACGACACCCTCATCGGCAACAACACAACCCAGCTGAGACCACCAAAGCCCACCGATTCAACCCCGAACATGATGCCGCCCTCGCGGCGAATGCGGACTCACCGAGACCGTCATCGATACGCGCTACCGCACTCGTTCGGAGTTGCGCCGGTCCGGACCTGGTCGGCCGGGCACCTTCGACTCAGGCTCTGCGGACGGTGATGAGTGCGGCGGTGGTGGAGCGGTTGAGGATGATGAGTTTGGCGATGACGTCGTAGGGTTCGTAGTCGCCAGTTCTGGTGAGTAGGCGGATTCTGCCGAAGGCTCGCCCTGCGTCGAGGTCGCGTTGCATCCGTTGGACGATCGCTTGGTCGTCGGGGTGCACCTGTGGTCGGCCTTGACGTCGGATCTCGTCGTATTCCCATGCGAGGTCGGGGCAGGGTTCGCCGTACCAGCGCAGCAGACGAAGCGGTCGGAGTTCGAAGATCGCGCGATATTCGCCCGGCTCGGCGGTGGTTGCCGCGACCAATTCTGCGAGCATGATTGGTGACTCCGGGTCAAGGCGCTCTTCGGCCAGGCCGAGGTCGTGGGAGATTCCGCGGAGTATGCGCTCGGACGCGCTGCCGACAGCAGCGTCAGGGGGTGGCTCGGAAGTGATCCTGACGGCGAAGTTGACATCATGGCGTGTGCCATCAGGTCGCTTCTGCGGCCAGGTGGTTTGATGCCGGGTGCCAGGGGCGGCATTGATGACCTTGACGAGCGTCTCGGACGCGTCGGCGCCGGTTTCGAGCACGCTGAATGCTTCGGCGATCGTCCATTCCTTGGGTTGGTGTTCCTCGGTCGAGCCTTCGGGGACGAGACCTTTGCTTCGAGTCACTGTGCCTCGGGTCAGGTTCCATACGAAGGCCCAGGCGCGATTGTGCGAAGGAACTGACGTCTCAGTGAGGTCGGCGGAGCGTAGCCACACTCCGTGAACTTGACCCCAGTCGTTGCAGATGGGTTCGGCAGTTGCGCGCTTATCTCCGGGTAGATCAGTCTGTTGTTGCTCGGCAGACTCGCAGACGTTCGAGATGAGTGCGGCCAGAGCGTCCTTCGCCTTGCTACGCTTGAAGAAAGATTCGATCGGCACCATGGCTTTGACCGCGCTCCCTTGCGCTATCACCGACGGGGCGCGTTGATCCAAGGTTTCAATCAGCAACCAGCTGCTCGGCATATTTCGAAGATTAGCATTCTTGCTAACAGACGAATGGAATGAACCGTGCTACCTGCGTCCGCGGAGTGCATCTCATTGCCACGCAACTTCTTTCAGGAGCCGTACGATTTCTATCGTGTACTGAATGAAAAAGGGTCGTTTCATCCGGTAGTTCTCGACAACGGCATGCGTGTCTGGTTAGTGACCGGGTTTGAGCTTGCTGGAGAGCTGCTGCGAAATCCTGCTCTCTGCAAGGATGCTCGTACGACCGCAGGTGTGGCGGCGCGATCAGGGGCAGGTCGCAGTGGGGCGACGACAGTAAGCAGCGGGATCACCGCGCACATGCTCAATTCTGATCCGCCGCGACATACGAGGTTGCGGCGCATCGTGTCGTCTGCATTCACACCCGCGCGTGTGGCGGCGTTACGACCGCGCGTTGTCGAGATCTCGGACGGTCTGCTCGACCAGATGGCGCGCTCTGGGCCCGCCCCGGTCGATCTGATCGAGGAATATGCGGCGCCGATCCCGATAACGGTCATCTGCGAGCTGCTGGGTGTGCCGGTGGCCGACCGCAAGACGTTTCGAGAGTGGACAAACACGGTCATTGACGTCGTAGTTTCCGACCCGGAGGCGGTTGCACGCGATAGCCGGAGCCTGGAGCGCTACGTGCACGGACTGGTTGAGGAGCGTCGGCGAAGTCCGCGAGATGACCTCATCTCGGCCTTGGTCGCCGCGGGAGGGGTAGACGAGCGGCTTTCCGATACGGAGCTGGTGTCGACAGTTTTTCTGATCCTGGTGGCAGGGCATGAAACTACGGTCAACCTCATTGCCAACGCTGCTCTGGCCGTTGCTGATGGCACCGTGTCGGCGCACCGCGCCCTGGAGTCTCCTGAGCGGCTGGTCGAGGAAACGCTTCGGCACAATGGGCCGGTCAACGTCGCAACTCTTCGGTACGCGGGAGAAGACATACCGACCGCTTCTCACACGATTGGCCGAGGTGATGTCGTGCTCATCGCTTTGGCGGCTGCGGATCGAGATGAAAAGCGCTTCGTCTCTCCGGAGGTCTTCGATCTCGATCGTGAAGCCCGCGGTCATCTCGCGTTCGGTGGCGGCATCCATCAGTGTCTGGGAGCGGGTTTGGCGCGCATGGAAGGATCTATCGCGATTCGGCAGCTTCTTACCCGGTTTCCGGGCATTGGGTTGGCTGAGCCGAAAGGGCGCTGGCGGTCGAGCATACTTATTCGTGGCTTGGACCGCCTCATGGTCACGTTGGAATGACCTCGCATCTGGCAGTGCAATTTAAACCTTTGGTTGGATTATTTGACACATCCCATATTCCTGGTTTGTCTGAATCGACGTTACCGGATGTGTGTATTTTTTTGCAGCGACTTGCTGTGAAATTCCTTGCGTGAGGCGTGTTTCAAGGTCTATAACCGTAGGAGCAACGTTCCCGCAGCCAGCGGGGTCCTGGCGCATCGATGTCGGTGTACCTTGTAGCGTTCAGCAAGTCGACGATCCGGAGCGGGTACTACGCGGAGGATGTCGCTTCACTGCTGCAGGGTGTGTGCCATGACCACCTCGATTGGAATTCACGCGAATTTGCCGATGACGGCGGCGTCAGTCGTTGCTCGAAGCTCGCATTGGCAAGCTGCCGCGGTTGTCACTCCTGCTGTCCGGTCCTATGTGAAAGATGCTGTCGCTGTTCGGTGCGTTGCAGGGCGCGACGTTGGACCACAGGGCATGCGGGCTTCGTACGCCGATGGCTCGGTCGCGGTGATCGTGGGCAGCCCACGAGTGGCGGGCTGTGGGCTCGAGGCGTCGGAGCCTTTGCCGGGAGTGCCGCATGTAGCGGTGCCGGCGGTCGATATCCTGCGCGAGTCGACGCGGGAGGGTGGCGGCCTACAGACGTGGTTGCGTACCAAATCGTCGCGTGGGGCAGAGGGTCTATGACTACCCCCGGCGTTCGTAGGTCATGTCCATCGCCGGGTGATATGCCTCGGCGACTTCCCTCCGAGTTGAACCGAGTGACGGGAACTTCGGAACGGTGCGAGTGGATAGTGGCTGAAACTCTCAGGGGCCCTTCGTATCCGACTGTTGTCGTTGATGGGAGATATCGACGACGATTCGGGAATCTGACGCGAACGAGCATTGCGAGAACGGCATCTCTGGTGCGAAGGCTCCCGACGGTCGTCGAGCAGTGTGCCACGACGGGGGAGCCTCAACTAGTGCCTGTACGGCTGCCCTCAGGCAGGACGAGTCGACTTGTGACGCTTCCGGTGCAAGGACCGGAGGGCACCGTCTATGCGGTGCTCGTGTGGGCTGGACCTGCTTCGTGTACTCCGTCATCGCCGTCACCTGTCGGAACGCTCGAGTGGAATGCGCGTACCGGGGTTGCGACCTCCAGTGCTGAGGCAGAACGCATGCTTGGTCTAGCACGGCCGGGCGAGCGCCGAGATCGTACTCTCGCCGACCTGATGTGCCGCTTCGAATGGTGGGAGGATCGAGCGGGATTCCTGGCATTGTTCGACTCGTCCGACTCGGCGGACGGGTGGACGGGAACCGCGACCATAGCGGGCCCGGCGCAGGGTAGTCGCCGCCACATATATGTGGCGGCGCGGCGGTTTCGGTCGACTGCGGGACACTCCGTGCGCGCGGTGGTTCACGATCTCACCGAGTTGGAGCCGCCACCAAGATTTGATATTCATGCTGTTGCCCTGCGGCGCATACCGACTCGGGAAGGCCACGCGATCGGGCTGACCGATGTGAGAAGCTGGCTGGTCCACGATTGGATTTCGATCGACGACACGCCACTATGTCAGTGGCGACACCAGGATCCTGAAATCCATTCAGACGATGTGGAATCCATAGCCCGGTGTCGCGCATCCTTGCTCGCTGGTGCTGAATCGGTCGGCTGTACTATCCGTGTTCGCTTCTCCGGGCACGACCAGTGGCGCGTGGTCTGGGCCGAATGGAGGCTGCTGTCGCGCGAAGAGCGACTACAGGCGATCTTCGACATCACTTGGGATCCTTGATGAGCCAGCGGATGTCGAGAGGTGAGCTCGGGAACCTCGGCAGTACACGCTATTAGCGTTGGACTACGTTCTTGACTCTTGTTGCTCTTGATAAATTTAGGTATATTGGATCCTCCCCCCATTATCGAGGGAATGCCCGGCACCCGCGACTGCGGAACCGGATGAAGGCCGGACGATTCAGACGCTAATCTCATGTTGCTCCCGCGTCGTGGTTTCGTAGACGTGTACGCGGCGAGCGCTATCGGCCGGTATGGCACACTCTGCGCTCGGCTTTGAGGCCAATCCACTTCCAACACAGGAAGTTTCGATTCTCGTCAGGCTGGGCAGAAGAGGGGGTCGCTATGAACCATCTCTCGTTACAACGTGCTGCGCTCATGGATATAGTTACCGCGGACGCGGATGAGCCACTGGCTCAATGCGATCGGCGGCGCCCGGTTGTCTTACGGGATACGGGACTTAGTGAGCGCCTGGAACGGCTGTACGACGTGAAGGTCGATGAAGACCGACGTATGCGGCGATTGGTTCATGAACGTCGTCGACTGCAAGGTGAAGGGATGCGGTCGCGCGATTGTGGGTTGCGACAGCATCGAGCCGCAAATCCAATTGAGGGATAGGCGCTTCGAGCGTGATCAGCGAGATGTCTGTGCCTATTCGGTATGGCGGTAGTTCAAAGGCTCGAGATGGCTTGCGAGCTACATCGGCGGAGGTGGTTGAATGAGCGATGGTCCGGCAGGTTCGAACAGTGTTCCGGGTGAGCGGGTTTTGCGGATCCGGGAAATCAGTGCTCGCACGGGAGATAGCCCCGATCGGATCCGTCATCTGCGTGTCGTCGGGCATGAATTGTATTCGCGGGCTTGGAAATCGGGACTCGCGAAGAATTCGCCGCTGAAGTTGGAAGCTTCGGCCGTCGATGCCTGGGTGGCGCAGCAGAAGCGATCGACCAGTCGAGATGCCTCGTGATGGCGGCAGGTGAGCTTTTGGGAGGACGAGCTCTTGCGATCCGGGCACTGACGGCTGGAATCGTGACCCCTTTATGGGTCACGGGGGTACTGACGTGCAGTGGCGTGGCCGGCGGAAGTCCTTGGCTTGGTGGAGGATCGAACGGCGCGGATTGCCCCGCGGTGGTCGGTGTGTTTCTACCCGGTACTTGGGAAACGAATGCACGAGCGGATGAAACCCGGCCAGTCGGGCTCCTGGGATCGGTGGCTACACGTCTATCAGAGCAGTTCGGTGGCAGGTTCGCCTTTCGGTTCCCGGCGTATGCGGCCGCGGCATTCGATGGGATGGCGTACGGGAACAGCAAGGCTACCGGGGTAGCCGCAGCCGGTCGGGTCGTCGAGGATTTCGGACAGCGCTGTGGTGCAACGAAGTTCGTGTTGGCCGGCTATTCGCAGGGCGCTGATGCGATGGGTGACCTTGCTGCGTCGATCGGCTGCTCCGGCGCTCCGATCGGTGCGGATCGTGTACTGGCGGTCGGACTGATCGCCGACCCGCGTCACGGAACAAGCGGCGGGAAGCTCATCGGTCCACAGGTCGAGGGTGAAGGTATCGCGGGCCCACGCCCAGGTGGGTTCTGCGCTCTGTCCGCGGTTACGGCCGAAATATGCGCGCAGCAGGATAAATACTGCGCCACAAACACTTCGAACAACCCGATCCTGGCCGGGTTGGGGAGATTCCTGTCGCAGCCAATCGGAAATGCGACTGGCATCAGCCAAGAGCCTGGCTCAGGTGCAGGGACGGTCGAGTCGCTGGTCTCGGACGTCAGCCGCGTCGACTTTTCCAGTGTGCGGTCAGCGATCGAAAAGGTCATCGCGTCGGCCGGACAAGGACAGGCCGACGCGAGAGGCCTGCCTGCCGCAGTCCGCGACGCGGAGGCAGCATTAGGACCGCTTGGTGAGCTGGCGTCATGGGTGAAGGCGAACCCCGGGGCGGTGGCCGCGCTGGCGAACGGCGCTCCGGGCTCACCCGAACGGCTCGCTGGCGATGTCGTCGAGGGACTGTCGCACTCGGACATACCAGCTGCGATGCAATCGTTGTCCGCTCTAAGCGACAGCGCTGACGGCGCGCTGAACAGCGGCGAGGAGACGGGCGATTCGCGCCGGCTGGCGTCGGCGACTGCGCCGTTGATTAATCCGATGGCCTCGTCCACGCCGGATCCGTTGTCTCAAGCATCCCGGGCGTTGGGCATTCTCAAGCCAGCGGTCGTAGTCGATCAGGTGAGCAATGTAGCCACACATGGTTTGGCCTTCGCGAAGAACGTACCTGTGATCGTGGAGACGGTCTCGCAGATCATCGCCGCGATCACCGAGGCCAATGAAGTGCCGGCGAAGGTGAAGAGGCTGCACGCGCTGTTCGGCGAGCTGAACGCTCTATTCAGGCCTCTAATGGTGATGGCTGAGGGCGTCGATCTGCGGACGGTGTCGCAGCTGGTTGCGATGATCCCGGACACCACAGGCGCGGCGCAGGCTGCGTCGGTGCTGGTCGGGTTACTAGACAATCTAAACATCGTTGCGTTGGCGCGACAGGTCGGACAGTTGCAGGAGGACCTGTGGGGCATTGCGGAGGCGATCGCTGACGGCGGTGACTTGGTAGCGATAGGGACCAGGGTGGTCGGGATGGTCCCGACGATGCTCGGATTCGCAACTGTGGCGGTAAACGCCCTCTCAGGGACGGGCGGAAAGACTAACGGCGCCGTGGGAGTTGGTGCTGGGGATGTGAGCGAGGTAGCTCGCACATTTGTTGACGGTGCGACTGGGCAGGGTGGTGCTGCGCTGGCGCAGTTGGTATCGGAAGGGCTCACCGCGGCGGACTTCTTTACTTCCGGTGTCCATCAGGACTATCAGCACTACCTCGTCGACGGACAGCGCAACGCCGTTGACTGGCTTACCGATTGGTTCGCCGCGCGCATCCGCAATGTCACCGGAGTGGTGTGATGGCGGCTCCGATGATCGCTGTGATCGGTTTGGGTGGTGTGGCGATGATGGGCGTTGTCGTGTTGCTGCTGGGGGCAGGAGATCGGCAGCCCGTGGCGCCGAATTGTCTGCCGAATGTCCCGCGCACTCACCAGCGGGTAGCGACCGGGGGTGTGGTGATGCCGCTGACGCCGGGTAGCTACACAGTGTCATCGCCGTTCGGGATGCGCGAGGGCGGGATGCACCGCGGCGTCGACTTCGCGGCGGAGCTGGGTACGCCCATCTTTGCCGCCACGAGCGGCCGAGTCGTGGCGGCAGGCAGGGCTGACGGGTTCGGGCACTGGATCGTCATTGACACCGCTTATGGCGGTGCGCCGTTGTCAACGGTCTACGGGCACATGAGATCCGGGGGAATCTTCGTCAAGGAAGGTGATGAGGTAAGCGCCGGACAGCCTATCGGTGCTGTCGGCGACGACGGTGAATCCAGCGGTCCACATCTACATTTCGAAGTCGTGCCCGGCGGACGCTTGACCGGCGGGCAGCAAATCGACCCGGCGCCATGGCTCGATGAGGGAACAAAATACGCGGCGGCGCCAGCGATGCGATCGGTGGCCGACGATGAAGTGGCGACGCTGAAGAGGACTTCGCGCTCGCGATGGGTTGCGGGGCCCGACATTCGGTCCCGGGTGTGCGCGCCGGAGCACAGCGCTGGAGTTGGGAATTCGCTGCAGGCCGGGTCCGTGCCCGAAGAGTACGACATGTGGATTCGTAAGGCGGCGGGCACGTGTCCGGAAGTGACTGCACCGTTGTTGGCCGCAGAGTTGAAGCAGGAGTCAGGATTTCAGAAGTTCGCGCGGTCACCGGCGGGTGCTCTGGGCCCAGCGCAGTTCATGCCAGATACGTGGGCGCGCCACGGAGTCGACGGTGACGGTGACGGGCAAACCGATATCTACTCGGTGGCAGATGCGGTGATGTCGCAGGCAGCGTACGCGTGCTCATTGGTAGAAATCGCGAAAGCTGGCCTGGCAGAAGGCACGTTGCGCGGTGACCTGACCGAGCTGTGGCTCAGCATGTACAACTGCGGACCCGAGGGCACCCTGCGTCAAGGCGGCGTGTGCCAGAACGCCGAGACCCAGAGCTATGTGAAAGCCATTCCACGCATGGCCGCCCAGTATGCCGCGGTTGGCAGAGCACCTGGCGGTAAGGGGCTAACGGCTGCAGCACCGAGCTGAGCACGGCAGAAAGCGAGGTGATCGCTGGTGGACATTCCGGCAACGACGGGCAACAGGGGCGTGCGGTCCCCATCGATCATCACTTGAAGGAGGTGGTTATGGACAACAGCAACGTCCCAGGCGTCGAGGATGCGACTACCGAGATGGAATACACCGCTGAGCGGCCAGTAGATCTGCGGCGGCAGCGCCTCCGTCCGCCGTCCGCTCCGAGGACCGAGCTCGACAACGAGGAGTCGCCGCCTCAAAGCGTCGAAGGAGCATCGGGGGCGGCGAACGATCCGTACGGAGTTGGAGAAGCGAATCTTTCGGCGACTCCGCCGTCAGTACTCGATGTCGCGGCGGCACGAGAGATCCGGCTGTCGATGTTGCTGCGTCCGGCACCAGGGGCGGAAACCGATCCGGCTCAGTGGGGATGGCGCGGCAAGGCGAACGCAGTCGGTTTGCGATTGAAGCCTCGCCGATCTGGCCCGGAGGTGGCGTATCGGCGTGCGGTGGAACGGATTAGGCAACCGCTGCCTGGGACACCGGTGATTACGGTGGCCAATGGCAAGGGCGGGTCTGGAGTGACCCCGGTGACGGTGGTGTTGTCGGCGTTGTTCGGACGCTTCCGCGGCGGTCAAGTGGTGGCGTGGGACGCCAATGAAGCGTGTGGCACTCTAGCTGCTCGCGCAGCGGCATGCAGCGGACCAGAAACCGTGTGGGACGTTCTTGCGCACGCGCGCGAGCTGTGCTCAACCAACGGAGACGCCTCGGCGCTCGGGCGAATGCTACAGCGACAACCAAGCTTGGACGAGGTGCTGGCCTCGGACCAAACCCCCGGTGGCAGTGTGAATGTGGGTCGCGATGAATGTGCGGCGATCATGGCGGTGCTGCGGCGGCATCGTTCGATGATCCTTGTCGACACTGGTGACAACGAACGAGCACCCGCATTTCGTTGGATGATCGAGAACAGTACGCAGCTCGTGGTGCCGGTGGTGTGCCGCCGCGATGTGGTCGTGGCCGCGCTACGGCTGCTTGATGGCATTGCCGACAGCGGACATGAGGCCCTAGCCACCCGCGCGGTCATTGTGCTTGCCGACAGCGGTGACATCGGTCGAACTGAAGTCATCGAGGCTCTCGAAGGATCGGGTATCGGGCGAGTCTTGCGTGTTCCACATGACCCGACGTTGGCTGGCGGCGAGCGGATCGTGGTATCGCGGCTGAGCCGACCGTCGCTGGGGGCGTGGGCGCAAGTTGCAGCGGCGATCGCCGACACAGTCGCGGAAACCCTCGCAGCACAACACGCACCGATCGAGACAGAGTTTGTTCCTGACTCGCGGCGACTCGGGGATGGGCCTGACTCGTCGACGCATTCGCGGCTGCTGGCCTATGCGCTGCACCAAGGTACGGGATCGCGGGGGAGTCGTTACCAGGCGCCGGAGTGGGCCGACCGCAGCGACGGCAACGGCCTTGATTGGTAGCCCGGCGCACCGATCCGTCGATCGACGGTTGATGGCTTCAGGCAGGAGGTGGATTGCGATGGTCGGTAAAAATATTGCGCCACAACGGCTAACGAAGTTCAGTCGTAGCAATGTTGTGGTTGGCCTAACGATCGGGTTAGCGCTCGTTTTAGCGGGAGTGCCGGAGGCATCGGCTCAGGGAATCCAAAATCCACTGAACGGGGTCAGCCCAGACTTCGGGTTGTTCGGCGGCGCCCTTGACGCGACGTGGAAACGAATAGTCGCGTTCGTATGGGCGTTGGTCATCATCGGCGCCTCTGTACGAGTGATCGTGGGCGCGTTCAAGGTCAAGCGAGCAAAGAGCCGCGGATACGCCAACGATCTATCCGAAGGGTCGGAAGAGCTTCAGGACGCCCTGATCTCGGTGGGCCTCGTTGCGGCCGCTTCACCACTCGTGGCGACCATTTTGTTTGTCGTCGGGGGATAGGAAGTGAGCCAAATCTTGTCGACTCCATGATCGATCTTGGGGGTGACCTGGACGGGAGGTGCGCCAAATGCAATGGAAGAAAGCAGGTTTCGCTGAGATCTCACCTGAATCGATAGGCAATGTTGAGGTTCGAGCGCGATCGGGCGCGGGCGGTGGACAAGCCGGTCGCGAACGGCCGACGAGAACAATGAGATGGCTGCTCCTTGGTGGAGGTGTTGCGTTGTCGGTGAGCCTGGCCGGACTGGTGATCGTTGGTTCGTGCGGTGGAGGTGGATCGACGGAGCAAGGATCCGCGGTGAAGGTACGGGTTGCGCACGGACCGACCGGCGTACGCGACGGTGTGCCGATCGGATACACGCGAGACGTCGAGGGCGCGGCGACCGCCGCAGTCAATACTGTGCAGGCCTTGACCCAAGCCGGGCAGGGTCGAATCACGATGGACGCGGTGCAGGCGGCATTGCTCGCACGTGATCCGGGACCTCACCTGCGAAGCTCGATGCGCATCGGGCGGGATCGCATTGCCAGTGCGGATGTGGTCAATCTCGTTCCGGCGGCAGTGAGCGTCACCGCTTTCACGCAGTCGGCTGCGCGAGTGGTGGTGTGGACCGTCGCGGTGTCGCGAACGGCGATCGCAGAAGGCGCGCCGATCTCAGTCGTGACCGCATGGGCGACCCACACCGTTGAGCTGGTGTGGGAACACGGGGACTGGAAGGCCAAAGACGCCGCCGGACAGGTCGGGCCGACCCCGGAGGAAGTCGTCGCACCGGGCATCGATTCCCCGCTGGGCAGGCCGCTTCAATCCGGCTACTACACCGTCTACGTCAACTAGGTGGGGGAAGCGATGAAGCGACACCGTGTAATAACCATGCTCGCCACCGTTGTATGCGCCTCAGTGATAGGCGTAGTCATTGGTAGCGCCACCGCAGGTGCGCAGCCTGCGGGACAACCGGGCGCGAAATCGTTGCCGAATGGCTTTCCCGCCGAGCTGCGGCAGTTCGTGGGCGGAAGCGATGAGTTCCGCACCGCACCATGGTTTTCCGGAGCCTGTGCGAACCGTGGCGGCGATATCGGCCGCTACGTCAACGAGGTGATGAACGTCGAGGACCGGCTGCTGTACTGGTCGGCCAGCGCCGAGCAGAAGAAGGCACTACTTGGGGGCGCGGATGCGGACGCGGCACGCAAGGTTGAGCAGGGGATCGAACCACCGAAAGAACTGCTTCCCAAGGTGTTTCCAGCCGGTGACGCCAATTTTCATCTGCCCACGCCGGCCTGCGCGGAAGATGTGAAGCGCTGGACAAAGCCAGCCTGGAACGCATGGGGCCTGGACTGGGCAAGCACCCCCGACCGGCAATCGATGCGTGAGATCACCAAGACAACCGGTGAGGACTTCGCGGCAGTGCCAGGCCAGGCATGGACCGACCCGTGCAGCATTCACCAGACCTACTGTGCTCACGCGTTTTTCGCCGATTGCACGCACGCTGACACTGCCACGGGTGACCTGGTGCGCTGCTTGGACTGGAACCGCGCGGTAGGAAGGCTGTTCGTCGGGGCCGCGCAGTGGCTGGACCGAAACACCTCCTTCGGCGACCGTCTCGGCAAAGCGATGTTCGGTGCGGCCGGTCAGTCAGCAGGCGCGGCGTTCACGAAAGCTTTTTCCTGGCTGTGGGACGCCACGACGAAAGTAGCCAGGTTCGTTGCCGATCCGCAGTCGGTGATCGATGACTGGGCCAACTCTTCGAAAGACAGCGCAGCTGAGTTGAGTGCCCGGGTGCTGGATGGGTTGGCGGCGACTGGCGGATTCGATCCCGGCGCAGCGTGGTTCCTGCGCTGGTATGGGCTCAGCACGGGAATCGGGGTGATGGTGATGGGAGTGATGACGCTGATGGCGTTGTGGCGGGCGGCATCTCGCGCGGAAACGGTGAAGACCATTGCGGCAGATCTGTTCGGCTATCTGCCTGCCGGGGTGTTGCTGATGCTGTTCGCACCCATGATCGCGGCCATGCTGGTCGAGGCCGCCAACCTCGCGTCAGAGGCAATCGCCCGTACAGCGGGGCCGGACATGGGTGAGATGATCAATCACCTCAAGCAGTTCACTGGTGAGCTCACCGCGACCGACCTCGCCGGGGGTGTCCTGGTGGGGCTGTTGTTGTTCCTGCTGCTGATCGTGTGTGCGCTGTCGGTTTTCGCGGGATTGCTGATGCACCAAGTCGCACTGCCGTGCCTGGCGGTGGCAGCCGGAATCGGGTTCGGCATGTGGGTGCACCCGCAATGGCGCAAGAAGGCGTTGCGACCGGTGCTGGTGTTCATCGCCATCGTCGCCTCCAAACCCCTGCTGTTTCTGCTGCTTGCCACGTTGACCGGCGTTATCGACGCAGGCCTGACCGACACGACCGGGCAGGAGAAACTGGGTACTCTGGGCCAACTGTGCCTGGTGGTGGTCGCTTTCGCGGTCGCTGGTCTGGCGCCGTGGTCGCTGCTGCGATACGCGCCGCTGCTGCCGTCCCGCTCGGACGCAGCAGGATTCGGCCAGTCCAGTTCACTGCTGGCCGGGGCAGTCGGCGGAGCCGGAACCGCAATGTGGTGGAGCAGCCGCGGCGTCGGCGGCCGCAGCGGGGGGATGCGCGCCCAGAGCGCCGGTGACGCAGAGGCAGGAGGCGAGGCACGCGGGAATCATGATCCGCAGTGGCGCACCGCCGACAGCAGTGATGGCCGCTCGGCAACCGAGTCCCGATTCGGACAGACCTTGGCCCGTAACACCGGTGGCAGTGTGGGGCGAGAGCGTGGGATCGGCGAGGCCGCACGCGCAGCGACGTCAACGACCAAACGGGTGGGCTCTGGTGTGCTTGCTGCAGGGATGGTCGCCGCGCCCGTCGCTGCCCAGGCCGCGAGTGGTGCCTTGAGCAAGGCCCGCTCGGTCGCCGAAGCGGCACCCGGCGACGCGGAATCGGACTCGCAATGAACACCGAGACACGGACCTCGATCCTGGGCGGAGAAATCGCCCGCCGCTCTTGGCTGGGCCTGCCGCGGCCGGTCCTGATCACCTGGGCCGCGACCATCGGTGCGGCAGTGGCGATCTACGTGCTCGGCGGCGGGCAACCGTGGGCCATCGGTGCGGCGATCATCGTGATGGCAGCGGTGTTCGCCGCCACGATGGAATGGCGCGACAAACCCTCCTGGGCAGCCCGCCACGCCCACACGATGCGGGTATGGGCCCGCCGACGGCGAGGTGAGCACATCTACCGCCATCAGGGTGACCCCTGCTACGGCGACCCGGACCGCGACCCGGGCTGGGCGCTGCCACCGCCATTGGGCAACACCGCACCTCTGCAGGTGGCTGGAACAGGGTTGGACGACATGTTCATCCTGCGCCATGCCAATCCCGGTGAGCGCCCGACATATTCGGTCACTCTGGCGGTCGACGGCGTCGCCGACGGGTTGCGGGGCGACGCCGCCTACGCGGCATCATCAACGGCGTTTGGCATGTTCTTGGCCCAGTTGGCACGCAGCAGCTCCCACATTCGCGGCATCCAGTTACTGCATCGCAGCGTCCCCCACGACATGACCCCACACATCCAATGGGCCGATGCGCGCGTCGCCTGCTTGACCGACGCCCGACTGGCTCCGGCGGTCGAATCCTACGGAGCGCTGATCGACCTGGCCTCACCGCTGGCGGAGGAACACAGATCCTTTGTGGTGCTGCGGATTCCGCAAACCGAAGCGTTCATGGCCGAGACTACCCGGCTGGCTCGAACCAAACACGCCAACACCCTAGCCGCCATCGCACAACTGGTCCGCGACGAAACCGAGCGCGCCACAAGACTTCTCGCACTCGCCGGGATGGGAAGAGTTGATGTCCTCGGTGAGCGCCGAGCCTGCGCGGTCATTCGGGCCTTTCTCGACCCCAGCTTCAAAATCGACCGCCATCGCGACGCGACGTGGGCCAGCTGCTGGCCCAGCTATATCGGCGGCCGCGACAGCGTCGCGATCGGTGCCGGCGGCCGCTGGCAGACCAGAGTCGGCTATATCCGCCCGCGCAGCATCGCAGCTGTCCCGTTGGGGCCGTTGTGGTTGGCGCCGTTGCTGACCGGTGTGGAAGCCGACCCCGGTGATGACGACACGGCCCCGGCACCGACCATTCGCACCGTCAGCGTCCGGCTGGATTTCGTGCCCGCTCACCGTGCCCGCGCCGCCGCACGCGGCGACTTCACCTCCGACCAAGCCCGCAAAGCCAAAGAGGCCAAACGCGGAAAACTCGACGACGGCTCGACCCAAGTCCTGGCCAGCGCCTCGGACCGGCGCCGTAACGACCTGGTACCTGGTTCGGGGCAACACGGCGCCATCTACGCCGCCATTATCGCGGTCACCGGTCGCGACGCCGATGATCTCGACCGCGCCTGCCTGCGCGTCACCGAAGCGGCGAACGAATCCGTCATCGCCGAAATCGACTGGGCACGAGGCGATCACGACGTCGCAATGTTCGCGACCCTGCCACTCGCGCGCGGTTTAGCCGCCACCCCCTATACCCGATGAGGAGGCCAACACCCATGCCACGACCACACACAACGCCCACTTCGGCGAGACATAACAGCATCCAGTCACGTTGGCTCAGCAGCGGTTTCGGTCGCTACAGGTCACGGGCGGATCGACCGGCCGCCCCGCCTGCCAGCCGAACGGGGGAGACCTCGGCGCAACCGCTGCGAATCCCGGCGCCTAAGCGTCGTCGGTGGCTGGACCGGTACGGGTGGTATGAGCCGCGCTTGGAAGGTGCGTGGACCACGACGCGGCAAGCAGAAGCCTGGAACCTGGCCACCAACCGGCGCCGCTCTCGCCAACAAGGCGTACTCGCTGGACTCAACACCATCTCTCAAGAGCTCGAAATCGTCGACGCTTTCGCCGCCTATGGCAGCGAAACCAGTGGAATCAATGTCGTGGTGATCGGTGACATCGGCCGAGGCAAAAGCTCATGGATCAAAACCGTCTGTGTCCTACGGCAATTAGTCGCCAACCGCCAAGTCGTCATCCTCGACAAGAAGCCTCAAGCAGGCGTTGGCGAATACAGTCCACTCGCCGAGGCGCTCGGTGCTCAGAGCATCCGGTTCCGTGTCGGCGGCAGTGGTGCCTGTCTCAACTTGCTCGACCCCGCCATCAGCACCCGTGGTGACCACACGGGCGGCATCGACGGTGTTGTTCCGGCCGGGCAAGAATCTCTGGTCATCGCGGTCCTCACCGACGCCATGGCACGCGAGCTGGATGAAAAGGAAAAAGCTGCCGTCGGTGCCGCGCTGTCGATGGTGAACAGTCACGCGCGCACGACCGGGCGAGACCCGGTGATCCGCGACCTCGCGCTGCGTCTGTTGAACCCTGATCCAAGCGACGGAAGCGGTTTCGGCCCGCGATGGGCCGAGCGCGCCCTCGAATGGGGCGTCGAGCCAGGACTGGCATTGCTGCGACTGGCCGACCGTGACCTGAGTGGCTTGGTCGATGCCCCCACCAGCCCGGCGGTGCGAGTAGCACTCGACAGCCACCCTTTAGTGCACTTCGATCTCAGTGCCCTGCCGACCGAAGGACCCTCGCTGCGCGTGGTCATGACCGCGGCCAACACCTGGCTGGCCAACAAGCTCGCGTCAAGATCCTCGCATTACCAGCAGACCATCCTCGTCGTGGAGGAAGGTTGGCACGTTGCCGCCGGCTCCACCGGCGAAATCTTCCGCGGCAACGTCAAACTCTCACGCGGACTGGGACTCTCAACGGTAGCGGCGTTCCATCATCCCGCAGACCAGCCCGCGGATTCACCGGCGCGGGCGTTGATGAGCGAGGCCAGCATCGTGGTGCTGTTCGGACAGGCACGCGCTGACGACGCCACCGAAACCGTGCGGCTCTACCGACTGCCCGCCGGTACCGAAGACACACTGATGCGACTGGGGCGAGGGCAATGCCTGGTCAAAATCGGTACCCGCGACCCATTCCTACTCACCCACATTCGCTCTCCACACGAGATCGCACTCACCGACACCGACGCAGCCATCACCGGGCCACCCGAGAACCGCGTTCAGGGCGAGGTGCTGTCGTGACAGGCGGGCGACGAGTACCGAATCCTATTCGCAGCGAACCGGTGCTACCGGCCGGGATTGCGTTGGCCTGCTACGCGAGCACCACGATCACGGCGGGAGTGTTCGGCGGCGGCGCTCTGTCGGCACTGCTGGCCGGGCACGGCCTCGGAATCGTCGCGCCGCAGAGAATGCTCGCGACCCTGCTGCAGTTATTGCGCCATCCGGCAGACCCAGCCGCCGTGTGGCCGGGCGATCCGCGGCCGGGGCCCGCGTGGCTGACCTGGATGTGCATCGGAGCGGTTGCCACGCTGTGGTGCGCGGGGATTCTGATGGTGACCGACGAACTGGACCAGCGATGGCGGCACCGACACCGCCCTGGATTAGCGACCGCAGCCGACCTGAATCGTCTTGGCTTGGACCGTCGTTCAGCGACACGTAAAGCCAGGCACGAGTTTCCGGTCCTGTCGCGGACAGTTCGACGGAGGTGGGGCCGATGAGAAGCCGCCCATGGCGTTGCACCCACGAAAGCACGTCTTCGCCGTCGCTGGAGGTGATCGACGTAGGCGCTCTCGCTGACCGGCCGAGTGAGCATGTTTACCTTCAGCACCGTGACGGTGTGATCGTGCACGGGCCCACTGGCGCTGGCAAGACCTGGCGTGTGGCTTACCAACGCGTCTGTGACGCACCAGGATTCGCTCTCGTCACCACCACCAAAGCCGACCTCCTGGCCGCAACGATCACCCAGCGGGCACGTCGAGGCCACGTGGCGGTCTTCGACCCGGAAGGCTTGACCGGCTGGCCCGCCGGGCTGCGCTGGTCATTCCTGGCCGGCTGCACCGACCCCGACACCGCGATCCGCCGCGCGGACGCAGCAGCACGCGCGATGCCGCTCGAAGGCACCCGCAACGGTGCCTACTTCGAGCAGAAGGCATCCACGATGCTGCGCTGCTGCCTGCACGCCGCAGCAGTTGCGAACTACTCGATCCGCGACGTCCGGGTATGGATCTCAGCGCGCACCAACCGCACCCCGGTCGACATCCTGAGCCAGACCCTGCCGGACTGGGCCAGCGAACTCGACCAGATCCTCGCATCGGGCAGCGAATCCACCGACGACGTCATGGCCGCCGCCTCACGACTGCTGGAACCACTGGCATCCCCGAAACTCCTGGCCGCCATCGACATCGAGCTGTCCGAATCCTTCGATGTCGAACGGTTCGTGCTCTCCGGCGCGAACACCCTCTACCTGGTGTCGCGGGGCAGCAGCCGATCCATGGCACCCTTCGTCGCCGCGCTGGCCGCCGAGGTCCATCACGTGGCCGACCGCGCCTCCCAACGAATGCCAGGCAAACGGCTGGATCCACCGGTCCGGCTGGTACTCGACGAAACCAACAACGTCGCCCCGATCCCTGACCTGCCCCAGATCATGACCGACTCCGGCGGCAAGGGCATCTGCGTGTGGGCCTTCGCCCACAACCAAGACCAGAACGAATTACGGTGGGGCACAGAAGGAGGCCGAGTCCTCGCCCAGTCCGCACCCGCCATGCTGATCCTGCCCGGGCTGCGCGGCACCGACGAACTGGCCTCGATCTCGCGGCTCATCGGAGAACGCCGCAGCTGGGAAGCCAGCCTGCATCAAGGCGGGCGCAGCTACCAGCTCCACGACGACACCGTCCTGCGTGCCGATGAAATCCGCGAACTCCCCAGCGACCAAGGACTGCTGCTGTACCGCAACGCACCCGCGTGCCTGCTGCGGCTACCCAGCGTGTGGGAGGTCCCTCGCTGGCGCGAACAAGCCCTCACCTCCACCGCACTGTTCGACCAGGTCGTCTCCAGCGGTGTCGTTCCCACACATCTACGCCTGGCCGACGAATCTGGAGGCCCGCCATGAACACCGAACACGGCCGAGGATCGTCGACTGAGGCCAAACCAGCTGCACCGCAGTACTACCCAGGCCGCTACAGCTGGCGGCACCTAGATCGCAGCGACGCCGCAGCGCTGTGGGAGGAACTGATCGACTGGGTCGACTGGCTGCGGGAAACCTATCAGCTCGGCTCCAGGGTTCCTGGGTGCTGGTTCCAGCATGACGGTGTGCGCGAGGAATTGACCGCGTTGATGGCCGCACACACCGCCGCCTACTGGCGCGACACCGACACCGCCGAGCTGCCACGCGAAGACATGACCGCCTGGCATTCGCAATGGCTGTGGCCCACCATCGAACGGCTCACCAAGATCTCGGACTTCTCCGGATGCCAACCCGAGTCCTGCCGCTACATCCGACGACCACAACCAACAAACGCTGGCATCGCCGAATACGTCGCGGCAGACCTACACGACCGCGACACCGTCACGCCCACCAGCGACCCCAACGTCGATGGGACCGACTCCCGTTGGCGGTGAATGGCTTTGAACCAACCCCCGAAATTGACGCGACCGACAGGAGACAGCACTCGGCAGCATCTCGAGACCACTGAGGAGGCATGTCATGGACAACAAGGAGGCCCCAGGCCAAAGTTACGACTTCGACGAACCCGCGATGCGGACCGCATACGACCACCTCTACCGACTACGCCAACGCGCGATCAGCACCGACTCCGCCACCGAATACAACGCATCGAATACCGAAGCGTCCCAACTGGAACAGCTCTGGCTAACCGGCCCCGCGACCTGGGCATTGCAATGGCGATACCTCGACACCGCGGTCGAGAACTGGGCAAACGACCCCCCATCAGCCAGCGGATTACTCAACCACATCTTCGATGACCTCGAACGCGGCCACACCGAAGCCGCCAGACTCGAACGCGACAGCCTACTGCAAGCCGACAGGCTGACCTCCGGCTCCACTGACGCAGTCGGCACCCCACACACCAGCTCGCTGACCTACATCACCACCTACACCAACGGCCCGACCACCGACCTCACCACCCACACCAGCTGGTGGAGGGCCCGGGAATGGGCTCGCGAGCGCGCGAGCGGCGACGCCGATACAACGGTGGACCTCACGATCGCAGCCCATGACCTGATCAGCGGGAAACGACGCCTACTGACTACCGCCACCACGATCCCCGCGACAGACGTGATCACCGAACTCGACCGCCTCACTGCCGTACTCGGTGGCGCCCGCCAACGCGACGGGAAAGAGTTCGTCGACGAACTGCACTACGACATCCTCTGCGACGACTATCAGGCCGCCATGACCGCAGCCAACCATCCCACAGCGGAGGCACGACGGTTCGAGCACAAACTCTGCGCCGACGATCTACGAGACCAAACCCTCGACTTCGCCCGCAATATCGGCATCCAGGACGCCGTAGAAACCTTGGCGAACATCGACCGCACCGCACGCGAGACCACCAGAGACCACACGACGCCGCAAGCCAGCTGGCTCGACCAAATCACCAACCACGCCGAACGCGCCCGCGAGCAGATCACCTGGCACGGCATCGACGCCCACTACAGCCTCACCGATGACTCGACCCGGACCATTCGTGCCGGACGCAGCCCTGGCGAATCCCTCGAACCTTGGTACGGGGAGGAACTGCGGTGGAGTCAACCTGGCGGTGAACACGTCGGGGAGATGCATCGGATCGGCCGATACGCCACCTGCGAAGAACTGCTCAGCGCCCTGGAAAACTACGCTGCCGCAACACCTCCCGCCCACAGCGGGCAGCCAGTCGCTGCTGTTCCCGCCGAGGCGGCGACCAGGCTGCGGGAGTTCGACCAGACACTGCGCGAACTCGACAACAACTTGACGACCAGCACAACAATCCGCGCCGCGATCCGGTCCGGATCACCTGTGCAGTTGAGGACATCCGGAAAGCGCTCGAACGTCAACGAATCCGCCCCATCGGGGGAGCGAGACTCTTCACCCACACCGACCGTGGCGGGTGACAATTCCCGCCGCCACAGCGGAACCCATCAGGCCGGGATCGGTACAAGCGCAGCCACGCCACAATCGCCGGCCGACTCGGCACGCGAGGCGGCAAGCAAGCGCCGCGAACGAATGATGCGTCAGCCCAACCGATCCCGCCTTCATCGTCGTCATCTGTGACTTCTAATCACCCACGCGGCGTCGAGGAGGTCACATTATGGCGCAACCACACAACCGCGAAGCCGCCCCCGCGGCAGCGGCCAGCGACGCGATCCAGGCCATCCGAGCCCTGATAGACGCACGCGATATCCGAGCCGCCAAACAACAACTCCGCCGAACCCAAGCCCGCTTCGACGATGTCACCTGGGCCATGATCGGCGAGATCGCCAACACCCTGCGCTACAAGACCCACGACGTCGCGATCACCAAACTCCGCAAACTCTGGCGAGACAACGAACAACACCGCGCACTGATCGAGGCATGCGTACCGAAAACTGATCAACACCAATACATTCCCGAGATTCAACCCGCCGCGACAAGACGGCCTGACCTACCATCGCGACCACCGGGACGCGTTGCGCACCGGGTCGATCCAGCCAAACGCACCGACCCGCGCCAACGCACCGGCAGTGCGGCGGCTACCCGCGTGGATGCCTACGAAGACCAACTCACCGCCGAGGAACGCGTAGAGGAAGGGACACCCCGCCCCGAACTGATCGTTGATCGCCGCGACTACGACCGCGACGCCGCCGTCACGGTCACCGAACCACTGTGCGTGTCATGTCGACTCGAACGCGCCTGCATCGACCGCTGGACCGGCCAGATCACCACAGGCCACGGCGACGACGGCCTGTGCGGATACTGCCGCGACGAAGGACGTCCAGGCATCCCCGAGCTCCCACGCGGACACAGTCGACACCAAGCGATCCAGGCCCGCCTCGACACCATCGCCGCCAACTTCGACAGCCACACACCGGATCTGTTCCGACAGGAGTGGCGCTACGGAGACCACCTGACGAGGGAAGTCACGGAGACGTGGGTCAGACAGCACAATCCGGACGTGGCTGTAAGACCAACCGCTACAACCGAATCAGATGAACTCAACGGCGAATGCGCCCAATGCGGTGACTGGAGACAGCTTCGCGACGACTTGTGCGTGGACTGCCACCAGGGCTTGGCCGGCGACGTAGTCATCGCCGGAACACTGGAACCCCTCACGATCAAAGGGGTGTTCAACAGCAGAGTCATCAACAGTGACGCCATGGGCAAGGCACAGGCGCACCCACCAGACGGCACCGCGAACAACGCCCGGTATCGAGACCAATTCCTGCAGCGACTCAATACGGGGCGCTCCGAGGACGATGGCGCGACAGTAAAAAGCACCCACGCGCCCAACGCCGCATCGTCGCCCGATCCAGAGCGACGCAATAAAGAATCCGCGATGGCGACGCCAACCGCTCCTCGGAATGCAGTACCCGAGCTATCCAACGACCCAGCAGCTCGACGACGACAGCAACTTCGCAACCGAGGGATGGCAGCGACCGCGAGCCGAGGCCGACGGATTTGACTGGACCCGTCAGCGAGCACCTGGGCCTATTACGGCTTTAGCTCGCCTTGTTGTACGCCGCGACTACATCGGCTGGGATTCGACCGCGGGTGGACACGTTGTGTCCGTGCTTCCTGGCCCACTGCCGTATCGCCACTGATTGTTCACGGTCGACCGCCGACGGCGCAGCTTTCCCGAAGCTGTTCCTCTTGGCTCGACCGGTCTTGCGAGCCTTTTCGATCCAGGGATCGAGCGCCCCACGAAGCTTGCCCGCGTTAGTAGTGGACAGGTCGATCTCATAGACCCTGCCATCGATCGAGAATTCAACTGTTTCACTCGCCTTGGACTTGCCGTCGAAGTCATCGATCAGAGTGACAGTAACCTGCTTTGCCATGCGAACATCCTGTGGGTAGTCGCGACTATTTGAGTAAATGCTAACTCCGAATTCAAAGAATACCGAATTAGTCGCCGCCGATCTCGTCTCGAATGTCCGAAATGGAGTGGCCATACGAGTTCGCGGGCGGATACGAAGCGGCCTCAATAGAGCTAATTGAGCCGAGCTGTTGTGCGCGCAGTGAAGGCGCGGCCGCACACGACTCTTGATTCGCGCCTCCACGTCGAACTCGGCGGTGCTGGTATCGGTGTCCGACACAGCTGGCTCGTCGACGGTGCCGGTGGCGAAACCGCGGCATAGCGCCGTGCGGCTCGTCGTCGGACTTGTCGAGGGTCGAGCACTCCTATCCACGGATGTTCTCGGCTATGGGATGTGTTGCGCAGCAGGGCTGGTCACCACGGAATGGCGTCCGGAAGGCGGCGAGTTCCCTGTTCGAGCTCGTCGACCAGATCTTGGTATGCGTCGCCGAGCTCGCTGAGCTGCACGGACGCGTCGTAGAACAAGCCATCCGGCGCAGCAGCGAGTGCGATATAGGTTTGGACGGTGGCCTGTGCGAGCCGGTCGATGACTTGGCCCATCGTGTGGGTATGTACTCGGGCAGACGGGAACGGTATGGGCGTCACCAACGGCACCCACAGGTCGATGTCGCACATCAACCGAACGCGATGCCAGTCGATCTCCTCGAGTGCGCACAGCGGCGTGTGCTCGCGCGTTTGGTGCAGCGCGGCGAGCTCGCCAGCCGCGTCCAACAGCACGACGTCTTCGATCGGCGGGAAGCCCCTGCAGGCGGCCAAGACCGCGTCCTTGCATGGAAGCGCGATAGCCATCAGCTGCGATCTCCCGGTGCAGGAAGGCGTCGAGCACGCCGAATCACTTCGGTGGTGAGGTCGGTGTATCCGTCGGCCAGCTCGGCCACCCGATACCAGGCTGCGTGCACTCGTTCATCGGTTGGGTCGAGGGTCATCAGCAGGTGGTAGGCGTGCGTCACAGCTTGAGCGAACCGGTCGATGATCGAACCGATGGTCTCGGTGTGCAGCGTTGCCGTCCGATGTGGGACCGGCAGCCGCACCGCCACCCACACATCGATCTTGAGCATGAGCTCGGTTCTCTCTAAAGAAGTTTCAGTGTCCGGGGGGTCGGTCGCGAGCCGCCAATGCAGCTGGCCGAGTTCGCTGGCGAGCTGACACAGCTGGTGGTTGTCGGTGCGGTGGCCGCGGATCGCCAGGATCAACGCGTCATCGGAGGGGAATGACAACACTGGCTGAACCATCAACCGCTCCACCATGAGCAAGAGACGACGCGGCGCGGCACCCATGTGGTCAGCACCGTTCAGCGTGCGCGACAGTCCGACTGTCGAGCGCAGCCCGGACTGCCTGGAACACCGATGTGCGTGACGGCACCGAGCTCATACCGCCCAGAGGCGGTGAAGCCCAGTACCACCCTGTTCGGGAGTCCGACATCGGCAGCCACAGACGGCAACCGGCGTTGAGCACCCGGACGTCATGTCGCTGCAACTCGATCAGCGCTTGTGGACCAAGACGTCGTGCCCGTTCGGGACCGGCCAGAAAGATCCATTGCCGATGCTTCGGGTGGCTGATGATCGGGACCGGCACAGCATCGCCGAGCAACTCGCGAACCGAGCGGCCAAGCGACGACACCATCACCACCGCACCGAGCTTGGAGCTGGTGAGAATGGACGCCCGCCCGCACGCCAGCTCGACCGGATACCCGTGACGGGCGTAGACGTAGGCGACCTCATGAGGGCTGTGGCACCGTTCGAACATCACTGCACCTCGTTCGGGTGACGGCCTGGCTCTTGGGCTGGAAGTAGGTGTGCCGACCTAGATCCGATCGACTGCGCTTGCGCCTTCTCGGTGCCTGTTGATTGGCTAGCGACGACGAGGCGATTCGAAGCGCAATCGGCGACGAAGATTGGCAACACGACAGAACTGAACTGATCGTCGGGATGGACTAGAC
Organism: Nocardia sp. NPDC049149; assembly: GCF_043197455.1. NCBI lineage: Bacteria > Bacillati > Actinomycetota > Actinomycetes > Mycobacteriales > Nocardiaceae > Nocardia > Nocardia sp. NPDC049149. Next base: position 74,849 of record NZ_JBICTD010000008.1, read on the forward strand.
CATCTCGGTATTTCTTGCAGTGCCACTCAGTTGCGGCTGCTGGTTGCACTGTCGGACAGGCCATAGACCATGTTGTGTTGTTCATCGACGCCCTCCTCGCCCGGTTTGCCTGCAACGATGGGGTCTGATCCTTATTCAGTGGCGTCGGTCGCGAGATGATTGTTTGGTCAGCTTTTGGTCCACATCTGCTCCGCCTGATACCCCGGAATTCCTGCATGTCCGTAGCCTGAAATCGAAGGTGTACCCACCATGGCCGATCACGGAGAGGGGTTCGAGGTGGACGATCAGACAGCCCGTACGCGTCTCGAGCAACTGGTCAAGAGGAGAAGGCTTTCGACCACCGAGTTCGTGCGCGCGTTCAATCAAACGGCCGCTGAGCTCGCCCTGATGTCTCCGAAGCGTGAGAAAATCGAGGTCTCATGGGGACAAGCACGAAGGTGGATCAACGGCGAACTGGTTACGCTGCCGCATCCGATCTCCTGCCGCGTGCTGGAGAAGATGTTCGCGGAGTTCAACGTCAGCGCCGAGGCACTCTTCGGACCGCCAATGCTCGACGAGACGGCGTCGATTCAAAGCTCGCATCCTCTCCCTCAGCAGCACTCGGCCAGCACCCTCCGGCGGGTGGGACCGGTATCGCAGGATGAGATCGAAGAGGTGACGAATATGGCCGCAGCCGAGTCCGCGGCATTCGGCGAATACGCCGAACAGAGCAACGTCGGTCCACACACACTTGAGCAGTTCGAGGAAGACCTGCGCCGCATCGTGAAGGTGTATCCGAACAGGCCGATCTACCCGCTGTTCGTCGAGCTCCGTTCGCTCACCAACCGACTCTTTCGGCTTCTCGAAGGCCGTCAGCCACCAGGCCGGACACGTGAGCTCTACGCGATCGCTGGGACGTTGTGCGCGGTGCAGGCCAACGCCTGTTTCGACCTCGGCAATCTTGATGCAGCCAAGACGCAAGCCCGCACGGCCTTCCTGTGCGGAGAGCTTGCCGAACATAATGCTTTGCGCGCGTGGGTGCGTGGCCTCCAAGCGCTGATCGCTTACTGGGACGACAATTACGACGTGGCCGCGGACATGGCAGAGCAGGGGTGGGGGTTTGTGCCCGAAACCGGCACCGCCCGTGTTCGGCTCGCCTCGATCGAAGCCCGCGCCCGCGCCCGTCTCCACGACGTCAGAGGTACCGAGGCCGCGCTCGCTAAGGCGGAGTGGGCACGGGAACGAGTTGCTGGTCATGACGATCCGGGAGGGATGATGGCGTTCCCGATAGCCAAGCAGGCGTATTCCGCTGCGAGCGCTCACCTGTGGCTCGGCGGCGACGCCCACTACGCGAAAGCCGAACACCTCGCGGAAGAATCTCTGCAGCTCTACACCGCCGACCCGCTCGAGGAACGCCGACTCGGCGAAATGTCACTGGCCCGACTAGATCTCGCCGTTGCTCGACTGGCCAGACGCGACCTTGACGGCGCAGCCGAGCAAATCCGGGAGGTGCTCAGGACAGGCGGGCAACGTCGGGTCGAAAGCGTCGGACGCAGACTTTTACAGTTCCGTACCCAGCTCGAACGTCCGTACTTCCAGACATCGGCCCTCGCCACGAGCATGCGTGACCTTATCGTCGACTCTCCGGTAACGAGTACTCGCGCACTGGGCGCCGGGAGTTCGTCATGATCATCGGTTTGCTCCACCCCGGCAACATGGGCTCTGCGATCGGCGCGCGCCTAGCAACTGCCGGGAACACGGTGTTGTGGCACCCCGGGAATCGGAGCGCCACAACCCGAAAGCGCGCCACCGAAGCCGAGCTGACTGCGGTCGATGATCTGGCAGAGTTGCTTTCGCGTGCGGATATCGTCATCTCAGTCTGCCCGTCCGCGGCCGCGATCGATGTCGCCGAGAGCGTCGGCGAGCACCAGTACTCCGGAATCTTCGTCGACGCCAATGCGGTTAGCCCGCAACAGATGCAGCACATAGCAGGCTTCCTATCCGAAGCCGGTGCCACTGTGATCGACGCGGCGATCTCTGGTCCGCCTCCACGTGACGCACCGACTGCGAAAATCTTCCTCGCAGGGCCAAACGTACCTCGCTCCGTTGTTCGCGAAATACTTACCGAGGCCGGACTGGAAGTCGAGGAGCTCGGCGAAAGCCCCTGGGCAGCAAGCGCACTCAAGATGGCGCTTATCTCCTACCAACGGCCTGCACGAATGCTCGCCGCCATCGCCCACGGACTTGCCGACCAACACGGGGTCGCCGACGCCCTTGTCGCTGAAGCGGTCCGCACCGGGAACGATTTTCTCGCTGATCGAGACGCCCTCTCCGGGATGGCGGCTCGTGCCTGGCGGTGGATTCCCGAGATCAACGAGTTCGCAATCAGTCTCGCGGAGGCGGGCCTGCCCACCGACTACGCCGACGCGACCGCAAAGCTCTACCAGCTCTTCGCATCCGACAAGGACCAGTGGGAACTACCTCCCGCCGAGGTCATTCAGCGGCTGATCGCCGAGTGACCATCAGCTCCCAATTGCGGCAACGCCAGGAAACTTCGAACGTATCGTTGGCTCAGTATCCGGCCGTACTTGCCGAAGACTACCGGCATACCGGCTGCGGATGGGCGGCACCATTGTCGATATCCCCAACGGTGGCTAGCTCTTAGTTGCGAGTGAGTCTTCGATTGCGTCGAAGATGTCGGCGTCGACCTGTTGCTGCCAGGCCGGGAGCTGATCCCAGTCCGCGACGTAGGAAGGTTTCGGGTCGGGAAAGTGCTTGTAGATCTGCCCGATCCAGCAGAGGGCGACGAATCGTCCGCGTTGCTCGCGGGTAAGTTTCTTGACGGCCCCGTCGGTGGCCTCTATGAATGCGGCGACCTGCTTGTAGACCGCGATGGCGCTGGTCTGCTCCCACTCTGGCATCTGTTCCCAGGGCGCGATGTAGCCCGGCTTCGGCTCCCCGGGATAGTGCTCGGTGACGCCAGCGATCCAGGCGGTACGGAAGATGTGCCCGCGGTCGATGTCTTGCAACGTATCTCCTTGGAGTGTTCAGCGGAGTTGTAGGCCCGCGATCTGTTTGCTGAGATGACGTACGTGCCGATCATCTTGGATCGGTTCGAGGTGCCGTCGCAGGAGTTCGAGCCGGCGCCCGAGATACCCGGAATGTGTTCGACGTGCGGCGTCGAGCGCGGCGTTTCCATACGTGACGAGCTGGATCGGGTCTTGGCGCATTGCACCGGCGGCGGCAAGGTCTATGAGGACTCCTGCTCTGCGTCGGGTTGACAGGGGACGATCGAGAACGGAAAGCAATATTGGCTCGGCCTGCTCTGGACGTCCGAGTTGCACATAGCAGGCGCCTAACTCTTCATCTAGACGCGATCCATCGAAGCGCAGCCAGCCGATATGCGGTGCGCCCGTCATGTCGAGTGCGGCTCGCGCGGAATCGCTTGCGCGTCGACATCCGTCGGCATCTCCAAGGCCGGCGAGAGCCTGGGCTAGTACCGCATCAACCCAGTACCGGGTAGTCATACTGGGGTCGCCCCGATGTGCGAGTTGGCTCGCTGACTCGAGCAGCGGGATCGCCGCGCTGAACTGGCGGTCGAAGAGGTTGATGTAGGCGTGACGGGTCATCGCACAGGCCCATAGATCCATCGCGCCTGCGTCCTTGCTGAACGCGGCGGCGAGTGTGTAGCAGTGCGATGCCGTGCCGTAGTCGGCGTTGTCGAGCAGAATCTCGCCAGCGAGCTGCAGGACCTCACCAGTGAGGGCGCACATCGATCGCCTCACAGAGTCATCGCGAGCTCGGAGCAATCCGTCGAGTACAGCGTCGAGGTGCTCGCGAACAGCGGGGAAGGTCTCGGCTTTGGTAACCGCTCGCGAATAGCTGGCCCACAGTGTGTGGTTGATGCTCGCGTACTCGTTGGCTGTCGCTGCGTCGATGCGGCTGAAACCATCGGCCGCGGCGAGGATTCGGTCCCAGTCCAGAGGTGGCGACGCCAGCGCAGCGCTGGAGATGCTCAATAGTCTCAGCAGCTCGCGGCGGTTCATGTCGTTGATCTCCATGGCGTACGGACCGCACGGTGCGGAGGGGCGATCAGGATCGTCGATATCGAGCTTAGGCGTTGAGCTCGCTTCCTCGGCGTGGTCGTCCGGTTGACGCAGTTCAGCGCAGCGAAGGCGAAACCGGTCTCGTTGATCGTCGGTTGCTCGCGCCAGGGTGGTGTCCATGATCGCGGCATTGCTGGCGCGCAGCGTCACCGTCGCGCCGCGGCGCTCCCATTTGCGGAGTGCTTCGAAATGCACTCCGGTGATCTCGCAGAAGCCTGGCCGCGTTTCGCGTAGGGCATTACGTAGCGCTCGCACTTCAAGGCCGGTCCAGCTCAGTTGAACAACCATCGCGGAACTCACCCCCGCTTCCGATTTGTGCGAGAAGCGTACCTCTGCAGCACCCTTGCCGTACCCCTGACGGTTCTTCCCGACCGGCTCCCCACCTGCGACCGTTGAACTACCGATTCGCCGTTGCATCTTCGAAACAAGTAGCACTGCAACGGCTTTCACCTGCCACTCGACTCGGCACCCATGATCTGGGTTGACCGGCGCTGTGGCATTCAGGATGGAGAACTTCGTGGGGATCCACCAATTGGTCGTCGTCGGCTTCGATGAGATCGTCGCCAACAAGTACATGCCGGTCATCCGGGCAGCGATCGCGGACGGCCATCTCGACTCGTGGTCGCTCGTGGATCTGGAGTCCGAGCGCGAGGTCATCGAGGCTCGGCTCGTCGGTGTCGATCCGCAGCCGCGGATGAAGCTGTTTGTGGCCTCGGACCGAGGCGATGCCGAGCGAGCGCTGGAGACAGCCCAGTCGGCGCTGCGGTTCATGCGGGTGCCCGGCCTGCCGATGAAGGCATACATCGCCACCGAAGTCGGCTCGCATGAGCAATATCTGCGGCGCTGCGTGGAAGAGGGCGTGGACTCGCTGGTCGAGAAACCTGTCCTGGCTCCGATGATCGGCGACATATTCGAGCCCTCGCTGATTTCCACGACCATGGCCGAGTTGATCGCGACCGCGAGCCACCGCAAGGCCAATCACTCGGTCATGACATTGAGCCGCTACCACAGCATCTACAACGACAGGATCATTCGGTCCCTGCGTGAACGGATGCTGGCGTGGAAGTCTCCGCTGACCTCGTTTCACCTACGTGCCGCCGGTGGTGTCTGGAACCTGGAGCACGAGTTCGTCACCCGTGACGATCACCCGTACCGCTACGGGTACGGGATGCTCATGCACGGCAGCTACCACTACGTCGACCTCGCTGCCCAGGTGTTGTCGCTGAACAAACTGCTGTTCCGCGACCGGCACCTGCGGTTGCAGGTGTGTTCCTTCGGCGCCTACCCCGCCGATCAGTGGCAGCGCGTATCTCGGCCGGCCACGAAACGCCTCGGCGGTGACTCGCGCTGTGCCGTGCTCGCACGCGAGCCACGCCGCTACGGCGAAACCGACATAACCTCGACGTTCCGGCTGGCCGACGCAGAGTCCGACGACACCATCACCCTGGGAACTCTGTCGTTCGAGCAGACCACTCCCTCGATCCGGAACTGGTCGAGTTTCCCGGATGGCGTCTACAACAAGAACGGCCGCACTTCCAGCGTCGATCTGGAGGCACAACTGTCAACGTTGTACTCGGTGCACGCCACCTGTTACGACGTTCCTCGCGGGCCGGACGCCGACAAGATCGGAGCGGTCGCGGAAATCCTGACTCGGGCCAACGCCTCGCTGCTGACCGACGATGAGTACGTCTCTCGCGAAACCTTCGACGGACTGTTCCACTCCGACAGCAACCGTGCACTCATGCAGAACTGGTTGCGCGGCACCGAAACTCGAAGCCGTCTGCAGCAACACTTCCTGCCGATGCGCATCACCGAAGCGCTGGCCCTGTCGCTACGCATCCCCGGCCAGACGGTCGAGATCGACGGATTCTAGGAGCAGCACATGTGCATCGTGCGGACCCAACACGACGTCAGCGAGTTCTACCGCAAGGCCCTGGCCGAGGGCACCCAGACCGCCGAACGGCTGTGCGCACCGGTCTCGGACCGGTTCGCGGGATTCCTCCATGGCATCAGCGCCGACGCTCCGAGGACCGCGCTCGAGCTCGGGTACGGGATGGGTACATACAGCCTTGCCCTGGCGCGCAGCGGCTTTACCGTTGTCGCGGTTGACCAGGTGCCCGCACGGATCTTCCGCTCCAGGCTGAGTGCCAACCCGGACTGGTTGAAGCACATCGACGTTGTCGAGCAGCGAGTCGAGAGCTGCTCCGTAATAGGCAATTTCGGATTGGTGATCGCTAAAGACGTGCTTCATTACTTGCGTCAGGACCAAGTCCGCGAGCTACTCACTCGCTGCATCCAACGAGCGCCTGCGGCTGCCGGACACTTCCTGGAGGTGTTCACCGACATCACGCGTACCGACCGCCGCGGCCATGGCGTGATGATCGACGGTGAAGCCGCCTACACCGCAGCAGGTTTCAGAGACCTCATCGAACGCCTCTATAGCGGATGGGCCATTCACACGACATTGAGTCCACACGCCGAACGCGACACCGAAACGGCTCGAAACTACTTCGAGGCAAACAGAATCACCGTCTGCGCCTACCGTCATACCGGCACGGGAGCGCTCCGATGAGCCAGAACCGCGGAATCAGCGTCCTGTTGCCCTGCCACAACAGCGGTGACCTCATCGCGGAAGCCGTCGAATCAGTTGTCCAACAACCACTTTCCGTTCCCTTCGAGGTGATTGTGGTGGACGATGGCAGCACCGACCCCGTCACCTTGGCAGCCATCGAGAACTCCAGCACACACGCAGGCGTCCGCATCGTTCGTCTTCCATGCAACCGCGGTGCACAGGCCGCTCGCAACGCAGGGTTGGACGCCGCGCACTTCGAATACATCCTGCCGTTGGACTGTGACGACCGCCTGGCCACCGACGAGCAGCTACTCGAAACAGGAGGCTACCTCGAACCCGCCGTCCAGATACTGGCCTCGCGCCCGCAGGTTGCGTTTGTCCACACCTACTCGCGCATGTTCGAAGGCTTCGACGGGCTGACGATCTCGGCCTATCCGTGCCGAGAAGAACTGCTGGTACGCAAGCATCACACGCCGATGCCGATCGTGTACCGACGCGCCGATGCCCTCGCCGCAGGCGGGTACGACCGCCGCATCCAAAAATGGCAAGACTGGGCATTCGCCATCGATCTCATGGCGACCCGCCACCGAGCTGGTGACGCGAACGAGATCGCCTGCCTGGCAGGACCATTCCATGAATACCGGGTCCACAACCGCTTCTCCCGCCTGTCCACCTCGCAAGTCAGTGAGCTGGAAATGACACAGCTCGTGGTGGAGAAGAACCTGGACTATTTCCGCACACTGCTCGGCGACGCCCAATCCGCCAGTGAGCTCGCAGCATTCGTGTACGGCAGCAAACCGGACCGGCTGACCGACCTTCTGCACATGGCAGCCGCCGATCTCGACCAGGCGCTCACACTGGCCCGCCAGCGCCGCGCCACCCTGACCAGCCGCTCTGATTCGCTCGGAATCCCATAAGCAACCGGCCCCGATTCAGACCATCCTCCGGTACTGCCAAGACCGGCGATGCGCAGGCAATATGCTGTGCGACTGTGACCGAAACCCACCCCCGAAACAGCAACGACCCGACGACCCTGCCGACGACTTTCGTACCGGTAGAACTCGAAGGCGAGCTGTACGTACGGTGGGTAGACAGGGGGTACTTCAGAGCCGATGCCACCAGCAACAAGCCCGCCTACACCGTGGTCATCCCGCCCCCGAACGTCACCGGCCGCCTGCACATGGGCCATGCCTACGAACACACTCAGATCGACGCCATCACTCGCCGCAAGCGCATGCAAGGCTTCGAAACCTTGTGGCAGCCAGGCATGGACCACGCAGGCATCGCGACCCAGAACGTCGTCGAACGCGAACTGGCCAAGGAAGGACTCTCACGCCATGACCTCGGGCGCGAAGCGTTCGAGCAACGCGTATGGCAGTGGAAAGCCCAGTCCGGTGGCGCAATCTCGGATCAGATGCGGCGCCTCGGTGACGGCGTGGACTGGGACCGTGAACGTTTCACCATGGACGAGGGTCTTTCCCGCGCGGTACAGACGATCTTCCAACGCCTCTACAACGACGAGCTGATCTACCGCGCCGAACGCATCATCAACTGGTGCCCGCGCTGTACCACCGCGATCTCCGACATCGAAGTCGACCACAACGATCTCGACGGCGAGCTGGTCTCGATCCGCTACGGCGATGGTGAGGATTCGATCGTGGTCGCCACCACCCGTGCCGAAACCATGCTCGGCGACACCGCAGTTGCGGTGCACCCCGACGACGACCGCTATCGCCACCTCGTCGGCCGCGAGATCGAACTGCCACTGACCGGCCGCCGCATTCCCGTGGTCGCCGACGAACACGTCGACCCCGAATTCGGCAGCGGCGCAGTAAAAGTGACACCGGCCCACGACCCCAACGACTTCGAGATCGGCCAACGCCACAACCTGCCCTCCCTCACGGTTATGGACGAACGAGCGAGCATCACCGTTCCCGGCCCATTCCAAGGGCTCGACCGGCTCGAAGCCCGCAGCACTGTAGTCGCTGCCCTGCGCGCCGAAGGGCGCATCGTTGCCGAGAAACGACCGTACGTGCACGCGGTCGGGCACTGCTCACGTTGCGGCACCGTCATCGAGCCACGCCTGTCGATGCAGTGGTGGGTCAAAGTGGCACCGTTGGCCAAGGCCGCGGGTGACGCGGTGCGCGACGGTCGAGTCAGCATCCATCCACCCGAGTTGGCCGGCCGCTACTTCGACTGGGTCGACAACCTGCGCGACTGGAACATCTCCCGGCAGCTGTGGTGGGGCCACCGCATCCCGATCTGGTACGGCCCCGGGGGCGAGGTGATCTGCATCGGCCCCGACGAGACCGCACCCGAGGATTACGTCCAGGACCCCGACGTACTCGACACCTGGTTCTCCTCGGGCCTGTGGCCATTCTCCACAATGGGCTGGCCCGAGCAGACCGATAGCCTGGCCAAGTTCTATCCGAACTCGGTGCTGTTCACCGGATACGATCTGTTGTTCTTCTGGATCGCCCGAATGATGATGTTCGGGCTCTACGCAACTGGCGAACCACCCTTCGCGGTGATTGCTCTGCACGGCATGGTCCGCGACAAGCACGGCAAGAAGATGAGCAAGTCCTTTGGCAACGTGGTCGATCCGATCGAATGGATGGACACCTACGGCACCGACGCCTTGCGCTTCGCCCTCGCCCGCGCCGCCAACCCCGGCACCGATGCACCTATCGCCGAGGAATCGGTAGAAGGCGCCCGCAACTTCACAACCAAGGTCTGGAACGCCACGCGCTTTGCGTTGCTCAATGGTGCCACCACCACTGGCCCGCTACCGTCCCATGCCGAACTGTCAGCTGTCGACCGGTGGATCCTGTCGCGACTGAATACCGTTGTGGCCGAAGCCGACAGCCTTTTCGAGGACTATGAGTTCGCTAAGTTGACCGATGCGCTCTATCACTTTGCGTGGGACGAAGCCTTCGACTGGTACGTCGAGCTGTCCAAAGCCACCTATGCGGCAGGCGGTGACGCCGCCGACGCATCCCGACGCGTTCTCGGTCACATCCTCGACGTCCTGCTGCGACTCCTGCACCCGATCATCCCGTTCGTGACCGACAAACTCTGGACCACACTCACCGGTGAGGAATCGGTCGTGATCGCGTCATGGCCGACCGACACCGGCTACCGCGACTTGGGTGCAGAAGCCGAGATCGCCGAGCTGCAACACCTCGTGACCGAGGTCCGCCGGTTCCGTTCGGAACAGGGCGTACGAACCAGCCAGCCCGTGCCAGCCCGCCTCGAGCTGACTCCGGCATTATTGGCTCACGAGTCCGCGATCCGGCAACTGCTGCGACTCGAACCCGTCACCGACGAGTTCAGCCCGACAGCGACATTGCCGATCGGCCAGGCTCGAGTCAGTCTCGACCTTTCGCAAGCCATCGACGTCGACGCCGAACGCCGCCGTCTGGAGAAAGACTTCGCGGCAGCACAGAAAGAGCTGGAGAACACCTCGAAGAAACTAGGCAACGACAGTTTCCTGGCCAAGGCGCCAGCGGACATCATCGACGGAATTCGCAGTCGAAGGGACAAGGCCCAGAACGACACTGATCGAATTCAGCGTCAACTAGAAGCTCTGTCCAAGTAGTTGGGTCGCCTTGGTGCAACCAGCAATTGGTTGCACCAAGTTGCGACCGGCCGCTGTCGGTACTCAGCATTCAGGATTAGCCGGGCTTGACACTCCAATCGCGACTCCCCAGATCGGGATCCATCGCCGAGTGACCGTAGTTCAACCACCGGAAGCGGAGGTACCGATCATCGTGCTGCTGAATCCGCGCGGGGCCCGCGTTTCGCGAAACGTCCGCATCGGCCGCAGAGACTGCGCGACGAGATCGGCTGCGGTGCAAAACGTTCGCTTGCCGATTATGTTGCATGTGCGGTGGTCCGCCCAGTGTGTGGGTTGTCCCGAGGCCATTAGTAATAGCCGATGAGGACGGTGTGGGCTGGGGACCCGAGGGCAGCAAGCTACCCGACCGGGTAGCGGATGGGCGGCAGCGCTATCTGATCACACTTCGTGGGTGTGATTACCCTTTCCAACACCGATTGTCGCCCACCCACTCGCAACCTCAATCGGCCCGTGCGCGGCTTCGGCGATCTCGGCCCAGTCGGCGAGCGGAGGCACACCCCATCGGGTGTGGTGTTCTCCGTCGAAGTCGATCCTGTTTTCGACCCTGGACGTGTACCATTGATGGTTAATTCGGATCGCGACGAATGTGTAGATGCGCCGGGTGTCCTCCCATGGGTGCTGATCGGAATGCTGGACCGAGAAACGGACAGTTGAACGCTCAGCCGGTTCAGGTGGAACGTGTTTGGGGTCGGGCATGGCCGGGCTCCTCAGTTTTCGCTCGTATTCCGAGCTATATTCATAGCGTTGTGACCTCGCTACCGGACCCAACCTGTCGCGCCGCCAATCCCGATCGCTTCCGCAGCACGACCAACCGGGCGACGAATGACGCCCGTCATATGGATTCCGCGCCCATGGATTCATAGCGCATAACTCTTTCATCGTGGATTGGGAGCACTTCGTTTCTACTTCCGTCGGGTGTCAACCATCCGGGGCAGCGATCCAGACTGCCGGATAGAACCTGCCAGCCGATAATCCGAGCTTGCTGCACGACGCGGGCCTCGACCCGCGTCGCCTTCTGCAAGCACATCCCCGCATCATCCCGACCCCTGTGGATCGTCGTCATGCGTTGCACTCCCATACCACTGGGTGCGTGTACGGCACCGCGAGATCGCCTGTTGCGCAGAACATCCGTTCATCAGCGTAAGTCGTTCTACGGCAAGCGGTTCTAGCGTATTCCACTGGCTTCAGTCGACACGAGTGCGCTCTCAGCCGCATATCGGTCGTTCGGAAACGCGGCGTTCGCCGATCGACAGCGCGACAAACTTGTTCCGCTTCATACTGCTGTCGGTGGTCTCAGGACTGGCAGCGGGGTGCACAGCGGCGGCAAGCGACACAATCCGCCGACCGGTGAGGTCGCCTGACCCGCTGCCTCAACCGCAAGAGCCAATGGTGCGAACGTGACCCCACTCATGCCCTGAACGGTCCGCACCTGGCCGATATCCATGCACCTCTTGCGGTCTCGACCACTCGGTCAATTTGCCCATGCTGCTGCTGTCGTGTCACCCGTCTGTTGCCAGCGGATTGAGACCGCCCTCCGTTCGGTGGCAGCGAAGACCTGGCGCTGCGTTCGATGAGACCGGCTGCGCTGATCAGCGTCTGCGCCGGATTCGGTTGGGCGGCTGCAGGGGTGGCACGCGGCGGTGCCGTTGGCGCTGCACCGTGTGCGGAGGGCGATCCGGTTCAGCGATATGAGCTGTGAGCGCGCTCTGGGCTGTTGGATTCGTAGTTTCGGCGGTGATGATGCGCTGCCGGAGTTGTGCGGCGTGGCTGGCGAGTTCAATGTCCATTCCAGGGTGCCGTGCAGGCAGGGGGCGAGCAATATCGGTGCAGGGATCGTCGTGAAGTGCGCGGAATCGGTGGTGCGGCAAACCGACGACGGCGTTGATATTCATGTCAGCGACGAGTGCGGATGCTGGTTGCGATGGCAGATCGGTGAGCGTCGCAACCGGGGCTGTAGCGACTGCTGGTGGTGTGACATGGCGCTGGTTGCGGATCCAGGTATCGGCGCGGGAGCGCAAAAGGGCGGCGAGGTCACGAGCGGTAGCGAGGGATTCACCGAGGTCGTGAAAGTTGCTGGTCGCGATCGAGGCGACGAGCTCGCAGGTGTCGAGACCGTGTGCGTCGGCGAGAGCGATGGTGTCGAGTAGCTGCTGGTAGGTCGGTGACTGTGCGGTGGTGTGGGAGAGAACAACTGGTAGCGCACGGTCGAGAAGGTAGGCGCCGCGTGCGTCGGCGAGGAGTTGGTAGGCGTGGTCGTACGCGGCGCGGGTCCGACGGTCGGCGGCTGCTTGTTCGGCGCGCATGACATCGATTGCGGAGAGGTTGTCGTCCTCGCGGGCCAGGACGCGGGCGAACATGTGTTGGGGTTCGATGGGGTCGTCGGGTTGTTGGTCGCCGGTGGGGTCGATGAGGGTGTCGGTGGCGAGGAAGATGCGGTTGAGTTCGGATCCGCGGGTGAGGCCGACGTAGGCAAGTGCGCGTCCGAGGCTGGCGTTGAGGAGGACGTAGGCGTGTCGGACGGTGATGCCTTGGGCGCGGTGGACGGTGGTGGCGTAGCCGAGTTCGACGTGTTGGTGGAGGTAGTCGGTGGGGATGTGGGTGCTGCCGCGGTGGTTGGTGCCGGTGAGGGTGATTGTTCCGTCGTGGTGGATTTTGTGGATGCGCCAGAGGTCGCCGTTTTCGACGTGGGTGGTGTTGCGGATCCCGCCGGTGATGCGGAGTCGGGGGGTGTTGAGTCGGGTGACGACGATGTCGCCGACGTATCCGGTGTGCCCGTCGGACAGCAGGACTCGCCCTTTGTCGGTGTTGATGTGGCCGGTGAGGGCGTGGGTTGCTTGGGTGGCGGCGTTGAGGGCGCTGACGTCGTCGAGGGTGGCGGCGATCATGATCGAGGTGATCCGGGCCCTGGTGGCGTCGAGATGTTCGGTGAGGATGGCGCGACGGAGTTGGTCGCTCATGCCGTGGGTGATGCGGGCGTGGCCGTCGTAGAACTGCCAGGCATTGTTGATGTCGCCGTCGCGGACGGCGAGGGTGGCGTCGGCTTCTTCGGGGTCGGTGAAGCGGATGACTTGGTCGAGTTGTGGTGCGTGGGTGTCTTGGGCGAGGGTGCGGAAGATGCCGCCTGCTTCGACGGCGGGAAGTTGTTCGGGGTCACCGATTCCACGTACAATTGCGCCGGATGCGTGAGCGAGAGCGCACACGGCGTCGAAGTCGGCGGTGGCAGCCATGGAGGCTTCGTCGATGAGGATCATCGCACCGGGGGAGAGTCCGGTGGGAACGTTGTAGGCGGCCTGGGTGAGGACCCGGTCGATGGTGTGGGCGGGGATTCCGAGATCCTCGGATAGGACTCGCGCCGCGGAGGCGGAGGGCGCGAGCGCGATGACTTCTCGACCGGAGGCACGCCATGCGGTGGCGACGGCTTTCATGGCAGTCGTTTTGCCGGCGCCTGCGGGTCCGACCGCGACGGCCAATTGTGTAGCGCAGCAGCATAAGTAGCGTGCGATTTCACACTGACCTTGGTTGAGTACCAAATGGTCGCGCTTGTGGATCAGCGCGATTGCATCGTCAACGAGTTGAGGTGAGATCGTTTCGGGGCTGGGCATGCGGGCCGATTCGAGCAGGCGTGTCTCGGCATCGAAGACGGCGTGGGAGGTGTAGCGGGTGGCGCCGGCGACGGTGAACATGCTGTCGCCGTTGCGGCGTGCCATGGCTGTGGGGACAGGGTCGGGGTGAACAGTGAGCTGGATGCTGTAGCGGTCACGCACCGCGGTAGTGATCTGTTCGACGGCAGCGCGGTGGGCGAGGTCGGTGGGAAAGTCGATGATTGCCAGGCGATCCTCGACCGCAGAGCGGATATTGGACTCGGTCCATGTCGCGCGGCGACGAGCAACCGTCGCAACGACTTCACCTGCAATGGATTCCGGCGCCCAGATCCTGCGTCGGATGGCGGTGTGAGCTGTCCCGATCCGATCGAAAAACGTCGGCTCTGGACTGGGCGTGAGGAGAGTCCGAACGGTCTTGGCTGCATCGATTCGAGCCGCGGGAGTCTCGAATTGGTAGCGGGTGAGGTGGCTATCGATGGCCGCGTCGAGTCGTCGGCGTGAGATCTCAGTGAGAGCTGCTGGCCCGCCGAGATCGACCCCGAGCGCGAGGGCAACCTGCTCGGGATCCCAAGTGCTGGGGGTGCGAGATTCGTTGTGGGCGTGCAGGATGTCGCGCACGAATGCGGTGCCGTGGCGTCCGTCGCCGAGGAATCGGCGGGCGCGCAGGTCCCACTCAGCGACCATCTTGCGCAGGGTTTTCGGTAGCGGTTTGCCGGTGCGGGTTTGCAGGGTCGCTAGTTGGGCGAGTCGGTATTGGGTGACGGTGCTGGGGGTGCGGCCGTGGCGAGCGCGGTAGTCGGCGACGAGTTGTTCGGTGCGAGCGATGATGTCGGGGGTGCGGGAGAACTCGCGAATCATCTCGTCACTGACGCCGACGACTTCGAGCACTGGTTGCTTTCCCGGGCCGCGGTTGCGTTCCTCGAAACGAAACCCGATCTGGCGACGAACCTTGCCGATGATAGTGGCGTTGTAGCGGGACGAGAACGACACCGCGGAGCCGTACAAGGGGCGCGCGTCGAGGGCAGACCACTTGCCATCCGAACCAAGGACCTTGCCGGACAAGACGGCGTGGGTGTGCAGGTTCATGTCACCGCAGCGGTTGTCGAAGTGATCGAACGCGGCGACCACGAACCCTTGGGCATCGATCTGGCGGACGCCGTTGCGGCCGCGCCGGGTCACCGCGCACTGAGATTCGGCCCATGCCAGGACTTCACGCACGGCCTCGATATGACAGCGCCAGATCGCGGCGCGGAGCTCGTCGTCGCCCAGCCCCCACAGGATCGAGATCGACTTCGGTGGTGTGAAAACCAGATCGAACCCGGCCACGGCCTTGCGGCTGCCGGATTTCTCCTGTGCCAGAGCGGCTTCGATTTCGGTGCGGCCGGGTTCGCGAGCGAGGATGGTGGTGAGGTGCTCGCGGGCAGCGACGGTCCGCAGGATCGTGCGTTCATCCCAGGTCGGGCGACGCTGATGCAGGCCGGTGAAGGCGTCGATATTGCGTTCGAGGATGTCGGTGATCGGTGAAGATTTGTTGGTGAATTCGTAGAAGATGGTGCCGAGTTTGGCGGCTTCGATTGCTTGTGCTGCGGTCTTGCCAGCAGTGATTTCAGCGGCGATGATCGTGTTCGCTTGTGGATGTAATCCTTCACCGAACAAGGCATGCATTTGCGCTTCGGTGACATTTCCAGATACACCCAACCGGGCGGCGCCGGTGCCAAGCCATACCCCGGGTGGCGTGCCACTCTCTAGGTAGTAATCGGTGAGGTCACGTGTGCGATCCCGCAGGCGATCGCCGCTGGCCACCTGGCTTGTCAGGTACTGGTAGCCATCGCCTGAATGGAGTCGATGGATCGTCATCACAATGTCGAAGATAGGCGCAAAGCATCGCGCCTAATTGATCATTACCGGCCAGTAGCATCACGATGCAAGAGGTGTGTCAGTTGATGGAAAGAAAACCCATATGGGAAGTGAATGAAAGCAATGGTGGAGATTGTGTAGGTAACAGTTTGGTGAGATTGTGGAATGGAGAAAGAAGAATGCGAGAAGTAATGCCCGTGCGTCGCCGCGCGCAGTGCGGCGCGAACGCACAGCAGTAGAGGAGGTGCGGAATGAGTGCACAGGAGGTGTCGGCGCGTAAGTGGGCGCGCAGCGTGATGGCCGCGATGCTGGAGGCGCAGATGCGCGCCGCGAAGGCCGCGGAGGCGGACCTGGTCGAGTTTCGCAAGCAAGCGGGGCGATCACAGCGCGCAGCGCGGCGCCGTGACGCAGCGATCGCGAGTGCGGTGGCGCAGTACGAGGCAGTTGCGAGCGAAGCGGAAGCGGCGCAGAGCGCGGTGCTGCAGCGACTGAAGTCCGGCGGAATGGACGAGGCGCAACTGCGGGAGATGACCGGAGTAGAAGCGGCAGAATTGAAACGACTACTGCGGATATGCACCCACACGGGACGCCCACGGCACGAGCGCCGGACCACCCGAGTCGGGGTCGGACGACCGCAGCTAGTTGATCAGCACCGAGCGGGGAATCAGGTGCCGCAACCCGGGGAGCTGGAAGAAAGACCGAGCAAGCCGGGATCCCCAGACTCCGTGTTTGGCGGCCCAGGCCCAATTCCCGGCCAGCCAGAGCAAGACTCCAGCGGCGAGCCACGGGAGACGGGCAGGCAGCGCATAGTCGGGAAACAACACGATCCCCAGCAACGCGTCGATAGCGATCAGAACACCGAGGATGCGGGCGAGCATGGGAAACAACCACCAGACCACGAGCAGGACTAACGCGACGAGTGCTACGAGCCAGATCAGGGACATCAGCAGACCTCCGATCGTGCGGCAGCCGAACACGGCTGGGTACATCCATTGCAGCGCGATACCGACCGGTATGCCAGCGGTCGAGGAGAGCCGCCCGGTAGCGGCAGGAGTCGTTCGTGGTGCGGACACAGGGCGTGGGCGGATTCGCGGTCAAGAGAATCGTCGAGCGCGACAGTGAGCTGACGCAGGTGAGCGCGTAGAAGGCGGTTGTCAGACACGAGAGCGCGGATGCGGTCCTCGAGTAGCGCGATGAGCGCGAACTGAGCGTTGACCGGAAGTTCGGGATCCGAACCAGGCGATTCATCGGGTGCCGGTCGGGTCGAGGCGTGTGGAGGCAATGCAGAGTGTTTGTTCAGCGCCGACGTACGGCGTGCGGTGTCGGTGGTCATGGTGGGTCACCTCCTGGAATGAGGTGGGTAAATGGCCGCGGTCCATATCGGTCGGCTTTGCGGGTCCGCGGCGACTGCGAAATCTGATGGCAGGGCGCGGACACGACGGAGTCCGCACCCTGCGATGGTGGTGTCAGAACGGTGGTTCCTCATTGGCACCGACCGCGGCGAACTGCTCCTCACCGGTGGCAGCGGATTCGTCGGCAGGGTCCATGGCGGGCGGTTGAGGATCGACCGCCTTGTGGTCGATTTTGGTGACCTCGGCGACGGCACCTCGAAGCGAGGGCGCGATCTCGTCGACGAGTACCTCGGTGACGTAACGCCTTTCGCCCTCGGCAGTGTCATAGCTGCGCTGCTTGAGCTTCCCGGTGACGACTACACGCATGCCTCGCCGAAGACTCTTGGCGGCATGCACGGCCTGCCAGTCCCAGATGTTGCACCGCACGAACAGCGTGTCCCCGTCCTTCCATTCACCGCCACGGCGGTCGAAGAAGCGGGTGTTCTGGGCAACGGTGATGTTGAGAACCGGCTTACCGGACGGCGTCTCACGCAGGTCGGGATTGTCGGTGAGGTTGCCGACCACAGTGACGAAAAGGTCTCCGGCCATGACAGATCTCCTAACGGGATAGATGAATGCGGAAAGGAAACAGATCGACACCCACTCCGGTTGGTGACCGAAGGGGCTGTCGATCTGCGGCCGTGGCCATCGGAGGCGGGCCGGGCCCGCAGGGTCGGCGGGGGTTCTGCGCCGGGGCAGGGATCGCCGTAGGCGACCGGAGCGCAGCGACGGCTTGTCCCGCTGCCTGCGGCGCAGGTTCATCGCCGGTTCACCCGGCCAGGCTCTGATCCCCTGTGGGGCTGATCGACGGCACCTACGCGCACCGCCTTCAAAACACGCTTTGGAAATACTCGATCTCGGGTTCCTGGTCAGGCGCGAGCACAACAGAGGCGAGGTCGAACCGGATTCGATGCCAGGGCTCGGGTTGCCTGGCCAACCACAGCAATGCGGTTCGGCGCAATCGCTGCTGTTTGCGGAAGGTGATCGCGTTGGCGGGAACTTGGAACGATTTCCTCGTCCGAGTGCGTACGTGCACAAAGGCGGTGATGTGGGCATCGCGAGCTATGAGGCTTATTTCGCCGCAGCCGCAGCGCCAACGCCGAGCGAGGATCTGCATTCCCGCGTCGGTCAGGTATTGGACGACCAGGTGATCGGCTTGGCCTTCGAGTGTCGATTCGGGTTGCATTCGATGGTCCCTATCTGTAGAGAGGCGGGTCGGACCGGAAAGAGCTCGCGCAGTGCCTGGCGCTCAGGGGGCCCGGAATGAGGCACTGGTATGGGACCGGTATTGGACCGTGCGCTATTGCGGCGTGACTTGCGTCGGCGAATTCCTGCGTCAGCCCGAGCTATCGAGGCAGGTCGCATGTCTCAGGGACCGGCCCACCGCGGCGTCGGAACACCTCATGCCGCTGATCTGGCGGCGGGGCTATGGGCATGGCTTCCCGACGATCCGACGCCGACATACGGAAGCAATCGGGCCGTATATGGCGGCACCGGACGTTGAACGCCACGATGGATCGGCAGGCGAGTGAGGGGCCTGTCCGGAGTGTTGCGATGATCAGTGAGGTGGCCGCTGGATTGGGCGGACACGGTGGGTGTGGTGGAGGTCGGATAATTGTTCGTCGCCGTGGCTGTCGCAGTAGGCGGTGGAGAGCCATCGTCGGATTCCCCAGCGCTCCATATCGATCCAGCGCGTGGCCGGATTGGAGCACCCGAACATCCAGCAACCGATCGAGCCGTCGGCGAGGGTGTCGAAGTGGCGGATGTGGCTCGGCGTGTTTCCTTTGCCCATGAGCGGGATCCTTTCGGAGAGAGAGCGGTTGGGTCAGCGAGTGCTGATATGGCGTGGTCGTTGTGCGCCGTAGGCGAGCCCGTTGGTGATCGCGCGTTCGAGTTCGTCGTGGGTAAATCCGTCGACGCCGATGTGTTTGGTAGCGGCGGCGGTCAGGGTGGCTCGGACCTGCTGCTCATCGAGTTCGCCAGCGGCGATGAGTCGGCCCAGGACAACGGCCGCGCGAAACAACGTGACGTTGCGGGTATGTGGTGCAGGATTGGCGACCCGGCGAGCTTCGTCAGCAACGATCGACGCGAGGTATGCGCTCGGATGCCCAGGCGACGAATTCGGTGTGAGCAGGGGCGGTGGCGGTGGGACCAGCAAATCGACAAGTGTCGAGGGCAGCTCAGCCACCGGCCGGGAATCGATGATCCTGTAGTTGCCGAGTTTCGTTCGTGAGCCTGCGCCGACGACATAGCCACCACGGCCGCGTGAGTCGATGAGAGGACCGATGCGACCAACCGAGCAGCCCAGTTCGGGGGTGGATGGTGCGTGATAGTAGAAATGGGCTCCGCCGGACGGAGTCCGTACAGCAAAGGTGCGCAGGTTCGAGAAATCACCCGCGACGGCCGCTAAGGGGGCCAGCAGCTGCGATGCGTCGACCGAAGCCGTTGGGGTGCCGACTTGTTCGTCGATGTCGATGACGAGCAGGCCGCTGCGACCGGTGGCGATGCCAATGTTCCGATAGGGGCGAGTGCTCCACCAGTCACGGATCTGACCGGGATCGGTGGTGGCGTGGCTCAACCAGGAGCCGCGAAGGGCGGGGGTTTTGGCGTTAGGGCGCAGCGGGAAGACATGCCAGCCGCGATCGGCAGCCTGCAGGGCAGCGTCAAGCAGAGGGTTGGCCGCAGGCACTGAATCCTCCTTGGCAGTAGAAAGCGGCGCGCGCCGTCGAGCTCGGATGGCGCGCGCCGCTGCGTTGTGAAAGGGGCTCAGATTTCGATGGTGTCGGCGTCGAGGTCGCCGATGGCGACTTGTTCGATGGGGGTGAGGTTGTGTCCGACCTCGGCGAGGAACCGCAGATAACGCTGGACTCGGACGTCGTTGTAGCGCCAGGCCTTCTTGCCTGTGCGCAGCTCATACCCAGCGAGGACGAGTGCGAGGACTACGACCCGGCACCGTGGCGGTCGAGCATTTTCGAGACTGCTCAGCAGTTCTGGCCGCCAACCCTTGATGCCGAGCAGGTCGAGTGCGATGACCGTGGCGTCGTGGCTGTCGAACAGGCCGGGGTCGTTGATGACGGATTGCAGGACGAACATCGATGATTGTTGCGGCGGTTCGTTTTTGCGGGACACCAGCTTGGTGATGAATTCTCGGCGTGCCTCCATGGCGGCCTTGCCGAGTTTGTCGAGCTCGTTGGCTCGATCCTCGGCCAGCTGGCGTTGGCGCAGTTCCTCGGCGGCACGGGCTCGTGCTTCGGTACGTTGCTGCTCGGCTACACGCGCCCGCTCGAAGGCCTCGGGATCGGCGTCAGCGTCGACGGCATCAAGTGCGACGAATTGGGCCGGATCCGCGGCGTCAGAGACCGTGTCGCTGGATTCTGGAGTGACGACGGATTCGTGCAGACCGGTGGCGTCGAGTTGATCGACGGGTAGGTAGTAGATGGCGTCCCACAGGTCACGGCGTTCGACCTCGCGTGCATGGCGTAAGCCCTCATCTGGGCTGGTGTCGGGGTAGCGCTCGGTGGTCCAGTCCACGGTTTCCGGATCGACAGGTTCGCGGGTTTCCCGGTCGATGGTTGCGACGTCGTCGAGCAAGTCGCAATAGACCGCCCACCGTTCGGGTTCGGCCTGGATCTGAGCCAGGCCGACAGGCTGGTCGTCGCTGGTGAACAACCTGTCGGCCGGAATGAATGTTGCGTCCGTGCCGTCGGTATCAGGATCCTCGGTGAGGATCGTGAACCCGGCCGCGGCGTAGGGCAGCGACGTCTGCAGCAGGGCGCGGCGTTCTTCGCGCCGGTTGGCGATGCGTCGTGCCTCGTAGGCGAACATGCTGTGTGGAGTGTTGAGCAGATGTTGCACCGCATCGGTGTCGCCTACGACGTCGTACTCGGCCAGGATCGCAGCTTGCTCGAAGTCGAGTTGCTCGTCGTCGACGCTGCGGCATGCGGTTTCGGACTGGCCGATCCTTCCTGCGAGTTTCACCTCCTCACGGTCGGTTTGCAGTTCCCGGGCAACGCGGGTGAGTGAGGCGCCGAAGTCGAGCATCTTGGCGATTCCCGCGGCGCGGTCACCGTCTGTGAGAGGGATACGGCGGTCGTTGACGGTGATCTGCTCGCTGATCCGGGTGATCTCGGATTCGGCGGTTCGGGGATCGACTGCGGTGTTGATCCACACGGGCACCCGCGCCAGTCCGATCTCTACGGCGATGAGGGTGCGTAACTGACCGTCGCGCACTTCGATACTGCCGTCAGGCATACGGTCTGCCCTGATCGGAGACAGAACACCGTGCTCACCGATCGAGGCGGTGTACTCCGGATGGTCGTCGAGGTCGAACGTGCGCCGGACATTCTCGGCGATCACCAGGTCGCTGGGATCCATCATTGCGGCCTCGAACTCGGATGGGGATTGGGCTCCGTTGGATGTTGCAACGATGCTGAGCGCGGTCGATGTGGTCTCAGCTGGAAGGTTGGTCTCGTCGCCTGGACCGGTGGTTGCGGGTGTGTCAGTGGTGGTGGTCATCGAGGGTTGCTCCTATCGTGAAATAGGTAGGCACCGGGCAGCTACGAACTGTCCGGTGCCTACTCAGGTGGATATTCAGATGGCGCGGCTGATGGCGAAACGTGGCTGTCGTCGTCGCCCCGCGAGCAGGTCGGCGACGAGCTGGTCGTAGCCGAGGGCCAGATCTGACAGGGCGATATCGAGCTCACGGCTTTCGCTACCGATATCGCCTGCCACGGCTAGGACGCTGCGGGTGATGGTGAGCGAGACGAGCCGGTCGATGACCATGGCCAGCGGCTCGGTGTGCACTTTCGCGTTGCGGCGTCGGCCGTGTGGGAGCCGATGGCGGATATGGCGATCGAGGCCGGTGAGCAGCTCTTCGTGCGATAGCTCGGATTCAGTCGCCGCAGTGTCCAGCAGCGGGTGCTCGGCATAGTGGCTATGCCAGCCTAGGGCGGCTAGATCCCTTACTAGCCAAAGTATTTCGGATCCGCGATCGGTGACGCCGCGGTGCGAACTGGCGGCGATCAACAGTGCCGCGCTGGGCATGGTCGCCTCTGGTGGTCGCCGTCGTGGACGTCGCCGATCTCGCGAAGGTTGGTGCGCGGGGTGCGGCTGCCGGTGATTCATCGGCGTGCCTTCGTGCGTGCAGCGACGTTGATCGGTTCCAGTCGCAACATGGTCCCTTCGTCACTGACGGGGATGTAGGACCAGTACTTGGCTTTCCAATCCGGATACTGCTGACGCCAGCGAGCAATGTCGACGTCGTCGAGTTGTGATGCGGTTCCGGCGTCACCGAAATGGACTCGGCGATCAAATTCCTCGCGAGTGATGGTGTCGGTCATGTGTGCTACCTCCTGTGTTGTTGATGGGTGACAACTGTTGTTCTGCAATGGTTTTCAGGCCATGCTCATGGCGCGCAGGGCGAGGTCGTCGAGGGCGTCGGCGCGGTCGGGGTCGGGCACGGTTTGGCTGTAGCTGGTGACCGCGTTGGCGATTCCGGCTGCTGTGAGCTGGCCGGCGGCGATGAAGTGGGACAGGATGCCGGTGCGTTCGGTCTCGGTGAACCCCAACTTCTTGGCTAGCACCTCGATCGTTTTGTCCGGCTGTGTGACTGGGCGCCCGGCTTGCTCTTCGAGCTCATCGACGCGCGCATTGAGAAATTCCGGCGACAGCCATTCGCTGACCTTGTCGCGGGTTTTCGCGGTGATGACGGCCAACTCTTTGCGGTAGGTGTCCTGAGACCAGGACACGGTGCCCGTGTCGAGCTTTTCGCCGATGTGGTTCTTGCGGTAAGCGAACAGCGGCACTGCCAACCCGTTGCCGCACACCTGAACCACCAACTCTGGCTTCAATGTGATTGCATGATGGCCGGTTTCGGAGTTGGAGAACCGGAACCCGGCCACGATGACAGGTTCACTGCCGAGGTCATATCCCATGCCGTCGCGGGCGGCGATCGGACGCCACCGATCCAACTCACCGGCCGCACGGCGTCGTTCGGCTTCGAGCTCGGGATTGTCGAACGGGTTGCGATAGTTAGCCAGGAAATGCGGCGCGAGTGCCGAGACCTGCGGGGAGTACACCTTGCAGCGCATCGAGGAATCGCTCAGGTCACAGGAGCGGATCGTCACATCCACGTCGACCTGGCGGATACCGTCCATAACCGCGGTGAGCAGGTCGAGATTGTCGACGATGCCGTAGCGAGTCGACAACAACGCGCGCAACACTCCAGGCCGGTTGGGGTTTCCGGACGTGAACAGCCGCAACAGATAGGACTTATCATCCGGATCGGGTGCGACGTGGAGGCCGAGTGGTCCGTGGAGCAGGCCGTTG
This sequence comes from Nocardia sp. NPDC049149, assembly GCF_043197455.1. Lineage (NCBI taxonomy): Bacteria > Bacillati > Actinomycetota > Actinomycetes > Mycobacteriales > Nocardiaceae > Nocardia > Nocardia sp. NPDC049149. Next base: position 98,320 of record NZ_JBICTD010000008.1, read on the forward strand.
ACGTTGTTGTCATAGAGATCCATGCGCTTTTCTTCACGTAGCCAGCGCAGGTATCCGACGGGGATTTTGAGCTTGGTGCCGATCTGGGAATCGGCGGCGAAGGTCGGCCGGTAGAGGCCAGCGACGTCGGTGACGCCGTTGTCGTCGATCACCGGTGGAACGTCGAACAGTTCGAACATGCCGTCACGTGCGCGTATCGACGCGGCCGGTGCGACGACATCAACCTTGTTCGCTTGCTGCTGTTGCAGTAGCGCGACCATGTCGGCGAAATCAGCGTGACGGAGAAACTGGGGATTCGACATGACGAGACCTTTCCTGGGCAGGTGTGATCGATAGCAGAAGGAGCGGAAGGTGTTGACCTCAGATGTATTTGGACTCATGCAGGGCGCAGTGGATGTCGTAGGGCGACGTCACGAGCTGTGCGAGCCCCGCTCGGATCATGTGATGGCAGCCAGCCGATGCTGCGGAGGTGATCGGCCCTGGTACGGCGAAGGCTGGGCGCCGCAATCGCTTAGCCCAGCCGATGGTGTTGATCGTGCCGCCGCGTAGCCCGGACTCCACCGCAACGACACCGTTGGAGAGGGCGACGGTCAACCGATTCCGGACAATGAACTGGTATCGGATAGGTGCTGTCCCGAGCGGGTATTCACTAAGGACCAGCCCAGACTCGGCGATCTGAGCCAGCAGCTGGCGATGGCTGGCGGGGTAGGACCGGTCGATCCCGCACGCCAGCACCGCGATGGTGAGGCCATCTCCAGCCAGCGCCGCACGATGCGCGATGCTGTCGATACCGAACGCGGCGCCGGACACGATGGCCCAGTTGAGGACAGCCAGCTCGCCGGTGATCTGCTGTGCGGCGCGGTCTCCGTACTCGGTGCTCGCCCGAGTGCCAATGACCGCGACCGCCCGATCGGTCGCCGTGCGTAGCGAGCATGGGCCACGAGCCCACAGCGCTACCGGCGCAACGAATTCCCGATCTGTGTAGGCGGCATTGAATGCGAGGAGACGATCGGCGGGCCACTCGTCATCGTCCGGAGTGATCAAGCGCCCACCAAGACGGTACAGGTCGTCCAGATCCCGTGCCGCGACCTCAAAGCTGCTGCCTCGCTCAAGAACTTGGCGATCGACGGCGACCGGAACATCACCGGCCACCACAGCCGCGGCGGCCTCTTCCACACCCAACTTGGCGATCAGTTCCTGCACCGGCCGGCACGGCCCGCACGCCGCCCGCGACAACAAAGCCCACGCCCGGCACCGCATATCGGCGTTCATCGCCACACCTTGTGTAGTGAGAAGCTTCCACGAAAACTCTGTCCACAGTCGAGGCGGAACCTGCGCCTCCCTCGACGCCTATCGGCTGCGCGGCCGCGGCCGATAGTGCGAGTCGGATCGAGTCTGCGTTTCACCGAAAGGCGAATGGAGAATAGGTAATTCATGTCGAACCTCCTTCGTCGAGCAGCCTGGCGGGTCGGCTGAGTGAGGTCGCCGAAGCAGGCTGGTTCTGTGAATTGGGTGGGCGAGTGAACCTGCGCGTGCGCGTGGGCGACTGAGTTGGCCGGGGGAGTGCGGGCCGGGTGGGGCGGTGGGCGCACTCAAAGACACCGGCGGCGCCAGAGCGTGGTCAAGCGGAGCTTGACCACGCGGTCGCCGGTGTAGAGTGCGCCAGCCCATCGCCCCACTGGCCCCGCCCGGTTGTCAGGGAACGCCACGAATTAAGCTGGAGCCGAATCGCTTTCGTAACGCCTGCGCGGCTTCGGAGGTGATGGCTCGATGCTGTTTAAAGATGCCGATTTCGCGGTCGGCTTGCCAATTGCACCTGCGATCGATGATCGTGACCTGTGTGATGCGACCAAGACCGCATAAGCATGGCCGAAGTCGATGGCGTCACCGGAGCCGATGTCGCCGGCATCGCAGTAACCTCGCGCGTCGCGGATAGCTTCGAAACCCATCACGTGCGCCTAAGGATTTTGATTGCCTCAAACCACTGCTCATCGGTTGGCAGTCGGTTCACGACGAGGCGTCCGGTGGCAGATCGGTCTCAATGCCGAGCCTGCGTGTGATCTTGGCACCAGAGCGACCGAGTTGCCGCATGCTTTCTGGCTCCAGACCGAGCTCGAGTGCCGCCTCGAGCATGATCGCGAGGTGATGGTATGGATCGGCATCAAGCGCTGCCTGCATCGCGATACCGGCCAAAGTGCCGTGCCGACGAATATAGGCGCTGTAGGCCAGCAGCACCGCGGCCTCGGCGCGTTCAGGGCTTGGCAGCGTACGGGTCAGATGTAGCCACAACGATTCGGCCGCGCGTGCGTAGTTACTCAGCGCCGTGGCGAGTAAGCCATCTCGGACGCGGCGATCGGCCAGTATGGCGGCGAGCTCGGCGGTTTGGGGAACAGTTGGCAGGCGACCAGAATCGACGGCAGCGATAAGCCCGAGTACGCGTTTGAAGCTCCCTCGAGTGCCGCCATCAGGATCCCCGTCGCGTCGGCTGGCAGCATAACGACGCAGGACTGTGGCCCGAGCCGAAGGCAATAACCGATCGACCCGTTCCACCGTTTCCTGATCCGGTTCGACCAAGGCAGCAAGATCGGAGCGAGAAGCAAGAACCGGTTTGCCTCCAGCGATCATATCCATCGAAACGGCCGAAGCCTTGACATCCGGAATCAGTCCCTCGTTGTCTGGCCCGAGCATGCTCCACCACAGCTGACGCGGCGCGATTGCCGGGGTCGTCCAAGCCGCGACCAGACCTATTCCAGAATCGGCGAGATGCTCTGCTAGAGAGTCGATCAGTGCGGCGTTCGCTCCGCGACCACCGCCACCCTGCCCTGAAACAGGGACCGGCACGCGATCATCGACTACGACCGCCATGACCTCGGTGGAGTCAGCGGAAGCGCAGATCCTGATGACAGCAGCGGCAAGAAGTTCAGCGGGACCTCCGAGGAGCCCTTCGGGCTGATCGAGGTCGAATCGCAAGGCCGCGAACACACTTGCCGAACCCGTCGGAGGATCACAGGCAGATTCCTTCAACGCCGTGACAATGAGGGAACGTTCAGGAACAAAGCCGAGCATCACCGGAATTGCGGCAATGAAATCACCGGGATCATCGATATGGATAGGGGAGGACGACACGGAAACTCCTTTGCTGAGAACAGGATTGGAGCGAACAAACCGAATCCATCGGTCCGTCGCCGCCCGCCGACGGCGAGCGATCAACCCACCCCAGGCCTCACAGTGAGTCGTTGGGCGGTGGGCGCACTCCAGCTACGCCGGTGGCCGCCCTCGGGCGTCAAGGCGCACGCCCTTCGCGCCTTGACCCCGTCGCCACCGGCGTAGAGTGCGCCCGCCCGCCGCCCAACGACTCAGTCCGACCGTCAACCCCATGCCGTTTGGGACTTCCCCGTCATCGTGTGGCACAGTCAGCGAGTTCCGAAGTGTGCTATGGGCGTTCGTATCTCGGCATCTTGGCCACGCTGGGGTGCATATGGATGACCCGAGAGTTTGTCGGTTGGTGCATGTAGCTTTGCCGAATGATTCAAGAAGCGGGCACCGACGAGATGCGTCAGGACGTGTTGGACTTCTTCCTGATCAACTTCCACGATATCGATCCCAACGCAGTGCCAATGACCGCGCTCGACGGCATGTACGCACCCTTGGTGGTGCAATTCCGGGATGACGTGACCGGGCGTCTGCTCGGCGCAGCGCTCAGTTGCCGGGCGCAGGTCGCCGCTGGTTCGACGTTTATGAAGGCGCGTGGAGTACCGCTGGAGTCGGAGGCCGACTATTCGGGGGTGCTGGACAGGCACAGTGAACTCGATCTGATGAGCGTTGCGCCAGAGGCTCGTGGGCAAGGAATTGGTTCGCAGATGCTCATGTACATGGAGGAAAAGCTGTGCCGGCGTGGCGTCCGGGTGTGGTTCGGCAATGCCACAGCAGACCTTCAAACAGACCGGTTGCGAGGCTTCTACACATCGCATGGGTTCACGGTGCTAGGGCAGGGAGAGCCGTTGCCACCGTTCTTCGGCAAGCGATGGATATCGCCTAACGCCGTGCCGCCGGCGTTCTACTTCTACAAGAAGCTGGCCTCCAGGGAGGAGCGGTAGAGGGTATCGAGTGCTGACGATCTATTCACATTTGATCAGGCGTTTCCTTCCGGAGTGAAACGAGATAGCCCACATAGCTGGGAACTTCGAACTCTTCAAGGATGCTGCAGGCGGCTGAAGGCTGGTAATGGTGAGGTGATCGCTCAGTCGAACGCGTATGAGAGTGAAGCTTTGGCGAAGAAAGGGATTGCGTCAGGGCAGACAAACGCAGCTGGCGCGCAGCTCGTTGATCTGACGGCGGCGGCCTAGCTCACAGAGCCTGTCGAGTCCGTGTCCAATACTGACCTGGTGGTTCCGAACGAACCTTGACCCACCCCGTGACGAATCATGAGGTGCTCGACATGGAGGACTGGGCGGAGATCCGCAGGCTGTATCGGGCCGAGGGTATGCCGATCCGGGCGATAGCCCGGCATCTGCAGATCTCGAAGAACACCGTGAAGAAGGGCCTGACAGCACATGAACCACCGAAGTATCAGCGCGAGCCGCAGGGTTCGGCGGTGGATGCGTTCGAGCCGGCGATCCGGGCGTTGCTGGTCGAGTTCCCGGACATGCCGACCACGGTGATCATGGAGCGGGTCGGCTGGCAGCGCAGCCGGTCGGTGTTCTTCGATCGGGTCGCGCAGCTGGGGCCCTTGTTCAATCCCCCGGATCCGGCCTCGCGCACCGAGTATCAGGCCGGGGAACTCGCTCAATGCGATCTGTGGTTCCCGCCGGTGGATGTCGCGCTCGGGTTCGGACATGCGGGTAGACCTCCGGTACTGGTGATGGTGTCGGGCTACTCCCGGATCATCACCGCGACGATGATCCCGACCCGCCAGGCCCCGGACCTGCTGGCGGGGCATTGGGAGTTGATCTCGGGGTGGGGGCGGGTGCCGCGAGTGCTGGTGTGGGACAACGAATCTGCAGTCGGTCAATGGCGCGGCGGCAAACCGCAGCTCACCGACGCGATGAACGCGTTCCGGGGAACCCTGGGTATCAAGGTGATCCAATGCCGCCCTCGCGATCCGGAGGCGAAGGGTCTGGTGGAACGCGCGAACGGGTATCTGGAAACGTCGTTCCTGCCCGGCCGGACCTTCACCGGGCCCGAGGATTTCAATACCCAGCTTACCGACTGGCTCGACCGGGCGAACCAGCGACAGCATCGGCGCCTGGGCTGCCGTCCGGTCGACCGGTGGTCCGCGGACCGGGCCGCGATGCTTGAGCTGCCACCGGTCGACCCGGTCGTCGGCTGGCGGACCTCGGTGCGGCTACTACGCGATCACTATGTGCGCCTGGATTCCAACGACTACTCCGTGCACTCCTCGGTGATCGGCCGCCAGGTCGAGGTCCGCGCCGACCTACGGCAGGTCGTGGTCACCTGCGCCGGAGTCGAAGTCGCACGCCATCAGCGGTGCTGGGCTGGCCATCAAACCCTCAGCGACCCTGACCATGTCGTCGCGGCCGCAGAGCTGCGCCGTCCCGTCGCCTGGTCGCGGTCCCTGTCCTGGACACGACTGTCGAGCATCGGGATCTGTCCGATTATGACCGGGTGTTCGCCCTGGACGACGAAGGGATCGCGTGATGGCCACCAAGACCTCGACCAACGGGTCACGCAATGTCGGATCCGAAATCGCCTATCTGGCACGAGCTCTCAAAGCCCCGACCCTCGCCGACGCCGTCGACCGGTTGGCCGACCGCGCCCGCACCGAGAACTGGAGCCATCAGGAATTCCTGGCCGCGTGCCTGCAGCGCGAAGTCGCCGCCCGCGAAGCCCACGGCGGGGAAGGTCGGATCCGGGCCGCCCGGTTCCCGTCCCGAAAATCATTGGAGGAGTTCGATTTCGATCATCAGCGCTCTCTCAAGCGTGACACCATCACCCACCTGGGCACCCTGGATTTCATCACCGCCAAGGAGAATGTGGTGTTCCTGGGCCCGCCGGGGACCGGGAAGACGCACCTGTCGATCGGGTTGTCCATCCGCGCCTGTCAGGCCGGGCATCGGGTCGCGTTCGCGACCGCCGCGGAATGGGTCGCCCGGCTGGCCGAGGCCCATGCGGCCGGAAAACTGCAGGCAGAGCTGATCAAGCTCGGCCGGATCCCGCTCCTGGTGGTCGACGAGGTCGGCTATATCCCGTTCGAGTCCGAGGCCGCGAACCTGTTCTTCCAGATGGTGTCGTCCCGCTATGAGCGGGCAAGTTTGATCGTGACCAGCAACAAGCCGTTCGGGCGGTGGGGAGAGGTGTTCGGCGATGACATCGTCGCCGCTGCCATGATCGACCGCCTGGTCCACCACGCCGAAGTCATCTCGTTGAAAGGCGACAGCTACCGGCTCAAGGACCGTGACCTCGGTCGCGTCCCCGCCGCCAAAACCAACGACTGACGCAGACACCCGGCACCGCCGGGCAGCAACCCGGCCACAGGCGAGCATCTTCTCGTCGGCATGAACACGTGTTGGAACACCGTGTCGCCAGCCGATCTGAACGATTCACCAACGCGCGCCATACGACAGAAGCGTGCGTTCCGGATTGATCCCTCGCGGGCACCAAGCGCATCGGATAGCGAAGGGCGCTTCGGATGGTTGGCTGAAGCTGAGTTTGTCTCACCTGGGTTGGGCAGCGTCGAGTCAGTCGGTTCGTCTTCGGGTAGTGGATGATTGGGTGGGATTCCGTCTCTGGTCAGGTGGTGGCGCTCGTGCGCAAGCTGTTGCGATTCGGTTCGGCGGTGGGTACCGCCGTAAGAGCGAGGGCCGCCCAGGACATGTCCGGGGTTGGGCACGCGCCCGTGGCACGAGTCACTAGCTCGCAGGGTGTGGTGCCGATCGCGACGGCACCGCACCGTCTTCCGTTGCTGGGGCATCTGGTGCCGTTGCTGCGTGACCGGTTGGGGTTCCTGTCGTCGTTGCCCGCGCACGGTGATCTGGTCCGCATCGGTATCGGACCGCTCACCGCGGTGGTGGTCTGTGACCCGGATCTGACTCAGCAGGTGTTGCGGCACGACCGTGTCTTCGACAAAGGCGGATTACTGGTCGATATCGGTAAGGAGATGATGGGCGAGGGCCTGGCCACGTGTCCCTATGCCGGGCATCGTCGGCTGCGACGGCTGGTGCAACCGGCGTTTCATCCGGACCGGATAGCCGGGTACGCGCCGATGATGAGCCGACGGATTACGGCGATGACCGAATCGTGGTGCGACGGGCAAGTCGTCGACATCAACGCGGAGATGCGCACACTCACCGCGGCGATGACCGCCGAGGCGCTGTTCACCCGGTCGATCCCGGAACAGGTCCGCGATCAGCTGCTCGACGATATCGGGGCCTTTGTCGACGGCGCGATAGTGCAGGCGTTGATGTCGAGATGGCTGCGGCGATTACCGATTTCGGGCAACCGTGCTCACCGTCGAACGATCGTCGGTGCCCATGCCACGCTCGCCGAGGTCATCGCCGAGCGCCGCGCCGCAGGTGTCGATCACGGTGACCTGCTCGCGGCGCTGCTCACCGCCCGCGACAGCGACGGCAGCCGACTCAGCGACGCCGAGGTGCGCGACCAGGTCGTGACCTTCTTCCTCGCTGGCACCGAATCCACCGCCGCCGTGTTGGCATGGACACTGCATCTGCTCGACCGCCATCCCGACATCGCCGAACGGCTACACACCGAACTCGATGCTGTCCTGGCTGGTCGCCCGGCACGCTACGAGGACCTACCCCAATTGCCGTTGACCGGCCGGATCATTACCGAGGCCCTACGTCTATGGCCGCCGGTCTGGCTCGTTACCCGGGTCCTGCGCGAGGACACCGAACTCGGCGGCCACCGTCTCACCGCGGGCACCACGATTCTCTACAGCGCCTACCTGATCCAGCGTCGTGGCGACCTCTATCCCGACCCCGAGCGATTCGACCCCGACCGGTGGGATCCCGCGACCACCACACCGCCGCCGCGCAACGCCATGGTGGCGTTCGCGGACGGTGCCCGCAAATGCATCGGCGACAATTTCGCGATCACCGAGGCGACCCTGACCTTGGCAAGTGTTGCCGCCCGCTGGCAACTGCACTCTCTGCCCGGTGACGACATCAAGCCGGCGTCGTCCTCGGGCCTGCAACCCAAACGACTACGTATGCGCGCCACCGCGCGTGGGAGCGTCCCATCGTTCCCGGAGCGGGTTGAGCAGCCGTGACTGTTCAGTCGAGTTGGTCCCACCACCAGGCGATGTTCGGGTAGGGCGGGGGTGTGAGCCCGGACCTGGACGGTTGCTCGGCACGGCTCACGCTGGGGCGGCCTGCGCCGGTGGTGAACCGGGCGGTGATGGCGCACCAATCCAGGATTCCGCTCAAGGTGGTGCCGAGGTTGGTCAGATAGACCGACGTCGCGGGGCTGACCCTGGGAAGGGTCTGGGTGCGCAGTTCGAGGAACAGCACCATGATCCGATCGCACAATTCGACCGCTCCGGCCAAAGCGTGGTCACGATCGCGTCCGTCGGCTCGCAGCACGTTGATGATGTTGCGGTCGGTCGGGGATTCCTTGGCGTGGGACGACAGATCGGCGTACAGGTTCATCAGCACGCCCGCGGCGTGGGTCAAGGCGGTGACGGCGGGGCTTTCCCGTTCGGCCGCGGGAAGTTCCGTGCCGCCGCACACCTCCACGGTGGTCGTGACGGCGCGGGCGGCGCCGTCGAACATTTTGGTGAACAAGTACTCATCGATGCCGGGCAGCGCCCCGGTGAGGGCATCGTCCAATTCGAATGCCACGCCGAGCAGCCACGCCTGATACGAGTCGATCCACAGTCGGACCAGTGACGGCGAGACCTGCGCGGTGAGATAGCGGCGCATATCCCCGAGCAGCGCCACATGTGGAAGATCGTCGGTGACATGCGCCAAAGGTGCTTCGAGGACCCGCAATAGCCGCGGTGCGAGCGCGCGGTACTGCCGGCGGCGTTCGGTAATACTGCCGGCATCGAAGAGGTCGTCGAGCAGGAAGCCCCAGTACATGTAGGTCATCTGGAAAAGCAGCAGGTCATCGGATGCGTCGGGGATCATGCTCCCGCTGACTCGTGCGCTTTCGGTGGCCAGCGCGTTCTCCCGAGGCATGGTCGCATCCCCGAACAGCCGCAGCCGCTCCATCCAATCGAACGAACGGTCCTGCACCAGTTGGGCGTTCGGGTGGAACGACAGCGGGATCGGGCAGTAGAGCGCGAGCGCGGGAACGCTCTGATCGGCGATGTGATCGGGTACGGACTGCGTGGCCACGGGCGACTCCTGCGGGTTGATCAAGTGGACCTGTTGGCGGCGGTGTGGACAAGTCGGCGCAACGCGCCCTCGGCATCGGGCTCGAGCGTGCCGACGTCGAGGGCGGCGAGAGCCTGCGAGACACGACTGTCGATCATCTGCTCGACCGCCTCGCGTGCGCCGGTGTCGGTGACAACCCGCCGGATCCGGTCCGCGTCCCGCTCGCTCAGACCGGGGTTGCCGAGATATCGACGTAACAGTCGCGTTTGGGCGGGGGTGGCCCGCTGATAGGCGGTGGCCATCAGGACAGTGTGCTTGCCTTCGCGCAGATCGTCGAGCGTGCCCTTGCCGGTGTCACCGGAGTCTCCGAACACCCCGAGCAGATCATCACGCAATTGGAACGCATCACCCAACGGGATCGCGTATTCGGAAAGCGTCTCCAGTTGCGCGCGACCGGCACCTGCGAGTAACGCACCGAGTTGCAGCGGGCGTTCGATCGTGTACTTGGTCGTCTTGAGCCGGATGATCCGCCACGCGGTCTCCAGGTCCGCCGCACTGCACCCGGTCGCGGACAGATCCAGATACTGGCCGATCAACGTCTCGGTACGCAACGCATTCAGTGCAGCGCCGACCGCCCTCGACAGATCCGGGGCGCTGTCGCGATCATGCAACAGTTCATAGGACCAACCCAACGCGATGTCCCCCAACAGAATTGCCGCATGCTCGCCGAGGCTGTCGGCATCGCGGTGATTGCGGTACCGGGCGGCGAACACGCGATGCGCGGTCAGCCGACCGCGGCGCAGCACAGAGTGATCCATGACGTCGTCATGAATCAGCGCGAACGCGTGGAACAACTCCAACGACGCCGCGACCCGCCACACCGCCGAAGTCGGTGGTTCACACGTGATCGCGTGCCAGCCCAGCACACACAGCTGCGGCCGGATCCGCTTCCCCCCGGCGGCAATAAGATCTCGCAACAGCCCGGTGAACAGCGCCAACTCGGGAAGCTCAACGGCCAGCAAGTCCTGCTCGTCAAGGAAACCCAGCAGCAGCGTCTCGGCCATCGAACCGATCTCGGCCGCATCCAACAGCACCCCCGCCGACCCCGTCGCGGCCTGCCACGCAACCGAACCCTGCCTGATCACACCGTCACGCTCGGGATGATTCACAACCGCCACGATCAGTCTCGGGGATCACCGATCAATTCTCTCACAGAACGGGGGTTGATACCGGACAAAGTCCGGCGCCGACCCGCCGGAGAGCGACTGTCTACCAAAGCAATTGACGAAACCACACACCCGAACGGGGAGGGAGAACCTGGCAATCCACACAGGATGCAGGGTTCACCACCGATGACGGACTCGCCATCGGGTGACCTGTGGTTTCGCTTGCCACCGCATTACTGGCGTTTGCGCGCGAGCGAACGCGCGGGTCGCGGCATTTCAGCATGTTCGTTCCGTCGTGGTTCGAGTGTTGTCGACCTCCGAAGATGCGACTGTTGTGCGGGTGGCACCGCCGGGCGGGTGGTATCAGCTTCAATGGTCAACAAGATCCGTCCAAGGAGTGCTTGTGACCATCAACGAAACCGATCCTGTTGCCGAATTGGTCGTGTCGGCTGAACCACTCGAGGTGGCACCGCACGGTCGTGATGGTGGCGGGGACGCGGTCCTGAGCGAGGCACTCGAACGCGCGGGCATGATGTTCTATGGTTCGGTGCATCCGTGCCGGTTCGACCCGCTGGTGGTGTCGGCATCGACAGCGCAGGCGGTGCGGGCAGCCACCGAAGGACTACATGCGGTGGTGGAGAAGGCGGTTCGCTATCGGCTCGAGGGCGGATTCGGGGTCCCTGTCGGTCTCGCGGGTGAATGTCTGCGACTTCCGATGTTCGAGCCGATCAATCAAGTGTGTCGGTTCGACGGGCTGCTCGACGCCAACGGTGAGTACAAGATCGTGGAGATCAACGCGTGCCGACCTGGTGGTGTGCTCTACACAGCGCAGTTGATGCGCATCTGGCGCGAGGTTGCCGCCCCGCGGGCGGTGGTGGAGATGGCTCAGCCGCTACTCGAGCAGCCCGATCTCTACATCGATCAGCTGCTCGACGCCTACGCTCAACAGCATCGGGGCCTACCGGGTGAGGTCTTCGTGGTCAGCCTGGACGGGCAGTACCAGATCGAGGTCCCCGCCATGCTGAAAATGTTGCGCGGCAAGGGAATCGCTGCCGACCAGGTGAACGCGACCGAGTTACGCATCCGGTCCGGGACCATCCGCGACAGTCGCGGGCGAACAGCGGATCTGCTGTGTAACAACATGGACCCAGCGGCCTTGCTCGCCGAGCCCACGGCGGCGGAGTATCTGTTCGCCGAAATTCGTACTTCGGGCTGTTTCGTCAACCCGTTGGCGTCGCTATATCTGCACGGTGACAAGGCGATGCTCGCCGCGCTGAGCGATCCGCGCTCAGCGCACTTGTGGACCGACGACGAGCAGGCTCTGATCGACCGACATCTGCCATGGACCCGTCTGCTGAGCGAGGACACCACCACAGATCCGGACCGCAACCTGATCTCGTTGCCGCAGTTCGTCGCCGATCACCGGCACCAACTGGTCATCAAACCGGCCGATCGATCCGGCGGCACCGGTGTACTGATCGGCCCGGTGACCGCCCCGGCACGCTGGCGAGCCGCGATCGCCGCCGCGTGCGGTGGACAACGCTACGTCGTGCAACAGTACATCCACCCACCAGCATTACCCGGCGCACCCGAATTGTATTACGACCTGGACGTTTTCATATTCGGCGGACGATTCGCCGGTTTCTGGTCACGTGCCTCGACCGATCCGGTGATCAATCTGCGCCGCGGCGCGATGAACGTCCCCGTCGTTGCCCTCGTCGTTGCCCTCGCCTGAACACACCAGCCACCAACCAGCTCCCACGTCTGCGACACACAACGCCATTCAGAAACCACCCGCGGACCTTCCAGAAGCGTTGGCAGCCACCTGATCAACCGCTAACCCCGCTATCCGCTCACAACGCGCGGGTCGCGGCAGCAGAGTGCGTTCCGGTTGATCCCTCGGGGCACCAGGGCGTACTGGAGAGCGATAGGCGCTCCGGATACGTTGGCAGAAGCTGAGTTTCACTTCCCGGCAATCGCGCCGCCCGTACGATTGCGGAGCAGGTCATACGGCCCAGGGAGGTTGCTATGAAGAAGTATCAATGCATTACGTGTGGATTGATCTACGACGAGCGTGACGGGTGGCCGGAAGACGGTATCGAGCCAGGCACACTCTGGCAGGACGTGCCGGGGAGCTGGCAATGCCCGGACAGCGGCCATGGGAAGGCAGATTTTGAGATGATCGAAATAGCCTAAGCCTGGGCAGACGCCCCGTGGTCGGCCTGATTGCCGTCAGTGACGCCCCATGCATGTAGTTCCACCCGAAGTCGGAAGTAGCGGATGATCCGGGACGCACGAACGCCCCGAGATGATCTCGGCGCGTTGATCTTCGGGCCTGTTGTGTCCGTTTCGAGCCTCACGGTCAGCGGCGCAGGCCGACTCGGGCGGGTCCCCAGCGTGGGACCGGAGAGGCGAGCCCGGCACATCTTCAATCCAGCGACGAGCCAACTGGACGCGTGCGAGAATTGTTGCACCCGACGCTCTTTGGAGGTTTCACATGACTCAGGCCACAAGTGCGGTCCAGCTGTTCACCCACGCGAATTACTCGGGCGGGACGATGAGTCTGGATGTGGGCGCCTACAACTTAGAGCAGGAGTCAGATCCCGACAAAGTGGGCGATGACACCATCAGCTCCGTCAAGGTGGCATCCGGTTATCAGGTCACCGTCTATACCGACGCGGACTTCCAAGGCCAAAGCACAACCTTCACCACCGACACTGCTTACATCGGCGACGACCTCAACGACAAGATCTCCTCACTCCAGGTCACCCGGACAAGCCCCGCACCGAGAACTAAAGTCGTCACCAAGCCGGGCGCCGAGCCGACCACCGTGCTCAACCCCGCAGCCGCCTGGCCGTTTCCCGCCGGGCAGCGGCCTTAAGCTACCCCAGGACGCGGTGCCCCCGGCGGAGCGAAGGCCGGGGGTGCTTCGGACGCGAGGACGGGCGGCGTGCGCGATTCAGGCTTTGGCCGGTATCGGCAACTGGACTACCGGCTGGGGGGCCACCACCGTATCGTTGTGGTGGACTGCGCGGCGTGCTGCGGTCGCGGAATTCACTGCGCGAGAGGGGAGCAGGACGATGTCGAACGACCAGGCACTGGTGGACTTCTACGATTGCACGGGCAAGCCGGACGGGAACTATATCCACCCCTTCGACTGCACCAAGTTCATCACGTGCGAGGGCCAGGTCCGCGCCTACGAGATGTACTGTGCGGATTGCCATGTGAACCCGGACAACTGCCCCCACGGCAGGCTGCATTACGACCACGGCCAAGACGCGTGCCTGTGGTCCTACGAGGCCGGTTGTATCGTCGACCCGCCGCCGTAGTCAGAGTCTGTAATCCACTACCGGACCGGGATGCCGTCCACCAGCTCCCGGATCGCGTAACTGCCGGTCCTGGTCGAGGACGCGATCCGGCCTCGGGCATCGATCAACACCGCACTGGGTGCGCCGCGCAGGCGGTATCGGGTAATCAGTGCGGTGTCCTCGAGCGCCAGCATCGACGCGACGTTGTGCTCGTGCGCCCACTCGGCGGTGGCGACCGGGTCATCGTTTCCGATCACCATGACGGTGGCGGCACCGTCCAGCCGTTGCCGCCAGCGCGGCAGTTCCGCCGCGATGGTCGCGCACGGCGTACAACCGGGATGCAGGAACAGCAGCAGCACCGGTCTCCCCGCCGCCAATGCTTTGCCGAGATTGTGGCGTTCGCCGTCGGTGTCGCTCAACTCGAAGGCCGGTGCGGGCACCCCGATCGCCAAGCCGTCGGTCGCGGTTCGCCCGGCGAGACCCTCATCCACCCGTCGGCGCAACCGCCGCAGTTCGAGCTGCTGATACCACAGCAGCACGGCGACTGCGGCCATTGCCGCGAGACCGACCGCCCGATCAGCTGGGATCGATTGCGGCACAGCGTCATTCACCAGCGAACCCCATATCGCCAGCCCGGTCAATGCCGCGATCCCCGCGTTGCGGATCAGTGTCGCTGACCCGATCGGGGCGGTATTCGCCGCGCCGAAACACGAACACGCGGGCCGCCGCCCCCGCGCAAGCAACACTGCCACCGCGATGCTGAAGCTCCCCAGCAGAATCAGCGCTGCCACTCCACCCCACACCGCGGTCCAGGACGGCAGTACTGCCACCGCGACGGCGAGCTCGGTCGCGGGTAGCGTCCACGCTACTGTGGCGACCCAGCGGGTCGGTACCCCGAACTCCTCGACCGCCTGCCGCGTCCCGCCCCGATCGGCCCATTTCGCGAAAGCGGCCCATCCGAACACCACGGCCACCGCGAGCCGCGCAATCCACACTCCGCAAGCGATCACATAAGCATTGTCGCCCCCGACCACCACAGAAACGACCTTACCCAACAACATTCACCCGATAGGGCCCATCCAGCGCACGGCATTCGGCTAGTAGCAGACGTTCCAGAGATGTTGATGGCCAGGCGTTCTGGACGACTGACCAACGCGCGCCGCGCGGCAGTAGCGCGGTGCGCCACGATGCGCATCGTCATATCCCCGGCGCAGCCGGGACAGACTGGAAGGAGGTCTGTGGGTCCGCTGACTTACCCGAGGCCGAAAGGTTAACGGGGACAAGAGCATGTCAGAAATACCGGCGGCCGTGCCCAAGCATCGGGGCGGTGCGTCCGGGGGACCCGCGCGATACGGTGAAAGCTGGATTGCCTGAAGCCCAATCTCCAGTTGGTGCAAATGCCCGCCCGTCGGAAATGATGCTTGATGACCGACGCTGTGTCCCGGGCCGGTCTCGCGCGCTGGCCGGCTCGCCTTCCGGATGCGGGGCGATGTCCAGTGAGGACATTTAAGGAGATGAGTGGGCCACCTACGTCGCGCTCGATACGTATGACGATGACGAACGTGGGATCGCCTACGGGGTCGTTGACCCTATGGCGACAGAGTTCCGGTAGTAGTCGTGGGAGTCACGCCCCACCAGGGAGGGCGGGAAAGCCGTCTGCAGGGCGAAGCGGAACAGGTGACCGGGATATCCGGGACCCGGGAGGTACGCGAAATGCGGAGAGCCGTAACGGGATCGGATATCTGACGCAGTTTCGGCTGCGATGGTTGCTGGAGAGCCGGATGCCGGGAAAGCTGGCCTGTCCGGTTCGGGAACGCGGCATGAGGAAACGGACTCGACGAAATGTCGGGCACCGCGCCTCATGCCGACGTTCATCGTTGGGAAGCGCTGTCGGACAAGTGGTTTGGACGGCCGACCAACGCGCGGGTCGCGGGGCAATACCGGACGTTGGATTGATGCACCACGATTCAGGCCGATGTGAGAAGTAGATCGACCTGCCTCGTGGCTGCCAGCCAAACACGCCTTAGCGGCAGCCACGAGCCTGGCTACGCTCGTGGGGCAGAGTCGAAGATGACGGTGAAATTGCCTGCGTAGTTCCGTGCCGCAATGGCAGGGATCGGGGTCTCCGGTTCAGCAGAGCCTGCCGTGTATGTAGCGAGCAGATTCCCTGCGCCATCTGTGACCGCGAGACTCTGCGGGACTACGCGCCCGCCAGTCAGAACGAGCTCGGGCACACCCTCGGTGTATCGAACCGACAACGCACCTACATCCTCCGGCCTCACCTCTGTTGCCGGAATCACGACCGGCTCAGCACCTTCAGGTTCGGATTGCGACTCAGTCATGTCCAGTCCTCCTGTGGGCCTTCAACATTCGCGAGCTAGTCCACCCGCCAAAGAACAGTCTGAGGCCGGGGCCGGTTCCTGTCTCAACAACGAGAGCAGCTGACCGAGTGCGGAAGGATCGCGCGGACTAGCAGAGGCGCGCACATCGGCTATGTGCGTGCGTTGGGAACCTGCTGCCAGCCAGCCATTTTGGACGACCGACCAACGCGCGCTCCGCGGCATAGAAAGACGTCTGCGCGGAATGATCGACTACATCGACACGAAGTCGATCGCCGCCGCGAGCCGCTCGGCCCTGAAGAGGTGCGACGTCGATCTACGCGAATTGATTGTCGGGTTGACCCATCTGGAGATGCGTCGGTCCCGAACCATAAGGGATTGTTCGGGACGGAATCGTCGAGTACTGAGAGTCGGTCGCTGGCGAACGAGTAGGTCGCCTCAACAAGCCCGGCATCCCCAGTAGCTATCGTCAGGGAGACCGTATGAGCATGCGTCAGCCGAATATCAGCACCCGCCTGAAAAAGGGAGGCTCAACCGCTCCACGACGTTGCTGGACGGTGGTGACACTCGCCGCACTGATCGGCGCCGTGCTCGTTGCGGACGCCGACCTCATGCCCCTACTGGCGTCAGCGGCCCCGACCGCCACTACCTCCACCGTCGCGGGAATCAGAGTCCCCGCCGGTAAGTCGCCGGCGCGCGTTCTCAGGAGCCGGACTCTCGATGACGGAACCAAGGTGATTGTCGTGCCCGCCGAGGACACCTTTCTCCTCAACGGCCAGCGCGCCGCCTACGTGAACGAGTACAGCTGCGTCAAAACCGTGCGTACGGCTGGCAAAGTCAGCCAGTATCGAGCGTCCTGCCTACCGGAAGTGGAAGTTGAAGCACCCGCCGGTGCGTGAAACCGCATTCCTGATGCCCGAATCGATTGTGGCCCAGCGCTGCCGAGCCCGCTCCGACCCACGGACTGGGCTCGGCGATCGACGCGCGGTAGTCAGGCAATATCGGATGTTCGCAGGACCGAGATGATCTCTGTCCGTTGACCTTTCGGGAATGCCGCTTGGCCATATCAGAACGCGCGCCCAGCGGCTAGTATCGCACGTCTGCCTGCCCATGTCGTGCCGGTGATCGCGTCACAACATAGGTCCGCCGGGGGACTCGACATCGGGTCGGGGCTGGGTACTGGCCTGCCGCCGGAGCCAATCGCAGCCGAGTCGGCGTCGGCCGGACGCGTGCGGTGTGATGGGCGCACGATATTCGGTGCGTGCGGATGTTCCAGAGGCTTTGGTGGCCAACCGATCAGCGGCTGACCACCGTGCGCTCGTAGCGCGTCGCGCGGCATGATGGTGCGTTCGTGATACGAGCATGAGTATGAGAGTTGTCGCTGCGCGGCCTGTCGGAGATTGCGGGGCCGCTCGGCCTTGAAGAAAGTGGGGTTCGCCTGGGGTTAACCGATTAGAATCTCAAGTGCCCGAGGGTATTTGGTGAGCAACGGCGCTTGCAGTTGCCCTTCGTTTTATCCGCTCAGGAGGAGCCCGATGTCTTCCGACCTGATTGTGCACGTGTCCGATTCCACCTTCGAGGAGACCGTGCTCAAGGCTGACCATCCGGTTCTGGTCGTCTTCTGGGCCGAGTGGAGCGCTGAGTCCAAGGCGATCGCGCCGGCCTTGGGCAACATCGCGACGGCGTACCAGGGACGTGTCACCGTCGCAAAGCTGAATATTGATGAGAATCAGGAAACCCCCGCCAGACTCGGCGTCAGGACCATCCCTGTGCTAATGCTGTTCATGGACGGCAATGTCAAAGACTCAAAGATAGGGAATCTGAGCGAGTCCCGGATCGCGGCTTTCCTCGACACCTACATCTGAGGCTTACCTCAGGCCGAACCTTAGTGCGCATCAGCGGGCTGGATTCACATCTGGAGCATCGACACGTACGCGCGTAGTCGGCTACGCGGATGTTGGTGTCGCGTGGATTCGCTTCGGAATGAACCACGCAACACCACCGGGTGGAGTGACAGTGCTGTGTCAGAAATCGTTCGTGCAGGCGCGGCACCCGGCCGCGATCGACATCCCCCTCGCCGTCGGCGCCAGACGGACTTGAAGCTCGGGGACCTCACCGTCCGGGCCGAGATACTCGGGGCTGCTCACCGAGTCGACAAGACTCGGAAGCTGGCTCGCGATCTCGGCGGCCAACTCCCCGGGCTCTTGCCCGAAGGCATCGGCCGCTTGCGCGAGTTGGCTTTCCCCGATGATCAGAACGACCTGATCAGCGGTAACGGGTGCGTTCGCGCCCGCACCGAACCACGACTGAGCGTGCGATTCCAACGCTGCCTCGGCAAGGTTTTCGGCCGGGATAGTCAAGATCATCGGAGATACTGCGCCACTGTCGTTCACCGTTGAGTTATCCATACCTGACATGGTCGCGCGCATCGGTCCTGCGGCAAGGACTTTCAGAAACCATCGGTGCCGACTGGCCGACAAACACTCCGATCCTGTCGGCAATGACCCCTGCCACCACACTCGTGCCGCGACCAAGGCAGCAGCAGACGTCCTGGACTCGGCATTTTGGTGCGTTCGCGGGCGGCCCCTGGGTCACGTTTCGGTCGGACCAGCTGGGTCAAGGTTCGGGATCAGGCACAAATTTGGTGATCTGATTGGGTCGGGATGTTCAGTCGCTCAAGAGGATTCGTTTCCGGAGAAGATCTGGTTTTGCCCTGCCGAACATCTGGCGTTTGATCATCTTGATCCGGTTGACGTGTCCTTCGACCGGTCCGCTGTTCCAGCTCAGCGTCAAGCCTGCGGTGACCGCGTCGAGGTCACGGCGCAGGCCGCGGACGAACGAGTGCAGGGCGGGCAGGTCCTCGGCATCGACGGCGGCCATCCATCGCTCCAGCTCACGACCACGCAGCTCGACCATCATCGTCGCGAAGGCTCGGACGTGACCGACCAAGGCGGTGAGTTCGGCGCTCCTGGTGAGGATCGCGTCGAGCCGCTGCCGATCGTCGGGATCGAGACGGGCGGGCTCGCTCATGATCCAGCTGACGACGCGACGGGCTGACGGCGGCTTGCGGACTGCGCGGGGAATGTCGCTGATGGCGCGGAACGGGTGCAGGTAGTTCAGCAGGATCTTGCTGCCTCCGCGGTAGCCGAGTTCCTGGATCTCACGGAATAGCTGAGTTGCGTTGGTGCAGCCCTCATTCCATCGTTGATGCAGATAGGGCTTGAACTCCTCGAGCAGACTCGGGCGCCGCCCGGTGCCATGGTTGACGAGCAACTCCTCGACGCTGGCGGCACGGGCGAAACGCCGCACGGTTCCCCGGGCCAAGCCGAGCTGGGTGCCAACAGCCCGGATGCTCACACCGTCGCCGAGCAGTGCGTGGACTGCGACGTAGCGTTCACGAGTCCGGACAGCCCACTTGTCCGTCCTGCCGGTTGGTGGCTCGATCACCTCGGAAGCCATCGGCGGTTGCTGCTGGCGCACGACCACTGGCTCGACATCGCACTCAGCGACGGCCGTGGCGCCCAAGCAGTCTCGGCGTCGGGCTACGACGCGTTCGACCGCTTCGCCGAGGTTGTGCCAGATGTGCCATCGGTCTGCGACCTGCAGAGCATTCGGCGCTCCGGCCGAGATGCCGTCGGCGTAGGCGCCGGCGCGGTCGCGGCACACGATCTCGACTCCGGGATGGGCACGCAGCCAGGCAGCGAGGGTGTCAGCGGTGCGGTCGCCGAGCACGTCGACCGGACGCCGGGTCTCGATGTCGATCAGGATCGTGCCGTAGTGGTGCCCGCGACGCAGGGCGAAATCGTCGACCCCGAGTACGCGGGGTGTCGCCTGGTCGGGATCGGGCAGCGCCCGGATCTGCCGCAGCAGCGTCATCCGGCTGACCGAGGCCGCCAAATGCCTTGTCATCCGGGCACCCGGACGACCACCCAATGCCAGCGCGACCACACACAACAGACGCTGCAGGATGGTCGTCCGTCGGGCATACCGCTCCGCCAGTCCTGGCAGCTGCTCGGCGAAAGTCCTTCTCCCGCAATCGGAGTTGTCGCAGAACAACCGCCTCACTCGTAACCGGATCACGACCTCTCGGCCGGCGATCGCCGTATCGGCCAATCGCCGCCGGTAGCGACTATGGATCCGACGGGACGACGTTCCGCAGCCCGAACAGACCGCTGCCTCGTCACAGGTGCTCACATCGAGGTCCACTCGAAGCCCGGCCGCGGTCATGCCGTCGATCTGCAGCCCATCCAGATGCGGGAACAAGACCGCGAGCGGTCCAAGATCAGAACACCAGCGACATGATCGATCATCAAGCGCCCGTTGGCAATCCAGGTCGGGTCAATCACGCAAACTGTGCCTGATCCAAGGTTCGATCGGACTTGACAGAGCCACCAGTCGGCCTCCCGCCCTTTGATCGCAGCGGGCGGGAGGCTGGCCGGTGTGGATCTATGTCTGGTCTCCGGGCACCTGGGAGTTTCGGCGTGGGATGTCGATATTTAGTTCGCCGATCGGCGCCGGAACGGTAGGACATTCGATGGGAGTTGTTGCTCGGTGGTCTGAATATCCTGTGACGTTGCAGGATTGGTGGCTGGCGGCTCGGGAGTGTTCGTGCCGGTGCGCAGGCGTATCGATAGGCGTTGTCCGTCTTCGCTGAGACTCTGGTGGTCTGGGCGGATGTAGCGTTCGGTGACCCGCGAGTCTGCGTGCCCGGCGATCTGCTGGAGTCGGTGGAGTGGTACTCCGGCGTCGGCGTACCAGGTGAGTCCGGTGTGGCGCAGTGTGTGGCGTACGAGATGTTCATAGCCCAGCTTGGCGACGACTTCGTCCCAGTGGGTGCCGTCGCGTAGTCCGGCGGTGGTGATTCGTCCGCCGCGTGGCCCGGTGAACAGACGCGCGTCAGGGTTGTTGCGTTGTAGGGCAATGAGTTCGGTGACGAGTGGTCGGATCTGTTCGATGATCGGGACGTAGCGGGCGCGGTTGCCCTTGGTGCCTTTGTCGATGAGTCCGCCGGGGCCTGGTGTGGTTTGTCGCCGTACGGTCCAGATCCAGGAGTCGGTGTCGATGTCGCGGACTCGGCACCCGGATACCTCACCGATGCGTGCGGCGGTGCAGGCGGCGAACATGACGACGTTGCCCCAGCCCCGGTAGTTCTCGTAGGACGCGGCGACGAGGGCATCGCACAGTTCGACGAGGGCGTGCCAGTTCGGAAGAGCTAGTGCGCGTGGGTCCTCGAGTTCGTCCTCGATCTGTTTGTAGAGGGCTTGCCAGCCACGCACACGGGCGGGATTGAGGACGACCAGCCCGTCTCGTCGGGCTTGCTCCATCACGCGCACCAGAACCGCGATGGTGTTTTTGATGGTGGACTTCGAGCAGTTGTCCTCTTCGATCCATTGCACGACGGCGCGGTCCACGATCCCGTTGGTGATCGTGGGTACCAGGAGGTGCCCGAGAGTTGGTACCACCCGCTTTCGCCAGCCGCAGAGATAGGGGTCGGTTGTCTTGAGCTCGAGCCCGCTCAGTGCCAGCGACATGTTGGCGTCGCCGTAGTCGAGGAGTGAGACATTGGCGGTGACCGGATCCAGGCCGCGGCGAGCGAGTTGCATCATCTGGTCGATCCACGTCTGGGCGAGGTCTTCGGTTTCGAACACCTCGGATTTGGAGTCGCGTTGTTTGGTCAGGGGATTGGTCCAGCGCAACCGAGCGCGGAACGGTTTGCCCGACCTTCGACGTTCGAGTTTCTCGATGTCGACGGTCAGCTTGATCCCGAGCGGAACCTGCACAGCGTCAGACATGGCGCCGCACCTCCACGCCCAAGCGAGACGGTGCGGGAGCAGCGTGCTGATCGCTCACGCGGCGGGCGTTACGTGCCGTGCTTCCAGATAGGCTTCGAGGTCGCTTTCCGGGTATTTCGCGACTCGTTCGGACATCCGCACGAATCCCGGTCCCTCGACCGGACATCCGCGACGCCATCGCCGCAATGTCGAGGTGTCCACCCCGAGGATCTCGGCGACTTCGCCGGTGGTGTACATCCGCTGCTTCAACAACCCCAGCGGGGCGCGGTCGGCATGTTCCATGGCAGACCCCCTTGCCTTCGGAGCCGACATCACACCAACCCCGAAATAGCGCAGCGCTTTCGGACAGAGGATGACGTCGACCGTCATGGGATGCCAGCCGCCGTCGACGATTCCGGAGCCCGTCGTGTGCCTGGTTCAGCGACGCGATCACGGCAAGCTCGCGTGGGATCGGATCTCTATGGGCTGGCGCTACCTCCGGCTCCGCTGCCGCGGTTACCGGGAAACCCCGACAAATCGGGTGCTCTAGAAGAGTAAGCCCCACACGCGGCGGCGGGCAACCATCCAGCACCCACGACGGGACCAGCGAGCGGTCCCGTGCGCCGTGCCGACCGCCGTGTGTGGGGCAGACCCAAAAAACCGTTCGACCTGCGCCGAGAACCCGCTGACTTGACCTGTGCCCGTCAAACCCGTTGCACCCGGGCCTTGCGCCCTGGTCCACAATTGGTCCACAAAATGACTCAGGTCAGAGGCGGAAACCGCCTCTGACCTCGTCGGGCTGACAGGATTTGAACCTGCGACCACCTGACCCCCAGTCAGGTGCGCTACCAAGCTGCGCCACAGCCCGTGGTGCGCCCGGTTTCGGGCGCTCGAAGAGATTACCTCAGCGAACCCCAACGGAGCGAATCGCCTGGTTAACGGCGTGGCGCGAGGGTGAATTATGGTCCGCCGCATGGGTTGTGGCTAGGGGGGTGACGTGGGTGGCTGGTTGATGGCTGGCGGCGGGGGCATTACCGCATCGACGGAATTGCCGGGTTGGTTCGGCGAATGGAGGGAGCGGTATGAGTCGGGAGCGGCGACTGGTTGCGGCGTTTGTCCAGGTGGCGGTTTCGCTGGTGGACGAGTATGACCCGCTGGACGTCGTCCAGGAGCTACTGGATCGGGCGGTGGATTTGTTGCCTGTCGATACCGGGGCGGTGTTGTTGGCGGGCCAGGACGGTGCGTTGCGGGTGTTGGCTTCGACGAGCGAGGCGACCCGGTGGCTGGAGTTGTTGCAGATCCAGGTGCGGGACGGGCCGTGCGTGCAGGCATATCAGACCAGTAGGTCGGTAATTGTCGAGGATTTGGCGGTGGCGGAGGCGCGTTGGCCGCTGTTCGCCAAGCAGGCCATGGTGGAGGGGTTTCGATCGGTGTACGCGTTGCCGCTGCGCTTGCGTAAGGATCGGGTCGGCGCGCTGAATCTGTTCAATTCCGGCGAGGAGCATTTGAGCGAGGACGACCTGCTGGTCGGGCAGGCGTTGGCCGATATCGCGAGCATCGCGATCGTGCAGGCCAGGCTGCTCGCCGACCACAAGGCGGTCAACGGTCAGCTGCAGTCGGCGTTGCAGAGCCGGATTGTGATCGAGCAGGCGAAGGGGATCCTGGCCGCGCAGGGCGATCTTGATCCGGAGGCGGCGTTCGACGCGTTGCGCGGGTATGCCCGGCGCACTCGAGGACGGTTGCACGAGCTGGCTCGTGCGGTGGTCGACCGCACCATCGACACGAGCCAGATCTTGAACAGTCCGCGCTGAGCTCACACCCGTTCGTGCACGGTCAGCAGCAGGTGGTCGAAGCGGGTGCGCAGTTCGACCATCGGCGCGTCCATGGTGGCGATTTCGGTGACGAGTTGGGTGGCGAGCGCGCGCAGTTTGACGCCGGTTTCTTGGGAGCGCCAGATGAGCACCCGGAACGCCTGCTCTTCGCTGATCCCGTAGACCAGCATGAGCGCGCCTTTGGCCTGTTCGATGGCGGCGCGCGAGTTGTACAGCTCGGGGAGTGCGCCGTCGAGGATGAGTCTGCGGTCTTCGGCGAGTGTCTCGGTGATGTCGACGTAATAGCCGGTGGTGCCGATCACGTCGCCGTTGCCGTCGAGCATGTCGTCGCCGACGACGAGGATGTGCCGTACCCGGCCCGCGGTGTCGAGGATGCGGTGTCGGCTGCAGAACGGTTCGCCGGTCTCGACGGTGCGTGCGATGGTGTTCGCGACTTGTTCGCGGTCCTCTGGATGTTTGTGTGAGAGTAGGAGTTCGGTGGTCGGATGCACGGTCCCGGGTTGGTAGCCGTGGATGAGCGCGACTTCGTCGGACCATTCCCAGCGCTGATCCTGCAGCCAGAAGCGGAAGGTTCCGGCGCTCTGCGTCTTGCCTGCGCCGAGCACGCCTTCGACCGGCGTTGCCGTGTTTGCCCCCGTGGTGCCCATGCCCGCCGGCGCGTTCCCGCGCGCGGCTTCCGGAACATAAGCAGACTTATCCAACGACCTGCCCCTTTCACTCGACCGATGTGGTTATCGAATTCGGTCGGCTGGCGGGGGCTGGGGCAGCGCGTCCGCTGCAGAGAATACCCGGGTGCGGAGATCAGATGTACCAGTGCGCGATGCGGGCGGCGTCGTATATCGGGTCGAAGATCCTGACGTGTCGCTCGCGGGCGGTGTCGAGCAGTTGCTCGTCGACGCCGAGTCGGTGCAGGCCCGGCCAGACGACGGTGTCCCGGAAGTGGTAGTGCCGCCGCTGGATTCGGCTGATCCATGCCTCGACGTCGGTGTGGCGGCGGATGCGCCAGGCCCAGGCGGCCGGGATGGGCGCGGGTAGGCGTTCGACGCGTGCCCCGAACCGCTGTGACGGGATCGGTTGCGGCATAACGGTTAACCGCGTCGAGCGACGGTGAGGATGTCGGGCACGAGCTGGTCGGGGATCGGCCTGCGCACCGGGCGTTGCTGGGTGATGCGGAAGCCCGCGGCTTCAACGAGTGCCCGCATCTCGTCGGGTGGCGGGAAGTAGGCGAGGCCCTGCACCACCGTCGGCTGCAGCAGTCGCGCGAATCGGCTGCGCGGGTTGTTGAGCACGATCGCGAGAAGCCCGCCGGGGGAGAGGATTCGATGGAATTCGGTGAGTGCGGCTGCATGGTCGAAGAAGTGGAAGGCGTGTGTCGAGACGACCGCGTCGACGGCTCCGTCGTCCAGTCCGAGGTTTTCGGCTTTCCGGTTGATCCAGCGCACCTGGTTCGATCGGGCCTGCGCCTCACGCAGCATGCCGACGGAGGCGTCGCAGCCGTAGATGAGATCGGGTGTCAGTTCGCGCTGGATGCGTGAGGCGAGAATCCCAGTGCCGCAACCGACATCGGCAATCCGCTGGATGCCGGCGATCCGCAGCTGCTCGATGATTTCGTCCTGTGGTGGCTGGTAGGCGACTCGCTGCAGGATGGGGGAGTTGTACACCCGCGCGAGCTGGTTCCAGCCCTGGGTGACGAGGCTGTTGAAGGCGCGGGCGGGGGAATACGGCAAAGCGGCTGACATCGGTGTCCCTTCCGTGGCTCACCCAAGGGTAAGGTGTCTGAGACAATTTAGGAAGGTGTCTTCGCCACAGCGGTGACACTCAACGGTTGCGCGATGTCCTCCAGCGAACGCCCTTCAGCGCGCACGCCATAGGCCAGCTCTACGAGTCCCGCGAGGAACATCGCAGTGGCGCCGATGGCGAACGCGAGCGCGGTCTTGCCGAGATCACCGGCGGCGGCCAGCTTCGCGAACACCAGCGGGCCCGCCACACCGCCTGCGACGGTCCCGAGCGCATAGAAGAACGCGATGGCCATCGCCCGCGTCTCCATCGGGAAGATCTCGCTCGCCGTCAAATACGCGGCACTGGCCCCGCAGGACGCGACGAACAGCACCGCGGTCCAGCACGCGGTCAGCGTCGTCGCCGACAGCATCCCGCCCGCGAAAAGCCATGCCGTGCCGAACAACAACACCGCAGACCCGAGATAGCAGCCCGCGATCATCGGCTTCCTGCCGACCGTGTCGAACAGTCTGCCGAGCAGCAGTGGGCCGAGGAAGTTGCCGAAGCAGAGCACAGCAAAGTAGTAGCCGACCCGATCGTCGGCCACGCCGAACGACTTCGACAGGATGAGCGCGTAGTTGAAGGTGATCGCGTTGTAGAGGAACGCCTGCCCGATGAACAGCGAAAGCCCGAGCACGCTCCGCTTCGGATAGTGCCGCACCATCACCGCCGCGATTTCCCGAAAACTGATGGTGTGGCGTTGTTTCACCTCGATCCGCTGATCGGACACGTCGGTCAGCTCGCGGCCCGTGTCGGCCTCGACCTGTTCTTCGATCGCGCCGACGGTCTGCTCGGCCTCGTCCTCGCGTTCGTGGATGAACTGCCAGCGCGGGCTCTCCGGAACATGGCGGCGGACAACGAGAATGATCAGGCCGAAGATCGCACCGAGCGCAAAGGTCAAGCGCCAGCCGATATTCGGCGCGAACAGGTCGGTGTTCAACGCGACGATGGACAGCAACGCACCACCGGTCGCGCCGAGCCAGAACGTCCCGTTGATCACAATGTCGATGCGCCCCCGATACTTCCGCGGTATCAGCTCATCGATCGCGGAGTTGATTGCCGCGTATTCCCCGCCGATCCCGAAGCCGGTGAGGAAGCGGAACAGGATGAACCACCACATCGAGAACGACAGCGCCGTCATCGCCGTCGCGAACAGATACACCGCCAAGGTGATCAGGAACAGTTTCTTGCGGCCGAATCTGTCGGTGAGCCAACCGAAGAACAACGCGCCCACCCCCGCGCCCGCGACGTACATCGCCGCGGCTATCCCGGAAACCTGTGCGGCGGTGATGGTCACGCCACTACCCGGCTCCGCCAGCCGACTTGCCACGCTGCCGACGACGGTGACCTCCAGGCCGTCGAGAATCCAGACGGATCCGAGCCCGATCACCACCATCCAGTGCCAGCGTGACCACGGCAACCGATCAAGTCGCGCGGGTATGTCGGTCGATATCGTCTGCACAGCCCACCTCCGGTCTCCGCAACCTGCCGCGGACGCTGCGTGACGGCGGGTCGACGAGGTCGCGCGCGGTGCGATCGCTGCCGAGCGGTTACCCGGGGGAGAGGCGACTATTCACTCGCGTGCGCTCAAAGCAGGGTGAGGCTGCCGTGCGGTCCGTCGAGCACGGCGATCAATCCCGGCCGAATGCCTGGCCGCACCCCGAGTTCGACCCACAGTGCCCGCAATCGGGCAATCGTCGCCACCGGATCGGGATGCACGGCGTCGAGCGTTCGCAACCGCGCCTGCGGCAGGCTTTCCGAGGGATGGGCGGTCGACCCCCAGTCGATGAGGAACGGCACCACATCGCGCGACCCGGTCAGCCGCCAGCTCAGCGTCTGGCCATCGGGGGCCTGCCTGGACATGTCGGCAATCGACCCGGGGTCGTACCCGCCGGTGCGCGCCTCGGCAACGGTCGCGTCGATATCGCTGACCCGCACCGCCCAGGTCACCAGGCGTGGTTCGGTCACGTAGTCGACCAGGAACGGCCGAGGAGCCCGCGGCGCAGGCTGATCGGCGTCGATCCCGATGATCTCCAGATAGCCACCGTCGCCGAGGCCGAGCAGGAAGTTGCGGGTACCGCGGCCGACGTGTCGCCCGCCCTCGACCGGCGAGACGCCGAGCGCTCGCGTCACCATGGCCACCGTGGCAGGCAGGTCCGGCGTCGCCAACACGAGATGATCCAACTGGTTCACCACCGCCACCTTAGTCACGACAGTTGCTTTCCCGCACCATGATTCGTGCTGCCGGCGACCGCGGCGACCAACGCCAGGCGGGCGGCTCGCACGGCGGGATGGTTTCCGGTGCCGCGCCGATACGCCAGGTGCGTCCGACGCCGCGTCGGCAGCGCGGTGAGCGTGACCTCGGGCGGGCAGGTCAGCGCACCGAGCTCGGGCACGAGCGCCACCCCTTGCCCGGCCGCGACGAGCGCGAGCACGGTGCCGAAGTCGTCGGCATGGTGGCGGATCCGCGGCATGAATCCGGCGGCCTGACAGGCACGTACGGTCATCGTGTGGCACAGCGTGTCGGGTATCCCTGCGATCCAGGATGTTTCGCGATGCGCGGCCAACGGCTCGGCGGTCAACGCGGCCAGATAGATGGTCTCTTCGAGCAACGGCTCGGTGTCGAGCGCGTCATCGGGTTCGACCGGCACATAGTCGTATTCGTGCATCAGGGCCACATCCAACGTCCCCGCACGCAGCGCGGCGGGCACGGTCGCCGGATCCAGCTCGGTCACCATCAACTCGAGCCGAGGATGTTCCCGGCTCAACGTGACAAGCGCAGGCGAGAGAATCGTGTGTACTGCGGTGGGAAACGCGCCGATTCGGAGCGTCCCGGTGAGTTCGGTACGCGCGGTGGCCAACTCGCTGGCGGCCTGCTCGAGCACCGCGAGAATCGTCTCGGCGTGCGTGACGAGCGTCCGCGCCGCGGGCGTGAGCGCCACCCGCCGACCGGTCCGCTCGAGCAACGGCACGCCCGCTTCCCGCTCCAGCGCGGTGAGCTGCTGAGATACCGCCGAGGGCGTGTAGGCGAGTGCGTCTGCGACCGCCGCGATGGTCTCGCGATGCGCCAACTCGCGCAGCAGCCGCAACTTTCGAATATCGAGCATCAGCTCACCTTATGCTCGGCTGAAGAAATGTGAACTAGACCTGAAGCTTCAACTGGCCCAAGCTCGAACCCATGACGCTCACAGGCCTTTTCGTTCCCCTCGTCACGCCGTTCACCGCCGACGGCGCACTAGCGGCCGACGCGCTGGTCGAGCTGGCCGAATCGGCGCTGGACGGCGGCGCGGCAGGCCTGGTCGCGCTCGGCACGACCGCCGAAGCCGCGACGCTCACCGCGGCCGAGCGTGCGCAGGTCGTCGAGATCTGCGCCCAGGTCTGCGCAGAACGCAACGCCGCCTTGATCGTCGGTGCGGGAACCAACTCGACGGCGGCCTCGCTCGACGCGGTCGCGGCGCTCGGCCCGCAGGTCACCGCCGCGCTCACGGTCGTCCCGTACTACACCAGGCCCTCCGAGGCGGGCGTGCTCGCCCATTTCCGCAGTCTCGCGGCAGCGAGCCCGGTGCCGCTGGTCATCTACAACATTCCGTACCGCACCGGCCGCACTCTGTCCGCCGACACCCTGCGCCAGCTCGCCGACGAGCCGAACATCATCGGCGTCAAACATGCCGTCGGCAGCATCGACGACACCACCATCGAACTGATGCGCACCTGCCCACCCGATTTCGCGGTGCTGGCAGGTGATGACATCTACATTGCACCGCTGCTCGCCCTCGGCGCGACGGGCGGCATCCTGGCCTCCGCGAACGTGGCCGCCGCGCCGTTCGCCGCTCTGGTCACCGCGTGGCGGGACGGCAAGCTCGACGAGGCACGAGACCTCGGCCATCGCCTTGCCGGACTGTCCTCGGCGTTGTTCGCCGAACCCAACCCCACCGTCATCAAATCGGTCCTGGCGGCGCAGGGTCGGATCCCGAGCCCGGCGGTGCGCCTGCCGCTGCTGCCCGCGACCGCCTCCGCCACCGCGTCGGCCCTGGCTGCGTTCGCATCCTTCTCATAATTGACAGGTCAATTCACTGGTGTTGGAGCCCTCGAGGTGGAACGCTGAAGCGGTGACCCAACCTCCGGATAGCCAGGCAGTGCAGCCTGATCCGACCGACGACAAACTAGACGCGGCGGTCTTCAAGGTAGCGGGCGTGGTCGTGCTGGGCGCGATCATGTCGATTCTCGACATCACGGTCGTCAATATCGCCCTGCCCACCTTCCAACAAGAATTCGACACGAGCTACGCCATCGCGGCGTGGACCATCACCGGCTACACGCTGGCGCTGGCTACCGTCATCCCGCTCACCGGCTGGGCGGCGGACCGGTTCGGCACCAAACGGCTCTACATTGCCGCGCTGGTCTTCTTCGTCCTCGGCTCGGCCTTGTGCGCCACGGCATGGAACATCGAGTCGCTCATCGTGTTCCGGGTGATCCAAGGTATCGGCGGCGGCATGTTGATGCCGCTCGGCATGACGATCATGACGCACGCGGCCGGTCCGCAGCGGGTCGGCCGCGTGATGGCGGTGCTCGGCGTTCCGATGCTGCTCGGTCCGATCTGCGGTCCGATCCTCGGCGGCTGGCTGATCGAATTCCGCTGGGAATACATCTTTTTGATCAACGTGCCGATCGGCGCCATCGCGCTGATCTTCGCGTTCGTCGTGCTGCCCGCCGACAAGCCGGAGCCGTCGGAATCGTTCGACTTCCTCGGCATGCTGCTTGCCTCACCGGGTCTGGCCCTGTTCCTCTACGGCGTCTCCTCGATCCCGGGTGAAGGCACGATCGCCGCGACAAAGGTGTTGCTGCCCGCGATCATCGGCATCGTGCTCATGGTCGCGTTCGTCTTCCACGCACTGCGCACCGAACACCCGCTCATCGATCTGCGCCTGTTCCGCAACCGGGCGCTGACCTTCGCGACCCTCACCATGGTGCTGTTCGCCATCGCGTTCTTCGGCGGCGCCCTGCTGCTGCCGACCTACCTGCAGCAGGTGCGTGGCGAGTCGGCGCTGGCGGCCGGATTGCTGCTGGTGCCACAGGGATTGGGCGCGATGCTCACCATGCCGATCGCAGGCAGGCTGGTCGACAAGATCGGTCCCGGCAAGATCGTGCTGGTCGGCATCGTGCTGATCG
Organism: Nocardia sp. NPDC049149; assembly: GCF_043197455.1. Taxonomy (NCBI): domain Bacteria; kingdom Bacillati; phylum Actinomycetota; class Actinomycetes; order Mycobacteriales; family Nocardiaceae; genus Nocardia; species Nocardia sp. NPDC049149. The sequence continues at coordinate 128,974 of NZ_JBICTD010000008.1, forward strand.
CCGTCAGCACCACGTTCTTCACGCAGCTGAAGGTCGACACCTCCTATCCGCTCATGTGCGCGGCGCTGTTCGTGATGGGCCTCGGCATGGGCTGCACGATGATGCCGATCATGACGGCGGCGATCCAGACGCTGAAGCACGCGCAGGTCGCTCGCGGGTCGACGTTGATGAACATCGTCAACCAGACGGCGGGTTCCATCGGCACCGCGATGATCTCGGTGGTGCTCACCAACCTGCTGAACAACCGCGAGTTCGCCAAGCCGGCGATCGTGGCGAACGCCAACCCGGAGTTCGCGAAGCAGTTGCCGCCCGGTGTGCTGGAGATCGGATTGCAGCAGGCGGCATCGGCATTCAGCCACACCTACATCGTGGCGGTGGTGCTGATCGTGCTCACCTTGATCCCCGCGGCGTTCCTGCCGCGCACGAAGCCGAAGAACCCGGAGACGGCCGACGCGGTCACCGCGGTCCACGTATAGCAACCGGTCCGGGATCGCCTCGCTCGTCGAGGCGATCCTGGTTCGTCCGCCTGTATTCCGCTCCGGCACAACAGGTTTGTGCGCACACGCTGATTTCCGGGCGCGGTGCGCTAGCCGATCGGTAGTGCGCTCAGGATCGGGTGATAGACCCAGTTCAGCATGCGCTCGGCGTCATCCGTGGCGGCGACGGCGCCATGGGGTGAGCTGTGCAGCACCACGCCGATCAACGGGATTCCGGCCCTGACCGTATGGAACAGCAGGCAGGTTCCCGCGGCGTCGGTGTATCCGGTTTTGATGCCGGTGGTGCCCGGGTAGTCGTGCAGCAGCTGATTCGTTGTCTCCCAGTGGTGTTCGCGGTTGCCGGGGCCCGCGGGCAGGTGATACGTATCCGCCCCGACGATGTCGCGGAACGCCGGGTTGCTCATCGCGCGCAGGCCGAGGGTCACCAGATCCGCGGGCGTGGAGTAGGTGGAGGTGTCGGTCGGCACCGGCAGTCCGCTCGGGTCGGTGAAATGTGTTCCGGCCAAGCCCATTTGATGCGCGGTGTCGTTCATTTTGGCGATGAAGTTGCCTTGGCCCGGCCCATACGCCTCGGCGAGCGCATGGGCTGCGTCGCAGCCGGATGGCAGCATCATCGCGTAGAGAAGCTGGCGCGCGGTGAGCACCTCACCGCCGACCAGGCCTGCGCTGCTGCCGCCGTACCTGGCGGAGTACGCGACGCTTTCGTGCGGGACGGTGATCGCGCGGTCGAGGTCGCCGGCGTTGACCACGACCAGCGCCGTCATCACCTTCGTGATGCTGGCGATCGGCACCGAGGTATTCGCCTGCCGCGACCACAGCACCGTGCCGGTGATGCCCTCCGCCAGCGCCGCCGCCGTCGCCTGCACACCGTCCGGCTCCGGAGCCATCCATGGCAACTGGATCCCGGGCACCTGGCTTTGTGCTGGTGTCGCGGCGACGCCCTGCCCGACCACCACGAGCAGCACCCCGGCGAGAACAGCCTGCAACAATCGGGCAAATGTCCGCATAGTCCACATTCTGCCGCGCCACCCCACCGATCAGCGGTATTTCCCCACCGCAATTACCCGCGGCCTCCCCATTGACAGTTGCCCAATATTCGGGTTTCGTCGACCATTGCCTGGATCTGGCGTCTGATCAACTCGGCTCTGATGTTGAGTCAGGGTCGTCTAGTTCCAGAGCGGTCGCGTCGACGGCTGGTCGGCAGCCGTCGGGGAGATGGCGCACTACGAGGTCGACGGCCTCTGACGGTGTGTTCGCGTGTCCGAGGTGAGATCGGCGTTTGGGCCAGGTGACGCGATAGGTCCCGTCCGCGAGGGGAGTGATCCCGGGGATGTCGCGGGTGAAAGGGAATCGGGTGCAACGACTGAGATGCAATGACTCGTGGCTGGTGTAGGGGAACAGCATCCGTAGTCGAGGCTGAGCATAGGCCGCCTCGATCAAAGCATGGTCGATGTGTGGTGCCCGTGTCTGACGGTGGAGGTTCCACTGGGTTTCGACGGGGTCGCCCCGTTCGTAGGCTTCGGCTAGTTCGCCGAACCTGACGAACGACCACGCGGCCTGCAATTCGCGCAGGCGAGACCCTGTCTGCCAGAGGCCGATCGCGCCCGCCGAGCCGGCCAAGTCGGCAGTTTTGCCATGGGCCATGCAGACACCGCGCTCCCAGAATTCCATGGTGAACCAGCGTTGTTCGCTGCCCGCGACGGTTGTCACGTGCCTGCGGTTGTCTCCGACCCGGGTTGCGCAGTCCCACCAGCCGGGGGAGCTGGTCAGCGACGCCGTCAGCGAGTATCCGGCGTGGTCGAGCTCGGCTTGCATTGCGGCCTGCAGGCTCCCTGCCACCGCCACCTCGGGATACAGCTGCGCGATGTGTTGCCGCGGTTGTCTCGGCATGACGCTTATTCTGCCGGTGCGACGCCGACTTGTGCAGGGGCGCAGCGTGAACCGTCCCGATCGGGACAACCTTGTCCGACGCTATTCGCCGACCGGGGGATTGTCGGGGCGGTCGAGGTATTGGTGGAGGAGGAAGACGGCCATGGCGCCGTCGCCGACGGCGGAGGCGACGCGTTTGATGGAGCCGCTGCGCACGTCGCCTGCGGCGAAGATGCCGGGGACGCTGGTTTCCAGTGGGAGGGGGTGATGGTCGGGGGTGGTGGCGTCGGGGCCGGTCAGGATGAAGCCGTGGTCGTCGAGTGCGACGCAGTCGCCGAGCCATGCGGTGCACGGTTCGGCGCCGATGAAGACGAACAGGGCACGTGTGTCGAGGGTGCGTGTAGTTCCGGTTATGTTGTCGCGCACTGTAATTGCTTCGAGAGTGGCCGCGCCGAGCAGCTCGTGCACCTCGGTGTTGGGGATGACCTCGATCCCTGGCGTCTGTTCGATCTGGGCGATCAGGTAGCGAGACATGCTTGCCGCCAAGTCGCCTGCGCGGATCACCAACCGCACCTCGGTTGCGAATCGGGACAGGAACATTGCCGCCTGCCCAGCCGAATTGCCGCCGCCGACGACCACGACCGGTGCGTCGCGGCACGACTCGGCCTCGACGAGTGTTGCGGCGTAGTAGACGCTGGTCGGTTCGAAGTCGTCGAGTCGCGGCACGGCGAGCCTGCGGTATCGCGCGCCGGTGGCGATCAGCACGGCCCGGCCGGTCACCTCGGTGCCGCCGGAGATCCGCACCACGAAATCTCCGGCCCGGGTTTCCAGCGCGGCCGCCTCGGCGGGGAGGGTGAGGGCGGCGCCGAACTTCCTGGCCTGCAGTTCCGCTCGTTCGGCGAGTGCCGCGCCGGAGATCCCGGACGGGAATCCAAGGTAGTTTTCGATTCTGGAAGACGTGCCCGCTTGGCCACCGATTGCGATCGAGTCGAGTACCAGTGTCGACAGACCTTCCGAGGCGCCGTAGACGGCGGCACCGAGTCCCGCCGGACCCGCACCGACAACGATCAGGTCGTAGCGCCGATCCGAATCGGTGGTGAGGTTGAGCCCGATGGCCCTGGCGAGCTCGGCGGTGCTCGGATTGCGTAAGACCAGGTTTCGGTCTCCGATCACCACGGGTGTCTGATCGGGCGGGATGCCGAGTTCACGAAGCAGCGTCTCGGCTCGAGCGTCCTTTTCCAGGTCCAGCCAGCGGTGCGGGATGTTGTTGCGGGTAGCGAATTCTCGTAGCCGCCGGGTGTCGGGTGCGTAGCTCGAGCCGATGATTTGCAGTCCGGCACCGAGTCCGACCATGACCGCGCGCCGAACCAGGTAGGCGCCGAGCACCAGATCTCCGAATGTCGTGTCGCGCGAAACCAATTCGCGAAGCGTCCGGGCAGGCACGACCAGCACTTCGCCTGCCTCTTGGACCACGACGGAGACGAACGTGGCTTGTCCGGTCAACAGGCTGAGGTCGCCGAGGAAGCGCCCGGGGCCGAAGACGCTGATGACCCGCTGCGTGGCGCCGTCTCCCTCGAGCACCGCGACGGTGCCGGAGAGGACGACGGTGAAGTCGTAGCCGCGGCCGCCCTGCCGGTACAGCACCTCACCGGCCGTGGTCGTGTGTCGCTCGCCGTGTGTGCAGAGCAAGCGAATCTGTGGCTCGCTCAACCGCGGATAGGCCCCGTAGCGGTCCGGGGTTTCCGGTTCCATCGCACCCATCGACAGCTTCTCCCTTGGTTCGGTTGGAGCCTGTGGTTTCGATACGTAGCGATGGAGCGCCGAGGTCGCGGCCGGGTCCGACGATACTGGCTGCGCATACGCCGCGGTTGTCTGGTCTGGTACGGCGGCGATTCGAGCCCGAACTCGGCGAAGTCCGCCTGCTGTCTCGTCGAGGAAGCTGTCAGTCGGCTGTCTGGTCGAGGAAACTCAGGACGAGTGGCCCTGCGACGGAGCGGAATTCGTCGAAATAGGCGTGCCGCGCTCCGGGGATCAGGTGCATGCTGCCGTGTGGGATGCGCTCGGCGAGTAGGGGAGCGTTCGCGGCCGGATTGAACCGGTCGTCGGTGCCGTGCACGATGAGGGTCCGAGCTTCGATGTCCGGCAACACATCCCACGCATCGTGCTTGTTGCTCGCCATCAGATGGCGGCGTTTGGCGTAGGCAGGCATGGCCGGATCGCCGAGCGTGTTGTAGGGGCCGGACGTGCGTGCCAGCCATTCCGGCGTGTACATCAGTTCCAGCAGCGCCTGTCTCGCCGCGCCGGGATCGGGTTGGATGAGCGACTGCCGGATGTCGGGTCCGCGTTCGATGCTGTGCTTGCCGCCAGGCGACGTGCAGCCGAGCACGAGTGCGCGCACTCGTTGCGGGTGCCGCGCGGCCAGCCACTGCGCGACCCGCCCGCCCATCGAGGTGCCGTACACCGCAGCCTGGTCGACGCCGAGATCGTCGAGCACCGCGATCACGTCGTCCGCGAAACCCGCTGTGCTGTAAGGCTCGTCGGGCTTGTCGCTGTCGCCGGTGCCGCGCCAGTCGAGGGTGATGGTGCGGTACCCGCCCTCGAAGTCCTCCCGGATACCGTCCCACCAATGGTGATTGTTCGCCTGCCCGGCGAGCAGCACCAGCGGAACGCCTTCGCCTCCGGTCTGATACGCAAGTCGAACACCGTTGGCGGCCTTGGCATATGGCACAGGATTGCCCTTCCTCTCGCTAGCGGGTTGGTCCGTGCGGCGCACGCAGACCGTCGAGCGCGAAACCGAGGCACCGACGCCACGCAGGGGAGCCGGTCTTCTCGCCGAGCAGCGACAGCGCCCACACCAGATGCACCACATCCTCGTCGGTCGCGTCGGCGCGCAACGCGCCTGCCTGACGTGCGCGCTGTAGCAGTTCCGAGAGGCTCGACATGCCGCGATGACAGGCCTGCGTCAGCTGCGCGGCCGCCGGATGATCGCCGGTGAACGCCTCGAGCAGCCCGCGGTCGGCGGTCATCTGCCCGAGCAGCTCCTCGATGAACCCGCACAGTGCCACCCACGCGTCCGGCTCGGCGGCTGCGCGCGCGGCGAAGTCGTCCATCGCGGCCAGCCGGGCGGGCAGCAATGCGTCGATCAGCGCGTCCCGGTGCGGGAAGTGGTTGTAGAGCGTGCCGATGCTGACCCCGGCCCGGCGTGCGATCTCCTCCAGCGATCCGTCGAGCCCCTGCTCGGTGAATACACCGGCGGCCTCCCGCAACAGCTTCTCGCGATTGCGGGCCGCGTCGCGGCGCAGCGGTTTGGTCATGCGGACCATCTTACAAAAGTCGAGGGGCTCCTCGATTTCGTGCTATCTTCTGAAAATGAGGAGCCCCTCAATTTTCTGAAGGAGATCGCATGACCACCACACCAACGGCCGTGATCATCGGCGTCGGACCCGGTCTCGGCATGTCCATGGCCCGGCGATTCGGCCGCGAAGGTTTTCGAGTCGCCTTGCTCTCGCGCAGCTCGGCGCGCCACGACGGCTATCTGAAAGATCTTGCGGCGCAAGATATCGACGCCACCGCCTACGTCGCCGATGTCACCGACCGCGCCCGCCTGCGGGCCATGCTGGACGAGATCGCCCGTGCCGGCGAGGTCGAGCTCGCTTACTACGGTCCTGGGCCGCAGCAACATCCGGTGCCCATCACCGACATGGATTTCGCCACTGCGCAATCCGCCTTCGAATGGGTCTGGCCTGCCGTCGACGCGGTACAGGCCGTGTTGCCCGCCATGCTCGAAAGAGGTCGTGGCGCACTGTTGTTTGCCGGCGGTCTCTCCAGTGTCCGCCCGATGCCGATGCTCGGTCAGCTGGCTCTGCCCTCGGCGGCGCTGCGCAACTACGCGATCACGCTCAACGCCGCGCTCGCTGAACGTGGCGTCTACGCAGGCACTCTCACGATCGGCGGCCTCGTCGAACGCGGTGACATCCACGCCATGGTCACCGCCGACCCTGCCCGCTTCGGCTCCGTGGCGGGCCACACCCTCGACCCCGATCGGCTCGCCGATGCCGCGTGGGACATGTATCGCGCCCGCGATCGCGCCGAGGAGGTGTTCGACATGCTGGGCGGCTGACAGCGGAAGCTGTGATGTTGCTCATTGATATTTACGACCGTTCGGTCCGAACGTAGCCTGGGCGTATCGGCTCGCGAGGAGCCGGTTCGGACGCTCGAAGGAGGTACGGTCGTGACAGTTTCGAACACCATTCGAGCACTGGCCCCGACTGAGGTGCCGCACGTCGGCACAGGATTGTCGGTCGGCTATTCGGTGCGGGTACGCGGCGCATTGGACGTGGTGGCGTTGTCGGACGCCTTCGACGTCCTGCGCCGTTTCCATCCGGTACACGGGTCATATCTGGTCGCAGACGAACAGGGAATCGCGATTTCGCGGGAGTCGTCACTGCCATCGGCGTTCAAGGTGTTCAACGGACCGGTCGAGGAGGTATTTCACGACCTGTCGTTGAATCCGGGTCGGGCACTGACGGAGTTACATGTCGTCCGCGAAGGCGAACGTGCGAACGTCACGCTGCTCACCCACCACAGCGTCGCCGACGGGTATCACTCGCTCGCGGTATTGAAGGATCTGTGGTCGCTGTACACCGACTTCGTCGAGGGTGTTCCTGAGCCAACGGTGGAACAACGCGGGTATCCGATGTCGTTGGAGGCACTGTTCGCCGACCGCGCGATTGCCCCGGACGATGACGAGGCAGTGCCGTCGCCCGAATCACCCGCTGCCCCTATCGTTCTCACCGGTGCGGCGGCAGTGGCCAGTTCCTATCTCGCGGTGTTGTCCAGCGTGCGTTGCGCGCTCGACTACGGCGAGACCCGCGCGCTCGTCGACGTCGGCCGCCGCGAACGGACGACGATCAACAGCCTGGTCTCTGCGGCGATCGTGCTCGCCCTGTCGGACACTCGCGAGGTGCCGTTGTCCGACACTTTCTATGCCTTCGCGGTGGATCTGCGCTCACGCATCTCTCCCCCGGCCGCCTTCACGGATGGCACGAACATTCTGGGGATCGGGCAATACCAACCCGGAGATGGACCGACCGAGCTCGTGGACATCGCGCGAGCGGTCGGCGCCAGGCTGGCGTCGGACCTCGCCGATCACAGCATTCATCACGCGGCATTCGGCGGGGTCGGGACCGCACAGGCGACGCTGGCCGGGTTCCAGCAGGCACGCGCATCGGCCTTCACCACGAATTGGGGCAAGATCCCGGCCCTGCGCCACCCGGCCGCGCTCGAGCTGCAGGACTTCTGGCCGCTGTTCCATTACGACCCGCTGGTTGCGCCTCCGCAGCTGCCGCCGGTACCGCCGATCATGGTGGTGATCAGTAGCTTCGACGGTCGACTCAATATCGATCTGGCCAGTTTCGCGCCGGATGACGCGGACCGGGAACTCATGGCGGCAGTGCGCAGTCGGCTCTTGTCGGTCCTCTAGCGCGACCGACAAGAGCCGCTGCATCGGTCAACCAGCTGCGAGATGATAAGTGACCGTTGGACTCCAGAGGAAGTAACCATCGACGCCCGCGTCCCGTGCCGCATCGATCTGCGCAGCCACCTCACCGGACCCATAGCTCACACCAAGGCTGAAGTCCTGTAACCACGGGACGATCTTGGCGCTGGTGCCCTGCGTCTGCTTGCGGAAGTCCTGCAGCGAGCGGAACACGATGTCGTACGGCTGCGAATTCGGGTTCGCCACACCGTATTCCCCGGAATTCCAGTGGGACGGGTACAGCATCGGCGCGATGTAGTCGACGTACTTGGACATCAACGGGATGTCCTGGGCGATCTCGTCCGGCCGTGTCGCGGCCACACCGAACACCGCGGCACTCAGGTCGGCGCCCGCGTCCCGCACCGGATCGCGGCTCTCCCGGAGGAATTCGGCGATCGACACGCTCGGCGATGCGGTGGCGCCGGGGAACACCATCTGCGACAGTGCGCCGTCCGGGCGGCGGATGTAGTCGTACATGATGCCGTCGAAGCCGAGCTTCGCCGCCTCGACCGCGAGATCGATGTTGTACTTGCGCATTTCGGGATTCGCGAAATTGGTGAACGCGATCGCGCCGTACCTGCTGGCGTACGGCTGACCGTACGGGTTCTGGATGACCCAGTCGGTGCGGCCGGAGTTCCACGCCCACTCGGCCATCGTCGAATCGCGGAACGCGACGATCCGGCCCACCACCCGCACGCCCATGTCGTGCAGCTGCCGGAGCGTGGCACGGGCGTCGTAAATGGGTTCGACGGCGCCGGATTCCCGGGCGAGCGGCACCTGCGAGTCGTAACCGACGACGCCGTCCTCGTCCTTGATGTCGAGTTGCACGGTGTTGATCCGCCCGTCGCGCACCATGTTCAGCACGTCCTCGCGCAGGCCCTCGTGCGCCCACCCGTACGCGGTGACATGCACCGAACTGATCTTCGGTGTCTCGATCGCGGCCGAGATCGCCTGGGTGGCTTTGTTTCCGGCCGCGTCCATCGCGACGATCTCGGTGCCCGTCGGCGCGCGAGGCATGGTGATCTCGAACGATCCGTCGTCGGCGGGGGCAACCGACTGCGTGCCGATGACCACCCGGTCGGCCCCGGTTGCGGTGCCGCGCACCATGACCGGCTGCCGGTAGGACGACACGGCCTGCGGCGGGGTGACGGTCAGCGTCGGCGCCTCGTTGTCCACGGTGAAGACCTCGGAGACGCCGGGACCGGTGCGCAGGAAACCGAAGAATCCGCCAACCGGGATCTCGGCGGTGAATTTGTGCTCGCCGTCGGGCAGCGATCCTGGTCGATAGACCACGGCGCCGCCATCGACGCGGCCGTCGACGGACTCGCCGTCGAGTTCCAGCCGGAGGTCGGCGGGGTCGTGCCCCTTCGCGTCCACTCGTAATGTCATGGCGGACAGCGTCGCCGCGCTGATCGTGCCGTCCGGTAGCCCGGTGACGGTCAATCCCTCCGGTTCGGCCTGAACCGAGCTGATGGTCACAGAAGCGACGAGAATTGATAAGACTGCGGTAACTACCACTGCCGCCAACCGCCGGTGGCCTGTAGTGCGGAATCTATCCAGCAACGCGCGTGCCAACTTTCCTTCGGAGATGGCTCTACTATCCCGTCTCCGGCGCGCCGTCGCGGCAATCTTCATCAAGATGTTGTTCATAGTCGCGTACCGTTTGGCCGATGACCAAGAACGCGGTAAACGTTGTTCGAGTTATGTTGTCGGCCTTGACGTTCGCGGCCGTCGCCGCGTGCGGATCGACACCCGCCGGCCCGGCAGACAGCGGGCAGGCCGACAAGGAAGCGGCGGTCACGCCCTCGGCCCCCGTGCCCGACCCGGCCGCGGTCGGCGCGAACGAGCTCGGGCTTGTGCCCGTCCTGATGTATCACCAGCTTTCGCCGACACCGGTCAGCGAATACGACCAGACGCCCGAGAAATTCCGGGCCGAACTCGACCGGCTGTATCGCGAGCGCTATCGCCCGATTACCGCGGCCGCCTATATTTCCGGTGCTATCGATATTCCCGCCGGTACGCATCCAGTGCTCCTGACTTTCGATGATTCGACCCTGAGCCAACTCGCGTTCACCGACGACGGCAGGCCTGCGCCGGATACCGCCATCGGGATACTCGAGGAATTCCGTGCCCACCACCCCGACTTCGCCCCCACGGCAACGTTTTATGTCAACAACCATCCTTTCGGAGAGGATGCGCGCGCCCTGCCATGGCTGGCCGCACACGGTTACGAAATCGGCGCCCACACCGCGACGCACGCGAATCTCGCGCAGCTCGATGCCGACGGAGTCCAACAGGAATTGGCGGAGAACGTCGCGGCCATCGGCGCGGCAGTGCCGGGACGGGTGCGCACGATGGCGTTGCCGCTCGGTATCTCGCCGAGCGAGCGCGCCCTTGCCCGCGCGGGGGCCTGGGACGGCACGTCCTACGCGTTCGACGCCGTCATGCTCGTCGGCGCCGAACCCGCTCCGTCACCGTACGGGCGGCTCGATCCCGCGGCGGTGCCCCGAATCCGTTCCGGCAATACAGCTGTCGACTTCGACTCGACCTACTGGCTCGACCGCATGGCCGCGAACCCCGATCAGCGCTACACCTCGGATGGCAACCCGGCCAAGGTGTCCTTTCCTCGGCAGCTCGCCGAGGAACTGACCCCGTCATGGTCGGACCGGGCCGCGGCGTATTGAGCAGGAAGCCGTTGGCGCACCTCGGTTGTCGCCGCCGCACGCTGCGGTGCGGCCGCGACAGCCGAGGTGGCACCGGTCCGAGCTCAATTCACCGCGGCGTACGCACCGCGAGCTGTTCGAGGACGGCAACCATGCGGTCGATCTCCGCACAGGTGTTGTAGAAGGCGAACGACGGACGCACCGTCGCCTCCAGGCCGAGGCGACGCAGGATCGGCTGCGCGCAGTGATGCCCGGCCCTGACGGCGATGCCCTTCTCGTTCAACGCCTTTCCGACCTCGATCGGCTCGTACCCGGCCATCACGAACGACAGCACGCTCGCTTTGTTCGGGGCGGTACCGACCAGCCGGACACCGGGCACGTTCGCCACCAGCGGCGTCGCGTACTCGAGCAGTTCGTGCTCGTAGCGTGCGATGTTGTCGATGCCGATGCGCTCGATGTATTCGATCGCGGTGCCGAGGCCGACCGCATCGGCGATATTGCCGGTGCCTGCCTCGAATCGACCCGGGGGCGGCTGGAAGATCGACCGCTCCAGCGTCACATCGCTGATCATGTTGCCGCCACCCTGCCACGGCGGAACATCTTGCAGTATCTCGGATTTTCCGTAGACGACGCCGATTCCAGTCGGGCCGAACAGCTTGTGGCCGGAGAAGACGAAGAAGTCGGCGCCGATCGAGCGCACGTCGATCCTGGTGTGCGGCACCGACTGTGCCCCGTCGATGACCGTGACCGCACCGGCGCGCTGTGCCTCGGCGACGATCTCCTGCACCGGCGTCAAGGTGCCGAGCGCATTCGAAACCTGGGTCACCGAAACGAGTTTCGTGCGATCGGAGAGCAACTTGGTGTACTCGCCGAGCAGCAGCTCGCCGTTGTCGTCGACCGGGATGACCTTCAGCACCGCGCCCGTCTCACCGGCAAGCATCTGCCAGGGCACGATGTTCGCGTGATGCTCCAGGTGCGAGATGATGATCTCGTCACCTTCGCGAATGTTCTTGCGGCCCCAGGTCTGCGCGATCAGGTTGATGCCTTCGGTGGCGCCGCGGACGAAGATGATCTCTTCGGGCGACGACGCCCCGATGAACCGGGCCACGGTGTTGCGGGCCTGTTCGTAGGCATCGGTGGACCGCGCCGCCAATTCGTGTGCGGCGCGGTGGATATTGGAGTTCTCGTGCTCGTAGAAGTGCGCGAGGCGTTCGATCACCGAGCGCGGCTTCTGCGTTGTCGCGGCGTTGTCGAACCACACCAGCGGATGGCCGTTGACCCGCTCCCGCAGGATCGGAAAATCGTTGCGCACCGCGTTCACATCGAACGGCGGGTGCGCATCGGGTCGCCGACCGGCGGCCACGGCGCCGGGCGAGTTCAGGAAATAGAAGCTCGGCTCGCCCGCGGCCGGCGCCGCTGCCTCGGGAAACCGCGACGGCGACAGCACATCCCGCAACGACGGCAGCGTGGTGAAGAAGGGGTCGTAGTGCACGCCGTCGGGCTGGGTCGGCACGCTCGTCGCCTCGGCCATCGGGACCTCACGGCCCCAACTCGGCACGGTCGGCTCCGGCGTCGGGCCACCGGGCGGGGTTCCACCCGAAAGGCCTTGTGTGCCAGATGGTGTCGGTCCGGGGACAGTAGGATCGCCCTTCCCGCCGCTCGGCGTTCCGGAAACCCCGGTGACCCCCGACGACGGCACCATCGTCCGAACATCGGGCACCGCCGCGAATCCCGGCGCTCCCGCTGTTGTCGGCATCGGCGCGGACGCATCCGGCCGATGGGGTGCTGCCCCCGAAACCTCCTGCGGGCCTGCCGATGTCGCCGCGTGCGAGGGGGAAGGGACCCCTACGTTCGGCGGCGACGTCGGCACATCCGGCTGCGCGACACTCACGCCCACCGGAGCGGCGGGCAAGCCCGCCGACCCCGACGGCAGCGCCGAGAAGAATTCACCGGCAAGGCGATTCAGTGTCGCCTCGTCCGGCAGCATCCACTCGGCGCCACCTTCGTCCGCTGGGCGCGGAATGTCAGCTCCGGTAGGTCGGTGCGTAGTCATGGAACTTGCCCACCTCGGCTCCGTCGAGCACCGCCACTGCGTCGTCGGTGAGGATCGCCAGCGAGCAGTACAGCGACACCAGATACGACGCGATCGCGCTGCGATCGATACCCATGAACTTCACCGAAAGGCCCATGCCCTGTTCACCGGCCAGGCCCGGCTGATACAGGCCGACCACGCCTTGGCGTGCCTCGCCGGTCCTGATCAACACGAACTTGGTCTTGCCGCGCTCCAGCGGAACCTTGTCCGACGGAACGAGCGGGATCCCACGCCAGGTGATGAACTGGGATCCGAACATGCTCACGGTCGGCGGCGGCACACCGCGCCGGGTGCATTCCCTGCCGAAGGCAGCGATGCCCTGCGGATGAGTCAGGATGAATCCCGGCTCCTTCCACACCTTCGTGATCAGGTTGTCGATATCGTCGGGCGTTGGCGGCCCGGCGATCGTCGTGATGCGTTGCGACTTGACGGCATTGGCAATGAGTCCGTAGTCGGGGCTGTTGATCAGCTCGCCTTCTTGGTGCTCCTTGATGGCCTCAATCGTCAATCGCAACTGCTGAGCAATCTGGTCGTGCGGGCTCGAATACAGATCCGAGACGCGGGTGTGCACATCCAGGATCGTGTGCACTGCCTTGAGTCGGTACTCCCGCGGGTCCCGCTCGTAATCGATGAACGTCTCCGGAAGCGGAGACTCGTCGAAGTTGTCGCACTGAATATCGACGGTGTTCTCGTGGGTAACCCGGTTTCTCCGGTAGATACCGGCTTCGACGGGAACCCAATCCAGCAAATGCACCAACCACCGTGGGGTGATCGACTGCATCTGCGGGACGGTCTTCGTTGCGTTAGCCAGTGTCCGGGCAGCTTCATCGCCCAGTGCTACCGGCCGTGGAACAGCTTTAGTCATCGAACCACCTTGGGATCGGCAAATCCACCGTTACCAGCCCGATCATGCTAGCCCTTGCCCCTGGCAATGCCCGGATCGACCCTATTGCCCGCCTTGTTCCGCGCGCCGCGCATCGCGCTGACGGCGTGCGGCGCGGCACGAGGGCGAGAAAAACGTCGAGGCAATCCTCGAGTCGGAAACCAAGACTCGAGGATTGCGAAGAAAAGTCGACGCGATTCCTCGCGGCGCGAGAATCAGCGCAACGCGAGAGCGAGAAAGAAGTCGACGCGATCCTCGAGCCGGGACAGGTCGCGCCCGGTGAGTTCTTCGATGCGCTGGATCCGATAACGCAGCGTGTTGACGTGGACGTGCAGCAGCTCGGCGCACTTGGTCCACGACCCGGACACCTCGAGGAACGTTTCCAGGGTGTGCACCAGGTCGGCGCGGTTGTCCTGGTCGTAGGTGGTGAGCGGGTCGAGCAGCCGCAGCCGGAACATGCGCCGCACTTCGTCGGGAACCGAGGCGAGCAGCAGCATGTGGGTGGCGAGCTCGTCGTGGCCGACGACGCTGGCCGGCTGCAGGCGACCGGCGGCCATCCTGCGTGCGTAGCGGGCCTCCTCGACGGCGCCGCGCAACCCCTCACCGTCGACGACGCCGCTCACGCCGACGGATAGTCGGCTGCCACGCAACCCCGGCTCCAAAGCGGTGACCGCACGGTTGATTTCGTCGATGACCGGGCTGTCCGGCCCTGCCGGAATCAGCGCGATCGCCTCGCCGTCCACCACGCCGGCGGCCGGCCTTCTGCCGTAAAGGATTTCGCGAAGCAGTACGCGTAGCTCGCCGGGCCGCAGGCTGTCATCGGCGGCGGCCGCGACCGCGATATAGGTTTCCGCGGGTCCGAGCCCGGTCAGCTCGAGCCGCGAAATGATCTCTGTCGGTTTGGCATCCGACACGATCAGCTCGATGAGCTCCTGCGCGAGCCGTCCCTCGGCGCTCTGCCGATCGTCTTGCCGCGCGCGTTCCAGCGAGACCACCGCGGCGAGCTCACCGGCGAGCGCACGCCGCTCCTCGGGCCATTCGGTGTAGTCACCTTCGAACACCAGGAACCAGTCGGCGGCTCGGGACGTGCGATGCTCGTCGACCGCGAACAGCGAGAACCTGGCCTTGTCGTCCAGGAACGCCAGCGGCAGCCTGCGCGCGCTGAGGAACGCGGGAGTCACCTCGACCGGCGGCGGCGTCGCAGGCCCGGCGACCACCCGCCCGGTGGACGACATCACCCAACATCGCATGCCGAGATCGCGTTCGATGAGCTCGAGCACCGACCCGAGTCCCGCCCCGGACACGAGCTGGCGATGCCGATCGAGGATCGCGGTGAGATCGGCCGCCCGCCCGGTCGACAGATTGCGGGTGATCTGCTCGGTGACCGCGGCGAACGCGACGTTCTCCGGCACCCGAAACAGGGGAATCCGATGCTTGCGACAGGCCTCGACCACATCGGGCGGCGCGCCACCGTATCGCGCATCGCCCGCGGCCATCCCCGCCACGCCGGCCTGGGCCAGCGCACGGACGAACACCTCGCTGTCGGCGGGATCGTGGCGCCACTGCATACCGGTGAGCACCAGCTCGCCGCCGGACAGGTAGCGACCGGGATCGAGCATGTCCGTGGTCACCACCCAACGCACGAACCGGTCCAACTCTTCTTCGCCGGTGACGAGTTCGAGTCCCAGGTCCGCCATGGTCAGCAGTGATCGAAGGCGCACGGTCCGAAGGCTAACAGTCGGCCCCCTGGTGAACGCCCTTGGACATTCACACAAAGAGTGCGGTGTGAACTGGCGCACAGTTCAGATTTCTCGTTTCTAGCTGCGGTTCTGCTCGCCGGGTGTACTTGCGGAACAGATTGGCGAACCCCGACAGGAGGTCAGATGGCAGGCGACATCGGATGGCTGAACGCGTTGCCACCGGAGGCGGCCGAGCAGGAACTGCTCGCCTGCTGTGCGTCCAGGCAGTGGGCGCAGAAGGTGGCGGCGACCAGGCCGTACCCCGACGTCGACAGCGTCATCGCCGCCGCGGTGACCGCGGTGTGCGAGCTGGGCTGGCCGGAGGTCGAGGAGGCGCTCGCGGCGCATCCGCGCATCGGTGACCGCGCGAAGGCCGAGCTGTCCGAGCGGGAGGCGGCGTGGTCGCGTGGCGAGCAGTCCGGCGCCGCGACCGCCGACCTCGCCGTGCGCAGAGAGCTCGCCGCGGGCAATCAGGCCTATGAGGATCGCTTCGGCCACGTCTTCCTGATCCGTGCGACCGGGCGCAGCGCCGAGGAGATGCTCACCGAGCTGCGCAAGCGCCTGGCCAATTCGGTCCTCGACGAGCGCATCAAAGTACAGAGCGAGCTCGCCGACATCACCCGCCTGCGCGTGCGAAAGCTGCTGGGGGACAAGTGAGTCTGTCCACCCATGTGCTGAACGCGGTGACCGGGCGTCCCGCCGCGGGGCTGCTGGTGCGCCTGTCGCGCGCGGACGGCACCGTGCTCGCCGAGCGGCACACCGACGACGACGGCCGGATCAAGGATCTACCCGCTCCGGAAATCGGCACGCACCGGCTGACTTTCGACACCGGCGAGATCAGCCCCTTCTATCCCTCGGTCGCCATCGACTTCACCGTCGCCGACCCGGCCGCGCACTACCACGTGCCGCTGCTGCTCAGCCCGTATTCCTACTCCACTTATCGAGGTAGCTGAACAATGTCGATCAAGCTCGGACCGAACCGATATGGCAAAGCGGAGACCCATGTCGTCAGCGTGACGAAAAACGGTGGCGTGCACGAGATTCGCGATCTCAATGTCGGGGTGGCGCTCTCCGGCGACATGGACGAGGTGCACCTTACCGGCGACAACGGCGCGGTGCTGCCGACGGACACCCAGAAGAACACCGTTTTCGCCTTCGCCAAAGAGCACGGCATCAGCTCACCCGAGGCCTTCGGTGTCCTGCTGGCACGGCATTTCGTCGATTCGCAGCCGTCGATCCACCATGCGCGGGTCAGCGTCGAGGAGTACGCGTGGGAGCGGATCGTGATCGACCCTGGCGACGATCAGCACTCGTTCGTCCGCTCCGGCAAGGAGATCCGCACCGCCCGCGTGCACTACGACGGCGAAAAGGCCTGGGTTGTCGCGGGATTGCAGGGCCTGGTGGTACTCAACTCGACCGGTTCGGAGTTCCACGGCTATCTCAAAGACAAGTACACGACGCTGAAGGAAGCCTACGACCGCATCCTGGCCACCGAGGTCAACGCGGAGTGGCGCTTCGTCGACGAGCCGAGCGACTGGGACAAGACCTATCGTGAGGCCAGGAACGCGCTGCTGGAGGCGTTCGCGGAGACCTACAGCTATTCGCTGCAGCAGACGCTGTACGCGATGGGCGAGCGCGTGCTGAACGCCTGCCCCGAGGTCGGCGAGGTGCGGCTGTCGCTGCCCAACAAACACCATTTCGTCGTCGATCTGTCCGCGTTCGGACTGGAGAACGACAACGAGGTGTTCTACGCCGCCGACCGCCCGTACGGCCTGATCGAGGGGACCGTGCTGCGCGAGGACGCGCCCGCCGCCGGTCCGGCGTGGGAGTGACGATGGACTTTCTCCGACCGACCAGCTGGGCCGACGCCCTCGACCTCAAGGCGACCCGTCCGGACGCCAGCCCGATCCAGGGTGGCACCGACATGATGGTCGAGCTCAACTTCGACAAGGGCAGGCCGAGCGCGCTGCTCGATCTCAACCCGTGCCGAGAACTGTTCGAGTACAAGGAGATCGACGGCAAGATCCGCATCGGCTCCGGTGTGCCGTACGTCCGGATCATCAACCGGCTCGCCGGACCGCTGCCCGGCCTGGCGCAGGCGTCGCGCACTGTCGGCTCGCCGCAGATCCGCAACCGCGGCACCGTCGGCGGCAACCTGGGCGGTGCCTCGCCGGCCGGCGACGCCCACCCCGCGCTGCTCGCGGGCAACGCGGTGGTCGAGGTCGAATCGGCGGCCCGCGGCACCAGGATGATCCCGATCGACGATTTCTACATCTGGGTGCGCAAGACCGCGCTGGAGCCGGACGAGCTGATCCGGGCGATCTGGCTGCCGCCCGCCGAAGGGCCGCAATACTTTTCGAAGGTCGGCACCCGCAACGCCATGGTGATCGCGGTGTGCTCGTTCTCGATCGCGTTGTACCCCAGCACCGCAACCGTGCGCACCGGCATCGGCTCGTCCGGCCCGACCCCGTTGCGGGCCGAGCCCGCCGAGGAATTCCTGGCCACGCAGCTGCCGTGGCACGATCCCGCGCCGCTCACCGAGCGGGTGCTTCGCGAGTTCGGCGCGCTCGTCGCGGCGGCCGCGAAACCGATCGACGACGTGCGCGGCACCGCCGACTACCGCAAGCACGCCCTCTCGGTGCTGGCCCGCCGCACTCTCGGCTGGGCATGGACGGACTACCTAGTAGAAAGGAAGGCAGCCTGATGCGCGTGACCTTCGACGTGAACGGTGCACCGGAGACGGTCGACGACGTCTGGGAGGGCGAGAGCCTGCTCTACATGCTGCGCGAGCGCATGGGCCTGCCCGGCTCCAAGAACGCCTGTGAACAAGGCGAATGTGGCTCGTGCACCGTCTATTTGGACGGCACTCCGGTGTGCTCGTGTCTGGTGGCGGCCGGGCAGGCCGAGGGCCGCTCGGTGCGCACCGTCGAGGGCCTGGCCAGCGGTGCGCAGCTGGATCCGATGCAGCAGGCGTTCGTCGAGGCAGGCGCGGTCCAATGTGGCTTCTGCACGCCGGGTCTCATCGTGCAGGCGCACGACCTGATCGAGCACAATCCCGAGCCGAGCGTTGTGGAGATCCGCGAGGCGCTGGCCGGAAACCTCTGCCGCTGCACCGGTTACGAGAAGATCCTCGACGCGGTCCGGCTGGCGGCGCAGCGGAAGGCGGCGGCGAAATGAGCGCGGGTGAGCCGAAGACCGTCATCGAAAACGCTTACATCGCACCGGTTGTCGGTGCAGAGATCCCGTCCGGCCATGTGGTGATCGCCGATGGCCGCATCGCATCGATCGGCGCGGGACCCGCTCCCGTCCTCCCGGACGCACGGCGCATCGACGGCACCGGCTGCCTGGTCACCCCCGGTCTGGTCAACACCCACCACCACCTCTACCAGTGGGCGACCCAAGGCCTGTACCAGGATTCGACACTGTTCGAATGGCTCACCGGGCTCTACCGCACCTGGGCAGGCATGGACGCCGACGTCGTCTACGGCGCCGCGTCGGCCGGACTGGGCTGGCTCGCGCTGACCGGGACCACCACTAGCAGCGACCATCACTACGTGTTCCCGAAGGGACGCGGCGATCTGTTCGAGGCCGAGGTCAGGGCCGCCCACGAGCTCGGCATCCGGTTCCATCCGTGCCGCGGCTCGATGGACCGCGGTCAGTCCGCAGGCGGTCTGCCGCCGGACGAGGTGGTCGAGGACCGCGACGAGATCCTGCTGAACACCTCGGAAACCATTGACAAGTACCACGATCCGTCGTTCGATTCGATGCTCCGGGTCGCCGTCGCGCCCTGCTCGCCGTTCTCGGTGAGCGAGGGCCTGATGACCGACGCGGCGCTGCTGGCCCGCACCAAGGGTGTCCGGCTGCACACCCATCTCGCCGAAACCCTCGACGAGGAAGAGCACTGCCGCGAGCAGATGGGGTGCACCCCCGTGGAATACATGGAGAAGCTCGGCTGGCTCGGCGACGACGTGTGGTTCGCTCACGCGGTGCACCTGCACGACGCCGACATCCGCCGCTTCGCCGAAACCGGCACCGGCTCAGCGCATTGCCCCAGCTCCAACGCCCGACTCGGCGCGGGCATCGCCAGAGTCTCGGAGCTGCTGCGTGCCGGCGCGACGGTCGGCCTCGGTGTCGACGGCGCCGCGTCGAGCGAATTGACCTCGATGGCAGGCGAATTGCGCCAGGCGATGCTGTTCCAGCGCGCGGTGCACGGCCCGACCGCGCTGACCGCGCGCCAGGCCTTGGAGATCGGCACCTTGGGTGGTGCGCGAAACCTCGGCCGTCAGCAGGAGATCGGCAGCCTCGAGGTGGGCAAGCTGGCGGACATCGCGATGTGGCGGGTGGACGGCTTCCGTGCCGCGCTCACCGACCCGGTGTGCGCCTTGGTATTCGGCCCGACGCCGCCACTGGCCCGCTTGCTCGTCGGCGGCCGGACCGTCGTCGAGAACGACGAGTTGCGCACCGTATCCCACGATGCCGTCGGCAGGGCAGGGGCGGCCGCGCGCCAGCGGCTACTGGAGCGGGAGGAGTCACGATGACCGCGGTACGAGGCACCCGATTCCCCGGCGAGGTCGCCGCACCGGGCAAGGGCGGCATCGGCGAGAGCCCGCTGCGCCCGGACGGCACGCTGAAGGTCAAGGGCGACTTCGCCTATGCCTCCGACCTCTGGATGGACGGCATGCTGTGGGGCGCCACGTTGCGCAGCCCGCACCCGCGCGCTCGCATCCTGAGCATGGACATCAGCCAGGCGCTGGCCTTGCCGGGCGTGCACGCGGTGCTCACTCACGACGACGTGCCGGGCCGCAAGCACTACGGGCTCGACATGACGTGGGACCAGCCGGTATTGGCGTTCGACGAGGTCCGCCACCACGGCGAGCCGATCGCGCTGGTCGCCGCGGACCATCCCGAAATCGCCCGCCGCGCCATCGAAGTCATCGCGATCGAGTGGGAAGTGCTGACCCCCATCACCGATCCGCTCGCGGTGATCGCCGATCCGGTGACCAACGCGGTGCAGGAACGCGGCGGCATCGCCAGGCATCAGCCCGTCCGGGTCGGCGATCTCGCGGTCGGCCGCGCGCTGTCCGACGTGGTGGTGACCGGCGAATACGAGGTCGGCATTCAGGACCAGGCGTTCCTCGGCCCCGAGGCGGGTCTGGTCGCGCCGAACGAGGTCGGCGGGCTCGATTTCTATATCGCCACCCAGTGGATGCACAACGACCTCGACCAGATCGGTCCCTGTCTCGGCCTGGCCGCGGACAAGATCAGGATGACCCTGGCGGGCGTCGGCGGCGCGTTCGGCGGCCGCGAGGACCTGTCGATGCAGATCCACGCGGGCATGCTCGCGCTCTACACCGGCAAGCCGATCAAGATGATGTACAACCGCGAGGAATCCTTCTTCGGGCACGTGCACCGGCATCCGGCGCAGCTGCGGTACGAGTACGGCGTGACCAGGGCGGGCAAGATCGTCTTCGCCGACGTGCAGATCGTGCTCGACGGCGGCGCCTACACCTCGGCCACGCTCAACGTCACCGGCAACGCGTCCTCACTTGCCTTGGGGCCCTACGAGGTTCCGCATATCAAGATCGATGCGTACGGCGTCTACACGAACAACCCGCCGTGCGGCGCGATGCGCGGATTCGGCGCGGTACAAGCCTGTTTCGCGCACGAGTCGATGATGGACAAGATCGCCGAGACGCTCGACCTCGATCCGGTGCACGTGCGTCAGGTGAACGCGGTTTCCCAGGGCTCCAAGCTGGCGACCGGCCAGATCATCCATGCGCCGATGCCGATGGCGCAGATGCTGGCGCAGGCGCGCGCGATGCCGCTGCCCGCACCGCTCGACCCGTCCGATATCCGCAATCTGCCCGGTGGCGCCTCACAGACCACGCACGGCGAGGGCGTGGTGCGCGGCATCGGCTACGGCGTCGGCATCAAGAACATCTGCTTCTCCGAAGGTTTCGACGACTATTCGACCGCAAGGGTGCGACTCGAGGTGATCGGCGGCGAACCCGTCGCGCTGGTGCACACCGCGGCCGCCGAGGTCGGCCAGGGCCTGGTCACCGTCGAAGCGCAGATCGCGCGCACCGAACTCGGCATCGAGCGGGTCACCATCCATCCGGCGGACAACCAGATCGACAGCGCCGGTTCCTCTTCGGCCTCCAGGCAGACCTACATGACCGGCGGCGCGGTGAAGGCCGCGTGCGAGGCGGTGCGGATGCGCGTACTCGCCTTGGCCCAAGGACGTTTCGGCGCCACCCGCGGCCTGCGGTTGGTCGGCGGCAAGGTGGTGTCCGAGCGCGGCGAAGTGTACGCCGCGATCGTGGATCTCCTCGGTGACGAAATCATCGAGGAGACAAGGAAATACCACCACAAGCCGACCACGGGGATGGATCCGGTGACGGGACAGGGCAACAGCCACACCCAGCTGGCCCTGTGCGTGCACCGCGCCGTGGTGGACGTCGACACCGAACTCGGCCTCGTCAAGGTCGTCGCACTGGACGCCGTCCAGGACGTCGGCAAGATCATGAACCGCCTGTCGCTGGAGGGCCAGATCCACGGCGGCTCCGCCCAAGGCCTCGGCCTGGCGGTCATGGAGGAAATCCAGGTCCGCGACGGAAAGGTGCTCAACCCGTCCTTCACCGACTATCTGATCCCCACCATTCTCGATTCGCCGCCACAGCGGCTCGAGATTCTCGAAAACGCCGACCCGCACGCCCCATACGGGCTGCGCGGCGCCGGGGAGCCACCCACGCTCTCCTCGACTCCCGCGATCGTCTCGGCCATTCGCGACGCATGCCGATCCGCGGGAGGAACCGTGCACATCAACCGAGTGCCGGTGCGTCCGGAAGACATCATCCGGAGCAGTTGATCAACAGGGGCAGACCGCCTTTCGTGCCCCGCTCGGCACGGCGGTAGGGACCCCACAACAGCAGAACCGAACCAGGCGATCCGGCCGCTCACGCCGGATCGCAGGTCGGCTATGCCCCGAGGAGGGCACGCCAATGACCCAAGTACAGACCCACTCCGCCACTCCGGAGCCGGCCACCGGAAGGTCCGCGCTCGACAGATATTTCCGGCTGAGTGCACGCAACACCACCGTCTCGCGCGAAATCCGCGGCGGCATCACCACGTTCGTCGCGATGGCCTACGTTATCCTGCTCGTCCCGCTGATCATCGGCGGGGTCAAGGACATCGACGGCAACAGCCTGAGCATCGCCCAACTCACCACCGCCACCGCGTTTTCCGCGGGGCTGAGCACCATCCTGATGGGCGTGGTCGGCAACGTTCCACTCGCCTTGGCGGCCGGACTCGGTGTCGTCCCGGTGGTCGCCTTCCAAGCGGCGCCGCACATGACGTGGCCGCAGGCCATGGGCCTGGTGGTGTTGATGGGCGTCGTCATCGTGATCCTGGCGGCGACCGGTCTGCGCACGATGATCATCAATGCCATTCCGCTGTCGCTGAAGAACGCGATCGGCGTCGGCATCGGCATGTTCATCGCGATGATCGGCCTGGTTTCGGCCGGCGTGGTCGGCCACGGGGCGCAGACCGGCCCGCCGGTCACGCTCGGTGCGGGCGGCCACCTCTCCGGTTGGCCCGTAGTGATTTTCGCGGTCGGGCTGCTGCTCATGCTCGCGCTGTTCATCCGCAAGGTGCCCGGTGCGATCCTGATCAGCATCGCCATCGCCACCGTGCTCGCCATCGCGGTGAACTCGCTGGCGAAGGTCGACGCGAAGGCGTGGGGCCCGGTGGTGCCGGAGACGCCGAAGGGCTTCTTCGCCGCGCCGGACTTCGGCCTCCTGCTCAACGTCGACCTGATCGGCGGATTCGCCAGGGCGGGTGGGCTTGTCGCAGGCGTCGTGCTGTTCACCCTGGTGCTCACCGGCTTCTTCGACGCCATGGGCACCGTGTTCGGCGTCTGTGACGAGGCGGGGCTGCTCGACGAGCGCGGCACCATGCCCGGCCTCGGCAAGGTGCTGACCATCGACGGCATCGGGCAGGTCATCGGCGGTGTCAGCGGCGGGGCAGGGAATACCGTCTACGTCGAATCGGCGACGGGCGTCGGTGAGGGTGCCCGTACCGGCTTGGCGAGCGTGATGACCGGTGGATTGTTCTGTCTCGCAGTGCTGTTCACCCCGCTCGCCGCGGTGGTGCCGATCCAGGCCGCGGCCCCGGCGCTCGTGCTGGTCGGCGCGTTGATGATGACCCAGGCCCGCAAGATCGACTGGGCCGACCTGGAGGTCGCGGTGCCCGCGTTCCTCACCATCGTGCTGATGCCCTTCACCTACTCGATCACCAATGGTGTCGGCGCAGGGGTCATCGCGTACGTGGTGATCAAGGCGGCGCGCGGGAAGTTCCGCGAAATCCATTGGCTGATCTGGGTGGTCGGCGTGGTCTTCGCAGGCTACTTCGGCATCGCGGCCATCGAACTATTGCTCGGCGGATAGAACGGCAGAACAATGCGTGACCTCGCGGCAGAACTCTTGCAATGGCATTCGGCGGGCAAGTCCTACGCCGTAGCCACCGTCATCGGTGTCAGCGGCAGTGCGCCGCGGCCGCCCGGCGCCGCCCTGGCGGTGGACGCCGAAGGGGTAGTGATCGGGAGCATTTCCGGTGGCTGCGTCGAGGGTGCGGTGTACGAGCTCTGCCGCGAGGTGCTGCGCACCGGGCGGCCGGTGCGCGAAAGTTTCGGATACAGCGACGATGACGCGTTCGCCGTCGGACTGACCTGCGGCGGCACCATCGAGGTATTCGTCCAGGCGATCACGCCTGCCGAGCACGACACGATCGAGGCGCTGCTGCGGTCGGCCGAGCCGGTGGCGCTGGTGCGTGACCTGAATAGCGGTGCCGCAATGGCTTTGGGGCCGTGGTGGACGCTCGGCGCGACCTTCGAGTCGACGGTCGTCGCGGAGGGGCGGGCGATGCTCGACACCGGAAGCACCGGGGTGCGGGTGATCGGCTGCGGCAATCGCGAACGCACCGTGTTCGTGGAATCCTACGTACCTCCGCCGCGCATGATCGTCTTCGGCGCAATAGATTTCGCGTCTGCGGTGACGAGCATCGGCCGGTTCCTCGGCTATCACGTCACTGTGTGCGACGCCAGGCCGGTGTTCGCTACGCAGGCCCGCTTTCCAGACGCGCACGAGGTGGTCGTCGAGTGGCCCGACAAGTATCTGGCCCGAACCTCGGTCGACGCGCGGACGGTGCTGTGCGTGCTGACGCACGATGCGAAGTTCGATATCCCGTTGCTGGAGTTGGCTTTACGGCTTCCCGTTGCCTATGTCGGCGCGATGGGATCGCGGCGCACCCATGACGAGCGGATGGCCGCCCTGCGTGCCATCGGCTTGTCGGAATCCGAACTGGCCGTGCTGCATTCGCCGATCGGACTGGATCTGGGCGGGCGCACGCCTGCCGAGACCGCGGTCGCCATCGCCGCCGAGATCGTCGCGGTCCGCCGAGGCGGCTCCACGCAACCGCTCACCGTGAGCGACGGTCCGATTCACCGGGACTTATTGCCTGCCTGGTGATCGGCTGGAGCATCCTACGAAATCGGCCGGAGAATGATCGACCACCTTTGGGTTGATCTCATCTACCCCGATAACGCGTAATCCACGCATACTTGGTGCAATTCGAGATAAAGGACCCGATAATGCCGTTGATTTTCCTGAACGGCTCCGCCATGCGCGGAGGGCCGCTCAATCACCTGTTGAACGGCGCACCGTTCGCCGGTGAAGCGAAAACCGCTCCGCGCTACCGATTCTTCTCGGTCGGCGACCGTTTTCCCGGCCTCGACCCCGCGCCGGACGGCGGGCATTCGATTGTCGGCGAGCTGTTCGACGTGCCGCTCGATGTGCTTCGTGAGCAGCTGCTTCCCGCCGAACCGCCGGAGCTCGAGCTCGGCGCGATCGAGCTGGACGACGGCCGCTCGGTCCTCTCGATGGTGTTGCGCCGCCCGCCGACCTCGTACCCGGAACTGATCGACATCACCAGGATCGGCAGCTGGAAGAAATATCGCGAAGGAGCTGAATGAAGCATTACGCAGGGGAGTCCGGTCTCCCGAAATTCGACGTCAATTGTTCGATCCTCTTCACCGATCTGCCGCTGCTGGAACGTCCCGCCGCCGCCAAGGCGGCCGGATTCGACGGTGTCGAATTCTGGTGGCCCTTCGGCGAAGATCCGACACCTGCCGACAAAGAGATCGATGCGTTCGTTCGCGCGATCGATGACGCAGGCGTTGCGTTGGTCGGCCTGAATTTCATCGACCTGATTCCGGTGGGGCGCGGACTGGTTTCAGTGCCCGGTGAGATCACCAGGTTCCGGGACAACATCGAGGTGGCGGTCGGCATCGCCGAGCGCACCGGCTGCCGTGCCCTGAATGCCCTGTACGGCAACCGCATTGCGGGTGAGGACCCGGCGGTGCAGGACGAGATCGCGCTGGAAAACCTGCGGCTGGCTGCGAGCGCCGCTGCCCGGATCGACGCCGTCGTCCTGGTCGAAGCGCTGAACGCCCATGAGTCGCCGCACTATCCGATCGTCAGCGCCGAGCATGCCGTGCGCGTGATCGAGCAGACCGGTGCGCCGAACGTGCGGTTCCTCTGCGACCTCTACCACCTGGCGAAGATGGACGAGAACCTGATCGAGGTGATCAAGACGCACGCGCGCCACCTCGGCCACGTGCAGATCGCCGACGATCCCGGCCGCGGCAGGCCTGGCACCGGCGAGCTCGACTTCGCCACGCTCTTCGACACCCTCGCCGCCGCAGGCTACGACGGCTGGATCGGCCTCGAATACAAAGACCCCGAGCTGGATTGGACGTGGATCAAATGACCAAGATCGCCTTTATCGGCCTCGGCATCATGGGGAGCCCGATGGCGGGCCACCTTGTCGCCGCCGGGCACGAGGTGACCGGCTACGACATCGGCCCGAGGGGGCTCGACAAGCTGAAGGCCGCCGGTGGGTCCGCCGCTCCCAGCGTCGCGGAGGCGGTGCAGGACAAGGACATCGTCATCACGATGCTGCCGCAAGACGAGCAGATCGAGGCGGTCTTCCCTGAGATCGTCGAGCACTCGGTGCCCGGCGCGCTGTACATCGATTTCTCCACGATCACCCCGAAGACCGCGAAGTGGACCGCCGAACAGGGCCAGAAGAACGGGCTGCGGGTGCTCGACGCCCCGGTCAGCGGCGGTGAGGCGGGTGCGGTGAACGCGGCGCTGTCCATCATGGTCGGTGGCTCTGCGGCCGACTTCGAGGCCGCGACACCGATTTTCGAGACGGTCGGAAAGACCTTCGCGTTGGTCGGCGGCAACGGCGCGGGCCAATGCGTCAAGGCGGCCAACCAGCTCGTCGTCGGCGGCACCTACGCCCTGGTGGCCGAGGCGATTCTGCTGATGGAGAACCTGGGCGCCGACGCGGCCAAGGGCCTCGACGTGCTGGCAGGCGGGCTCGCGGGCAGCAAGATCCTCGAGCTCAAGCGCGAGACCATGCTGGCCCGCAACTTCGTGCCCGGCTTCCGGATCGACCTGCACCACAAGGACATGGGCATCATCCTGCAGGCCGCGCGTGAGGCCGAGGTGTCCATCCCGATGGGCGCGCTCACCGCGCAGCTCATCGCCGCGGCGCGGGCCATGGGCTACGGCGCACTGGACCACTCGGGCCTGCTGCTGGTCGCGGAGGCGCTGTCGGGCCGGGGCGAAGCATGAAGATGCGCACCGTCGACGCCGCGGTCTTGATCCTCGAAAAGGAGGGCTCGACGCAGGCGTTCGGGCTGCCCGGCGCGGCGATCAACCCGTTCTACAGCGCGATGAAAGCGCACGGCGGCATCAAGCATGTGCTCGCCCGCCACGTCGAGGCTGCCTCGCATATGGCGGAGGGGTACACCCGTGCGGCCGCGGGCAACATCGGTGTCTGCATCGGGACGTCGGGCCCCGCAGGCACCGACATGATCACCGGGTTGTATTCGGCCAGTGCGGATTCCATTCCGATCCTGTGCATCACCGGCCAGGCGCCGGTGTCGAAGTTGCACAAGGAGGACTTCCAGGCCGTCGATATCTCCTCGATTGCCGCGCCGGTGGCGAAGTGGGCGGTCACCGTCCTCGAGCCGGCGCAGGTGCCGGGCACGTTCCAGAAGGCGTTCCAGCTGATGCGCGAGGGCAGGCCCGGGCCGGTGCTGATCGACCTGCCGATCGATGTGCAACTCGCCGAGATCGAGTTCGACATCGCGACCTACGAACCGCTCACGGTGCACCGCCCGGCCGCCACCCGGGCGCAGGCGGAGAAGGCACTTGCGATGCTGAACGCGTCCGAGCGTCCGCTGCTCGTCGCAGGCGGTGGCATCGTCAATGCTGACGCCGCGCATCTGCTTGTCGAATTCGCCGAACTGACCGGTGTTCCCGTGGTGCCGACGCTGATGGGCTGGGGCACCATCCCCGACGATCATGCGCTGCACGCCGGCATGGTCGGCTTGCAGACCTCGCACCGGTACGGCAACGCCACGCTGCTGGAGTCCGATTTCGTGCTCGGCATCGGCAACCGGTGGGCCAACCGCCACACCGGCGGCGTCGAAACCTACACCAAGGACCGCACTTTCGTGCACGTCGATATCGAGCCGACCCAGATCGGCCGGGTGTTCGCGCCGGACTTCGGCATCACCTCCGACGCGGGCGCGGCATTGCGAGTCTTTCTCGAGGTGGCCCGTGAGCTCGCGGCGGTGGGAGACCTGCCCGACCGCACGGCCTGGGCGGCGCAGGTACGGGCGCGAAAGCAGCAGGGCCAGCGCAAGACCCACTTCGACAATGTGCCGATCAAACCGCAGCGTGTCTACGAGGAGATGAACCGGGCGTTCGGACCCGACGTCCGCTACGTGTCCACCATCGGACTGTCCCAGATCCAGGCCTCGCAGCTGCTGCACGTCTACCGGCCACGGCACTGGATCAACGCGGGCCAGGCCGGTCCGCTCGGCTGGACCCTGCCCGCCGCGCTCGGCGTCGCGACTGCGGACCCGGAGGCCACCGTCGTCGCGTTGTCCGGTGACTACGACTTCCAGTTCCTCATCGAGGAATTGGCGGTCGGCGCTCAGTTCAACATCCCGTATATCCATGTGCTGGTGAACAATTCATACCTGGGCTTGATTCGGCAGGCACAGCGGAACTTCAGCATGGACTACTACGTCCAGCTCGACTTCGACAACATCAACAGCCCCGAGGTCGGCGGCTACGGTGTCGACCACGTCAAGGTCGCCGAAGGGCTGGGCTGCAAGGCGATTCGCGTCTTCGAACCGGACGGTATCGGGCCCGCCCTGGAAGACGCGAAGAAGATGATCGCCGAATTCCGGGTGCCCGTCGTGGTCGAGGTGATTCTCGAGCGCGTGACGAACGTGTCGATGGGCCTGGAGATCGACAACATCGTGGAATTCGAAGACCTGGCGCGGTCCGCCGCGGACGCGCCGACGGCCACTGTCGCCATCGAACCGGAACCGGAACCGGTCGGAGGCGGCAGGTGAGCGGGCCGGACGCTTCCCACCAGCCCGCGATGTTCGATATCGCGGAGTTCGGCACGGATATGCGCGGCGGGTGGCGCGAAGGACACTGCGTCGTCGCCCCCGACAAGTTCAAGGGGTCGCTGACCGCGCCCCAGGTCGCCGCGCATATCGCGACCGGACTCCGCCGGGTCCGCCCAGACGTCCCCGTGGTCACCATGCCGGTGGCCGACGGTGGGGACGGCACCGTCGACGCGGTGGTGGAGTCGGGCTTCGTCCGCTTCCAGACGAGCGTCACCGGTCCACTGGGATTGCCGGTGGCTGCCTCGTTCGCGATGAGGGGCGAAGCGGCCGTGATCGAACTCGCGGAAGCGTCCGGCCTGCGTCGGCTGCCCATTCGGCCGACTTTCCACACTGCTTTGGCGGCAACGAGTTACGGCACCGGCGAGCTGATCCGTGCCGCCGCGGCCCGCGGAGCCAGGCGGGTGGTGCTCGGGCTCGGCGGCAGCGCGTGCACCGACGGCGGGGTCGGCATGATGTCGGCGCTCGGGGTGCGGTTCCTCGACGAGCAGGATCGCGAATTGCCGCCGGGCGGTGCGGCATTGAGCCGGTTGGCCCGCATCGACGCCACCGACATGCTGCAGGTGCCGATCATCGTGGCCTCCGACGTCGACAACCCGTTGCTCGGGCCGCGCGGCGCTGCGCACGTCTACGGTCCGCAGAAGGGCGCACGGGCAGGCGATGTCGACGAATTGGAGTGGGGCCTGGCCCGATTGGCCGCGATCGTCGAACGTGATCTCGGCGCCGATGTCGCCGAACGGCCGGGTGCGGGCGCGGCTGGGGGAGTCGGCTATGCCGCACTCGCCTTCCTCGGTGCGACCGTGCGCCCCGGCATCGAGATCATCCTCGAGCTGATGTCCTTCCCCGAGCAGATCGCGGGCGCCCGGCTGGTGATCACCGGCGAAGGCTCGCTCGACCCGCAGACCCTGCACGGCAAAGCGCCGGTCGGGGTTGCTCGGGCCGCGGCAGGCGCCACCGTGCCGGTCGTCGCGGTGGCAGGCCAGCGCTCGCTCACCAGCGAGCAGCTGCGCCGCGCCCACATCGAGCAGGCGTACGCGTTGACCGACCTCGAACCCGACCCCGAGGTGTGCATCGCGAACGCCGGACCTCTGTTGGAACGGCTGTCCGGCGAGATCGCCGGAGCTTGGCTGGGAGCGAGCGCACATGCATGATCTGGTTATCCGTTCGCGAAGGGTCGCACTGCCGGAGGGAATCCGTGCCGCGTCAATTGCCGTGCAGGACGGCAAGATTGCTGCCCTGGCCGACTACACGGCCGAGCTGCCCGCCGCCGCGACCACCGACCTCGCCGACCTCGTCGTGCTGCCGGGGTTGGTGGATTCGCACGTGCACGTCAACGAGCCGGGGCGGACCGAGTGGGAGGGTTTCGCCACGGCAACCAAGGCGGCCGCGGCGGGCGGGGTGACGACCATCGTCGATATGCCGCTCAATTCGCTGCCGCCGACGGTCAGCGTGCCCGATTTGGAGACCAAGCGGTCTGTTGCGGCCGGGCAGTGCCACGTCGACGTCGCGTTCTGGGGCGGTGCGATCCCGGGAAACCTGGCCGCGCTGCGACCGCTGCACGATGCGGGCGTGGTCGGGTTCAAATGCTTCCTGTCACCGTCCGGGGTCGAGGAATTCCCGCCGCTCGGCCTCGGCGAGATGGAGCAGGTGATGCGCGAGCTCGTCGCGTTCGACGGACTGCTCGTCGTGCACGCCGAAGATCCAGTGCGCCTGCGTGATCCGGTCGACGGCACCTACCGCGCGTTCCTGGATTCGCGGCCAGGTGCGGCGGAAAAGGCCGCGGTGCAGGAGGTTATCGCGCTCGCCGAAGCGACCGGCGTGCGCGCGCACATCCTGCATGTCTCGGCGGCCGCCTGCCTCGAACCGCTCGCACAGGCCCAGGCGCGCGGCGTCCGCATCACGGCCGAGACCTGCCCGCACTACCTCACGCTGTCCGCCGCCGAGGCATCGTCGACCGCGTTCAAATGCTGTCCGCCGATACGGGATTCGGGCAACCAGGACGCGCTGTGGCAAGGGCTCGCCGACGGTGTGCTCACGTGCGTGGTCTCCGATCACTCACCCTGCACGCCCGACTTGAAGGAAGGCGACTTCGCCACCGCGTGGGGCGGCATCGCCTCGCTGCAGATCGGCCTGCCCGCCGTGTGGACCGCCGCCGCCGAACGCGGCTTCCGGCTGACCGACGTGGTCCGCTGGATGGCGTCCGCGCCCGCCGAACTCGCAGGGCTGCCACACAAAGGCCGCATCGCGATCGGCTGCGACGCCGACCTGGTCGCCTTCGACCCGTGGGCGCCGATCACCGTCGACCCGGCCACGCTGGCGCACAAGAACCCGATTACGCCCTACGGCGGCCGCGAACTGCGCGGCCTCGTCCACGCCACCTGGCTGCGCGGCCGCGTCGTCGGCAACGGCAGGCCGCCCGCGGGCAACCTGATCGCCTTGCACCACAACCGACAGGGGAACCATGTCTGACTTCACCAGCCTGCCCGACCTCGCGCTCCGCACCAACCGCGCAGGCGTCGTCGCCGCCAGTGACGAATCGTTCGAGGAACGCGAAAACCTCATCAATCCTTGGGAACCCCGCTTCGCCGAGCACACCTTCGGCCCCAAAGGGCAGGAGTACGACGGCTGGGAGACCCGCCGCCACCGCGGACCCGGCCACGACTGGGCCGTCATCCGGCTCGGCATGCCAGGCATCATCCGCGGCGTCGTCATCGACACCGCCTGGTTCAAAGGCAACTATCCGCCGTTCACCTCGATCGAGGCCTGCCGTGCTCTCGGCTATCCGTCACCGGCTCAACTGGATTCGGCGGACTGGGTCGAGATCCTGCCTCGCACCGCTCTCGGTGGCGACACCAAGCACGAACTCCCCGTCGCGGATGACCGCATCTTCACCCACGTCCGCCTCAACATCTACCCCGACGGCGGCGTCGCTCGCCTGCGCGTCCACGGCGAAGTAGTACCCGACCCCGCCTTGCTCGCCGGCCTCACCGTCGACCTGGCCGCGCTGGCACACGGTGCGCGAACTATCGCGTGCTCCAACATGTTCTACTCCGCGCCCGACAACATGCTTGCTCCTGGTCTGGCACGGAACCAAGCCGAAGGCTGGGAGACCGCGCGCCGCCGGGACACCGGAAACGACTGGGCCACCATTCAACTGGCTGCCCAGGGCATCCCCGCTGTCATCGAACTCGACACAACCAATTTACTCTTCAACGCCCCAGGCGAGGCCCGCGTACTCGGCATCGATCTCCCTGCAGGCCAACCACTTCCACCGGCTGACGACCCGGCGTGGTTCGAACTGCTTCCCCGAACGGCGCTACAACCCGATACCCCACACCGTTTCCGTCTCGCGCCCACCGACCGCCCGGCAACCCACGTCCGCGTCGATATCTACCCGGACGGCGGCATCGCGCGACTCCGGGTGCTCGGCGCCCTCACCTCGGACGCCGAGCGCACCCTCAACTCCCGCTGGTTGTCGGACGGGAAGTAGACGGGACTCGCGCCCGATGTCGTCGACATAGTCTTCAACGTGCGGGTCCTGACAGGCCGACGACGAGGTCGCGCACCTGGGTGTGCAGCGACGCGTGTGTGTACCGTCGGCTGATCAATCGATGTGGTCAGGACCGGGTCTCGGCGTGGACAGCCTGGTGGAATTCCCATGCGTCGGAGATGATGTCGGCCAGGCCTGAGCGCGCTGGTTTCCAGCCGAGCACCCGGTGCGCCTTCTCACTCGACGCGACACTGACCGCAGGGTCGCCGGGGCGACGGTCACCGATGAGCACCGGGAAGTCCCGGCCGGTGACGGTGCGGACCGTCTCGAGGACTTCGAGGTTCGAGAACCCTTGCCCGTTACCGAGATTGAAGATCTCGTGGCGGCCCGGCTCCAGCGCGTCCAGTGCGAGTAGGTGTGCTTCGGCCAGATCGCTGACATGCACATAGTCGCGCCGACACGACCCGTCCGGCGTCGGGTAGTCGGTCCCGTACAGCGTGAACGACTCCCGTTCGCCGAGCGCGGTTTGCAGCAGGATGGGGATCAAATGACTCTCGGGATCATGGCGTTCGCCCAGCCACCGCCCCTCGGCCAGCACCGCACCGGACGCATTGAAGTACCGCAGGCTCGCCGCCGCCAGATTCCCCGCGCCGCACTCGCCTGCGATCATCAAGTCGATCATTGCCTTCGTGGCGGCGTACGGATTCTGCGGCCTGACCTCGTTCGTCTCATCGAACGGGCGCGTGCCGTCACCGTAATACAGCGATCCGGTGCTCGAGAAAATCAACCTCGGCACCGCAGCGGCGCGGATCGCGCGCAACAGCGCCAACGACCCCTCGATGTTCTGCTGCCAGTACTTCTCCGGATTCCGCACCGACTCCGCCACTTCGATCTTCCCGGCGAAGTGCAGCACCGCCTCGAAACCGGCGGCAGGCGTGAGTATCTCACCGACATCGTGCACCGACATCTGATGAAACTTCGCCCCACCGGCCAGATTCGAGGCAAACCCGGTCGACAGATCATCGACGATCTCGACCTCATGCCCCGCACCCACCAACTGATGCGAAACAACGGACCCGATATACCCGGCACCACCAGTAACCAAGATCTTCATCCAACCCGCACCTTCCGGTAGTCGATCACGGACATCCCCTTGCCGCCGCGAAACTACCCTCCCCACCTCAACCCAGCCACCTCCCAGCCCGCCCATACCCAGCCCACACATCCGCCGACCCCATGGCCCCCGAATCCGCGCGTTCTGGAGTTGGTCACCTGATCACGAGGCACTGGTGGCGGCATCGCGCGAGTAGCCTCCGCCACCAGTGCCCTCTCGACCATCAGCCACCCCTTGTGCTCCCACATACCGGGGTCGCTGGTATCTATGGGACCGGAAACCACGGCAAGCCCCGCGCCAACCCTGAAATCCGCACTCCTGAACTGAAGGGTAGTTGCGGCGGTGGGCGTGGGGGATAGGGTCCGATCATGGGGATCGATGTCGTGGTCGGCGGGGACGTGCGGTTTGGGGCGCGGCGATGACGGTGTACGACACCACCGGTCGGACGTATGCGACTACCCGGCAGCCGGATCCGCGGATCGCGGCGGCGATCGTCGCGGCGCTCGATGGCATGGAATCGATCGTGAACATCGGCGCGGGCACCGGGTCTTACGAGCCGGCCGGGACTGTTCTCGCGGTGGAACCCAGCGGGGTGATGATCGCGCAGCGGCCGGTCGGGTCCGCGCCCGCGGTCCGGGCCACTGCCGAACAGCTGCCTGTCCGCACTCGCGCGGCGGACGCGGCACTGGCGGTGCTCACCGTGCACCACTGGACCGATCTCGAGCGCGGTATCGCTGAGATGATCCGGATCGCCAGACGGCGCATCGTGATACTCACTTGGGATCACACCGTGTACCGACAATTCTGGCTGGTTCGCGACTACCTGCCCGCCGCTGCCGACACCGACGCCCGCCTCGCGGTCCCGCTCGATCGCCTCACCGCACTGACGGAAAACTCTGAGATCCAAACGATCCCGGTGCCGCACGACTGCGTCGACGGTTTCGGCGGCGCATTCTGGCGGCGTCCAGACGCCTACCTCGACGAGACCGTGCAAGCGGGCATGTCGATGCTGGCTCTCACCCCGAAACCATTACTGCAAGAAGGATTGTCGCGACTGCGGTCGGATTTGGAGACCGGCACATGGACCGCCCGGTACGCCGACATCCTCGACCAGCCCCACCTCGACCTCGGATATCGCCTGATCACGGCGGACCTCGCCGACTGACTCAGTCGTTCGGGCTATTCCGGCGCAAGCTGTGTCACCACCACGGCGGCAGCAGCAGCGCGACCGCCACCCGCGGCAGCGCGACCGAGAACGCCACCGCCACCGGCAGCAGCAGCGCCGTCACCGGCAGCGGGCTTTCATCACATTGACAGTCGCGTGGTCACGGCCGAGGTCACCGCCGCCGAGCAGATCATCACGCGATCGGGCGGTATCGCGGTCTCTGCATCTGCTGTCGAAGTCGTTGCCGCGCAGTCTGTTTCAAGTGTCTCGCCCGCGACCTGATCAAGCAGGAATCGAACGCGAGCGAGAAGCCGGAGGCTCGCCCCGTGTGAGGGTGTCGCGGCTTGGCCTGTGCGATGGTTGTCGTCAGTTCGCTCCGGTGGGGGTGTCGCGATTTGGCTCGCGCGAGGGTATCGCCACCGTTCCGGCCCGACCCTGCTGCAAGTATCCAACGGGGGCACGTGGAGGCGACGCGTTCACAGTGAAATCAAGCGGGGTCCGGCTGAACTGCCTGCGAGTGGGTGCGGGCGATGGTGTGGCCGATGCGGACGAGGAGTTCGGCGGTGAGGGTTGGGTTGTGGGCGGTGTTCTGGTTGGTGTAGTCGGAGAGTGCGTGGACTTCGGTGAAGGCGGGCAGGGTGTTTCGTGGGACGGCTACTCGACCGGCGACTGCGATGACGGGTGTTGAGGCGGCGCGGCGGGCTACTGCGGCGGGTAGTTTGCCGTGTGCGGTCTGCTCGTCCAGGCTGCCCTCGCCGGTGACGATCAGGTCCGCGGCCATGCGGTGGCGGTCGAAGTCGAGCAGGTCGAGGAAGTAGTCCGCGCCGGAGACCAGTCGAGCGCCGAGGAGCATGGCGGCGAAGCCGAGGCCGCCTGCGCTGCCAGCGCCAGGGATCTCGGCAAGGGTGGATGCCTGGGGAAAGCTGTTGTCCGACAGTGCTTCCACTATTCGGCGGAGCCCGCGGTCGAGGTGACGTACGGTCGCCGGGTCGGCTCCCTTCTGTGGGCCGTACACGACTGCCGCACCGGGGGGGCCGGTCAGCGGATTGGTGACGTCGCAAGCGGCGACCAGCTCGACGGCTGGAAGTCGTACGGCCGCAGTGTCATCGATCGTGGCTATGTCGAGCAGTGTGCGTCCGCTGGGCGGCAGTATCCGGCCGGTGTCGTCGAGGAATCGGTAGCCGAGGGCGGTGAGCAGACCCATGCCTGCGTCGGTGCTCGCGCTACCGCCCAGAGCCAGCAGGATCCGCCGTGGATGCAGCCGCATCGCCTGCCGCAGTGCCTGCCCGAAGCCGAGACTCGAAGCGTCGAGCGGATATCCGCGCCCCAGCGGCGCGGTGGCGAGCCCGCAAGTGTTCGCGACCTCGATCACCACGGTGTCGCCACGCAGGGCGATCCGGGTGCGGCGGGGTGTGCCCGTCGCGCCGGCGACCGTGATCCACACCGGTTCGAATCCGGCGGCGACAGCAGCCTCGACGCTGCCGTCACCGCCGTCGGCCAACGGCAGTTCGTGGCATTCGGCTCCGGAACCGCTGAGCCCCAAGGCAAGACACCGCGCAACCTCGGCGGCGGGCAGGCTGCCTTTGAACTTGTCCGGCGCGATCAGCACCTTCATGCCTGCCACACTTTGATCAGGGCGGCCGCCGAGATGACGGTGGTGACACCGCCGACGCGGGTCGAGATCTGGGCGAAGGGCATCAGGTTCATCCGCTGGGACGCGGAGAGGATGGCGACGTCGCCGGTGCCGCCGAGCCCGCTGTGGCACACCGTGACGAGCGAGGCGTCGACGGGATACATGCCGATGGCACGGCCGACGAAGAACCCGGTGGCAGCCATGGACAGCACGACGGCCACGCAGGCGGCGACGTAACCGACCGAGAGCACACCGATGATGCTCTCCAGCGGCAAGTACAGCAGGCCGAGCCCGATCATCGTCGGGTAGATGAAATGCCTTGAAATGACGGTGTATATGCCGCGCACGCTGTCCTCTACCGCGGCAGGAAAGATGCCGAACAGCTTGCAGAGCACCGACAGGATGATCACCAGCACCGGCGCAGGCAGGTGCACCACGTGTTCCAGCAGCGTGGCGAGCACGAACAGACCGCAGATGATGAGCACGCCGAGCGCATGATTGCGTGCCGGTACGGCAGTGGCGGCGTGTGGATCCGGTGCGGCGGTCA
The DNA here is from genome assembly GCF_043197455.1 of Nocardia sp. NPDC049149. Classification (NCBI taxonomy): domain Bacteria; kingdom Bacillati; phylum Actinomycetota; class Actinomycetes; order Mycobacteriales; family Nocardiaceae; genus Nocardia; species Nocardia sp. NPDC049149. The sequence goes on from NZ_JBICTD010000008.1 coordinate 165,754, forward strand.
CCGAGTCGACCTCGGCATCAGGCACTTTCACCAATCGGCCGCCGCCGTCGAGCTGCGGCCTGCGGTCGCCGAGCCTGCGCAGCACGCCCGCGGTGATGACGGCCGCGATATTGCCGATGATCGCGGCCGGAATGAGTTCGGCGACAAAGCTTGTCGACTGCCCGCCCAACGCCGAAGCGTACGCCGACGAGAGCGGGATGACACCTTCGCCGATGCCGCCGCCGATGATCGGCACCACGATGTAGAACAGCGCACGATGCAGGCTGTACCCGAACGCCATGGCCACGCCGACGCCGACCGCGATCGCGATGGCGGTGCCGAGCACCAGCGGTGGGAAGATGCGGATCAGCCCGCCGATCATCACCTTTCGGTTCATCCCGAGGATGCTGCCGACCACCAGGGTGCAGATGACGAAGTACAGGAAGTTCGCCTGCTTCATCAACGCGGTGACCGCGTCGAGCGTGTTCTCGTTGAACGCGCCGTGGTACACGAGAATCGACGGAACCAGCAAGCAGACCAGCGCCCCGCCACCGATTTTCGAGATGACCGGCAGCCGATTGCCCAGTGGTCCGAGCAGCATGCCGAGCCCGACGATCACGGCGAGCCCGCCGATCATGTTCCGCGGTATCGCCTCGAAGAGGCCTGCGACAAGCACGCCTGCGGTGAGGATGATCGGCACGATCAGCGGGATACCGTCGAGCGCGGGCGCCGGAAACGAGCGCCGGGGCTTGGTGTCGAGTTTCATGACTGACCCACCGCACTCATCGAGGTCGCCGCCTCGAGCTGTGCGCGCACCAGCGCACCGAACGACGCCGTCGTGCCCGAGCCGCCCATGTCGGGCGTCATCGCCGACTTCTCCTGAGTCAGCGCCGCTTCGATCGCCGCAAGCACCGCCGCCGCGGCGGCCTGCTCACCGAGATGCTCCAGCATCATTGCCCCGCTCCAGATTTGGCCGATCGGGTTGGCGATCCCGCGTCCCGCGATGTCGGGGGCCGACCCGTGCACCGGCTCGAACAGGCTCGGGAACCGGCGCTCTGGGTTGATGTTTCCGCTCGGCGCGATGCCGATGGTGCCGGTGCAGGCCGGTCCGAGATCGGAGAGGATATCGCCGAACAGATTGCTCGCCACCACCACGTCGAACCAATCCGGGTGCAACACGAAATTCGCCGTCAAGATATCGATGTGGTACTTGTCGACGGCGACATCGGGATAGTCGCCTGCCATGTTCGCGACGCGCTCGTCCCAATAGGGCATCGAGATGGAAATGCCATTGCTCTTCGTCGCCGACGTGAGGTGTCGTTTCGGCCTGCGGCGCGCTAGTTCGAAGGCGTACTTCAGAATTCGATCCACGCCGGTTCTGGTCATCACGGTCTCCTGGATCACCGTTTCCCGATCGGTGCCTTCGAAGATCTTGCCGCCGATGCTCGAATACTCGCCCTCGGTGTTTTCTCTGACCACGTAGAAGTCGACGTCACCTGGCACGCGCCCGGCCAGCGGGCTGCTGATGCCCGGCAGCAGCCGGACCGGCCGCAGGCTGACGTACTGGTCGAAGTGCCGGCGGAACTGCAGCAGGCTGCCCCACAGCGAGATGTGGTCCGGCACCACCTCCGGCCAGCCGACGGCGCCGAAGAACAGCGCGTCGAACGCGGCCAGTTCGTCGAACCAGCCGTCGGGCAGCATGGTGCCGTTGGCCGTGTAATAGTCGGCGCTCGCGAAATCGAACTCGGTGATATCGATGCTGAAGTCGAAGGCGGCAGCGGCGGCCGACAATACCTGAATTCCCTGCGGCACGACTTCTTTGCCGATGCCGTCGCCTGGAATGACAGCAATTCGGTGTGTGGCACCCATCGTCGCGTGCTCCGATCTTCTTGGTAGCGGGTAGTTCTCAACGGTAGGCTCGGATATTCCGCGGCAAAAGCACGGAGCGCGCAAGAGACTCTTTCCGGAATGGAAAAGAACGAGGAGGTCGCCGTGTACGGTGCGTCCACCGACGACGTGTCGTTTTTCGATATCGTCGCCCGCTCGCGCAGCCTGACCGAGGCGGCCATGCAGTTCGGCGTCTCGGTGTCGTCGGTGAGCAAGCGGCTCGCTCAGATGGAGGCGCGGCTCGGTGTGGTGCTCGTGCAACGCAGCACGCGCAGGCTGACGTTGACGCCGGAGGGGGAGCGCTACGCGGCGGGTGCCGCGGTGATCGCCGCACAGCTGGAGGAACTGGAGGATTCGATCGCGGAGCAGCGCCACGACTTGCGCGGGCGCGTGCACATCCGGTCGACGATCGGCCTGGGCCGGGCCCATATCGCGCCATTGGTCGCCGATTTCGTGGAACACCACCCCACAGTGCAGGTGGACCTGGACCTTTCGGCGGTGCCACTGCATATCGCGGGCAGCGGGTTCGACATCGGGATCAGGGTCGGCGCGCTCCAGGACTCGCGACTGACCGCGACCAGGCTGTGGGTCAATCAACGGGTGGTGTGCGCGTCACCGGAGTACGTGCGGCGCAACGGAATCCCCGCGACGGTCAAGGACCTCGAAGCACACAACTGCATCGTGCTGCGCGAGAACGAGTCCGACTATGCGCTGTGGCGTTTCGAGAGCGCGGGCAAGGAGATCGCTGTCCGGGTGGCAGGCAATCTGACCAGCAACGACGGCGACGTGATCACCCGATGGTGTCTGGAGGGCCGCGGGCTGGTGATGCGCTCGCGCTGGCACGTCGATCCGCTGCTGCGCGACGGCGCACTGGTCCAGGTGCTGCCGGAACTGGCGACTCCGAGCGCGGATATCTTCGCGGTGTACGCGGCAACGGCACCGCTGCCGCGCCGAACCAGGGCCGTGATCGATCATCTGAAGGCGGGCCTCGGCCGCCGCATCACCGAAGCGGCAGGTTGAGCCGTCGCGGCTCGACCTGCCGTGTTCGATCAGGCGTACAGCGCGACGAACTTGTCCAGGGATCGCTCGATATCGCCCTTCACCGCGCGCGCCACGCCCGCGCCGATCGGCCCGAACAGCGGCCTGCCGCCGAGCTCGATGTCGACGGTCACTTCCGAGCCGGTGCCCTTCGGGGCGACGAGCAGTTCGAGGCCGAGCTTGGTGCCGCCCTTGCCCGCACCGGTGAGCGCGAGCCGCCGCGGCGCATCGGCCGCCTTGACCGTCCAGGTCACCCGGTTGCGCAGTCCTTTCACCGAGGCGACGCCGACGAGCTGGGTGCCGACGGTGAGCTGGTCGGGGATCTCGCTGCGCCAGGCCTCGTGCATTGTGAGCCACTTGTCGAGGTCGGCCAGATTGGATGTGTGCGACCACGCGTCTTCGGGTGAGAGCGGCACGTCGACGGACACCTTCAGCTTTGCCATGGCCGCATAGTATCCGGTACCGGCGGTTCTCCCCAGTCGGCGCCCGGCGGCCGGTTGCTTCCCTGAGCTGGGAACTGTGGACAGTCGTTGGGGGAAGCCGACCGAACAGTCCGGCGATCACCGGGCAACCTCGCAGAAGTCAACAACCATAGAGATGAATGTGGTTCGCGGACAGCGATATCGGGGCCGAACTGGACGGTCCAGCAAACTTCCGGTCGGAACCGTACCCAATGTTCCTACCGGTCATCCTGTTTCGTGGTCGAACCGAGATAGGCGTGGTTGACAAGGATGTGTGGACGGCGCCGAACCGTGAATAGGTCCGATGATGTGTCCTCTGTCGGTGTTGTCGGAATGCCGCTGGTCATCGTGCGGCAAGCGATCGTGATCGATAGCGGCGCAGCATTATTGCGCATTCGGCGGCACTCGTCATCCGTCGGTGCGCAAACGCAATCATGTATGTGGATTTGGCAAGACACGGTTGCATTGCTGCTAATGTCGGAACGTCGGGTTCTGGTAACCGTTCGGACACGATCCGTACGGTTGGCGATCAAACATGGAATCGCCTGCCCCGTCGGTGCTGTGAGGTTACGAGCTGGTGCTGTGAGGTACGAGCTGAAGGACCTCGCGGCTACGTCGGGTCTCCGGACCTTCGACGTGGACCAGATCCGACCAGGGTTGTGCATGGTCGGCGTCGCGAGGAAGGCGAGACGAAGCACGATGACGGAGAGTCGATTCCTCGGCGCCAATCGACGACGAAAGAACTGATGAATCAAGATATCGCCGTGGTGCTTTCATGGATCCTGGCCGCCGCGCTGCTGATAGCGGTAGCGGTGGCGTTCTACGCAGCCCAGTATGCGAAACAGCAGCGAGCCAAAGTCGAGGCCCTCAGTAGAGAGCAGCGAGCCACCGAGGAGGTCGTCGAGCGCTTCGCCACCACCACGCTACCCGCGGTCGCGGAGTCGATCAGACGCTACGACAGCAGCGCGCCCGTGGTCGAAGTGCCGCAGGCGCTGGAGAATTCCCGGCTGGCGCAGATGTTGCGCTGGATCGCCGAACGGTACGCCGACGACCTGAGCCTGCTCCGCTCCGAGACCAGGGAACTGGCCAATCGCGAAGCGCAGCAGGCGATCGGCGCCGCCGAAGAGAAGGTCCGCGGCGAGGTGTCCTCCGCGTCGCGTCAGGCGACCAGTGCGGCGGTCCGCTCGTTCGGCACCTCGGTGGTCAGCCTCGGCGCCGACGTCGGCCAGGTGGTGAGCGCCGCGCTGCGCGAGCATCGCAAGGACGAGGTGTACGAAACCCTCACGCGCATCGACCACACCGTGCAGCAGATGATCCGGCAGGCGCAGTCCTACGTGATCGTCTGTGGTGGTCTGCCCGGCAGGCGGTGGCCCGCCCAGTCGCTCACCGACGTCGTCGGCGGCGCGACCGGCCGAGTCCGTGACTACCTCCGGGTGCGCCCCAACCAGCTGGACCGGGTCGTGATCAGCCGCGCGGTCGAGCCGCTCGTGCACACGCTGGCGACCCTGCTCGACAACGCGCTGCGCTACTCCCCGCCGACCTCCTACGTGGACGTCAGCTTCCAAGAGGGTCATCACGGCGTCACGGTGATCATCGACGACGCGGGCGTGCGGATGAACGCCGAGCAGATGGAGGAGGCCAGGCAGGTGCTCGCGCACGAGCGCTCGGTCGACATCCACCAGCTCGGCCCGTCACCCAAGGTCGGTTTCCCCGGCATCGCCGCGCTGGCCCGCCGCTACGGCTTCACCGTCTATATCGATGGACCGAACGTCTACGGCGGCATGCGGGCGATGGTCTACATCCCCGAGGCGCTGCTGATGACCGCGCCGCCGAGTCAGGAGGTCACGCCCGCGCTGGAGAAACCACCCGTCGCCGAACCTGCTCCCGAGCCGGCCCCCGTGAGCGAAACGCCGCGCGAAGAGCCAAGCGAGAGTGAGCAATTCGCCGTGCACGAGATCACCGATGGTGGCCTGCCCAAGCGGCGTCGCCGGGCCGTCGCGCTCGCCCCGGTCGGTCCGCGCACCGAGCCGGGCCTGGCCCGGCCCGATGTCGCCGCCGCCTGGCACACCGGTTCCCAGAGCGGCCGCGCCGCCGCCGATCAGTCCGATCACACGGAAGGGACGAACCCCTGATGGCCACACCCGTGACCGACAGCAGCAACAAGCTGGGCTGGCTACTCGAAGACCTCACCGTGCCCGGTGTCAGATTCTCGGTGCTCCTGTCCGAGGACGGGCTGCGCATCGCGCATTCGGCGGGCATCGAGCGCGACCAGGCCGAGCGGTTCTCCGCCGCCGCCTCCGGCCTGCGTTCCCTCGGCAAGGCGCTCGGCGAATTCTGCGGCAGCGGCGATAACGGCGTGCGGCAGAACATGACCGAGTACGACCAGGGCATGATCCTGATCACCGCCGCGGGGGAGGGCGCGCTGCTCGGCGTCGCGACCACCCCGGACATCGACGTGGCACTCATCGCGCATCGGATGAACGAACTCGCCGGCCGCGTCGGACACGAGCTGGGTAGCGAGCCGCGGCGACGGGTTGATGGTGGCGACCTGACATGACCCGCTCCCGGCGTGATCCCGATTTGGTTCGGGCGTACGTGCGCACCGGGGGGCGGACCCGTCCCACCCGCGAACTGGACCTGGTCACCCTGGTCCGCGCGGCCAAGGACCCGCTACCGGGTACCGCTCCCGATGCACGCCGGGTCATCACGCTCTGCAGCCGCCAAGGCACGCTGTCGGTCGCAGAGATCGCCGCGTACCTCGATCTACCGCCGTCCGTTGTCAAGATCGTGGTGGCCGATCTGATGGACAGCGGACATTTAGTCACGCCTACCCCGGCAGAGCACCTGCCGGAGATCGCTCTGCTGGAGGAGGTACTCAATGGGCTCCGTGCTCTCGCCGTCTGATCGTGCAGTCGACTATGTGCCGGAGACCGTTACCCGTTCCGTAAAGCTGTTGGTGGCAGGCAATTTCGGGGTCGGCAAGACGACCTTCGTGAGCAGCGTCTCGGAGATCAAGCCGCTGCGCACGGAGGAGACGATCACCGAGGCCAGCGTCGGCGTCGACGACATGGCCGGTCTGCCAGGCAAATACCAGACGACCGTCGCGATGGACTTCGGTCGCATCACGCTCAGTCCGAAACTGGCGCTGTATCTGTTCGGCACGCCGGGCCAGCAGCGGTTCGTTCCGCTGTGGGAAGAGCTGGCCCGCGGCGCGCTCGGTGCGCTGGTGCTGGTGGACACCAGGCGCATCGAGAAATCCGATGAGGTGCTCTCGGTGCTCGAGGAGCGCGGCGTGCCGTATTCGGTGGCCGTCAACCAATTCGAAGGCGCCAGAAACTATCCGCTCGACGAGGTCCGCGACGCCTTGGATCTCGCCGCCGATACCCCGCTCACCAATCTTGACGCGCGTGATCGGGGCACGTGCTTGCGGTCGCTGATCACGCTCGTCGAATTCCTGTTCCAGCGTCAGGAGTCACGTCTTTGAGTACCCCACCGGCGAGTACCCCACCGGCCCATTCCTGCCCCGTTCAGCACGGTTCCCCGATCGACAACGACGGCCCACGGGTGCCGCTGTACACCGAGGAACACGCCGCGGATCCGCATCGTGCCTACCGTGAGATGCGCCGCAACTACGGCTCGTTGGCGCCGGTGGAGTTATCGCCCGGCGTGCCTGCGACGCTGGTGGTCGGCTATCACACCGCGCTGCGCATCCTCAATGACCCCGAGCACTTCCCGGCCGACCCGCGCACCTGGCAGAAGGATATTCCCGGCGAGTGCCCGATCCTGCCGATGCTGGAGTGGCGGCCCAACGCGCTGCGCAGCGCGGGCCTGGAACACAGCCGCTACCGGCAGGCCAATGTGTCCGCCGTCGCAGAGGTCGACCTGTACTCGTTGCACGCGACCGTCGAGCAGATCGCCATCCCGTTGATCAATGCCTTCTGCGAGGACGGCGCGGCAGACCTGATCAGCCAGTACGCCTTCCCGCTCACCTTCGCGGTGCTCAACGCTACGCTCGGCTGCCCGCCAGATATCGGCCAGCAGGTTGCCACCGGCATGGCCGCGATCTTCGAGGGCATCAACGCGGAGAAGGGCAACGCGATGCTCACCGACGCGCTGTTCGAGCTGGTCACCCTGCGCCGCAAAGAGCCAGGCAACGACATCACTTCGCGGTTGATCGCCCATCCGGCCAAGCTCGACGACGCAGAGATGATCCATCAACTGGCCACCCTCTACGGTGCGGGGATCGAGCCGCAACTCAACCTGATCATCAACACACTGCTGCTGATGCTCACCGACGACCGCTTCGCGGGAAGCGTTCTCGGCGGCAGTCTTTCGACGCGGGACGCGCTCGACGAGGTGTTGTTCACCGACCCGCCGATGGCGAATTACTGTGTCTCCTACCCGAAGCAGCCGATCTTGATCGACGGTGTCTGGCTGCCTGCGCACCACCCGGTGGTGATCAGCATGGCCGGCTGCAACAACGACCCCGCGGTCAACGCGGGCGAATATGTAGCCAACCGTTCACATTTGGCGTGGGGCGTCGGCCCGCACGCCTGTCCGGCACGATCGATGGCGCTGCTGATTGTGCAGGATGCCATCGATCAACTGCTGGATGCATTGCCCGAATTGAAACTCGCGGTTCCCGCCGATGAATTGACTTGGCGGCCAGGTCCTTTCCATCGCGCGCTGGTATCCCTCCCCGTAGCATTTCCTAAGTCACCACCGCTACACGTGTTTTAAGGAGACTCCGATGGACACCGAGCCGCTAGTCCTGGACCCCACGGGTACCGATATTCAAGGTGAGGCCGCCCGCTTACGCGAACGCGGACCAGCGACTCCGGTGGCACTGCCGGGAGGTGTGCAGGCGTGGTCCATCACGGACGCCGATCTGCTCAAGCGGCTGCTGGTCGATCCACGGGTCTCCAAGGATGCCAGGCAGCACTGGCCTGCCTTCGCCAACGGTGAAGTGCCGCAGGACTGGCCGCTGTTCCTGTGGGTGGCGGTGAACAATATGTTCACCGCCTACGGCGCCGACCATCGCCGACTGCGCAAGCTGGTCGCGCCCGCGTTCACCCATCGGCGCACCGAGGCGATGCGCCCCCGGATCGACGCCATCACCGAGCGGCTGATCGCCACGCTCGCCGCGGTACCGGCGGGCGAAGTCGTCGACCTGCGTGAGGGTTTCGCCTACCCGCTGCCGATCCAGGTCATCTCCGAGCTGATGGGTGTGCCGGAATCGTTGAACCCCGGGCTGCGCCGGTGCGTCGACGGCATCTTCGACACCTCGCTCGGCCCGGAGGAGTCGCAGGCCAACTACATGGAGATGTATCGCATCCTGGCCGAGTTGGTTGCCTTCCGCCGCGAGCATCCCGGCGACGACATGACCAGCCTGCTCATCACGCACCGCGACGAGGGCGACGGCTCGCAGCTGACCGAGCAGGAACTCATCGACACGCTGCTGCTCGTCATCAGCGCCGGGCACGAGACCACCGTCAATCTGCTCGACCAGGCGATCTACGCGATGGTCACCAGGCCCGAGCAGCGCGACATTGTGCTGAAGGGCGAGGTGAGCTGGTCGGACCTGATCGAGGAGTCGTTGCGTTTCGAGGCGCCGGTCGCGCACCTGCCGTTGCGATTCGCCGTCGACGACATCGACATCGAGGGCGTTCACATCGGCAAGGGTGAGCCGATTCTCGCGTCCTATGCGGCGGCCAACCGGGATCCGAAGCTGCACGGCGACACCGCCGACGAGTTCGACGTGACCCGAGTGACCAAGGACCACTTGGCTTTCGGGCACGGCGTGCATCATTGCCTCGGTTCGCCGCTGGCCAGGCTGGAGGCGGCGATCGCGCTGCCTGCCCTCTTCGAGCGCTTCCCGAACATGCGGCTGGCGGCGGACCCGGCGGAGCTGGGCACCGTGGTCAGCTTCATCTCGAACGGTCACCGGACCTTGCCGGTGATCCTGGAACCCGTGCAGTAGTCAGGCGCCGTGCAGGGGCGTCCGTTGCGGGCGCCCCTTTCGAATGTTTATGCCGCGCTAGTTCTTTCGAGCAAGCCCGGCGACGATGAGCTGTTCCCAGACCGACAGCTCGCGGTCGCTCACCCCGATCGCCGGGGTGCCGTCGGCGGGCGCCGGATCCGGGCGCCAGTGCGCGCAGGGGGCGATGCCGGGGTCGAGGATCTCGAGATCGCCGAACAACGCCACGATTTCCTCGTCGGTGCGCCAGCGGCCGCGCCCGAAGGTGGACTGCAGCTTCTGTTCGGCAGCCGTGGTCTCCGCGTTGTGGCCCGACCGGAAATGCGAGATGTACACCCGGCTGCCCGGCGCGAGTTGCTCCGACCAGTAGCGCACCACCCCGGCCGGGTCCTCGTCGTCGTTGAGGTGATGCAGGATCGCGCTGAAGATGACCGCGACCGGCTGATCGAAGTCGATCATCTTGACGACCTCGGGGTTGTCCCGAATCGACGGCGGGTCACGGAGATCGGCTTGGAAGACCGTGGTGTTCGCGTCGGTCGCCAGCAGTGCGCGGCCGTGCGCGAGCACGATGGGGTCGTTGTCGACGTAGGCCACCGTGGCATCGGGGAGGTGGCGTTTGGCGACCTGGTGCACGTTGTCGGCGGTGGGCAGTCCGCTGCCGAGGTCGACGAACTGGCGGATGCCGTCGCGGGCGATATCGCGGACGGCCCGCACGAGCGCCTGCCGGTTGGTGAAGGCGATGGCCACCGAGCCGGGGAGGTTGTTCTTGAAGTGGTCGCCGATCTCCCGGTCGACGACGAAGTTGTCCTTGCCGCCGAGGAGGTAGTCGTACACCCTGGCGATGCTGGGCGTGGATTGATCGATCACGTGTGACAGGTCGGTCATCTCGGATCCCCCTCCTCCGTGGACAGTATGGTTTCCATCGTAAGAGACCGTGCCGGGGTGGGTGCGTGCTTCGGCGGCGGGATGCATGTGACCACAACATGTTTCATCGTTTGCCCGCGGCCGCTGCGGGGTAGGCGAGGAAGAGTCCGGATTCGAAGGAGGTTCGCATGACATCGAACGGTGGGGTAGGCAAGCTGCGCAGCGTGGTGCTCGATTGCCCGGAGCCGCGTAAGCTCGCGCAGTTCTATCTCGGACTGCTCGGGGCTGAGATGTTCTCGGACGAGGAAGAAACCTGGGTGGTCATCGTCGACGGTGACGGCAGGCGACTCTGCTTCCAGCTGGCGCCGGAGTACAAGCCGCCGCGGTTCCCCGATCCCGAAGCGTCGCAACAGTTTCACCTCGATGTGCTGGTCGACGACATCGAGGAGGCCGAGCCGAAGGCGCTTGCGCTCGGTGCAACGCTGGTGCAGCCCAACGACAATGATCAATTTCGCGTCTACCGCGATCCGGTCGGGCACACCTTCTGTCTGATGTGGTTGTAGGGCCGAGTGGTCGTCCTCACCGGCAACCCTCCAGGGTGGCGGACGCCAGTTCCGTGACGACATCGACGGCTTCGCGACGCACGCGAAAGGCGTTGAGCTGTCGCATCGCTCCGTTGCCTCGGGCGAGCACCGCAGCCAGTGCATCGGTGACCGAGCGCCGATCACCGAGCTCGTCGAGTGCGGGACCCACGTAATCGACGAGCTCGGTCAACAGCTCGGCAACCGGAACAATGCGGCCTCGCACCGGATCGACCGCGTCGCCGTCGAGCCCACTGCGTGCCGACTTCCAATACGCGGCATGCAACACCTCCGTGCCGACGCTAGGCGGAGAGATGTTGCGCGCCAAAGATGTTCGCGCCGTCATCACCATCGCGCGCACCAGGGTCGCGAGCAGTACCGTCTCCTCGATCGTGGCAGGGACGTCGCTGACTCGGATCTCGACGGTGGGAAAGCTCATGGATGGGCGGACATCCCAGTAGACCATCTTCTTGTCGAGGATGCTGCCGCTGGACTGCATCATGGCGACCATCGACTGATACTCCGCCAGTGAGCCGAAATGCGGGGGCGGACCTGCGCTCGGCCAGCGGCGCCAGAGGATGCTGCGCCAACTCGCGTAGCCGGTGTCGACGCCGCGATAGATCGCCGAGTTGGCGGTGAGCGCGAGGAACAGCGGCAGCCACGGCCGCAGGAAATTGCCGACCAGCACCGCGGTTTCGCGATCGGGCACCGCAACATGGACATGACAGCCGCACAGTCCCTGCTCGTGGGCGAGCATGCCGTAGGCTTCGGCGATCCGTTGGTAGCGTGGAGTATCGGTGACCGGGAATCGGTCGGGCACGGTCGGCGGGATGCCCGCCGCGAGCAGTTGGACACCGTTCTTTTCTGCGCATTCGGCCACGCCACAGCGCAGGAGGCGCAGTTCGCTCGCCAGCTCTGCCGAATCGCTGTGCACTCCGGTGCTGGTTTCCACCTGGCAGCGGGTCAGCTCGAGTTGTAGATCGATGCCGAGTTCGGCTGCGGTTCTGGCGACCTCGACATTCTTCGCCACCGGCGCACCGGTTTCGGGATCGGTAAGGATGAATTCCTCTTCAACGCCGACGGTCACCGAGGCTGCGTCCATGCCGATGGATTACCCATAGATCGAGGTCATACGCGTCGGCGTGCCGTCGAACAGTTCCCGAGCGGCGGGGGAGCGCAAGCACCGCGGGACCGGGACGTCCCGCGGTGCGGTGTGCCACACGTGTGTCTAGCTGCTCGCCGGGTTCAGATGCCGATCACGTCTAGCATGAGACGAACCCAGTGGCTGATCGTGCCGATAATCATCGGAATTCTCCTTCCACCACTCAGGGAACTGCATCGTAGGCTCAGATTGCCGCAGTATCGGCGGCGCCAAACGCTGATCGCCCGGACGTCGGGAGGACATCTCGTTCACCGCGCTGTCAGCTTGCGCCTGCGTTGCGGCGAGTCTCCGCGTCGAGTCCTGATCGGCTGCGGTCGCAAGCGTGCGGTGGGAAAAGACTCGACGAGTGCGGCAAGTTACCGACAGAATGCAAACGGCCACACTTTGATCGGAGAAGTCGCTGGTGGACGTGCTGCTGGATACCGAACGGCTGACGCTGCGCCGATTCACCGAGGACGACGTCGACCTACTGGTCGAGTTGGACAGCGACCCCGAGGTGATGCGGTTCCTCACCGGCGAACCCACGCCGCGCAGCGAGATCGAGGGCGAGGTGTTGCCCCGGATCTTGCGAGACTACGAGCGGGGTCCGGCGGGGCGATGGGCCGCCATCGAGCGAGCCAGCGGACGGTTCGTGGGTTGGTTCGCGTTGCAGCCACCCGAGGACGGGGGCATCGCCGAAGTGGAACTCGGGTATCGGCTCGAGGCGTCGGTGTGGGGCCGGGGGTATGCCACCGAGGGAGCTCGGGCGCTGCTCCGGACGGCGTTCACCGAACTCGGTGTCGAGCGAGTGTGGGCCCAGACCATGGCGGTCAACAGCGCGTCGCGACGGGTGCTGGAGCAGGTCGGCCTGCGCTATCTGCGGACCTTTCACCTGCACTTCGAGGATCCGCTGCCCGGCACCGAGCACGGCGAGGTCGAATACGAGCTCACCAGGACCGACTGGACTACGCTGCCCGCGAATCGCATGCGCGATCATCAGCGATCGCTTCGGTAAATCACAGGCCCGCGCGGCACACTAAGTGGGCGTGAATCATCTGGAACTGCCGTTTCTCGTGCTGTTCGGCACGATCCTGGCCCAGCCGCTCGGTCGTCGGCTCGGGATAGCTCCTGCCGTCCTGATGACGGTGTTCGGGTGTGCGCTCGCGCTGATCCCGGCGGTGCCCGATGTCCGGGTCGCGCCGGATCTTATTCTGCCGCTGCTGCTTCCGCCGCTGCTGTACGCGTCGGCCCGCCGCACCTCGTGGCGCACCTTCGCGCAGAACTGGGGTGCGATCGCGCTGCAGGCCATCGGGCTCGTGGTGGTGACCGCGGCGGTGGTGGCGGTGGTGACGCATCTGTGGCATCCGGCGGTGCCGCTGGCCGTCGCGTTCGTGCTCGGCGCGCTGGTCGCCCCGCCGGACCCGGTGGCCGTCGGGGCGCTGGCCGGCCGGCTCGGGCTGCCGCGCAGGCTCGTTGCGGTGCTGGAAGGGGAAGGGCTGTTCAACGATGTCACCGCGATCGTGCTGTACGGGATCGCGGTGCAGGCGGTGGTCACCGGGCAGTTCTCGGCGTGGTCGGCGGCAATGGAATTCGTGCTCGCCGCGGTGGTCGGGATCGCGGTCGGGCTGGTGTTCGGCTGGTGCGGCAGCAGGCTGATGCGGCGGCTCGACGAGGCGGCGTGGCAGGTGGCGTTGGGGTTGGCGCTGCCGTTCGCCGCCTACCGATTGGCCGAAGCGCTCGGCGGATCAGCGGTGCTCGCGGTGCTGGTGTGCGCGCTGTATCTGACCGATGCTGCCACCGATTTCGGTGGCAGCGACTACCGGCTGGTCGGTGACTCGTTCTGGGCGATCATCGACATGCTCGTCACCGGAATAGCGTTCGGGCTGATCGGGTTGGAGCTCGCGACCGTGCTGCGCGATGCGGGACCGGATTGGCCGCAATACCTTGGTATTTCGGGCGCGGTCATCGGTGCCGTCGTCGGCATCCGGCTGATCTGGCTGCTCGCGACCTGGGCGATGTTCGGGCGCTGGTGGCGCAGGCACGAGGCCGACGAGCCCTACACCTGGCGCGAAACCGTCGTCACCTGGTGGGCTGGGCAGCGTGGCGTCGCCACGGTCGCTTTGGCTTTGGCGGTGCCGTTGACCACCGAATCCGGTGCGCCCTTCCCGTGGCGCAGCGGAATCCTGTTCACCGCCTTCGCCTTGGTCCTGTTCACCCTGCTGATCCAGGGGCCGACCCTGCCACTCGTGGTGCGCGCCACCGGAGTTCGCGCCGACACCGACGCCGAACGCGTCATGGAACGCCAACTCTGGACCAGGATCCTGCGCGCCGAACTGACCCGACTACAGCAGGTCGCCTACCTGGAGGACCTCCCCGACGACGTCTACGACCGTCTGCACGTCGGCATCGAAAGACGTTTGGCGAGAGCCGATCCCGAAGCCGCCGACGAGGCGAAAGCAGCCGCCGAACACAGCGCCGACCTCAATCGGAAACTCCACCGCATCAACCAGGAAGTGCTGGCCGCGGGTCGGGACGAGGCCATGGCCGCTCGCCGCGAACACGGCGTGCCACCGGACCTGGTCGACCGAGTAATGCGTCGCCTCGACCTGCGGTCGCCTTAGTGTGTGCGATGCGGTTCGGTCCGACTGTCGGAATCGGCCGCCTGGAGACCACGAATCAGCGAGTTCGATACTCCTGGAAGGCCGTTCGGTACGGGGCTGCCCCTGTTAGTGACGTCTGCCACCGGTCGGGCGATCACTCTAGCCTTGGCGCATGGAGGAGGGGACTGCTCAGCGGCTGGCGTTGAAGGTGCTGAGCAGACCACAGTATGGTGCGGAAGGCCTGCTCGATCCGTCGGGGACAGCGACGGATTGGGCTTGGGTCTTCCGGTGGGGTAACACGGCCGACAACCACGGAATCGTCATCGTCGTCAAGGATTTGGCGCGTGCGTGGGCGATCCGCCTCAGTCGAGACGGTGCCGATTTCGACGCTTTCACCAAGGAATATTCCGACGCGTTCCGGCTGGCTTTCGATCCGACAGCGACTCCGCCGAAACCGGGGCGACGGCTGGTGGCGAGTGCTCGTCTGTTGGCCAATAATGGTCTCGGTTTTGCCGCCGGCGCAGCGGCGGCCATCGGCACCGTCGGCCTGCTGCGGTTCTTGTGGTCCGGTGTGCCAACGTGGATCCTCATTGTGGCGGCCGTCGGGTCCGCGCTGGCGATCGGCGCGGCCCACGCGACCCTCGAGTGGTTGACGGATCGACGCCTGGCGCGTTCCGTCAACGAGGAGTTCGCACGCGGGCGCTACGCCCACCTCCTCGTCCCCGCTCGCCACATGCACACCCAGACTCTCGCCACGGCCCGCCAGGACACCGAGGTCGTCGTGGGCTGGTCCATCCGATATGACCACATTCGAGATGTGTTGGCCCGCAACCAGCCCGAGGATCTACCGTTTCGTCTCGCCTTGGTCAGGATCCTGCGCGAAACCAGCAGACGCGAGTAGGGGAGCTCGCGGCTGCGAAGATGGTTCGGTGAATGAGCGGACAGAACTGATCGGCGGCCGCGAGAAGCGCGAGATCCGGATCGTCGACTACGACCCCACCTGGCCTGCCCGTTTTGCCGAGGAGCGGGATCGGATCGCCAACGCGCTCGGCGCCGTCGCGCGTCGCGTCGACCACATCGGCTCGACCTCGGTGCCCGGTCTCGCGGCCAAACCGATCATCGACATCCAGGTCAGTGTGCCGGATGTCGACGACGAGGACGCATACCTCGAATTGCTTTCCGCCGCAGGCTATCAGCTTCGCGTGCGGGAGCCTGCTCATCGCATGATGCGGACGCCCGAGCGGGATGTGCACGTTCACCTCTGCACGATCGGGAGTGCATGGGAACGTCCGCAGCTGCTGTTCCGGGACTGGTTGCGGCATGACGACGCGGATCGCGCGGCCTACGAGCAACTCAAACGTGAACTCGCGCAGCGAGACTGGAGCGATATGAATGCCTACGCCGATGCCAAGGGGCCGCTCATCACGGAAATCGGTGCACGGGCGCAGGCGTGGGCGGACGCCACCGGTTGGACCCCGTAGCGTGCCAGGATCTTGTGGGCGCGACGTGGTGGCAATCGGCGGTGATCGTTCAGCTTCGAAATCTCGAAATGATTGGAACCCTCTCACCGTGGGTTGCTCTGCCCGATCGCCCGCAAGACATCGGCGAGCCAAACAAGGTCATAGGTGAGGACACGATCCGGGTCAGCGATCGAATCACGCAGGTGCTGCCATGATTCGGAGAGCTGGCCGATCGTCATGTTGACCGGCACGTCGTAGACGTCGTACAACTCCTCCGCAGGGATCGACCAGAAATAGTCCTGGTCCAGGGCTGCAGATCCCGTCCCCGCGGTCGCCTCGACATGGTTCAGTGCCACCTCGAATGCCTTGCGCAGTTCGGTGAAGGACAGGATCAGTTGCTCACCAGTCATGGCCACCGTCATGAACGGCGCACCCTGCAAACGTCGGGGCGACGGGCGTGGATCACCTCACGTTCAACTGTGAAAAGCCACCACCCGACGATCCAGCACCGTGCACACCATGATCGGCCTACGCCCCATTCGCTGAGTTCATTGCGGGCTGGCGCGAGTGCTGGGTCAGATGGCAGGTTTGATCCCGACCCTGCCGACGACCGCGACGGTGATCGCGGAATGGCTCATCACCTTTCCTGTCTCGAAGACCACCGCCGGAGTGGTCTGGTTACCCTCGCCGAGCACCATGTTGCGGATCATGGTGCTGCGGGTGCCGATGATCTGTTCGGTACTCGGATCGATGATGATCTCGTCGAGTTCGGTACCTTGCGGCACAAAGCGGGTTGCGTCCACGAACCCGAGCGCAGTGCCTTTGCGTCCGTCCAGATTCGGCACATTCTCGGTGACCTTGATCCCGGGCAACCGCAGCAGTGCCTGGTGCAACGTTGTGCGCAGGTCCTTGGGCACCAGGCCGGTGGTGAGGAACTCTCTCGCGTCACCGAAGGCATCGAGTTCCGGGCTGATCTTGGCGTCGGGTCCGGGGCCTTCTTTCAGCTTGGCCAGCAACGCATCCGGGTCTCGCGGCAGTGCGGCGACGTACTGCGGGGTGGGCCGGTGCCACCCGCCCTCGATGGGGCGGCACTCGGGTCGATCGACGTTCTCACCCATATAGCTCCACGACCCGCAGGCGGCCCGCCATTCCCCGGGGAAATAGCTCTGGTCGACCGACCGCTGTCGCTCGGGAGTGTCTGCGCTGGCGGGAAGTATCTTGACCGGCCGGGCGTGATTGCGGCGTTCCATCCATCTGTCACTCCAGGTGGCAGGCACCCAGATTTCCCGAGTCGCCTCCACTTGGTAGGCCACATCGCCCCGCGCATTATTGATCCCGTCGCTGCGCGTCCCGACATAGAGGTACTGACCGGCGGCCAACCCCAGGTCCGGGTCGGCCGCCACAGTGCCGCGGGGTTGGACCCGCGAGGGCGATTGGTCGTTGTCGCTCGTGGTGCAGGCGGCGGTCGCCGCGATCACCATGGCGGCCGCAGCGGCCCCGATCAGCAGCCATCGAGACGTGCGCCGTGTGGGAGCGAGTTGGACCACCCTGGCCTTTCCCTCGGCGTGACCAGCCGGATCGCCGGTGATTTCGGCAAGAATCTTCGCTCGGCCCGAGTCCGACTGTTCCTTGCTCCGTGGGCGGACATCGTCATTGATCATCGAGAGAGCACACTCCTACCGGTTAGTCGAACACGCTCTCCAGGGAACCAATGCCGTGAGCGACCGGCATCATCGATTCGTCACAAGCCGGTCATCCAGCTCATTCCTGGAGGTAGCGGAAGGACTTTCGGCGCGAGGGAAACGCGCTGGATCGACGGCTCCGGGTGCTCAGCTCTGCTCGAGCAACGCGGTCAACTTGTCCAGGCCCTGTTCGAGCTCGGCCTTCGCATGGTCACGCATCAGCGCGGTCGGGTGGCCGAACTCGGTGACCGTCATCGCTGTCCATTTGCTCGCGACCGCGGTGAAGGTGACGATGTGCCGTCGAGGCGGCGTCCTAGGTGCGCCCGCGCTTGCCGCATTGGTACGCGCGAGATCGAACTCGATCAGGCTGGTCGGCTCGATCTGACGGTAGGTCAAGGTGTTGTAGATGTCGGGCCCGCGGTGCTCCGCGAGCGCACGCAGGCAGATCACCGAGGGCTAACGCATCCGGCGGAATCTCAGGCCTGCAGTGACCAGTGGCCTGAGATGCGCTGCGGTTCTGCACGTTAGGTATTGGTGCGGGGGCGGTGGGCCCGGATGTCCACGGGGCGTCCGTCGGGATCGCGCGCCGTCATCGTCCATTGCGTGGGCAACGTCTCGATCTCCTCGACAGGCCACCCGGCGGCCAGGATTCGTTCGCGAACCGCACACAGCTGCGCATAGTCGCCGACCCGCAGCCCCCATCCCGCACAGCCGAATGGGTCGAGATCAATGGTTGCGCCAGTAGCTGTTTCGACGATCATCAGGTGGTCAGCCCCACCGACGTCGATGACCGCGATTCGAGGATCCGCAGCGGTTGCCGCACGCTCGAAAGCGAGTGTCGCTCCGAGTAACTCGGTGTAGTACCGCACGAGCTGGTCGAGGTCGGTCGTGGCAAGTGTCAGATGGTCGATTCCGAGCAAATCGGGCATGGTGAACTGAGCGTAGCGCCATCGCTGGAGGAACCCCAGGGCGAACGCCTATACCTTCTACGTTCAGTGGGCTATCGCGTCGACTTCCGCCATTCCGTTCCGTCCGGCGGGATCTCGGGCAGTCCTTCACTCGCACGGAGCTTTTCGGCCATGGCGGTCAGCAGGTTCTGCGACTCTTCGGACAGGTCGAAGGCCCGGCTCGACAGCCGTCGCAGTCCCGTGGCTTGCAGCTGGGTCAGCAACACCAGATCGTGGTCGATCTTGGCGGCATAGACGTCGTTGTAGAAGTAGTCCGGGTCGACCTTGAAGAACTTGGCCAGCGCGGCGACTGTCTCGCCGGAGGGCGTCGACCGTGTTCCCGACCGCAACTGCGCGAGGTACGTCGTCGAGATCGGATGCCCGTCCGCTGTCAGGGCGGCCGCGACCTCCCCGTTGGTGTGCGGCTTACGCCATGGCGGATGCACGGTGGCGAACAGTTGGTTCAACCGTCCGGCGAACTTCTTGCGTTGCCGGTACTTCGACCATTCGCCGAATTCGAGGACCTCGCCGTCGATCTCGCGTGACGGGGTGGTGGCGACGGGGAATCTGCGGTAGTTGACACCCGGCGTCTGCGGACCAGTCGGCTGCACAGTCTGCGGATTGTCGATGACGATCCGCCGCTTGCGGACGTCGGGCATGCCGACACCGAGCAACCCGGCGAGCACCCGGCGGCCGACGGAATGCCCTTCCGTGACAGGAGGCTTCCCCTGTCCGAACGAGCGCCGTCGCACGCCGAGCAACCCCGCCAGGATCCGACGACGGAACGAACCTCTCGACATCAACTGGCCTCCGTTTCGGAAACCCCTGACTGTTGCGGCGATTCGGCGCCCGCCGACGACAATCCCGAGGGACGGGTCGACGTACCGGTGATCACGGAGGCGAGTTGTGGAACCGAACCCAATTGCGCCAACACCGCCGGAGCCGCGAACCCGAGCACGACCGCGACATACGCCCCGCTGATCTGTCCGGTGGTGCCGAAGAGCGCGGCCGCACTCGCGCCGAGCAGTGTCCGCACGGCCAGCATCCACCCGTGCACCGGCGCATCGATGAACGTGCGCACCCGCGGCGGCTTCCCCTTCACTCGCCCTGCGGGCGTGCGCCTGGCGTCCCGCCACACCGCGAGCCAGCGCAGCACCGCCAGCGCCTCGACAGCAGCTCCACCGCACGCGCCGAGCAAGGAGAACTCCCACCACTGCACGATGCGCCTTTCCACGGTCGATCCTGCTGTCGACACCATCATCGTCTACTCGGGCGGTCCATGATGCAGGTTGCAGCAAATCGTTCGCTATCAGCGGAATTTCACTTCTCCCGCGGTGTGGCCCGGTGCGAGAGCCGCTGCGCACCGGCCGTGAATGCGTTGTGCGACTGGCTATTCGGCGAGCCACCACGAGCGTGAGAACAGGGAAGAGGACAACCACGGACATCTTCCCAGCCGCTGCGATCGTGGTTCGATGGGGACACCAGTGGGAGAGGAAGCGATGGCACCACACACAGGATTCGCCGGACGAACGTATGTCGTCACCGGCTCGGCATCAGGCATCGGCGCGGCGACTGCCGCACTCCTTCGCGAGCGCGGCGCGAAAGTCATCGGCTGTGATCTCGACGACGCCGACGTCACCGCTGACCTGTCCACCGCAGCGGGCAGGCAATCACTGATCGATCAGGTGACGGCACGCGGGCCGATCGACGCGGTACTCGCCATCGCAGGCGGCGGCAGAACCGGCCTGCTGGAGACCAACTACTTCGGCGCCGTCGCGACATTGGACGGCCTGCGGCCGCTGCTGGCGCAGAGCCCCGCGCCGCGCGCGGTAGCCGTCTCGTCGACGTCGTCGCTGGCGCCCGCGGACGAGCGCATCGTCCAAGCGTGCCTCGACGGTGACGAAGCCGCCGCGGTCGGCTATCTCGCCGCCGATCCCGCGCTCGGCGGGCCCACCGGCGCCTACGGCATCGCCAAGCGGGCGTTGAATCGCTGGGTACGCACGGCCGCGCCCACACCCGAGTGGGCCGGTGCCGGCATCGCCCTGAACGTCGTCGCCCCAGGTGTCGTCGACACCCCGGCGGCCGCCTGGATCCTGGCCGACGACGAAATCCGCAATGCCGTCGAAACAGCTGCGCCGCAACCGTTCGGTGGCTTCCCCGGCCGGCCCGAATGGGTCGCCGAGCTGATCTGCTGGCTGTCCTCGGCGGACAACCGGTTTGTCACCGGACAAATCGTCTTCGCCGACGGCGGCTCGGAGGCGACGGCGATCGGCGACCTCCATTGGCGATGACACCGCGCCGGGGTAACGTTGCGGCAAACACGGCCAGGGTCGGCCACGGACACAGCATGCAGACTTCCTCACCCTTGATACGGAAGGCAGCGGATGACCTACCGCACCATTGTCGGCGTTCAGATCCTGTTGATTCGTGACGGAGCCGTGCTGCTGGCCCGGCGGCGCAACACCGGATTCGCCGACGCGAAGTGGAACGCGCCAGGGGGCAAGCTCGAAGAAGGGGAGGATGTCGTCTCCGCGGTGATCAGGGAGGCGCGCGAGGAGATCGGCGTTCATCTCCGCCACGACGAGGTCAGGATGACCTCGTCGATTCATATCCAGGCACCGAAGGGGCAGTACCGGGTGCTGTTCATCTTCAGCGCGGAAAGCTGGACCGGCGATCCGCACAACCGGGAACCCGACCTCTGCTCGGAGCTCGAGTGGTTTCCCCTGGAAGACCTCCCCGGCGACACCATCCTGAGCACCCGCGCCGGAGTCGAATTGCTCCAGCGCGGTGAGCATTTCGGGGTGTACGGCTGGCCCGACCCAGCGCTGCAGGCACACGACCATCGGGTCAATCATGTGCCTGCACCCGTGCGAGGTTAGCGACCGACAGGCTCGAGCATGGCCGCGGCGGTGAGCTCGACGGAGCGGACGCGGTCCTCGATGGCGGTGGCGTGGTGGGCGAGGATGAGTTCGTCGGCCTGGATCGAGGCGGCAAAATCGTCCAGATACGAACGGACTTCGGCGGGGGTGCCGGTCGCCGTGTAGCGGACCTTCGAGGTGAGCGGGTAGGCGTCCGGGGTGGCGAGGAAGGCGTCGATCTCCTCGTCGGTGAAGTCGACATCCGACGTGCGACGCTTGACCATGGCCCGAGCGCGGGCACGGTAGGCGATCTTCTGCTGTTCTGCTGCGTCGTCACCGTTTTCGGCGGCGAACACGTTGACTCCCGCCATCATGTACGGCTCTGCCAGTTGCTCGGACGGCC
Organism: Nocardia sp. NPDC049149; assembly: GCF_043197455.1. Classification (NCBI taxonomy): domain Bacteria; kingdom Bacillati; phylum Actinomycetota; class Actinomycetes; order Mycobacteriales; family Nocardiaceae; genus Nocardia; species Nocardia sp. NPDC049149. The sequence goes on from NZ_JBICTD010000008.1 coordinate 187,632, forward strand.
GGAAGTTGGTGCGGTACAGGGTGGCTGCCTCATGCAGGGCTTCGGGCGCGAAGTGCGAGGCGAACGCATACGGCAAGCCGAGTTGCGCGGCGAGCTGCGCACCGAACAGTGATGAACCCAGGATGTAGAGCGGCACAACACCTTCCGCCCGCGGCACGGCATAGACGCCGGGGATCCGTGACTGGCCGGTCAGATATCCCTGCAATTCCAGCACGTCCTGCGGGAAGGAATCCGACGACGTCGCATCTCGGCGCAGCGCCCGCATGGTCGTCTGGTCACTGCCCGGCGCCCGCCCGAGTCCGAGGTCGATTCGGCCGGGAAACAGCGTCTCCAACGTGCCGAACTGTTCCGCGATCACCAGCGGTGAATGGTTGGGCAGCATGATGCCGCCCGCGCCGAGCCGGATCGAGTCGGTGTGCTCGGCGACATGGCCGATCAGCACACTCGTGGCGCTCGACGCGATGGTGCGCATGTTGTGGTGCTCGGCGTACCAGACGCGGGTGTATCCGCTGTGTTCCGCGGCCCTGGCCAGCGCGACGCTGTTGGCGAAACTGTCACGCGCGGTCTGGCCGGGCGCGATCGACGCCAGGTCGAGGATGGACAGAGCAGTCGACATTGAGGTGCCTTTCCTTGGTCAGAGCACGCGGTGGAGTTGTTCGGTGAAGGCGCGGATGCGTGCGTCGTCGCGCCGGTAGTAGGCCCACTGCCCGCGCCGGTTGACGGTGAGGAACCCCGCACGCTGCAGGATCGCCAGATGCACCGAGATGGTCGACGCCGACGTTCCTGCCTTCTGCTGAATGAGTCCGACGCACACACCCAGCTCGGCCGACCCGTCCGAACGCCCAGGGAAGTGTGTCTCCGGATCCTTCAACCACTCGAGGATCCGCAGCCGAGTCTCGTTCGCCAGGGCTTTGCACTCGTCGAGCACCTGCACCGCCCTTCGTCATTTCGCTAATTAACGAACTTACGCTGCGCGTGGCCGGTCGGCATTGTGATGCCGCTCACGCGGGTGTTGTCGCGGCGTGGGGATGTCGTGGGCAGGCGCTGCTAGTCGGCGGCTGGACTCGACAGCGCTTGGACACGTTTGTCGTGCTGTCTCGAAGGGTGCTTCGAGCCCGGCCCGGATGGCACTGCAACGACAGGCGGTGGGGTCAGTGGCGAGAGCGCGATAGGACGTCGCTGAGTGAGTGTGGCTGCCATGGACTGCCAATCTTTGATTCGGTTCGAAACTGCCTGGTAGGTGGCGCTTTTCGCGGGTAGGCTTCGAACATGTCTTCGAGTAGCGTGGCTGTCGCTGATCCCGGTGTGGAGGCGGCGTTGTGCGCGCTGGAGGCCGGGCTTGCTCAGTTGTGTGGGGTGCGGACTGATGGGTTGTCGAATCCGGATCGTCTGGTGGTGATGCAGCGGTTGGAGACTGTCGTGCGCGCGTTGCCGGGTGTGGGGTTGGAGTTGGTCGCGCAATTGCTCGATCAGTGGAGCAACAACGATTTCGCCACTCATAGCGCGATCGAGACCCTCGCCGACGGCCTGCGTATCAGCCCCGCTGAGGCCCGGGCTCGCTGGCGCGCGGCCGCTGATCTCGCGCACCGCTACGGCCTCGACGGTGAAGTCCTCGATCCGGTGATGCCCGCTACCGCCGCAGCGCAACGGGAAGGGGTGATCGGGGGTGCGCATGTGAAGGTGTTGCGGGAGTTCGTCGAGCATCTGCCGTCGTGTGTGGACAGTGTGACTCGTGATCAGGCTGAGGCTGAGTTGGCGGGGCATGCCAGGGTTTTGCGGCCTGATCAGTTGCGTCAGGTGGCTGATCGGTTGGATGCGATCCTCAACCCGGATGGGGTGTTCACTCCGAGTGATCGGGAGCGGCGTCGTGGGTTCATCCTGGGTCGCCAAGGCCCTGATTTGATGAGTAAGTGCACGTTGGTGGCGGATCCGGAGTTGCGTGCGTATTTGGAGGCGGTGTTCGCCAAATACGCCAAGCCTGGTGCCTGTAATCCTGAGGATGTGGTGCGTCATGTCGATGACGAACCCGATCCTGATGCGGCCGAACGGGATACGCGTTCCGGGCCGCAACGTCAGCATGACGCGGTCAAGGCGGTGTTCCGGGCGATGCTGGCCTCCGGGCAGCTCGGACACCACCGTGGCCTGCCAGTCTCAGTCGTAGTGTCGATGGGCTTGGCCGAGCTCGAAAACGCTGTCGAAGAGGTCCAACACAGCCCCGACCATCATGAACTGCGTGCTTCCGGCCCACCCGTGGTCACCGGTGGCGGGAGCCTGCTGCCGATCCACGACGCCATCCGCATGGCCGCCCACGCACGCCACTACCTCGCCCTGTTCAACGACACCGACGGCCGCCCCCTCTACCTCGGCCGCGCCAAACGCATCGCCACCGCCGACCAACGCATCGTCCTGCACGCCAAAGACATCGGTTGCAGCTACCCCGGCTGCTCCAAACCCGGTTACCTGTGCCAAACCCACCACCGCACCGACTGGGCCGCCGACGGCAACACCAACGCCGACGAACTCACCTTCGTCTGCGAACCCCACCACCAACTCGCCACCTCAGGCCGGTGGGCGACCACCGCCACCCCGACCCACCACCGCACACCCGGTCGCACCCAATGGATCCCACCCACCCACATCGACCCCCACCGCAAACCCCGAATCAACCACTACCACCACCCCAGCGAATACCTCACCCTCCAAAGCGACCCCGACGGATGACACCAACACCTCGACGGGTGACACCGCCAGGGAGCGCGACCCGAACTGGGCAGACCACCAGGACTGCCCAGTAATCGAGCGTGCCAGGGATCAAGGTCGCGGAGAACGTGCCGAACCTGGACGGACGCAAGGGCACTGCGCTCGGTTTCGGGGACGTCCACCCCCTCGTGCCGCAAGGCACCGAACTCGACGAAATCATCATCGATCCGAACAGCGAGCAGATCATCGGGACCTGGTCCGCGACATGGTGCTCGGCGAGGGCAACCAGACCAACCCGGCGGCGGTCTTCGAAAAGGCAAGGTGATGGACCACTCCGCGATCACCATCGCGGTCGTCAGCAAGCTCGGCACCAAACCCACTGCGTGACTGAGCTTGGCGGCAGCACATACTGAACTCAGTCGAGTGGGCGTAGCCCGATCATGGTGTGTGAGTCGGTGAATACGTATGTGCCGCTGCTCGTTTCAGTGAGTTGACCGTCGGCGATAGGGGTAGGTGCGTCGTTGACGGCGCGGAAGGGGATGTCCCAGATCGTGTCGCCGGTGTGCGGATCGATCGCCCACAGTCCGGCGTTGTCGGAGAGTACGGCGAGGCGTCCGTTCCAGGTGTGCACGGTACCGAAGCGTCGAGTGCTCGCTTTCCACAGCTGGTGGCCGGTCCGGAGATCCAGGCCCGTGGTGGTGCCTGCGCGGCTGTCGAAGAGGAGAGCGGCGTCACCGAGTGCGGCGACTCGGAGCGTGTTGCCGTCTCGGGTGGCGAGGTCGGGGTTGGTCCAGCGCACGGTGCCGTCGCGGCGGTCGTAGGCGCTGTCGGCCAACAGGATTGGGATCGTGGCATCGGTGGGACGATCGATCGCGACATCATGCACTGCCGCGCTGTCGGTGTTGGCGAGGGTGCGCCCGGTGCGGTCGAGGATGTCGGCGCCGGTGCGCCCGTTGCTGCCTTCGGGCCGGGATCCGGGGCACTGTATCCGAGTACGGACCACGAGAGCGTCGAAAGTCCCACGGGCACTGGAGCATCCGTTCAAATCGGCGGTCCAGGTCGGGCCGCCGGTGCGCAGGTCGAAACCGGCGAGGCCTGCGCCGAGTCCGAGCACGCCCTGCCCGTGTGCGACATCGAGGACTTGGCTGTCGACGCTGTCCCATGAGGTGCCCACCGCGAAGGCGCGCGACCAGTGGGCTTTCGGGTCCGCGAGTGTTCCCGCGTGCACTCGGACCTCGTCGGACTCTACGTCTCCCTCCGCGACGTAGAGGCGATCCTGGTCGGCGGCGAGGCCGAAGATCAGCCAGTCGATTGAGGTTCGGGTGATGGCACCGGTGTCGATGTCGTAGCCGACCAAGGCGGGCGGTTTGTCCCCCGCGGCGGTGAAACAGACGAGGTTGCCGTCGACCGGAGTGTCCGCGCAACCACCCAGCCCGGCGGCGGATGCGTGCCAGCGCGTCGCACCGGTGCGTGCGTCGATGCCGTACATCTGTGGGTCGCGCAGCGCTGACTCGCCTCGTGCCCCGATCACGGTGATCATCGTGTTCCCCGCGGCCACGAAACCCGCACTGCCGTGGTCGTATTCGGTGCCGCCCACCGGAGTGCGGAACTCTGCGGACGCCTGGCCTGCGAGCGTGGCTGCGTTGATCGACCAGGCGAGACCCGGTGCGGCAGAGTTGGTTCCGGTGATCTTGCGGATGCTGTCTTCGGGGTGCATGAGCACCGCGATCGCGCCTGCACTGGTGCCGACGGCGAGCACCGCGGCGAGCACAAGACCGCGGACACCCGGTGGCCATGCCATCACTTCACCTCCAGTCCGGGGGTCAGTGCGATCGCCTCGAGTTGGGTGGCGCTGAGCAATTCGGGCGTGGTCTTCGCGGTGGATTCCACCCGCACCGCGGTGCCCGACGCCCACGTCACGAGGACGGTCCGCGTCACCTGAGCTGCATTCGCTCCGGCTGCGGCGCCGGCTGCCTCCGGTTCCCGAGTCTCGACGACCGTCCCGTCCGGCAGCGTTCGAGTGCTTGTCGGCTGGTCGCTACTCGACGGCTGCGCGGATTCCGTTGGGCGCGTTGGTGCGACGGTGATCGCGATGTTCAGCTCCGACTGTTGTCCGGCGGCGGTGACCCGCACTGCCTGACAGACACCGGGTGCGGCACGGCGCAGTGCGCCGAGGGGGTCGACGACGAGCGCGAACCCGCCGGGGCGCAGTGCGCCGAGCGGACGGTCGAGAACGAGGCCGTCGAGCGGTATCCGCGCCAGCACTGTATCCAGCCGGCGGGCGGTGGCCTCGTCGATCGCAGCGGAAGCTGCCGTCCAGGCATGACAGGCCAGCGGCGGATCCAGTGTTCCCGGCGGGACCGGGGTGGTGACACGGATGCCGGGTGCAGCCGCCGCGGTGACAAGTTCATCGATGGTCATCGGCACCGTTCCGGTGGGCTTGCCGCCGTCCGATACGTCGCTGGCGGACAGCCAAACCAGTGTGCCGTCGGGCGCGTAGGCAGTGACGTTGCGTTCGAGCGTGCGCACGCCATCGGTTTCCGACCACGTGTCGTGTGTGTCGACCGTCGTACCGTCGGGGAGACGACGGCGCTCGTCGAGCGTGCCCGCGACGCACGCCGGAATCGGTTGCGTACCTTGCTTGACCGAGATGAAGAGCGCGCCAGCCCGATCACCTCGCGTCAGCTTCGAGTGCGCGGTCGTCGACCCGCCGGATTGCGCGGCGTCCGCCGGGTCGGAAGGGCTGGGGATCGGCCGGAAGAACAGCGAGCTGTCTGCGGCCGCGAAGGCAAGGGAGACGCCCTCCGGCAGCGCGTCGTGCAACGCCGCCGACATGGCGACGGCCTTGGGGCCGGAGAACCAGGGGTGCGCCGGGTTGTCGTAGCCGAATTTGTCCTCCGCCAGCATGCTGGACGATCGGTTCTTGCTGGGTGGTTCGACCGTGGCACAGCCCGGAATCTGGGTCGGGTACGTGACGGGTGGGGTGACGTAGGTGTGCTTCTCTTCCGGCTTCGGCTTTGTCGTGGTCACCGGCGCGGTCGTCAGTTCGGGCTCGGGGTGGTGCAGGAGCCCGCCGACGATCACGCCGACCGCCACGATCGACAGGCACACCAACCCGAGCGTCCACGCGGTGACAGCCCGCGATGGCTTGGCCGATTGAGCGTTGTTGTCCGCCACTTCAGCGTCGTTGTTGTCCGGCACCATGCACCCTCCCGATGTCGGTGACCAGCGTAGGGGGCGACGCAGGGAACAAACCATTCGCGTCGATGCGCGCGGTCGGCGGCAGGGTGTTTCGCGGATCCGCTCATGGGTCGGCGCGTCGTGTACGCGGATCTGCGCACGGGGGTCGGCGCGTCGTGTACGCGAATCTGCGTATGCGAGATACCGCTTCGCCGCCGATGTCGAAAGATGGCCGGCGGCCCAGGATTGGGTGCATGCGGATCGGGCGCGGGGGATGAAGATCGGAACGCCGCTGTTCGTTGATGCCGCGGTGGCCGTCGTGCTCGCTGCGGTAGGAGCGATCGGTACCGCGTTTGCGGTGAGCTCGACACGGGCCGAGGTGCCGATCGAGGGGTTCGGCTACGCGTTGTTTCTTGTCGCGGCGCTCGCGCTCGGCCTGCGCCGGCACTGGCCGCTGCCGGTTTTCGTGGTGGTCGCGGTGTGTACGTCGTGGTATCTCGTGCTGGGTTTTGCCTATGGTCCGATCCTCGTCGCGTTCATGGTGTCGGTCTACTCGGCTGCCAGGCATGTGCGCTGGGCACGGGCGCTGCCGTTCGCGGCAGCCGGGTTGGGTGTGCTGCTCGTCCATCTCATTACTCCGGGCACAAAGCTCGGTGTGCTCGGTGCCGCCCCTGTCGCCGCATGGGTGGTGGTGCCGTTCTGTGTCGGTGTCGTCTTTCAGCTCCGGCACGACGCGTCGGTGCGGGCGCGCGCGGAGACGATCCGCCGGATCGCCGACGGCGAACGGTTCCGGGTTGCCCAGGAGGTGCACGACATCGTCGGGCACGGACTTGCCGCGATCAAGATGCAAGCCGACATCGCGCTGCACGTGCTGGCGAAGAAGCCGGACCAGGCGGAGGTGGCGCTGGCGGCGATCAGCCGGACCAGCAGTCAGGCGCTCGACGAGTTGCGGGCAACGCTTGCCGTGGTCCGGCGGGGCGCTGAACTCGCGCCGAATCCTGGTCTGGCGCAGCTCGACGAGCTGCGCCAACGCATGGCGCAAGCTGGAGTGACCGTCACCGTGCGGACCCGGGGTGCCGCCGTTCTCCCCGCCGAGGTAGACCTCACCGGGTATCGGATCGTGCAGGAATCGCTGACGAATGTGCTGCGGCACAGCGGGTCCGGGCAGGCAACTGTCGACATCGCCTATGAGCAAGACCAGGTGCGGATCGCGATCGCGAATCCGACTGTCGCCGTGCCGAATACCGTCGAAGGATCCGGCATTCGTGGCATGCGTGACCGGGTGCACGGACTCGGCGGACAGTTCCGCGCGGGTGTCACCGACCAGCGCTTCGAGGTCCACGCTCGCCTCCCGATCGGAGCCCGCTCATGATCACCGTGCTCGTCGTCGACGACCAGGATCTCATTCGCATCGGGCTGCGCACGCTGATCGACACCGAAGACGGATTGTCCTGCGCGGGAGAGGCTTCCGACGGACTGGCGGCCGTCCAGCTCGCACGGCAGGTACGGCCTGCGGTGATCCTGATGGACATCCGGATGCCAGGCATCGACGGGATAGAGGCGACCCGCAGAATTACCGCCGACCCGTCGCTGATCGACACCAAGATCATCGTATTGACCACGTTCGAACACGATGAGTACGTCTTCAACGCACTACGGCACGGTGCGAGCGGATTCTTGCTCAAGGACACGAAGCCCGCCGACCTCGTTCAGGCTATCCGGTCGGTCGTGTGCGGCGGCGCGCTCATGTCACCGACGGTGACCCGCAAGGTCATTCGCGAATTCGTCGCCGCCTCGCCACGGACGATCCGGCCGCACCCGAACCTGCACACCCTCACTGCCCGCGAGCGTGAACTCGTCATCCTGGTCGCCGCGGGCCTCGGCAATGACGACATCGCCGAGCGACTCGTCATCAGTGCGGCCACCGCGCGCACCCACATCAGCCGAGCCATGCTCAAACTCGGCGCCCGCGACCGAGCTCAATTGGTCGTCTTCGCCTACCAATCCGGCCTCGTCCGCTGAAAGTCCTTGCTGTACGCAGATTTGCGTACAGCAACTGCCGCTGTTCAGTGGACGCTCGGCCCGCCGGCAAGCAGCACGATGCAGGGGACACGAACCGAACACTCGAACAGGGGGTACATCGTGCGCGGATCGAACCGCTTCCGCATCGGAACCTGCCTCGCCCTCGTCCTCGCGGCGATCGGTGACGCAGGCCCCGAGATCATCGAATCCAGAAGTCTCATCGCAGGTTACGACGGTCCAGGACCGCTGATCTATCTCGCTTTCGCGGCTTTGGTCGCACTCGTGCGCTGGCGATACACCCCGCTGTTCGCGGTCGCGATGTCGGTCTTCTTCCTCTTCGGCGGTTTCGCCGACGCCGACTTCACGAACAGATTCATCACCCCGTCCGCGACGGTCGAGTTCCTCGCCGCCTGGCTCCAGACCCTCGGCTTCGTCGCCACCATCGGCTTCGGGCTCGCCGCCGTCTGGTGGCGCTCCGCAGCCGAAACCTCCCTCTCCGCAAGGCAATAGCCGCACCAGAAAGGCTCAGACAATGACCACGCTCACTCGCCTGCAGACAGCCCCGACGTACACCAAGGTGGCCCTGTCCGGTCTCGCCATCGGCATCCTCGGCCTGCTCATTCAATGGATCGCCGATCCGCCGAAGTTCGGCATCTTCCCGCCGGGCATCCTCGTCATCGCCGTCTGCGGCGCCCTTGTCGCCTTCGGTACGCGCTGGTGGTGGACCCCGATCTTCGCCACCGCGATCGGCATCTGGATCGTCATCGGCGGCTTCCTCAGCGACCAGCTCACCGAGAACCTCGCCTCCGGCGACCCGGGCACCGTCACCGGCAACGTCGTCATGTGCGTCGGCCTCCTCCTCGCCGCCGTCACCGGCGTACTGGCCATGATCGAGGGGCGTCGCCGATCGTCTTCGCGGCAGTGACGGTGCACCGGTCCGGGACTTTTCCGTAGCCTGGATGGGTGGGAGCTGTGGACGTCGAGCGTGGGCCCGATGCGGAGTGGGACTTCGCGGGCCCGGTCGAGGCTGCGGAGTTGGGGGCCACGATCATCGGTTATCGGGATGTGGGTGGGTCAGGGGTGGATCTCCGGGTCGCCGGGACGGCGGCGGTAACCGTGGTGATCGAGTTCGGGGGGCGTGGGCTGATCGTTGACGACGCCGTCGGGCGGCGGACGCTCGGGGGATTCGTTGTCGGGCTGCCCATCGAGCCGATGCGCGTTCGCGGGGAGCGGGCGGCGTGCGTCGAGGTTCGGTTCTCGCCGACGCAGGCGTATTCGTTGCTCGGTGTCGCTCCTGGCGATTTGGGTCGGGAGGTTGTCGACCTGGAGGAGCTGTGGGGAGCGCGGGCTCGGCGGCTGCGCGAGCGACTCGCGTCCGCCGAGACGTGGGACGAGCGGTTCGCGGTGACAAAATCATTTCTGGCGCAGGGCAATACGGTAGTGCTGAGGCCGGATCCTGAAGTGCTCGCCGGGTGGCATCGAATACTGCTCTCGCACGGCCAAGTGCGGATCGGCGCGCTCGCCGAATCTGTTGGCTGGAGCCATAAGCGGCTGCTGGGGCGGTTCGAGTCGCAGATCGGGCTGACGCCCAAGCGTGCGGCGATGTTGGTTCGGTTCCGGTACGCGGTCGACGGCCTGCTGGCGGGACTGCCCGCCGCCGATGTCGCGGCGGACTGCGGGTACACCGATCAGGCGCACCTGTGCCGCGATGTGTCGATCTTCGCGGACCAGCCACCGCGCGTGCTGACGACGCATTACCTGCCGACCATCGCCAAGTATCGGTACCGGGCGTGGGGAAATTTTTCCAATACCGGGTAGGACCTGTCGGTCGATAGTGGTGTCACTTCGGGTGCGGTCGGCGAGTCGGCCGCCACCCATCGAGAGTGAGAGGACACCCCGTGACCAACCCCCTTGATCCCGTGAAGCTACAGGACGCCCTGGCGGCCGTTCATCGGGCGGGCATGCCGGGAATCTTCGCCGAAGTGCGGGACGGCGACGAAACTTGGCGCGGCGCAGCAGGAGTCGCCGATGTGGATACCGGTCGCCCCGTCACCGCCGATATGCGGCATCGCGTCGGCAGCGTCACCAAGCCGTTCACGGCCGCGGCCGTGCTGCACCAGGTCGAGAACGGTGAAATAGGCCTCGACACACCGATCGGTCACTACCTGCCGCGGTTGGTGCCCGGCGAACGCGGTGCGGTGATCACCGTGCGGATGTTGCTCAACCACACCAGCGGTCTCGCCGAGTACCTCCCGCATGCCTACCCCTCGCTCGCCGCATTCCCCGCCGTCGCGAAGACCTCACCGAAGAGCCTGGACGACCACCGGTTCACTCGGTTCCACCCGACCGAGCTGATCGCGCTGGGGGTCGCGGCGCCTGCCACCAGGGCACCTGGTTGCCGGCCCGGGGTGTATTCGAACACCAATTACCTTCTCCTGTGCCAACTTCTGGAGTTGGTAACCGGTATCTCCGCGGAGAAATGCATCACCCGCGATGTCATCGACCCTGCGGGACTGCGCGACACCGAGCTCCCGAGCGGGTCGGATCTCACCGGACCGCACTCGATGCACTACGAGGCGTGGTTCGGCATGATCGAGCCGCCGCGCGACTACAGCGTCTTCGACATGTCCTGGGTGGGGCCCGCGGCGTCGCTGATCTCGACCGTCGCGGACTTGAACCGGTTCTTCGGTCTGCTACTGGACGCCGAGATTGTCAGCCGGTCGTCGCTGGCGCAAATGCAACGCACCGGCCCAGTGATCTCCTTCGAGGGAAAGATCATCGAATACGGTCTCGGCCTGCACAAGGTGACCGTGCCCGGCGGCGGTACCTACTGGGGCCACGACGGCTCCGCCTGGGGCAGCGGCGCGATGTCGATGATCAGTGCCGACGGCGACCGGCAGCTGTCCTTCGCGGTGAACCTGCAGCGATGGAACACGCTCGATCCGCAAGGGCGGCCGCAGCCGCACCCCATCGACGCCGCCCTCCAGGCGTTCACCCAGCTGGCGCTGGGGGATTGACACGCGGCGACGGGTCCGTGCGTGCCTCGAACCTGCGACATTGCGAAACATGAAGCTGGACAGTTGATCACGGGGAACTGGTGTAAGTCGGCCGATGCCGCCACCAGTTCCCAGTGATCAGTCGACCAACAGTGTTGTCTTCGTGAAGTCGTGGTACATCACGTGCAGGCCGACCCGGCCCAGGGTCGGGTGGGCGAAGGCGCCGGGGACGGTGCCGACTACATCGAAGCCGAGTCGTCGGTATACCTCGACTGCGGCGTGGTTGGTCTCGGCGACCGCGTTGAACTGCATTCCGGCGTAACCTGTTTCGCGTGCCCACGCCAACGTGTGTCGGCACAGCGCGGTGCCTACTCCGCGCCCTCTGGCGTCACGGGCGACCATGAAGCTGGCGGTGGCTATGTGGGAGCCGGGACCGGGGCGGTTCGTGTTCATGTGTGCGGTGCCGAGGATTCGCGATCCGTCGACCGCGACGACGGTGCGGCCCGGTGGTGCGACCACCCAGATCTGTGCCGCCTGCGCGGAGGTCAATTCGGGATCGTAGGTGAACGTTTCGCGGTTGCGGACGATGTCGCGCACGATCGGCCAGACGGCTGGCCAGTCGGCATCGGTGTAGTCGCGAATGAGCATGGTGCGGAACATATCGGGTTCAGCGGGCGCGGGCATTCGAATAAGTGGGTGCGGGGGTTCGGGTGGGCATTCGAATAAGTGGGCGCGGGCATTGGGGTGAGTGGGTGTGGGCGTTCGGGTGAGTGGGTGTGGGCGTTCGGGTGAGTGGGTGCGCGCATTCGTGTGAGCGGGTGCAAGCCTGGCCCTGCCGACGCCAACATGGCCTTCGAGGTCCTCGCTCGAGTTGGCGGACGGCCGGGGAGGCGAGTAAACCCGATCAGCCGATCGAAGGTGAAAATGCAAGGGCGGCAAGCCTGCTGGTGTTCACCGGGCGCTGATCGAATGGCATGGCATCGTTCGCCAGGGAGGAAGAGGCCATGACCAGCATCGATACGCACACCAACGGGACCGTCGCGTCCCGCGTGAATGAACTGACCACGGTATTCGAGCGCGGACTGCAGGAGAACCTGGGAGTCGGCGCGTCACTGGGCATTCGGTTGGAGAGCGCGGGCGACGGCTACACGCGGTACTACCTCGACCCGAACCCGGCCACCATCAACGCGATGTTCACCGTGCACGGCGGGGTCATCGCGACCCTGATGGACACGGCGATGGGGAGCGCGGTCTTCACCAAACTCGGTGACGGCGTCGCCTATACGACGCTGGAGCTGAAGGTGAACTTCATCCGGTCGGTCACCTTGGACGGCTCGCGGCTCACTTGTGAGGCCAACGCGATCCACGTCGGCAGGCGCACCGCGACGGCCGAGGGCCGGATCACCGACGGCAACGGCAAATTGATCGCACACGGCTCGACCACGATCCTCGTGTTGCACCAGGACTGAACACGAGAATGGCCCTGCTCCCGAAAACCTCTCGGAAGCAGGGCCATTCGCATTTCAGGCCACCGAGCGGCACTCCTCGATGAACCGCACCAACTCGTCTACTCGATCCGTGCGGGCATCCACCGCGCGATCGATCACCTTCACCAGATGCTCGTAGGCCTCGGTGTGGTCGTAGGACGCCACGTCGGCAATCTTCAACGCCCACCGCCAGTACCCGCGCATGGTGTCGGCCAGCGGCATCCGGAAGTTGGCGATCACGTCGCGGATCGGTGCGACGGTCGCGTCGCCGTGCACCCGCAGGTAGCGTCCGACCACATCGGCCATGAAGCTGAAATGTCGTGCCTCGTCCCGGGACAGCTTGGCCAGCACCGCCGCGAGCACCGGATCGTCGACCACGTCGCGCAGGTGCTGGTAGTACATCTGCGTCGCCTTCTCCTGCACCAGCGCGTAGGCGAAGAACTGCACCGGATGGTCGTAGGGCAGGTCGAACGGCTTTTGCCCATCGATCGCCAATTCGGTACGCAGCGAACCACGTTCGGCGATCCCGGCCGCCTCCTGATAGCGGGCCAGCGCGCGAGCGTGCGTGTCCTCCTCCAACGCCCAGCGCACGGTGAAGTGGTACAGCTCCCGGTTGTGCACGAAGGTGTCCCGGTCCACGCTGTCGTCGACCGGGAAATACCGGTGGTAGACCTCGAAATACCCGGGCAGGTGGTCCTCGATGAGGGTGACGAACTGTACCGCGGACCGCTGCCCCTCGGTGAGCCTGCCTGCGTCGGCGCGCGGCCAGTTGAACGCGGTCTCCACGTCCCAGGCCCGGGACGCGGGCGAGGCCGCCAGGAAGCCGTCGACCGCCGCGACCATGTCGTCGACGGGTATCAGTGCTGACTCGATGTTCATCTGCCTCTCCTTGCCGTCAACGGGCTTTGCGACAGGTCAGCGCGTAATGCTTTGTCGTGTAACCCCATCCGGCGTTGGCGATCTCCAGATAGTGTCGCAGTGCGGCCGCCTGGCCCGGCCCGTGCGCGTCGATCCGTTCGGCCGCCGCGTTCACGTTGGCGATCCAGTCCTCGATGGTGCGCCGGTAGTGGTCGGTGAGGTCGTCCACCGCGATGATCGAGAACCCGGCGTCCTCGGCCCCGGCGATCAGCTCGGACAGTGGGCGCAGTTCGCCGAAGCCGAAGATGTTGTTGCGCAGGAACTCGGTGCCGACCTTGCTGTCGAAGGCGGTGCGAGCCTTGGCGTTTCGGAAGCAACTCTCCGAGACATACAGGGTGCCATCGCGGCGAAGCACCGCGCGGGCGCGCCGGAAGATCTCGCCGAGATCGGGCATGTGCACGATCGACCCGAGTAGCGTCACCGCGTCGACGCTGCGGGCGGGCAGGTCGAGCCGTTCGAAATGCCCGACCGTGGTGTGCACGCGCGCGGAAACCCCACGGGCGGCGGCCTGTTCGGCGATGTACTCGTGCTGTCGCGGCGCCGGGCTGATACCGGTGGTGTCACACCCGAATTCCTCGGCCATGAACAGGATCAGCGAACCCCACCCGCAGCCGACGTCGAGCAGCTGCTCGCCGCCGCGCAGCCCGAGGCGATCGGCGACGAACCGCAGCTTGTGCCGCTGCGCCTGCTCCAGCGTGTCCGTCGGCGAGGTGTAGAGCGCGGAACTGTACTTGCGCAGCGGGTCGAGGAACTGGCCGAAGATGTCCGGATCCAGGTCGTAGTGCTGGTTGGTGTCGGCGGTGGCCGGCTGATCGGTGACGGTCACGCCGCCGCCTCGCGCAGCGCCCGATCGACGACGAGGACGACGTCGTCGAGGCTGGACAGGCCGAACACGTCCTCGTCGTCGAGCTCGATATCGAAGGTCTTCTCGATCTTGGCGACCATGCGGAGCACCCGAACGGAGTCGACGCCCGCCATGCCGCGCAGGTCGGCGTCGGGCCGCAGGTCGGCTTCGGCGATGCCGGTCTCGGCGACCGCGATCTCGGTGACGGTGCGCAGGATGTCGGCGGGAGCGGTCATGAGTGAACTCCATTCAGCGAGAAGGGCGGATCGCCCAGTGCGTTCGAGGTGGTCAATGCGGTCGAGAGCAGGGCGACCTCGTCGTCGCCGAGCGTGAGTTGATGGCGGACGTCGTCGAGCACGAACGGCTGATAGGCCGCGGTCGAGGTGGCGCAGACGATGCCGTTCGCGTCGACGATCTCGGCGGCAGCCTGGATCGGCCGGTCCGGTGCATGGTCGGACAGTGTTGCAACACAGCGGTATTCGTGATCGACCAGCAGCGGCGTGATGAACCGGGTGCGCTGGGAGACGGTGAAGGCCGGGTGGTTGCGGACGAGCACGATCAGGTTGCCCATCACCTCGTCGCAGATCACGCCGATCAAACCGCCGTGCACCACACCGGGATAGGACTCGAACTGGCGGCTCAGCCGGAAGCGCGCCTGCAGCCCGTCGGGATGCGGGGTGAAGGTCAGCCGCAGGCCGGTCGCGTTGTGCGGGGAGCAGCCGAAGCAGTGGTAGTCCGGGATCACCGACCACGGCACCTGGACGGCCTCGTGTACGGGATCGTCCATCATCAGGCGATCACGTCGGCTAGTGCTCGGCGCACCTTGGCGTTGCTGGACAGATCGAGCCCGGTCATGTTGGCGAAGGTGCGACGCACCTTGTCGTGCAACACATCCAGCTCGCCCTCCGCGGCGACCTGCTCGAGGAACAGGTCGAACCCGGTGTCGATGGTCTCGTGGTCGCCGAGCTCGCTGATGCCTGCCTTGAACGTACTCACCGGGTGCTTGATCTTGGCTTCGGAGCTGTAGACGTAGAGGGTTTCGAGCACCGAGGGCAGTTCCTCCGGCCGCTGCTCGAGCCGTTTGGTCGCGTAGTGGATGAACTCGCGGGCGTGCCCGGCCTCGTCCCGACTCGCGTTGAGCAGCAACCCCTTCAACACCGGCTCCTGCACCCAGCTCGCGACCGCACGATAGATGTGGTTGACCGTGAGTTCGGAGATGATGTTGGTGGCCAGGGTGGCCGACGGCGTGCTGCCGGGCGCGTAGGGCTCGCGCATGGAGTCGACGGCCTTCTCATCGACGCTCTCGTCGACCGCGCCGAGCCAGGACCGGAACGCGTAGTGGTGCTGCACTTCCTGGTAACCCCACACCACCGCGAAGGTGGAGAAGTCGTAGTCGTCGACGAATTCGTTCATGAAGCCGTGGACGGCGGCGATCACGTTGGATTCGCCCATCGTGGCGCTCTTGGCGAGGGTCACGTACTCGGGCCGGACCAGGGCACGGTCGACCGCGTCGAGGTCGAGGTCGGCCAGCTTCCAATGCAGGCGCTCGTAGTGCCGGAAGACGTCATAGCTGTGCACGGGTGACTCCACTTCGTTCGTTTGGTTGTCATCGGCTCTCGGTGATGAGACTGCGCGCGGCGAGCCGCTGCAGCTTGCCGCTGCTGGTGCGTGGAATGCTGCGCGGCGCAACGAGATAGACCTCGATCGCGGTCAGCCCGATGGCGGCGGCGACCTGTCCGCGGATCCGGTCGGCCAGTTCATCGGCGGCCGCGGCGGTCAGTTCGGACTCCGCGATGAGCGCGATCACGTCCGCGCCGTCGGGGTCGATGGCCGCGGTGCAGCGGCCCTTGTAGACGCCGTCGAGGTCGCGGACGGCGGCCTCGACGTCCTGGGCGTAGTAGTTCACGCCGCGCACGGTGATCATGTCCTTGGCCCGCCCGGTGACGAAAAGCTCGCCGGCACGGCGGTATCCGAGATCGCCGGTGCGCAGCCAGCCGTCGGCGAACAACCCGGCGACGGCGGCGGGGTCGCCGGTGAGGTAACCGTCGGTGACCGAGGCGCCTTGGATGAGGATCTCGCCGACCGCGCCGTCCGGCAGCTCGTGGTCGTCGGCCGGGTCGACGATGCGCAAGCGCAGCCCGGCCACCGCGGAACCAACACCGGCCACTGCACGCGCGCCCGTGGAATCGGACGAAACCAGCTGTGCACGAGCATCATCCGACAGTGCGGCGCGATCGACCCATTCGAACACCGGTGTCCGGCCGAGCGGTGGGAAGGCCACCGCGAGGGTCGCTTCGGCCATGCCGTACACGCCGAACATGGTCGTCGGCGCGAAGCCTGCGGGTGCGAAGCGCGTGCAGAAGGCGTTGACCACGTCGCGGGAGATCGGCTCGGAGCCGTTGAACGCGATGCGCCAGTTGCTCAGGTCGTAGTCGGTGACCTGCTCCGGCGGTATCGCGGCGAGCAGCGCCTCGTAGCCGAAGTTCGGCATCGCGGTGATCGTCGTTCCGCTGGCGGCGAATTCGGCCAGCCAGCGTGCCGGATCCTTCACGAAGGCCATCGGCGACCAGACGTGGGCGGGAATGCCGCGCAGGATCGCCGAGAGCGTGCCGAACAGGCCCATGTCGTGGAACAGCGGCAGCCAGAATCCGCCACGATCGGTGAGGTCGAGGGCGATGCCCGCGCGGATCGCGGCCAACCCGCTGAGCACGTTGTGGTGTGTCAGGCGAACGCCTTTGGGCGTGGCGGTGCTGCCCGAGGTGAATTGCACAATGGCGAGGTCGTCGCCGCCGAGTTCGGGCAGCGGCACGGTCGCGGTGGCAACTTCCTCGAACAGTTTTGCGGTATCGACCAATTCGACCGGCACCGCGTCACCGAGCGGGGCCGCCAAGTCGGCGAACCGATGTGACACCAGCACGGTGCGCATGCCTGCCGCCTCGACGATCGCGGCGAGCTTCTGTGGATACCCGCCCAGCTGGCGGGTGCCCGCGGGCAGTGGCAGCGGTGTGGCCGCGCCACCCGCGGCCGCCACGGCGAACAGGCTGATCAGGAACTCGGGGGCGTTGGGGGACAGGATGCCGACCGGCTCGCCCCTGCGCACACCGCGCCGAACCAGCGCGGCGGCCGCCGCCAGTGCGCGCCGGTTGAGTTCGGCGTAGTCCACGGTCTCCGAGACCGACCAGAACGTGGCGGCCACCGTGGGGTGCGCGGCCGAGATCTCGGCCATGCGGCCGTGCAGGGTTGCCACCGTTTCCGCGGAATTCATGACTGCCACGACAACAGCGAATTGTGACGGCGCCTTGAACTGATTGTGAATTGCCGTGTGCGATAAAGAAGGGCGATCAACCAATCGTTCTGCACGATAAAGGATTTCGACTATGGCGCGATAGGAACGGGTGATCGCCGGTGCGCAGGCATGTCGGTGCGGCCGACGATGGACCGCGGAATTGCTTATGCAGTCCCGACATTGTGGATCGCCATTTGAGCGGTGGCGCACATTCTTTCAGGAAAACCCGCTATCGGAGGAGTTGCCGGTGAGTTCCGACCATCCGGTGGTAGAGGAATTGACCCCGGTCCAGCTGGCGGTCATCGAAAGTGTTGCCCCGCACCTGCGGCACAACCCGTACCGCAGCTACGAGGTGTTGCGCGGCGCAGGCCCGTTCGTGCCAGGCCCGCACGACATGCACCTGGTGACCAGGCACCAGGAGGCGCAGACGATCATGCAGGATGCGCGCTGGAGTCACGCGGAGGAACCGCAACTGCTGCACGGCGACAGCGATGTCGAGCTCCCCGGGTCGTTCCTGTGGATGGAGCCGCCGGACCACACCCGGCTGCGCGGCCTGGTGAGCAAGGCGTTCACCGCGCGCACCATCAGCGGCATGCGCGAGCGGGCCGAGCAGCTGGTCGACGAGCTGCTCGACACGATGCTCGCCGAGCGTGAGGTCGATCTGCTCGACGCGCTGGCCTATCCGCTGCCGCTGACCATGGTGTGTGAGCTGCTCGGTGTGCCCGCCGAGGAGCACGAGCACGTGCGCGAGATCTCCACCAGCATCGCCCGCGGCCTCGACCCCGATGTGCTGCTGTCGCCGGACGAGCTGGCCGCGCGCACCGCCGCCGTGTACGCGTTCCTCGACTTCTTCGGTGAGCTGGTGGAGCAGCGCCGCGCCGCCCCGCGCGCCGACCTGATCACGGCGCTGGTGCAGGCCGACGACGCGGGCGCCAAGCTCACCTCGAACGAATTGCTCGGCACCCTCCTGATTCTCGTGGTGGCGGGCCACGAGACCACGGTGAACCTCATCGGCAACGGCGTGCTCGCGCTCATCCGCAACCCGGAGGAATTCGAACGGCTGCGCAGCTTTCCCGAGCTGTGCGAACCTGCCGTGGACGAGGTGCTCCGTTATGACGCACCGGTGCACCTGACCACCAGGACCGCGCACGCCGAAATGACCATCGCTGGCCACACTTTCGTGCCCGGCGATGCGGTGATCGTGCTGCTCGCCTCGGCCAACCGAGATCCGCTCGCGTTCCCGGACGCTGACCGCTTCGACATCGCCAGGTACTCCCGCGGTCGAAAGGCGGAGCGGCACTTGTCCTTCGGGCTCGGCCTGCACTACTGCCTCGGCGCGCCGCTTGCGCGGCTGGAGATGTCGACGGTGCTGCGGGCGCTCGCCGCGCGGGTCGGGTCCATGTCCCTGCTCGAGGAGCCGCCCTACCGGCCGAATGTGGTCGTGCGCGGCATGTCCCAGCTACGCGTGCGGCTGGACGGCCGATGAGCCTCGAGTGCGCACAACCACAGGAGTTTCAATGAGTACCGCCGTTCCCACCGACGTCACCTTCGATGCGTTCGATCCGAGCGAGCGGGCCGACCCGTATCCGGCCTACCGCCGGGTGCGCGACGCCGCACCGCTGTTTCCCTACGAATTCGGTGATGTGCCAGTCACTTTGATCACCCGGTACGAAGAGTGCGCCGCGATCCTCACCGGCACCGACTGGGGCCACGGCTATGCCGCGGGCATCAGCCCGTTCCGGGACACCACCGCCGCGATCCCCGGCTCGTTCGTGCGGATGGACCCACCCGAGCACAGCCGCTACCGCAAGCTGGTGGCCAAGGCGTTCACGCCGCGGATGATGGCCGACATGGTGCCGCTGGCCGGGCGGGTCGTGCACGACCTGGTCGAGGCGGCGCTGCGCCGCGGCGAGCTGGATGTGCTGAACGGCCTGGCGGTGCCGCTGGCGGTGGCGATGGTGCCGGTGCGGCTGCTCGGCGCCGACCCGGCCGACGCCGCGCTGTTTCGGCAGTGGCAGTTGGCCATTGCCCGCGGCAGTGACCCCGATTCGTTGCTCGGCGAGGCGGAGGTGGTCGCGCGTGGTGCGGCGGCGATGGAGTGCATGGGGTACTTCGGGCGGCTGATCCAGCAGAAGAAGGACAACCCGACCTCGGATCTGTTGAGCACGTTGGTCGCGGCGAGTCAGGACGGGCAGCTGACCGAACCCGAGGTGATCGGCATATCGCTGCTTACCCTGGTCGCCGGCATGGAGACCTCGATCAACCTGATCGGCAACGGCATGCTCGCGCTGCTGCGCAACCCGGAACAGCTTGCGCTGCTGCGGGACAACCCGGAGTTGATCGGGCCCGCGCTGGACGAGATGCTGCGCTACGACGCCCCCACCCAGTTCACCATCCGGGTGGCGCTCGCCGATACGGCGGTGGGCGAGCACCGGTTCCGGCGCGGCGACGGCGTCGTGGTGTTGACCGCGTCGGCCAGCCGGGACGATCGGGTCTATCCCGATGCCGACGTCTTCGATGTCACCCGGTATGCCGGAAATCGGCCTGCCCGTAAGCATCTCGGGTTCAGCCTGGGCATCCACTACTGCGTCGGTGCGCCACTGGCGCGGATCGAGGCCGAAGCGGCGGTCGGCCAATTGCTGGCGAGCGCACCGAAATTGGCGTTGGCGACCGACACCGTCGGCTACCAGCCGAGCTTGATTCACCGAGGCATCCTGTCGTTGCCGGTGACGCTGTGAATGAACGAAGTGAGCGAACCATGTGTCAGCCGGCCTCCGGCATGACAGAGCCGAGCGCCGACGAGGCGCAGTCATGACGGAAGGGCATGCGGTCGTCCTCGGGGCAGGCATCGCCGGATTGCTGGCCGCCCGTGTGCTTTCCGAGCACTACGCACGGGTCACGATCTTCGAGCGGGACAGCGTCGAGTCCGACGAGGTGCGCCGCGGCGTGCCGCAGGCCCGGCACCTGCACGGCTTGCTCGACCGAGGACGCACGATCATCGAGCAGCTGTACCCCGGGTTCACCTCGGAGATGGCAGAACGCGGCGCGACCACTGCGGAGGCGTTGGTCGGAACCCGCTGGTATGTCGGGGGATTGCGGGTCGCGCCGACCTCGACGGGGCTCACCTCGGTGATCGCCACCAGGCCGTTGCTGGAATCCGTGCTGCGGCAGCGCACGCTGGCCGCGCCAGGGGTGCAGCTGTGCGAGGGCACGGCGCGCGGCTTGATCGGTGACGGGCACCGGGTGCGCGCGGTGTCGGTCTCCGGTGCGCACGGTGCGCACGTGCAAGCGACCGACCTCGTCGTCGATGCGACCGGGCGTGGCTCTCGGGCACCGGCATGGCTCACGGCGATCGGCGCGCAGGCGCCCGCCGAGGACCGGCTCGAGGTCGACCTCGGGTACGCGTCGCGGTTCTTCCGCCGCACGCCGGGGCAACTGGACGATCAGTCCTCGGTGATCATCTCGACCGGCCCGAACGGCCGTGGCGGCGGGGCGATTCGGGTCGAGGGCGACCGCTGGCACGTCACCCTCGCCGGGATGCTCGGCGATCACCCGCCCGTCGATTCCGTCGGCTTCGAAGCGTTCGCGGCGACGATCTCGGCACTGGACATCCACGAGATCGTGACGACGTCGGAGCCGCTCGGTGACGCGGTGCCGCACCGGTTCCGTTCCCCGGTGCGCCGCCGCTTCGAGCGACTCGACGAGGTGCCGCAAGGGTTTCTGGTGCTCGGTGACGCGCTGTGTAGCTTCAACCCGCTGTACGCGCAGGGCATGGCGGTAGCCGCGCAGCAGGCGCTCGCCTTGCACGACTGCCTGGCGGCGGGTGACGCCGCGGACCTACCTGGCCGGTTCTACAGTGCCGCAGGCAAAGTCGTCGATGTTGCCTGGCAGCTCGCGGCAGGGGCCGACCTCAGCCACGCGGGCGTCGTCGGCCCACGCACCGCCCGTACCAGGGTGACCAACGCCTACGTGTCCCGCGTCCATCGCGCCGCCCACGTCGATCCGGTGGTCGCCAGAACCTTTCTGCGGGTAGCCAATCTCGTCGACCCGCCTGCCGCGCTGCTCCGGCCACGGCTCGCTGGCCGAATTCTGCTGCGCGGCATGGGTAGTGGCGGTTTCGGCGGCGGTTTCGGCGGTAGCGGTTTCGATAGCGGCGGTTTTGATAGCGGCGGTTTTGATAGCGGCAGTGCCGCCGCGACCACCGATGTCGGCGGGCGGGCGGCCACCAGTGTCGGCGGGCAAGCGACCACCGATGTCGGCGGGCAAGCGACCACCGATATCGGTGGGCAACCATCTGCCGATGTCGGTGGGCAGGCGACCACCAGCATCGGTGGCCAACCGTCCGCCGACCGCACTCCTCTCCCCATCGAGCCGACGAGGTGATGATCCGCAGCGGCGCGGGCCGGCACCTCCCTACGCATTCCGAACGCTGACGCATTCCGAACGACCGGCTACACCGGCACAGCCCGTCGGTGTACCGCACAGGAGGGACACTCGACATGGATTCGTCGCACGCGAGCACGGCTGTCGCGGAACAGGATTCCGCCGTACAGACCGCCATCGCCCAACTGTTCGGCCCCGACGGCCGAGCCGACCCGTATGCCCCGGCCCGCGTGCTGCGTGAGGCGGGACCGGTGCATCAGACCCCGCTCGGCCATCGTCTGCTCACCCGCTACGACGACTGTGTCGCCGTGCTGTCGACCACAGCGTGGAGCCACGCGGAGGAGGCCGGGATGATGCACCCGACGGTGAAGCCGGAGGACGCACCCGAGGAACTGCCGACCTCGTTCCTGTGGATGGAGCCGCCGGACCACACCCGGCTGCGCAACCTGGTGACCAAGGGCTTCACCCCGCGCATGGTGACCAGGCTGCGTCCGCGCATCGAAGAGCTCACCGAGCAGCTCGTCGACACGGCCTTGGAATCGGGCGAGTTCGACCTCGTCGAGCTGATCGCCTACCCGCTGCCGCTGATCATCGCGTGTGAGTTGATCGGTGTGCCCAAGGAGGCCTACGGCCAGGTGCACCAGTGGTCGCAGGATCTAGCGCGCGGTTTCGACCACGACTACACGCTGCCCGAGGAGGCGCTCGAGGCACGGAGTGCCGGATCGCGCGGGTTCATGGGCTATTTCCGTGAGCTGCTCAACGAGCGGCGCAAGGACCCCAAGGACGACCTGCTGAGCGTGCTCTCCCAGGTGGAGGATCGCGGCGACGTGCTCACCGAGCAGGAGCTGCTTGCCACCTGCATCACCACCTTCGTGGCCGGGCACGAGACCACCGCCAACCTGATCGGCACCGGCATGCTGCAGCTGATGCGCAATCCCGATCAGATCGCGACACTGCGTGCGCGTCCGGAGCTGATCCCCGCCACGCCCGACGAGCTGCTTCGCCTCGAACCGTCCGTGCAGATCACCACCAGAGCGGCCACCAGGCCGATCACCGTGGCAGGTCACGACTTCGAGCAGGGCGAAGGCGTTGTGGTGCTGATCAATTCGGCGAACCGCGACGATGCCGCGTTCCCCGATTCGGACCGGATCGATGTCGCGCGGTACTCCGATCCGAAGAACCCGGCGAAGAAGCACCTCGGGTTCAGCCTCGGCATCCACTACTGCCTCGGTGCACCGCTGGCGCTGCTGGAGATGGAGGTCCTGCTCGAGGTGCTGCTGCGCAAGGTCCGCGACATCGAGCCGCTGACGGACACGCCGCCGTACAAGCCGAACGTGGTGATTCGCGGACTGGAGGCGTTGCCGACCCGGTTCACGCCCGCGTAGCCGACGCACCCTGCACCCGGTTCACCCCCGGGTGCAGGGTGTCTCGTCGTCTGGGCTTGGCTGCTGAGGTCACTACCGCCGAGCCTGACTTCCGGCTCGCCGTCTGCGTCGTGCATACAGGAGAGCTCGATGAGACGAATAGACAAGACCATCCGGTACGTTTGGCAGTGATCACTGGCAAGGAGGGAAGGACCTACGCGGCTCGCAAGGAGGCGTGCAATGGATCGACGCTCGTTGTTCGGAATGGTGGCGGTCGGCACGGCCGCGACGACACTGGCTGCCTGTTCGCAGGACGATTCGACCGACGGCGCCGCGCCACCCTCGCTCGACGCGGAATTCACCGTGCTTCCGGATGTCGACCCCACCGGGACCGATACCCTTCCGCCGTTCCCTGCGCCACTGCTGGTCCGGCCGGGCTCGGCGGCACCGAGCTTCGAGCTGCGGCTACCGAATCCCGACGACATCGACCGCACGGATCTCACCGCGCTCGGCGTGCTCGAATCCATCGCGCTGCTGCGCGCCAAGGTGGTGACGAGTTCCGACCTCACCAATGCGCTGCTCAATCGGATCGATCTGCACGATGCGGCGATCAACTCGTTCGTGCGGAAGTACGCCGATCAGGCCCGCGAACAGGCGCGTGATGCGGACCGACGGCTTGCGGCACGCGACGCACCGCCGCTGTGCGGTGTGCCGGTCGCGCTGAAGGATGTCTATGCGGTGCAAGGCCTTCCGTTGACCGCGAGCGTTCCGGTGCTCGACGGCAATGTCGCCAAAGGGGATTCGACGGCATGGCGGCGCATGAAGGCGGCCGGGATGCCGCTGCTCGGCCACGTGCACACGCACCAGATGGCCATCGGGTCGCTGACCGAGCAGACCGCGAACCCATGGGATCCGCGCAAGGTGCCCGGTGGCTCGTCCGGTGGCTCGGCCGCCGCCTTGGCCGCTCGGTTCACCGCCGCCGCGTACGGCACGGATACCGCTGGCAGCCTTCGTATTCCGGCGTCGTGCTGCAATATCTGCGCGATCAAGCCGACCAGCGGCGTCGCGTCCGTCTACGGCACCATTCCGGTCGCATGGACCTTCGACAACGTGGGCCCGATGGCCCGCAGTGCCGCCGACCTGGGGCCGCTGCTCGAGGTGATCGCCGGCGTCGACCCGATGGATCCGCGCACTGCGGCCATCGTCGGGTGGGGACAGCCGAGCTTCCCAACCGCACCGAGCGCAAAAGGGTTGAGCCAGTTCAGGATCGGCGTACCAACGCCGTACCCCGCGCCGCTGGAATCGGGGATCGCTACTGCCTTCGGCGCGATGCGGGAGACCCTGCGCGCGTCCGGCGCGACCATCGTCGAGTTCGAGGCGCCCGCCGCCATGACCTACCAGGACATGCTTGTCGCGCAGGGTGTGGAAATCGCCGAATACCAGCGGCAATGGTGGTCGAAGGACAAGTCGCGCTATACGCGGTATCTGCGCGAAGCCATGGAGGGTTTCGAGAAGCTGGGGTTGTTGGCGGTCGACTTCCTGCATATCCAGCGCAAACGAACACAGCGACTGGAAACCTGGCTCGCGAAATTCGAGGAACACAAGCTCGACGCCGTCCTGATGCCGGTACTCGGCAGCGAAATCGTCGACCGGCCACCGTACGGCGACTACGGCCCCGAAGAGGGCATGGCGATGGCCCCGCAAACCAACGACGCGAACTACTGTGGTCTGCCCGCCGTGGCCATCCCGACCGCGCCGAGTTCGACGACCGGGCTGCCGGTCGGGGTGCAGCTGCTCGGCGCCCCCTACAACGACGCCAAGCTGCTCCAGATCGCGATCGATATCCAACAACACAGCGACTTCCACCGCCGCGTACCGCAACTAACTCCATAGCGCGCCGCACCCGGGTCCATCGCGCGCCACAACTGGGTCCATCGCGTGCCGATTTGTCCAGGCACGACAGTGGCGGGCTCCCTGCCTGCGCTGATGGCATCCGTATCATCCGGGTGATGCGCGTACTGGTGGTGGATGACGAGGACGCGGTCCGGGACGCTCTCGTGCGCGCGATGGCCAGCGAAGGGTACGAGACCAGGGCCGCGAGTGACGGAGCGGCCGCGTTGGCCGAGATGCAGCGGTGGCAGCCGGAGGTGGTGCTGCTCGACGTGTTGATGCCGTTCATGGACGGGCTGACAGCGTGCAGGCAGCTGCGAGCGCGCGGGGACCGCACGCCGATCTTGATGCTCACCGCGCGGGACGCGGTCGCCGATCGGGTCGACGGGCTCGACGCGGGGGCGGACGACTATCTGGTCAAACCGTTCGACCTGGACGAGCTGCTGGCCCGGGTGCGTGCGCTGGTGCGGCGCACCTATCCCGAGGACGGCGCCGTGCTGTCCTGTGCGGACCTGGTGATGGACACCACCGCGCACACGGTGCGTCGCGGTGCTCGCGGCGTCGAGCTGAGCCGCACCGAGTTCGCGCTACTCGAGGTGCTGCTGCGCAACGAAGGCCAGGCGTTGCCCCGCGAGACGCTCATCGAACGCGTCTGGGGGAGTGAGCTCGGCCCGACCTCGAATTCGCTCGAGGTCTACATCCGCTACCTGCGCCGCAAGCTCGAAGCCGATCACGAGCCTCGGCTGATCCACACCCTGCGCGGCATCGGATACCGGTTGGCGCCGTCGTGAGGCTGCCCGGCTCGTTGCGCGCCCGCGTCACCGTCTTCTGTGTCGCCGCCATCGCGCTCGCGCTGGCCGGGATGGCCGTTGCCGCGTATGCCGTTGTCGCCCATGAACTGAACGACTCGCTCGACCTCGGACTGCGCAGGGAGGCAACGCGCATCAGCCGCACGATCAGCACCGACGCCGACGTCGCCACGGCATCCGGGTCGTGCCGATACCTGACCGCGCCGAGCTGTGTTCAGGTGGTGGCCAGCGACGGGCAGATCGAATCCGCGCAGGACGAGCAGCAGTTGCCGGTCGACGCCGGAACACGGGCGGTCGCCGCGGGAGCGCGGCCCGCGTACTTCAGTGACGTCACGCTCGCGGGCTATCCGCTCCGGATGTATACCGCCCCACTGCGTTCGGGCACCGCGGTGCAAGTTGCGCAGCGCGCAGATCCGGTCGACACCAGCCTGCGCCGGGTCGCGTACGCGCTGCTCGCCGCCGCGGCGATCGGCACAGCGCTCGCCATCGCTGTCGGCGTCGCCGTCGCGCGCCGTGTCGTTGCCCCGGTCACGACCTTGACCGCCGCTGCCGAACGCGTCGCGGGCACGCGTGATCCGCGTCAGCACATCAGCGTCACCGGTCCCGACGAACTCCGCAGCCTGGCAACCAGTTTCAACATCATGCTCGACGAACTCGACCAGGCGCTGACCGCAGAACGGAATTCCCGTGCGGCCCAGCACCGCCTGATCGCCGATGCCTCCCACGAACTACGCACCCCACTCACCGCCCTGCGCACCAACATTGATCTCCTTCGTCGCGCCTCTCGCCTCACCCCGGACCAACTCGACGACACGGCAGCGGGTTTGCGCACCCAGTCCGAGGAGCTTTCCGGCCTCGTCACCGACCTCATCGATCTCGCCCGCGCCGACGACCCTGCTGCCGCGCCGGAGGTGTTCGAAGACCTCCGCCTCGATCTGCTCGTCGCGGACCGTCTCTGTGCCGCTGAACGTCACTGGCCTGCCGTGACATTCGATGCCGAGCTGACGCCGACCACGATCACCGGCGTGCCGGTCCGGCTCGCCCGCGCCGTGACGAACCTGCTCGACAACGCGGCCAAATTCAGCCCACCGCAGGGCGTCATCCGCGTCGAGCTGCACGACAACGCGCTGACCGTGCGTGACCACGGCCCCGGCATTCCCGCCGACGATCTCCCGCACGTCTTCGACCGCTTCTATCGATCCGCCACCGCCCGTGCGAAACCCGGTCACGGTCTCGGCTTGGCCATCGTCGAACAGGTCGCAGAATTGCACGGCGCCACGGCAACCGCGGCCGCCGCCGACGGCGGGGGAGCCGTCTTCCGGCTCGCCTTCCCGCAGGACAATCCCCGCTCTAGTACCACCGAATGACGACAGGTTCACGCTTCGGTATGAGGTGAGCCCAGCAGGGGATGCCTACCGACGACGACCATGGCGGCGGACCTCGTCGTCGACGCGAGCGGTCGGTCGTCGAAACTGCCGCAATGGCTTTCCGTGCTCGGCTACGCCGCGCCGCCGGACGAGATTGTCACCTCCGGCATCGGATACACGACCCGCTACTACCGGGTTCCGCCGGGGCAGGACGACGCCGTTCCGCTGATCGTCATCGAGAACGACTACACCGCAGCCAATCCGGCGGGCGGCGTGCTCGAGCGCATCGAGGGTGACATGTGGAGCGCCTGCTTGTCCGGCATCGGCGGTCAGTATCCGCCGACCGATGCCGAAGGGTTCGACCATGGTCTGACAAAGCTGATCAACCCCGCCTTGGCAGAGGCATTGCGCGACGCCGAACCATTGACTGCGCCACGGGGTTTCCGCATTCCGGTGTGCGTGCGGCACCACTACGAGCAGATGGAGCGCTGGCCCGCCGGGCTGCTCGTGCTCGGTGATGCGCTGTCCACCGTGGACCCGATCTACGGCCAGGGCATGACCGTTGCCGCAATCCAGGCCGAGACCATCGCCGCCACGCTCCGCGACCACGACGGGCCGGCTTCGAACAGGATGTCCTGCAGCGGATCCAGCGCGCCTCCTACCCGGCCTGGTGGCTCAGCTCGCTGGAAGACCTCCGATGGCCCGGCGTCGAACACAGCGGCGGCACGGCCTTCGAGGCGTCGCGCTGTTGCACAAATACTTCGATCTCGCCTTGGAGCGGATGACGCAGCAGTTCGCGCGCCGCGGATCGGACTTCGACCCGACATTCCTGAGCTATTTCGCGATGACCGGCCTGCTCGTTCCGCCGGGCGAGGTCATCAACGCGGGCACGCTCGACGCGCTGCTCTGGGTCCCTCCACCGCCGCCGAGCAGGCAGTGCGTGCCGAAATTCGGGCAAACGGCGGGTCGATCGATGCCCTGCTGGACTGCCTGGTTTCTGCCGGTTCCTAGCGGATCGCAACATTGGTGGTGGCGAGCAGCGCCAGGAAGGGGAAGCATGGTCGTGCAAACGGCGGCGGGAACGGCGCTCCGATGCCCGCCAGCCTTCGCCACAACAGGGGAGCGGACCGTGCACGACGCCACCGAAACCACCGACGCGCTGCCATGCTCGTCCGCCGACGCGGTCACCGAGCTCTACACGTGGGAGATCGCCCACGACGGCGCCATCGTCGAGTCGGGTGCGGCGCAACTGGGCGAGCCGCATCCCCTCACCGGGAGCACGGCCGGACATCACTACGAGATCGCGTGCGGGCTCTTCGAGCAGGCGTGCGAGCGGGTGGTGGACGAGCATCGCTACGAGGTGATGATGGCGCGGGTGGAGGGCGAGCCGGAACCGCGCGCCGTCTCCGTGGTCACCGTGGTGCTGCGCTATCCCGACAACGCCGTCGCGGTGTCGATGACCGCCAACCCACGGCATCGGCCGATCACCGAAAAGGACATGCGCGAATACCGCGAGTACCTCGAGTGGGCCGAGGAGGATCACCGGCGCTACCTCGAGCGCAAGGCGTTGAACGACGAAGCCCTCGACCTACCATGGGAGACCACCGAGGTGGAGTGGGCGCCCGAGGACGTCATCGATCGGGCGGACCCGCGGCTGGCGCGGATCATCGAGTTGGAGGACGAAGCCGCCGACGTCCGCGACGAGGTGTTCGATCCGGAACATTGTCGCGCAAGACAATTCAGGGCCGAGCAGAAGTTGCACGAGGCGCGTGCCGCCGCCGCGAACGGGGACGGCACCGCGGCAGAGGAGATCACCCGCCGGGCCGAACGCGTCACCCGCTGGACCAATCTGCTCGCCGAGACGACCGCCGCCTATCTGCAGGCGGCGGCGCTCGACGCCGAGGCGGCCCGGTTGCGCCGGGTGCTGCAAGCCGAGGTACAGGCCGAGGTGCAGGCGGTCCGCGACTAGCTGCCCGGTGTCCACCGCACACCGAGGCAGACACCGGGCAGCATCACAGCGACAGCAGCGCGCGTCGACCGATGCGTGGATCGGCCAACGGGCGCAACGCGATCCGCATCAAGGCGAGCGCATTGTCGTCGCCCGCAATGCGATTCGCCTTCAACGCGCCGCACGCGACGCATTGATGGACGAGCAACCACTCGCCGTCCTCGCGCGCCGACATGCTCACCGCGGTCATTCGCCCGCGACACGGCGCGGCCCGATCGCCGGGGACCCGCCGGTCGACGTGACGGCTGGCCAGGCAATGCGGGCAGTGGTTGCGATGCGCGGTGCCCGGCGCGCTGACCGGCACGTCCATCCGGCACCCGACGCACCGGAACGCGTCGCCGGATTCGCCTGCGCGCCCGTGCAATACGTCCTTGGCCCGCTGTGGACGGCGCCGCACTGGTTTCCTTCGTGGCATCGGCGCACCCCCTACAGATCGCCGAAGACTTCGAGCGGGAACGGTGGCTCGGCCAGTGGCCGGACCGCCATGCGCATCAGGATGAGCTGGTTGTCGTCGCCGCATACGGGGTGCAGCGCTAGCTCCTGACAGCGGGTGCAGCGATGCACCACGGCCCATTCGCCGGTGCGCAGCACCGCGATGGACAGCGGCGCCATCCTGGCCCGGCATTCCGACGGGCCGCCCTCGACGTGGTCGTGGGTGTGCCGGGAATGCAAACAGCTCGGGCAGTGATTGCGCCAGCTGTTGTCCGGTGCGAGCGTCGCGACGACGAGGCCGCAGCGGACGCAGGTGAAGGTATCGGTACGCAGCGATGCGCTCGGCCCGTGCGTTTGAGAGGTGTTGTCTGACACCCGGATACTCCTTTGCTTGGTCTGAATGCAGAACAGCAGGAGCAGGCCGGGCGCGCCTCGGCGAGTTAGCGGCGTGTGGCGTCGGCGGGTTGGCTCGACGTCAGGTCGTGAGGCGCGCTCGGCGCATTCCGGGTCATAGGCATCCTTCGTCTCAGGGGCCGTCAGCCCGGCAGTCCGATTTCTCGGGCGCGCTCTCCGCGCGGCGGCAACCGTAGCAACGCCGCGGCCTCACTCGCCACTGATTTTGCTGCGATAGTTCCTGGCCACCAGCGCCAGGCACGCGGCGGCGGCGAGCGCGCAGCACGCGAACATCGAGGGGTAGTCGACGTCGAAGCGCTGGTTCAGGAACGACAGCAGCGCCGGAACCCCGAAGCCGAGGTAGCTGACCGAATAGAACACCGCCGTCAGCCCGGCCAGGTCGTCGGGGCGGGCGATCCGCTCGATCTCCTGGAGCCCGGCCACCAGGCCGATGCCGTAGCCGCAGCCGAGGACGACGGCGGTCGCCAGTGTCGCGACGAGGGTCAGCGCGCCGGCCGCCCACGCCGCCATCGCCATGCCGACGGTGCTGAAGACCAGCGAGACGACGGCTGCGCGGGCGGTGCCCGGCTTGTCGATTCGTCGCGCAACGGACTGGATGGCGAAGCCGCAACTCAGCGTGAGCACGCCGACGAACGCGGAGAACGCGATCGGTGCGCCGTGGATGTGCGGCGCCATCAGCGTCGGCATGATCGCGTAAGCCGTTCCGGCGGAGGTGAACAGCCACAGCGCGACCGGCAGCGCCACCCGCCGGAACCTACGGTGCTTGGCGGCGGGGATCGTCAGATCATCGAGCAACCGGCCCGGATTCGCCTGGGGGATCACTGTTTCGGGCGCCCGCGCCACCCAGAGGGCGGCGCACAGGCACAGCGTCACGTTGATCAGATAGGCGAGGGTGTTCGGCCACGGCGCCCACTGGGCAAGCAGCCCAGCCGATCCCGCGCCGACGGCGAAGCCACCGGTCAGGCTCATCGCCGAGCGCCGTGCCCCGGTGCCACTTGGCGCGGCGGCACCGAACGGCGGTTGCGAGAGTTCCTTGAGCCAGCTGCTGCCGACCGCCATCGCCAATCCCAGCGCGATGCCGCACAGGACGCGACCCGCGGACATCATCGGCACCGAGGTGGCGCCGAAGGCGAGCAGCAGCGAACCGGCCGCGCTGATGAACGGCGCAGGCCGCAGCACCACGCGTCGGCCGTATCGGTCCGAGAGCGGCCCGCCGATCAGCAGCGCGGGCACGATGCCGAGCACGTAGTAGAACAGCAGCAGGTCCACCGTGGTGACGGGCAGTCCGTGGTTCTTGTACATCACCAGCAACGGCGTGAATTCGTTACCGCCCCAGGCGATCGCGAACATGGCGGCGGCCACGCCCCACCATTGCTTCGCGGCGATATCGGTGGGGGTCTGCCGGATCGGCGTCTGTGTCGTCATCACAGCCCCCGTAGTTCCAGTTGGTGCACGCCGGCGAGGTGCTCGGCGAGCGCGGGGGCGAACCGGTCGACGTCGCCGGCTTCGATGAGCCCGGCGAGGTGGGCGTGCTGCTCGATGATCCGGTCGATGTCGATCGGTCCGCGCCGCAGCGCGACGCTGTTCATCCGCCGCTGCCGTTCGCGCAGCGAGTCGTAGAAGCCTGCGAGCAGCGGATTGCCTGCCGCGATCACGTACGAGCGGTGAAAGTCGGTGTCCACCAGGGCGAATTGGTCGAGGTCGCCGGCCGCGGCGAGCGCGCGCTGCCGGTCGAGCGAGGCACGGAACGACGCGGTGAGCGCGGTGCGGTCGGTCGAGGCCAGCGCGCGCACCGCCGCCGCCTCGACGACGTAGCGGGCGTAGGCGACGTGCTCGGCCTCGTCGGGCGGGATCGGCACCACCAGGGCGCCGCGCTTCGGGTAGAGCTTCATCCACCCTTCGGTCTCCAGACGCAGGAATGCCTCGCGCACGGGCGTGCGTGAGGTGCCGAGCTCGGCGGCGATCTCGCCCTCGCTGATGAGCTCGCCGCCGGCGAGGGTGCCGGCGAGGATGCGCTCCTTCACCTCGCGATAGGCCTGCTCAGCGGATGAATACGTCTTAGACACAAGTTGTATCTTAGGGCTGGCCGCCCGAATAACCGACTCGTGGGTCTGTAACTCTCGTCACGTCGCAGGCGCGGTGGCGGTGTGTTCTGTCGAACATCTTGCGGCTGGGGGTACTGCAGGTTGTCTCGATCTGACGATTCGACTGACTTGTAAGCAATCTTGAGAATTATCTTCAAAGATATAGACATGATCTTGCATGATCTTCATGATTTCACCTAGAAAGGTCCACATCATGCGGATCGACTATCGACCCATCCATCGACATTCAGGAGCGCAGGTGAAGATCGGGATCCCCCGCGAGGTCAAGAACCACGAGTATCGGGTGGCGATCACTCCGGCCGGTGTCCACGAGCTCGTCTCGCGCGGGCACGAGGTCTACATCGAGACCGGTGCCGGTCGCGGATCGGCGTTCGAGGACGAGGCGTACACCGTCGCGGGCGCCAGGGTGCTGAACACCGCCGACGAGGTCTGGGGCACAGCGGATCTCGTGCTGAAGGTGAAAGAGCCGGTCGCCGAGGAATACTCGCGCATGCGCGACGGCCAGGTGCTGTTCACCTACCTGCACCTCGCCGCCTCCAAGGAGTGCACCGACGCCCTGCTCGCCTCCGGCATCACCTCCATTGCGTACGAAACCGTCACCGGCCGTGACGGATCCCTGCCGCTGCTGGCCCCGATGAGCGAGGTCGCCGGTCGGCTGGCCCCGCAGGCGGGCGCCTACCACCTGATGCGCAACGGCGGCGGCCGCGGCGTGCTGATGGGCGGCGTGCCCGGCACCCCGCCCGCGAACGTTGTCGTCATCGGCGCGGGCGTCTCGGGCGGCAACGCCATCGCCATCGCGCACGGCATGCGCGCCGAGGTGACCGTGCTCGACCTGAACATCGCGCGCCTGCGCGAGATCGACGCCCAGTACAAGGGCCAGGTGCGCACCATCATGTCCAACCGGCTCGAGATCGAGAAGGCCGTCCGCGAGGCCGACCTGGTCATCGGCGCGGTGCTGGTGCCAGGCGCGAAGGCGCCGACGCTGGTCTCCAACGACCTTGTCGCGCAGATGAAGCCGGGCTCGGTGCTGGTCGACATCGCGATCGACCAGGGTGGCTGCTTCGCGGATTCGCGGCCGACCACGCACGCCGAACCGACCTACCGGGTGCACGAGTCGGTGTTCTACTGCGTCGCCAACATGCCCGGCGCGGTGCCTTACACCTCGACTGTCGCGCTCACCAATGCGACGCTGCCGTACGTGGTTTCGCTGGCCGAGCACGGCTGGCGCGACGCGGTGGCGCTGGATCAGGGCCTGGCCGCCGGACTGAGCACGCACGGTGGTGTGCTGCTTTCGGCGTCCGTCGCGGCGGCGCACGGCTATGTGGCGGAGAGCCTCGCAGCCTGACGCATGCCGAAAGGGCGGTCGGCCGTTGGTCGGCCGCCCTTTTATGCGGGCTGTGTGGTGCGCGGCCGCATGTGCTCGAAGATGAGGATGGTCTCGGTCGAGGCGACCGCGGGGTGCTCGCTGAGATTGTTGAGCACGAACCGGCGCAACTCGTCGGTGTGCGAGGTGGCGACGTGGATCAGGTAGTCGTCGGCGCCCGCGATGAAGTACACGTTGAGCACCTCCTCGAAGTCCGACATCTCCTCGCCGAACTCGGCGAGCTGCTGGCGCGCGCTGGCGCGCAGCCGCACCGCGATCATGGCCTGCAGGCTGCGGCCGAGCGCGGCCGGATCGATGTCGGCGTGAAAACCGCGAATGACTCCGCGCTCCACCAGTGCGCGCACCCGCCCGAGGCAGGTGGACGGTGCGATGCCCGCCGCCGCGGCGAGCGCATTGTTCGTCATGCGTCCGTCGCGAGCGAGCTGGTCCAACAGGATTCGGTCGGTATCATCTATAGGGACACCGGCCGGGGGATGTAGCGGGGTAACTGTCGAGGTGATGCCGACAGGTGAATCATTCTTGCGCATACGTCGACCGTACCGAATGTTGTTTGCTGACCCTGTCGATTGTTTGAATGATATTCGACGGTGGAAGGTAACAATCGTGTCTAGGCGCGCCAGTTCGTGGCAGGCAATCCGCGCAGCATATCCTTGCCGACCAGCACGCGCAGCCGCCACGGACGCAACCGCAGCATGCTGACACCCGGCGCCTCGGGCCCGGTCCAACCCGGCACGCCGATGCCTGCTGGATCGTAGCCGAGCGGCTCGGGGGTGGTACGGAACAGCTCCCACACCCTCTTCTTCGTCTCGAGTTCCTCGATCCAATCGGCCGCGCAGTCCGCAAGACAGGTGTCATGCGACGGCGCCCAGTAGTTGCATGCGGCGTACGGACTGTGTGCAAGGTGGGCACGCTTGGCCGGCGTCTTGCTGGTGACGATCCACCCGGTCAGCTCCTGGCCGTCCCACTCCCAGATCGGATGCAGGATCCGGCTGCGAGCACGTCCGGCGGTGTCGGTAGTCGAGACGGTGCACCACACGATGTCGTGCGCCATCGCCACGAATGCCGGTGCGATATCACCCAATTCGGTCACATTCGTCACCCTAGCGCCTCGCGGTCAGCGCGCGGTCGCGGGTGCGGACGGGCCTGTTCGAGTTGTGCGGCGACCGAAAGGATCGCCGTCTCGCCGTTGTACGGGCCGACCAGCTGAACCGACAGCGGCAAGCCGTCCGTGCCGACCCCAGCGGGCAGCGACGCCGCAGGATGCCCGGTCACGTTCCACAGCGCGGTGTAGGCGATCATCGGGATGGAGCTGCGCAGGGCCCCGATGGCGCTCGCGCCGTCGAGGATGCCGACCTCCGGTGGCCGGCAGGCGATGGTCGGCGTGAGCAGCAGATCGCACTCGGCGAAGACGCGATCGACCTTGCGCGCCAAGGATTCTCCCCGGCGGATGCCCCACTCGATGACCGGGCGACGCGCCCAGGTGCCCAGCGCGATGATCTGCTTGGTGCGGGATTCGAGCCGCTCCGGGTGCTCGACCGCGGCGGCCTCGGCCCGCACCCCGCCGAAGAACTGTGGGAAGAAGGCATGCGTGGACTCGGGATAGGTCGGCTCCACCTCGAACACGGTATGGCCCAGGTCGGCAAGGAGTTTCGCGGTGTCGTGCACCGCTTGGACCTGCACGGGATCCGGCTTCGCCAGTGGCGTGGTCGATTTCGTGCTGTAGCCGATGCGCAGCGGGGCAGCCGGCTGCCGGACGGCCTGTTCGAACGACAGCACCGGTTCCGGTGCGGTGAACCGGTCGCCAGAGGAGTTGCCGCGGATCACGTCGTACACGATCGCGGAGTCGAGCACGGTGCGGGTCAGCGGTCCGATCACGCCGAGTGCCCACCACAGATGTTCGTGCGGCGCCACCGGCACCCGTCCGCGCTGCGGCTTGAGGCCGAACAGCCCGCAGCAAGCCGACGGGATGCGAATCGAGCCGCCGCCGTCGCCGCCCATCGCGACCGGGACCAGGCCCGCCGCGACCGCCGCGGCGGAGCCGCCGCTGGAGCCACCGGTCGAACGGTTCCGATCCCACGGGTTGCGGGTGAGCCCGTAGGTGCTGGACTCGGTGAACGGCCACTGGCCGAACTCCGGCATCGCGGTCTTGCCGATGATGATCGCGCCCGCGTCCCGCAGCCTGCGCACCACTTCGGCGTCGGCGGCGGCCGGGGTGGAGTTGGCGCTGGTGCCGAAGGTGGTGACGACACCGGCGACGTCGACCTCGTCCTTGATCGCGATCGGAATGCCGTGTAGCGGACCGACCGGGCCTTCGGCGCGTTCTCGGTCCCGTTCTTTCGCTTCGGCCAGCGCCTGTTCGTGCAGCACCGTAGTGAACGCACCGAGATCGGTGGCATGGTCGATGCCGTCGAGTGTGGCGGCGATGAGCTCCTGTGCCGTGAGGACCCCCTGGTTCAACAGCTCCCGCTGCTCGACCACGCCCGCGGAAACGACATCCTGGAGATCCATCTTGCTCTAGCTCCTCTCGATCACAACCCGAGCGGTGTGACCCAGCACGAATACTGTCGCGCCGAAGACACGACAGTAGATAGCCGTATGACCATTCCGCAATCGATACGGACGCAGATCACCTCGAGTTCAGTACTTCGGGGAAATATGCGGCAGATATCCGGGTTCGGCGGCCCGCATGGCGGCGACGTCGTCCCGATCGCGCAGTGCAGGCATGGTCTGCCAGCGGTGATGCAATCGGTCCAGCTCGTCTCGGTCGAGATCGACGCCGAGGCCGGGCGCATCGCTGACCGCGATCGACCCTTCGGTGAAGGAGAACCGCTCGGTGATGACGTCTTCGGCCTGCCACGGATAGTGGGTGTCGCAGGCGTAGTCGAGGTCGGCCACGGTGGCGGCGACGTGGGTCATGGCGGCCAGGCTGATGCCGAGGTGGGTGTTGGAGTGCATCGAGACGCCCTTGCCGTAGGCGTGGCAGACGGCGGCCAGCTCCCGGGTGGCGTGCAGGCCGCCCCAGAAATGATGGTCGGACAGCACGACCTGGACGGCGTCGGCGTCGAAGGCAGGGCGGATCTCGTCGACGGCGGTGACGATCATGTTGGTGGCCAAGGGCATTCCGGTGCGGCGGTGCAGCTCGGCCATGCCCGCGACGTCGGCGGTGGGATCCTCCAGGTATTCGACGACGCCGGTGAGGCTTTCGGCGACCGCGGTCGCGGTGGCCAGCGACCAGCCGCCGTTGGGATCGAGGCGCAGGGGATGGTCGGGGAAGGCCTTCGCCAGCGCGGTGATCGCGGCGACCTCCTCCTCGGGCGGAAACACCCCGCCCTTGAGCTTGAAGGAACGGAATCCGCCGTGGGCGCTGAAGCTTTCGGCCAAGCGGACGACGCCGTCGGGGTCGAGTACCTCGCCCCACTCATCGGTCGGCGCGTCGGACACCGGGTGTTCGGCCCACTTGTAGAAGAGGTAGCCCGAATAGTCGACACGGTCGCGCACCTTGCCGCCGAGCAGCGCGTACACGGGCAGGCCGAGGGCGCGGCCGGTGGCGTCGAGTGCCGCGGTCTCGAACGCCGAGATCACGCTGAGCCGAACCTTGTCCGTCGTCAGGGTGCCGCGCAAGCCGCCCGCGATCGGGTTGTCCGCCAAGCCGCCCGCGATCGGGTTGTCCGCGAGCATCCTGGTGTCGCTGCCGCCGAGTCGCCGGATCGCGTGGCACGCGGTGACCGGCATGCCGATCAGACTCGGTGCGAGGTCGGTTGCCATGGCGAGGTAGTGGTGATCGCCGTAGGTCTCACCGAGACCGGTTACGCCGCTGTCGGTCTCGATTTCGACGATCAGTCGCGGGGTGTAGGGCTGGTGCACGCCACCGACATTGAGCAACGGTGCGTCGGCGATGAGGATCGGGGTCAGGTGGACGTCGGTGATGACCGGCGGCATGGTCAGTCTCGCTTTCCGTCGAC
Organism: Nocardia sp. NPDC049149; assembly: GCF_043197455.1. Taxonomy (NCBI): domain Bacteria; kingdom Bacillati; phylum Actinomycetota; class Actinomycetes; order Mycobacteriales; family Nocardiaceae; genus Nocardia; species Nocardia sp. NPDC049149. Next base: position 225,183 of record NZ_JBICTD010000008.1, read on the forward strand.
GCGGCGTGGCAGCCGCCATGGGTTGTTCTCCCGCAAGGCGGGCGGGAGGAGGCGATCGGGGAACCCCTGCCAGGCGACCGGGCGCAGGAACCGATCGATCGCGGCGGTGCCGACCGAGGTGGTGGTCGGCGCGGTGGTGGCGGGGTAAGGGCCGCCGTGCTGCTGGGCCCAGGTGACGGTGACACCGGTCGGCCAGTCGTTCCAGACCAGCCGTCCGGCCAACGTCGTGAGTGTCGGCAGCAGCGGGCGGACGTCGTCGATCTCGCTGTCCTCGGCGAACACCGTTGCGGTGAGACCGGGCTCCAGGGTCTCGAGAAGTGCTTGCAGCTCAGTGGAGTTCGCGTATTCGACGACGAGTGCGGCGGGGCCGAAGCATTCGGTGTGCAGCAGCTCGCCGCCGTCGTGGAAGTCGGCGGCGGTGACGCGCAGCAGCGTCGGCGTGAGCGGGTCGTCCGTGGCGGAAAGCACCGTGACGGAAGGGTGTTCGCGCAGCCGGGTGACTCCGGTGCGGAAGCCGTGCGTGATCCGGTCGTTGAGCAGCGGCCGGGCGGGCACGGCGCCGACGGCGGTGCGAAGTGCCTCGGTCAGCCCGTGCTCGGTGGGCAACAGGAGAAGGCCGGGTTTGGTGCAGAACTGTCCGGCACCCAGGGTGAACGAGCCGACGAAGCCGTCGACGATCTGCTGACCACGGACGCGGATCGCGTTCGGCAGCACGATGACCGGGTTGACGCTGCCCAGCTCGCCGTAGAACGGAATGGGCCGTGGTCTGGCGTTCGCGATGTCGAACAGCGCGCGACCGCCGGGCACCGACCCGGTGAAGGCCGCCGCGGCGATGGCAGGATGCCGCAGGGCGGTGGTGCCCGCGTCCACGCCGTGGATGACGTCGAAGATGCCTGCGGGCGCACCGGTTTCGCGCAACGCGGCACGCACGAGTTGTCCGGTGCGCGTGGACAACCGCGGATGCCCGGGATGGGCTTTGAGCACCACCGGACAGCCTGCGGCCAGTGCGGCGGCCGTGTCGCCGCCGGCCACGCTGAACGCGAACGGGAAGTTGCTCGCCGCGAACACCAGGGTCGGACCGATCGGCACCACGCTGCGCCGGATATCCGGTCGCGGGCCCATCGGCCACTGCGGGTCGGCGTGATCGACGGTGGCGCGCAGGAATTCGCCGTCGGTCAGCACCTCGGCGAACAGGGACAGTTGAAAGGTGGTGCGCGCCAATTCGCCGCGCAGGCGCGGTGTTTCGGGCAGCTGCGTCTCCGCCGCGGCGAGCGGCACCAGCTCGTCCGCGGCGGCGTCCAACGCGGCCGCGAGATGGCTGAGCCAGCGGGCGCGTTCGGCGGGTGTGCTGTCGGCCAGCGGGCCAGCGGCCGCCGCTGCCGCGTCGATGATGCGGGACAGGTCGGTCGGGTCGGTCTCCATGATTCCTCCGAAAGATCAGGCGCGGACGGAGTGTTCGGCGACGGTCCAGGCGCGGGCCTGGTCGCTGCGGGTGATGCCGAGCCCGGGGCGCGCCGAGAAGTGCATCCGCCCGTCGGCGATGTCGAGGCGTTCGTTGAACAGCGGGTCGAACCATTCGAAATGCTCGACCCACGGCTCGCGGGCATAGGCCGCGGCGAGGTGGAGGTGCACCTCCCTGACGAAATGTGGGGCCAGTTGCAGGTTTTCCTGGTCGGCGAGCGCCATCACCCGCAGGAACGGGCTGATGCCGCCGATCCGTGGCGCGTCGGGCTGCACGATGTCGGCGCCGCCCGCGCGCATCAGCTGGGCGTGCTGGGCGGCGCTGGTCAGCATCTCGCCGGTGGCGATCGGGGTGTCGAAGGTCGACACCAAGCGGGCGTGGCCGTCGAAATCGTAGGCGTCCAACGGTTCTTCGATCCAGGTCAGCCCGAACGGCTCGAAGGCCCGGCACATGCGGCGCGCGGTGGCACGGTCCCATTGTTGATTGGCATCGACCATCAGCGGCACCTGGTCGCCGAGTTTCTCCCGCACCGCCGTGACCCGCGCCAGGTCGACCGCGCTGTCGGGGTGGCCGACCTTGAGTTTGATGCCGCCGATGCCGTGTGCCAGCGATTCTTCCGCGCGCTCGAGCACCTCCTCGATCGGTGCGTGCAGGAAGCCGCCGGAGGTGTTGTAGCAGCGCACCGAATCCCGATGCGCGCCGAGAAGTTTGGCCAACGGCAGGCCTGCGCGCTTGGCCTTCAGATCCCAGAGCGCGATATCGAACGCGGCGATTGCCTGGACCGAGAGCCCGCTGCGGCCGACGGACGCCGCCGCCCACAGCAGCTTGTCCCAGATTTTGGCGATATCGCTGGGATCCGCGCCGAGCAGCACCGGGGCGAGCTCCTGTGCGTGTGCGAATTGCGCTGGGCCGCCAGCGCGTTTCGCGTAGCTGAGGCCAAGGCCGGTGCACCCGGCCTCGGTGCCGATCTCCGCGAACAGCACGGCCACCTCGGTCATCGGCCGTTGCCTGCCGGTCAGCACCTTGGCGTCGCTGATGCCGGTCGGCAGGGGCAGCGTGACCGAGGAGATCGTGACCTCGGTGATGCGGTCCATGGTCGACGCGGCGTTCACCCGGCCGCCGCCGCGGTGATCGTCCGCACCAGCGTGGTGAGCTCGCTGAGTTCGCCGTCGGTGAGATTCGTGAGCGGCGGCCGCACCGGGCCGGCCGGGCGGCCGATGGCGGCGAGCCCGGCCTTGACGATGGACACCGCGTAGCCGGGTTGCCGATCACGAATATCGAGGTAGGGAATGACGAATTCACGCAACTGCCGGTAAACGGTGTCCCGGTCGCGGGCGCGCACGGCGCGGTAGAAGTCGAGCGCGAATTCGGGCAGGAAGTTGAAGATCGCGGAAGAGTAGGTGGTGACGCCCATTTCGGCGTACGGCAGCGCGAACGTCTCGGCCGTCGGCAAGCCGCCGATGTAGGTGAGGCGGTCGCCGAGCCTGGCGTAGATCCTGGTCATCGTTTCGATGTTGCCGACGCCGTCCTTGAACCCGATCAGGTTCGGGCAGCGTTCGGCCATCCGTGCCAGGGTGACGTCGTTGCAGGTGGCATTGGCGCGGCTGTAGAAGATGACGCCGAGCGAGGTGGCCGCGCACACGGTGGCGACATGCTCGACCAAGCCATCGGGACCCGCCTCGGTGAGGTAGGGCGGCAGCAGCAGAATGCCCTCGGCGCCAGCGACTTCCGCCGCCTTCGCCTGTTCCACGGCGGCGGCGGTGCCCGCGGTGGCCGGCGCGATGACGGGGATGCGGCCGCCCGTTTCGCTGACCGCCGCGCGGACCACCTGATCGATCTCGGTGGGGGTGAGCGAGAAGCCCTCCCCGGTGCCGCCTGCCGCGAACAACCCCGCGACGTCGTATTGGGCAAGCCAGGCAATGTGTTTGCGGTAGGCGGCCTCGTCGAAGGTGAGGTCCGCGTCGAAATGCGTGACCGGGAAGGACAACAGCCCTCGTCCGAGCGCGGGACCTAGTTCCGCTGCGGATAAATGTGACATGGTGCTCCTTTCACTGAGCGGGTGGTAGCGAGCCGAGCAGCCGCACGACCCGGTCCAGGGCCGGGTTCGCGCAGTCGCGGCGCCACACCGCATACAGGACAACGGGATCGTCGACGCCGTCCAGCGGCCGGAACCGCACGCCGTCGGGGTGGAGGTGGCCTGCGGTCTCCGGCACCAGTGCCAGGCCACGGCCTGCGGCGACCAAGGCGAGCATGGTGTGCACCTGGGTCAGTTCATGGGTCGACGTATAGGGCACGGCGGCAAGGATTCCGGCGACCAGGTCGGCGAAATACCGGGCCGGGCCCGGCGCGTACACCAGCAGCGTCTCGCCGCCGAGTTCCTCGACCGCGATCGGTCCTTCGGCGGCCAGCCGGTGTGCCGCGGGCACCGCGAGCATGAGATGTTCGGAATGCACCAGCTCACAGTCGAATTCGGTGCGATCGAACGGCGGCCTGGCCAGCGCCAGGTCCAGCGTCCCGCTGCGCAGGTTCTCGAACTGGGCCGAGCTCACCATCTCGCGCAGCACCACCTCGACCCCGGGCAGCCCCTGTTCCACATGGTTGAGGAACCGACCGAGGAAGCCGAACCCGGACGCGGCGGTGAAGCCGATCCGCACCTTGCCCGCGCCGCCCGCCGCGACCAGCCGCGCGGTGTCGGGCGCACCCTCGGCGAGGGCGAGCAGCCTGCGCGCCTCGATCAGGAACACCTCGCCGGCCGGCGTCAGCTGCACCTGGCGCTGGCCCCTGTCGAAGAGTTCGACGCCGATGTCACGCTCCAGCTTCTGAATCTGCCTGCTCAGCGGCGGTTGGGTCATCCGGAGCCGGTCCGCAGCGCGGCGGAAGCTGCCCTCCTCGGCGACCGTGACGAACCCGCGGACCTGTTCGAGAGACACCATGGCACCCAGCCTGCCCGCAGCGGCGCGCCGCTGCGGGCGATCCCGCAGCCACGACACCGAGCCTGCGTCTTCCTGGCCGGTCATGCTGTGCCCTGCATCGCATGCCCGAGGGGCCCTCCGTGGTTACCCGAGCTGCCTCCTCCGGGCCCTGACTCGGTCATGCGGCGGCCAGGTCGATGATCTCGACCCAGGTGGGGTTGCGGCCGACCGCGCAGCGGTCGCGGGCGGTGAGCGCGCCGGTGCGCGGGTCGATGGCATAGGTGGTGATGGCATTGGACTTCTGGCCCGCCGCCACCAGAAAGCGGCCGCGCGGGTCGATGGCGAAGCCGCGTGGTTGGGCTTCGGTGGCGGTGTGCCCGAGCGGGTCGAGCGCGCCCGGTGTGCTGCCGACGCGGAAGCCCGCGATGGTGTCGGAGGTCCGTTCGGACACGTAGAGGAAGCGGCCGTCCGGCGTGACGTGCACGTCCGATGTCCACGGGCTGCCGGAAAAGCCTTCGGGCAGTGCGGATATCGCCGCCAGGCGGGTCAGCGTGCCGGTCGGGTCGAGCAGGTAGCTGTTCACCGTGCCGTCGAGCTCGTTCGCCACGAAGACGACGCGGCCGCTCGGGTGGAAGACGATATGCCGTGGGCCCGCGCCGAGTTCGGTCTCGACCGCCGCGGGATGATTCGGGGTCAGGCTGCCTGCGACCTCGTCGAAGTGGTACTGCAGCAGGTGATCGCCGCCGAGCACCGCCGCGAACACATGCCGGTTCGTCGGATCGACGACGATCGAATGTGCGTGTGGCGCAGTAGCGATCACCTCCAGCGGCGACGCGTCGACCGTGCCATCCGCCGCGATCGGATTGATCGCGATTTTGTCGCCGGTGTAGGAGGCGCTGAGCAGAAACCGCCCCGTCCGGTCGGTGCTGAGGTAGGCCATATTGTCCGGCAGCGGCGTGGTCGAGAGGTGCCGCAGCCGCCCGGACGGGTGGATGGCAAACGTCTTGACCGCGAACGGTTCCGAGCGGATCCCTGCATAGAGAAAACGGTGTTCCGGATGCACGGCCAACGGCATCACCGTCCCGTCGACCTGCGCCGACCCCACCGGCGTGAGCACGCCGGTGGCGTCGAGCAATAGCACCGAGATCTCGTGGCTGTCGGCGTTCGACACGTAGACGAGGGTCTGGTCCACGCCGTCACGCCCGTTCCGTGGCTGACCCGCCGACCCTGGCCCGCAGGTCGAGCTCGATCTGCTCCAGGCTGCGCCCGTTGGTTTCCGGCACGAACCGCTGCACGAGCAGGAACAGCACCACGCTGACCCCCGCGAAGACCCAGGCCGAACGGGCAAGGCCGAGATGGTCGTTCATCACCGGGAAGAGGAAGGTGATGGTGAACGTCGAGCTCCACAGCACCACGCTGCCGACGCCCATGCCGACGCCGCGCACCCGCAGCGGGAACACCTCGGCCATCATCACCCAGACCACCGCGCCCCAGCCCAGCTCGTAACCGGCCAGGTAGACGTTGAGCAGGATCAGGGTGGTCAGGCCGGTGACGGTGTTGTTGTCGACGGTCAACACGACGACGCCGAGCAGGAACAGCGACAGCGCCATGCACACGTTGCCGAGCAGCAGCAACGGTTTACGACCCCAGCGGTCGACCACGAAGATCACCCAGGCGGTGAACGCCACCTTGACGACGCCAAGCACGATGGCCGCCAGCAGCGAGGTCGAGTTGCCGAAGCCGAGATCGGTGAACATGGTCGGCGCGTACAGATTCACCGCGTTGACGCCCGAGAACTGTTGGCCGACAGCGAGAATGAGCGCGACGACGAGCGCGGGCCGCGCCCACGGCGCGAGCAGGTCGCGCAGCCTGCCCCGCTGCTGTGCGTCGAGCTGGTTGACGGTGCGGATGTTGTTGAGCTCCTCGTCGATCTCGGTGGAGCGATGCGTGCCTGCGAGCACCGCGCGCGCCTCCTCTTCCCGGCCCGCCTTCACCAGCCAGCGCGGGGTCTCCGGCAGCACGGTCATGCCGACGAACAACACGACCGCCGGGATCACGGCGACGCCGAACATCAACCGCCAGTTGCCGGATCCGGACAGTGCCCAGTCCACGATGTAGGCGAGCAGGATGCCGGAGACGATCATCAGCTGGTTCAGCGTCGACAGCGCGCCGCGGGCCCTGGTGGGCGCCAGCTCGGACAGGTAGGTGGGGACCGTCGCGGAGGAACACCCGACCGCGATGCCGGTGACGAAGCGCGCGAGCACCAGCACCGGCACGTTCGGGGCCACAGCGCAGCCGAGTGCGCCGACGCCGAAAACTGCCGCGGCGATCATGATCGTGCGCCGCCTGCCGAGCCGGTCGGTGATCCGACCGGCGATCGCCGCGCCGATGATCGCCCCGGCCGCGAGGCAGCCGCCGATGACGCCCTTGGTCACCGAGGTCAGCTCCCAGGAATCCTTGAGGAACAACAACACTCCGGAAATGACACCGAGGTCGTAGCCGAAGAGGATGCCGCCGAGCGCGCCGAAGAAATAGAGGAAATGAACGTTGGTGCCGATGGCGGATTTCCTGGCCTGCACCGTGGGTTTGAATGGCATTGTGCTGCGCTTCTTTCGCGGTCGAGCAAGTGCCCTCGCTCGGCGCGTGCCGGGGAGGGGCGAGTTTCGCTGGAGTCAGAGCGGATTCGGTTTGCCGAGTGGGGTTTCGAGGAAGGGGCCGCCGACATAGGTCGGCTCGACGGCAAGGCCGGTCGGAATGTCGGCCGCGAATTGCTCGGCATCGTCCGCGCTGCGGTAACCGAGTGCCTCGGCCTCCTCGAGCGAGACGATGGCCCTGGCGTTCTTCGAGACGCCCCAGATCACTTGGAACCCAGGGTTTTCCGCGGCAAGGCACGCCTCGAACAGTCGTGCGCCGTCGTCGGGGGACAGCCACGTCGACAACCCGCGCTCGTCGTGAGGGCGTTCGAAACACGAGCCGATCCGGATGCAGATCACATCCATGCCGAATCGGGAGTGATACAGGCTGCCGAGCGCTTCGATCGCGGCTTTGCTGACGCCGTAGTAGGTGTCCGGTCGCGGCGGTGCTTCTGCGGCAATGAGATTCGGCGCCGCCTCGCCGACGACCCGATAGCCGACCGCATGGTTGCTTGATGCAAGTACGACGCGGGAGATGCCCGCCTCGCGCGCGGCATCGAGCACCGTCTTGGTGCCGTCGACATTCACCGCGAGCACCCGCTCCCAGCTGTCCTCGCGGCTGATGCCGCCGAGGTGGATCAGCGCGTCCACGTCCCGGCACGCGGCCGCCATGGTGTCGGGGTCGGTGAGGGAGCCGTGCACGATCTCCACCCGTTCCTCCGGTGCGGCGGCGGGGAGTTCGGCCAGGTCGAGCAAGCGCAGTACGCGATCGGGGCGGCGTAGTCGTGGCCGCATCAGGGTGCCGATGCCGCCGCCCGCACCCGTGATCAGAATCCGGTGATAGCTCATGGCTGGGCCTCGCTGGCGCTCGGCCCCGTCATGCGCAAGGCGCGCTGGCACATGATTCGCTCACTTCGTTCGCTCATGCGATATCTGTTCCGTTCCGCGAGCAACCGAAACAGCCTGGTGACCGGGATCTTCCACTCATCATGTGTCCTCCTGTGTCCTGCGGCGAGTGTGGGGTAGGTCACTCATCGCGCGACGTGTCAGAAGGTTAGGCGGCGGGACTGATGCATGTCCAACACTCTTTGTATATCGACTGATGCTGTCCGGGTATCAGTCGAGGGCGGCGCGCACGGTGTCGCGTAGCCAGCGCTGTGCCGGGTCGGCGTCGAGCCGGGCGTGCCAGCACAACCGCACGTCGAGGGCGGGTAGCTCCGCCGGGATCGGGAACCAGCGGAGCCCGAGTGCTTGACCGTACTGCTCGGCGAGGCGCTGCGGCACGAGCCCGACATAGTGACTCGTGGAGACCAGGAGCATGGCGACGGCGAGGGTGGGCACGACGGCGGCGACGCGGCGCTCCAGCCCCGCCGCTGTCAGCGCCTCGTCGAGTGGGCCGCGGTCACGGCCGCGGCGCGAGGCCGAAACATGGGGATGTTGGCAGAGTTGCCGCAGTGTCGGGCGGCGGCGCCTGCCGAGTGGGCTGTCGGCGCGGACGATGCCGACCATGCGCTCGCGATACAGCGGGGCAGTGCGGAGGTCGGGCGTTGTGACGTCACCTACGCCGATGTCGAGGTCGACCGAACCGTCGCGCAGCGCCTCGGTGCTTTCGGTGCCCTCGGTGACGAAGCGCAGGGTCACGCCGGGGGCCGCCGCGGCGGTGGCCTCGACCGCCGTGGTCGCCAGGGTCGCCGCGACGCCGTCGTTGATGCGAATGGTGAAGGCGCGCTGCAGTTCCGCGATCGAGATCGCGCGGTCGGCGGTGATCAGGGCGGACGCCTCGTCGAGCAGCGAACGCACCCGTGGTGCGGTGCGCAGCGCGAACGGTGTCGGCGCCATCCCGCGACCGGCGCGCACCAGGATCGGGTCGCTCATCGCCCGCCGCAGCCTGCCGAGCGCCCGGCTGGTCGCCGGGATGGACAGGTGCAGCTGCTCGGACGCGCCGGTGACACTGCGCTCCTGGAGTAGTGCGTCGAACACTCGTAGCAGGTTCAGGTCCAAGTGCTCGGGCATAGTTGCATCCTAAGCAAATATAGGTTGTCAATGTTGCGTGGCACGGAATCCACCGAGTTCATACCGTTCTCGGCATGTCACTCAACATGCTCGACCCGGCATCGCGGGCCGACGATCTGCCGCCTCGGCCGGTCGCGCGGCGCGGTCTGCTCGCGGTCATGTGCGCCTGCGTCGTCCTCGTCGTCGGCATGGTCGCCGCGATCAACCTGGCCGTCCCGATGCTCGCCGCCAGCACACTGCATCCGTCCGCGTCGGCACTGATCTGGATCGTCGACACCTACGTTATCTTCTTCGCCTGCTTGGTGATTCCCGGCGGTGCCGCCGGAGATCGCTTCGGGCGCAAGGGAGTTCTGCTCACCGGCCTGCTGCTGTTCGCGGTGGGTGCGTTGATCTCGGCGGTGGCCCCGAACGTTGCGGTGCTGCTGATCGGCCGGGCGATCACCGGTGTCGGCGCGGCCGCGGTGCTGCCCAACACCCTCGCTATCCTGATGCACGCCGTCCCCGCGGCACGCAAAGCGCCGACGATCGCGGTCTGGGCGTCGATGTCGGGTATCGGCGGCATCCTCGGCAATGTCGGTGGCGGCGCGGTGCTTTCGGGCGGCTCCTGGCGGTGGTTGTTCGTTGCCGCCGTGCCGATTTCGCTGGTGCTCGCCGCCGTCGTCGGCAGGGTCGCGCCGGTGTCGGCGCGCCATGACCGTCGCCTCGATCTGCCGGGCACGCTGTTGCTGGTCGGCGCCTCGGTCGCGTTGCTGCTCGGCATCGTGCAAGGGCCGGAAGCGGGCTGGGGGAGCGCGGTGGTGATCGGCGGATTCGTCTGCGCCGCTGTGCTGTTCGTCGGATGGACGATTGTCGAACTGAAGGTCGAACATCCGCTGCTCGATCCGCGACTGTTCCGCCTGCCCGGACTGCGCAGCGCCTGCCTCGGCATGACCGCCATCTTCTTCGGCATGTTCGCGCTGTTCTACGTCAACGCGTCATACCTGCAGTATGTCAAGGGATTCAGTGTGCTGCAGACCGGGCTCGGCGTCATCCCGTTGACCGTTCCGATCATTCTCGGCACACGACATGTCGGACGCCTGGCGCACCGCATCGGTCTCGACGCCACCGTCGCGCTTGCCTTTGCCTGCGTCGGCGGTGGACTGCTCGGCCTGTCCACCAGCACCGCGCAGTCGCCCTATCTGGCCTACGCCGCATGGCTCGTGGTCACCGGAATCGGTGTGACACTGGCGCTTCCGACACTGTCCGCGGCCATTGCCGGCTCGCTGCCGCACGCCCAAGCCGGTGTCGGCGCCGGATTGCAAGCCACCACGCGGGAATTCGGCAGCGCCCTCGGTGTCGCCGTCATCGGCACCGTGCTCACCGCGCGATTCGTCGACGCCATGCCGTCGGACATCCGCGCAGGCCACGATCCGCACACGGTGGCTCAGGCGCTGGCCGTAACCACCGCCGACCGCGCCAATGACGTTGTCGCAGCATTCGTCTCGGCCGCCGACCTCGGCTTCCGGGTGATGGGGGTGATCGTGCTCGTACTCGGCGCGCTCGTCGTCGGAGAGTCGCTGCTCGCGCGGCGACGTGCCGGGAAATAAGACTGGGTGGGTGGGCCCGAAGGCACACCCACCCAATCGGTCCGCGGAGCTGGCGTCAGTGCCCCGCGGAGTTCTGCTACGCGAGCGTCTTCGCGTCGCTCAGTCCGGTGCGCTCCAGCTTGGAGTGCTTCCGGGAGTAGAGGAAGTACACGATGAGACCGACGACCAGCCAGATCGCGAACCGGTACCAGGTCGCATACGGCAGCGACCAGATGAGGTAGAGCGAGAAGGCGATACCGATCAGCGGGACGACCGGCATGAACGGCAGCTTGAACTGCCGCGGCTCGTCGGGGCGGGTGCGCCGCAGCACGATCACCGCGATCGAGACGACGATGAACGCCATCAGGATGCCGATATTGGTGAGCTCGGCGACCACGGTGATGTCGAGTACACCGGCCATGATCGCGGCGCCGATGCCGACGATCCAAGTCACGCGGGTCGGCACCTTACGCACCGGGTGCGTCTTGGCGAACCACTCGGGCAGCAGGCCGTCCCGGCTCATCGCGTACCAGACGCGGGTCACGCCGAGCATGAAGGTGAGCACCACGGTGACGATGCCGACGATCGCGCCGATCGCGATGATGTTCGCAATGCCTGGCATGCCAACGGATTCGAAGGCGGTGGAGAAGCCGCTCGTCGGGCTGATCTCGGTGTATTTCTGCATGCCGGTCAGCACCAGCGTGGCAAGCACGTACAGCACCATCGCGATGGCGAGCGAGTAGAGGATGGCCTTCGGCAGGTGCTTCTTGCCGTCGGTCGATTCCTCGGCGGCGGTGCTCATCGCGTCGTACCCGAACACCGCGAAGAACACGGTGGCCGCACCGGTCCACACCGCGCTGGTGCCGAACGGGAAGTACGGGGTGTAGTTCGAGCTGTCGATGTGGAAGACACCGAGCACGATGATCAGCACGACGAGCGCGACCTTGATGCCGACCGCGACGGTCTCGAACCGGCCGACGCTGCGGATACCGCGGGAGAGCAGCCAGGCGGTGCCGAGGCAGAACAAGATCGCGAAGAGGTCGACCACCTTTCCGTCACCGGCCTCGGTGTGCGCGCCCAAGATCGCGTTCGGCAGATCGATGTCCACCTGCCCGAGCAAGAAGCGGAAGTAGCCGGACACGCCGATGGCGACCACCGCCGCCACCGCGATGTACTCCAGCAGCAGGTCCCAGCCGATGAACCACCCTGCGAGCTCACCGAGCGAGACGTAGCCATAGGTGTACGCGGAGCCCGCCTTCGGCACCATGCCCGCGAACTCCGCGTAGCAGAGCGCCGCGGCCGCGCTGGCGACGCCGGCGATCAGGAACGAAATGAGCACCGCGGGACCGGTGGTCTTGTTCGCGACCGCGCCTGCGAGCGTGAAGATGCCCGCACCGATGATGCCGCCGACACCGATGGCGGTCAGCTGCCACAGGCCGAGCGACTTGGACAGCTGTTCGTCGGCGGGGGCGGCCTCGTCTTCGACCTGTCCCAGGGGTTTGCGGCGCAGCATTTGGCCACGCAAATCCGCGATGGACATGTGTTTCCTTTCTCATCCGCCGTACGCAACGGTGCGTAATGCGGGTCACACTTCGAGCTGTGGTTACTAAATACGACCACAGCCCCGCTGTGATCGGTGAGTTGGCCAAATAATGTTCAGCCTGGTTGGCCAACCGGACGGGCGCGGCTCGAACGCGCCTGTCCCGACCGACCCCGTGCACGCGCCCGCCCCGGCCGAATTCCTTCGGCCGGGGCGGACCCGTCGCACAGCGGTGACTACCGGATTCAGCGTGCGCTGCCCGGCTTCAGCGAGCGGAGGAAGAACGCGACATTGGCCGGACGCTCGGCCAGCCTGCGCATGAAATAGCCGTACCACTCGTCGCCGTAGGGCACGTAGACCCGCAGGTGGTTGTCCTCCTGGACGAGCCTGCGCTGTTCCTCGTCCCGGATGCCGTGCAACATCTGGAACTCGAACTCGTCGGCCTTGCGCTGCGTCGACTCGACGTACTGCTGCGCAGCGGTGATCAGCGCGGGGTCGTGGGTGGCGACCATCGGGTAGCCCTCGCCCTGCATCAGCACCTGAAGACAGCGCAGATACGACTCGTCGACGGCGGCCTTGCCCTGGAACGCGACCGACGCGGGCTCCTTGTAGGCGCCCTTGCACAGCCGGATCCGCGAGCCGGGGCCCGACAGTTCCCGGCAGTCGCCCTCGGTGCGGTGCAGGTAGGCCTGCAGGACCGTGCCGAGGCTCGGGAAGTCGCGGCGCAGCGCCTTCACGATGAGCAGGGTGGAGTCGGTCGTGGTGTGGTCCTCGGCGTCGACATTCACCCAGACGCCCGCGGCTTCCGCGGCCGTGCAGATCTGCCGCGCGTGATCGAGCGCGATCGCGTCGCCGTCCCGGGCCAGTGACTGGCCGAGTGCCGACAGCTTGAGCGAAACCTCCAGCGGCCGAACCGATTCCGATTCCGTCTTGACGTCGAGCTTGGCCATCGCGGACAGCATGTGCAGATAGTGCGTGACCGTGGTGCGGGCCTGCTCGATGTCGGTGGTGTCCTCACCGAGGTAGTCGATGGTGACATAGCGGCCGGAGGCGAGCAGGGATTCGACGGCGGCGACCGCCTGATCCGCGGTGCTGCCTGCGACGAAACGATCGACCAGTTTCTTGGTCATCGACATCTTGGTGATCGCGCGCTCCATGCGCGGCGAGCGCGACGCGGCCAGCATGGCGGGCCGCAGCAAGGTCGAGAATGCCATCACGCCTCCTGATGCGGGTAGCGGTGATCCGTCGCCGGGACGAACGTTTCCTTGATGGTGCGCGCCGAGGTCCAGCGCAGCAGGTTCTGCGGCGAGCCTGCCTTGTCGTTGGTGCCCGAGGCACGCGACCCGCCGAACGGCTGCTGCCCGACCACCGCGCCGGTGGGCTTGTCGTTGATGTAGAAGTTGCCGGCGGCGAAGCGAAGTCCCTCGGTCGCCGCCGCGATCGCGGTGCGGTCGTCGGCGATGATCGCGCCGGTCAGCGCGTACGGGGAACCCTTGTCGACCAGCTCGAGGGTCTGCTCGAACGCGCCCTTCACCGAGTCGTCGTAGACGTGCACGGACAGGATCGGGCCGAAGTACTCGGTGGAGAACGCCTCGTCGGTCGGGTCCTCACCGAGCAGCACCGTCGGGTCGACGAAGTAGCCGACCGAATCGTCGGCGTGGCCGCCCGCCGCGATCGACAGACCCGGGGTGGCCTTCGCACGGGCGATCGCCTCGGCGTTCTTGTCGAAGGCACGCCGATCGATCAGCGCGCCACCGAAGTTGCTGAAGTCGGTGACATCGCCGTACTTCAGCGTGGCGACCTTGTCGATGAAATCGCTGCCCATCTTGGCCCACACCGACTTCGGGACGAACGCGCGCGACGCGGCCGAGCACTTCTGGCCCTGGTAGTCGAACGCGCCGCGGATCAGCGCGGTGGTCAGCACCTCGGGATCGGCCGAGCTGTGCGCGAGCACGAAGTCCTTGCCGCCGGTCTCGCCGACCAGGCGCGGGTAGGAGTTGTATTCGCTGATGTTCGCGGCGACCGCGCGCCACAGGTGCTGGAACGTCGCGGTGGAGCCGGTGAAGTGGATGCCGGCCAGGCGCGGATCGGGCAGCGCCACATCCGAGACCTTCGGGCCAGCGCCGTGCACCATGTTGATGACACCGGGCGGCAGGCCGGCTGCCTCGAGCAGCTTCATCGTCCAGTACGCCGCGACCGACTGGGTCATCGCGGGCTTCCAGACCACGGTGTTGCCCATCAGCGCGGGCGCGGTCGGCAGGTTGCCCGCGATCGCGGAGAAGTTGAACGGGGTGATCGCGTATACGAACCCGTCCAGCGGGCGGTACTCGACCTTGTTCCACACGCCGGGCGACGAAATGGGCTGGTCGGCCAGGATCTGGCGGGCGAAATGCACGTTGAAGCGCCAGAAGTCGACGAGCTCGCACGGGGTGTCGATCTCGGCCTGATACGCCGTCTTCGACTGACCGAGCATCGTTGCGGCGGCGATGGTTTCGCGCCACGGCCCGGACAGCAGGTCCGCGGCACGCAGGAACACCGCGGCCCGATCCTCGAACGACATCGCACGCCAGGCAGGCGCCGCGGCGGTGGCCGCGTCCATCGCGTCCTCGACGTCGCGCGGGCGCGCCGGGGTCAGCGTGCCGAGCACGGCGGCGTGGCGGTGCGGCTGCACGACGTCTATCGTCTTGCCCGAACTGCGCCGGTGCGTCCCGCCGATCACGTGATGCACATCGGTCGGAGTCGAGCCGAGCTCTGCCAGCTTCGCCTGCAACCGTGTACGTTCCGCACTACCGGGCGCGAACGTGCCTACCGGCTCGTTGACCGGCCGCGGTGTGGACACGATGGCATCCATGATTCCTCCTGCTGGATGTGGCAATACTGCGGTCAGCCGAAGTCAACACCGGAAAAGTACGCGGGAAATGGGCTAAAAGGACAAAGATGGGATGAGTGTGTTGTCGAGTTGGCCGAAAGGCGTAGTCGTGGCTGTTGACAGTGGGCTGGTTGCCGCGGACATCGACCTGTTCGGTCTCGCGCAGATCGTTGCGCAGAACGCCGGCGGGATGGTGTCGATCGAAGACCCGCAATCCCATGTGCTGGCGTACTCGGCCTCCGATGAGTCGGCCGACCAGTTGCGGGTGATGTCGATTCTCGGGCGGGAAGGGCCGCGCGAGTATTTGACGGTGTTGCGAAAGTGGGGAGTGTTCGATCGGCTGCGGAGCACCGACGAGGTCATCGATGTGCCCGAGCACGACGAGTTGAACATCAAACGCCGGATGGTGGTCAGCATTCGGCATCCAGCCGATGGGGCGGCACGGGCGCCCCGGGTGCTCGGGTCGATCTGGTTGCAGCAAGGGGATCGGCCGTTCAAGCCGGACGCCGCGGAAATTCTGCGTGGGGCTTCGGCCATCGCGGCTCGGTTGATCTCGCGCAGTCTCGATGCGCCGTCCACCGAGGCGTTGCTGGTGCAGCGGTTGTTCGGGGAGGGGAGCCCTGCCGATATCGCGTCCGTGGCCAGCACATTGAACCTGCCGATGACCGGGCCAGCCGCGGTGGTCGGGTTCGCGTTGACCGCGACCGAAACCGCGGCCGCCACTGAGCCTTCCGCGTTGGGGAACATGCTTCGGTTGCGCGCCAGCTCGTTTCGCAGCGACTCGGTGACGGCGACGCTCGGTGATCGGGTGTATGTGCTGTTGCCCAGTTATAAAGCCGCGCATGCGGTGACGGCGTGGACGCGGCAGTTGGTCGAGCAGCTCGAAACCAAACGCTCGCTGGCGTTGCGGGCGGCCATTGCCTGTCCGGTGGCCGATTTGAGTGGGGTGGCCGGGGCGCGGCGTGAGGTCGATCGGGTGCTCGACAGCACCGTCGCGTCGTATCCGCGTGGACGGGTGACGACGCTGGCGGAGTCGCGGACCGCGGTGCTGCTCGGTGAGATACTCGATCTGGTCGGAACACGGTCCGAACTGCATGATCCGCGGTTGCGGGCGTTGTCGGAGTACGACCTCAAGCACTCGGCGAGCCTGCGGGAGAGCGTCGACGTCTATCTGCGTGAGCACGGTGATGTGCGGGCCGCCGCGGCGGCGCTGCAGGTGCATCCGAATACGTTGCGGTACCGCATTCGTCGCGTCGAGGAGATTCTCCGCGTCGACCTCACCGATCCTGCTGATCGGCTGTTGCTCGAAATCCAGTTGGCGTTGCACCGGCGGGAGCACGGTCGTGATGGAGGACCCGCGGTGGGTTGACCTGCGGGATCCGCACTCTCTCTTGGAATCCGCACTCCTTCTTGGAATCCGCACCGACTGTGTGGATCCGCACCCGCTCCGGGCACCTAGAACGGGTGCGGATCCACAGAGTGGGTGCGGATCTCGGGACCGCTTATCTCACTGGCACTTTCCGGCGGCGGCGTCGCGGATCCCGGCGATCATCGACTGGCGGTCGGTCTCATTGAGGCTCGGCCATTGCGCGGACTGTGGAAGCAACGCGATCGAATCCTCGGCGGTCTTCTTCGCGGACTCCTCGCTGACCGCCTTCAACTTGCTCAACACCGGCAGATAGTCCTGGCACGACTTCGCGCGCACCTGGGCGTTCGTCGCCGCAGTGGCCGGCTTCGAGTCGTCGCTGCCCGAACCACACCCGGACAGCAACAACGCGGCCCCAATCGCCAGTAAGGCAATGCTTTTCATCCGCAACTCCTCATCAAAGTTGCGGTGACGCTACCTGCCCGCACCCGGCTCGTCCATTCGGCCCGGGATCCGCGGGCAGGTGCTGGTCAATCGGCTCTGGTTGTCGTTGCCGATGTTGGGCGCGGTCGGAGCGTTTCGGTCCGCTCTCGCGGGCCGCGCACGTCAGCCAGGATCAAATCGGACGGCCGAATTTCACCGACTGGAAGTCTGAGCGTTCTTCGCTTGCTCCGGGCGGAAAGAGCTCCCCGAACGTGCCACTGCATGTGCTGTTTCGGAATGTTTCGGCAGCGACGTCGGTGTCGTTCCTGGTGAAAGCTACGCCGGTGATGACATAGCATCGGTTGTTCTCGGGGTTGTGCAATCGATGCCGTTGACCGTCGGGGCTGGTGTAGATGAAGTCGCCGGTCGCGGGAGCGGCATGAGCAATACCTGCCGTACTCAGAGCCAAGACGAGAACCGCGCCCGCCGTTGTCAACGCTCCGCTGATGTGTTTCATTGCGATGCCTTTCGGATAACAGAATCCGTATCTCACGAGATGGCGATCGAATCGCCACCCGGAGTTTCTGTCGCGCCCTTTGCTAGACACAATCAATCATGTTGTCGGGCAACATAATTGAGCAAGACCCCGGAACTCTCGGGTTGAGCGGGCCCCCTGAGGATCGGTGTATCAGGCCGCGACGGATCCCCTCGACGGACTCGACCGGTGTTGGTCGGCTGGTCAGGAGGCACTGAGGGCGGCATCGGTCGAGAGGGCAGTTACATCATCGCCTCCTGATCGCTTGTCCAGCAGTGCATCTCGGTAGTTGTGGGTTGCGTGTCAGTCGGTGGCGAGGTCGGCGGGATGGCTGGCAGGACATGGGGTTTCAGTAGGTCGGCCAATTGCCTGGAGTCATGAGTTCGAGCAGGTGGTTGTCCGGATCCCGGAAATAGATGCTGTGCCCGCCGCGGACCCAGTGGGTTCGGCCTTCGATCGGTATGCCGTGTGCGCTGAGTTGCGCTTCCCACTCGGGAAGTTGGTCCTCGGATACGGCGAAGCACACGTGGAGTGGGCCGTTGCCGTCGTGGGGTGGGATTTCGCCTTGCGGTAGGTCGGGGCCTGGCAGCACTGTTGGTTCCAGTGAGGCACCGCGCTGGAAGAGGAGCAGGACGTTGTCGCCTCCGACGTCGTACGCGCACAACCTCTCGGTGTCCATCAGAGGCTCGAGTTGCAAGACATCGCGGTAGAAGTTTCGAGCACGGTCGAGGTCGTCGACATACAAGGCGGACTCGACAATGCGATCAAGCTTCGGCATGTGCTTCCTTCTGCTGGGTACGGAGGACAACCCGATCGTGATACCTGAAGCCACGTTGAGGTCAAGGCGGCGAGGCGCGGAAGGAAGACGCCGAAACCGGCCACCGCCGTGAGTCCGAGCGCGATGGGCAGAACGCGCTGGGGGCGAGGTGCGGCGGTGCTGATCGTGACGACCGGAGGTCCTTGCAGGTGATGACCAGCCGGTTTCGGCTGAGACCAGTGTGGGCGGGCGCACTTACGAACCACTTATGAACCGCTAACGGCCGCTCGGGGGAGGTCGCGGTATGACTGCGCAACGCACTCTCGCGCTCTACAGTTGTCAGCACCTGGAGCCTGGACCTGGGCATAGTCTGGTCCCGGGCGCCACGCAGCAGCCCGCCGCACGGAGGCACGAGATGACGACCCAACGGCCGGTGCTCACGGCTGGCTCGCTGTTCGGGCCTTATCGGTTGGACCGGTTGATCGGGCGGGGCGGCATGGGGGAGGTGTTCGAGGCCTACGACACTGTCAAGGACCGGACGGTCGCGATCAAGGTGCTGCCCGAGAAGCTCAATCAGGATCCGGTTTTCCGGGAACGGTTCCGTCGCGAGTCGCATGCCGCGGCCCGGCTCAAGGAGCCGCACATCATCCCGATCCATGATTACGGGGAGATCGAGGGTCGGCTCTACATCGACATGCGGCTGGTCGACGGCGCGAACCTGCGCGCGGTGCTGAAAGCCGATGCGCCCCTTGCCCCGGACCGCGTGGTCGCGGTGATCCGGCAGGTGGCCGCGGCGCTCGACGCCGCGCACGCCGACGGCCTCGTGCACCGAGACATCAAGCCGGACAACATCTTGCTCACGACGGACGGGTTCGTCTATCTGGTGGACTTCGGTATCGCCCAGTCGAGTACGAGCGAGAGCTTGACCTCCGACGGATCTGCGGTTGGCTCGTTCCACTACATGGCGCCGGAGCGGTTCACCTCGCGGCTGGTCACCCCGGAGGCGGACGTCTATGCGCTGGCCTGCGTGTTGTACGAATGCCTCACGGGGGCAAGGCCGTATCCGGCGACGACCGATGGTGAGGTGATGCGTGCGCACCTGGTCGAACCGCCGCCGCGGCCGAGCATGGTGCGCCACGAGGTGCCGCAGTCGTTCGATGCGGTGATCGCGCGCGGGCTGGCGAAGAACCTGAATGATCGGTATCCCACGGCGGGTGAGCTCGCGGCCGCGGCGGAGTCCGCGCTGGCGGGTGAGGTGCTCGACGCGGCAGCGCGCGGGCCGCGAGAAGTGCTGCCGGACAACGAAATACCTACCCAGGCGGACACCGGGCAACTGTGGGCACCGACGCAGATGACCTTGCCCTCGCAGCCTATGGTGACTGGTCAGCCTACGAAGGCCCAGCAGAGTGTGGATGCCGGGCAGAGTGTGGACGCCGGGCAGAGTGTGGACGCCGAGCCGGCGACGCACGCCTCGCAACCGGTAGCAACCGGAGAGTCAGAAGTCGGCGAAGCCTCCAGGGAGGGAGCGGTACTCGCGAAGGGGGAGTTGCGCGCGGAAACTGAGCCGCCGGTGCCGACACTGCGGCCCGCGGAGGCTGGGGAAGCCGTCGAAACCTCGGAGCCGCAAGCACAGTTGTTGCCTGCGCAGCGGCTGTCGGACAAGCCCGCGGCGGATCGGCAGACTCGAACAGCCGATGCCACCGACGGCCCGCCGACCGTCGACTCGGGCTCGGCCCGCGTGCCGACCTCGCGGCGAACCCATCACCGCGTACTGCAGCTTGTAGCGCTCACGACCATCGTGATCCTATGCGCCACTATCGCATTCACCACCTGGGCGCTGACCGACACCACCGCGGGCACCGCCGTCGCCAACTCCTCCGCACCGCGCGGCCCGGACATCGAGCTCCTCTCTATCGTCGGCGCCTCCGGCTACAAGCGCTTCAACTGCGCCCACCGCGACCCCGACGCCACCACCGTCGCCGTGGTCTTCTGCGACCCGAATCCCGCCGCCAGCGACCCGGCGGCGCGGTTTCTGCGCTTCCGCACCCTCGACCAGCTCCGCGCCTACTACCGCGGTTTGTTCTTCGACGTCTTCCGTTCGACCAACTGCCCAGGCGATCCGCCCGGCCAGGACGGCCCCTCTGTCGTCGACGGTAAAGAGGTGGGTCGGAAGGCCTGCTTCGCCAGCCGCGCAGACGATCCCGCGATCCCCAAGCCGGGACTCGTCCTGACCAACGAATCCGCCCTGGCGGTGGGCATCTTCCTGTGGGCGACCCCCGCCGAGCAACGACTGCGCGACTACATCGCCCTCCGCAACGCCTTCCAGTTCAAATCTGTTGACGCCGCGCAGGACCCGGATCACTTCACCCCGGCCGACCGCGCCGTGCTCGACCGCCTCCAAGGCGACTTCGGCCCGAACAACTGCCGCCACGCCGACCCGCCCGTCGGGCCGGCGAACGCACTGCTCGGGTGCGGCACCCGGGTGGGCTTCCCGTCGGCGTCGTTCGTCGGCATCCCGGACCGCCAGCAGGCCAAGATTCTCTATCAAGCCAACCTCGGTCAATTCGCCGGCCACGCCTGCGGCGGTGCGCAGGCCCCTGATGACGTGTGGCGCAAGGAGTCCGGCCCGGTCGGCCGCTTCTTCTGCCATCTCGACAACACCGGCCCGACGACCTGCCTGATGGCGGTGCACGACGAGTTCCTGCTCGCCGCACACTTCTGCACGCTACGCGCCGACGACCCGGACCCGGGGCCGAAGACCGAAGCAGACCTACTCGCCTGGTTCCGAAAGTATTTCGGCTGACCTAGGCCTCCGGCGGAACCAGCATGAACACCAACTCGTATTCGCCGATCCGAATCGTCGCACCGTCGGTGAGCGCGACAGTGTCGACAATTCGCATCCCTTCGACGAACACCCCGTTCGAGGACAGCAGATCCTTGACCAGATAGGTGATTCCGTTGTGCAGGATGGCCGCGTGATGCCTGCTGACTTTGCCGTGTTCGAGCACGACGTCGTTGTCCGGCAGCCGTCCGATCCGAGTGATGGTTCCGGTGATCGCGTAGGTGGTGCCTGATCGTTCCCGCAGCAGCGCGGTCGGCCCGCCCGAGTTCAGATCGACGATGGTTGTCGCCCGAAACGACGAGATGGCAGCTTTGGCACGGAGTTCGAGCGGTTCCTGCCGCAGGATGCGCGCCTCCAGCTCGCGGATCGGCGGGCTCGGGTCGATGCCGAGCTCATCGGACAGGGTCGCGCGCAGTCGCCTGGCGGCGTCGAGTGCGTCGGATTGCCGTCCGTCCACGTACAGCGCGGTGATCAACTGTTCCCACAGTGGTTCGCGCAGTGGATATTCGCCGACCAGCAGCGCGAGCTCGGACACCACGGCCTCGGCCCGCCCCTGCGCGATATCGGCCTCGGCCCTGCCTTCGATGACGGCGAGGCGGTCGTCGTCGAGCACCGTGGCGTACGCGTCGGCGAAACCGAGTCCACGCAGGTCGGCTAGCACCGGACCGCGCCACTGAGCCAATGCGCTGGACAGCAATTCGCTTGCCGTGCGGAACCGTCCCGCGGTGAGCGCGCGCAACCCGGCCTCCTTGCGCACCCGGAACCGCTGCACGTCGCTGGCCTCGTCGGCGACCGATACCCGGTAGCCGGCGCCGACCTGTGCCAGCAGCACGCGCGCGTCGAGCCCGTTGTCACGCAGGGGTTTCCGCAGGTTCGACACGATGGTGTGCAGGCTGACGCGGATGTCCGGCGGCGGGCTGTCCTCCCACACCGCCTGCGCCAGCGCCTCGATCGCCACCGGCCGGTTCGCGTTGATCACCAGATAGGCGAGCACGGCCCGCTGTTTGGGCCCGCCGAGGGCCTGCGTGACACCGTCGATCGCCAGCTCGACCGCGCCGAGGACGCCGAACTGTGCGCGCACCGCGGTCATGGCCACACTCCTCACGACGTGACAACACCCACACGTCGCCTGTGAGCGTACCCAGCGCACCCTGGTCGGCGCCATCGGTCCGAGAGCTATTGTGCCTGGCCCGCAAGGGTTTCCGCCCCTGCTGGACGCTCGAGTGGTTGCCCTTCGCGATCCGATCGGGGATCCTGGTTGGTCACGGCATTCGATGTAGCACAACTGCCGTGCCAGTCAGGGCGTGTTCACCCGCCCGCAACTCTTCCGGCAACACCCGTGCGATCGCGGTTCATCCGGGGTTACCCGGCGGCGCTTACCTTTCGGTTACGCGGAAAAGGAGCCGGCGGCATGGAGTTCCGACATCTGGTTTCATTCATCACAATTGCCGAAGAGCTGCATTTCGGCCGCGCAGCGCAGCGCTTGCATCTCACGCAGCCCAGTCTGAGTGCCCAGCTTCAGAAGCTGGAGAAGTCGTTAGGCGTGCAACTGGTCGCACGCAACTCGCACGAGGTCAAACTGACCCCGGCGGGTCGGGAATTCGAGAGTCAAGCCCGGATCATCGTCGCCCAGATGGACCGGGCCGCAGAGGTCGCGAAGGCGACCGCGGCGGGCCGAGCGGGCACGCTCAACATCGGCTACAACCTCCCGGCGAGCAGGCATGTGCTGCCTGAGGCGCTGGTCAAGATGACCGAGCAGCACCCCGACATCGTGGTGTCGCTGTGGGAGAAGCGCACCGGGCCACAGTTGGCCGCGCTGTCCGACGGCTCGCTCGACCTGGCGTTGGTGTACGGGCACCCGAGCACCACGGACTTCCGGTATCGGCGGCTGCTGCACCGGGTTCCACTGGTTGCGGTGGTCGGCAGGCGGCACAGGTGGGCCGACCGGCCCGGCGTGCCGTTCTCGGAGTTGGAGGGCCAGGAGTGCGTGCTGTTCGCTCGCGAACAGTGTCCAGCGATGTACGACTCGATCTTCCGCGCGGCCGCGGACACCAGGATCACGTTGTCGGTGGCGCAGACCGCCGACGATCCCGGCGCGACCGCACATATGGTTTCGGTGCGCCCGCTGGTCGGGTTCGCCTCGTTGCCGCGCGCGATTTCGATGGGTATGGGTGCGCCGGGGAGCAGTTCGGTGGCGGTCAAACTATTCGATCCGGTGCCGACTCTCGATTTGTACGCGGTGTGGCGTGCGGATGAGAGCAATCCTGCGGTGTCGCTTTTCCTGGACTGTGTGGATTCGCCGGAACCGGCCCGGATCGATATTGCCCGCGCGGTGTCTGCCTGAGCCGTTCGATAGGCCATGACATTCGCGCGGTAGGAACCGCGATATCGCCGATACGGTAATCGAATACCAGCGACCAGAATTCGACATTGTGAACACAATGTTTACCCACCCCGCCGGCTCCGCCGGCCGCCGTCCCCAGGCGTCTGTCACCGCGGTGTCCAGCACCGAGAATGGTATCGATCTTCCGGACGACGCGAGTTTGTACTCGGTGATATCCGGTGCGGCCGCCGAACACCCGCAACGGCCTTCCCTGTGCGGTGCGGACGGAACGCAACTCACGTGCGCCGATGTCGATCGGCAGGCCCGCGCGCTGGCCGCAGCCCTGGCCGCGCGCGGGGTGGTCGCGGGGGATCGCGTGGCGATCCTCGGCCGCACCAGCCTGGAATGGACCTTGCTCGACGGCGCGTTGCTCGCGCTCGGCGCCGTGGTGGTTCCGGTGTACCCGACCTCCTCCGCGGTGCAGATCGAGCACATCCTGACCGACAGCGGCAGCGCGTTTTTCGCGGCCGAGGACGACACGGACGCCGAACGCCTGCGTGTGGCAGGCGCAGGCGACGTGTGGACCTTCCCGCAGCTGGCCGAATGGGCAAGCGGCGCGGTCGATCCCGCGCTGGACGCGCGCATCGCGGCGGTGCGTGCCGACGATCTGGCGATGATCGTGTACACCAGCGGCACGACCGGCGTGTCCAAGGGCTGCTTGATCACCCACCGGAACATGTTCGTCTCGTCGGCGAACACGGTGCGCCAGGCCGGCGAGATGTTCGACGGCACAACGGTGCTCGCGCTGCCGCTGTCGCATGTGTTCGGTCAGACCATCCTGTTCGCCTGCCTGTTCGGCGGTAGCCGGACGCATCTGCTGCCTGGCATTCCCGACCTGGTTCCGGTGCTGCCGACGCTGCGCCCGACCTTCCTCGCGCTGATCCCGTTCGGGCTGGAGAAGATTCGCAAGTACTGCCGCACCATGCTGACGGGCACGCAGGAGCAGGATGCGGTGGCCTGCGGCCTGGAGTTGTTGCGCGCGCAGACGACACCCGAGGTGTCCGGGCACGCGGTGGCGGCTGCGCTCGGCGGCCGGTTGCGCTATGTCATCTCCGGCGGTGCGTCGCTGGACGATTCGACCAGCGGCTTCTACGCGGGATTCGGTGTGGTGCTGCTGAACTGCTACGGGCTCACCGAGGCGGCGACCGCGGTCACGGTCAGTGCGCCGGAGACCAACCGGCTCGGCACGGTCGGCAAGCCGATCCCCGGCACCTCGGTGGCTATTGCGGAGACCGATGGTGAGGTGCTGGTCGCCGGTCCGCACGTCTCGCCCGGCTACTGGGGTGCGGCCGCGGACCAGGCAACGGTTGACGACGAAGGTTGGCTGCACACCGGCGATCTCGGTGAACTCGATGCCGACGGCTACCTCCGGATCACCGGCCGGAAGAAGGAGATCCTGGTGACCTCCGGCGGCAAGAATGTCGCGCCCGCGCCGCTGGAGGACCGGGTCCGGTTGCACCCGTTGGTGAGCAACTGCATGGTCATCGGTGACGGCCGCGACTTCGTCACCGCGCTGGTGACCGTCGACCCGGTCCAGGTGCAACGCTGGCAAGCGGCGACGCCGGACGGCGAACTCGCCGACGCCATCCAGTCGGCGGTCGACGACGCGAATTCCCTTGTCTCCCGCGCCGAGTCGATTCGCGCGTTCCGGATCGTCGACGGTGATTTCACGGTCGAGGACGGATTGTTGACCTCGTCACGAAAACTGCGGCGCGTCGCCATTGCCGACGCCTACGCCGCCGACATCGACCACCTGTATCGGGCCCGCACACCCGCTGTATAGGCGGGGCCGATCGCCCGATGAATTACGGCTGCGCGCGGTGGTTCCCACCCCGCGCGGCCCACAGACTCGACATCGGAATTCGACTACCGGAAAGTGATGCGAACATGTACGACGTCATCGTTGTCGGAACTCGGGTCGCGGGTTCCCCGCTGGCCATGCTGCTCGCCAGGAAGGGCTACCGCGTCCTCGCCGTGGACCGCGCCACCTTCCCGAGTGACACCCCATCGACGCACTACATCCACCAGGCCGGGCTCGGCTTCCTGAAGTCGTGGGGCCTGCTCGACCAGGTGATCGCCTCCGGCACCCCGGCGATCCGGCACCTGAACTTCTCCTACACCGACATCGTGATCAACGGCTTCGCCGACGTGTCGGCCGACGGCATCGACGCCGTGTACTGCCCGCGGCGCACCGTGCTCGACAAGATCCTGGTCGATGCGGCGGGCGAGGCCGGTGTCGAGGTCATCAACGGATTCACCGTCACCGAGCTGACTTTCGACGGTGACCAGGTGACGGGCATCCGCGGCCAGGTCGGCGACGGCGCCGAGCAGGAGTTCCGCGCGAAGCTGGTGATCGGTGCGGACGGATCGAATTCGACGGTCGCCAAGGCGGTCGGCGCCGAGGTCTACGAGGGGTCCCCGGCGGCCTGCTTCATCTACTACTCGTACTACGAGGGCGTCGACTGGGGCATGCAGCATCGCACCGGTTTCAACGAGCAGCAGTTCGCGGCCTGGCCGACCAACGACGACCTGTCGCTGGTCGCGGTGATGCGCAAGCGGGACCGGTTCCGCGACTTCCGCACCGATCCGGACGCGGGCGTGCAGGAGATCGTCAGCCAGATCGACCCGGAACTCGGTGCGCGCCTGCGTGATACGGGCAAGCGCGTGGAGCAGTTCCGGCCGATGCTCTACCCGGACAACTACCGCCGCCGCTCCTTCGGCCCCGGCTGGGCGCTCGTCGGCGACGCGGGCTACCACAAGGATCCGTTCACCGGCTGGGGCATCACCGACGCCTTCAAATACGCCCAGCTACTGGCCGACCTGGTGCACGACGGCCTGTCCGGCGCCCGCCCGATGGACGACGCGCTCGCCGAGTACGAGCGCGAGCGTGACGCGCAGAGCGCAAGCACTTACGAACTGACGCAGAGCATTTCGGAGCTCTCGCTGACGCCGTACTACGACTCGGTGTTCCGCGCCACCAGCTACGACGCGGAGTACACCAAGGGCTTCTTCGGGCTGATCGCCGGAATCTACTCGCCGGACAAGTACTTCGGCGAGGAAGAGCTCGCCGCACTGTACGAGAAGGTCGACTTCCCCGCGGCGGCACGGCATGTCACCAAGGACGGAGTGACCGCGTGAGCACCCCCGGCCTAACCGCCCTGGGTGACAGCTTCGTCGAAGGCCGCGGCGACGCCGCGGCCGGCGGCGGCTACCGCGGTTGGGTGCCTCGGCTCGGCGGGCAGCTCGGTCTGCGGCCCGCGACGGTGCGCAACCTCGGCGTGCACGGCGCCACCACCAGCGTGGTGCTCGAACGGCAACTGCGCCAGGCGGTTTCGGCGCGATCTGGACTCTACGGAGTCGTGGTCGGGGTGAACGATCTGGTCAGCGATTTCGACGCGGATCGGTTCGAGCGCAACCTCGGCACCCTGTTCGACACTCTGCGCACCGGCGGGGCAACGGTATTCACCGCGAGCTACCCGGATATCCCGGCCCGGCTTCCGGTGCCGGACGGGTTCCGCGGGCTGTTGCGGGAACGCTTCGCGTTCGCCAATGCGGTGCTGGCCGCCGTCACCGCCGAAACCGGCACGCTGCTGCTGGATATCGCGGCCGAGCCGGAGTGGGAGCGCCCGGAGGTGTGGACCGCCGACGGCCTGCACCCGAGCTCGCTCGGTCATCACCTGTTCGCCGCGGGCGCCGCCGACCTGATCGCGTCGCGCACCGCGACAACCGTCGCCGCCTGAATCTTTCCATCCGGTTCGAGAGGAACTTTCGTGACAGACGACAGACGCCTGGCGCGCAACCCGATCGCCATCGTCGGGATGTCCGGGCTGCTGCCCAACGCGCACAACCATCGAGAGTACTGGCAGAACATCGTCGACGGAGTCGACTGCACCACCGAGGTGCCCGCATCGCGCTGGAACCTCGACGACTACTTCGACGCGGATCCGGATGCCCCGGACAAGACGTACTCGCGCCGCGGGGCGTTCCTGCCCGATATCGAGTTCGACCCACTGGAATTCGGGCTGCCACCCAATCAGCTCGAGGTGACGAGCACCATGCAGACGCTGAGCCTCGGGGTGGCCCGTGACCTGCTCATCGACGCGGGCGCGGTGGACTCGACGTGGTACGACCCCGGCCGCACCGGCGTGGTGCTCGGCACGACCGGGCCGGTGCCGCTGATGCATCCGCTGGCGGCACGGCTCTCGACGCCGGTGCTCAAGGAGGCGGCGCGCTCGGTCGGGCTGTCCGACCAGGACGCCGACGCGGTCGCGGACAAGTTCGTTGCGGCATTCGCGCCGTGGGAGGCGAATTCGTTCCCCGGCCTACTCGCCAACATCACCGCGGGCCGGGTGGCCAACCGGCTCGGCCTCGGCGGGATCAACTGCACCGTCGACGCGGCGTGCGCGGCGTCGCTGGCCGCGCTGCGGACCGCGATCGCGGAGTTGCAGGACGGCCGCGCCGACATGATGATCACCGGCGGTGTCGACACCGAGAACACCATCTTCATCTACATGTGCTTCAGCAAGGTGGGCGCGCTGTCGGACAGCGGGCAGATCAGTCCGTTCGCCGACGATGCCAACGGCACGCTGCTCGGCGAAGGCATCACGATGCTCGCGCTACGCAGGCTGGAAGACGCTCGGCGCGACGGCAATCGGATCTACGCGGTGATCCGCGGACTCGGGTCGTCCAGCGACGGCCGAGCGAAGAGCATCTACGCACCACGAGCGGGCGGGCAGCGGGTCGCGCTCGATCGTGCCTACGCCGACGCGGAATGCTCACCGGCCGACGTCGCGCTGATCGAGGCGCACGCCACCGGCACCCCGGTCGGCGACAAGACCGAGTTGACCGCGTTGAAAGCACTGCTGTCCGAGGCGACTTCGGAGCCGCGCTTCGCCGCGCTCGGCAGTGTGAAATCGCAGATCGGGCACACCAAGGGCGCTGCGGGCACGGCCAGCGTGATGAAGCTGGCGTTCGCGCTGCACCAGAAGGTGTTGCCGGGCACCATCAACGTCGCGGCGCCCAACGCCGAGATCACCGCGGCCGACGCACCGTACTACGTGAATACCCGGACCCGGCCGTGGATTCGTGATCCGCAGCGTCCGGTGCGCCGAGCCGCCGCGTCGGCATTCGGCTTCGGCGGCACCAACTTTCATGTCGTGCTGGAAGAGGCAGACGCGGGGCGGGCCGACCCGATCCTGCATCGGACCGCGCTGGCGCACCTCTGGCATGCGTCCGACACGGCCGCGCTGATCGAAGCGGTGTGCAACGCCGACCCGATCGACGGCGGAGATATCCCGGAGGACCACGCGCGCATCGGTTTCGTGTCGGTGGACGACGAGAACGCCGAACACCTGCGCACGCTCGCGGTGGACGAGCTGATGCGCAGGCCGGACGCCGCGGCGTGGGATCACCCTGAGGGCGTGTACTTCCGGGCGGCGGCGCTGCCCGAACGCAAGGTCGGCGCGCTGTTCGCCGGGCAGGGCAGCCAGTACGTCGATATGGGATTGGATGCGGCGCTGAATAATCCGTCCGTCGGCGCGGCGTTCGACGCGGCCAACGGCGCGTTCGCGGGTGCACCGGTCCGGCTGTCCTCGGTGGTGTTCCCGCCGCCCGCCTTCGACGAGGAGACGGCGCACGAACAGGAAACCGCGTTGCGGCGCACCGAATTCGCGCAACCGGCGATCGGCGCGCTGTCGGCAGGACAGTTCCTGGTGCTGACCGAATACGGGTTCCGCGCCGATGGCTACCTCGGTCACAGCTTCGGCGAACTGACCGCGTTGTGGGCCTCCGGTGCGCTCGACGCCGAGGAGTACTTCGGGCTGGCCCGCGCCCGTGGCGCGGCGATGACGCCGGCGGACGGCGTCGAAGCGGGCACGATGGTGGCGCTGAACGCCGCGCGGGAGACCGCCGACGAGCTGCTGGCCGGCATCGACGATGTGTGGATCTGCAACCACAACGCGCCCGATCAGGTCGTGATCGGCGGCGGGACCGACGGCGTCGCCGCCGTGGTCGCGCGGTGCGCGGAGCGCGGTGTGGCGCATCGGGCGCTGCCGGTATCCGGTGCGTTCCACACGCCGTATGTCGCGCATGCGGTCGAGGCCTTCGCGAAAGCCACCGCGACGGTGACCATCGGGGTTCCCGATGCGCCCGTGTACGCGAACACGCCTGAGGTGCACTACGGCAGCGACGCCGTCGCCAACCGGGCCTTGCTCACCGAACAGCTCAGCAAGCCAGTCGAATTCGCGGCGGCGCTGACGGCGATGCGCGCGGCGGGCTGCACGGTGTTCGTCGAGTTCGGGCCCAAGCAGGTGCTGACCTCGCTGGTGCGGCGCACCGTCGGCGACGACGTGATCGCGATCCCGACGGATTCGGGGCCGATCGGCAACAGCGATCTGGCGCTGGTCCGTGCGGCGGTGCGGCTGGCCGTGCTCGGCTTCGGTCTGCAGAAGATCAATCGACATGCCGCGCCGACAGCGGTGCGGCATCAGCCGAGTCGGCCGATGACCGTGACCATTTCGGCGCCCGAGTACGTGCCGGAGAGCAGGCGCGCGGCATACGCGGCCGCGCTCGACGACGGGTATCAGGTGCGCCTGGCGGCAGCGGAGTCGCCTGCGGCAGTTCCCGCCGAAGTTCCCGTGGCAGTGCCGGTCGACACCGTGGTCGACCGCCAGCCCGAAAAACCGGCTGTGGCTAAGACTTTCACCGAGACTACGGAGACAACCGTGTACGAAGCCCCGAAGTCCTACGACCAAGGAGCGGACGCACTCGACAGTGCGCTCGTGCAGCATCTGCAGACGCACCGCCAGTTCCTCGACGGACAGTTGGACATGGCCCGCGGGCTGGCCGGTGTGCTCGGCAACGGGGCGCTCGACGAGGCGACCCTGCGGGCGATCGAAGCCGTGAAGGATCACGGCGTCGCGATCAGCGAAAGTCATTCGCGGGCCAGTGCGGTGCTGGCGCAGTTGGCGGAGCTGGAGAGCGGTTTCGCGCCGACAGCGCGGGTGGCGGCGCCGCGGCGGGTGGAATCCGAGCGGCAGCCCGCGCTCGAATCGGCGCCCGAGCGGCGGCCGATCGGGACGGCGCCGGTCGTTGCTGAACCTCCGGTGCAGGCTGTGGCGCCAGTCGTCGCCACTGCGGCGCCCGTTGCGGAAAAGCCTGCCACTCCGGTTGTTTCGCCTGCACCGGTTGTTTCGCCCAGCCCGGTTGTTGCGAGCGGCCAGGCCAATGGTCACGGCACGTCCGCGCCGGTGGTGGAATCCAACGGTCAGGTGTCCGCCGACGCGCTGCGGCAGGCATTGCAGGAAGTGGTCGCCGAGAAGACCGGCTATCCGGTCGAGATGGTCGATCCGACAATGGATCTCGAAGCCGATCTCGGTGTGGACTCCATCAAGCGAGTCCAGGTGATCGGTGCTTTGCAGGAGCGGTTCCCGCACCTGCCCAACCTCGGTCCCGAACAGCTCGGCACGCTGCGCACCCTCGATCAGATCGCGGAACTGCTCGGCGAAGGTGAGCTGAACGGAGCTGATGTCACGCTGAACGGGGTGGATTCCACTCCGAACGGAACTGTCGTCTCGGCGGGAGACGCTGTTGGGTCGGAAGCTGTGACCGAGTCCGCCGATGCCGGTGCGCCCACCGGTGACACCCTGCGTCGCGCCTTGCAGGAGGTCGTCGCGGAGAAGACCGGTTACCCGGTCGAGATGGTCGATCCGACGATGGATCTCGAAGCCGATCTCGGCGTGGACTCCATCAAGCGGGTCCAGGTGATCGGCGCGCTACAGGAACGGTTTCCGGATCTACCGAGCCTCGGTCCTGAGCTACTCGGCACGCTCCGTACGCTGGATCAGATCGTCGACGAGCTCGCCGCGCCGATCGGCGGTGATGTTCACCCAAAAGCTGACGCCGCGGCCGAAACGCCGCGGCACGCCGTCGAACTGATCACCCTGCCTGCGCTGGACCGGGCCGTCGCGCCCTACCGGGACGGTGCTCAGGTCGCACTCCTCGATCTCACCGGGGACAGCGAATCGGATTGTGTTGCCATCGAATCCGCGCTTGCCGAGCTCGGCTGGACTGTCAGGCGGGTCGGCGTCGCGGGTGCCCGGGCGGCCGTCGACTTGGGCGAGCTCGAAGCCGTTGATGTCTGTCTCGTCCTGGTCGGCGGGTCCGCCGACTGGACGGTGGCACGGCAACGGCTCAGCGAGACCGTCCTGGCCGCCGGGCGGGTGGTGCCGCTGTGGCGGCACGTCGAGGGCCGAACTGCTTTCGTCACGGTCAGCAGGCTGGATGGTGGACTCGGCTTCCTCGGGGACGCCGACCCGGTCTCGGCGCTGCTCGGCGGCGTCGGTGGTGTCGTGAAAACCCTTGCGGCCGAACAGCCCACACTGTTCTGCCGGGCGTTGGACGTCGAACCGGCGGCCACCTCGGATCGGTTGGCCGAGCTGGTCACCGCCGAGCTGTTCGACGCGGCGCGCGACACCCTCGAAGTCGGGATCAGCATGGCGGGGGACCGGCGGACGATAGTTCCCAGCGCCCATGCGCCTGCACGCTCGATCAGTCCAGTGGTGGCAGGTGCTGAGCAGCAAGCGAGTCTGCTCACCGCAGCGGATGTTCTGCTCGTCACCGGCGGCGCGCGGGGCGTCACCGCGACCTGTGTGCTGGCGCTGGCGCAGCGCAGTTCCGCGCGGTTCGTTCTCCTCGGTCGATCCGAGCTGACACCGGAACCGGACTGGGCGACTGGGGTGGCCGATGCCGAACTCAAGCCCGCAGCGGTACGGGCATTGGTCGCCACCGGCGCCAAGCCGCGTGATATCGAGCGCGCCGTTGCTGGTGTGCGTGCTGCCCGCGAGGTTCGCGCCACGCTGGCCGAATTGGGTTCGCGCGCAGAGTATCTCGCCGTCGATGCCACCGATGCGGCGGCGGTGCGTGCCGCGCTCGCGCCGTGGCGCGACAGCATCACCGGTGTCGTGCACGGTGCCGGTGTGCTCGCCGACTCGATGATCACCGACAAGACGGCCGAATCCATCGGGCGGGTACTGGATCCCAAGCTGACCGGCCTGGCCACGGTGCTCGACGCACTCGGTGCACTGCGGCACCTGGTGCTGTTCACCTCGGTCGCGGGATTGTTCGGCAATGCCGGACAGGCCGACTACGCGGCCGCGAACGAGGCACTGTCGCGGTTCGCGGTGAGCTGGCGGCGGCAGCATCCCGACTGCCATGTCACCGCGATCGACTGGGGCGCCTGGGACGGCGGGATGGTGACTCCTGAACTCCGGGAACACTTCCGGGCGCGCGACATCACGCTGCTCGACCCCGAGGTGGGTGCGGCGGCGTTCACCGAACAGTTCACGGCGGAGCGCAGCGCGGACACCGTGGTGCTGATCGGTCCGGCGAACGGACTGTCCGGCGACAATGCGGCGGCACCGGCGGCCCTCTGTGCTGAGCGGCGCATCACCGGGCTCATCGAGGAGCCGGTCATCGCGGCGCACCGCATCGGCGAGCACATCGTGCTGCCCGCCACGTTCGGCATCGGCGCGCTGATCAACCTTGCCGAGCGCACGCTGCCCGGTCGAACTGTGCTGGGGGTCAGGGACTTCCAGGTGCTCAAGGGCATCGTGTTCGACCATCCGGTGGACCAGCTCGAGCTCGAACTGCTCCCCGGCGTCGCCGGCGATGGCCGAACCACGGTCGAGGCGAACATTCGCTGCGAGAACGCATTGCGCTTCCGGGCGACGCTGCTGCTCGGCACCGACGCCGATGAGCCGCCCGCCATGGTGATTCCGCGAGGGCAGGACAGCGTCGTCGATATCTATCGGCACGCCATCCAGTTCCACGCGCCCGCACTCCAAGGCCTGCGGCAGATTCGCGTGGTCTCCGAGGAGGCCATCGTCTTCGACTGCGCGCTGCCTGCAAGCCGGGTAGCGCACGGTGCCTACGCGGGCCGCATGCACGATCCGGTCCTTGCTGACCTGATCCTGCAGGGGCCACCGGTCCTCGGCCACCGAATCCTCGGTGCCGCTTGCCTTCCCCTCGGGGTCGGTCGGATCGACTACTACCGTCCGCTCCCCACGGACGAGCCGTTCGTGCTCGTCGTGGACAACCCGCGCGCAGGCATCGTCGATGCCCGCATCGACGCCACCGCCGTCACGGCGGACGGCACAGTGCTGCAGCGTTTCTCGGACGTCACCGTGGTGACGACTCCGGATCTGACAGCGAAGTTTCAGACCTCGGTGAGGCGGTGGATGGCATGACAGTTCTCGAGTTCGACGGAATTCCGTTCGACCCGACAGGGGCGCCGGCACCGGAAGTGGCCCAGGCGAGAGGCGCGGCGCAGGCCGTTGTGTTGGATGGTGGCGAGCAAATGCCGGTGCCGTCACGGCAAAGCGAACCAGCGGCCGAGTCGTCCCGAGACGTAGTGGGTGCCTACGCCCAAAATGACCGGGGCGAGCCGTCCCCGGCCGCAGTGGATGGCTCGCGTCGCGACGAAGCGGGCGCAACGGTCCCGGTCTCGACGGGGACCACAGGCGCGGCGGGCCGAATCGCGGGCCCGCTCAGCGAGGTTCGTGCTGGCGTCGTCGGAGCACATCGTGCCGCCTTGGCGGCGCAGGTCGCGTTGCAGCGTGCCGTGTGGGAGCGGGCGATGCGTTCGACCGTCGCCGGTTCCGCCGCGACGGTCGGCGCGGCTACTGGTCCGATCGGCGGACACACCGGAAGTCGGACCAGCAACGGCCTGCAAGGGGCCGGTGAATCGATTAACGGTGCGAGTGGTGTGTACGCGAGCGGCAGTGGCGTCGCGGCGGCAGAGCACGCCTTCAAGCCGCTGGCGCGCACGCAACGCACCAGTTTGGACGCGGAGGCGCTGCGGCTCCTCACCGAGGGTGACGTCGTCGATGTCTTCGGTGCCGGACACTACCGGCCGGGTGTTGTCACCGCAGCGCGGTTGGCGACGGCGGGAACTCTGGTTCTCACCGAGGTCACGACGATCGAGTTGTACGGCGGTACGGGTCGCGGTCGGGTGGTTGCGCGGTTCGACGGCGATCCTGGCGCGGCAGCCGTCCAGGCGGCCGAGGTGTTCGCCCTGTTCACCGGAATCCCACTGTGCTTGTCGGGGAGCACCTTTGCCGTATCGCACAGTGGTAGTGCGGGGAACACCGGGTCACTGGTCGGTGCGTCGGTGGAGCTCGTCGTTACCGCCATCGACCTGGTGCCGAGGCCGCACGTCACCGCAACGGCGAAGGTCATTGGGGTGCAGGGGAAGTGGCAGGTCAC
Source organism: Nocardia sp. NPDC049149 (assembly GCF_043197455.1). Taxonomy (NCBI): domain Bacteria; kingdom Bacillati; phylum Actinomycetota; class Actinomycetes; order Mycobacteriales; family Nocardiaceae; genus Nocardia; species Nocardia sp. NPDC049149. The sequence goes on from NZ_JBICTD010000008.1 coordinate 259,745, forward strand.
GGTGACCGCCGTCGAACCCGCGGGCACCGGCGTCGGTCCGGGGCAAGCCGTGCCGAGCCTGCTGCTCAACGAGTTCCACATGACCCACCTCTCGCGCGGCGACCAATCCATTGCGATGGGGCCGGAATTCGCGGAATACACCGGGGTCCGCGCAACGAGGCTGCCGACCGGCGGTCTGCTGCTGGTCGACCGGGTGCTCGAATTCGACGGCACGCGTGGTCAATTGGACGCCGCTTCCTATCGGACCGAGTACGACTCGCCCGCAGACTCCTGGTACTACGCCGACACCGCCAACGAGTCCATGCCGCACTTCGTCTACATGGAGACCTCGCTGCAGGCAGCGCTGCTCATGGGCTACTACGCGGGACCGACGCTCACCCAACCCGGTGTCACGCTGAGCTTGCGCAACCTCGGCGGTACGGCAACGGTGCTGCGGCAGATCGACCTGCGGGACAAGACGATCGAACAATCGTCCCGGCTGCTGTCGACGACGATTCTGCCCGGCTCGTCACTGCAGACGTTCGACTACACGCTGAGCGTGGACGGCGAACCGTTCTACGCGGGCGAGACCATGTTCGGCTACTTCAGCGACGAGGCGCTCGCGAACCAGACCGGCCTCGACGCCGGGCGGGCGGCGCCGACCTGGCTGGACGAACACCCGGACGCGCGGATCCGCCGCATCGACGTCGCCGCCCGCCGGGCCGACCCGCATGCGCCGCTGTGCGCCCGCCGCACGCTGACGCTGATCGACGGGATCGACGTGGTCGACGGCGGCGGCAAATACGAGGCAGGGTACCTGCATTCGCTGCGCGAGATCGACGGGTCGGACTGGTACTTCGACCGGCATTTCCACCTCGATCCGGTGATCCCGGGTTCGCTCGGCGTCGAGTCGGTCATCCATGCGCTCCAAGAGTGGCTGCTCGACGCCGGATTCGCGGACACCCTCCGCGATCCGGTCTTCCGTATCCCGAGCGATATCGCCTTCAGCTGGCGCTATCGCGGCCAGTTCCTGCCCACCGACGGCACGGTGGAGCTGGGGGCGCACATCAAGGAAGTCCGGCGCGGCTCGCACGGCGTCACCGTCATCGCGGACGGTTCGCTGTGGAAGCCGGGGTTGCGTATCTACGAACTCATCGACCTCGCAGTCGAACTCGGCGAGCGGAAGGACCGCTGATGACCACGGCTCGGACCGATGTCCTCGCGGTCACGGCGGACGACATCACCGCCCTGCTGCTCGACGTGCGGCAGCCGTGCTGGTTCGTGCGCAGCGGCGGCCGGATCGGCGCCACCTCGGACCCGGCGGTCGCGGCACGCGCGCAGGTGCTGACCGCGGTCGCGCCGCTGCCGCCGGAGTTGCTCGGTGACAGGCAGTTCCAGCTGGCACACGGGGTGCGGGCGGGGTATGCGGCTGGCGCCATGGCCAATGGGATCGCCGCACCGGCAATGGTGGTGGCGATGGCGAACGCCGGTTACCTTGCGTCCTATGGCGCTGCGGGCGTCACTCCCGCGGCGGTGGATGCGGCTCTCGGTGAACTTGCCAAGACCCTGGTAGGTAAACCCTTTGCCTGCAACCTTATTCACAGTCCCACCGAATCGGCGCTGGAGCGGGCGATCGTCGATTCCTGCCTGCGTCACGAGGTGCGGTGTGTCGAGGCGTCCGCGTTCATGGGCCTCACCGCCGAGGTCGTCCGGTACCGGGTGGCGGGGCTCGGGGTGGATCGACACGGTCAGCTCGAGGTGCGGAACCGGTTGATCGCCAAGGTGTCTCGGGTCGAGGTCGCCGAGCCGTTCCTGCGTCCGCCACCCGAACAGTTGGTGCGCAGTCTGGTCGCCGCGGGCGCGGTGACCGCAACGCAAGCGCGGCTGGCCGAGCAGGTGCCGATGGCGGACGACATCACCGCGGAAGCGGATTCGGGCGGCCACACCGACCGCAGGCCGCTGCTCGTGCTGTTGCCGGAGCTGATCGCGGCCCGCGACCGCAGCACGCTGCCCGCGGCAGCGGCGGTCCGGATCGGCGCGGCTGGCGGGATCGGCACGCCCGCTGCGGCCGCCGCGGCCTTCGCGCTCGGCGCCGCGTATGTCGTGACCGGCTCGATCAACCAGGCCACCCGCGAGGCGGCCCAGTGCGAGACGACCAAACAGCTGCTGGCCAAGGCGGATTTCGCGGACTGCACGATGGCGCCGTCGTCGGACATGTTCGAACTCGGCGTGCAGGTGCAGGTGTTGCGCAGGGGCACCATGTTCGCATCCCGCGCGCAGCGGTTGTACGACACCTACCGCGCGTACGCCGGAATCGAGGACATCCCAGCGGATCTGCGTGCCGATCTCGAGGCGACACTGTTCCGGCGTCCGCTGGAGGTCGTCTGGCAGGACTGCGTCACGTACTTCACCGAGCGGGACCCGGCTCAGCTGGTCGGCGCCGCCGAGGATCCGAAACGCAAGATGGCCTTGGTGTTCCGGTGGTACCTCGGGCTGTCGTCCGGCTGGAGTATTCGCGGCGACGCGGATCGGGTGACCGACTATCAGGTGTGGTGCGGTCCGGCCATGGGTGGGTTCAACAATTGGGTCGCCGGAACGTACCTGGCTGCGCTCAGTAACCGGCAGGTTGCCGACATCGCCGACCAAATGATGCTCGGCGCAGCGTATCTCACTCGGATCGCCCAGCTTCGCACCGCGGGTGTGCGACTGCCCGCCGACTGCACGCGATTCGTGCCACGACCGCTGCCGCGACGCTGAAACGGTAACGCGCACCGTTCGTCGATCGATAGTGTCACTACCTCGGCGAACAGTGGTGCATCCTGCGCAACAATCGCTGGTTGATTTGCCACCTACGGATCCGTAGGCTCGCGGAGGTTATCGCGCCGACGGACCCACTCGGTCCTGCGCTGAAACTAGCCAAACAGACTGAGGGGTAACGGAAATGGGGCGACGTCTCACCCAGCTCGAGCTGCTGACGGAGCTGGAGCCGGTTGCCGAGGCCAATGTGCATCGGCACCTGTCGATGGCGAAGGAGTGGCATCCGCACGATTACGTGCCGTGGGACGAGGGCCGCAACTTCGCTGCGATGGGCGGAGTCGACTGGGATCCGGAGCAGTCGAAGCTGTCGGACGTCGCCAAAGCGGCGATGATCACCAATCTGCTCACCGAAGACAATCTGCCGTCCTATCACCGGGTGATCGCCGAGAACTTCTCGCAGGACGGTGCGTGGGGGACCTGGGTCGGGCGCTGGACGGCCGAGGAGAACCGGCACGGGATCGTCATGCGCGACTACCTGGTCGTCACCCGCGGTGTCGATCCGGTGGAGCTGGAGCGCGCCAGGATGGCGGCGATGACCACCGGCTTCGACCCGCTGTCCATGGCACAGGACGCGGTCGTCGACACCAGCAGCATTCCCGAGGCCGGGTTCATGCTCGGCGTCGCCTATGTGACCTTCCAGGAACTGGCCACCCGGCTCAGCCACCGCAACACCGGCCGCGTGTGCAACGACGCGATCGCCGACAAGATGCTGCAGCGCATCGCGGCCGACGAGAACCTGCACATGATCTTCTACCGGAACATGTGTGGTGCCGCCCTGGACCTGGCGCCAGACCAGGCGCTGGAAGCGATCTCGCTGATCCTGATGAACTTCCAGATGCCCGGCGCGGAGAACCCGAACTTCCGCAGGTACGGCGCGCTGATGGCCAAGCACGGCATCTACGACATGCGCCAGCATCTCGAGGACGTGGTGATGCCGGTGCTGCGGATCTGGAAGATCTTCGAGCGCACCGACTTCACCGCCGAGGGCGAACAGACCCGCGAGAAGCTCGCCGCCTTCCTGGCCAAGTACGAGCGCGACATGCTCAAGTTCGAGGAGCGCCGCGACCGCATCGCCGCGCGGCAGGCCAGCCGCCGCGACTCCTCGGCTCTCACGACAACCATGGTCTGAGTTCGCTCAGCCAGCAGTTGCCGTCGAATGCGTCGGCGTCGTTCCTCGGCGCCGACGCATTCTGCGTGACAAGTGGTCGCAACACATCGGTCGGCGCCTACGAAGTGGCCAGGGCCAGCGGCCCGAGCTGGGGCACCCCGGCTCCTCCATTGTCTGAGCTCGAGAAATACCGAGGTTCGGCCTGTCCAGAGCAACGCACGTCAGCGGGGGAGCACGCCCAGGAGGGTTGCGGTGAGGGCCGCCTTCAAGTAGTCCTTCAGCTCCAAGTGGAAGCGGGCCAAGTCGGGCTCGGCCTGGTAGGCCGCCTGCAGGCTGGGTGGGGGTGTGCTGTACGCCGAGAGGGCGCCGGCCATGACCATGGTTTGCAGGCTGAACAGTGTCGCGTTCTCGCCGAGTTCCGGCAGGTACTGCTGGAGCAGGGCGGTCATGGTGGTCAGGCGATCCAGGGTGGCGCGCTTGTAGCGGGTGACGACCTCGACGGAGACGTTGTGTTCCAGGACGCTGCCTTGTGCGCCGATGAGGTCGCACATCACCACTCGGTCGGAGAGTGAGCGGCTGAGGATCTCGGCCACCGCTGTCGCTCGCTCGGCCATGGGCAGATTTTGGTCGACGCCCGCGGCCAACTCGTCTGCCAGTTCCGTCAGCCACTCCCGCAGGAAGTGGTCCAGCAGTTCCAGCAGCACCGCCTCACGAGACTCGAAGTAGCGCAGCACGTTCGGTTTCGCCAGGCCTACCCGGCGGCTGAGCTCGTTCAGGGTGACCGCGGCCACCGGCATCTCGTCGAGCATCGCCGATGCCATGTCGAGGATCGCCCGTCGGCGGATCTCCCGCTGCTCTTCGGTTCGCGCCCGCTGGAAACTCACGAGCACCAGCCTAACTTAGGTACCTGCGGTACGTTGACAATGTACCGAAAGTACTTTAGCGTCGTAGGCACAAGATACCTTCGGTACGTTAATTGACGGGAGCCTGACATGAGCGCGAAGTGGACGACGACGAACATTCCGGACCAGCGCGGGCGGGTGGCCGTGGTGACCGGGGCCAACACCGGACTGGGGTACGAGACCGCCAAGGCGCTCGCTGAGCACGGAGCGTCCGTGGTGCTCGCCGTGCGCAACGTCGAGAAGGGCGAACAGGCCGCGGCCCGCATGAGCGGCGACGTGACCGTGCAGGCGCTGGACCTGACCTCGCTCGATTCGGTCCGGACCGCGGCGGCCGCGCTGCGGTCGCGGCTCGACCGGATCGACCTGCTGATCAACAACGCCGGCGTGATGTACACCCCGAAGCAGACCACCCAGGACGGCTTCGAAATGCAGTTCGGCACCAACCATCTCGGCCACTTCGCGCTCACCGGGCTGCTGCTCGACCTGATGCTGCCGGTGCCCGGCTCACGCGTGGTGACGGTCAGCAGCATCGGCCACCGCATCCGGGCCGCGATCCACTTCGACGACCTGCAGTGGGAGCGGTCCTACAGTCGGGTCGGCGCCTACGGTCAGTCCAAGCTGGCCAACCTGATGTTCACCTACGAGCTGCAGCGCAGGCTGGCCACGCACGGCACCACCGTCGCGCTGGCCGCGCACCCCGGCGGATCCAACACCGAGCTGGCCCGCAATACCCCTGCGGCCCTGCGGCTTCCGTTCACCTGGCTCGCGCCGCTGATCACCCAGTCGGCTGCGATGGGCGCGCTGCCGACCCTGCGCGCCGCCACCGACCCCGCCGCGCTCGGCGGCCAGTACTACGGACCCGGCGGACGCAACGAGGTCAAGGGCAACCCCCGACTGGTCACCTCCAGCCCCGAGTCGTACGAGGTAGCCGTCCAGCAGCGGCTGTGGGCCGTCTCCGAAGACCTCACCGGAGTGAAGTTCCCCATCATTCAGTCCAAGCAGAATTCGCTTCCCTCCGAATCGGCCAGCACGGTGTAGTCCGCGCCGACAAGATGTTGGCCGCCCGCGCGGCCACGATCCATCAGGGCAAGGTACTTCCGCCGCGCTGGCGGCAGCCGTAAGGCGCCGCGGTGGTTTGTCGATGGCGTCGCGGAGGCTCGGCTTGCCCGCGGGAGTGGGTCCGGTGCACTGTAATTCCGCTGATGGGGGCGCGGACTGCACGACACCAGCCGGGAAATGCGCTGTCCGAAGAGGCCGCGGGCGGGCTTTGGGCGTGGCGCGTCAGTGGGCTCTTCGACAAGGAGATCAGGGCGAGATCGGTACGACCGAGTCGGATCTCGCGGTGCGGCGCATCTGCGACAGGATCGGGGGCACCCGACCTCGTCCGGCCCGGCCCGGCGGACGGGCTCAGCAGGGCTGAATTCGATTTAGCCGCAATATTTTTCGAGCCCGGTTCCTGAGCGGGCAGGTCACACGACACGGTGTGCTGCTTCAGGCGAATTGCGCGCCGTGGCCGATGGACCAGTTCTCCTTTGCGGAATCGAGAACATTGATGAAGATGTCTGCTGGGCGGACGCCGGGGTTGTCGCTGAGCAGCTCGGCGATCCGCCGGAACAGTGCACTCTTCTGCGCACCTGTGCGTGTGTTGAAAACGGTGATCTGGATGTATACGAGATCGTGACTGCGGTCTATGCCAAATGCGTTGCCGTAGCGAAAGTTTGCGGCGTCGTGTTCGGTGATGGTCATGAACTGATCGCCCTCGGGAACGTCGAGCGTTTCGCGCATTGCCCGGTAGATGCCGTCGAAAATCGCCTGGCGATAGCTGTCGGGCTTCCCGGCACGCAGCGAAATGTGAACGAGGGGCATGGCGAATCCTTTCGCATTCGGTCGGCCAGTCCGGTAACGACGTCCGACGCCCTGGTGCAGCTGCCCGCAAAGTGGTGCGAACCATTTTTGACATCGTGATAAGAACATGTTCTTGACATGCTGTCAAGTACTCTTGTGGCTCGAGGCTGCCCATCGCCGATCGGGAGAACCGTTGCGACCACGAGAGTTTGACCACGACGAAGTCCTGCGCATTGCGTTCGATCAGTTCTGGCGCAAGGGCGTGCGAGGCACTTCCCTCGCAGACATCGCGCGCGACGCAGGCGTCCAGCGCGGCAGCCTCTACAACGCCTATGGCAGTAAGGAGGCGCTGTTTCTCGTCGCCTACGAGCGCTATGCGAACAAGTATCTCGACACGCTGCAGAACGTGCTCGGCACGGGGACGCTGCGCGAGCGTCTCGTTGCCTTTTTCGACGCGACGATCAAGAACTTTCGTTCCGGCTCCCCGCCTCGCGGGTGTCCGACCACGCGCGGCCTGATGGAGTTGGCGCCGGGCAAGGGCGAGGGCCTCGGAGAGGACGCGCGCCGTGCCTTCGCCGACCTCGTCAGCCGCATCACCGCCCTCGTCGAGGAGGCCTTCGTCGAGGGGCAACGGCTGGGCGAGTTCGACGGAACACCCGGGACCGCCGCCTTGCACGTTGTGACAGTCACGCGCGGATTAGCCGTGTTTGAACGGGCTTTCGGCGATGAGGCGGAGCTCCGCAGGATCGCCGGATACACGATCGATCTGGTGTTGGGTGAGCAAGGCCGCTGAGCCCGAAGTCAGCACGCGTCCCCGTGCGTACCGTCCTGTCTCAGCCGGCGCCGTCCTGCACCGGATAGTCGATGATGACCACACCGCCGGTGGCGTAGTTGGCGACATCGGCGGCCGTTCGCTGGCCTTGCGGCGACGTCCGCGCGGCGGCCATGGCGGCGGCGTCCGCGAAGTCGGCTTCGAAGACCGCGAAATACGGCGCTTCTCCGTTGGTCGCCGTCACGTCGAAGCTGTAGCGCCACGCGAGTAGGCCGGGCATCTGCATGACCAGCGGAAGGTGTTCGGTCACGTAGTAGTCGCGGAAATGGTCGGGATCGGCGGGCTTGGGATACAGGACCAGCAACTTATGCATGACTGCCCCCTGCAGCTTCCTCGGTCGGTTGAATCGTCATATGCGCAGGTTAGGGCTTGATGTGTGGTCGAGGGAAAGGCCGGAAAGCGATAGGCTCAGAACGGATCGTTATCAATCGACGGGGAGGGCATATGGCGCCGGATACGGTGAGCCTGCGGTACTTTCTGGTGCTGGCGCAGGAGTTGAACTTCACCCGCGCGGCCGCACGGATCGGTATCGCGCAGCCCGCGCTCAGTGCCCGGATGCGTCGATTGGAAGCGGAACTCGGTACGAGCCTGCTGGTTCGCAACACACGGAGCGTCGTATTGACCACGGCCGGTGCGGCTTTGGCGGAATCGGCGCCGCCAGCGCTGGCGGCGCTGGACCGGGCATGGGACACCGCCCGGAACGCGGGGGCAGGTGAACTGGGCACGCTGCGTATCGGATACAGCCTCAGCACTGGGGCCGAGACGGCACCGGCCTTGGTGGACAGGCTCATTCGCAGCAGCCAGGGACTCGAGGTCGGCGCGGTCCCGATGGCGACACCGGAGATTTCCCCCGCGGTCGCCGATGGCCGTATCGATGCGGGGATCACCCGCGGTGAGCAGCCGGGTCGTGGCGTGCGCAGGTTCCTACTGCGGCGTGAGCGGGTCGGGGTCCAATTGGCACAGCATCATCCGCTGGCCGAACACCCGGAGATCGAGATCGCCGCCGCGGCCGCGTATCCGCTGCGACTTCCCGACCGTACTGCCAACCCTGTGATCCACGATCAGCTGTCCGCACTGTTCCGCGACACCCGGCCGAGCCCCCGATTCCACACGCCCGCAGTCTCTTTCGACATGTCTCAGCGCGATCTACGCGACGGGCTCACCCTCGCCCCGGCCGGTGAAGCCGCAGTCACGACCATGTCGGCCGGTCTCACGTGGCGACCGCTGCATGGCGCACCCACCTTGACGATCCACCTGGTCCTCCCGCGCGTGCAGTCACCACTACACCGCCGCCTCCGCACCGTCGCCAAAACCCTGGCGCACGAACTGCACTGGCTGCAGGACTGACGCGCGGCAGGTCACGCGAGACGAACGTCGGCGGTGGCGGGGACGCGCCGAAAGCGTTGTTCAGGAGGCTGTTCGGTGGAGGCGGGGGAGCGCCGCGAGGATAGATGCGGACCACCGCGGACTGCCTGAACGTCTTTGTTTGCCACGGACCGCGCTGAGTGGGCCGGTTGGACGCCGGAAGATCAAGTGGCCGTGTCCATCCGGGGGCTGGTCGAACGCACCATCATGCCGATGATGTGTGTGCGCATTAAGGGCGCCAGCGAGGCCTGGCGCGGTTACGGTTTTCTCGTGGTGTGCTTATGAGGAAGTCGAATCAGGTCCATCACGAGGTGGTCGGCAGCGCGCCGTTCCAGTTGGCGGCGCGGGTGGGCCTGGTGGCGTACGGCGTAGTTCACCTGCTCATGGCGTGGGTCTGCGTTCAGGTCGCGCTCGGCGACCTCGATGGCGGTGGGGTCGGGAAAGCGGACAAGACCGGCGCGCTGCAGAACCTCGCGGAGAACTCCGGTGGCGGGTTCGTGCTCTGGCTCATCGCCGTCGGGCTCGGGTTCGCCGTGCTGTGGCAGTTGCTCGAGACCTTCACCGGCGCGCGGAGTAGCCGGAAGCAGAAGCTGCTGCGCGCGATGAACTTCGGTGAGGCGGTTCTGTTCGGTTACCTCGCCTACAGCGCGGCCAAGCTCGCGAGCGGGTCGCTGGCCCCGTCGACCGACCAGGCGCAGCTCGGTCTCATCGGCAGCCTGCTCAGCAAGCAGTGGGGCAAGCCGGTGGTGATCGGCATCGGGCTCGCGATCGTCGTCGCGGGCTTGTTCGTCGCCCGCCACGGCTTGTCGAGGCGGTTCGGCGAGGAGCAGGACTTCGGTAAGGCGAGCCGGTCGATGGAACGGGTCGTGATCCGGCTCGGTCAGCTCGGGTACGCGGCGCTCGGTGGGGTGTACGCCGGTGCGGGGGTGCTCGTCGTTGTGGCCGCCGTGCAGAGCCAGCCGCAGAAGGCGACTGGGCTGGACGTGGCGCTCAAGACCCTGGCTGCCGAGCGGTACGGGACCGTGCTGCTGCTCATCGTTGCGGTCGGCCTGGCCGCGTTCGCGATCTTCACCTTTCTCGACGCCCGGTTCCGCAAGGTCCACTAGCCTCATCGCCCGAGGTGCGTGGAAGATCAACCTCGTCCGACGGCGCCGCGACAAGTGCCTGTTCCAGTGTGACGAGAATCCCGGCGAGTGCCGTGCGCTGGACAGCCGTGAGTGCGCCGATCATGTCTGCTTCGTGCTCGAGTAGTTGGCGTACGGTCGTTTCGACGAGGTCGTGGCCGGTTGCGGTGAGTCTGACAGCGACCGCGCGGCGCGATACCGCCGAGGGGGATCGTTCAACCAGCCCGGCGTGCTCGGCGCGGGCAACCCGCTGGGAGACAGCGCCTGCAGTGATCAGCGTCCGGCGGGTGATCTCGCGGGTCGTGAGTTCGTACGGCGGACCGGAACGTCTTATCACGCTGAGCAGATCGAGTGTGGACGGGTCGATTCCGAGCTTCGCCAGGGTGCGTCGCCGGTCGTCGGCGAGGACCTTCGCAATCCGCCAGACCGGCGTAATGATCTCGATGGACTCGGTGCGCACACCGGGAAGCTCGCGCTGCCACGACGCGGCGATATCGGCTGCGGGCCACGTGAAGACCTGGCTCAGCGGGTAACCGTCGGCATCGAAATCGTTGGACACCCGCCACCTTCCTCGATACGTTTAGAGCTAAACATAGCAAACGGAGGAGCGGTCGTGAGTCGTATCGTGCTGGTTACCGGCGGCGGAAACGGGCTGGGTAAGGCGGTGGCCGCCCGGTTCCGCGCAGGCGGTGACGTCGTCATCATCACCGGGCGCAATGCCGACCGACTCGCCGACACCGCAGCCGAGATCGACGCGCGACCTATTACCTGCGACGCCACTGATCCACTGCAAGTGGCACAGATGGCCGACGAACTGGGTCCGGATCTCGACGTGGTGATCAACATGGCCGGCGGCAACACCGACTTCGACCAATCAGGTGGGCAGCCCACACATCTCGAAGAAGTGCTGACGGGGTGGCGGGCGAACCTGGACGCCAATCTGCTCAGCGCCGTGCTCACCACCACGGCCGTACTCGACAAACTGCGGCCAAACGGCTCGATCATCAACATCGGTTCCATCGGTGCCGAATACGCCGGAACCTCGTACGGCGCAGCGAAAGCGGCGCTGGCAGCATGGACCGCCGGGCTGTCGTCGCAAGTCGGCGCCAAGGCTTTGACGGCCAACCTGATTGCGCCGGGGTACGTCGCCGAGACCGACTTCTTCCACGGAAATCTCAGCGAGCAGCGGCGAGCGGAGCTGATCGAGGCCACCCACAACGGAAGGGCGGGGCGCCCGAGCGACATCGCCGAGACCACCTATTTTCTGGCCTCCGCTGGTGCGCGCCACATCACCGGGCAGACCCTGCACGTCAACGGAGGTGCCCACACCACCCGATGACCACCCTCGTCGCGGGCCACTGACACTCGCCTTGTTCAGTCACAAACGTCATCCAGCACGGTGGAGGCGGGGGAGGGCGGCGAGGATGTAGATGCCGGTGAAGACTCGCCACCAGACGAAGGGGTCGAGGGCTAGGCGTTCGGCGGTTCCGCCGCCGAGGCCGAGGTGGGTGGGGGCGAGGCTGGCGATCATGCCGATGAGGGTGAGGATGATCAGGACGATGGTGACGGTGGTGTAGGGGCGGTTGGCGGGGAAGACGCGGGCGGCGATGATCATGATGGCGAGGCCGGTGAGCAGTTCGAGGTAGGCGCCGGTGGGGTGCAGGATGATGCGGAGCTGGTGGTCGCCGGGGAATTCGTCGGCGCTGCCCGGGAAGGCGCCGACCAGCACGATGCCGAGGCAGTTGAGCAGCGCGAGGTAGGGGATCGCCCGGGCGAGTGGGGATTTGGGGAGCAAGGGGGTGAGGAGGAAGGTGGCGGCGCCGAGCAGGACGCCGAGCAGGACGAACTCGGTGGACATGGTGGCGTGCCAGGGGGAACAGATGTACCGAGACGGGTGCAGGCCGTATTGGTGCATGTCGCCGAGGCATTCGGGGACACCGAGGTCGCTGATCATGTTGTCGGCCCAGCTGTAGCCGTTGGGTTCCGGCCAGCGGGACGCGACGATCAGCTGAACGATGAAGTAGGAAACCGTCAGGATCAGCAGGACCGCACCGGTTTTCAGGCGGGCGATCACCGGCGGCAGGTGGTGGCCGGGACGGGCTTGCCCGCGAAACGGTCGGTGATCCAGTGCGCGACCAGGTCGCCGCGCGCCCGCCAGGCTTCGTGACCGCCCGGCAGCACGGTGTCCACGAGATTCGTGCCGAGAGTGCACATTTCGGCGATGGCCTGGTTGCCCCACTCGGTGTTGACGAGATCGTCTTTGTCGCCGCGGGAAATGAAAGTCGGGATGTCGGAGGCGATCTTGGGCAGGTTGCCGCCGGACTCGTAGTCCGCGAGCGCGGCGCGTGCGGCGTCGTCGACGAATTGGGCGGCGGCCGGGGTCGCGGCCTGGCCGACGGCGAAGTCGCGCAGCGTCGATTGGCCGGTGCACAGCCCTTCCAGCCGCGGCGCGGCCGAGAGCAGCGGTTCGTGCAACACCTTGTCGAACGAGTAGTCCGGGTTGCCGTAGCGCACGGCCGCCACCAGGTAGGGCAGCAGCAGGTACTGGCCGACGGTCAAGGTCTGCGCCTGCGCGGCCTGCGCCAGTTCGCTGCGCAGCGCAGGCGAGAGCAGCACGTTGCCGAGGATCTTCAGTTCGGGCGCATAGGTTTTGGCCGTCTCGGCCGCGGACTCGGTGGCGCGCCCGCCCTGGGAGAGCCCGACGAGGACGACGTCCTTGGTGACCGGCAGGTCGAGTGCCTGTGCGGCACGGACCGAGTCGAGCACGTCGTATCCGGAGGACGCGGCGTCGAGGTACGGCGCGCCGCCGGGTCCGTCGAGGCCCTGATAGTTGGTCATCACGACCGCGCGGTGGTCCTCGAGCAACTTCGAGACGGTGGTGTCGTTGCCGTAGAGCCCCGGCGAGTTCGTCGGCGCGCACTCGTCGGCGACGCCGGTGGTGCCGTGCCCGTACGCGACCAGCGGCCAGCCGCCTTCGGGCGGTGTGCCTTTCGGCAGGTACACCGCGCCGGACACCTCGATGGTCGATTTGTCCGGTGCGGTGGAAAGGTAGCGAATGTAGGTGGCCGATCCGGTGACCGCGGACAGCAGCGGACCGCCGTTGGTCAACGGCCGCTGCATGAGGAGAGTGCCGGGCCGCTGCACCGGTTCGGTGCCCGCGGTGTCCTCGGCGGATCCGCAACTCGCCGCGAGCAACAGCGTCGCCAGTGCCGCCAGTGATATCCCGGTCAGTGCCCTCTTCGGTCGCACGATCAACTCGCTCCTTCGACTCTGCTGCGCACCGGTTTCGACCCCTCATCGCCACGGCCCCTGGCGGTAGGCAACCGGTCGGTCGCATTTATGCTGCTCGGGGCCATGACTCGGCAAGATCAGAATGTCGGGAGAACGACAGTCGTGCACTGGTGAGTGACTGGAATCTCAGATTGTGAACCGATTCGTAACCGGGACCCTACTTCAACCCCGACCGCACGAACGCGTTGACGATGTGGCGCTGCAACACCAGATACATCACCAGCACAGGCAGGCAGGCCAGGCTGGCCAGCGCCATCATCGGCCCCCACTGGTCACCCTCGGTGCCCATGAAACTGCGCAGGCCGAGCTGCAGCACGCTGTTCGATTGGCGCAGCACGACGGCAGGCCAGAAGTATTCGTTCCAGGCGTTGATGAACAACAGGATGCCCAGCGCGGCCAGCGCGGGCCGCAGGTTGGGCACGACAACGGTCCAGAGGATCGACCACGAGGAGCGCCCGTCGATCTTGGCGGCCGCGACCAGCTCCTTGGGGAAGCTCGCCATGTGCTGACGCAGCATCAGCACCGCGAGCGCCGAGCACAGGGTCGGCAGCACGACACCGATCAGCGAGTTGATCAGGCCGAGCTTGGTGAGCAGCACATAGTTCGGCAGCATCGTCACCTGGAACGGCACCAGCCAGGTCCCGACAAACGCCAGATACAGGACCTTTTGGAACGGGAACGTGTACATCGCGAACGCGTAGGACGCGAGCAACGCGATGAGCAGTTGGCCGACGGCGGACAGGGCGGCGATGAAGAAGGTGTTGCCGATCAATCCGAGGACGTCGACCTTCTGTGCCGCGTCCGTGTAGTTGGCGATCGAGAGCGGCCACGGGATCGGCGACAGCGAGGTGACGTCCTCGGGCCGCCGCAGCGAGGTGGCGAACAGCCAGTAGATCGGAAACACACACACCACGGCGGTGACCGCGAGCAGCACGTGGCTGCCCGCGGTCCGGAGGCGATCAATCATCATGGAAGGCAACCTTTTCCGAGATCCACACCAGTATCCCGGCGAGCACGCCGAACCCGGCGAACAACAACACGCCCGCGGCCGCGCTGAGCCCGGCGTCGAAGCTGTGGAAGGCGTAGTCCCACAACAGGTAATAGATGTTCGTGGTCGACTGCGACGGACCGCCCTGCGTCATCGAATCGATGAGCGGGAAGGTCAGGATGGGACTGAGCAAGACGGTGGTGAGCACCAGGAACATCACGGTGGGCGAGAGCAGCGGCAGCGTGATCCAGCGCCGGATCTGTCCTGGGCTCGCGCCGTCGACCTGAGCGGCCTCGTCGTAATCCCCACTGATGCCTGCCAATCCGGCCCACACCACCAGCACCGAGAACCCGAGCAGCTGCCACCCGGTGATCCCGATGATCACCGCGTGCGCGGTACTCGCGTCGTAGACCCAGTTGTGCTTCGAGCCGAGCAGCTCGCCGACGAACCCGCCGCCGGGATGCAGCAGCCAACGCCAGACCGCGGCCGCCGCGACCGGCGCGACGAGGAACGGCACGAAGATCAAGGCCTGGTAGACCGTTCTTGCTCTGCCGTGCACGCGCTTGCTCGCCAGGGCGATGATCAGCGGAAGCAGCACGGTGAACGGCAGCATGCCCGCGATGAGCGCGCCGGTGCGCCCGATCGAATTCCAGAAGGCAGGCAGCTCCATGAGCCGTTCGTAATTGCCGGTGCCCACCGATTTCATCGGCGAGGTCGGCAGCAGATTCCATGAGTACGTGGACAATTCGACCGCCTGCACCAGCGGCCGATAGGTCCACACGACGAGCAGGAACAACGCGGGCGCCAGATACAGGTACGGCACCACGAACCGCCCCGCCCGGCGGAACCGGGCGAGGCGGGGCGAGGGCGGCGCCGGGGCAGCGACCGGATCGGCCGCTGCCTCGGTGGGACGCGGAGCTTCGATGACGAACATCGACCTACCTGGCCTCCGCCGCCAACGCGGCGAGCTGCTCGAGCACGTCTTGTTCCGCTCTGTCGTAGACCATTTCGGCTGGGGTCGCCTCGATGGCGGTGGCCACCATGGTCGAACCGAGCAGGTCGATCCGGCTGTAGCCGAACCCGACCAACCCGCGGTGCCTGCCGACCGGAGCCATCGGATCGATCCGGTACGACAGCGCCGGTCCGATCCAGACCGGGACGCCGCCGAGCGCGGCCGCGCCGGTGAGGTGGTTGTGCCCGCAGATGATCAGTCGCACATCCGATCCCGCGATCACCTCCTCGAGCAGTTCCGGCTGCTCGAGCCGGAGGTACTCGGTGGTCGCGATGGGCGAGCGGATCGGCGGATGGTGCAGCACCAGCAGTGTGCCGTGCTGCGCGGGTTCGCGCAGCTGGTCGGCAAGCCAGTCCAGCTGATGCGGCTCCAGCCTGCCGTCGTGGCGGCGCGGCGTGGTGCTGTCCAACGCGATGACCCGCACCCCGGCCACGTCGAACACGTGATCGTGGGTGGCATCGGGATCGGCTGTGGCGGAATCTATGCCGAGCAGCTCGGCGCCGAACGCGGTGCGCTCGTCGTGATTGCCCATCACATAGATGGCTTGTGCGCCGAGCTCCGCGGCCACCGGATCGACCGCGTCCCGCAGTCGCCGGTAGGCCTCGGGGCACCCGGTGTCGGTCAGGTCACCGGAGAGCACCAGCGCATCGATGCGCCGGCCGGACGCCCGAAGCTGTTGCAGGACATGGGTGAGGTTCGCGTAGGTGTCGATCATGCCGTGCACCCGCTCGCCGACGGGCCGGATGTGCGTGTCGGTCAGCTGGACGATCGTCACTGTTTCCATCGTCGACTCGTTCATGGCTGCGGCAGGAGCTTGGCGCCCTGCTCACGGGCGGCGGTCAAGGTGGACTGAGGATCCTTGCCCTGGAACACGATTGCCTCGACCGCGTCCATCATGCCGTCGCGGATCTGCAGATAGTTGCTGCCCGGCATGGAAACCCACGGCTCCATGCTCGCTAGCTGCGCGACATTCGGTTGCAGCAGCGGGTTTTTCGCCGACCAGTCCTTCAGCCCGTTAGGGTCGTCCATCAACCCGGTGCGCAGCGGCAGGTAGCCGATGCCTTGCGAGATCTTGGTGTAGGCGGCCTCGCTGGTGAGGAACTTGATCAGCTCCCACGACGCGCGCTGCTTGGCCGGGTCGTTGGACAGAATGTGCAGCGACGCACCGGAATTCGTCGGAATCGTCGGCTTGCCCGCGAAGCTCGGCATCGCCGCGGCGCGCAGGTCCCACTTGTCCTTGGCGCCCGCGGTGAACGTGCCTTGGATCGCGCTGGTCTCCAGGATCATGCCGATATCGCCGCGGGCGAACGCCTCGTAGCCCTGCTTCTGGTTGAGCTTCGGCATGCTGCCCGACTCGACCAACTGCTGATTCATCCTGGCGACCTCGACGGCGGGCGCGTCGGCGAAGGTCAGCGACTTGCGGTCGGCGGAGATGACGCGGCCGCCATTGGACCGGACCAGCGACTGGAAGCACCAGTCTATGGCGGTCTTGGTCAGGCAGTCGACGTAGATGCCGTCCTTACCGGTCTTGGCGATCGCGGCGGCCGCCTCCGACACCTGCTGCCAGGTGGTCGGCGGCTTCGCCGGATCCACACCGGCCGCGGTGAACAGCGAGGCGTTGTAATAGAGCACCGGGGTGGAGAAGACGAACGGGACACCGTAGGTGTGGCCGTCCCAATCGGTGAGGGTGCGCGCGGTCGGCGCGTACGGGTGCTTGGCGCCGTCGAAATTGCGCTGCACCTCCTGCTTGGAGACCAGCGTGTCCAGCGGCTTGGCGCCGAGCTGGTGCACGGTGTAGTCCAGGTCGCTGAAGCCGAGCTGCGCCACATCCGGCGGGGTGCCCGCGACCATCTGGTTCTGGATGCTGGAGATGGTGTCGGTGGCCGGGTTCGGGCTGTTGCCTTGCGGCTTCTGCGCGGTGACCGTGATATTCGGGAACTTCGTGCGGAAGTCGGCGATCAGCGTGTTGAAGGTGTCGGTCCACGCTCCGGCGAGTCCGTAGTTGTAGGACTCGAACACGATGGACACCTGCTGATCCGGCTTCAATTCCGGGATCTGGGCGGTGCTGGAGTTCGAATCGGTGGTGGTGCTCCCGAGTCCGCCACAAGCGCTGAGCGCGAGGGTGGTTGCGAACACCATGCCCAGGAAGGGCGCGGTGCGTTTCACGGTCTGGTTCTCCTCATGTGTGCAAGGGTCGGACGGCGTTGTCACGAGTCAGGCGACGGCAACGACTTCGGCGGTGCTGTCGCGGTGGACGTCCTGTTCGGGTTCCTGCCAGGTCATGCGCAGGCCGGAGGTGGGATGGAACAGGTGGATATCGGCGGGATCGACACGCAGCCCGATTTTTTCGTCGACGTGCACGCCTGCTGGGCGTGGTGCGCGGGCACACAGGGTGATGGTGCCGGTGCTGAAGTGGACGAGCTCCTCGCTACCGAGGTTCTCCACCATGCTCACTCGACCGCGGAGGGTGTCTGCGGCCGCGTCCAAGCGCAGTCGCTCGGGCCGGATACCCGCGGTGACCTCGACGTCGCCGCCGAAATCCGCTGCGGTGATGGCCAATTCGGCGTCGATACCGTCGGCGATCAGGAACAGCCTGCCCGCCCGTTCGGTGACGACGCCGGGGAACAGGTTCATCGGCGGTGCGCCGAGGAACCCGGCGACGAAGGTGGACCTCGGCCGGTCGTACAGCTCGGTCGGCGTGCCGACCTGCTCCACCCTGCCCTCGTTGAGCAGCGCGATCCGGTCGGCCATGGTCATCGCCTCGACCTGGTCGTGGGTGACGTACAGGAACGTCGCGCCGAGCCTGCGGTGCAGGTCGATGAGCTCGGCGCGGGTCGCGCTGCGCAGCTTGGCGTCCAGGTTGGACAGCGGCTCGTCCATCAGGAAGGCGCCGGGATCGCGAACCATGGCGCGCGCCAATGCGACTCGCTGCCGCTGGCCACCCGACAGTGCCGCGGGCTTGCGCCGCAACAGCTCGTCGAGGCCGAGCACGCCTGCCACCTCGGCCACCCGCTCGGCGATCCGGGCCCGCGGGGTGTGCCTGGCGCGCAGCGGGAAGCCGATGTTCTTGGCGACGGTCAGGTGCGGGTAGAGCGCGTAGCTCTGGAACACCATCGCCAGGTCCCGCTGTTGCGGCGCCCGGTGCGTGATGTCGTTGTCGTCCAACAGGATCAGGCCGTCGGTCGGATCCTCCAGGCCCGCGATCATCCGCAGCAGCGTGGACTTGCCGCAGCCGCTCGGCCCGAGCAGCACCAGAAATTCGCCGTCGGCGATGTCGAGGCTCACACCGCGCACCGCGTAGGTCGCGCCGAATTGCTTCGACACCTTGTCAATGCGCAGTCGTGCCATCAGTCTTTCCTCCGCCGGGCAGTTCGCCTGCGACGATCCAGGTCGCGACGCGGGCCGCGAGTGCGGGCGAATCCTTGACCCAGGTGAAGTGGTCGCGGTGCTCGATCGGCGAATCCTCGTCGACGTGCCACTGGGTGACGCGCGCGTTCGGCATCCGGGAGACCAGGAAGTCGACGTTGGATTTGGGGCCGAGCACATCGTCGGACAGCGAGATGACCAGGACCGGCACGGTCATCTTGCGCAACAGCGTGTTGTACTGGCGCGCTGTGCCTTTCGGCCGGTAGTAGCTGGTCAGCGAGTGCATCGCCCAGTCGCGCATGACACCGCCAGGCATCGGGGCCGGGATCAGCACGCCGCCGGGCCAGTGGCCCTTCCAGCGCGCCACCAGTCCGATCCACTGGATCTGGCTCAGCGCCTCCCACCAGCGCTTCGCGCCGAACGCCCACCAGAACACCGTGCCGGTGCCGATGACCGTGACCCCGGCGACCTTGTCGGGCTCGGCGGCGGCGAACAGTAGCGCCACCTGCCCGCCGAGGCTGTGCCCGAACAGATGCAGTGGCGCTTCAGGAAAGCGCTGCCGCACCGCGTCGACGATCGCGGGCATGTCGATCTCGAGCATCTCCCGGTAGCCGAAGTTGCGGGCCAACCCGAGCTCGGGCTGCGCCTCGCCGTGGGCGCGCAGATCGCAGGTGGCGACCGAAAGGCCCTGGGCGTTCAGCTCTTTCGCGAGCAGCAGATAGTTCTTGGCCTTCATCGCCATGGCGGGCAGAATCAGCACCACCGGCGCGTCAGGCTTCTTACCCGGCAGGAACCGGACGGTGAAGGTGACGCCGTCGCTGGTGGCGACGGACGCGGATTCGAGCGCCGTGAACTCCGAGCCCTTCTTGGGGGCCGCCGTCGTCACCGGTCCGACTCCGCGATGGTGACGTCGCAGACATAGTCGAAGGTGAACTTGGCGACGACCACGTCGCCGTCGTCGACAAGCATTGCCTTGCCGGACAACTCGAAACGGTTCGACACGGCGGCGGTGAGCACCTCGTCGAGCTCGCGCCGATCCACGGTGGCGATCGCGCGGATGCGGCCGATGGCGGGTTTGCGGTAGGACGCGGTGCCCGCCCGCAGCACCAGTCGCTCGATGGTGGACAGCCGCGGCGCGGCCGCGCCGACGAACGCCGCGGCGCCGCCGATATCGGCGGCGGTGAACAGCGCGCCCGCATGCACGGTGCCCATGTGGTTGCGGACCGCGTCGACGGCGGGGATCTCGACAACGGCCCGCTCGGCGCTGATCTCGGTGATGCGGGTGCCGACGTGGCGGCCGAACGGCACCAGGTCCTGCGACACGGCCCGCAGGTATTCGTAATCGACGGCGGCGCCGTCGAGTTCGGGATAGGCGGCGGCGAATCCGGCGATTTCTCGGGTGGTCATGCGATGCTCCCTTCAGCGGTGTCTTCAGCGATTGCGCAGTGCGCGGCGGGCAATGGACCAACGCAGGACCTCGGAGGGTCCCTCGTAGATGCGGAAGGCTCTGGCCTCCACCAGGAATCGAGCGACCAGGTAGTCCTCGCAGACGCCGAGACCCCCGTGCAGCTGGACGGCCCGGTCGAGCACCCGCCAGACCGCCTCGGAAACAAAGGTTTTCGCGATCGACGCGTCGTGGCGCGCCTGTGAGGCGGTCGGCCCCTGTGCGTCGATGGTCTCGGCCGCGGTGCGGATGACGCCGCGGGCGGCGGCGATGTCGATCTCGTTGTCCGCGACCATGCCCTGGGCCAAGCCGTGATCGGCGATCGGGACGCCGAAAGAGGTTCGGGTGCTGATGTGTTCGATCGCCAGCCGGTGCGCGCGCACCGCGAGGCCGAGCCAGTTCATGCAGAACACCAGCCGGGACGGTGCGAGCCGCACCTGAGCGAGCGCCAGACCTTGGCCCACCTCGCCGAGCACGGCGGAATCCGGGACAACGCAGTCGACGAAGGTGACCTCGCAGTGTCCGCCTGGCGCGCTGGTGTGATCGAGCGTCGGCATCCGGCGGCCGACCCGCAGACCGGGGTTGTCCTGGTCCACCAGGAACATGGTCGGTCCGTCACCGGTGCGAGCCACGCAGATGGTGAACGCGGCGCCCTGCGCACCCGTGGTGAAGTGCTTGGCGCCGTTGATGACCCAGCCGTCGTCGGTCTCCTCGGCCACCGTCTGCAGCATGCCGGGATCCGAGCCTGCCCCCGGCGCGGGTTCGGTCATGGCGATCGCCGAGCGCACCTCGCCCGAGGCGAGCGGCGCGAGATAGCGTTCCTGTTGCTCGGCGTTGGCCACATGGGCGAGGAGATGGATGTTGCCGTCGTCGGGCGCCCACGCGTTCACGGCGATCGGGCCGAGCAGGCTGGCGCCCGCGGCCTCGAGCACCTGGGCCTGAGCGCGGGTGTCCAGGCCGAGTCCGCCGTAGCGCGGATCGGACAGCGGGCCGAACACGCCCGCCTCCTTGGCCTTTTTCTGCAGGTCGAGACGCAGCGCGTCGTCCATCACCCGACCGTCGACGACGACCTCGCGTTCCACCGGAACGACCTGGTCACGAATGAACTGGGTGGTCTTGTCCACCAATTGCCCCACAGTGGTCATGGCGCAAGTTTCGGGTCCGATGGGCCGTCTGAGTCGGGGCGATAGTCAACGTCGATTGTGCGAATCGACTGCGCGTTCGTCTGCGGTGCCGGTGGGGGTTGTCCGCGACGGTGATCGCGATGACGAATGCAGGCGCAGGAGGCGGCGTGCGAGCACGGACGACGTCGACTGGGTGCGGGAAGTCCCGCGGGATACAGGAGACGAGATGACCGAGTTTCCAGTACTGGTGTCGGCTCGCCACGAGGTAGCCGAAGGCGTGTTCGCGCTCGAACTGACTGCCGTCGGTGGCGGCGAATTGCCGAGCTGGACACCGGGCGCGCACATCGATGTGGCGGTGGGCGCCGCAGGTGTCCGTCAGTATTCGCTCTGCGGCGATCCGGGGAAGCCGGACCGGTGGCGGATCGCGGTGCTGCACGAGCCTGCGGGCCGCGGCGGCTCGGATCATTTGCGGCGGACCGCGGTTGCGGGTGTGCAGCTGCAGGTGTCGCTGCCGCGCAACAACTTCGAGCTCGTGGCGCGGGACAGGTACGTGTTCGTCGCCGGCGGTATCGGGATCACCCCGATCCTGCCGATGCTCGCCGCCGCCGAGGCGTCGGGTGCGCAGTGGTCGCTGCACTACGGCGGGCGGACCATGGCGCACATGGCGTTCGCCGACGAGCTGGCGCAGCGGCACGCGAATGTCGTACTGCTGCCGCAGGATCAGCACGGCTTGCTGCCGCTCGCCGCGATCATGGCGGGGCAGGGCGATGCCGCGGTCTACTGCTGCGGGCCGGAACCGTTGCTCGTGGCCGTCGAAGCCGAGGGCGCACGGCACGGCCTGTCCGTCCATGTCGAACGGTTCGTGCCGCGCCCCGTCACGGCGGCTGTCGACGCCCCCTTCGAGGTCCAATTGGCAAGCAGCGGAAGAACCTTCCGGATCGGGGCCAAGCAGACGATCGCCGACGTGCTCGAGGGCGCGGGTATCAGCATCATCACCTCGTGTCGCGAAGGCACCTGCGGCAGTTGCGAAACCGCCGTACTCGCGGGCGATATCGACCATCGCGACTCGATTCTCACCGCGGCGGAGCGGGCCCGCGGCAACACCATGATGCTGTGCGTGTCCCGCGCCGGATCGGACGTGCTCGTCCTCGATCTCTGACTTGCCGGTGCGTGTTTCGCGACCGGCATGGGGTGCGCTCGACGCACCCGATCTCAAGAAAAACCGAGAAGAGAGAAAGTATTCGATGAGGAAAATCGTTGCGGTGGCCGCAGGGCTCACCGCCGCGGTCGGGATCGCTGCCGGCACCGTCGCCGCGCAGCCCGGCAGTTCGGAAGCGGTCGAATTCACGGCCAACGCGACCGACACGCAGACCATTATCCAGACCGTCGGCGGCTCCATGGATGTCGAGAACGGTGCTTTCAAGATCAAGGCGACCGACGGAACGGTGCTCGCTGGCACCGAACTCAAGTTCCGGCTCGATGACTTCGAGTTCCCGATCGCCGCGGACATCGCGGGCCACACCGCCACGCTGACCCCGCAGCTCGAGATGAGCAAGGCGACCTACAAGCCCGTCGCCCTGCCGTTCGAGGACAAGGCGCCATGGAAGACCGACTACGACCGTGAGCAGGCCGCCTGGAGCAGGCTGACCAGCACCATCAGCATGGGCGCCACCGTCGGCACCCTGGTCGGTGGGCTCGGCGGCGCGGCCGTCGGCTGCGTCCTCGGCGGCCTGGCGGCAGCCACCATCGTCGCGGGCACCATCGCAGGCCTGTTCGGCCCGTTCATCCCGGCCGCCGCGGTCGGCTGCCTCATCGGCGTCGCCGCGGTCGGTGCCCTCGGCACCGTCGCAGGGCAGATCTTCGTGACCGCCCCGGTCGCGATCGGTGCGGCCATCCAGTACTTCTCCACCATCAACCAGCCGTCTATTCCTCCGGCTAAGTAGGTAGTGGGGAGGATCCCAGCACGCGTTCGCTGGGGGACACCCGACCCCGTCCGGTCCCGACGGCCGGACGGGGTCTTCGCGTGTCGATGCCGTGCGCGCAGTGTCGTGTTCTCGGCGGTATCTGTGCCGGGTGGTGGGGATTCGTGCTATCGAGGACGAATGGAGCCGACGCGGTCGTCGTATGACGTGGTGATTGTGGGGGGTGGCCACAATGGATTGGTGGCCGCCGCGTACCTGGCGCGGGCCGGGCGGTCGGTGCTGGTCATGGAGCGGCAGGGGCATACCGGCGGCGCCGCGGTGTCGGCGCGGGTCTTCGACGGGGTGGACGCACGGTTGTCCCGGTATTCGTATTTGGTGAGTTTGCTGCCCCGGCAGATTGTCGAGGAATTGGGGCTGCGGTTCGCGACACGGCGGCGGCGGATTTCGTCGTATACACCGGTGGGCTCGGGTGGGCTGCTTGTCGATACCGGGTCGGAAGCGCGGACCAGGGCGAGCTTTGTCGAGCTGACCGGTTCGGATCGGGATTTTGTTGCGTGGCAACGGTTTTACGGGATGACCGGGCGGTTGGCCGAGCGGGTGTTTCCCACGTTGACGCGGCCGTTGCCGTCGAGGGCCGAGCTGGAGCGGGTCGTCGATGATCCGGTGGCGTGGACGGCGCTGTTCAAGCGGCCGCTCGGGGAGACCATCGAGTCGGAGTTCGCCGACGACACGGTGCGTGGGGTGGTGCTCACCGATGCGTTGATCGGCACGTTCACCCACGCACATGATGCGACGCTGCGGCAGAACCGGTGCTTCCTTTACCACGTGATCGGCGGCGGGACCGGCGACTGGGATGTTCCGGTCGGTGGCATGGGCGCGCTCACCGACGCGCTGGCCGGGGCCGCGCGCACCGCCGGTGCGGAGATCGTGACCGACTGCGAGGTGACCGCGATCGAGACCGACGGTAGTAGTGCCGAAGTGCGGTATGCGGGTGGGGCGGTGGGCGCGGGCTATGTTCTGGTGAACGCGGCGTCGCACGAGCTGGCGGGGCTGCTCGGCGCGCCGGAGTCGTCGAAACCCGAAGGGGCGCAACTGAAGGTCAACATGTTGCTGCGGCGCTTGCCGCGGTTGCGTGATGCCGCGGTCGACCCGACAGAGGCGTTCGCGGGGACCTTTCACATCGGCGAGTCCTACGCCCAGCTGGATCGGGCGTACGGCGAGGCGGCGATCGGCCGGATACCGTCCGCGCCGCCGTCGGAGATCTACTGCCACACGCTGACCGACCCGTCGATCCTGTCGCCGGAGTTGGCCGCGCAAGGGGCGCACACGCTGACGTTGTTCGGGTTGCACACACCGGCAAAGCTTTTCGCGAAGGATCCGGTCGCCGCCAAGGAGGCACTGGTGAAAGCAACTCTTGCGCAACTGGATTCGGTGCTCGCCGAGCCGATCAGCGACTGCCTCGCGGTGGACGCGAACGGCGAGCCATGCCTGGAGGCGAAGACTCCGCTCGATCTCGAGCGTGAGGTCGGCCTGCCCGGCGGTCACATCTTCCACCGCGACTTGGCGTTTCCGTTCCAGGCCGACGACGCCGACACCGACCCGTCCTCGCGGTGGGGTGTGGCGACCGGCCACCGCAACGTCCTATTGTGCGGCGCGAGCGCAGTCCGAGGCGGCGGCGTCAGCGGCATTCCAGGTCACAATGCCGCCATGGCCGTTCTCGAACTGCGCCCGTAGTTCAGGCTCGCGTCAGTTCAGGCGCGCGTCACACCTTCGGCGCCAACGCGATCTTCGAACTGCGCCCGGGAGTTTCGGTGGCCACAGCCGCGTCGGCCGCCTGCTCCAGGGGATAGGTGGCCTCGATCTCGAGCCGCAGGACACCCTGGGCCGCCGCGGTCACCAGCTCGCCGATGAGCCGCCGGAGCTCCTCGGGAGTGGCCTCCTTGCCCCGCGTCGAGCCCCAGAAACCCTTGACCACTGCCTCTTTGAAGATGAGGGTGCCAGGGTTGAGCGTCAGCGGCTGCCCGGACAGTGCGCCGAACGAGATGAACTGCCCCTTGGCGGCGAGCAGATCCAGTGCGGCGCTGCCTGCCTTGCCTGCCACCTGATCGACGACGCGCACGATCGGCGCGCCCGATGTCGCGGCCTTGGCCGCCTCGACCCAGCCATCGGCCTCGGTGTCGATGACCGGCTCGAAGCCGGCCGCGCGCAATGCCTCGACCGACTTCGGCCCGCGCACCAGGTTCAACACGTTGATATCCCGTTGCCGCGCAAGCACATTGACGAGCCGTCCGACAGCGCCGTTGGCCGCGTTGATGGCAATCCATTCGCCAGGCGCGACGTCGAGATCCTCGAGCAGCATGAGCGCGCTGAGCGGCATGGCCAGCAGCTGGGCCGCGGTCTCGTCGGGGACCGTGTCCGGCACCGGCACGACCGACGCGGCCTTGGCGACGAAGTACTCGGCCCACACCTGCTGGGCGCCGGACACCGCAATGCGCTGGCCCACAGTCAGACCGGTGACGCCGGGGCCGAGCGCGTCGATCCGCCCAACGGCCTCCGTGCCGGGGATCGCGGGCAGCGACGGCTTGTATCCATAGACGCCACGCACCGTGGCGAGGTCGTGATTGTGGATCGGCGCCAGGATCAACTCGATCCGCACCTGACCCTCGCCGGGCTCGGGCAGGGGCTGATCCGCAGTGGTCAGCACGTCTTTGGGCTCGCCGAAACTCTCGATGACTACCGCACGCATGATGGCTTCTCCGTTCAGTCTTCGGCGAGGACGACGTCGACGTCGATGTTGCCGCGGGTGGCGTTGGAGTACGGGCACACCTGATGTGCCTTGTCGGCCAAGGCTTGTGCGTCCTCGCGGGACAGGTGGGGCAGCGACACCTCGAGGGTCACCGCGAGACCGAACCCACCCGCATCGTTGGGTCCGATGCCGACGCGCGCGCCGACGGCGGAGTCGTCGATGTTCGCCTTGGCCTGCTTGCCGACCAGTCGCAGGGCCGAGTGGAAACAGGCCGCGTAGCCCGCCGCGAACAGCTGCTCGGGGTTGGTGCCCTCGCCGCTGCCGCCCATCTCCTTGGGGGTGGCCAGGATGACGTCGACCTTGCCGTCGGTGCTGCGTGCGTGTCCGTTGCGCCCGTCGCCGGTCGCCAGCGCCTCGGCGGTGTACAGGATCTTCATGGCTCTTCTCCTTCGTTCAGCTGATCTTCGGGGATGGCAGCCGGCGTAGCCGGCGGGGCGGGAAAGGCCATGAGCGAATCGGTCAGGCGCCGCAGGGTGCTGCGCAGCGCGAGGAATTCGTCCATGGAAAGGCCGCAGGCCACGGCCATTTCGTCGGGAATGCCGCGGGCTTCGTCGCGCAGTGCGCGCCCGCGGTCGGTGAGCTGGATGTCGACGCGACGTTCGTCGGCCGTCGAGCGTTGGCGCCGCACGAGGCCCGCCGCCTCGAGCCGCTTGAGCAGCGGAGACAGCGTGCCGGAGTCCAGCGCGAGCGCGTGGCACACGTCGCCGACGCTACGCCCGTCGCGTTCCCACAGCGCCAGCATCACCAAGTACTGCGGATAGGTGAGGCCCAGCCGTTCCAGTTTCGGCCGGTAGACCGCGGTCATCGCCCGCGATGCCGCGTAGAGCGGGAAGCAGATCTGCTCATCGAGGGTGAGGTGGTCGGTCATGTCCAACAACGTAGTCCACAATTAAGTTGTGCACAATCTATCTAGAGGTGTTGTCAGTCACCCCGGAGTCGCCTCCGGTCGGCGGATGTAGAGTGTCCAGGCCGCCGACGCTGGAGGAGCAACAGTTTCCGTGCGCTCGTCCGGTCACAAGGCTCGTGTCCGATGTGACTGTTTGGTGTTTATCTCCGAATTGCCCGACACGGCAGTCTGGTCGCTTGTACAGTCAGCCGCACGTCCCATCTCGAGGAGCCGCGTCATGGTCCGCGAAACCGATCGTTTGATCCGCACCGATGTGCCCCATTCCGCTCGAATCTGGAACTACTGGCTCGGCGGCCAGGACTTTTATGAAGTCGATCGAATAGCTGGGGAGTCCGGGACGTCGGTGTTTCCTGATATCGGTGTTATGGCGCGACAATCGCGAAGATTCTTGATCCGCGTGGTGCGCTATATCGCGGCCGATGCGGGCATCCGGCAGTTCCTCGATATCGGCACCGGACTGCCGACGATGCAGAACACTCACGAGGTCGCGCAGGGTGTCGCGCCGGAATCCAAGATCGTTTATGTGGACAACGATCCGCTTGTCCTTGCACATGCACGCGCATTGTTGGTCAATACCACAGACGAAGGTGTCACCGCGCTCGTCGAGGCCGATTTCCACGATCCCGATCAGATAATTGCTGAAGCGCGCAACATTCTCAACTTCAACAAACCGCTTGCGGTCATGTTCATGGGAGTTCTCGGACACGCGCGAACGTGGGACGACGTTCTGCGTATCACTGGCGCGTTGATAGATGCCATTCCGTCCGGAAGTTATTTCGCGATGTACGAGGGCACCACTGAGGACAGCCGACTGGTCCGATTGCAGGAGTACTACGCCAAGACCGGTGCGGTTCCCTATTATGTACGCACCGTTGACCAGATCCGCGAAGTCTTCAAGAACCTCGAGCTCGTCGAACCCGGCATCGTCCCGGTCAACCGGTGGCATACCGACGAGACCGAGGCCGAGTCCGCCGCGTGGGGCGGCGTTGGCCGCAAGCTCTAGCTCTCCAAGACCTACCCGGTGCGCCCGCCGATGCGCTGCGTGAGGCTGTCCGCGGTGGCTCGAACCCGGACGGCCAACGGCGCCCAGTCCGCGGGGCACGGGATGGTTTCGCAGTGATGGCGCAGCGTCACGCTGATCGCCGCGATCGGTCGCTGGTTGTGGTCGAAGACGGGGTATCCGACCGAGGCGTAGCCGGGAGTGACATGGCCGTCCTCGCAGGCCCAACCGCGCCGGAGCTCGGTCGCCAAGATAGAACGCAGTGCCGCAAGGGAATTCGGCCCGCGCTCGGTGCGCCGGACGAACGACGACGCCGACGGGAACAGCGCACGGATCTGTGCGGCGGGGAGATGGGCGAGGATCGCGCGACCGCACGCGGTGAGGTGTGCGGGTAGCCGCACGCCGACCCCGGTGACCAAGGTTTCCGGCCGCACCGGCCGCTCCTTGATCAAGTACAGCAGCTCGTTGCCATGCAGCACGCCGAGGTGTGCGTTGTGCCCGACCTCCTCGACCAGTTCCCGCAGCAGCGGCCCGGCCAGGCGTTCGAGCGGATCGTGGCGCAGGTAGGCGGAGCCGAGTTCGAACGCGGCGATGCCGAGGCCGTAGCGGCGTTCGCTGGGCAGGCGGGTCACGAAGCGGGCCGCTTCCAGCTCGCCGAGCAGGTGATAGGTGGTGGATCGCGGCAGGTCGAGTTCCCGTGCGATGGTCGAGGCGGAGATCGGCCCTGCCCGGCCCGCCAGCAGTTGCAATACCGCCAAACCACGGCGCAACGCCGGGACGTCACTGCTCGTTCCCATGCCATCTCCTCGGCGTGTCTTGGATATCAGACAGAATCGGCCTCGCCCTCATTCTCCACTGCCCGCCGCGACGGTGGAATGGAGCCCATGCCGGACACTGCACAGCTACCGACCGTGGCACTCGATGGACCGTTGACGGGAGAGCGCGTCGTCGCCGTCGCGCGCCTCGGCGCGAAGGTCCATTTGAGTAAGGCTACGGAGGAGCGGCTGGCCGCGGCACGCGAACACGTCGAGGAACTGGCCGCGGCCACCGTGCCGACCTACGGCGTCTCCACCGGCTTCGGCGCGCTGGCGACCCGGCACATCCCGCCGGAGAGCCGGGTCGCGCTGCAGCGCTCGCTGATCCGCTCGCACGCGGCGGGCGCGGGCCGCCCGGTCGAGCGCGAGGTGGTGCGCGCGCTGATGGTGCTGCGCCTGCGCACCCTGGCCACCGGCCACACCGGCATCCGCCCGGAGACCGCGGCCACCCTGGCCGCGCTGATCAACGCCGACATCACCCCGATCGTGCACGAGTACGGCTCGCTCGGGTGTTCCGGCGACCTCGCGCCGCTGGCCGCGGTGGCGCTCGCGCTGATGGGCGAGGGCGAGGTCACCGACGCGGACGGCACTGTCATGGACGCGGCAACGGCGTTGCGCGACAACGGCATCAAGCCGGTCGTGCTCGCCGAGAAGGAAGGGCTCGCGCTGACCAACGGCACCGACGGCATGCTCGGCATGCTGGTGCTCGCGCTCGCCGACCTCACCATGCTGCTCGACGTCGCCGACATCACCGCGGCCATGAGCGTCGAGGCGCTGCTCGGCACCGACCGGGTGTTCGCCGCCGACCTGCAGGCGCTGCGCCCGCACCCCGGCCAGGCCAGGTCGGCCGCGCGGATCAGCGCCGCCCTCGCCGGGTCCGCGATCGTGGCGAGTCACCGTGGGCCGGACTGCAATCGGGTGCAGGACGCGTACTCGCTGCGGTGCGCACCGCAGGTGCACGGCGCGGCCCGTGACACGGTCACGCACGCCGAGCTGGTCGCCGAACGCGAATTGGCGTCCGCCATCGACAATCCCGTGGTGCTCGGCGACGGCAGGCTGGAGTCCAACGGCAATTTCCACGGCGCCCCGGTCGCCTATGTGCTCGACTTCCTGGCCATCCCGGTCGCCGACGTGGCGAGCATGGCCGAGCGCCGCACCGACCGGATGCTCGATGTCGCACGCTCGCACGGACTTCCGCCGTTCCTGGCGGGCGATCCCGGCGTCGACTCCGGGCACATGATCGCCCAGTACACCCAGGCCGCCGTGGTGAGCGAGCTCAAGCGCCTCGCCGTGCCCGCGTCGGTGGACTCGATCCCGAGCAGCGCGATGCAGGAGGACCACGTCTCGATGGGCTGGTCGGCCGCGCGCAAACTGCGCACCGCGGTCGACGGACTGACCACCGTGCTCGCGATCGAATACCTCACCGCGGCACGCGCATTGGACTTCCGCGCCCCGCTGCAGCCCGGTCCGGCCACCGAAGCGGCCCGCGCCCTGTTGCGCGACACCGTCGATGGCCCCGGCCCGGACCGGCACCTCGCGCCCGAGATCGCCGCCGCCGAGGCGCTGATCCGCTCCGGCGCCCTCACTCGAGCAGTGCACCCCCACCTCGGCTCGTCGAACGAGTCATGACGGCGGGGTTCGACGAAAGCTGCCGCGGCCAGGCCTTGCTCGCGGCCGGAATCTATTGGAGGTTGGTATGAGTCGGGTAGTGCGGGCGGCGCGGGGAGCGCAGCTCACCGCGAAGAACTGGCAGACCGAGGCCGCGATGCGGATGCTGCACAACAATCTGGATCCGGAAGTGGCCGAGCGGCCGCAGGATCTGGTGGTGTATGGCGGGACCGGGAAGGCGGCCAGGGACTGGGCCAGCTTCGACGCGATCACCCGGTGCCTGACCACGCTGGAGGCCGACGAGACGCTGCTGGTGCAGTCGGGCAAGCCGGTCGGGGTGTTCCGCACGCACGAGTGGGCGCCGCGGGTGCTCATCGCCAACTCGAATCTCGTTGGTGACTGGGCGAATTGGCCGGAGTTCCGCAGGCTCGAATCGCTGGGCCTCACCATGTACGGCCAGATGACCGCAGGCTCGTGGATCTACATCGGCACCCAGGGCATCCTGCAGGGCACCTACGAGACGTTCGCGGCGATCGCGGACAAGCGCTTCGGCGGTTCGCTGGCGGGCACGCTCACGCTGACCGCGGGTCTCGGCGGCATGGGCGGCGCGCAGCCGCTCGCGGTCACCATGAACGACGGTGTGGCGCTGGTGATCGAGTGCGATCGGGCCCGTGCCGAGCGGCGGGTGCAGGAACGCTACCTCGATGAGATCGCCAACGACCTCGACGACGCGGTGATCCGGGTGTCCAACGCGCGCAGGCAGCGAAAGGCGTTGTCCGTCGGCCTGATCGGCAACGCCGCCGAGCTGCTGCCCAAGCTGCTCGAGATCGGCCTCGACCCCGACATCGTCACCGACCAGACCTCCGCGCACGACCCGCTGGCCTACCTACCGCGCGGCATCGCCGTCGAGGACTGGGCCGACTACGCGGCGAAGAAGCCGGACGAGTTCACCGATCGGGCCCGCGAGTCGATGGCCGAGCACGTCGGGGCCATGCTCGGCTTCCTCGACCGCGGCGCCGAGGTCTTCGACTACGGCAACTCGCTGCGCGGCGAGGCCAAACTCGGCGGCTGCGAGCGCGCTTTCGATTTCCCGGGCTTCGTGCCCGCCTACATCCGGCCGCTGTTCTGCGAGGGCAAGGGACCGTTCCGCTGGGCGGCGCTCTCGGGTGACCCGAAGGACATCGCGGCCACTGACCAGGCCATGATCGAGCTGTTCCCGGAGAACGAGTCGCTGCGCCGCTGGCTCAGGATGGCGAGCGAACGCGTTGCCTTCCAAGGACTTCCGGCGCGCATCTGCTGGCTCGGCTACGGCGAGCGGCACCGGGCCGGGCTGCGCTTCAACGAGATGGTGGCCAACGGCGAGCTCAGCGCGCCGATCGTGATCGGCCGCGACCATCTCGATTCCGGCAGCGTCGCGTCGCCGTACCGCGAGACCGAGTCGATGGCCGACGGCTCCGACGCGATCGCGGACTGGCCGCTGATCAACGCCATGCTCAACACCGCGTCGGGCGCCACCTGGGTCTCCATCCACCACGGCGGCGGCGTCGGCATCGGCCGCTCGATCCACGCAGGCCAGGTGTGTGTGGCCGACGGCACCGCGCTTGCGGCACAGAAGATCGAGCGGGTGCTCACCAACGATCCCGGCACCGGCGTGATCCGGCACGTGGACGCGGGCTACGAACGCGCCAACGAGGTGGCCGCCGAGCGCGGCGTCCGCATCCCCATGCACGAGGCGCAGTGACCAGCCGTGCACACGGCAGAACGGGAGTGACGACGCCGTGGGCGTGAATCAGCTGATGAACGAAATCGCCGGCGTCGGGCGCGATTCCCGGCGCGGCGGCTACTCGCGGCACGTCTACGACTACGCCGATTTCGAGATGCGCGACTGGTTCATCGACCAGGCACTGCACAGCGGGCTCGACGTGAACACCGACCGCAACGGCAATATCTGGGCTTGGTGGGGAAGTCCAGGCACCGGCGCGGTGGTCACCGGCAGTCATCTCGACTCGGTGCCCGGCGGCGGCGCCTATGACGGGCCGCTCGGCGTGGCCAGCGGGCTTGCGGCGCTGGAGATCCTGCGGGAGCAGGGTTTCACGCCGGCCAAGCCGCTCGCGCTGCTGGTGTTCGCGGAGGAGGAGGGCGGCCGCTTCGGCGTGCCGTGCCTCGGCTCTCGGCTGCTCACCGGTGCCATCGATCCCGACAAGGCCCGCGCGCTGCGCGACGCCGAGGGCATCACCCTGGCCGAGGCGGCCGTGAAGGCGGGACACGATCCGAAGCGCTTCGGCGCCGACCCCGAATCTTTGGCCCAGATCGGGTGTTTCGTGGAGCTGCACGTGGAGCAGGGCCGCGGGCTGATCGACCTGGACAGCGCGATCGCGACCGGAAGCAGCATCATCGCGCACGGCCGGTACCGGTTCTCGTTCGCCGGTCAGGGCAATCACGCGGGTGCCACCCGGCTCACCGACCGGCACGATCCGATGTTGCCCGCCGCGACGGTGGTGGCCGCCGCCCGTAGGGCCGCCGCCGCCATGTCGGATGCGCGGGCGACGGTCGGCAGGCTGGTGCCGACGCCCGGCGGCACGAACGTCATCGCGTCAACGGTGGATCTGTGGCTCGACGCCAGGGTCGCCGGGGACGGACGCACCGCGGCACTGGTCGAGGACATCACCGCCGCGGCGCATGAGGCCGCCGCGGCGGAAGGCTGCACGCTCACCGTCACCGAGGAGTCCTATTCGGACGACGTCGTTTTCGACGAAACCCTGCGGCGGCGGATGGACGACGTGCTCGGCGGCGTGCCCGCGCTGCCCACCGGCGCCGGGCACGATGCGGGCATCCTCGCCGGGCATGTGCCCTCCGGCATGCTGTATGTGCGCAACCCCACCGGGATCAGCCACGCGCCGGAGGAATTCGCCGAGCCCGCCGACGTCGAGAGCGGTGCGCAGAGTCTGGCGCGGGTGCTGGCGGAGTTGTCGGCATGACGGAGCCGAGCGCCGGCGAGGTGCAGCCATGAGCGTCTACTGGGCCGAATACGCTTGGCTGCCGGACGGTCTCGCCGCCGGGGTGACGATCGAGGTACGTGGCGGCACGATCGGGTCGGTGCGCGCCGGGACGGAGCGCACGGGCACGGTGTTGCCCGGTTTGACGATCCCCGGCTTCGCCAACGCGCATTCGCACGCGTTCCATCGGGCACTGCGTGGCCGCACCCAGCACGATCAAGGCACCTTCTGGACCTGGCGGGAGCGGATGTATGCCGTTGCCGCGCAGCTGAATCCGGACTCGTACTATCGGCTGGCCCGCGCGGTGTACGCCGAGATGGTGCTGGCCGGGTACACCAGCGTCGGCGAGTTCCACTACCTGCATCACGCGCCAGGCGGTACGCCCTATGCGGACGCCAACGCGATGAGCGCGGCGCTCGCGGCCGCCGCCGACGACGCGGGCATCCGGCTCACGCTGCTCGATACGTGTTATCTGGCAGGCGGATTCGGCGTCGAGCTGGGGGAGCACCAGCTCCGGTTCAGTGACGGCACCGCCGAGAAATGGGCCGAGCGCGCCGCCGCGTTCACGCCGAAACCGGACCTGGTCCGGACCGGCGTCGCCGCCCACTCCGTGCGTGCGGTGCCCGCCGACGCACTGTCGGTGGTGGCGGCCGCGGCCGACGGCAAGCCGGTGCACGTGCACCTGTCCGAGCAGCCCGCGGAGAACGCTGATTGTCTTGCGGCGCACGGCCGTACACCCTCGGCACTGCTGGCGGAGGCCGGCCTGCTCGGCCCGCAGACGGTCGCCGTGCATGCCACCCACCTCACCGACGCCGATATCGGACTGCTCGCCGACAGCGGCACCCGCGCGTGTTTCTGCCCCACCACCGAGCGCGATCTCGGCGACGGCATCGGCCCGGCGCGGGCGCTCGCGGACGCCGGGGTCGGCCTGTGCCTCGGCACCGACAGCCACGCCGTGATCGACGCCTTCGAGGAATGGCGCGCTCTCGAACTCGACGAGCGGTTGGCCAGCCGGGCCCGCGGCCGGTTCACCCCGGCCGAGTTGTATCGCGCCGCAACAGATCACGCGTCGATCGGCTGGCCCAAGGTCGGCCGGATCGCGCAGGACGCCGCGGCCGACCTGGTCACCATCGACCTGGATTCGATCCGCACCGCGGGCACCGCGCCCGCCGCCGCGCTGTTCGCCGCGACCGCGAGCGACGTGCGCGCGGTGCTGGTCGCGGGCCGTCCCGTCGTCTCCGACCATCGCCACCTTCGGGTGGACCATCCGGAAATCGTGCTGCGAGAGGAGATCGAGGCACTGTGTCGACCCTGATCACCGGTATCGGCGAACTCACAACCAACACCGAGGACGGCCCGCTGCGCGACGCAGCGGTGGTGCTCGAACGCGAGCGCTTCGCGTGGGTCGGACCCGCATCGGCGGCGCCTGCGGCCGACGATCGGATCGATGTCGGCGGCAGGGCGGCGCTACCAGGATGGGTGGACAGCCACACCCATCTCGTCTTCGCCGGTGATCGCACCGCCGAATTCGAGGCGAGGATGGCAGGCAGGCCGTACCGCGCAGGCGGCATCGCGACCACCGTCGCCGCCACGCGGGCGGCCTCGGACGAGACCCTCGCCGCCAACCTGGCCCGCCATCTCACCGAGGCGCAGCGCCAAGGCACCACCTGCGTGGAAACCAAGACCGGCTACGGGCTCACCGTCGCCGACGAACTCCGCTCGGCCCGGCTCGCGGCATCGGTCGCCGACGAGGTCACATTCCTCGGCGCGCACCTGGTGCCCGCGGGCATGGACGCCGACGCGTACGTGGACCTGGTGTGCGGCGAGATGCTGGACGCGGTCGCGCCGCACGTGCGGTGGGCCGATGTCTTCTGCGAGACAGGCGCTTTCGACGAGGCACAGTCGGAGAAGGTGCTGCGTGCGGCGCAGGCGCGTGGACTAGGGCTGCGGGTGCACGGCAATCAGCTCGGTGCCGGGGCCGGCGTGCAATTGGCGGTGCGCCACGGCGCGGCGAGCGTGGATCACTGTACGTATCTCAGCGACAACGACATCGAGGCACTCGCGTCCTCCGACACCGTCGCCACCGTGCTGCCCGCCTGTGATCTGTCGACCAGGCAGCGGCTGGCGCCTGCCCGCGCGCTGCTGGACGCGGGGGCAACGGTGGCGCTGGCCACCAATGCCAACCCGGGCAGTTCGTACACCACGTCGATGGCGTTCTGTGTCGCGACCGCGGTGCTGCAGATGGGACTTTCGGTGGCGGAGGCGGTCTATGCCGCGACTGCGGGTGGTGCGCGGGCATTGCGGCGCGACGATGTCGGCATCGTCGGCGTCGGCGCACGAGCGGATCTCCAGGTGCTCGACGCACCGTCGGTCACCCATCTGGCCTATCGGCCCGGTGTGCCACTGACATTCGCGGTCTGGCGGCTCGGGCGACCGGTGCGGCCGCCGGTATTCGACTGAGCGGCGCGGTGATTGCCGCGTCGTCACCGGGCGGGGAAGCGCAGGATGCGGTCGTCGCCGGGGCGAATCGTGCCGCGGCCATCGGTGTTGGAGGTGGTGACCCAGAGCGCGCCGTCGGGCGCCACCGCCACCGTGCGCAGCCGACCGTAGCTGCCTTGCAGGACATCTCGTGGCGTACCGGCCTTGCCGTCGCGCACGGGCGCGGTCCACAGCCGTTCGCCACGCAATGCGGCCACGTACATGGTGTCCCCGGCGATCGCGATTCCCGAGGGCGACGCCTCGGCGGTCGTCCATGTCACCAAGGGATCGGTGTAGCCGCGATCGGCGCCGCCGTTGCCTTCGACGGTGGGCCAGCCGTAGTTTCGGCCCGGCTCGATCAGGTTGATCTCGTCGAACCGGTTCTGGCCGAACTCCGCCGCGAACAGCCGCCCCGCGCGGTCCCAGGCGAGCCCCTGCACGTTGCGATGGCCGAGGCTGTACATCGGCGATCCCGGGTTCGGATTGCCCTGCGCGGGTTGTCCTTCGGGCGTCAGGCGCAGAATCTTCCCGTTGGGGCTCGCCGGATCCTGCGCACGCGCGGTCTGTCCCGCGTCACCGGTGCCGACGTACAGCATGCCGTCGGGTCCGAACGCGATCCGGCCGCCGTTGTGGTTGCCTGCCTTGGCGATTCCGCCGAAGAGGAGCTCCGGCGGACCGCCGGCCCGGAACCGGATGATCCGATTGTCGTTCTCGGCCGTGAAATAGGCGTAGACGTACGGGTTCTCGGCGTACTGCGGCGACACCGCAAGGCCGAGCAGCCCGCCTTCGCCCCGCGCGACGACACCGGGCACCTCATACACCTGTTCCGGCGCGCGCCCAGCGGTGATCCGCAGGATCCGTCCGGTATTGCGCTCCGCGATCAACGCGTCGCCACCGGGAAGGAAGGTCAGCCCCCATGGCACATCGATCCCGTGCGCGATCTCTTCGGCCGTCCC
Organism: Nocardia sp. NPDC049149; assembly: GCF_043197455.1. Lineage (NCBI taxonomy): Bacteria > Bacillati > Actinomycetota > Actinomycetes > Mycobacteriales > Nocardiaceae > Nocardia > Nocardia sp. NPDC049149. The sequence goes on from NZ_JBICTD010000008.1 coordinate 296,430, forward strand.
GAGGTCCGGCGAACCGGCGGGTTGGCTCGGCGCGGTGCTGAGCGCAGGGCCCGGCGCACCGGTGAGCGCGGGGCCGCCGCCGGCGCCGCAGCCGGCGAGCACGCCGACGGTCAACACCACGGTGAGCGAGACGCACACCACGCGACCACGTTTCGCCGCGGCGATGGCGTTACGCATGGCTGCCTCCGACGGTATCGAGTGTGGACGGCGGGGTTGTTCATTGTCGTCCAGGACTCCACCAGATCTCCGCGCGACGCGCGGGGAAGAAGCCATGTGGTTTGGTTGTGTGGCAAGGTCTGTAGCCTGACCCCCATTCTTGTTCACCGAACCCCGTTGAGAGGTCATGGAGCTTCGTCAACTGAGATACTTCGTCGCTGTCGCCGAGGAACTACATTTCGGCAGGGCGGCGGAACGACTGATGATCGTGCAGTCGTCAGTGAGTCAGCAGCTCGGCAGGCTCGAACGTGAGCTCGGCGTGGTGCTGCTGGAACGTTCGCCACGGCACGTCCGCCTCACCGAGGCCGGGGCGGCGTTCCTGCCTGCGGCCAAGAAGGTGCTTGCCGCGGAACGACGTGCGCGGGCCAGCGTCACCGAGTTCCTGACGGAGAGTCCGACCGTGTTACGGATCGGCACCAGCCGCGGCATGGGCGAGCGACTGGAGCGGTTGCTCGTCGCGCTGAAACAGCGCGCGCCGGGCATCCGGGTGGAGTTGACGTCGGCCGCCCTCGGGCAGCGGCTGCGCAAGGTTTCCGAACACGAGTGGGACGCGGCGTTCTTGCGCGGCGAGGTCGCGGCGCCCGAGGGGGTGCGCCAGATCCCGGTCTGGCACGACGAACTGGTTGTCGCACTGCCCGCCGATCATCCCTCGGCCGCGGAGCGCTGCGTCGATCTTGCCGAGCTCGCTGAGCTTCCGCTGTACCTGACCAACCGCCAGAACAACGCGCTGCTCGACGATCTCGTGCTCGCCGCGTGCAAGAACTCGGGTTTCGAGCCGATTCTCGGGCCCGAACAGATCTCGATCCAGGACACGCTGGCCGCGCTCGGCGCGGGGGCCGTCGGGTGGACGGTCCTCTACGCGCCGCACGCCAGGCTGTTGCGCAGCAGCCGGGTGGCGTTCCTGCCGTTGTGTACGCCGGGTGTGCTCGCGCTGCCCACCGTGCTCGCGGTGCGCAGCAATGCCATGGAACGGCTGCATCCGCTGCTGGAGGCCTGCCGCGACGTCGCACTCGGCGACCAGGCTTCTTGATCCCTGCGCGCCGCCGAGTTCAGCCCAGATGCGTGCCGTACCAAGCCAATACCTTGGTCCATGCCTCGGTGGCGGCGACCGGTGCGTAGCGCTGGCCGGTGTCGTTGAAGAAGGCATGGTCGGCGTCCGGCGCCACCCAGATCTCGTGCGGATTGCCGGTCCGGTTGAGCGCCGCCTCGGCGGCCGGGCGGGAGGCGTCGACGCGCGCGTCCTTGGCCGCGTACACGCCGAGGACGGCGGCCTTCGAGCGGCTCAGGTCGCCGCCGTCGGGGAAGGGACCGTAGAACGGTGTCGCGGCCGCGAGCGCGGACGGACCTGAGGCGAGCAGCAACCAGACCAGGCCGCCGCCGAAGCAGAATCCGGTGGCGCCGATCTTCTTGCCAGGCACCCGGCGGCCGAGCTCGTCGAGTCCGGCGCGCAGGTCGGCGATGAACTGGTCCTGCGGGGTGTTGCTGAGTTCGGCGGTCGCGGCCGCCGGGTCGGTGAAGGCGGCGGTGCCGCCCTTCGCCGAGAGCAGATCGACGGCGAGCGCGGAGTATCCCGCACCGGCGAATCGTCCGGTGACCGAACGGATGTGGTCGGTGAGACCCTTGTTCTCGTGCACGACGAGGACGGCGCCACGGGGCTGTGCGGCCGCGGCCCACGCACCTTGCAATGCGCGATTGTCGGTGCCCGCGAAGCTGATCGGGGTGGTCGGCACCGCAGTGCTCGTTCCCGGTGGCGCGGAAGGCGGTGGCGCGGTGGCGGTTTGCGTCGCGGCGGGCCGGTCGGTGTCGTCACCGCCGCAGGCGGCGAGCAGCGCGACGGCCGCGGGCACTCCGAACCCGAGGAGGCCCAATCGGCGTAGCGCTTCGCGCCGGTTCAGCAGTCCGTCGGCGTGATCGGCGGCGATTTCTTCCGCGATGTAGCGCTGCAGCGGCGTCATGGGACCAACGTAGGCCCAGGCGCCATGATTCGCGCTGATTTCGGCAACGGTATGGCGGCTCTCGGGTGAACAGCGCTGGATTGCGCGGATCCGGAATTCTTAAATCCAACCGCGCGGTATCTATCGGCGAAAAATCGGGCAAATGCGATATAGCGCAACGCAATCCGCCTCGACGACAAACCGACCGGGCCGTACCTCCCAGTAATTAGCGAATGGATTGCTATGTTGTCACCTCGATCCTGCGGAACCCAATCAACATGCGGCACATCGGTCGAGGAGAAGAATGCTTTCGCGGTATCAAGTGGCACAACGCCTTGTCTGTGTGACCCGAGTGGCGACCGCGCTGACGATCGTTGTCGTTGGCGGTGGATTTGCGACACCTACCGCGTCGGCCGAATCCCGCGTCGAGACCCAACGCGAACAATGGACCGCGCTGCACGACGGCCCCCAGGATTACGCGGACGTGCACATCGACTGGGATGTCCCGATCCGGATGAGCGACGGGGTCGTCCTCAAGGCGAACGTATACCGCCCGGCCGATGCGGCAGGCACCGTGGCGCCGCAGCCGTTGCCGACCATCGTGAATCTCACCCCGTACACCAAATTGCTGTCGAACCTGGTCGATTCGGCGATGGCCGTGCCCGGCCTGCAACCGCTCGCGCTCGATCTGCTCCGCCGGGTGAACCTATCGGGGACACCGTTCAGCGGCTTCGAGGACCTGCTACACGCGCTCGACGGCGGGACCGTGCCGACCATGCTCGGCATCGACCGCAGCCTGATCCGCAGCGGCTACACGCTGGTCGTCGCCGACGTGCGCGGCACCGGCTTCTCCCAGGGCACCTGGGACACCCTCGGCGCCCGCGAGCAGCTGGACACCCGCGAGGTGATCGACTGGGCCTCGACCCAACCGTGGTCGAACGGCAAGATCGGGATGAGCGGCGGCTCCTACGCGGGCATCAACCAGCTCCGCGCGGCCGAAAACGCCCCGCCCGCACTGAAAGCCATCTTCCCGGTGGAGCCGGGCAGCGACCTCATGCGCGACGTCGTCGCTCCTGGCGGCGGCATCGGCGCCACCTTCCTGCCGATGTGGTTGAGCAATGTCAACCAGCTGAAGCTGATCCCCGACATGCGGTCGATGCTGAACGGCACCTTCGACTGGCGGTGGTTCCGCGACCGCGTTGCCGACCCGTCCACCAACTACGACCTGCTGATCCAGGCGCTGCTCACGCCGTCGCTCGCCGATATCCCGCCGACCCTGGCCGCCGCGCTCGACCGCGACAGCGATTTCCGCAAGGGCATTCTCGGGCATCCGGATCGAATCACCGTGCCCACCTTCGTTTATGGCGGCTGGCACGACATCTTCGCCAACAGCGCCACCACGCTGTTCAACGCGATCCCGTTGGCCGCCAACGAGAAACGACTGGTGGTCGGCGACACCTACCACGCGAACCCCGGTGCGGGGACCGGCGTGCCGGGCGGCCCGCCGCGGCTGGAGGTGCTGCAGCGGGTGTGGTTCGACAAGTGGCTCAAGAACATTGATCACGGCATCGGCGAGTTCGGTCCGGTGACGGTGTGGGAGCAGGGCGGTGGCTGGGTCACCCTCGACGAGTTCCCGCAGCCCGACACCACCCATCGCCGGGTCTATCTCACCGCGACACCCAGCGGCACCGCGGACAGCGGGTACGACGGTTCGCTGTCGGCGACGAAGCCCGACGAGCAGCGCACCCTGACCGTCACCCCCGGCCTCACCACCGTGTGCTCCCGCGACACCGCGCAGGGCGCCGCCGGGATGACCGCGGTGCTCGACATGTGCGCCAAGGATTCTCGCATCGCCGAACGTAACGCGCTGACCTTCACCAGCGCACCCGTCGGCGCGCAGACGATCATCTCCGGCCCGATCAACCTGCACCTCAACGCCGTGCACGAGGCGACGGACGGTTACTGGGCGGCCACGGTGAACGATGTTGCGCCGGAAGGAACTTCGACCGTGCTCAGCACCGGACAGCTCACCGCGTCGATGCGCGCCGTCGACGAGGCGAAGAGCACCCGCTCGGCCAACGGCGACTACACCGCGCCGCACAACCCGATCACGCTGGACAGCCTGCGACCGGTGGCGCCGGGCGAGCCCGTCGTGCTGGACATCGCGGTCATCCCGGTGCAGGCCGTGCTCCAGCCGGGCCACCGGCTGCGCGTCGACGTGTTCGCCGGAAACTCGCCCAAGGCAGTGGCTTTCCGGCCGCTGCTGAACAACACCGAGCTCAAACCGCAGTACCTGCGGCTCGATCCGGCCGAACCCAGCTTCGTGAACCTGCCGACCAGCAGACCGCTGGAGTGACCCGTCAGCCGCGGCCCGCGCGGATGAGGTGGCTGTGCAGCATGTCCGGCTGCGGACCGAGCTCGGCGCGACCGACATAGCCGGCCAGTGCCTCCGGCGTCGCATGGTCCTCGATCGTGTCGAAGCCTGCCGCCCGCAGCTCGGCCGCCATCTCGGCGGTGGTGAAGTAGCTCAACCACGGTTCCCCGACCGAGGCAACGCGCGCAGCGCGCACTTCCAGCTGCGCGCGCAGTTCCGGCGCGGCCTCGGCGAACGGCAACAGATAGTCGAGCACCAGCCGCACCGGCGTCGCCTGTTCGGCGATATAGCGCAGCGTTGCCCGGATCGAGTCGAGGGTCAGATACATCACGACGCCGGGCCAGATGAACACGGCGGGTTGGCTTCGGTCGAAGCCCGCCGCAGCCAAACCCGAAGCGAGCGTGGCATTTTCGAAGTCGATCGGGGTGAACGTCAGCGAATCCGGGACGGTGATGCCCGCGTCGGCGAGCAGCTGTCGCTTCCACAGCTGCGTCGACGGATGATCGACCTCGAAGACCCGCAGCTCCTGGTGTGGGTTGCGATAGGCGAAGGTGTCCAGCCCGGCACCGAGGATCACCGCCTGGCGCACTCCGCTCGCCACCGCGTCGGCGATGGTGTCCTCACCGAAGCGCGCCCGGCCCGCGATGGACAGCCGCCGCAGCCGCTGTAAGGCGACGTCCGTCGGCGACGCGTCCGCGATGGCCGCGACAGAGAGGTCGGTCAGTTCGTCGGCACTGTGGCCCGTGATCGCCACCGCGAGCGGGTCGGTGAAGACCCGAGGATCGGGCGCGATCTGGTGGTACGCGCGAGCGCGCGCGGTGGCCAGTGCCGTCCGGCTCGGTCGTCCGCCTTGCATGTCAGAGCCTCGACTGCACTTGGCTGGCGATCAACTCGAGGTGGTCCAGATCCGCGAGGTCGAGGATCTGCAAGTAGATGCGCTGTGCGCCGATCTCGGCGTAGCGGCCGATCTTGTCGACCACCTCGGCGGGGGAGCCGGCCAAGCCGTTGAGCTTCAGCTCGTCCACCTCACGGCCGATCGCCGCGGCCCGCCGCGCCACCTCCGCGTCGTTCGCGCCGACACAGGCGACGAGGGCGTTCGAGTAGACGAGATCGTCCTTGCGGCGGCCGCGGGCCTCGACGGCCGCACGCACCCGGTCGAACTGGCGGGCGCTGTCCTCGATCGAGGAGAACGGCATGTTGAACTCGGTCGCGTACTGTGCGGCCAGGCGCGGCGTCCTGGTCGCGCCGTGGCCGCCGATCAGCACCGGCACCGGATCCTGCACCGGCTTGGGCAGCGCGGGGGAGTCGGTCAGCTGATAGTGCGTGCCCTCGAAGGTGAACGTGTCGCCCGGCTTCGTCGACCACAGTCCGGTGATGATCGCGAGCTGCTCCTCGAACCGCGCGAACTTGTCCGCGGGGAACGGGATGCCGTACGCGCGGTGCTCGTCGGCGAACCAGCCACTGCCGAGGCCGAGTTCCACACGGCCGCCGGACATCTGGTCCACCTGAGCGATCTGGATGGCGAGCGGGCCAGGCAGCCGGAAGGTCGCCGCGGTCACCAGCGTGCCGAGCCGGATCCGCTTGGTTTCCCTGGCCAGCCCGGCGAGCGTGATCCAGGCATCGGTGGGTCCTGGCAGACCGTCGCCGTCGCCCATCGCCAAGTAGTGGTCGGACCGGAAGAACGCGTCGAAGCCGAGGTCCTCGGTGGCTTTGGCAACGGTCAGCAGCGTGTCGTAGCTGGCACCCTGCTGCGGTTCGGTGAAGATGCGTAATTCCATGATCACCATCGTGCCCGAGAGTACGCCCGCGACCCCTGTTCTGGGAGTGAGGGATACCGCACAGGGCCACTGTCCGCGCAGTGGTTATGGGAGCGAGGTGGGTGCGCGGGAGATGATCGGCCTCGACGAACGGAGAGTGTCGATGAGCACACCCATTTCCGGAATAGTGGCGTATCCGGTGACGCCCATGGATGCGGCGGGCGAGGTCGCGGAAGGCGTGCTGCGCGCACTGGTGGATCGACTGATCGATGCCGGTGTCGATGCGCTCGCGCCGCTCGGAAGTGCCGGGGAGAGTGCGTATCTGGATGAGCGGGAGTGGGAGGCGGTGGCGTCGATCTGTCTGGAGCAGGTCGACGGCCGGGTGCCGACGGTGGTCGGGATCTCCGCATTGACCACCGGGGCGGCGATCGCCAAGGCGCGGTTCGCCGAACGGCTCGGCGCCACGGCGGTCATGCTGTTGCCGGTCGCGTACTGGCGGTTGACCGAACGAGAAGTGCGTACCCATTTCGATGTGGTCGCGGCGTCGATCGGCTTACCGATCATGGCCTACAACAATCCGGGAAAGTCCGGGATAGACATGACACCGGAATTCCTGGTCGACCTCGCCGCCGACGTGGACAACATCACGATGATCAAGGAATCCAGCGGCGATATCGCACGGCTGCGCCGGATCTCGGCGTTGGGCGGGGAGAGCGTCGCCTGCTTCAACGGCAGTAATCGACTCCCGCTGCTGGCTTTCGAGGCGGGCGCCGTCGGATGGTGCACGGCCGCACCATGTCTGGTGCCCGCGCAGATCGTCGGCCTGTGGGAACTGCTGGAGTCGGGTGAAACAGACGCGGCGACAGCACTTTTCGAGCGACTCGAGCCGTTGCTGACCGTGTTGGTCGGCGGCGGGCTGCCCAGGACCGTCAAGGCGGGCCTGCGCAGTCGCGGTATCGAGGCGGGGGACCCGCGTCCGCCGTTGCAGCCGGTGTGCGGGACCATGCGCCGCGAGATCGCGGAGCTCCTCGCCGCGATCCAGCAGTGAGCGCGTAGTCGGCGGCGGGCGGCGGGCCGATCCGCGATACCCTCGATCCGACCTGCCAATGCCGTCAGTCGGCCAGATCTGGAACAGAGGTGCCGACGTGCCGCAGCCTGCCCCACCGCTCGTGGTCGTGATGGGGGTCTCGGGATCAGGCAAGTCGACGGTCGGCACGCTGCTCGCCGCGGCGCTCGGCGTCGAATACGCCGAGGGTGACGACTTCCATCCACCGGCGAACGTCGCGAAAATGGCGGCAGGCATTCCGCTGGACGACGCCGACCGGGCACCGTGGCTCGACACGGTGGCGGCCTGGCTGGGGGACCGGGCCGACCGCGGCGGTGTCGTCACGTGCTCGGCACTCAAGCACGCCTACCGTGACCGGCTCCGGATCGCCGCGCCCACCGCGTTCTTCGTGCACATGGCCGCCTCCCGCGCCGAGCTGGCGCACCGATTGGCCGATCGCCGAGGGCATTTCATGCCGGCGAGCCTGCTCGATTCACAGCTGGCCGCACTGGAACCGCTGTCCGAGGACGAACGCGGAACCACCGTCGACGCGACCCGCCCGCCCGAGGAGCTCGTCCGCGCGGCCGCAGCGGCTGTGCGAGCGGACTGAAGTCCCATGCACCGATTCTGGAGTTGGTCGGTTGGTCATGGGGAACTGGTGTAGGCATCGCCTGAGAAGGCCCCGCCACCAGTGCCCCCTCGGCACGAAACCACCCCGGGGTCAGCGCAGCTGGGTGGGCTGTTCTAGCGGCCCGTCGAACAGGTCGCCGACACGTTCGGCAGGCACAGCTCGGAGATGTCGGAAATCAGCAGACCTGCGCCGACGAGCAGCGACCCGACCGCGATCACGCCGAACACCCCGACCCACAGCAGGCCGGGCAGGTGCGTGAGCCGCGCGAGCTGATCGGCGTCGGAGGCGACGTCCTGCTGGTGGCGGCTGCGCAGCTGCCTGGACCGGCCGCGCTGCAATTCGATCACCGGGCGGGCGCCCGCGAGCAGCAGGAACCAGGCGCCGAGATACGCGAAACCCGCTTGCAGCGTGTCGGTGCCGAACCAGGACACCGCGAACACGGTGGCGCCGACCGCGAACACGGTCAGCATGCCGTACACGTTGCGCGTCATGATCAGCACGGCCAGCAGCAGCGCAATCGCGGTCCACAGCATCAGCGTGATCCGGCCTGCGCCGAGCAGCGCCGCGAAGCCGAGGCCGAGCAGCGGCGGCCCCGGATAGCCCGCCATCGTGGTGAGGATCATCCCGAGGCCGTACGGTTTTCCGCTCGACACGGTGAGACCCGAAGTGTCCGAATGCAATCGGATGCTGTTGAGCTTGCGCCCGGTGAGCAGCGCGACCAGCGCGTGCCCGCCCTCGTGCGCGATGGTGACGATATTGCGGGTGAACCGCCACAGCGGCGTGTATCCGACCAGCACGAGCGCCACCACCGCGGCCCCGGCCACCAGCCACCACGGTGGCTGCGCTTGCGTTGTCGTCAGGCGATCGGCGATGGAGGTGCCACGCTCGACCCATTCGGCTCTGTCCACCGCCGCACCTTAACCGGCGTCGGACATCTCCGCTCGGAGCTGACGCTTGTAGATCTTCCCGGAATCGTCACGCGGGAGCTCGGTGACGATGCGCAGCAGGCGCGGCACCTTGTAGGACGCGAGCTGCCCGGCGAGGCCCGCGCGGATGCCGTCCTCGGTGAGCGTGGCGCCGGGACGCGGAACCACCTGGGCGGCAACGGCTTCGCCGAGATCGCCGGAATGCGGGACGCCGAACACCGCGACGTCCTCGACGCCGTCCAAGGTCATGATCGCGTTCTCGACCTCGGCGGGATAGATGTTCACGCCGCCGGAGATGATGATCTCGCTGGATCGTCCGGTGAGGTAGAGGAACCCGTCGGCGTCGAGGTAGCCGCGATCGCCGACGCTGATGAATCCCGGTACCGCGCTGTCCTGCTCGGCCGCGCCGTTGAGGTAGTGGAACTTCGGCCAGTAGTCGGCGCCGCGCACGAAGACATTGCCGGTCTCGCCTGCCGGGAGCGGCGTGCCCGCGTCGTCGACGATCACCGCCGCCGAACCGTCCACCGGACGTCCGACGCTGCCAGGATGGGCCAGCCACTCCGAGGCGGTGATCCAGGTGATGGTGCCCGCTTCGGTGCAGCCGTAGAACTCGACGAGCGCGTCGCCGAACCAGTCGATAGCAGCGCGCTTCACCGCGGGCGGACACGGCGCGGACGAGTGGATGAGGTGCGTCAGGCTGGACACGTCATAGCGCCCGCGCACCTCCTCGGGTAGCGAGAGCAGCCGCGACAGCATGGTCGGCACCACCTTCGCCTGGGTGATCCTGCGCTCGTGCACGTGCTGCAGGAATCGTTCGGCGTCCCAGCGCGGCATGATCGTGATGTTGGTGCCGACCCGCAGGGCGAGCACGGCCACCGCGTTCGGGCTCGCGTGATACAGCGGCCCGGCCAGCACCGTCTGGCCGCCGGGCGTGAGCCCCATCCGCCGCGCCGTGCCGCCCGCGATCGATAGCAGCTGGTGCGGCGTAATGCGTTCACGCAGCACGCCTCTTGGCCGTCCGGTGGTGCCCGAGGTGTAGATCAACCCCATCGAATCGGAGATCGCGCCCTCGACGTATCCCAGCGGTTCGGTCTGCGTCTCGATCCACTGCTCGAGCGTGGGGTGCCGTCCGGTCGGCACCGCCAAGCCTGCGTCGAGCTTCGCCTCCGCCAGTGTCTCCGCGGGCATCGCGACCTCGAGGATCGCGATCTCGCGCTCGGCCGCGGCCAGCTCGACGGTGTCGATGAACTCGGTGTGCGCGATGACCAGCCTGGCGCCGCTGTCGGCGAGCACATGCGCCACCTCCGGCGCCCGCCAGCGCGTATTGATCGGCACCGGATTCGCTCCGCATGCCGCGATCGCCAGCGACACCTCGAGAAATTCGATGTCGTTGCGCAGCATCACCGCCACCCGATGCCCACGCCCCACCCCGGCCGCGAACAGGGCCGCCGACAGCCGCCCCGCCCGCTGATGCGCCTCAGGATGCGTCCTTACCCGGCCCGCGCACGTAATGGTCGGCGCCGACATGCCACCCGAAGCATCGTCCATGATCGCAGTCTGCCATGTGGCTGGAAAAGCCACCGTCAGGTGGTTGATGTATCAGGTCAGCCCGGTATCGGACGTTCAGGTCTTCGACGTCAGCGGGTGTTTGCCGCAGATTTTCTCGACGATGCTGTGGCTTCTAGCGCTGCACGCTGAGTACGACACCGTCAAGCACTCCGCCTGAGCAGTAGGTCACACTCCCAAGCTGACCGTTGGGGACAGTCACCGCTACGCCACCGCCGGAGACGCAGGCTTCAGTGGGCGTTGCTGCTGCGGCAGGCCCGATACCGATGGCGACGACGGACAGTGCCAGAATTCCGGTCGAGCAGGTGAGAACAAAGCGGCGCATGGAGTGCCCTTCCCTGGATTTACAGCGATCTGCATAGTCGCTTGGTGCTGCCCAGGGCGGCCTTCCAGCGAAGTGGCCGTACAGCACACGTTCGAGTTGGCCGACTCGACGTGCGGTTGCCCCCTTCTGACTCCCACCCCAGATGGCTCGTATCCTAGCGCACCACTCGGAGAGCCCGTTTGGTTGTTCGAATGACGGTGCAGACAAAGATATTTCGGAACTGTCAGCCAGTTCGGGTCAGGGTTCCGGTCATGTCGCCGAGGGCACCGGGGGTGCTATACGACAGCGTGCCATCGGGCTGCAACTCTACGTGTGTTGTCGCGCCGTTGTCGTTGCAGCCGTGGCCCAAACTGTCCTCCGTGAGCCGAGCGGTCAGGGTCAGCGTCGTCTCGGATGCGGCGGCAAGAGTCTCTGCGCGGCCACATTTCAGGCCGATGACCTTGCCGGTGTTCGAGGATGTGCCGATCTCCTGTCCGACCGGTCCCGCGTTGAGCATCAACACGATGTCGTAGGAGCCGAGCGTGTCCTTGGCGGTGCCTTTCCATTCGCCGACAAAGGCTTCTGGCAGGTCGGTGGCGCTCTCGCTGGTCGTCTCGCCAGGCGTTCCTGCCGATTTGTCTGAGTTGTCGGAGTTTCCGGTGATCAGCCTGGTGATCATGAATGCTGAGATGGCGACGAGGAGGCAGACGGCGACTGCTCCGGCGATCAAGAGGGTGCGGGGGCGCTTGGGTGGCGTCGGTGGGAGCGTGCTCGTTGGCTGGGGCGAAACGGCTTGCTGCACAACGGGTCTGGGGGGCGGTTGGCCGGGATCGGGGTCGCCCTGCCACCAGGATCGCGGAGTCGCGTCGTGCTGCGGGTCCGTTGGCCTCGGCATGCTCGGCGGGGTGAGGACTGTCGAAGGTTCCGGCGGGCGGGCGACCGTGTCTGCGGTCCGGGACGGATTGTGCACGGGCGCACCGGGTGTCAGGGACGCGGGACGATCGATGGGACCGGAATCGAGGTCGAGCAGGGCGACGGCGCGCCTGCTGACTTCTTCCAATGCAGGACCGGGGAGCCAGCCGCCGCGGGCGGGAATGCCGAGGGCGGTGAGGTCGGCGATGAGGCGTTCGGGGGTGGGGCGGGCCGCGGGGTCCTTGTTCAGGCAGGCAGCGACGAGCGGACGCAGTTGCGCCGGAACTCCTTCGAGGTCGGGTTCCTCGTAGACCACGCGCCAGAGCATCGAGACCATTTCGGCGACGCCGAAGGGGCCGTGGCCGGTGGCGGCGAAGCAGAGGACGCCGCCGAGGGCGAAGATGTCGGCGGCAGGGCCGACGGGATTACCGGTCACCTGTTCGGGGCACATGAATCCCGGTGAGCCGATGACCTTTCCGGTGGTGGTGAGCTTGCTGTCCTCGACGGCGCGGGCGATGCCGAAGTCGATCACCTTGGGGCCGTCGAGGGCGAGTAACACGTTGGAGGGTTTCAGGTCGCGGTGCACCAGACCCGCAGCGTGCACGGCGACCAACGCCTCGGCCAGCCCGTGCGCGAGCACCAGCAGCGAGCTCTCGGTGAACGGCCCGTACTCTTCGACCGCCTCGGCCAGCGAGAACCCGGCCACGTACCCCGTTGCCAGCCATGGCGGATTCGCGTCGACGTCGGCATCGAGCACCGGCGCGGTGAACTGCCCGCCGACCCGCTGCGCCGCCGAGACTTCGCGCCGGAACCTGGCCCGGAATTCGGTGTCGTCGAGGAAATCGGGCCGGATCACCTTGACCGCGACGGTCCGTCCACCGGCGTTGCGTCCTAGGTACACCCGCCCCATGCCGCCGGAACCGAGCAGGCCGAGTAGCCGATAGTCGCCGATCCAACTGGGATCGTCCGCGCCGAGCGGTCGCATTGCGATGTTGCTTCCCTTCGAAAGTCGAACATCGAAAGGCTACCTACCGCTCGACCCGGTGTCTGTCTCAGGCGGATACCGATACCGGACGATCCTGGCGGACGTACCGTGCGAGCAGATACGCGGCGATCGCGGCGGGGATGTTCATGAGCACCCCGTAGACCGCGCCCGGCACTGCCATCGCGTCGCTGTGCAGCACCGATCCCGCGACGGCGATGGCGATCGCACCGTTGTGGATGCCGATCTCCATCGCCGAGGCGATTGCCTGATCAGCGTCGACGCCGAACAGCCGTGGCAAGAAATAGCCAACCGCCAGGCTGATCACCGCGAACAGCAGGCTGAGCGAGGCGAGCTTGCCGATGTTCTCGGTGAGCGTCTCGAAGTTCTTCGCCACCGCGGCGAGCACCACCAGCGCCAGCACCACGATCGAGAGGATCTTGACGTTGCCGCGCATCCGTTCGGACCACCCGGTGAACCGGCGATGCACCCACATGCCGATCGCGACCGGGATGAGCACGATCGCGAACACCTGCGCGAACTTGTCCGGCCGCAGTCCGAACGATCCGGCGCCGTCCATGAACCGGTTGAACGCCAGCGCGACGAGCAGCGGCATGGTGAACACGGCGAGCACCGAATTGATCGCGGTGAGGCTGATGTTCAGCGCCACGTTGCCGCCCGCGATGTGGCTGAACAGGTTGGCCGACGGCCCGCCTGGCGAGGCGGCGAGCAGCACCATGCCGACGGCGAGCGCCCCGGTCAGCTGGAACAGGTAGATCAGCCCGAAGCAGACCGCGGGCAGCAGCACCATCTGGCAGGCCAGCGCGATCACCGCCGCCTTCGGGTACCGCAGCACCCTGGCGAAATCGTCGACGGTCAAGGTCAATCCGAGCCCGAACATCACCAGGGCCAGGGCGAGCGGCAGGAACACCGCGAAAATCGTTGAACCCATTCGGATCTCCTCTCAGCCGAACGGCCGGCCCGCACGCGGCCGACACCGAGTGTCGACGTTATCGATCGACGGCGTCCGAGGCCAGTGCGGTTGCCGAGGTTTGATCGGGTCTTAAGGTTTCCGTCGTTTCAGCGGACGACGACCGTGCCGTCGGCGGCCGATCGGCGCGCGGCCTCGAGCAGGCGCAGGGTCTCGAGGGCGTCGTGCGGGTCGACCGGCACCTTTCCGCCGTCGAGCAGTGCCGCGGCCAGTGCCGTATAGAAGGCGGGGTAGTCCCCGGCGATCGTCGGAACGGGTTCGACGGCGGGCTCGGCGCCGAAGGTGCCCCAGTGCTCGGATTCAACGGTGCCCCAGGGTATTCCGTCGTCGGGGCGATGGCCGTCGCGCAGCGCGGCCTCCTGCGGGTCGAGGCCGTACACGGTGTAGCCCGCCTGCGAGCCGAGCACTCGGAAGCGCGGACCGAGTTGCGGCGCAACGGCACTCATCCAGAGGTGGGACCGGACACCGGAGGCGTGGGTGAGCGCGACGAAGGCGTCGTCGTCGGTCTTGATGTCCGCGCGTCGCCGATCCAGTTCGCAATAGACGGACGTCACCGGGCCGAACAGCGTGAGCGCCTGATCGATGAGGTGACTGCCGAGGTCGAACAGCAGGCCCGCGCCGTCGGCCGCGTCGCCCATCTCGCGCCACCCGCCTTTCGGGACCGGGCGCCAGCGTTCGAACCGGGACTCGAAGCGGCGCACCTGCCCGAGGCGGCCCGCGTCGGCGAGCGCGCGCACGGTCAGGAAGTCGCCGTCCCAGCGGCGGTTCTGGAACACGGTCAGTGCGAGCCCGGTGCGCTCGGCGTGGTCGATCAGCTCCTCGGCTTCGGTGACCGATATCGCGAACGGCTTGTCGACCACCACGGGGAGGCCCGCGTCGAGTGCCTGTCCGGCCAGTGGCGCGTGCGTGCGATTGGGGGTCGCGATGACAACGAGGTCGAGTCCGGCGGGGTCGGCGAACAGTTCGTCGGCGGTGGCGACGATGCGCACGCCGGGGTGTTCGCGCTCGGCCTGCGCCGCCCGCTCGGCGGACGAGGTGACCACCGCCGCGACCCGCATGCGGGGGTTTGCGGCGATCAGCGGTGCGTGGAAGACCGACCCGGCCAGCCCATATCCGACAATTGCGACCTCGAGGACCATGCCTCGACGCTAGCGGATCTGGTCGAGTGCACGGTCCGCGCGCCGCTCAGTGGGCGGGATGCCAATCGGAACGCACAGCTCGCCGGCGGCAACAGTGAGGCAAACTTAGGCTGGCTAACTATGCGGGGCGGCGGGGTCCTCGTGATGTGATCGTGTTGTGTTGCCGGGGTCACGCGGAATGATCGCTGCCGCTGCGCTTCTCGGCACCTGCGCGGCCTGCCGGACGCGTTATTGCCGCCTATTTCCCTCGAATTATTCGGCAATTAGCCAGCAAATCTTAAACTAAACTTAAAGGTGTCTCGTAACGGACAAAGCGGAATTGTGGTGCGTGACAGAAGTCACCGAAATGCATTCTGTGGGCGAGATCGGCCGAAAGTTGCTGGAGATTAATCCGTGCTGAAGTGGGGATTTACGGAATATTTGCAAGACGATAAGTGACCTGGAGGTACGTGCCTTCAGTTGCCTCTGACGAGCGTATTTGTCGAAATATAGCCAGATCGGCTCTACGGTAGTGAAACAGCGCTTAGTCAATGCTGATATGGCGTTCTATATCGATCTCTCGCATACCCAACGGAGGCCGCACATGCGTGTGCCGCTGATTACGGCGAAGAAATCCAGATCCGAAATGACGCACCGGATGCCCGGCGAGGTGGTGCCGCGACTGTCCACGGACATGCTCACCAGACTGCCCGCCTCGGTGGCTCGCCCAGGGTTCGCCCCGCGGAGCCTGACCACCGGAATCCTGCACCTCGGGTGCGGCTCGTTCCACCGGGCGCACCAGGCACTGGCCACCCAGCACGCGATGAACGAGACCGGCGATCAGCGCTGGGGCATCGCCGCCGTCGCGATGAACCGGCCGACGATCGTCGACGCGCTGCGCGCACAGGACAACCTGTACACCACGCTGCTGCACGAAGACGGGCAGGCGCGGGTCGAAGTGGTCGGTTCGATCACCGAGACCGTGCACGCGCCGTCGGACCTGATCGGCGTGCCGAGCCGGATCGCCGACCCGCGGGTCAAGATCGTCACGCTCACCGTCACGGCCAGCGGCTACTGCGTCTCGCCGGTCACCGGACGACTGGAAGTGGACTGCCCGGGCATCCGCCACGACATCCAGCACCCCACCCGTCCGATCACCCCGATCGGCATGCTCGCCCAGGGCCTCGAGCTGGTCCGGCGGCGGGGCAGCACCCCGCCGGTGGTCATCAGCTGCGACAACCTCTGTGCGAACGGCAGCACGCTGCGTCGCGCCGTCATCGATTTCGCGCTGCTGCGCGACGATCACCTCGCCGAGTGGATCGCGCGCAACGTGCAATTCCCGAACAGCGTGGTGGACCGCATCGTGCAGCCGACCGCGCCCACCGATGCCGCGGTGGCCCGCAACTGGCTCGGCGGCGTCGAGGACCTCGCGCCCGTGTCGGCCGAGCCGTTCATGACCTGGACCATCGAGGACTTCGACGGCGAACGGCCGCAGTGGGAGCTCGGCGGCGCCCAATTCGTCGCCAACGTCAAGGATTACGAGCTGGCCAAGCTGCGGCTGCTCAACGGCACCCACATGCTGCTCGCCTACCTGGGCGGCGTCGCAGGCTTCAGCACCATCGCGGGCGCCACCGCCAATCCGGGGCTCGCCGCGCTGGCGAGGCAGTTCATGCTGGACGAGCAGGGGCCGACGCTGGCACTGCCCGGCCCCGAATTGCGCAGGACCGTCGACGATTTGATGCGACGCTTCCGCAATCCTGCGATCGCACAGGACATGACGCGGGTCGGCCGCAATGGGTCCGACAAGATGATTCCGCGGGTGGTCGACGCCCTGCGGGACAACATCGAGGCAGGCAGGCCGACACCGGGCGCGACGATGCTGATCGCGGCCTGGATCCAGTGGTTCACCGCGAGCCACGCCCCCGGCGCGGTGATGGAGCTCATCGATCCCCGCGAGGAGTCGCTGACCGCGCTGGTCGACCCCGATCCGCACCGCTGTGCGCAGGCGTTCTTGCAGCGGGAAGATATTTTCGGCACGCTGCCTCAGCGGGAACGCGTGCAGCGTGAGGTCGGCGACGCCCTCGCCGAGCTGACACGTGATGGTGTCGAGACCGCGATCCGGCGCCGGTTGGCGTCGAACCGGGAAGGGAACGCCGCATGACCGCGTCAGGGCCCGGAGGAGGCAGCCTGCGTAACCACGGAGGGCCCCTCGGGCATGCGAAGGAGGAGACCGTATGACCGCCGTAAGTCCGGTGCGCGCCGTCGTTTTCGACATGGACGGGTTGCTGATCGACTCGGAGAGCCTGGCGATGGAATCGCTGGTCAGCGCGGGCGCCGAGCTCGGCTACGAGATGCCGCTCGAGTTCTGCCGCACCATGATCGGCGTGCCCGCCGACCGGTGTCGCACCCTCGCCGCGGCGGCCTACGGTCGTGGTTTCCCGCTGGAGGAGTACTTCGACCTGCACGAGGTGCACCTGCGTCAGCTGGTCGACGGCGGCAGGCTGACCACCAAGCCCGGCGCGATCGAATTGCTCGACGCGCTGGAGGCCGGCGGTGTGCCGAAGGCGATCGCCACCTCGTCCTCGCGCGACCGCGCCGACCACCACCTGCAGCTGGCAGGCATCGCTGATCGGTTCGACGTGGTGGTGACCAGGCAGGACGTGTCCAAGGGCAAGCCGAACCCCGAGCCGTACCTGAAGGCCATGGGTGCGCTCGGCGGCGACGTGGAAACGACACTCGCGCTGGAGGATTCGACGAACGGCCTGCGCGCGGCGGTTGCCGCAGGCCTGCGCTGCATCCTGATTCCCGACCTCGTGCAGCCGACGGAAGAGTCGCGGCGGCTCGCGCACCGGCTGTATCCGGACCTGCATCAGGTCATCGAATACATAGACATGGCGAACGCCAAGTCGCCAGCGGCATCCGCCTAGGTGGCAGACTGACTGGGTTCGATCCCATCTGTCGGCAGACCTGAAGAGGATGTCCCGTGGTGCGATTGGCTCGACCCGTGTTCGTTGTGCTCGCCGGAGTTGTCGTCGGTACCGCCGGGTGTGGATCCGGCGGTGACGACGGGTCCGGCGCGACCCATGTCCATACCGGGGCGTCGACGACCTCGGCCGTGCCCGTCGCGTGCGGTGTCGATCTGACGGCGCCGGTCATCCAATCCGCCGTCAAGGCCCTGCCCGCCGAGCCGGTGACGCACGTGCCGTGGTCGACGGATTCGCGCGGCTTCGAAGGCAACTTCGACCCGTGTGCCACGTTGTCGACGGTCATCGTGACCGTCGAGGGCGCGACCGGCAGCTCGCCGAATCAAGCGCTACTGTTCCACAAGGGTGCGTATCTGGGGACCGCGACGCCGGAGGCGCACGGGTTCACCTCGTTGGATGTCGATCGCACCACCGACGACACGGTCGGCTTGACCTACCGGACGCCGGGCAGCTGCAACGCGTGTCCGGACGGCACCCAGACGCAGGTTCAATTCCATTGGAATGGCAGCAAAGTCGAGATGGTGGGGACTCCGCCGAAGTAGCGGAACGCGGCGCACCACTGCCGACGCGCCTGACTCGGTACCGGCGCCTGTCAGATCAGCGGTTGCACCTTGTCGACAGTGAAGCGAAGGAAGCCCTCCGGGTCCGGCTCGTCGGCGGTGGGCACGAGGATCACGGTGTCGGCTCCTGCCTCGCCGAACCGGGTGACCGCGTCGGCGATCGCCTGCGCGTCACCGGCGACCTCGGCCATCGTGCCGAAGCCGGACTCCGCGGCCAGGCGCGCCTCGGCGTCGGGTCCGGTGGCGGCCCGGAGACTCACCACCACCCGATGCGGCTCCGTACGGTCGCCTGCTTGCCGTCCCTTATCGATCATCGCGCGGGCTTCGCGCAGCGCGTCGGGCGAATCGACGGCGTCGAGCAGCGTGCCGTCGCCGTGCTGCCCGGCCAGCCGCAACGAGCGCGGGCCCCGCGCACCGATATACACCGGTTGCGGTGCGAGCGGTGGCCAGCTGAGCGCCACGTCGTCGAGGTGGACGTAGCGCCCGGAACTCGTGACCTGTTGTCCCGCAAGCAGTGCCCGCAGCGCGATCACGTATTCCTCGAGCAGCGTCATCGGCGACTCGGCCCGCGCCCCGACCTGCCCCATCCACGATTGCGCGCCGTGCCCGACGCCGAGCACGAGCCGCCCTGGGAAGAGCCTCGCCAGCGTCGCGGCCTCCATCGCCGTGAGCGCCACGTTGCGCAGCGGCACCGGAAGCAGGCCGATGCCGACGCCAACCCGCTCGGTCCATGCCAACGCCGCGGCGGCACTGGCGATCCCGCTCGCGTCGAAACAGTCCTCCCACAGCCACAATTCGGCGAGCCCCGCCTCATCGGCGACCCGCGCCATGGCGCGCAACCGCTCCGGTGGGAACTGCGGACGGAATACGGCACCCAGCGTGGTCATCCCACCATTTCTACCGGTGGAAGCCGCAGCGCGCAAAGGAGTTTCGGGCCTTTCAGTCGCCGTGGCCTGCCGCAGTCGAATACTCTTGTTCGGGGCGCCCGGTGCTGCCGTAGCGCAGGCGCATGCGCAAGGTGCCGGTTGCGACAAGGGTGGCCAGATAGCGCTGGGCGGTGGCGCGTGAAATGCCGATCGCGGTGGCCACCTCGCCTGCGGACAGTGGGGTCCCGGCCTCGGCGATCGATTGCAGCACCAGATCTTTGGTCGGCGAGGCGACGGCCGTCGGCGCGGCCGACGAGGCGGCGCCGGGACGTAGCGCGCGCAGTGCGGCGTCGACACGGGCGTTGTCGACCTGGGGGGCCTCCAGGATGCGACGGAAGCGCGCGTACGCCGCGAGGCGGGCGGCGAGCTCGGTGTGTGGGAAGGGCTTGACGAGGAAGCTCAGCGCACCGGCGGACAGTGCGGCGCGCACCGCGGTGCTGTCCGTGGACGCCGTCAGAACCATGGCCTCGCAGCGCAATTCGCGCACGAAGTCGATACCCGAGCCGTCGGGCAGGTAGACGTCGACGAGGGCGAGGTCGACCGCTGTCTCGGCGAGCACGGCGCGGGCCGCCGCCAGCGTGTTGGCGGTGCCTGCGACGGTGAAACCCGCGATCGAGTCGACGATTCCGGCATGGAGATTGGCGACGCGAAAATCATCATCGACGACGAGAACGGTCAAAGCTGTGGCGACCATGAAACCTTACTGTCTACGAGCACTCCGGGCATACGGGCAATGAATTCGGCACCGGTCAGCGGTGGTGTGTCGCCGCGCGGGCTGGCGAGCTTGACCGCGCCGCCACGGCTGCGGGCGATCTGTCGGATCAAGGCGAGGCCGACGCCGCGCCCGCCGGGCACCGCGCGGCCGTCGCGGGTCGAGGTGCCCTCGGTGAACAGCACGTCGATCAGGTCGGGCGCGACGCCGTCGCCGCTGTCCGCGACGACGATGTGCAGCGTCGAATCCTCTTGCACGAGTTCGACTTCCACCTGCTTGACCGGGTTGCTCGACGCCAGCACGGCCTCGATCGCGTTGTCGAGCAGGTTGCCGAGCACGGTGGTGACGTCGACGGGATCGGTGAGACTGCCCTCGACCCAGGTGTTCGGGCCGAGCACCAGCTCGACACCGCCCTCGCGGCCGTGCGCCGCCTTCGCGGCGAGGAACGCCTGCAGGTAGGCGTCGTGGATGGCGTCGATGCCGGGGGCGGCGGGGCCGAGCGGGCCTGCGCCGATCATCTCGTCGATCGAGCGCGAGGCCTCCTCGGTGCGCCCACCGTGCAACAGGCCGCTGATCAGGTGCATCTTGTTGGAGAATTCGTGGCGCTGCGCGCGCAGCACGGTGCTCATGGATTGCACGGCGTCGAGCTGACGGGTCAGTGCCTCCACGTCGGTCCGGTCGCGCACGGTGAGCACCGCGCCGAGGTTGCGACCGTCGCGCTGCACCGGCCGCGCCGCGACGACGACGATGTGCGAACCGACGGTCGCGGAGGCGGGTTGCTCGTCGAGCCCGCGGAATACCTCCAGTACCCGTGGGGTCAGGCCGATCTCGTCGACCGGTGTGCCGATGTCCGCGCCGATCCCGAGCAGTCGGCGCGCTTCGTCGTTGACAAACGTGGTGCGCCAGGCGGAGTCGACGGCGAGCACGCCACGGCCGATGCCGTGCAGCACCGCGGCCTGGCCGCGCACGAGCTCGGCGAGTTCGGCGGGCTCCAATCCGAGGGTGAGGCCGCGCCAGCGGCGGGCGAGCAGCATGGATCCGGCGATCCCGACGAGCAGCGCGGCGCCGACGAGCAGGCCCGCGGTGCGCAGGTCGTCGAGCAGCTGATCGCGCACCGCGTCGGTCGCGATGCCGACGCTGACCGCGCCGACGACCCGATCCGAATCCGGCTCGAGCACCGGCACTTTCGCGCGCACCGAGTCGCCGAGCGTGCCGTGCTCCTCGGCGATCACCTCGCGCCCGGCCAGCGCGCCGGAGGGATCGGTGCTCACGTGCTCGGTGAGTCGCTCGGCGTCCGGGTGTGCCAGCCGGATGCCTGCGTCGTCGGTGATCACCACGAACAGGGCGTCGGTGCGCCGGGTGGTGTCGACCGCGATCTTCTCCAGCGGGCCCGCGGCGAGCTGTCTGCGCAGCTGCGGGTCGGCGCTGATCGCGCCCGGCGCATACCGCGTCACTTCGCTGCGCACCACGGGGTCGGCGGCGACCGTGCGGGCGATCGCGAGGGCCCGCTGGCCGTAGCCGTCGCGCAGCCGCTGATCGCTGAGATAGCCGAAAACCGCGAAGGCGACGCCGAGGGTGAGGGTGACGACCACGATCTGCAGCAGCAGAACTTGAGTCCTCAATCGCACGGCCCGCGCGCCCTCAGTGGCCATTGCCGCAGCATAGACCACTTCACGGTGTATGAGCACAATGCGCAGAATCTGCCGAATGTCCTCTTAGCATGGCTTGTGCGCACAAGCGTCGCGCTGTGACCGGGAACACGTACTTTCGCCGTATCTCGATCTGCAGGAAGTAGAACCATGACCAACCCACTCATCGAGCTGCGGAGCGCGACCAAGCGCTTCCCCGGCACCGGGGGCGGCATCCACACCGCCGTCAAGAATCTCGACATGGAGGTTCGCCCCGGCGAATTCGTCGCCGTGGTCGGCCCGACCGGCTGCGGTAAGTCCACCACCCTGTCCCTGGTTTCCGGGCTGGAACCCGCGTCGGCCGGGCGAACGCTGGTGCGCGGCAAGGATGTCGACGGCATTCCGGACGGCATCGGCTACATGTTCCAGCAGGACGCGGTGCTGCCGTGGAAGAGCGTGCTGGACAACGTCGCCCTCGGCCCGCGGCTGCGCGGCGCGTCGAAAGCCGAAGCGCGGGAGAAGGCTTCGGTCTGGGTGCGCAAGGTCGGGCTCGCCGGATTCGAGGGGTACTACACCCACCAGCTCTCCGGCGGCATGCGCAAGCGCGTCGCCTTGGCGCAGACGCTGGTGAACGATCCGGAAATCCTGCTGATGGACGAGCCGTTCAGCGCGCTCGACGTGCAGACCCGTCAGCTCATGCAGGACGAGCTGCTTCGCGTGTGGGCGGGCACCGGCGCCGCAGTCATTTTCGTGACGCACGACCTGGAAGAGGCGATCGTGCTCGCCGACCGCGTCATCGTGATGACGGCGAGCCCGGCGACGGTGTGCGGCAATTTCACTGTCGCGCTGGACCGTCCGCGTCAGGTCGAAGAGGTGCGGCTCACCACCGACTTCCGCGACATCTACAAGGAAATCTGGGAAACGCTGCGCGATCAGGTCGAGGCTGCGCGCGCGACCACGGGGTCGGTAGCTGGCGGAGCCAGCGGGGCGGGTAAGGAAGGAGCCTCCCGTGTCGCATAACACGCTCGAAAAGAACACGGCCGCAGCGCCGATCGTGGAGAACGAGACCGAGGAGCAGATCCTCGCCAGGGTGCGCACCAACGACCGGCGCAGGCGCATCCAGACCTGGGGACTGCGCGCCGCGCTGGTGGCGCTGTGGCTCGGCTCGTGGGAGCTGACCGCCACACTGTGGATCGACCCGTTCTTCTATTCGAAGCCCTCGCTCATCTGGGATCGACTCGTCGAATGGTTCACCGACGGAACCCAATTCGGCTCGATCTGGCTGCAGATCTTCACCACCGTCCAGGAAGCCGTGCTCGGCTTCGTGATCGGCGCCGTCGCCGGTGTCGTGCTCGGGGTGCTGCTCGGCCGCAGCCGGTACTGGGCCGACGTGCTTGCGCCGTTCATCAAGGCGCTCAACGCGGTTCCGCGCATCGTGCTCGCCGCGCTGTTCATCATCTGGTTCGGCCTCGGGCTGAGCTCGAAGGTCGCGACCGTGGTGGTGCTGGTGTTCTTCGCGGTCTTCTTCAACGCCTTCACCGGCGCCCGCGAGGTGGACGGCAACGTCATCAACAACGCCCGCATCCTCGGCGCGGGCCGTCGGCAGGTGCTCACTGCGATCGTGCTGCCCAGTGCGACCACCTGGATCCTGTCCAGCCTGCACACCGCCTTCGGCTTCGCGCTCATCGGCGCGGTGGTCGGCGAATATGCCGGTGCCAGCAAGGGTTTGGGGCTGCTGATCAGCAACGCGCAGGGCACCTTCGATTCCGCGGGCATCTATGCGGGCATGATCATCATCACCGTGATCGCGCTCATCGCCGAGTGGGGGATCGGGCTGGCGGAGAACCGGCTGCTGAAATGGCGTCCGTCGCAGGCGACCTCGGGCCACGGGATCTGATCATGAGATATCGCAGGCATATGGCCGTCGTCGTGGTCGCCGTCGCGGCGTTGCTGCTGGCCACGGGATGCCGGGATTCCCGGCACATTCCGATGGCGAACGGGCGTCCGCAGATCACCATCATGGTCGGCGGGCTGGAGAAGGTGATCTACCTGCCCGCCATGCTCACCAAGCAGCTCGGCTTCTTCGAACGCAACGACATCGACGTCAAGCTGCTCGGCGAGCAGTCAGGAGCCAACGCCGAGAACGCGCTGCTCACCGGCGATGTGCAGGGGGTGGTCGGCTTCTACGACCACACCGTCGACCTGCAGGCCAAGGATCAGTGCATCACCTCGGTGGTGCAGCTGTCCGACGTGCCTGGCGAGGTCGAGCTGGTGTCGAAGCAGGATGCGCCGAAGGTGCGGTCGCTGGCCGATTTGCGTGGCAAGAAGCTCGGCGTCACCTCGTTCGGGTCGTCGACCGACTTCCTCACCCAGGCGCTCACCGGCCAGGAGGGCATGACCACCGCGGACTACACCCGGGTGAAAGCCGGTGCGGGACAGACGTTCATCGCGGGCATGAACCACAACGGCATCGACGCGGGCATGACCACCGATCCGACCGTCGCGCAGATGCTGAACTCGGGCGAGGCCGAGATCCTTGTCGATATGCGCACCGAGGCGGGCACCCGTGCCGCGCTCGGCGGGCTGTACCCGGCGTCGTCGCTGTACATGAGTTGCGCGACCGTCGAGGCGCATCCGGAGATCGTGCGCAAGCTCGCGGCGTCGTTCGTGCAGACCTTGCAGTGGATCAAGAAGCACACGCCCGAGGAGATCGCGGCGAAGATGCCGCCGCAGTACGCGAGTGCGGGCAAGGACCTGTACGTGCAGTCCATTCGCGACTCGATCGGCATGTTCAACGGTGACGGTCTGATGAAACCCGAAGGGGCGCAGAATGTTCTGAACATTCTCAGCAAGTACTCGACCAATGTGCGGCCGGTGCACGACCGCATCGATCTGTCGAAGACCTACACCACCCGGTTCGTAGAGGAGGCTTTGCGCTCCACTCAGCAGTAGCGAGCACGTCGAACCGCCCAGGTCTGCACCTGGGCGGTTTTTCGTGCCGCCCGCCTCCGAGCCGGTGGCGCAGACCCAGGCGGCGGTCACGGCGATGATCAACGACGAGGACCGGAAGGGGCTGGAGGCGGTGCAGCGCGGCGTCTCCTCGCGGTTCGCCGAACGCGGCCACCTCAGCCCGAAGGAACAGCCGGGGGTGCTCACCTTCTATCGGAACCTGGCACAGGCCTTGCTGGGCGACGAAACGGCAGGCCGCTAGCCTTACCGCATGTCCACGCACCTGACCAGATCGAGCCCGGCGGCCGAACGCATCCTGCGTACCGCCGCCGAGCTCATCGCCGTGCGCGGCTATTCCGCCACCTCGACCCGCGATATCGCGGCCGCGGTCGGCGTGCGTCAGCCTGCCATCTACAAGCACTTCTCGTCGAAAGACGACATCCTCGCCGCCCTCGTCCGCCTCGGCCTGCAGCGCCCGCTCGCTTTGGCCGACGAGCTGACGGGGTTGACGGCCCCCGCCGTCGCCAAACTGCATCGCTGGCTGCGCGAATCACTGAACCACCTGCACGATTCCCCGTACGTCCTGGTGTCCATTCTCAGCACGCCCGAACTCCAGCGGGAACGGTTCGCTGCCGAACTGGACCTCGTCGCGCAGTTCGATCGCGCGGTCATCGGCATGGTCGAGGCAGGCCAAGAAGAAGGCGACATCCGCGCCATGAACCCGGTCTCGGGCGCCCGCCTCGTCCAAGCCCTCTTCGACGCGCTCGCCCTCCCGGAAATAGCCGTCAGCCCCGCCGAGATCGTCGAATTCGCCATGACCGGGCTGCTCGCCGACCCGGCTCGACTACCCGAGATCCAGCGGGCCGCCGACGCGCTGGCCCTCACCCCGCCCGAACCGGCCTGACCGGCATCACGCGTGGTGTCACATCGGTCGGCTATTGTCCATCGAGTGACGCGCGGGCTGCCCCGGTTCACTGCTAGGCGACCAGCCGCTGAAGCCGTCGCCCCGATCGAGCTGCCGCCACGCTACCCGGTGGTGCTCGCCGACGGCCACGTCGTCGACGTGCGTTATGTTCCCGGCCCGAATCCGGTTCTGCTGCTGCACGGTTGGGCGCTGACCGCCGATGTGAACTTTCTGCATCTGATGAATCCCCTTGCGGAGACCAACGGTGTCGTCGCCATGGACATGCGTGGGCACGGGCGCGGGTTGCCGTTGGGCGCGGGGGAGCGGTTCGACATCGCGCAGTGTGCGGACGACGCGGCCGCGGTGTTGAATGCGCTAGGCATCTATCAAGTTGTGGTGTGCGGGTATTCGCTCGGCGGGCCTGTCGGCTTGGAATTCGCACTGCGGCACCGAGATCGGGTGCGCGGGCTGGTATTCGAAGCGACCGCACTGGGATTCGATACTGCCACCGACAAGGTCGGTCGGCGCTTCTTCCGGATTCTGCGCCCGTTCGCGCACCGGAGCGGAGGCATCGGACGATCGATCCCGCTGCAGTACTTCCGCAAGGCGCGTCGCAAGAACCCGCAGGTGGCGGCGATGTGGGCGTGGTTGAAAACAGAACTGCGCCGTTGCCATCCTCGGGTGATCGTCGATGTGATCCTCGCCGAATACGCCTTCGACTTCCGCCCGCACGCACCCGCCCTCACAGGTCTCCCCGCCGCCGTTGTCGTCACCACCCGCGACGGCGCGGTCCCACCCCACGACCAGCGCACACTGGCGGCGTTGTTGCACGCGACAGTGTTCGAGCTCGACACAGCCCATGATGTGTTCCTCACCGACCCGGCGAAATACCTTGCCGCAACGCGCAGTGCGATCGACCACGTCCTCGCCGAACCCGGAACCCCACACGTCGAGTGATTTGTCTTCCGGCCGTTCAGATCTGTCAAATCCGGTCCTCTCACGGGACTGGCGCGACTGTGATGAGTTTCGGACGTCCGACTCGTCCTAACGCATATCGCCAACCGGATGTGAAGGATGAAGTGGAATGTCTGACGTGTTCCTGACCATGGCAATGTCGCTCGACGGGTTCATCACCGGCCCCGACGACAACGCCGAGAACCCCGCAGGCACCAATGGGATGCGGCTGATGGACTGGCTCAGCGGCGGAGGCGCGTCCGACGCGGACGTCCCCCACACCTTCCGCCCCACGTATCCCAACAGCCGACTCGTGTTCGACGAGGCCATGGCGACCGGGGCCGTGATCACCGGGAAGCGGACCGGGGATTTCGCAGGCTACTGGGGTGGGGACCACCACGACGGGGTCCCGATCTTCGTGCCGACACACCAGCCACCGGCGGAGAACCCGTACGAGCGCGTGCACTACGTCACCGAGGGCATCGCCTCCTGTGTGGAACAGGCAAAGCAGGCCGCTGGCGGCCGGAACGTGATGATGCACGGCGCCTACACCGGCCAACAGGCCCTGAAGGCCGGCGTGCTCGACATGATCGACATCCAGCTCCGCCCGGTCCTGCTCGGCCAAGGCCGGCGGTTGTTCGACGGACTCCCCGCCGAGCACACAGAACTCGATCTGGTACGCACACTGGAAGATCCAGGCGTCCTGCACCTGCGCTACGTGGTGCGCAAGTAGCCGCATCACATGTGCGATTCGAGCCCGTCGCCCCGAGATCCCTCGATGGCGGTCGAGTTCGGGTCCGGTGGTGTGGCGACCGGACCCTTCCATCGCTACGGCGACCCTAATGATCCGACAGACGATACGAAGCCATCTTGTACGGGAAGGCTGGTCTTGTAGCGATAGCCCCAGACCTCGAAGACGCACAGACTCCCCGCAGAACACGATGCTTTTTTCTCTGCGGGCTGTGCTTGGGCCAACCCCGCTCCGGCGGGGCCGAGTATGAGCGCGGCGAGCATCGGGACAGCCAAAGCCCCGCTATGGCGACGGGAATCGCGCTCGGCGGCACGCGGATTTGCTATGGTGCCGTACCGCTGTGCTGGCTCAGGGTTCCGATTGTGCTGATGGCCGGTGCGTGGCCCGACGGGATGGGAGTCATTGTGGGTGGGATTCGTATACGGCACGTCAAGATTCCGGTTACCGACCTTGCGCGCAGTGTCGGGTGGTATCGCGACCTGTTGGAGTTGGTGTTGGCTGCTGAGTTCTGTGAGGAGGGGTCGTTGCGGGGCGCTCAGCTGATGCATCCGTCCGGCTTCGGCATCGCGCTGCGGGAACGCGAATACTGTTCGAGCACACCGGATCTCACCGGCTTCGATGTTGTTGCCTTCGAACTGGATTCGGTCGCGGAGCTCGAGCGGGTGGCGGCCCGCGCAGCCGAATTCGACTGCGTGCATTCCGAAGTCGTGGATCGGGGTGAGTACGGCGCGTTCCTCGACGTGACGGATCCGGACGGCACAGTGCTCCGCTTCCTGGCCAACAACCCGCTGCACGCAGGACGTTTCGTCGGCGTCGACGCAGCCGACTCCGGCGCGTTCACGCTGTACGACACACCCAAGCTGTGAGTCGAAACCTGCGTCAGAACAGTCGATCACCCGAAGGCTCGGGCGACGTTTGCCCGCGTACGTGGTCCTCGTCGACGGCATCCTGGATCGCGTCGATCTGGTCCTGAACCACCTCGGCGCGCGCCACCAGCTCGACTCTGTCGGGCTCGGTGAGGCTTTCGGCGCCGAGCTTCTCGTACACGCACGAGAGCGCGGACCGTAACTCCTCGAGCTTGATCTCTGATTCCACAAGAGCTCAGCCTACGGACCGAACCGACATGATCTGGCGGGTGATGTGTCGTCACCCGCCGCTCCTAGCTGGAAGCCGCCGCGGGCTCTTGCGCCTTGAGTTCGGCCTTCCATTCGCGGAAGCCTTCTTCGGTGCGGCCGCGGCGCCAGTAGCCGGAGATCGACGCTGCCCATTCGGCGGGCACATTGCGTTCGCGGCGGACGTAGCGCCGCAGGTCGTGCATGACGGCCTGGGCTTCGCCGTGAATGAAGACTTGGACCTGGCCGTCGTCCCACGGGGCGTTGCGGACGGTCTCGGCGAGTACCTCGCCGGGGGCTTCGGTGCCGCGGTGCAGCCAGGTGAGCTCGACGCCGTCGGGCTTGCGCAGGGGGAGTTCGTCGTCGGGTCCTGCGACCTCGATGAAGACCTTGCCGACCGCGTCGGCGTGCATCCCCTCCAGCGCGGCCGCGATGGCGGGGAGCGCGGACTCGTCGCCGGCCAGCAGGTGCCAGTCGGCGTCGGCGCGCGGGGCGTAGGCGCCGCCGGGGCCGTAGAGGTCGATGGTGTCGCCCGGTTTGGCTTCCGCGGCCCACGGTCCCGCGATGCCCTCGGCGCCGTGATAAACGAAGTCGGCCGCGATCTCGCCTGCTGCGGAGTCGACGGAACGGACGGTGTAGGTGCGCAGCACCTCGATCCCGTCGCGGTCGAAGATGAACTTGACGTAGGAGTCGGTGAATCCGTTGGTCTGGAATGTGGCGAAGCCGGGGCCGCCGAAGTGGACCCGGATCAGGTGCGGGCTGAGCCACTCGGTGCGTTGCACGGTCAGGGTGGTGCGGGGTCGGGCCATAGGTAAACCTCCCACGTATGTTGTTAGGGTCGCCTAACTGACCCTACTCCGGTTTCGGCTCGGCGGTATCGCGGTGTGTTCGGCTCACGGTGCGGGCAATCGCTGACGAAGAGGCAGCCGACGTTCAGGATGACGGAATGACTCAGACCGCGCCGACGCCGACCCACCTGGTGCAACAACGCTACCGTGACCCGGAACCGGCCCAGCCGACCCAGTGGAATCCGGTGCTCGACGTGTTGTACCGGCACCGCTCGGTGCGGCGCTACCTCACCGATCCCGTGACGGATGACACACTGCGCCTGCTGATTTCGGCGGCCCAGTCCGCGCCGACCTCCTCGAATCTGCAAGTGTGGAGTGTGATCGCGGTGCGCGATCACGAGCGCAAGGCGCGGCTCGCGGCGCTGGCAGGCAACCAGGTGCACATCCTGCAGGCGCCGGTATTGCTGGTCTGGACAGCCGATTTCGCCCGCCTGCGCCAGCTCGCCGCGGATCGCGCGGCGCCGCTGGACGGCGCGGACTACCTCGAATCGAGCTACGTCGGCTTCATCGATGCCGCTCTGGCCGCGCAGAACGCGGTGGTGGCCGCGGAATCCCTCGGGCTCGGCACCGTTTACCTGGGCGCGTTGCGCAACAACCCGGAAGATGTTGCGGCGGAACTGAACCTGCCGCCCCAGGTCTTCGCGGTCTTCGGTTTGCTTGTCGGCCATCCGGATCCGAGCGAGGACGCCAGGGTCAAACCGCGGCTGCCCCAGGGTGCGGTACTGCATCACGAGACCTACGACCTGGTCGCGCAGCGTGACCATGTCGCCGACTACGAGTCCCGCATCGCCGAATTCTATGCCGAGCAGGAGCTTTCGCACTCCTGGACCGAGCGGGTACTGGCCCGCCTCGCCTCCGAGGAGAGCTTGAACGGCCGTCATCGCCTGCGTGAATCGCTCGCCAATCATGGCTTCCGGTTGAAGTAGCTCAGGCCGCGATGACCTTCTCCTTGAACAGCTCGAACGAGCGGATCCGGTCCTCGAGGTCGTAAACCAGTGTGTTGAGCATGATCTCGTCCGGTCGGGTGCGGGCGAACAAGTCGTCGAGCTGCTGACGGACCGTCTCCGGCGAGCCGAGCAGCTGTCCCTCCCTGCGCTGTTCGATGAAGTGCCGCTCGCGCGCACCGATGGGAAACGCGGCGGCCTGCTCCGGTGTCGGCAGCGCTTGCGGCCGTCCTGCGGCCAGCTGCAGGAAGGCCAGTTCGCGCGGCAGCGCGAGGACATCGGCCTGCTCGTCGGTGTCGGCGACCACCGCGGCGACCGCAATCATTGCGTGCGGGCGCGCCAAATGCTCCGATGGCTGGAAGTTTTCGCGATACAGCGCCAGTGCAGGCTCGGTATTGGCGGCGCTGAAATGGTGCGCGAAAGCGAACCGCAACCCGAGTGCGGCCGCCACCTGCGCGCTGTAACCGCTCGAGCCGAGCAGCCAGACCTCCGGCTCCTCGCCGATGCCGGGCGTCGCCGTGATCCCGCCGGGATCGGTGCCGCGGAAGTAGCGGAACAACGCCGCGAGCTCCTGCGGAAAATGCTCCGCCGACAAGCCGTCCCTGGTCCGGCGCAAGGCCAGCGCCGTGGCCTGATCGGTGCCAGGCGCCCGCCCGATGCCGAGATCGATCCGGCCCGGATGCAGCGCGTGCAGCGTGCCGAACTGCTCGGCCACCACCAGCGGCGCGTGATTCGGCAGCATCACGCCGCCCGAGCCGACCCGGATACGGGTGGTCGCCGCGGCCAGATGGGCGAGCAGCACGCTGGGTGCCGAGCTGGCGATGCCCGGCATGTTGTGGTGTTCCGCGACCCAGAACCGGTGAAATCCCATCGCCTCGGTGCGCCGCGCCAACTCGGTGGTTGCGGCGAGCCCCGCAGCCACCGTGCGGCCGGACTGCACCGGCGCGAGATCCAGCACGGACAGCGGAACGTCGATCATGGGACTCCTCCGAAGTGTCGATCCCCTTGGGCAACGCAGGGTTTCCCCGACATATTTCGAGGCGCCTGACCTGCGATCTTCCCGGCGATGGGGTTCCGGCGATGCGACCTCCGGCCGCTCGGACCGGTAGCGTGACGCACTGATCGACACCTGGACATGCGATGATCCCATGTCATTGTGTCCGGGGTCACCGACCGACGATCCCGGCGTCGCGTCGTTGCCGCAAGAAAGAAGGACCGCACTATGACAGCCGCCGACCGTCACGTATCGGACGCCGGAACACTCGACCAAACCGGTGCAGGCGACTCGGAGGGCTACTCGCGCGGCCTGAGCCCGCGGACCATTCAGATGATCGCCATCGGCGGCGCGATCGGCACCGGACTGTTCTACGGTGCGGGCGGCGCGATCGAACAGGCCGGCCCCGCGTTGATCCTGGCCTACCTCGCGGCAGGCCTGGCGATCTTCGTGATCATGCGCGCGCTGGGGGAGTTGCTCACCTATCGGCCGGTGTCCGGCAGCTTCGCCGAGTACGCGCACGAATTCCTCGGCCGCTATGCGGGTTTCGTGACCGGCTGGTCGTACTGGGCGGTGTGGGTCGCGACCTGCATGGCCGAGATCACGGTGGCGGGCAAGTATGTCCAATACTGGTTCGACATCGAACCGTGGATCACCGCGCTGGTGGTGCTCGCGCTGATGTTCGCGGCGAACCTGATTTCGGTGCGGCTGTTCGGTGAGGGCGAATTCTGGTTCTCCGCCATCAAGGTCACCGCGATCATCGGCATGATCCTGCTCGGCATCGGCGTGCTCACCATCGGCTTCGGTCATGCGGCCAACCCGACCGTCACCAACCTGTGGGCCGACGGCGGCGTGTTCCCCAACGGCTTCGGCCAGTCGCTGCTGGTGCTGCAGATCGTGCTGTTCGCGTACGTGGGTGTGGAGCTGGTCGGCGTCACCGCAGGCGAGGCGCGCGAGCCGCGCAAGACGCTGCGCAAGGCGATCAACACGCTGCCGTTCCGTATCGGCCTGTTCTACGTCGGTGCGCTGGTGGTGATCATGTCGGTGTCCAGCTGGCGGAACTTCCACGCGGGCAAGAGCCCGTTCGTCGAGGTGTTCCAGCAGATCGGCATCCCCGGCGCGGCGGGCATCATCAACTTCGTGCTGCTCACCGCCGCGCTGTCGTCCTGCAACTCGGGCATCTATTCGACGGGGCGCATGCTGCGCACGCTCTCGCTGCACGGCGAGGCGCCGTCGGCGTTGAACAAGCTCAGCTCGCGCCACGTGCCCTACGTCGGCATCAGCGCGTCGGCGGCCGCCATGGTGATCGGCGTGATCGTCAACATCATCTCGCCGGACAAGGCGTTCGCCTACATCACCTCGGTGAGCACCATCGGCATCATCTTCGTCTGGGGCATCATCCTGGTCTGTCATCTGGCCTACCGTGCCAAGGTGGCCCGCGGTGAGCTCCCCGCGGCCGACTACCGGCTCCCCGCCGCGCCCTACACCACCATCGCGGCCCTCGCTTTCCTCGCTCTGGTCGTCGTCCTGCTGTTCTGGACCGAGAGCGGCCGCACCGCGATCCTCGTCGGCGTGGTGTGGGCGGCGTTGGTCACGGCCGGCTACCTGGCGCTCACCAGGCTCGGAAAGGAAAGCGCGACAAAGTAATTCCCGCCCTACACGCTCACCTGCCGAAACTGTAGGTGAGCGTGTAGGTGTTGGTCCCGTCAGGCCCGCGGGATGTCGCTGCCATTGCGGTCGACTGCTTCGGCAGGTCGATCGTGATCGACTACTCGCGTTTTGCTCGTGAACGGCCCTGATCAGGGGTTTTCGCTGGCAGGGGCTGGAAGTAGTTGACGATGAGGCGGGTGATGTCGGCTAGGAAGCGTTCGCGGGAGGTCGGCGGCTGGTCGAGGATGTAGCGGATGGCGAGGTGTTCGACCGCGCGGACCAGCAGCCAGGAGGCTGATTCGAAGTCGACGTCGGCGGGGAGCGAATCCTGGTGCATGGTCAGCGCGACGCGAGCCAGCTCGCCGACCTGCTGTTCGAAGGCGAAGACGGTGTTGTCGCCGCTGAGTCGCGGTGTCTGCTCGATGACCGCACGCAAGAGTGCCGGATGACTGCCCAGGGCGTCGAGCAGTGCGGAAATCGTTGTCGGGATGGCGATTTCGGGTGGCTCGCGGAGATTGGTGAGCGCGCTGGCATACACGGTGCTCGCTACTTCCCGGTTGTAGCGGTCGATGACCGCGGCGACGATGGCGTCTTTGTCCGGGAAGTATTGGTACAGCGAGCCGGGGCTGATGCCCGCGGCCTTGGCGATCCGATTGGTGGACGCACCGTCGTATCCGTGCGCGATGAGCACGGCTTGGCCCGCGTCGACAATGCGCGCCACCATGGCGCGAGAACGCTCCTGCTGCGGCGTTTTGCGAGTCTTCGGCGGCATCAGAAGACGAATTGAATGCGAGTAAATAGTCGTGTCAGCATCAATGCATGGTTGCACACAATGACGTGGTGCACGAGAGCCAAGATGCGCCCGTGCCACTCGGACCGGACTCGCTGACCTGGAAGATCTTCGGCTCGTTGTACTTCGCACCGAGCGGACTCTTCCTCGGCATGGTCCAGAACATGCATCCCGGCCTCGGCGCGGGAGTCCAGTACCACTCCGAGATCAAGGACGAGTTCTATCAGCGGGTGTTCCGGTCGGCGTATCCGATTGTCGGCGTGGTCTTCGACGGCCCGAGGGCGCGGCAGACCGCCCGCGAGATCGTCGACTACCACCGCACGATCAAGGGCATCGACGAGCGGGGGAGGCGCTATCACGCGCTTGATCCCGGCACCTTCTATTGGGCGCACGCGGTCTTCTTCGTCCAGACACTGCGCTCGGGCGAACTGTTCATGGGCGGCCTCACACCGGCGCAGCGCGAACAGCTGTGGCGCGAGCAATACCAGTGGTACGAGATGTACGGCATGAGCATGCGCGTGGTCCCGAAGAGCTGGGCCGAGTTCCAGGTCTACTGGAATGACATGTGCGAGAACGTTTTGGAGGCGACTCCGGCGGCGTGGGAGATATACCGGCTGGCCGAGAGCGTGCCGGTGCCGCCGTTCCCGGTGCTCGACCTACTGCCGAAACCACTGTGGGAGCGGATGGTTCGGCCGCTGGGCGCGCGGTTCTACCAGTTCCTCACCGCCGGGCTGTGTGACCCGGCGATCCGGCGCACGATGGGCTTCACCTGGACCGTACGGGATCAGTTCTGGTTCGACCGCTGGTGCGCGCTGTTCACCACCATGAATCGGGTGACACCGGACGAGATCCGCTACTTTTTCCCCCGCATCCGGGCCGGGCGCCGCCGCGAACGCGGACTGCGTCCTGCGACATTGCCGCCGCCGGAAGCGCCCGAATTGCTCTGGCCCGCAGCCGAACACCGCGCCGACCCGAAACACTACTGCCCGGTGCACGCCGACCACGGCTCGACCGCCGCCACGAAATTCCGGCAACTGACAGGATTTTGACCGATGCTGGACATGAACACCGCCGCAGCGCATCCGTTCGACTATTACTATCGGCCTGGCATGATCCTGCGGCCCGCGCCGCCGCGCGCGGTCGCCTCCGAATTGTGGTTCGAGCCAAGGAAATCGATCCTGTCACCGTGGCTGGAGGTGCGTCCGGTCCCGGTCGAGACACCGCGCACCCGTCTGATGGCCGACCACCTGTGGCAGGGCGACGAGTCGATGGATCAGCTCGTCGCGGCCTTCCGGCGGATCGGCACCGCCGAAGGCAGGCGTCTGCTCGATCAGGCACTCGACCACGGCATCGACGCACTGGACGACCCACCACCGGAACTGGTCGCACTGTTCGCCACGCTCGACAACCCGCCGGACTGGTACGACCCCGACCTGTGGGAGTACGGCCGCAAGCTGTGGATCAACGTGTCGACCTCGGGCAAACTCGCGATGGGCGTGCAGGACTTCATGGGCACGTTCGTCGGCGCGGAGGTCGCGTCCGCGACCGGTGCCACCGGCCGGTTCGTCAACGATCCCTATCGGCGCAACCTGGAGACCTCGACCTGGTTCCGCAACGTGACCGTCCGCGGCGGCATGGACCGCTGGTCGCCGGTCTTCAAAGACACGGTGCGCGTGCGACTCATGCACGCCCAGGTCCGGGCCGGCCTGCAGCGCGCCTGGGGTGTCGAGCATTTCGCCGCGCACGGCAACCCGATCTCGAACAGCACGATGATGGGCGCCGCGGTGACCTTCGGCCTGTCCCCGATGTGTTTCGACCACGTACACGGCCGCACATGCACTGTGGCCCAACTGGATGCGGTGATGCACTACTGGGCCTACATTGCCTACGTCTTCGGTGTCGCCGATGAGCTCATCCCGCGCTCGGCCCTCGAAGGCATGGAGATGTCGGACTATATGGTCGCGACCGCGGGGGTGGCGCCGGAGTGGACCGCAACCATGGCGGGCGCGGCCACGCACCGACTTGCCAAGGGGGCCAGTCTGATCGATCGGCTGAAGGTGCAGGCGACAGCTCCGTTGCTCGGCGTGCTTGCGTATTTCAGCAGCGAGGCACTCGTCCGCGAACTGGTCAAAAGCACTCCGCTGCATGCGGTGCCGGTGCAACCGTGGTCGGCACTGACGGGTGTCGCCGCGTCCCTCGACGTCCGGCTGCGCGCACTCGACGACGCACTGCCCGGCGCCAGGCAGCGGCGGATCCGGCGCGCGGCCGCCGACGACCCGGTCTGGCGCCGAAACACCAAGGTGGCCAAGCTGATGGCGGCCCGTGTCGGCATCTACGGCACCCCGTACGACCAGCACGACAATTCGGCCGCGGGGCTCGCCCGCTGCCCGGTCCGATGATTCCGCCGCTCGTCGTCGAGCTGCGCCGTTCGGGCCGCACCATCACGGTGCCGCCGGCGCTGACCGTCCTCGAGGCGTTGGAGGACGACGGCGTCCCTGTCGACTCGATGTGCCGGGCGGGCATCTGCGGCACCTGCGAAACGTTCGCACTGTCCGCCACCCCTGGCGCCAATTCCCCAGGCCCACTTCGTCTCTGCATCACCGCCCCCGGCTCACTCACCCGCTTGGTTCTCGACCTCTGACTCGAACGAGCGCCGAGATCACCGAGCGGCAATATTCCGTCAGCTGGTGACGGTCTTGCGCCCAGGCATGCACGCCGAGGCGATCAGCATCACCACCGCCATCGCCACCATCACGACGAAGACCAGGTGCACCGCCGAGGCCAGGGTGGACGGCGCCGGATGATCGGTGTCGCCGACCCGCGCGTTCACGATCGCGCCGAACACCGCGACGCCGACCGCGCTGCCGATGGACCTGGCGAACAGGTTGGCTGAGGTGACCACGCCCCGCTCGGACCATTCCGCGCTCGCCTGCGCCGCGATGAGTGTCGGCGACGCGACCAGGCCCATGCCCGCGCCCA
Organism: Nocardia sp. NPDC049149; assembly: GCF_043197455.1. Lineage (NCBI taxonomy): Bacteria > Bacillati > Actinomycetota > Actinomycetes > Mycobacteriales > Nocardiaceae > Nocardia > Nocardia sp. NPDC049149. The sequence goes on from NZ_JBICTD010000008.1 coordinate 332,871, forward strand.
TCAGGAAGCACGAGGCGGCGACCTGCCACAGCGTCGAATCCTCGGTGATCAGCAGGGTGGTCGCCGCGCCGACCGTGGCAAGCACGCTGCCGATGAGTGCGGTCGCCCGGAAACCGATGCGCAGGTACACCTTTCCGGCCAGCGACGCGGAGATCGGCCAGCCGATGGTGAGCGCGCCGAGGGTGAGCCCGGCGACGAGCGCGCCGGTGCCGAGCACCCCCTGCGTGAAAGTCGGGATGTAGGAGGTCAATCCGAGCAGGATGGCGCCGACGAGCACCGAGGTCACGCTGCTGGCGACGAGCACCCGCCTGGTCAGCACCCACAGCGGCAGGATCGGGTTCGCCGCCCGGTGCTCCACGAGCCCGAACAGCACGAGCAATACCGCACCGCCCACGAAGATGCCGATGCTCACGGGGGAGTCCCACGCCCACGCCTGCCCGCCTTCGAGCAGCCCGAGGATCAGCGCACCGGCACCGACTGTCAGCAACGCGGCACCCAGGTAGTCCACCTGTTGCTTGCGGCGCGGTGCGCTCTCGGTGAAGCTGCGCACCATCGTCCAGCCGGCCAGCGCGGCAAGCGGCAGGTTGATCAAGAAGATCCAGCGCCAGCTGAGGTAGTCGGCGAAGACGCCGCCGAGCAGCGGCCCGCTCACCGCCGAGAGCGCCCACACGCTGGCCAGATAGCCCTGGGCCTTGGCCCGCTCGGCCAGCGTGTAGAGGTCGGCGGCGATGGTCATCGTCATCGGCAGGATCGCGCCTGCGCCGATGCCCTGCACCGCGCGGAAGATGATCAGCCCGAGCATGCTGGTCGCGAGCCCGCACAGCAGCGAGCCGAGCGCGAACATCGCGATGCCGAGCAGGATCACCGGCTTGCGGCCGATCGTGTCGGCGAGCTTGCCGTAGATCGGCACGGTGACCGCCTGGGCGAGCAGGTAGATCGAGAACAGCCAGGGGAACTGGGCGAACCCGCCGAGATTGCTGGTGATGGTCAGCACCGCGGTGGCGATGATCGTGGAATCGAGCGCGACCAGGAACGTCGTCAGCATCAATGCGCCGAGTACCGCACCTCGTTCTGAGCGAAGGCCGACCGATGCTGTCACTGTCTCGGTCGACACGCGAGACCCCTTTCGTTTGTTCGCCTAACCATTACGAGGAAACGTATCGCGTTTCGAGCTATTCCCGCATGGAATATTTTCGTGGCTGGGACTGTGGCGCGGTGGTTTACCGGCGTCGGCCGCCTGCCGACCGGGCGGGGACGCGCGGGGTTGCCGGGAGGCTGAGCTGAACAGCAACCCTTCAGAATGTGGCCCCGGTCTCACTCGGGCCGGGACGAGTGTTGGGCAGTGGTACACACTTAGTTAGACCCCCGCACGCTTTCAGCAAACATATAGCTACCAATTTGACGTTACGTGTTGTTGCACTGATTTGATGCCGAATGTTTCCACTGGTTGAATGCCGCACGGTGGATTGTTAACGAGGCTGGTCGATCGCGTCGTAACCGGACAAAAATCGGCACGAATCGGACGTTACCACCGTGCTGCATCCGGAGACATTTACTCCGTATAGCGCCGGTGGTCGAGCTCACAGACGCTTCCAGGTGGAAGCTGTAGACAGTTCTCTCGGTGCAGTTGTACTGTCCTGCGGTGTGTTCAGGACGACTTCACAGGTAGGTGATGTTAACGCTCGAGCGGTTGCCGGAATCAGAGCGAGCATCCTCTGTGCCTGTCAGTAATTAGTTGTCCTTGTGTGAGGGCGTGGACGACCCCAATCCGATGAAATCGTAAAGATTCGACCAGACAGTAAGTTGAACGGGGCCTCCCGATGGAAATCTTCTGCATAATCCTCCTCGTCTATCTCGTCTTCGCGGAACCATTCTTCGAGATATTTTCGGTCCGCCTTTTCACGAGAGAATTCGGCGAACGGCCCGATGCGCGCACCCGCCTGTACCAGGGCGGCGTCTTCCGGACCTGGGCGACACTGGCCGTCATCCTCGTCGCGTTCGTCGTCAGCGGCACCTCGGTGCACGAGCTCGGGCTGACCCACTTCGACTTCTCGATCTTCCGCGGCCTCTCCCTCGCCGAGAAGATCATCAGCCTCGCCATCATCGCCGTCTACGTCTCGTATCTCTTTGGCCCCGTGCTGATTCCGCTGTTCGGCGGGCGCAAGGGCAAGGACTGGATCGCCAAGAAGATCGAGTACGTCGTCTTCATCACCCCGGAGAACTCGATCGAGCGGTTCTGGTGGCTCGCGAACTCCTTCAGCACGCCCGCGGAGGAGGTCGTCTACCGCGGCTTCACCATCTACGCGGTGGCGCTGCTCTGGCCGGACACACCCTTCTGGGTCCTGATCATCGTTGCCGGTGGCGTCATCGATGGGCTGCGGCACGGGTTCCGTCCCGCCGTGTCCGCGCAGGTCATTTTCGGTGGTGTCGCGCTCGCGCTGATGTACAAACTGACCGGCGCGATCTGGCCGACCATCGCGGTCAAGCTATTCCACGACCTGCGCGTTCTCGCATTCCCGCTGGCCCAGGCTCGCCAGAACCTGGCCGAGCGTGGATTGTCCGAAATTCCAGGGAAAACCTTGGCAGACCAGATTGTCCCCGCCGTCGCGGACAATTCTGAAACTTCAGTGGAGTCGCGTACTTCTGTTTAGAGGTAGTAGGGAAAGTGCTAGATGTCTGAGATTGCCCGTCGGACGGCCGACGAGATCAGTTTGTTTCTCACGGAAACGCTAAGCGAGTTATTGGACATTGCCACGGACGACGTGGCTGTCGGTGAACCCTTTTCGAGTTTCGGGCTCACCTCGGCGGTGGCCCTGGTCTTCGTCGGCAAGATTTCGACCTATATCGGTAAACCGCTGCCGCCGGATCTGCCGTGGGAATATCCGACCGTGCACGCGCTCGCCGAGGGCCTGGCCGCGGTGCAGGACCGCCAGGAACCCGCGGCGGCGAACGTCGAGCCTGACGTCGAGCTACTCCCTGCGCGGATCACGACCACGCAGGAACCGGTGGCGATCATCGGCATCGGCTGCGCGTACGGCGCGCTGCGCGGGCCGGCGCAACTGTGGGAAACGTTGTGGCACGGACGGGAACTGGTCGGCGAAGCGCCGCAGGACCGGCACGACTGGCCGCCGACGGGCGAACAGCGCGCGGAAAAAGAGAAGCGCGCCTGGTTCGGTTCCTTCCTCGACGACCCGTACGCGTTCGACGCGAACTACTTCGGCATCGCCGATGGCGAGGCCGCGGCCATGGATCCGCAGCACCGCTTGCTCGCGGAGACCGTCGCAGACGCGTTCGAGGACGCGGGCGTTCCGGTCGAGCGCCTGGCCGGGACCGCGACCGGCGCATTCGTCGGCATCACCGCGGGCGACTACGCCCGTGGCATGGGCGATGCCGCGGCGTCGGGCATGCCGATCGCGGCGGTCACCGGCAACGCCAGCAGCATCGCGGCAAACCGGCTGTCCTACCTCTACGATCTGCGCGGCCCGAGCGTCAGCGTGGACACCGCGTGCTCGTCGTCGTTGGTCGCGCTGCACCTGGCGCTGCGCAGCCTGCACGACGGCGACTGCGAGATCGCGGTGGTCGGCGGGGTCAACCTGACCCTCGATCCGCGGGTCACCGAGGCGCTGGCCGGCGCGGGCATGATGGCGACCGACGGGCGCTGCAAGACCTTCGACGATCGTGCCGACGGCTACGTCCGCGGTGAGGGCAGCGCGGCGGTGGTGTTGAAGCCGCTTGCCCAGGCGGAGAAGGACGGCGACCGCGTGTACGCGGTGCTGCTCGGCTCGGCCGTCAATCAGGACGGTCGCACCAACGGCCTGACCGCGCCCAGCTATCAGTCGCAGGTCGACGTGCTGCGCCGGGCCTACCGGCGGGCCGGGGTGAATCCCGCTGACGTGCAATACATCGAGGCGCACGGCACCGGAACCATCCTCGGCGACGCCATCGAGGCGCGGGCGCTCGGCACCGTCTTCGCCGAGAACCGCGCCGCCGACGACAAGTTCCTGGTCGGCTCGGCCAAGACGGTCGTCGGTCACCTCGAGGCCGCCGCAGGCCTCACCGGTGTGGTGAAAACCGCGCTGGCGCTGCATCACCGGCAGGTGCCTGCCAACTTGAACTTCGAATGGCCGAGCCAGCACATCGCTTTCGACGAGTTGCCGTTCGGCGTGCCCACCGCGAACCAGCCGTGGCCGGATCATTCGGGCCGCAGGCTGGCCGGGGTGAGCTCGTTCGGCTTCGGCGGCACCAACGCGCACGCCGTGCTCACCGGCGTCGCGGGTGCCGCGGTGCCGGCCTCGGCCGCAACACAGGTCGAAAAGCCTTATCTGGTCACGATTTCCGGCCGCAACGAGCAGTCGACGCTGGCACTGGTCGACAGTTGGGTGGACATGCTCCGCGCAGGCTCGGCGGCGCCGATCGCCGAACTCGCGCAGACCTCCAGTGCGCGCCGGGCCCAGCACCCGTACCGGGTGGCCGTCGCGGCCCGCACGCACGAGGACCTCGCCGAGCAGCTCACCGCGATCTCCGGCGGCTCGCTGCCGCTCGGCGCCGCGGCGGGCCGGGTGCCGCGCAGCGGTGCAGGCAAGGTGGCGTTCGTCTTCACCGGACAGGGCAATCAGTGGGTCGGCATGGGCCGCAAGCTGATTCGGCACCAGCCGATCTTCCGTGACGCGCTGCTCGCGGTGGACAGGGAGCTGCGCATCGCACTCGGCTGGTCGACCTTCGCCGTGCTCGACCGCGGCCGCGATGCCGAGGCGCTGGCCGACACCGGCACCGCCCAACCGGTGCTGTTCGCGCTGCAGGTCGCACTCGCGAAGCTGTGGCAGTCGTGGGGCATCGTCCCGTCGGCCGTGGTCGGCCACAGCGTCGGCGAGGTCGCGGCCGCGCATGTCTGCGGCGCGATCGACCTGCGCACCGCGGCGCAGCTGATCGCGACACGGGCCAAGGCGACCGCGCGGCTGCGCGACAACGGCTGCATGGCCGTCGTCAACGTGCCAGCCGCGGAACTCGAACTGCCGCAACGCGTTTACCTCGCGGGCAGCAACGGCCCGAAGTGGACGCTGGTCTCGGGCAACACCGGCGCGGTGGATGCCTTGCTCGCCAAGCTGGACAGCGAGCAGGTCATGACCCGCCGCCTGCCCGGCCGCTATGCCTTCCATTCGCCGCTGATGCGGGACTGCCTGCCGGAGTTCGCGGCCGACATGCCGTGCATCCAGCCCGAGGAGGGCAGCATCCCGTTCTACTCGACGGTGACCGGCGGGCGCATCGACGGCGCCCACCTGAACGGTCTCTACTGGACCGATCAGGTCGTTCGCCCCGTGCTGTTCGCCGAGGCCGTCGGCACCATGATCGACGCGAACATCAGCGCGTTCGTCGAGGTCGGCCCGCATCCCGCGCTCAACGGGATGCTGAAAAGCCTGCTGCGCCACCATGATCGCGCCGGTGTCGCGGTGCCCTCACTGGTCCGCGATGTCGACGACCTCTCGGTGATGCTCGCGGCACTCGGCGAGCTGCACGTGCGCGGCCACGAGGTGCGCTGGTCCGGTGTCGACACGGTGCAGCGCCCGCAGGCGCGACTGCCGCTGTACCCGTACGACCGCAAGTCGTATCGGGTCATCGACGGCGCGCCGCACGTCACCGCCGCGCCGGTGGCGCGCGCGTCGACCGAATTGTTCACCGCCGATGTGGATTACGTCGCGCCACGCACCGAGTACGAGCAGGTCGTCGCCGAGATGTGGGCGGAGCTGCTCGGTCTGGAGCAGGTCGGCGTTTTCGAGAACTTCTTCCGTATCGGCGGGCATTCGCTGGCCGCTACCCAGTTCGTCCGCAGACTCCGGGAACTGTTCGAGATCGAGTTCGCCCTCCGGCTCATGCTGCAGGAGCCGACTGTCGCGCAGGTGGCGACGGTGCTGGAGGCGCTCATGATCGAGCAGGCGGACGCGGCCCTTTTGGAGAGCGCACATGAACTCACCAGCTAGCAGTCTTGCCCTGGCACGGCTGCGGGAACGCAGGGCCGCCGGGATCTCCACGACGACGGTGCCGTTGCGGGAAGGCGCGGGCCCGTTCCCGACGACCCCCGCCCAGCGCGGCATCTGGCTGCACGAGCAATTGGCCGATCGCGCCGCGATTTACCATGTGCCGCTCGGCATCCGGATCACCGGTCCGCTGGATCAGGCGGCATTGCGGATGGCGGCCGACGCCGTCACCACACAGCAGCACGCGCTGCGCACGGTCTTCGCCGAAACGCCGGAGGGTCTGCGGGCCGAGGTCGTCGAGACCGGCGGCGCCGACTGGCAGACACCGGATCTGCGGCTGGTGCCAACGAAGGCACGGGCGGGCGCGGTCGATCAGCTGCTCGAATCGCTGGCGACGGCGCCGTTCGAGCTGGCCGAACGGCCGCCGGTGCGATGGGCGCTGATCCGGCTCGCCGAGCAGGAATGGATCCTTGCGGTCGTCGCGCACCACCTGGTGCTGGACGGACTGTCGATCGCGCTGCTCTTCGACCAGCTGTGGGCGGCGTACGGCGCCGTCCGCAGTGGCGAGGAGTCGCTGCTGCCGGTGCCGCCGCGTCAGTACGCGGACTACGCGGTGTGGAGCGCCGAACATGGCGCTCCCGCAACGCAGGCGGCCGCGGTCGAGCGGCGGGCAGCGCTGCTGCGCGGTGCGCCGCCGCTGGATCTGGCGATCGGCAGGCGCCCGCGCCGGGTCGGCAACAACGGCGCCCGCATCGAGAGCGCGTTCCCGCGCGAGCTGGCCGACGCGGTTCGGGCGAGCGCGGCGGCCAACGGTATTCCGCCGTTCGTCTTTCTCTTGGCTTGCTACGAACTGATTTTGGCGCACCGCTCCGGGCAGCACGATTTCTGCATCGGTATTCCGATGGCGGCCAGGCCATACGGCGAGCTGGCCAAGACCATCGGGCATTTCGTGAACACGGTGCCGGTGCGGGCGGATCTCGCGGCCGGACAGACGTTCCTCGAGCTGCTGCACACGACCCGCGATACCGCGATGGCCGCCTACGACGACGAGACCGTCCCGTTCGAGCGCGTGGTCGAGGCGATCGGCGGACCGTGGAACCCGGCCTTCAGCCCGGTATTCCAGACCTTGTTCGTGCAGCAGGTGCTCGAGCGCCCCGATCTGAGCCAGTGGGAGTTGACCGTCGACTGGCAGACCATCGACACCGGCACCACGCTCTACGACCTGGTCATGCATGTCGCGGAGACGGGCGGCGAGCTCGTCTGCCATCTGACCTACAACACGGCGCTGCTCGACGCGACTGCCGCCGCCGACCTGGCGGACGATTTCCGCACGGTCGCCGCCGCCGCGGCCGCGGCGCCGACGACCAAGGTGGACGAGCTGCTGTCCGCCCTTCCGGTGCGCGAATACGTCGTGGACAGTCCGGGTTTCGACGAGGACGCGGCGGAGCCGGACGAGGTCGCCTTCGAGGCGCCCATCGGCGACCGGGAGATCCGTCTGGCCGCACTGTGGGCAACGGCGTTGGAGCGCACCGAGATCGGCCGCAACGACGACTTCTTCCTTCTCGGCGGCACCTCGCTGGCGGCGACCAGGGTGATCTCGCAGATCATGGACGAGTTCGGCGTCAGCATCTCGCTGCGCGAGCTGTTCGAGAGCCCGACCATCGTGACGGCCGCGCGGCTGATCGAAGCCGCTGCGACGGAACAGGATTCGCTGCCGCCGTTGCAGGCGCTGCCGCGCACCGACGGTGAGCTGCTCGCGGTGTCCTATGCCCAGGAACGACTCTGGTTCCTGGAGACCCTCGATCCCGGCAACGCGACCTACATTATGCCCGGCGGGCTCAGGCTGCACGGCGAGCTCGACGTCGCCGCGCTGGAATACGCACTGGCGCAAGTCGAACAGCGGCACGAGGTGCTGCGCAGCGTGTACCGGACCACCGAGGACGGGCAGCTGCGTCAGGTCATCCGGCCCTACGCGGCCCGCCCGCTCGAGGTTACCGACCTCAGCGCGGTGCCCGCCGACCAGCGCGGCGCGGCCGAGGACGAGGTGGCGGCGAGCGTGTACCGCGCGCCGTTCGATCTCGCCGAGGGCCCGGTGTGGCGGTATCACCTGATCAAGACGGGGCCGAACGACTACCTGCTCGCGCTCGCGCTGCATCACATCGTGTGCGATGGCTGGTCCGTCGCGGTACTGAGCCAAGAGGTTTCGGCGCACTACCGGGCCCGCATCGCCGGCGTGGCGGCTACGCTGCCGCCGTTGGCCGTGCAGTACGCGGACTACGCGGGCTGGCAGCGCGGCAACGCCGCCGGGCTCGACGGGCAGCTGAACTTCTGGCGCACCGAGCTCGCGGATCCGACGGTCACCGAAATCCCCGGCGACCGGCCACGCCCCGCCCGCCGCACCTCGCGCGGCGCGGTGGTGCGACTCGCGGTCGACCCGCAGGTGATGACCGAGGTGCGTGCCCTCGCGGCGCGCAGCGGCGTCACCACCTTCGCGGTGCTGCTCGCCGCCTTCTACACGATGCTGAATCGGTATACGCGCCAACAGGATCTGATCGTCGCCTCGCCGATCGCGGGCCGCACCCGCTCGGCGATCGAGCCGCTCGTCGGCTGCTTCTTGAACACCATGGCCCTGCGCACCGAGGTCGACACCGAGGAGACCTTCACGGCTCTGGTGGCCAGGGTCGGGCAGACGGTGCTTTCGGCACACGCCAACCAGGACTGCCCGTTCGAGAAGGTGATCGAGGCGCTGGTGCCGACCAGGGACATGAGCCGCACGCCGCTGGCCCAGGTCATGTTCAACTACCTGAACACACCGCCGCCGTCGCTGGATATGGCAGGCCTGGACGTCGAATTGGTGGACGCGCCGCGGACGACGGCGAAGATGGACTTCGATCTCACCGTCGACGAGACCGACGGCCCGACCAAGCTGACGCTGGAATACAGCGCCGATCTCTACGACGAGCCGACAGCGACTCGGGCACTGCGGCATTACGCGGGCGCGCTGGCCAGCATCGTGGCGAACCCGGACCAGCTCGTCGGCGCGGTGCGCCTGGAGGACCCGGAAGAGCGTGCGGCGCAGCCACAGTGGGACCTGCCGGGCTATCCGGTGGTGCCGCTGGCGGAGTCGGGTGAGCGCTTGATCGACCGGCTCGACGCCGTGATCGAACTGCGCAGCAGCGCACCGGCATTGCGCACCGGCGACCGGACGACGAGCTTCGCCGAGCTCGACCTGCTCAGCACCGTCATCGCCAAGCAGCTGATCGGTGCGGGCCTTGACGGCAGCCGGGTCGCGCTGCTCTACGAGCACACTCCGGAGAGTTTCGTCGCGGTATGGGCGGCGCTGCGCGCCGGTGTCGCCTACGTCCCGCTGGATCCGCGGGCACCGCAGGCGCGGCTGCTCGAGATCCTGGCGGAAGCCGATGTGTCTGCGCTGCTGTGCGATCCGTCGCTCGCGGAGCTGGCCCGTTCGATCGCGGGTGGCGCGCACGTCTTCACCGTGGCCGGGCGGAGCGACCATCCGGATCCCGCGCTGAGCACGGTGCCGACCAACGATCTGTCCACCTGGTCGAAATCCCATATCAGCTCGGACGATTTCGCTTACATCCTGCACACGTCGGGCTCGACCGGTCGGCCGAAGGGCGTGGCACAGAGCCGAGGCAATGCGCTGGCGCACGCGGTGACCTACGCGCGGCGGCTGCGCATCGGCCCCGACGACGTCGTCGCGGCGCCCGCCCGCTACACCTTCGACGCGGGCGTGCTGAACTCGTTCGGCGCTGCCGTCGCCGGCGCCGAACTCTATGTGGTCGATCCGCACCTGTTCGGGCCCGCCGAGCTGCGCGCGGAGATCGAGCGCGCGGGCGTGACCGTGTTGCACTGCACGCCAACGGTCTTCCGCTATCTGCTCAGCGACACCGATAGCCCGTGGGTGCCCGCGGCGTTGCGGCTGATCGCGCTCGGCGGCGAGGAAGTGGTGCGCGGCGACGTCGCCGACTTCGGCAAGCACTTCGCGCCGGGCTGCACGCTGGTGAGCCTCTACGGCCCGTCCGAATGCTCGGTGGCGTTGCAGCACATCGTCACCCCCGAGGACGCGGACCGCGCCGGCGTGCCCATCGGCTATCCGGTCGAGGGCGTCGACGTCGAGCTCATCGACGGAAACGGCCGTGCCACCGAGGTTTACGGTGAGCTCGCGCTGCGCAGCCAGTACGTCGCACTCGGCTACTGGCACCGCCCCGAACTCACCGAGAAGGTGTTCGGCACCGGTCCGGACGGCGTTCCGCAGTATCGGACCGGCGATCTCGCGCGGCGACTGCCCGACGGGCGGTTGGTCTTCGTCGGCCGCAAGGACCGGCAGGTCAAGATCCGCGGCCACCGGGTGGAGCCGGGGGAGGCGGAGACCTTCCTGCGCGCGCACTCGACCGTCGGCGAGGCCGCCGTCGTGCTCGATGCCGATGCCGAGGTGCCGAGGCTGGTCGCCTATGTGACCCAGGACGGCCCGTTGGAGCCGGACTACCTGGAGCTGTCGGCCTTCCTGCGTACTCGTTTGCCCGACTACATGATTCCGTCGGCCTACATGGTGCTCGACACCTTGCCGCGCGGCCTCACCGGCAAGCTCGACCGCGCGAAGCTGCCGAAGATCGCCCCGGCCGCGCCGCCGGTGTTCACGCCGCCGGCCACCGACATGGAGCGCCTCGTCGCCGAGGTGTGGGCCGAGGTGCTCGACCGGGAAATCGGACTCGGGCAGAACTTCTTCGATCTCGGCGGGCACTCGCTCGCGGTGGCCAGGGTGCGCGGTCTGCTCGAACGCAGGCTCGGCGTGCCGCTGGCGATGACGGATCTGTTCGCCGCGCCGACGGTCGACGGCCTGGCCAAGGCGTTGGAGGGCAGGACCGCGCCGCAGGAGGACGTGGATCGCGGTCAGGACCGCCGAGCGGCCGCGGCGCGACGGCGCGCCCACCGCCAGGCGACCGGGACCGTGCCGGACAGTGTGGGGAGCCAGCGATGACGCACGACGACAACGACTTCCGGGTCGCGGTGATCGGCATGGCCTGCCGCTTCCCCGACGCGAGCACGGTCGAGGACTACTGGCGCAACCTGTGCGCGGGCCGGGAATCGATCCGGCCGCTCGCGCAGGAGGCCATGCCCGCCGACCCGCCCGCAGGCTATGTGCACGCCGGTGCGCTGCTGTCGGACGCGGACCAGTTCGACGCGGAGTTCTTCGAGATGACCCCGCGCGAAGCGCAACTCACCGACCCGCAGCACCGGCTGTTCACGCTGTGCGCCTGGGAGGCACTCGAGGACGCGGGCCACATCGCGGCCGAGAACCCGACGCCGGTCGGTGTTTTCGCGGGCGCCGGCATCAGCACCTACCTGCTGCGCAATCTGGTCGGGCACGCGAGCCTGTTCCAGTCGCCCAGCTCGCAGCTACATGCCTTGCACGGCAACGCCTCCGACTACATGGCCACCAAGGTGTCCTACAAGCTGAATCTGACCGGGCCGAGCGTTGCGGTGCAGACGGCATGCTCCACCTCGCTGGTCGCCGTGCACCAGGCGGCGCAGGCGCTGCTGGACTTCCATTGCGATATCGCGATCGCGGGCGGCGCCAGCGTGCAGGTGCCGCACGAGGCGGGCTACCTCTACGAGGAGGGGTCGATCCTCTCGCCGGACGGCCACTGCCGTGCGTTCGACGCCGACGCGGGTGGCACCGTATTCGGTTCGGGTGTCGGCGTTGTCGTGCTCAAGCGCCTCACCGACGCGCTCGCCGATCGCGATCGCATCCACGCCGTGATCCTCGGCTCCGCAGTGAACAACGACGGCGCCAACAAGATCGGCTACACCGCGCCAGGCATCGCGGGCCAGCGCGCGGTGATCCGGGAAGCCTTGTCGGCGGCGGGCATCGGCGCCGACACCATCGGCTACGTCGAAGCGCACGGCACCGGAACCAAACTCGGCGACCCCATCGAGGTCGCGGCATTGAGCGCGGCCTACCGGGAGCACACCGACGCGAACCAGTACTGCGCGCTCGGCTCGGTGAAATCCAATGTCGGCCACCTGAATTCCGCAGGCGGTGTCGCGGGGTTCATCAAGGCCGTGCTCGCGGTGCGGGACGGCCGCATTCCGGCGAGCCTGCACTACTCGCGCCCGAATCCCGAAATCGACTTCGCCACCAGCCCGTTCTTCGTCAACACCGAGCTGCGGACCTGGCCGGACGAGGTGCGCAGGGCCGGCGTGAGCGCCTTCGGCATCGGCGGGACCAACGCCCACGTGATCGTGCAGCAACCGCCGGCGGCAGCGCCCGTCGCTGCGTCGTCGGGGCCGCGTGCACTGTTGATCTCTGGCCGCACGGCGGACGACGCCGACCGAGCGGCGGCCGGGCTCGCCACCTATCTCGACGGCGCCGACCTCGAATTGTCGGCGGTCGCACACACATTGGCGCACGGCCGACGTACTTTCCCGCACCGCAGGATGGTCGTCGCGAACAGCACCGCGGCTGCGGCCGCCGCCCTCGCCAAGCCTGCCGCAGGGGAGGCCGCCCCGGCACCCGCACTCGCCTGGCTGTTCCCCGGCCAGGGTGTGGCGCTCGGCGCCGACGTCCTCGAGCTCGCTGCCAAGGTCCGGCCGTTCGGCGACCAGTTCCGCGCCTGCGCCGAAATCCTGCGTCAGCGTGCCGACTTCGACCTGGAAGCCGCGGTACGCAACGCGGAAGGCACCGAACAGACCCAGGTCGCCTTGTTCGCGGTCGAATACGCACTCGCCGGGATGTGGCGCGAGTTCGGCGTCACACCGCGAGAACTGCTCGGCCACAGCCTCGGTGAGCTCGTGTGCGCCACCATCGCTGGCGTCTTCGAGCTGGCCGACGCACTGATGCTGGTGGTGGAGCGCGGCCGGATCATGGCCGCCGCGCCGCCCGGCGGCATGCTCGCGATCTCCAAGGGCGCGGACGCCATCGCCACCCGGCTGCCCGACGACGTGTGGCTCGCCGCCGACAACTCCGCGAACCGCTGCGTGGTCGCGGGCGCACCGTCGGCGCTGTTCGCCTTGGCGGGTGCGTTGTCCGAAGACGGTGTGGCGAGCTCGCTGCTGCCCGTCGGGCACGCATTCCACACCCCGCTGATGGACGAGGCCGCGGCGCGCTTCGCGGAGCTGGTGCGCAAGGTGGCGCGCAAGGCCCCGGAGGTGCCGTTCTGGTCGAACGTCACCGGGGCGCCGATCAGCGCCGAGCAGGCGGTGGATCCCGCGTACTGGGCCAGGCAGATGACCAGCACGGTGCGGTTCCGGGAGGCCACCGAAGGGTTGGTCGCGCGGAATCCGGGGATCGTCGCGCTGGAGGTGGGGCCGGGCAAGTCGCTGGTCTCGTTCCTGCGCACCGCCGATCGTGGCGCGGCGACGGTCGGCGCCCTCGGCGCGGGGCTCGGCGCGGGTTCGCCCGACACCGAGATCGTCACGGCGGCGGGCAAGCTCTGGTTGTCCGGTGTCCCTGTCGATTTCGACGCCATCTACGGCGGCGAGCAGCCAACGAAGGTCGGCTTGCCCACGTATCCCTTTGCGCTGAAGCGCTACTGGGTCGATCCGCCCGAGTACGTGCCCGCACCGGCGCGGGCGGTCGAGCCGGTCCCGCCGCGCGTGGCCGCCGCGGTGGTCGAGACCGCGGCGGCGGCCGAGGAGGACGATTTCGTCGCCTCGGTGCGGCGCAGGGTGGTCGCGGTGTGGAGCGCGGCGCTCGGCATCGAGGAGGTCGGCAACGACGCGAACTTCTTCGAACTCGGCGGCGATTCGCTGCTCGCGGTGCACGTGGCGACGCAGCTGCGCGCCATCTTCCCGTTGGAACTCGCACTCGGCGAGCTGTTCGTCAGCCCGACCGTCGCGGGGATGGCCGAGACCATCGCCGCGCATCTCATCCAGCGGTTGGACGAATTGTCCGACAGCGAGGTCGAACTCCTGCTCAACCAGCCGGGGGCGGCCGAAGAACGGAGCAACAATGCCTGAATCCGTCGACACGGGCGCATCGCGCCGCGCGTTGTTGCGGCGCTGGGCCGCCGGTAACACCCCGCAGGCGAAGATCCCGCGCCGTCCCGATCCGACCGCGGCCGCACCGCTTTCGGCGGCACAGCAGCGAATCTGGTTCCTGGAGCAGCTGTTCCCGGACCGGGCGACCTACACGATGCCGCTGGCGCTGCGGTTGCGCGGCCATCTCGACATCGCGGCACTGCAGGGCGCGCTGTCGCTGGTGGTGTCCAGGCACGAATCGCTGCGCACCAGTATCGAAGTGCGCGACGGCGTTCCGGTCCAGGTGGTCGGCCCGGTGGCGCCGCTGCCGATGACCATGATCGCCCCGGCGCAGCTCGATCCGCAGCGGCCGCTCGCCGACGCGCTGGCACAGGTCGACAAGTTCAGCAGGACCGTCTTCGATCTGTCCGGGCTGCTGGTCGAGGTGCTGCTGGTGCGGCTCGGCGACGACGACGCGATCTTCGCGGTCGCCATGCACCACATCATCTCCGACGGGTGGTCGCTCGGCGTGTTCGCCTCCGAGCTGATGTCGGCCTACGCCGACCTCACCGCGGGCAGGCACCAACCAGAACTGCCGGAGCTGCCGCTGCAGTACCCCGACTATGCGACCTGGTTGCAGGATCTCGCACAGCGCGACAAGTTCGACGGTGACCTCGACTACTGGCGCGGCGTGCTCGGCGACGAACCGCCGCTGGTGACCTTCCATCCGGACCGGCCGCGCGCGCTGGAGCCGGAAAACCGTGGCGCCAGAGTGCTGTTCACGATCCCGGGCGAGGTGCACGCCGGGCTGCGCAAACTGGCCGACGCGACCAGGGTGAACGACCGCCCCGCCACCCTGTTCATCGCGCTGATGGCGGGATTCAAAGCGCTGCTTCGCTATTACACCGGCGCCGAGGACATCACCGTCGGCACCCCGATCGCGGGCCGCAACCGCCCCGAGATCGAGCCGCTCATCGGGTTTTTCGTCAACGCGCTCGCACTGCGGACCGACCTGTCCGGCGCGCCGACCTTCCGCGAACTGCTCGCCAGGGAACAGCGAGTCGTCTTCGACGCGTTCGACCACCAGGAGGCGCCGTTCGACCTCGTCGTCGAACATGTGCGCCCGGATCGGGAACTGAGCCACTCGCCGCTGTTCCGCACCGCGGTGGTGCTGCAGAACACCACGCTGCCCGAGCTCGCGATTCCCGGTCTCAGCGCCGAATACGTCGAAGTGCATTCGGGCACCACGAAATTCGATGTGCTGGTGACCATGCGCCAGGTCGGCGTCGAGTTGGTCGGCGCCTTCGAATACGACGTCGACCTCTACGACGAGCCGACCGTCGCCGCCATCGCGCGGCACTTCGTCGCCCTGCTGACCGCGGTGGTCGCCGACCCCGACACCGCGCTGCCGGAACTCGACTTCCTGCAGGCGGACGAGCGGGAGCGCGCCATCGCCGCCGCACTGCCGAGCCAGCCCGCCACCGAGGTCGCGCAGACGCTGCCCGAACTGTTCGCCGCCCAGGTGGCGCGGACACCGGACGCGGCGGCGCTGAGCTTCGGCGACAGCACCATGACCTACGCCGAGTTGTCGGCCGCCGCAGAACGGTTGGCGCTACGCCTGCACGCGCGCGGCATCGGCCGCGGCTCGTTCGTCGGCATTCACCTGGAGCGGTCCGCCGATGTCGTCGTCGCCATCCTCGCGGTGCTGCGCACCGGCGCCGCCTACGTGCCGCTGGATCCGATGTACCCGGCCGACCGCATCGAGTTCATGATCGCGGATTCCGGTGCGCGGCTGGTGATCAGCCACAGTTCGCTGGTCTCGGCGGCCGCCGAGACCGGTCCCGAGCTGTTGCTCGTCGACGAGGCGGCCGAGCCGCTGCCCGGCGGCACCTTGGCGCAGGCAGGCCCGCACGATCCCTGCTACGTCATCTACACCTCCGGGTCCACCGGCGTGCCGAAGGGCGTTGTCATCGAGCACGCCAACGTCGTTCGCCTGTTCTCGGCCACCGCGCACTGGTACGACTTCGGCCCGCAGGACGTGTGGACGATGTTCCACTCGTACTCCTTCGACTTCGCGGTCTGGGAAATGTGGGGCGCGCTGCTCTTCGGCGGACGGCTCGTCGTGGTGCCCGGCTCGGTCAGCCGGTCCACCACGGAGTTCGCGGAACTGCTTGCCCGCGAACAGGTCACGGTGCTCAGCCAGACGCCGTCGGCGTTCACTCAGCTGCTGCGCGCGCTGGAGAACGCGCCGCAGACCGAACTCGCGGTGCGGTGGGTCGTCTTCGGCGGTGAGGCGCTCGACTTGTCCTCGCTCGCACCGTGGTTCGACCGCTTCGGCGACGCGGCGCGCCTGGTGAACATGTACGGCATCACCGAGACCACCGTGCACGTCACCTACCGCGAGCTGACCGCGGCCGACGTGGTGTCGGCGGCGGGCAGCCTGATCGGCGTCCCGCTGCCCGATCTCGGTGTGCTGATCGTCGACCCGGCCGGTCGCCCGGTGCCCGACGGCGTGGCAGGCGAGATGCTGGTGTCCGGGCCCGGTGTCGGGCGCGGCTACCTCAACCGCGACGAGTTGACGGCCGAGCGGTTCGCGGCGAGCCCGGTGCTCGGCGGGCGCCGCGTCTACCGGACCGGTGACCTCGCCCGCAGGCGCGCCGACGGCGATCTCGAATACCTCGGCCGGATCGACCAGCAGGTCAAGGTGCGTGGCTTCCGCATCGAACTCGGCGAGATCGAGGCCGCGATCACCGCGCACCCCGGCGTCGATCAGGCGGTGGTGCTCGCCCGTAAGGACTCCGGCGGCAGCGTGTCCCTGGTCGGGTACTTCACGCCGGGCGACGCGAGCGCGGATGCCGCAGGCGCGGAACAGGATCAGGTGGCGAACTGGCAGATCGTCTTCAACAGCACCTACCGGCAGGGCCGGGAGGGCGACGCCGACTTCGACATCTCCGGCTGGAACGACTCCTACACCAACGCCGCCATCCCCGAGGAGCACATGCGGGAGTGGGTCGAGGCGACCGTCGCCGCGGTGCGTTCGCTCGCACCCCAGCGTGTTCTCGAAATCGGTTGCGGCACCGGCCTGCTGCTGTCCCGGCTCGCCCCGCTGTGCACGGTCTACGACGCGACGGACGTCTCGGCGTCGGCGATCGAGAACGTGCGGACCAAGATCGTCGAAGGCAATGCCGAGCTCGCGCACGTCCGGCTGGACCAATGTGCCGCCGACGAACTGCCCGCCGATCTGGTCGGTTCCTACGATGTCGTCCTGATCAACTCGGTGGTGCAGTACTTCCCGAGCGCCGACTACCTGACCAGGGTCCTGGAGACCGCGTCGGGACTGCTCGCCCCCAACGGCGTGCTGTTCGTCGGCGACGTCCGCGATCTCACCCTCAGCGAGTCGTTCCACGCGACGGTCGAGGCGACCAACGCCCCGACCGCCGGTGCGGGTGAACTCGCGCCCGCCCTGCGGGCCGCCCTCGATCGGGACGCCGAATTGGTGCTCTCGCCCAAGTACTTCGAGGACTTCGTCGCCGCGAGCCCGGTGCTGACCGGGAGCCGAATCCGGCTCAAGCGCGGCGCGTACCTCAACGAGATGTCGCGTTTCCGGTACGACGCCGTGCTTTACGCGGGTCAGGCACTCCCGGTGCGGCCCAAGATGTTCGACGCGTCGATGACGCCGCAGCGGCTTGCCGACCTGCTGGCGCGGGACCGTCCGGCGGCCGTGGTGATCACCGATGTGCTGGACGCCAGGGTGGCCGGTCCGCTCGCGGTGGCCGCGGAAGTGCGGCGCGGCCGCGCGGGTGCGGCCCAGATCCGGGCCGCACTGGCCGGATCCGGCGGCATCAGCCCGGAAGACTATCTGGCCCTAGCCGAGCGGGTGCCCTATCGGATCGAGGCGCTGCGCCGCCCCGACGGCCGGTTCGATGTGGTGGCGACCGGTTGGGACATCGCGTTGCCCGGTGCCCCGGCCCGCGCGGTCGAATGGCCGGGCGATCTCGTCGTCTCGGATCCGTTGCGGGTCAAGGCCCGCGACGATCTGGTCGTCGACGTGCGCGCCCACCTGGCGCGGCGACTACCGCAGCACATGGTGCCCGCTGCCGTGCTCGTGCTCGACGAATTCCCGTTGACCACCAACGGAAAGCTGGACCGCCGCGCGCTGCCCGCACCGGTGCTGCGCCGCAACACGCTGGAGTACGAGCCGCCGCGCACCCCGCTCGAACAGCGGGTCGCCGGCGTCTTCGCGAACGTGCTCGGCATCCCGCGGGTCGGTCGCGAGGACAACTTCTTCGATCTCGGCGGCCACTCGCTGCTGGCCGCCCAGCTGATCCTGCGGCTGAAACAGACCTTCGGCGAGGACATTCCGCTCGGCTCCCTGTTCGCCAGGCCGACGGTGGCCGGCGTGGTCGGCCTGCTCGCGGGCGAGACCACCGAGGAGGAGACCATCGATCTCGAGGCCGAAGTGGCCGCCGCGATCGAATCCTGGCCTGCCGGACCGTGGAACGCCACCGCACCGACAACAGGTGACGTGCTGCTGACCGGTGCTACCGGCTTCGTCGGCGCGTTCTTACTGCACGAACTGTTGGCGCGCACCGACTTCCGCGTGCACTGCCTAGTCCGGGCGGACAGCCGCGAAGAGGGGCTGGCCCGGCTGGCCGCCACGTTCGACAGCTACGAGCTGCCGCGCGCGGCGTTCGATCGGGTGATCCCGGTCCTCGGTGATCTGGGTGCGCCGCGACTCGGGTTGTCCGAGAAGCAGTTCCTGCTGCTCGGCCGCACCATCGAAGCGATCTATCACAACGGCGCGCACGTGAACTTCGCGCTGCCGTACCGGGTGCTGGAGGCCGTCAATGTCGGCGGCACCCAGGAGCTCATCACGCTGGCCAGGACCAGCGGTGCGCCACTGCATTTCGTGTCCTCGCTGTATGTGCTCGGCCCCGGCGACGCGGTCGAGGGCCGGGTCGGCACGGCGGCGGTGGCGCGGGATCCCTCGCAGCTGTCGCTGGGGTACCTGCGCAGCAAGTGGGTCGCCGAGCGGCTGGTCACCGAGGCAGGCGAACGCGGCCTGCCGGTCAGCGTGTTCCGGCTCGGCCGGATCGGCGGCGACAGCCGCACCGGCGCCTGCCAGACCAGCGACTTCTTCTGGCTGCTCGTCAAGGCCAGCCAGGAGGTCGGGCTCGCGCCGGACGTCGACTTCGCGGTGGACCTGGCCCCGGCCGACTTCACCGGCGCGGCCATGGTCGAACTGGCCAGGAACCCGCAGCCCGGCACGCACATCTACCACCTGCGCAACCCGCAGCCGTGCTCCTTCACCGACGCCATCGGCTGGCTGCGCGAGAGCGGCTGGCCGGTCCGGCTGGTCGCCCTCGCCGAATGGCGCGACGCGATCGCCGCGCACGCCGCGACCGCGGGCGCTGGCTCGGCCTCGTTCAGCGTGCTGAGCCTGTTGAACGCGAACGACGGGCTCACCCCGTCGATCCAGTTCGACGTCGACAACGCCGTCACCGCGCTGGCCGGGGTGCCGTGCCCGCCGGTCTCGCGCGACCTGTTCGTCCGCTACCTGGACTACTTCCGCAAGGTCGGCTTCCTCGCCGCACCGTCACCACAGGAGGTCGGAGTATGACCACAACGCTGTTGACCGGGGGTGACCTCGAATACGACACCCTGGTGCGCGCGCTGACCACGCAGGCCACCCAGCGGCCGAACAAGGTCGCGTACAGCTTCCTCAGTTACCCGGACTCGACCTCGGTGCAGGCGACCGTGGAATCGCTGACCTACGCCGAGATCGACCGTGCGGCACGGGCATACGCGGCCACCCTGCTCCAAGTCGCGCACCCGGGCGACCGGGCGGTGCTGTTGCTGCCGCCCGGCCTCGAATACGTGAAGGCGTTCTTCGGCTGCCTCTACGCCGGGATCATCGCGGTGCCGTTGTACCCGCCGAGTGCGCACAACTCCAACGGCCGCATCGACGCGGTCTGCGTCGACGCCGACCCCGCATGCATCGTCACCACCGACGGCGCGCTCGCCAATGTGACTGCCTGGCTGGACAATTCGCCGACCGACACGACGCGGCTCATCGTGACCACCGGCGAGGTCGACGAGAAGCTCGCGATCGACTGGACCCCGGTGCTCGTCGACCGGGAACAGATCGCGTTGCTGCAGTACACCTCCGGGTCCACCCGCACCCCCGCCGGGGTGCTGGTGCCGCACCGCGGACTGCTGTCCAACGCCAGGCAGACCTACGACATGATGTATCACGTCGGGATCTCCCCCGAGGACGAGGTCGGCTTCGTCAGCTGGCTGCCGCTGTTCCACGACATGGGCCTGATGATCGGCGTCATCATGCCGATCATCAACGGGCACGGCGTGGTTCAGATGGCGCCCACCTCGTTCCTGCGTCGCCCCGAGCGCTGGTTGCGGGCGATCAGCGACACCCAGGCGCAGGTCTTCGCGGCCTCGCCCAACGTCGGCTACGAGCTGTGCGCCGAACGCGTCGGCCCGAAAGAGCTCGAAGGCATCGACCTGAGCAACTGGCGCTACGCCTTGTCCGGCGCCGAGCCGGTGCGGGTCAGCACCATCCGAAAGTTCCACGCCGCCTTCGCCGATCACGGACTGCGGGAGTCGACGCTGATCGCGGGGTACGGCCTCGCGGAGTCGACGCTGCTGGTGTCCGCGAACTGGCGCACGCTGTCCGGCGTGCAGACCGTCACGGTCGATCGCGAAGCGCTCGCGGCAGGCCAGATGGTCATCGCCGAGGACGGCGCCGACATCGTCAGCGGCGGCGCGGCGGCCCCAGGCACCACGATCGAGATCGTCGACCCGGAAACGCGGGTCGCGCTGCCCGAGGGACGGCTCGGCGAGATCTGGGTGTCCAGCCCTTCGGTCTGCACCGGGTACTTCAACCGGCCCGAAGAGACCGAACAGACCTTCCGCGGCGAACTTTCGCCGCGCGACGGCAAGTACTACCTGCGCACCGGCGACATCGGGTTCCTGTACCAGGGCGAGGTCTATCCGACCACCCGGCTCAAGGACCTGATCATCATCGACGGCCGCAACTACTATCCGCCGGATCTGGAGGATGCCGCCGAGAAGTCGCATCCGCTGGTGCTGCCCGGCCGCTGCTCGGCCTTCTCCATCGAGGTCGGCGTGCAGGAGAAGATCGTCGTGCTCATCGAGGCACGGGTCAAGGACGAGGCGACCGTGCAGGAGCTCCGGCAAGCGGTGCGCGAGGCCATCTTCACCGTGCACGACGTCGGCGTGCACGAGGTGGTGCTGCTCAATCCCGGCGCCATCCCACGTACTTCGAGTGGCAAGATCCAGCGTTCGGCCTCGCGTACCGCCTACCTCGACGGCACCCTCCGGGTCCAGGGGGCGAAATGACCACGGCGCTGTCCACCCACGGGGACAAGCTGACCTGCTTCACCGCGGCGTTGGCGAGCGCGCTGGTTGCCCGCGGCGAAACCCGCTGGTGGCGGCCGCTGCTCGCGGGCGGACCGCAGCTCGCGGTGACGCCCGCCGCAGACGACCTGCTGCTGTTCGAGCACGACGCGACGCCACGGCTGCCCGCGCTCGGCCTGCAGGTGCACGGCGACGACGACTGGGCAACGGCCTACAACGCGCTCGAAGAGCAAGTGGCCGCGCATGGTTCGGTCGTGGTGCTCGCCGACATCTTCCACCTGCCGTGGCAGCACGGCCACCAGAAATGGCATGCGCCGCATTGGTTGGCCATCGTCGAGACCATCGACGGCTGGCAGATCGAGGATCCGCTGACGATGACCACCGAGCTCGGTCTGCAAACCGGGCAACGGATTCCGGTGACCTCGGCGGCCGAGCTGCGTGAGTGGTCGACCAGCCTCGGCGCGGCGGACACAGTCGCGCTGCTGCGCGAGACCGCGCTGGCCGGTACCGACGACATCCACGTCGGGCGCACCTACCGGTGGCTCGAATCGCATGCGGTGCCGCCGCACCCGCCGCGCGCGGATCGGCTGGTCGGCGCCGACGCGCTCGTCGCACTCGCCAGCCGCTACCAATTCGCCTCGACGCCGGAGGATTTCACTCAGATCGACGATCTCTGGCAGGCGTTGCGGCAGCGCGAACTGCTGCTGTGGGCGGCCGAGCACGATGCCTCGGTGCTCGACGCCGACGGCCGCGCGCACTGGGAACATGCGGTGGCGCAGTGGCGCAAGCTGCCGCCGCTGCTGATGCACGCCAGTATGCGCGCCGCGGCGGGTGGCACCGTGCAGACCGCGCTCATCGCCGAAACACTGCTGACGCTCGCCGAATTCGAAGGCAAGCACCTGGCTTTCGCCCACGGCCGCCCGGAGGGAGAGTAGCCGTGACCATCGATGTGGCAGTAGAACTTTCCCCCGCGGACGGGTTCGTCGCGTGGACGCAGCGCGCGAAAGCGCTTGCCCGCGAACCCGGTGCGCCGGGGATCGAGGTGCGGCTTGCGCTGCTCGCCACCTACACCACCGACTTTCTCGCCGAACTACTGCCGCTGGCCGGTTCAAGGGCTGGCCTGACGCCGGAAATGCTGGTGTTCCCGTTCGGTCAGGTCGAGCAGGTGCTGCTCGCGCCGGAAAGTCCCTTCCGCGAAGGCGATTACGTGGTGTTGGCAGGCACCCACCACGACGTCACCGGCACCGTGGAGGAAACCGTCAAACGTTGGGTCGGACTCTGGGACGCGGCAGCGCGGTCCGGGGTGCGGGTGGTGCAGCTCGGGTTCGCGCCGCCCGCGGTGGACGCGTTCGGTGCGGCGGCGTGGCGTGCGCCGCAATCGCTCTCGTATCGCGTCAGGGAGGTCAACGCCAGGTTGGCTGAGCAGGCTGCTGGCCGGGTGCTGTTCATCGACGTCGAACAGCTTGCCGCGCAGATCGGTTTGGCGCACTGGGAGGACCCGCGCAGCTGGTATCGGGTGCGTCAGCCGTACGCGGCCGACAGCCTGCCGTGGCTGGCCGCGGCGATCGCCGACACGGTCGCGGCCGACCGGGGCCGCGCCGCCCGCTGCGTGGTCGTCGATCTCGACGGCACGCTGTGGGGCGGGATCCTCGGCGACGACGGCGTCGACGGCATTCGCGTCGGCACCGGCGCCGAGGGGGAGGCCTTCGCCGACTTCCAGCGTTACCTGCGTGCGCTGACCGAGCGAGGTGTGCTGCTCGCCGTCGCGAGCAAGAACGACCGCGATCTCGCGCTGCGCGCCATCGCCGAAGCGCCGGGCATGGTGCTCGGCGTCGACGACTTCACCCACATCGTCGCCGACTGGCGGCCGAAATCCGAACAGCTCCAAGAGATCTCGGAGAAGATTCGGTTGGGACTCGGCAGCATGGTCTTCGTCGACGACAACCCGGCCGAATGCGCCCAGGTGGTCGCCGTGCACCCGGAGGTGCGCGCGCTGTGCCTGCCCGCCTCGCCTGCGAAGTTCGCCGGCGAGCTGGCAGGCCTGCCCTGGTTGCATCCTGGCGCGCTGTCCAACGAGGACTTCACCAGGCAGGCCTCCTATCAGGCGCTGGCCGCCGCGGAACAGACCGCGTCGGACAACCTGGACGAATTCCTCGCCGGGCTGGAGATGGTGGCCGCCATCGAGCCGATCACCGGCACGTCGCTGGACCGGGCGGCGCAGCTGATCGCCAAGACCAACCAGTTCAACCTGACCACCCGCAGGCACACCCAAACGCAGGTCAAGCGGATGGCCGAGGATCCGCGGTGGTTCGCGGCAACCTTGCGCCTGCGCGATCGGTTCGCCGACCACGGCATCGTCGGTGTGCTCCTCGCCGAAGCTGTAGACGGCGCGGTCGAGATAGACACCCTGCTGCTCAGCTGCCGGGTCATCGGCAGGAACGCGGAAAACAATCTCCTGGCCGCCGCCGCGGAATGGGCGCTGGCACAGGGTAGTTCGCGACTGGTGGGCCGGTATCTCCCGACCGCCCGCAACGCGCTGGTGCGTGAGCTGTACCCCGAGCACGGCTTCAGTGTCGAAGCGGAGAACGACCAGGGGTCGGTATTCGGTTATGACCTTTCGGGTGGCGCGCTGGCGCGCAGCCCACATGTGCGAGAGGCACAGATGCAACATGGCTACTGATGTGATGGAGCAGCTGCTCGAGCTGTTCGCCGAGGTGGTCGGCGAGCCTGCCGCACACGGCCGCGACACCGTGCGCGGCGACATGGACACCTGGGATTCGCTGGCCCAGGTGCGGTTGGTCTACGCGGTGGAACGTGCCTTCGCAGTGGAACTTCCGGAGAGCACGCTCACGTCGGAACAGTCCCTTGCCGAGATCGCCGCCGCAGTGGTCGCCGCACGACAGGAGCGGGTCCAGTGAGTACCAGGGTGTTCCGGGTGACGGACACCGATGTGGCGACCTATGCCGCGGCGGTCGGCGATCGCAATCCGTTGCACGTGGACAACGACTTCGGTCATCGTTCGCCCTACGGCAGGCCGGTCGCGCACGGCGCGCTGGTGGTGACGCTCGCCTTGGCTGCGCTGGCCGAGACGACCGATCCGATGGCCGTGCGCGATATCCGGGCGACGTTCCGTCAGCCCACGATTCCGGGCCGCCGCTACGAGGTCGACTGGACGGTCACCGAGAGCGAGGCACGCGGCCGGGTGAGTTTCGGCGGCATCGAGGTGGTCGGCATCCGGTGTCGGCTCGGCTCGGTGCTGCCGTGGTGCGGTCCGGCCGCCGACGAGCAGCCGCGCAGGGAGGTCCCGCGCGTCCTCGAATTGGCCGATCTGGCAGGCGATTCCGAGAACACGGTCGGCAAGGAGCGCGGCACCTTCGCGGTGGACTATCCGCGCATCGCCGGGCTGGTCTCGCGGGTGATCGGCGGTCGCGTCCCCGAACATGTTGCCGCCGTGCTCGGTTGGGCGAGCTACTGGACCGGGATGTGTACCCCCGGCCGGGATGCGCTGCTGGTGGCGTGCAGCATCGTGCTGCACGGATCGGGTTCCGGCGCGGTCGAGTTCGCGACCGAGGAGCCCGAAGTGGATCGGCGATCCGGGCTGGTCACGTTGCATGCCGGCATGAGTTGCGGCGCCAGCGCCGATGTCACCATCCAAAGTTTGATCAGAGAATCGGTGCCCGGCCCCGACGCCGCCGAGCTGGCGAACGTCTTGCCGCCCTCGGAGAAGTTGGACGGGAAAACCATTCTGGTGGTCGGCGGCAGCCGCGGGCTCGGCGCAGCGGTGTCGCTCGGTCTGGCCAGCCAGGGCGCCCGCGTGCTGGTGAGCTGCACCAGGGCGCCGGAGGTCCTCGCCGCGGCGTCGCGCGCCTACGGGGACCGGCTGTGGCCGGTGCTCGCCGACGCCAGCGACGGATGGGCGCTGGCCGCGGCATTGCCGGAGGGGCCGCTCGACGGCGTGGTTCTGCTTGCCTCCCCGGCGATTCCGACGCTGCCACTGGCGCCGGACGCGGTGGAGACGGCCGCGCAGTTCATGGCGGCGAGTACGCGGTTGATGTTCGGCCCGCTGTCGGTCTGCGCGCCGCGGCTGCGCAAGGGCGCGACGGTGGTGATGATTTCCTCGGAAGCCGTCCTCGCACCGCCGCGTTGGTGGCCGCACTACGCGGCCGCGAAGGCCGCCGTCGAGGGGCTCGCGGAATATGTTGCGCGCCACCATCCGTGGAACGTCGTGGTGGTGCGGCCGCCGCGGCTGTGGACCGACCTGACGAACACGCCGGGCGGACGGGCTGTGAGCAATCCGATCGCGCCGGTCGCCGCCGACATCGTTTCCGCGTTCTCCGCGCAAGACGTTGTCGCAGGCGAGGTTTCGGTGCTCGGCGCCGCCGGATGGGGCGCGCCGTGGCCGATATCGAGCGAGCCGGTGCCGAGTCAATCGATGGCGAGCGAACCGATCGCCAGCGAGCCGGAGCCGAGTAAATCACTGCCGAGCGAGCCGATCGCGAGCCCGCCGGTGTCGAGTAAGCCAGTGGCGAGCGAGCCGATCGCGAGCACGCCGATGTCGAGTGAGGAGGTGCAGGATGCTGGAGATCGTCGATCTGAACAAGTGCTACGGTGAGAAACAGGTCCTCACCGGTATGGACCTGATCGTGCAGCCGGGCGAGATCGTCGGGCTGCTCGGTCCCAATGGCGCGGGCAAGACCACGACGGCATCGATCGTCGCAGGCCTGACCCCACCCGACTCGGGGACGGTCCGCGTCGACGGCATCGACCTCGCGAGCAACCCGCGCCAGGCGCGGCGCAAGCTCGGGTTCGCGCCACAGGAACTCGGCGTGTATCCCACGCTGACCGCGCAGGAGAACCTGATCTTCTTCGGGAGGCTGATGGGTGTCGGCCGCAAGGAGCTGGCGAGCCGGATCGACGAGGTCGCCGCGCGCCTCGGGATCACCCCGTTCCTGACCACCAGGGCCCATCAGCTGTCCGGCGGTCAGCAGCGCAGGCTGCACACCGCGATGGCGTTGCTGCACGAGCCGGATGTGCTGTGGCTCGACGAGCCGACCGTCGGCGCGGACGTCTCGGCCAGGCAGGATCTGCTGGATGAGGTCCGCAACCTCGCCGATCACGGCGCCGCCGTGGTCTACGCGACGCACTATCTGCCCGAACTCGAGGTGCTCAGTGCGCGGGTGGTCGTGCTGCATCAGGGCCGAATCCTGGCCCAGGGCAGCGCCACCGAACTGGTCGAGCGCTATGCGCAGGCGGCGGTGAGCCTCGAGTTCGCGTCGGGCATTCCGGCCAGCCTCAACGGGTTCCTCGCCGCACCCGGCGCCGCAGTGCTCGAATCGCGGCTGCTCAACATTCCGACCAACGCGCCCGGCCAGCTGCTCGCGCAGTTGTTCGCCACGTTGGACACCGATACCGAACATTTGTTGGCCGCGGAAATCCACCATCCCAACCTGGAGAACGCGTACCTGGCGATCATGCGTGCGGCCGACGCCGTCGATCAGCCCGTGGAAGGGATCCGAGATGCTGTTGCATGATTCAGCTGTCGATCGCGTACGCGCGCTGTCCTGGGCGGACCTGCGCCGGATCAAGTCCGATCCGGCTCAGCTCATCGTGCTGACGGTGCTGCCGATCGGCATGATGGCGTTCCTGACCCCTGCCAACAAGGCGCAGCTGCGCTTCTTCGGCGGGTTCCCCAACGCCAGCGGCATCGAACAGGCCGGTCCCGGCACCATCGTGATGTTCGCGTTCTTCATCACGACCTTGCTCGGCGCCTCGTTCTTCCGCGAACACGAGTGGGGGACCTGGGATCGGCTGCGCGCCGCGCCGGTGCGGGCCGGGGAGATCATCCTCGGCAAGTCGATGCCCTCGGTGCTGTTCTCGGCGGTGCATCTGGGGATTCTGTGGTTGGTCGCCTTCACGCTGTGGGATCTGCACAGCAAGGGGTCGACCTGGCTGCTGCTCCCGATCAGCGCCTCGCTGATGGTGGCGACCTGGGGATTCGGCATCGCCCTTGTGTCGTTGTGCCGCACCATCGATCAGCTCTCGATCATGGCGCAGGTGGGTTCGCTGGCCATCGGCGGTCTCGCGGGCACGATCACGCCGCGGAGCACGCTGCCCGGTTGGGCGCAGGCGCTGTCGCCGTTCACGCCGCAGTATTGGGCGTTGAAGGGCTACCAGGACGTGATTCTGCGCGGCGCCGGTTTCAGCGACATCATCACACCGTGCTTGATCCTGCTCGGCGTCGGCGTTGTCGGCGGGCTGATCGCGCTGTTCCGGTTCCGGCTCAGCCACAGCAAGGTCGGGCGTAGCTAGTTTCACTCGATGGGCTGGGTTATCGCGTTGTGCTCGTCGTTGATCAGGTGAAACGCGGACGCCAGATCGTCGAGCGCGGTCTGCCAGAGGGATTCGGTGCCGTCGCCGTGCGGGTTGCCGCTGAGGGAGAGCAGCACCTGCGCGGCCTCGGCAGCGCGTGCGGCGGCGTCGAGGAGCACCGGCGCCTGGTCCGAGGTGTGCCGCGGGGCGAGGGCGTCGATCCGGTTGTGCAGCCAGTGTGCGTCGAAATGGGCCTGTTCTGTGGCATTTTCGCCGTCCAGCGCACGTTGGGTGCTTGCCGCGGTCCAGCGGCGGGCCAGTTCGTGCTGGTCGGCGGTGTTGGTGACGGCGCTGCGTAGTTCGCTGCTGAAGACGCATTGCAGCAGGGCGGCCAGTTTGGCCCGTTCGACCGCAGGGTCGTTGTCGTGATCGGTGTGCGCGAGGGCATCGATATCGCCGGGGTCGATGTGCAGCACCGCGAGAATTGCCCTCAGTTGCGCGATCGTGGCCACTCAACCCCTGCCTTGTCTGCCTAGCCGAGCGCTCTCGGCTACCACCCGACCCCCCGTGCACGAACAATTAACTCAATGATAGCCGCACCGCGTCATCGCGACACCGCAAACGCCGCGCGAATCATGCGGTCATGAACTGCCCCGCAACCGATCTCGCTACCGGGCGATTTTCGGTCTGGCTGATGTAGAGCGATCCCTCTAATATCGAGGTATGAGCGAGCGACGTGCAGTCATGAGTAATCGAGAAGTGGTGGAGAAGTTCTATCGGGCAACCCAATCGGGGGACGGCGCCGCCATTGTCGACGCGCTGCACCCGGACTTCGAGGCGCGCGTCGCGCCGGGCATGCCCAGCGTGACCGACACCGCGCCACGCGGTCCCGTGGCCGCGCTGAACGGAGTCTGGGGGCCGGTGTCCCGTGACTTCGATATCGCGCCGTTCGCGGAGACCTGGATCGACGGCGACGACGGTGCCGTAGTCGTCACCGGGCACTACCTGGGCACCGCACGTGCGACAGGCAAGCGGGTGCAGGCCGAGTTCGCCCATATCTGGCGGGTTTCCGACGGCAAGCTCAAGGCGTTGCACCAGTACACCGATACGTGGTGCTGGCGCGACGCGCTGGGGTGAACGATGCGTGCCCGGCGGTGATCCGTCGCGCAGCTCATGGTGACCTCATTCCGAAACATGGATGCCTACACAACTGAGTTCGGCTCGGACACCACTCCGGATTGTCGCCACGCCCGGGCAATTTCGCCGCACCGGCGGGTCGCGGTCCGTCAGGCGGTCGTGTCGCCGGTGCGGACCATGTCGAGGACGAGATCCTGTAATAGTCGGCGGGTGCGGTGCGCCTGCGTGACTACCGGTTCCGACGAGCCCGCTTCCGCGAGATCGACGAGCTGATTCATGACTTGGCAAAGCGCGACCAGCCGCCGCACGGTCTGGCGTCGCTCTCCACAGGTGAGGTCGGTACGCATACTCACCCCATCGCAGCAAACGGCCCGCACGTTTCGTCCGTTCTGTCAGAGCTACGGTTCCAGTTCGAGTACTGCTGCTGCGTCGTTGGCGCCGGTGGGTGATCGTGCACGATCAACCATCAGGGAAACCCCGAACGGGCCCGCCGCCGGGCGTACTCGTTAGAATCGCTTATGCGCACTTCCATGAGTCCCAATCTGACTGGAATGCAATGTATTTCGTGTGGGACGGAGTACGGCGTCGAGCACTATCCGGTGGGCTGTCCGCGATGCTTCGACGCCGGTGACCCCGCCAACCTGCGCTGTACCTACCGGCGATCGACGAATGACGGCCGCCTGCTGCCGCTGGTCGATCCCCTCACCCTCGGCGCGGGCGAGACCCCTTACTTTCGCCTGGACGACCGGATCGGCCTCGGCTCCGACGTGTGGGTCAAGGACGAAAGCCGCAACCCGACCGGCTCGCACAAAGACAGATTCAGCCTCGGCGCGGTCGGCTGGGCCAGCGCGGCGGGCTTCGACACGGTCGTCGCCGCGTCATCGGGCAACGCGGCCCTGTCCATCAGCGCCTACTGCGCCGCGCACGAACTGCGGTGCGTCATGGCGATGTCGCATGCCGTACCCGGCCAAATCGTCGACCACGTCCGGGAACTCGGTGCCGAGGTCGTGCTCGTCGAGTCCGACGAGGACCGCTGGACCTACGTCGCGGACGAGTCCCGGAACCAGAAGTCGTTCAACGCGACCAATTTCGTGACCCCGGTGGTCGGCAGCTCGCCCTTCGGCATCGAGTATCTCAAA
Source organism: Nocardia sp. NPDC049149 (assembly GCF_043197455.1). NCBI lineage: Bacteria > Bacillati > Actinomycetota > Actinomycetes > Mycobacteriales > Nocardiaceae > Nocardia > Nocardia sp. NPDC049149. The sequence goes on from NZ_JBICTD010000008.1 coordinate 362,806, forward strand.
GGCATCGCGTACGAGATCGTCGCGGCACGCGGTACCGCGCCCGACGTGGTCGTCATTCCCAGCTCGCGCGGCGACCTGGCCTTCGGCGTCTACCAAGGCTTCGTGGACTTGGGTGTCGTCATGCCGCGGCTCTACCTCGTCGAGCCGTTCCCTCGGCTGCACGCTGTCCTGGAATCCAACGCGGACTGGCGAACTGCCTTCCCCGGGGACGACGGCAGACTCGTCTCCATCGGCGGTGGCACCACGACGCAGCAGTCCGTCAGGGCCGCCCGCGGATCGGGTGGTGGTGCGATAGTCGTCGACCCCGCGACGGCAAGCACCTGGCATCGCACCCTGTGGACGCACGGCCACTGCTGGGAGATCAGCTCCACCGCCGCGTTCGCCGCGCTTCATCTCCTGCAAGACCAAGGACGTGTGCACTCCTCGGAAACCGCGGCCGTGATCGCGACATCGCACGCCTTCAAAGGTTTGTAAACCGAGCCTGCCCGCAGCCGGAGAACTACATCTTCGCGTAGCGAGCCATCACGAATGCGTAGAGGCCGTAGACGATGATGCCCGCCGCGGCGACGATGAGCAGGATCACTCCGTAGGGCTGGGCGCCAAGGATTTTCAGGGCGCCGTCGAGGCCTGCGGCTTTGTCGGGTTCTGATCGGGTCGCGGCCAGGACGACCAGCACGCCGATGGCGGCGATGGCGAGTCCCTTTGCGAGATAGCCGATTGTGCCGAGTCGGCGGACGAAAGCACTCGGTGTGCCTTGGAGGTCGTCGAGGAACTTCTGGCCGCCACCCTTGTAGATGTGATACCCGCCGACCGCGACGATGATCAGGGCGGCGGCGATGAGCGCGATCGTGCCTGCGGTGTGCTGCATGAGACGTGCCGTGAGGCCGACGCTTTCGCTGCTGCTGGATTTGCCACTGCCGCGGGCGAATCCGTAGGCGGAGAACGCGAAACCACAGTAGATCACCCCTAGCGCAAAGGCTTTGACTCGATGGAAGGCTTCGGACTTCTTGCTGTCGGCGTCGGGTTTGGACGAGCTGCCGAGCGCCGCCTCGACGAGCCGCCAGAGTGCCATCAACGCAAACGCCGCGGCGCCGACCCACAGGGCAATGGTGCCGCCGGGTTTGGCGGCCAGCTCCGCCATCGCACCGGATTGATCAGCGGTGCCGCCGTCGCCGACAGCGATCCGGATGGCGAGATAGCCGACGATCAAGTGCACGATGCCGGTCATCACGAACCCGGCGCGCGCGAACCGTTCGAAGACGCTGTGCTGTGCGATCCGCTCCGCGGTCGAGGTGGCTCCGGCTTGTGGGCGCTGGGCTCCCGCGGACAACTTACTCATCGAGGTACCTCGTTCTTGATCGCAGTGAACGTCCGGCAGATACCCGGCGCCGAGGCGTCGAAACAATGCCCGCCTTGCCGGAGCCGCTGCGGCGATGTCGGACTGCTACTAGCGTGGGTTGGCGAACAGAGCGCGAAAGCTGGGAGTGAGCTGGGAGTGAGTGTGTCGGTAGCGACGATCGAGAAGTCCGAAGTGCCTGCAGGAGAGGAGGTGTCGGGGCGCAGGCCGATCTCGCCGCTCGCGTTCTGGACGATCTCCGTGCTAGGTGTGATAGCGGGTGGGTATTACCTGAAACAGGTAGTCGCTGCGCCGTGGCTGATGATGCATCTCAAGGATTTGAGCGTGTATCAGATCGCGGGTGACCGCGTGCACAACGGCACATCGGTCTATGACACGCCGCTGCTCGGCAACACTCGCGGGGTGTGGGAGTTCGTGTACACGCCGTTCGCCGCGCTGCTGTTCGTGCCGCTGATCGCGTTGCGCGGCGACCTGTTCACCTATGTCGGCGGGTTCGGCAATGTCGCGATGCTCGCCGCGTCCGCGTTCGCCGCGTTGTCGCTGCTCGGCTATCGACGAGATGTCCGTTTGCTGCTGGTCAGCGTGCCCATCGCCGGCCTGCTGCTGTGGTGCGAGCCGGTGCGGGGCACGATGGCGTTCGGCCAGATCAACATCTGTTTGCTGCTGCTGGTTCTCGCGGACATGGCGCTACCGGATTCGTCACGCTGGAAGGGCGTGCTGACCGGTATCGCGGCGGGCATCAAGCTGACACCCGCGTTCTTCGTGATCTACCTGCTGGTCACCGGCCGATACCGGGCGGCGGGGACGGCGATCGGCGCGTTCTTCGCGACCGTGGTGGTCGGACTTGCTGTGCTGCCGAAGGATTCGTGGACATTCTGGAGCGGTGCGTTCCTCGATCCGGCCCGGGTCGGTGTGCCGCAGAACCCGCAGAACGAAACGTTGCGCGGGGTGTTCGCCCGAGTGATCGGCGTCGAGGGTGTGCACCAATTGCTGTGGCTCGCAGCAGCAGTCGCGTTCGCGGCGATCTGCCTGACACTGGCGCGACGACTGTCTTTCACCGGCCATGAACTGCCCGCCGTGGTGCTGTGCGGACTGACCAGCACCGCGGTGTCACCCTTCAGCTGGATCCATCACTGGGTCTGGCTCGCCCCCTTGCTGCTCTACCTGACCCATATTGCGTTGCACCACAAGGACATTGCCACCATGACCGGCTGGCTGATTACCTTCGTAGTCGCCTCGGGCGGCGTACTGGCCTTCTACGACCCCACCCTGGTCAACATCCTCGACTACCCCCTCCACGGCTACCTCGGCGTAACCCTGCACTACGCCTACCTCTGGCTGACCCTAGCCCTCTTCGCCGCCGCCACCCTCTACCTCCGCCGCCCCGAGCCCCCACTCACTGCCCAACCGAAACCACTTGCGGCATCCCATAAATAGCCCACACCCTCCACCATGTCCCATCGACGGGAGTGAAATGGTTGTTGGCCCATCGACGGGAGTGCAATGGTTGATCAACTTCATCGACGGGAGTCATATGGTGGCAGTACGCACCGAGACGCCCACCATTTGACTCCCGCCAACCTCCCTCGAGATCACTTCCCCGAAAGGTCTTTGGACCGGACCACAGCCAAGCAACCCGGTCTGGAACGAGCGAACCCGTGACTGACTGCGGAGGTCAGCCGGGTACGGCACACGACGCCACCACGCTATCCAGTGCAAACCCCGAGACTGTCCCGCTCGCCAGGAAACCGTCAAACCCGCGGATAAACCACCACCCCAAACGCAACACGCCCCACGAAACAGTTCAACCTACGGATTAGACCACCACCCAAACGCAACACGCTCCACGAAACCCACACCAACCCCCAAAGCCGCGCCCCCCAAGCCGCGCCCGTCCGAGACCGCGCCCGTCCGAGACCGCGCGTCCGAGACCGCGCGTCCGAGACCGCGCCCCACGGGTCGGGTTGGTCTGCGCCCGTGCCGCTTTGGGCTCGGCGAAGGCAGAGCTCCTTCGGGTATACGGTCTCCTGTGAATTCGGCAGCCAAGGGTTTGCACCGGATAGCGTGGTGGCGTCGTCTGCCGTACCCGGCTGACCTCCGCAGTCGATCACGCGATGTCTTGTCCCAGCCGGGTTACTTGGCTGTGGTCCCGTTTCGAGAGCATTCAAGATCAAAGACAGAGATTCAAGATCAAAGACTCTCAGCCGCACACTTTCTGTCTTCCCGCACACGATTTCGCATGCCAGATCGTGTGCGGGAAGACAGAAAGTGTGCGGCTGCGGGGGTTTCAAGATCGGAGGCTTCGGATTCGCACTCGTTCTGTGGATTCGCACTCGTTCTGGGCTGCTAGAAGGGGTGCGGATCCACAGAAGGGGTGCGGAGGTGCGTCGGTGCTTGACCTGGAGTGCACTCCAGGGCTTAGCGTGCTTACGAGAGGTTGTCGACGCGTTAGGAGATCGCTCATGGAACTCGGTTTCCACCTTCCGATTTTCACCATCGACGGTGGCACCACCGCCATCGCGGGCGAGTTGGCCAGGGTGGGGGTTGCGGCGGAGGCGGCCGGTGCGACCTGGTTGTCGTTCATGGACCACTACTTTCAGATCGCGCCGACCGGACTGCCTGCGGAGGCGAACATGCTCGAGGGGTACACCACCCTCGGCTACCTGGCCGCGCACACGTCGACCATCGAGCTCGGCCTGCTCGTCACCGGCGTGACCTACCGGCATCCCGGCCTGCTCGCGAAGATCGTCACCACCCTCGACGTGCTGTCCGGCGGCCGCGCCGCCCTCGGCCTCGGCGCCGCCTGGTTCGAGCGGGAACATCTCGGGCTCGGCGTGCCCTATCCGCCGATCGCCGAGCGGTTCGAGCGACTGGAGGAAGCGCTGCAGATCTGCGGCCAGATGTGGGACCCGGACAACAACGGCCCGTTCGACGGTCGGCACTACCAGCTCGCCGAAACCCTCTGTTCGCCGCAGCCGATCCACCGTCCGAAGATCCTGATCGGCGGTGGGGGAGAACGCAAAACGTTGCGCCTGGTCGCCCAATACGGCGACGCCTGCAACCTGTTCGCCTCCGCACCGGCCGATGTCGAACACAAACTCGACGTCCTGCGCAAGCACTGCGACACCGTCGGCCGCGACTACCGCGACATCCGCATCACCATCATGGCCAACAATCCACGCCCGACCCCGGCCACCCGCGACGAATTCGTCAGGGCGATGGCCGATTACGCCAAACTCGGCGTGCACGCCGTCATCATCGCCCCCACCACCGGCGCCCCCGCCGCCTGGATCGACGCGATGGCCCCGGCGGTCCCGCAACTCGCCGAACTGGGCTGACCGCACCGACCTGTCTCGGTGTCTTGGCCCGGCAGTGAGGCCACGAGACGAGCTTGGGTACGGAGAGCGTAGATTGGCGTACGCAAGCACAGCTATTCTCCGGCAATCCGCGAGCGGCAACCGTTCCTGCTACGTGAGGAGTCAGCGATGGCGTTTACCTTGACCGCCGAGGAGCGAGAGCAATTCCTGGCAGGCGTTCACATCGGCATAGTGGCGGTGGAGCGCAAGGAGCGCGCCCCACTGGCGGTCCCGGTCTGGTACGACTACACGCCGCACGGCGAGGTCTTGATCTGGACGACCCGTGACACCGTGAAGGACAAGGCAATCCGCAAGGCCGGTCGATTCAGCCTGGCAGTGCAATCGGAGGGCCATCCACCGAAATACGTTACCGCGGAAGGCCCCGTGACGGGCGTGGACGAATCGCCCACCCGCGCGCAGGTGTTGAGCATTACGCGCCGGTACCTGTCCTCAGCGGAGGCCGAAGCGTTCGTCGAGCAGGAACACGGCAGTCACTCGGTGCTGATCAGGATGCGTCCGTCCAAATGGCTCGGCGCAGACCAGGGCGAGCGAAACCCTGGCTGAGCCCGAATGTGATGCGGGACAGCAGTATCAGCGGGCAGCAGCAGCGATGGGGCCGGCCAGCCCGTCAGGGGTGAACAGCTGTGTGCCCTGCTCGACCTGCTTGCCGTTGATGAACACCGAGGGCGTCGAGTTGATGCCGGTCGCGAGGATGTCCTTGGTGTTGCTGCGGACGTAGGCGTCGTACTTGCGCCCGGTGATGCATTGGGCGACAGCGGGATCGGTGTAACCCGCGGCTTCGGCGATCTCGATGAGCTTGCGATCGGTGAGGCCGTCGCCGCCCTCGGCGGGCTGCTGTTCGAACATGCTGGCCAGCCACGACTGATATTTCGACGAGTCGGATTCGGCGACACAGTACGACGCATTGTTTGCGCGCGAAGAGTATTGGGTGGTCGACGCGCGGTCGAGGAACGAGATGATGTTGTATTCGACGACGGCCGTGCCGTTCTTGGTCGCTTCTTCGAGCGCCTTGGCGTTGGCCTTCTCGAAGGCCTGGCAGGCGGGGCACTGCAGGTCGGCGACGACGCGGACGACCGCGCGGGCACTCGGTTCGCCGACCCGGACCGCGCCGTTGTCGGTGACACCGGCGGGCACGGTCAGCGAGATCTGGCCGACGGGCGGCGCGGTCTTGGCAGGCAGCGTCCGCGAGTCCTGTCCGGGCGGGCCTGCGGCGACCGCGGTGCCGATGAAATCCTTGCTGAGGTCGTTCGCCACGATCCCGACGCAGGTCACCGCGACGACAACGAACAGGAGGGCGCCCGCGACCATCGCGTAGAGGACCTTGCGGTTGTGGCTGTCGCGGTCGTCGTGCTGGGGCTCCGGCGACATGCCCGGCCATGCACCTTGACTGGTGTTCACAGAGTGTTCCCCCAGCTTCTTCGCCAATCCAACAGTTTCGCTTCGACACGATAACGGTTGCCGACCGTATTTCGCGCCTCCCAGCGCTGAATCTTTGCTCAGGCACCCATATTTGCGCCCGTGCGCGCACGGAAGTTCCGGATCCGACTCGGCGTGGCGGTATTCGGTTGACCCACGCCCGCACGGGAAAAGTAGGGTGGTCCGGTGATTCGCACAGCCGCGTTGGCCCACATCAGGGATCGTCGTCTGCTGCAGGCGCGGTCGATCGGCAAGGACGTCTTCTACATGGCGGGCGGGAAAATCGACCCGGGGGAGACGCCCGAGGTGGCGTTGCGCCGCGAGGTGCGTGAGGAACTCGGCGTCGGCGTCGTGTCCTACGACGAGCTCGGCGTGTTCCTGGCCGAGGCGTACGGTCATGCCGCGGGCACTCGGCTGCACATGACCTGCTTCACCGCGGAATTGGACGGCGACCCGGAGCCGACCAGCGAGATCGCCGAGATCCGCTACTTCACCGTCGGTGAGTACGCCGCGATGGACCACGTGGCCCCTGGTTCGATGCTGGTCTTCCGCCGGCTGCACGAGCTCGGTGTAGTCGACTGGTAGGTCATTGCCATCGTCCTGTGGTCGGCGGGTATGGGATGTTGGTGCTAGTGCGACGCGCATAGACGAAGGGAGACAACATGTCCGAGTTCGATCGGGACGCGATCCAGGTGATCACCTGCGATATCTTCGGCACCACCGTCGACTGGTTCACCGGCGTCGCCGAGCAGGCCGCCGAGATCTTCCGCGCGGCAGGCGTCGAGCTCGATCCGCTGGTCTTCGCCACCGAGTGGCGCGAGCTGTATCTGCCCTCCATGCAACGCGTCCGAACCGGTGAGCGGCCGTGGGCCTATCTCGACACGCTGCATCGCGAGTCCCTCGACCGCCTGCTCGAGCAGCACGGCATCGGCGGCCACGTCGACGACGCGGCGCGCGCGAAGCTGGTTCGCACCTGGCATGTGCTGCCCGCCTGGCCGGATGCCGCCGCAGGCCTCGCCAGGCTGCGCGAGCGCTACACCGTCGCCGCACTGTCCAACGGCGGTTTCGCCCTGCTCACCCGTTTGGTCAAGGCCGCTGGTCTGCCCTTCGACTGCATCCTGTCCGCCGAACTGGCACGATCGTACAAGCCTGCGCCCGAGGTCTATCGCACCGCCGCAAGCCTGCTCGACGTCGCCCCGCACCAGGTACTCATGGTCGCTACCCACAACTGGGACATCGACGGCGCGCGCGAGGCAGGCCTGCGCACCGCCTTCATCGAGCGCCCCGGCGAGAAGGGCCCGCACATCAAGGCCGATCGCCCCGGCGACACGATCAGCGACCTGACCGTGACCGACTTCGCCGAGCTCGCCGAAAAACTCGGCTGCTGACCAACTTCCGCTATTCGGCGGCCACCGCCGCGGCGAATGCGGCGTAGGCGCGATCGTCGAAGAGCACGAAGCGTACTTCTCGCACTGAGGTTTTCGTCGTCCGCACCGTCTCGATCGCGATGCGGGCGCCGTCGTCGATCGGCCACCGGTAGATGCCGGTGGAGATGGCGGGAAACGCCACCGTTCGGGCATCCAAAGTGTCTGCGACCCGCAGTGATTCGCGATAACACGACGCGAGCAGTGCGGAACGGTCCTCGCTGTCGGACCAGACCGGCCCCACAGTATGGATGACCGACCGCGCATAGAGCTTGCCGCCGGTGGTGGCCACCGCCTGGCCGACAGCCAGCCCCTTGCCGTACTGCGACGCGCGCAGATCCCGGCAGGCGGCAAGGATCTCGGGCCCACCCGCCCGATGGATAGCACCGTCGACACCACCACCGCCGAGCAACGACGAGTTGGCCGCGTTGACGATCGCATCCACCCACTGCTCGGTGATATCGCCGCGGAGCAGGACGATCGCGGCGGTGTTGGGCCGCCCGGCGAGCAGGTGCCTGGCCCGCCCTTCGAGCACCGGCATCAACGCCTTCCGCCACGCGTCCAGCGACACCACCCCGCCGGACATTCCGCCGTGATCGAGTTCGGGCCGATGCACATTGTCCGGCGCGTCCGCGGCCGTCAAGCTCACTCCGACGACATCCTCGAAGGTGTTGTGCAGCAAGCTGATCAGTGCATCGATGGTCGCAGGCGCCGGGACGCGCTCCAGCCGATCTCGAAGCGCCCGCCACGCATGCGGATCGCCACGCAATCCCCATCGCTCCGGCTCGGGAAGGAAGAGCTCACCCAGACTCGATACACCGGTCACGACTCGCGACCATAGCGCGCCGACCCGCCGTGGCCGTAGTAATTTCGACGCATCAGGTACCGGCTGGTCCGTTTTGCGTGGTCAGCGCGAGATCAGGGCTTCCAGGTGATCCGGCCACCCTGGAATTCCTGCGCCTTGCCGCCTTCGTAGTCGTATTCGTCGCCGGTCGGATAGCCGTAGGCGCCGTTCGCGCCCGCCCGCGCCTCCCACGTGGTGCGGATGGCGCCCCAGACCACGTGCGCGCCGTAACGGGGCGACCAGTAGATCGCGCCGTCGTTGAACAGGTTGTAGCGGCCGTTGTCCTTGGCCGCGGCTTCGTCGGTGATCGGGAAGCCGAGCGGGCTGCTTTCCCAGCCGTAGGACGCCCACTTGTCCCGGATCGCGCCGCCGATCTGATGCGCCGCGGTGCCCACTGACCAGTAGATCGAGCCGCCCTGGAAGTGGTTGAAGCGACCCGGCTTCGACGGAGTCGACTGCTCGTCGGTCACCGGGTAGCGCAGCACGCCGTTCTCCAGGCCCAGGTTGCGCCATTTGTCCAGGATCGGACCGCCGACCTGATGTGCCCCGGTGACCGGATGCCAGTAGATCACCGCGTTGCGGTCGAAGGACTGCCACTTGCCGCCGTTCGCGGCGTCCGATTCGGGCGAGGTCGGGTCGCCGAAGACGTCGGGCCCACCCGCCTGGTCGTATTCGACCTCGATCGCGCCGCCGACGTCGAAGTTGCCGATCGGCCGTGCGGCCGCGAGGTCGGTGCTCACGCTGGTGGCCAGGACCGCGGCCATGGCGGCGGTGGTCGTGACGAGCGCGGTGCGCCTGCGACGGCGCTGGGTCGGGCGTGCCAAGAGAACTCCTCAGTCGGGCGATACTCGGTGTGCGAGACGGGGCTGAGCGCGTTGGTGAGCCATGATGGCACGGCGGCGGCGGTCTCGCCTTACCGAGGCTGACCTGCGTGGCCTCCGCCACATCCGCGAAGGGGCTGGTCGAGGACCGTGGCCGCGTCCGCGCGGGCGCTAGGCTCGAGTTCATGGCCAAGTCGACACGTATCGTGCTTGCTTCCCGGCCGGAGGGTGCACCCACCCCGGCGAACTTCCGCACCGAAACGGCGGAGCTGCCGCCGCTCGAGGAGGGCCAGGTGCTGTTGCGCACGCTGTACCTGTCCCTCGATCCGTATATGCGCGGCCGCATGAGCGATGCGAAGTCGTATGCGGAGCCGGTCGGTATCGGCGAGGTGATGGTCGGCGGCACGGTGTCCGAGGTCGTCGATGCCCGTGCCGCATCGTTGACGAAAGGCGATGTGGTTGTTGGCTATTCGGGCTGGCAGACGTACGCCGTCGCGGCGGCGTCGGGTCTGCGCAAGCTCGATGCGGACCAGGCGCCGGTCTCTACCGCCCTCGGCGTCCTCGGCATGCCAGGCTTCACCGCGTACTCCGGACTGCTGAAGATCGGTCAGCCGCGTGCGGGGGAGACCCTCGTGGTGGCCGCGGCCACCGGCCCGGTCGGTTCGGCGGTCGGGCAGATCGCCAAGATCAAGGGCGTTCGCGCGGTCGGCATCGCGGGCGGCCCTGCGAAGCGCGCGGCCCTGCTCGACGACTTCGGCTTCGATGTCGCGCTCGACCACCGCGCGCCCGATTTCGCCGACCAGCTGAAGGCTGCGGTTCCGGACGGCATCGACATCTACTTCGAAAATGTCGCGGGCCCGGTGGCGGACGCGGTGTACCCGTTGCTGAATACCTTTGCGCGCGTTCCGGTGTGCGGCCAGATCGCCCTCTACAACAGCTCGGGTGCGACCGAAGGCCCTGACCGCCTCCCTGATTTCTATCGCCGAATTCTGACCAAGAGCCTCACGGTCCGCGGTTTCATCCAGACCGAGTTCGTCCGTGAGCTCTACCCGGACTTCCTGCGCGAGATGGCCGGATGGATCGCCGAGGGGCGGGTCAACTACCTCGAGGACGTCACCGAGGGGCTCGAGCACGCTCCCGAAGCGTTCATCGGCATGCTGGAAGGGCGCAACTTCGGCAAGGTCGTTGTCAAAGTCGCTGACTAGCAGCGATATTCAGTAGTCGCTCACAACTTGCGGCCGATACCGGCCCAGTACCATGCGGATTCGGGGTTGGTGTTGTCGCCGGGATTCGGATGCCAGCTGACGACGGGAACGACGCCGGGCTCGATGAGCTCGGTGCCCGCGAAGAGCTTCTCGGTGTCGGCGCGGCTGCGCGGGTAGAAGGTGATGCCCGCCTGCTCGGCCGAGGCCACCACCCGGGCCATCGCGCGCTCGTCGAAATCGGCGGTGGGATGGGTGATCACGAGGTAGCTGCCTGCGGGCACCACGTCGAGCAGGTTGCGGACGATGCCGTGCGGGTCGTCCTCGTCGCGGAAGTACATCATGATCGCCACCAGCATGATCGCCACCGGCTGATCCAGGTCGAGGGTGTCGGCGATGGCGTTGTCGCCGAGGATGCTGCCGGGGTCGTGCAGGTCGGCGTGGATGAACGCGGTCTTGCCCTGCGGCTTGCTCGCCATGAGCGCGCGGGCATGCGCGAGCACGATCGGATCGTTGTCGACGTAGACCACCCGCGCGGCCGGGTCCAGCTTTTGGGCCACTTCGTGCGTGTTGCCCGCGGTGGGGATGCCGGTGCCGATATCGAGGAACTGGCTGATGCCGACCTCGCTGACCAGGTAGCGGACCGCACGGCCGAGGAAGGCGCGGTTGGCCCTTGCCATGGTTTGGATCGCGGGGATGTGGGTGGCGATGGCGTCGCCGAGGGCACGGTCGGCCGGATAGTTGTCCTTCCCGCCCAGCCAGTAGTCGTAGACGCGTGCCTCGTGCGCGACTTTGGTGTCGATGATGGTCGATAGTTCGGTGGCGTGTGAACGACTGTCCGGCATGGTGATTCCCTCCTGTGGCGGTCGCGGGGGAAGTCGGGCCCCCTGACGCCGCCGAGTCGCCGATGGACGGCGACTTCTGCTGCAAATTGTGCCCACTCAGGATATTCCAGCGAACGCCTGGCACGCGGCGATTCCCGCGGACGGCGTTGGTTTTTCAGCCATCCACCGGTATTTGACCGACTTTTCCGTACTTGCCTGACCGGCCGCCCCGAGGTCGGCGTGGCGCGCTTCGGTGTGTCGCGGGACACACCTGATCTTGATGAGGTTCAATTGCGCAGGTCACGAGATTTTCCGGCGACGAGTAAACCCACCTCACCCTGCGAAAAGGAGCACGAACGTGAGCATGATTCTCGCCGCGCTGCACGACACCGTTCTTGCGGAGGTCAGTAATCCGACGCCGGAGGCGCCGCCGTTGGCGGACAAACTGATGCAAATGGGCCGTTACTTCACCTGGCTCGTGCAACTGTCTGGCATCACGGCCATCACGTACGGCGGCGGCCGGTTTGCCTGGGAGAAGTGGAGCGGCGGCGGTTTGCAGTCGCCGAAGATGATCGCCAGTGCAATGGCGGGCGGTGCCGTGGCGACCAGCGCGGGCACCATCATGAATTCCGTCATCGGCTGATCGAGCACTCCAGCGTTGGCACCGGCTCGACGAGATAGCTCTCGTTGAGCCGGGTTCGATTGCGACACCACCGATTCGCGGTGGGTGCGGCACCGTCGCCGACCCGGAGCCGTGCGGCGGCCCCCGCCGCACGGTGAGAAATTCCGTGGCAGCTATGCGTACAGTGCAGGTATGCCCGATGTAGCGCATCCCACGGCAGCGGTGCGTGTCGATCCGGCGGTAGACCCGAACAGTGCGGTAACCGCCGGCGACTCCGACCGCGACCTGCTCGTGCTGGCGAACCAGCTGTGCTTCGCCCTCTATTCCACCTCGCGCGCGATGACCGCTGCCTATCGGCCGTTCCTCGACGCGATGCAGATCACCTATCCGCAGTACCTGGCGCTGCTCGCGCTGTGGGAACGGCCGGGGATGACGATGAAGGAGCTGGGCGAACAGCTACGCCTGGACTACGGCACCATCTCGCCGTTGATCCAGCGCCTCCAATCGCACGGTTTCGTGGAAAGCGTGCGCAGCGCCCACGACCGGCGCTCGGTGGAGCTGCGCGCGACCGAGGCGAGCGTGGCGCTGCAGCGCCAGGCCAGGGAGATGATCGAGTCGGTGATTGCCGGAGTCGGCTATTCGCTGGACACCATCATCGCCCTGCGCGACCAGGTGAACGCCCTCGGCGCGCGCCTGGACGCCATTGCCGACGCGCGCCAGGAGCCCTAGGCGTCGAGCACCTGCATTTGCCGCTGCACCACCGGCGGCTCGGTCGACCACGGGAAGTTGATCCAGCGGTCGGTGCGCTTCCAGACGTATTCGCAGTCGACCTCCGAGCGCGGCTTCTGGTAGATCACCGCGCAGCGCACCTCGGCGACATGGTGTTCGCAGAAGTCGCGGACCAGCTTGAGGGTGGCGCCGGTGTCGGCGACGTCGTCGGCGACCAGCACGGTGGCGCCTGCCAGGTCGACCGCCTGCGGCACCGGCGGCAGCATCACGGGCATGTCCAGGCGCTGGTCGATGCCCGTGTAGAACTCGACGTTCATCACGTGCAGGTTCTTCACGTCCAGCGCGTAACCGAGTGCGCCTGCGACGAACAATCCGCCGCGTGCGATCGAGAGGATCAGATCGGGCTCGAACCCGTCGTCCGCGATCGTGGTCGCCAACTCTCGACTCGCCGAACCGAACAACTCCCAGGTCAGCACTTCCCGATCCGCCATGGATCCGCCCTCTCCCTCGTCGCTACTGCGCACAGAGCATACGAGGCGCACCATTGTGCGGATCGCCACGCACCCTGGAACAGGTCAGCAGTCGGGCAAGGCCGCGTCTGGCGAGGCGGCCTTGCCCGCCGTCTCAGGAGTACAGCTCCTCGATGGCGGCGGCGTAGCGCTCGTTGATCGGCTTGCGGCGCAGCTTCATCGTCGGCGTCAGCACCTCGCTGCCCGGCTGCCAGAAGTCGGGCACGATGGTGAACTTCTTGATCTGCTCGACCCGGGAGAGCTTCGCGTTCGCCTTGTCGACGGCGTCGGCCACGATCTGGTGTACGCCAGGATCTTTGGCGAGCACCGCGGGGTCGAGCGCGACGCCTGCCTTGTCCGCGTAGGCCGCGGCCGCGTCGGGATCGAGCGAGATGAGTGCGACGTTGTATTTGCGGTTGTCGCCGATCGCCACGGCCTGGCCGATCAGCGGGGCGAACGCCTTGATCCAGTTCTCGATGTTGCTGGGCGACATGTTCTTTCCGCCCGCGTTGATGATGAGTTCCTTCTTGCGGTCGACGATCCGCAGAAAGCCGTTCTCGTCGAGGGTGCCGATATCGCCGGTGTGCACCCAGCCGTCGGCGTCGATGGTCTCGGCGGTCTGGTCGGGCTTGTTCAAGTAGCCGAGCATCACGATCGGGCCGCGGATCAGCACCTCGCCGTCGTCATCGGCGATCCGGATCTCGTTGCCGGGCACGATCTTTCCGACGGTGCCGAGGCGCACCTGGCCGGGCGGGCTGATGGTGGCCATGCCGGACAGCTCCGACATGCCCCACGCGTCGGAGGCCGCGATGCCGACGCCGTTGAAGAAGCGCAGCGTCTCCGAGGAGATCGGGGCGGCGCCGGAGAGCGCGATCCGGACGGCATCGAGGCCGATCGCCGCGCGCAGCTTCGACAACACCAGCGCGTCGGCGATGCGCTCCTGGACGGCGAGCACCGCGGAAACGGGCTTGCCGTCGAGCCGGGCGTCGGAGGCGGCGCGGCCCACCCGCAGCGCCCAGTTCGCCAGTGCCGCTTTGACTCCGGTCGCGTCGGCTACCTTGGCCTCGATGCCTGCCTTCAGCTTCTGCCACACCTGCGGTACCGCGCCGAAGATGGTCGGCCGCGTGTCAGCGAGCGCCGCGGCGAACTCGGCGCGGTCGGCGGTGGTGGTGAGCTGGTTGCCGAGTACTTCCAGGAGATAGAGCGACGACCAGCGGTCCGCGATGTGTGCGGAGGGCAGGAACGAGAGAATTCGGTCGTCGGCGTCGGCGTCCGCCAGCTGCTCGGTGGCGTCGACCATGGCGAGGATATTGGCGTGGGTGAGCTGGACGCCCTTGGGGCTGCCGGTGGTGCCGGAGGTGTAGATCAGGGTCAGCACGTCGTCGGGTTGTACTGCGCGCCAGGCCGAGTCGAAATCGAAGTCCTGCTGGCCGCGCGCGGCGACCTCGTCGAGGGTGATGGTGCCCTCGGGTGCGCCGTCGATGCACACCACATGCTCGACCCCGGTGCCGTTCTTGCCCGCGAATAGGGCGGCGGCGTACTGGGTTTCGCACACGACGACGGTGGCCGCCGAGTCGGTGAACAGGTAGTTCAACTGCTCGGGGGACGAGGTGTTGTAGACCGAGAACACGGTGACGCCGAGATGCTGCAATGCGACGTCGATCGGATAGAACTCGGGCCGGTTGGTCATCATCAGGGCCACCCGATCGCCGCGCCGCACGCCGAGTGCCGCGAATCCCGCTGCGAGCGACCGCACTTGCTCGCCCCAAGCGCGAAACGTGAGGGTGCTCCTGTCGCCGATCGTGCGCACGGCGACCTTGTCGGGGTTGCGGGCTACGGTGGCTTGGAACGCCTCGCACAGAGTGGACGCGGCGGAAGCGAACGTGGGCATACGATCTCCTGGCTCGATGGTCGCCGGCGGTGCCGGCCTGCTGGGTACGACGGTCAGTGCGGGTGGACGCCGACGAGGGCGTCGACGAAGATCTGCGCGAGCAGCTCGATGTATTCGGTACGGGCCATGGCGATTTCGCCGTTGTGCCAGGCGAGGGTGACCGCGGAGTTGCCGTGCACCACCACCAGGGCGGCCAAGGCGATCCGAGCGTGCGTGTCGGGATCGGTTTCGCCGTAGACCGCGCAGACCTGCCTGGCGGCCTGCTCGGCGTAGCGCTGGATGCCGTCGGCCTTGCGCGCCGCGAGCGACGGCAGGGTCGCCGCCTCGGTGTAGAGCCGCGCGCGGCGCGGTTCCTCGGCGAAGAAGTCGAGGAAGGTCGCCACCGCCACCCGTGCGCGGACGAGCATGTCGAGCGGCTCTGCCTCGACGGCGGCGACGGTGCGGGCGATCAGGTCGTTGATCATCGCCTCGTGCAGCGCGTCGATCAGGTGGTCGCGGTTGCGGAAGTGCTCGTAGAAATACCGCTGGGTGAGCCCGGCGCGCTCGCACACCGAGCTCATCCGCACTTTCGCGACGCCAACCGCGGCGATCTCGTCGAGACCGGCCTCGAGCAGGTCGGCGCGACGTTGGGCGAGCCGAGCTTCGGCGCTCACCCCGCGAAACGGGCGCACAACTGTGGACACGAAGGGAATCCTGACACAGAGCTGTGTCAAGTTCTACCGCCTGGCCGGATTTCTCGCCTGTCCCGACCGCGGATCTCGATCGCACGAGACGCGGCGCGGTCGCGAGGCCTACTGTGCCCCTATGGCTTTCGCACGTTCCGCGCGTCGATGGGTACGCGTGCTGATCCTGACCGTCGTCCTGGCCTTCGCGTGGTCCTTCGCACCGGCCGCCGCCGATCCTGGGCCGTGGTGGCATCCGGAGAAGGGGCTCACCTGGCAGTGGCAGCTGCACGAGGAGCCGGTGGACACCTCGATCAACGCCCAGGTGTACGACATCGACCTGTTCGAGAATCCCGCGTCGACCGTGCGGACGTTGCACGAGCAGGGCCGCAAGGTGATCTGCTACATGTCCGGTGGTTCGTGGGAGCCGTATCGGCCGGATGCGGGCGACTTCCCGGACAGCGTGAAGAGCGGTCCGGTGCCGGAATGGGAGGACGAGCGCTGGCTCGACATCAAGCAGATCGCTGTGCTGAAACCGTTGATGGCCAAGCGGATGGATCTGTGCAAGGAGAAGGGTTTCGATGGCGTTGAACCGGATTGGGCCGATCTGCACCGGCAGAAGACGGGCGATCTGGTGATCACGGCCGACGATCAGCTTGCCTACAACCGGATGCTGGCGGGGCTGGCGCACGACCGCGGCTTGGCGATCGGCTTGAAGAACGATCTCGATCAGGTCGCCGTCTTGGCCGGCTTGTTCGACTTCGCGGTCAACGAACAGTGCTTCGAAGATCGCGCGAATCACGCCTGCGAGAAGCTGAAGCCGTTCCTCGACAAGGGCAAGCCGGTGTTTCACGCCGAATACAATCTGAACACCGCCGACTTTTGTGGCGATGCCACCCGTCTCGGGCTGTCCTCGATCCGCAAAAAGATTACCCTCGGCGCGTGGCGGGAAACCTGCTGATTTATTTGTGGGAATTCCGGTCCGGCTTTTCTTGCTGCCCGCGACACTCTGCGTCAAATAGGACGAGCGGTCCCATTCTTCCGCTACGGTTCGCGCTATCGCGTGTTACCTCGCACCGATTCGCACCGCCCGGCGCCACACTGGCACGTGCCCGCGCAGCGGGCGGTCGAATCGACCGAAATCATCGATAGGATGGGGATTTTCATGCGCATGAGTCCAGTCCGGATCGCGCTCCTAGCGGGTGTTTTCCTGGCGGCCGCCACCGGATCGATCGGATTCGCCGGTGCCGCGCGCGCCGAGGAACAATGGTCCTACATCTGCGACGACATCGAAGAGCCGGAGCAGGTCGGCGCAATAGGTTCCGGGCACTGCGAGGCGAGCAACGGCGCGCCATCGGCCGGGCCGATCAAGCAGAAGTTCCGGCTGCATAAACGAGGCGTTGCCCCGAAGCCCGGCATGACGGCCGTCTGTGAAGGCGCAACCAAGGACGCCTATGGCGAAGCGTCACTTCCGGCGAAGGTCGACGGATTCGGTTGCTACGTCTACGAGAATTGAGTTACCCGCACCATCGGGACTAGCCGGGTTTGTGCATCGCTCTGAACCCCGCGGGGGACAGGTCGGGCCACGGCGGTCGGCGCAATACCGCGAGCAGCGAGATGACCGTCGCCGCCATCCCGATGGCGAGGCCGAACAGCTCCAGCCGCGTGGCGTCGCGCGTCGGAACCCACTTCGCCTCGCCGTTGTGCACCACGAAGATGCCCAGCGGCGTCGGCGCGAACGGTCCACCGGCCACCCTGGTGACCGTGATAACGGTGGATCCGTCACCGGTTTCGAAAGGCTCGCCGTAAACGCGCGTGCTGCCCATGTCCGCCCTGAGTTGCCGTACTGAGCCACCGATCGTCATCGCCCCACCTTCCGTCGCGGTCGCGTCACAGCGGTCCCCACGCTACCGCCGACGGCGGCCGGGTGGATCGGGAACGGGACAAGACCGTGGCGATACCGGAGTATCGCCGCGGTCAGTCCGTCACGGGCGCAGGCGATGCAGGTCGCGGGGGAACAAGGTGGCGCGCCTGATGTTGTCGGCTTCGATCAGGCGGGAGACCCACCGCTGCAAGCCGATCGCGAACCCGCCGTGCGGTGGCATGCCGTGGCGCATGGCCGCCAGGTACGGCGCATACTCCGCCGGATCCTCGCCGCGCGCCGCCAGCGCCGCGAGGTAGTCGGCGTGGTTGTGCAGGCGTTGGCCGCCGGTGACGAGTTCGAGCCCGCGGAACAGCAGGTCGAACGAGTTCGTCCAGCGCTGGTCAGCTGGCTCCGGGTGCGTGTAGAAGGGCCGTTTGACGGCCGGATATCCCTCCACCGCAAGGAAATCCGAGTCGAACTGCGCCTTCGCCCACTTGCCGAGGAAGCGCTCGTGCTCCGGGGCGAGGTCCGGTTCGGTCGACGGCGCCCCGACGAGCTCGAGTGCTTCCCGGAAGTGAATCACCGGGATCTGCTCGGGCACCACCGGGAGCTCGGCGTCGAGGACTTCGACTGCGGCGCCTGCCCTTTCGCGGATGGCGTCGATCATCGCGGCGAGTGTGGTCCTGAGCCGGGCGAGTACGTCGCGATGGTCGTCGATGAACCCGAATTCGACGTCGAGCGAGACATATTCGGCGAGGTGGCGCGCGGTGTCGTGCGGTTCGGCGCGAAAGACCGGGCCCACCTCGTAGACCCGCTCGAAGACACCGGTCAGGATCTGCTTGTAGAGCTGCGGGGACTGGGCCAGGTATGCGGTCGCGCCGAAGTAGTCCAGCGGGAACACGTTTGCCCCCGACTCGGTGGATTGGCCGACGATCTTCGGGGTCGCGACCTCGGTGAACCCCGCGCCGTCGAGATGGCGCCGGAACCCGGCCAGCGAGGCCGCGGCGAGCTGCCAGACCGCCTGGCGGGTGGGATGACGCCAGCTGAGCGCGGCATGGTCGAGCACGGTCGGCAGCGTGCCGCCGAGCTCGGGTCGCCACAGTTCGAGCGGCGGCGGCTCGGCGGGCGCGCCGAGCGGGCGGATCGTCGGGTCGACGATCTCGACCCCGCCCGGCGCCTTCGGGTTTGTGCTCGCGGTGCCGGTCACCCGGACCACCGTTTCCTCCGGCAGGCCCGAAACCTGTTCCCGGACAAGGGGATCCGTCGCCACCACCTGGGCGAGTCCGGAGCGGTCGCGCAGCACGACGAACGTCACGGTCGCGAGTTGTCTGCGTCGGTGTATCCATCCCTCGACGGTCACCGGGTCGGCCGGTGTCGCGGCGAGGGCCGAACAGAGTGTGCGTGGCATCAGTGTCACCTCCTGGTTGCTGTCCCCGGGAGGTGTGGGCGATCGGGTCCGTCGCGGTGCCACCACACCTTCGCAGCGCATGCACTGGCTGCCTCTACTGGTCGATTGTCGAGTCGGTGACCGGCCGACGCGGCTCGGAGTTCGTCACGCTCGTCGGCGCCGCGTCCGGAGTCTAACCGGGCGCGGCGCGCGAGCCGAAACTATTTCTGCTCGGGCGGCCGTCGGACCGCCTTGTTCGACATGGACATCCCGGTGGCCATGTTGTCGTCGTTGAACGCGACGACAACATCGAACGTCGGTCCTGCGACCCGAATCTTGGCTTCCTCCGTGCTGAATTGGGTCGTCAGGCCGCGTTGGATGGCGTAGCTCTCGATGGCGCGCCGGTGGTTGGGCAGGCCGAGGGCGAAGACGCCGTTGAGGGTGTGCATGACGCCGAGCGGTTCGGGGGCAGGCACGCTCAGGTCGGGGTGTTCGATCAGGACCGCAAGCCGGGTGCCGCGGCCGACCTCGCAGCTGTACCAGGTCCAGCAGCCGGAGACCGCCTTGGCCAGTTCGCCGATCAGCCAGGTGACCCGGCTCGGTTCGGTCGGTGCGTCCGGCAGGTCCGCGAACGGGACCTCGGGCGTGCACAGTTCCGGAATGCCGTGGCGCAGACCGTAGTCGCGCACCGATCGGGCCAGCTCGGTGACCTCGGGCGGATACCAGTCGTCGTTGGCCCAACTCCACAGCCAACTCTGCGGGCCGGGCGCCGCGGTGCCGAGCACGTGAAAACGCGTGCACGACAAGGAATGGTCGCCGACGAACTCGAATCGTGGTGGTTCATAACTGACCTGCCAGCTGTGTTCACCGAGCACTTCGACGCAGTGTTCCTGATGTTCGTAGGACATCAGTGCGGCATCGATGCGCAATTGTTCGAGGGTCGGTGATTCAGGGTCGAGATAAGCGGTCACGGAAGCTCATACTGTCCAAAATGCCGAGGTGCCGCACCCCCATAGAATTGATGTCCGTCGGGGTCTCGTAATACTGTCGCCCCAGTAAGTCGACCAGATCGTGGCGTGTGCGGCGCATATCATTACGATCTAATTGTGCGTATTTTTCTCGCGGGCGCGACAGGCGTCATCGGAACACGGTTGGTGCCGCTGCTGGTGGCGGCGGGGCACGAGATCGCGGGGATGACCCGGTCGGCGGCGAAAACGGAGCAGGTGCGTGCGGCCGGGGCGGAGCCGGTGATCTGCGATGTGTACGACCTGGACGCGCTGACCGCCGCCGTCGTCGGCTACGGCCCCGACCTGGTCATGCACCAGCTGACCGACCTCCCCGACGACGCCGCGCTGATTCCCGAGCTCGCCGAGGCGAATTCGCGCATCCGCAGCGAGGGCACCCACAACCTGATCGCCGCGGCCCGCGCCGCGGGCGCGAAACGTTTTCTCGCGCAGAGCATTGCGTGGGAACCGGCGGGTGGGCGGAGCCGGGTGATCACCGAGCACGAGGCCGCCGTGCTCGATATCGACGGCGTCGTGGTGAAGTACGGCCAGTTCTATGGCCCGGGAACCTATTACGAGACCGAACTGCCGAGCCACCCGCGCGTGCACGTGGACAGCGCTGCGGCGCAGACGGTCCCGTTGCTCGATGCGCCGAGCGGCGTCGTGATCGTCGCCGACAACCCGTGACCTCAGCCGAAGGTCTGGCGTAGGAAGTCGAGCGCGTCCGGTCCGGCGACCGAGACGATGCTGTTGTGCGTCGCGGTGGGGTAGACCCGCAGATCCGCCGGTGTGCCGCCTTGCGCGAGTTGCTGCTGGAGGATCAACGCCGCGGGTAGCGGCATGATGTCGTCGAGGACGCCTTGGGCGATGCGGATCGGCACGCGGTATCCAGTCTCCGGAATGACGATGTAGTCCCGGAACGCTGCCTCGAAAACGGGGTCCGCCAAGGGCTTCGCCAGCAACTCGCCCGGCGGGCGGCCGCGGACCATGCGCTGCACGGAATCCCAGCAATCGGTGCTCGTCTCGGCAACCCGGACGGCTTCGCGGCCTCGCGCGGTGAGGAAGTCGGCGATCGGCACGTCTGGGCGCGCGTGCGCCAGACCGGCGATCGCCAGTACGCCGTTGGTCATGATCCCGTTGACCAACGGGATCACCGGTGTGGTCGGGCCCATCAGCCCGATCAATCGCTCGACGTTCGACGCGGGCGCAAAGGCGAGCACGCCGCGCAGGTTCAGTTCCGGCGCATACTCGGTGGCCATCGAGCCGGCGAACAGTGCCGCGTGCCCACCTTGGGAAAGGCCGGAGGCGACATACGCGGCGGACACCTCGGGTACGAGGGTGCGAGCGGCCCGGACGACATCGATCACCGCATGCCCCGCGGCGCGGCCGCCGAGGTAGTCGTGGTAGCCGGGCGCGCCGAGCCCGATGTAATCGGTTGCGGCGACGGCATATCCGGCGCCGAGGAAGCGGGACAGGTCGGGCGCCTGATCCACCGTCCCGCCGATAATGTTGTCGGTCCGGCTCGGCGCACAACCCTGGACCATCCCGGAGGTGCCGTGACCCCACGACACCACCGGCCAACCACCCGCAGGCGGTGCACCCGCGGGCACATAGACCATGCCCCCGCTGACTTCCGGCTGCCCGCTCTGCCCGGTCGTTCGATAGACGACCCGGAAACCACTGCCCGCGTTGGGGATCAGCTCCGTACCCGACAGCGGTGTCGACTCGACCACGGTTCCCGGCGCCGGAGGCTGCGCGTGGGCGGACGTCGCGCCGGTCAGCGACAGCACGACCGCGGCGACGACGGTAAGGGCAAAACGCATGCCGCGACCCTAGACGGACCAGCGCACCTGATGATCATGGTGTCGGATATCCGCCAGTGCGAGTGCGGGTTTCGTCGACAGGGTCAGGAGACGCACGGCCCGGTGCCGACGGCGGCCGCCGCGTGCTCCTGTCCGAGTCGGCCGAGCTGGAAGCGCAGGTCAACCGCGAATCCTGTGCCGTTGTCGCCCCGATCGACCCTGAAGACGAGGCCGAGCACACGGCCACGGGTGTCCACCAGTGCGCCTCCCGAATCACCCTCTTGTATCGACGATTTCACTGTGTAGACCGTACGTTCGCTAGTTTCGCGGTGATAGATATCGGCGACCTGCGCGGTGCCGTGACCCGCGCTGCGGCAGCCGGGTACGCGCCGCCCTCGGGAGAGCCGAGGATTATGGCATCGGTGTGTCACGAGGGTGGGAAAGCGCTGGTGCAGTAGTGGTTTCGCCATGCTCAGCGGTCCGGGTCGCGGACAACGGTTTCGGGGATGCCGAGCAGCGCGGCCTGCACCTCATGCAGCCGGTCGACGTCGCCGCGAATGCCTGCCACGTTGTCGTTGTAGAGGAAGGCCTCGCCGAGCCGGACCAGGGTGTAGGCGAGCAGGCCCGCCTCGACCGGTGGGATGTAGGCGTCTTCGCGTTCGGCACGGGCGATGAGCTCACGCACCGCCGTGACCACCAGCGGCTGCACCGGCCCGTCGCTCGCGGTGAGGATGCGCAGCCCGGCCAGCGGCTCGTTCTCGAAGTAGCGGCGGAACGGCTCGTTGTCGACCATCCAGCGATTCACCCGGTACAGCACGTCGAGGATGCGCCGGGCGCCGATGGAGCGGCGTCTGGCGTCGGCCCTGCTGAGCAGCGCGGCGAATTCGCCGGCGAGCACGGCACCGAG
This sequence comes from Nocardia sp. NPDC049149, assembly GCF_043197455.1. Lineage (NCBI taxonomy): Bacteria > Bacillati > Actinomycetota > Actinomycetes > Mycobacteriales > Nocardiaceae > Nocardia > Nocardia sp. NPDC049149. The sequence continues at coordinate 385,448 of NZ_JBICTD010000008.1, forward strand.
CACGCCCTCGCGGGAGCCGAACCAGCGGTAGACCGACGCGCGACTCAGCCCGAGCTCTGCGGCGATCGCCTGAATATCCACGCGCTCACCGGCCAGGAATGCCCGGCGCGCGAGTTCGATGACCTGTTCCCTGGTCGCCGACGCCGGTCGTCCTGGTGGGCGCGTGGTGCGTTGGCTCGGGGTGGTCATCGCAAAATGATACATCGTTTGGCTCATGTACCGAACCGAACCAGGTTTGCGCGGTCAGAACCAGGCGTCGCGCATCTCCAGCGTAGTGGTGTCGAGCCGGGCGAGCAGGTCCAATCCCGGTGCCGTCTTGGGCAACTCGAACCGGAAGAAATAACGCGCCGCGTGCCGCTTGCCGTTGTAGAAGTCGCCGGACTGTCCCTCGGCGGCCAGCAGCTGCTCGAGCCAGATCCAGGCGAGCACGGTATGGCCGAACACCTCCAGATAGACCGAGCTGTTCGCCAGCGCCGCAGCGACATCGCCGGACGCGAACAGTCCTGCGGTCACCTGCACCAGCCGCTGCCACGCCGAATCCAGCTGTGCGGCAAGCTCGCCCGCCTCGCCGCCGACGGCGCGCGCCGCGTCCACCGTTGCCTGCACCCTGGCGCCGAGCGCGATCAGGCTGGCGCCGCCCTGCTGGGTTACCTTGCGGCCGAGCAGATCAAGGCCCTGGATGCCGTGGGTGCCCTCGTGGATCGGGTTGAGACGGTTGTCCCGGTAGTGCTGTTCGACGTTGTACTCGCGGGTGTAGCCGTAGCCACCGAGCACCTGGATGGCGAGACTGTTCGCCTCCAGACACCATTGCGACGGCCAGCTTTTGGCGATCGGGGTGAGGATGTCGAGCAACAGCGTCAGCGACTTCGTGTCGTCCGCGTTGTCGGCGGTCCGCTGTTCGTCGACCAGCTTGGCGCAGTAGAGCACCAGCGCCAGTGCGCCCTCCGCGTACGACTTCTGGGCCAGCAGCATGCGCTTGACGTCGGCGTGCTCGATGATCGGGCGCTGCGGCGCGGTCGGATCGGCGGGCAGCTTCGCACGACCCTGGGCGCGGGTGCGCGCGTAGTCGAGGGATTCGAGGTAGCCGGTGTAGCCGAGCGCCGTCGCGACCAGGCCGACGCCGATGCGCGCCTCGTTCATCATGTGGAACATGTAGCTGAGCCCGCGATGCGGTTCGCCGACCAGATAGCCGACGGCGCCCGCCGCGCCGTTCGGCGTCCAGCGGCCCTCGCCGAAGTTGAGCACCGTGTTCACGGTGCCGCGGAAGCCCATCTTGTGGTTGAGCCCGGCGAGCGCGACGTCATTGCGTTCGCCGAGCGCGCCGTCCTCGCCGACCAGGAACCGCGGCACCACGAACAGCGAGATGCCCTTCGTGCCCGCCGGACCGCCGGGGATCTTCGCCAGCACCAGGTGCACGATGTTCTCGCCGAGCTCGTGGTCGCCGCCGGAGATCCACATCTTGGTGCCGAAGAGCCGGTAGGTGCCGTCGTCCTGCGGTTCGGCCTTGGTGACGATGTCGGCGAGCGAGGAACCCGCCTGCGGCTCGGACAGGCACATGGTGCCGAAGAACCGCCCGTCGAGCATCGGCCGCACGAACCGCTCGGTGAGCTCGGGGCCGGTATGGGAGAGCAGGAGATTCGCGTTGGCGACGGTGAGGAACGAGTAGCCGGCGGTGCCGGGGTTGGCGGCCTGGAACCAGGCGTAGGCGGCCTGCGCGACGGTCACCGGCAGCTGTGCGCCGCCGAGCTCGTAATCCATTGCCGCGGCGGGCAATCCGGCCTTGGCGAAGGCGTCGAGCGCGACGCCGACCTCCGGAATGATGGTGACGCGCTCGCCGTCGAACGTCGGCTCGTTCGCGTCGTTCAGCTTGTTGTGCGGCGCAAAGTATTTGGTCGCCAGGTCCGCGCTGAGCTCGAGGATGGCGTCGAACGTCTCGCGCGAATGATCCGCGTACCGATCGCGTTTGGTGAGTCCCTCGACGTCCAGCCATTCGTACAGCAGGAATTCGAGATCGCGCCGAGAAAGTAGCGTAGACCGCATCGCCCGTCCTTTCGAGACATTCACCGACTAGCGTATCTTACGGTCGTTCGCCTGCGGTGAGTCCGGGGCTACCCGACCCGGGCCTGGTGATCTCGACCAGGGCGGTGGCGACTTCCGGGGTATGGGTGAGCACGAGCCGTTTGGCCTCCACGTCGACCTCTAGCCACCCGCCGCTGGTGTCGCGCAGCCGCACCGTCCCGGTCGCGGGGCCGTACTGCACGGCGCGGGCGATCTGCCTGGCGATCGAGAGGTCGTCGGGATGCAGCGCCGGATCGAGCTCCGGGTCACCGGTGAGTTCCCAAGCCACGCCGGGCATTTCAGCGCCGAGCCAGCGATAGGCGGTCAGCGTCTTCAAGTCGACGAGCGCGTAGTAGACGTCGGGGCCGCCGTCGAGGTCGGCATCGACGAGCGCCTCGGCGAAGGTGCGCGGCGGCAGCGGCGCGTCCTCGTCGTAGCCCTCGGTGATGTCGTGCGTGAGGCCGTGCAGGAACCGCTGGTTGCCGACCATGCCACCGCGCGCGGCCCAGTTGATGTCCCTGCGCACCTGATCGTCGCGGGTGATCTGCCAGGTGCTCTGATACACCAGGCTCTGGTCCGCCGACAGCGCAGCGGCCAGCGCCTCGGCCGGATCCTCCGCCGCGGTCACATGCCGCAGCGACGACACCCGCGAGATCTCGGTCCTGCGCCGCTCCGGCGGGACCGCGTAGAGCGCGTGCAATTCGTCGGTGGCCAGCGCGGTCATCTTGTCGAGATTCCAGTCCCATGCGCCCGAGCGCGTGCGCGGCGGCACCTGGTCGTCCAGTTTCCCGATCCACAAACGGACCCCGTGCACCATGCCGAGCACATTGGCGATGGGCTCGGCGATGACGTGCTCGTCGCGGGTGCGGGAGAACTCCTCCCAGCGCTGCCCGGTCGCCCGCACCTGGCTGATCGCCAGCCGCGCGGTATGCAGCTGCTGCGCACCGAGCGCCGTGTCGAGCGGCTCCAGCCCGATCGGCGTTCGCCCCACCGCCATCACGGTTGCTTCGTGACGGATGCATTCGATCAACAGCCACTCCCCGCGCATGACTATCAACGGTACTGCACGCGTTCGGGTTTCGAGCGGAAGCCGGGCACTGCTCAGCTGCTGGTTCACCGAGGTCGTCCTCCTGAACAGCGGGCTGGTGTGCCGGACCGAATCACCGCGAAATGCGGGTGGTTCAGGGGGTGGTGACGTGATCGATCCTGGCGGCGTCGACGCCCCATCCGGCCAGCAGCTTGCGGACCTGATCCGGCTCGGCCGCCAGCGGAGCAGGCGTTGCGGCGGGGGTGCGGCCGAAGCGCGGCGCAGGGGCGGGCTGGCGGACACCGTTGATCTCGATGAACGCGTCGCGGGCCTGGTTGTGTGGGTGGTCGGGGGCTTCCCACGGCGAAAGCACCGGGGCGACACAGGCGTCGGAGCCCGCGAAGACCTCGGCCCATTCGTCGCGGGTGCGTTCCTTGAACTTGGCGCCGAGCACCTCTTTGAGCTGCGGCCAGCCGTTCTTGTCCAGTTGGAAGGGCAGGTCGGGGTCGTCGATGCCGAGGATGGCGAGCATCTGGTTGTAGAACGGGATCTCGACGCAGCCGACCGCGAGATACTGGCCGTCGGCGCATGCGTAGGTGTCGTAGAACGGTGCGCCGCCGTCGAGCATGTTCTCCCCGCGCGGGAAGTTCCACAGGCCGAGGTGGTGCAGTCCGTGCATCGAGGCCGTGAACAGGGCGGAGCCGTCCACCATGGCCGCGTCGATCACCTGGCCCTTGCCGGAACGCTCGCGTTCGAAGAGCGCGCCGAGAACACCGAGCGCGAGCAGCATGCCGCCGCCCGCGTAGTCGGCGAGCATGTTCGCGGGCGGCACCGGCGGCTCGCCCGCGCGCCCTGCGAGCCCGAGCGCGCCGGAGATCGCGATGTAGTCGATGTCGTGGCCGGCGGTGTGCGCCAGCGGACCCTCCTGGCCCCAGCCGGTCATCCGGCCGTAGATCAGGCGCGGGTTGCGCGCGGCCAGGTCCGCGGGGCCGATGCCGAGCCGTTCGGCGACGCCGGGCCGGAATCCTTCGATGAACACGTCGACGTGCTCCGCGAGCGCGAGCAAGGTGTCCCGGTCCGCGGGGACCTTCAGATCCAGTGTGATGCAGTGCTTTCCGCGATCGAGCGGGCCTTCGGGCGACACGATGCCCTCGCCGGGTTTGCCGCCGCGGTCGACCCGAAGCACCTCGGCACCGAGATCGGCCAGGATCATCGCGCCGAACGGACCCGGTGCGAGGCTGGCGACCTCGATGACTTTCACGCCGTGCAGTGGTCCCATGTCTCCGCTCTCTGTCGCAGTCGACGGTGGCATGCGGCCATGGCCGAACCCCGGCCGTCGGATCGGTCACCCCGAGGCTAGGTCCGCGCGCGGCCTGCGCCAATGACCGGCGCGCTCGAAACACCATGACCGAAGCGCTCATGACGAATCCCGGGGCTGCCCCGGGATTCGCCCGCATACTCACTAGCACTTGTAGGTGCCGTGATAGGCGTCTTGAATGCCCCAGGTGACGCGGTCGTGGCCGCCCGCGGGCGTGTGCCGACAATCCATGTTGGGTCCTTCCTTGTCGACGAACCAATTGACCCCGTAGCCACAGTGATTCGTGACATCGAGCTTGTTCTGGCGCCAATCGGTCGAGTGATGTACATCGACACATGGTGGCAGCGGAGTCCGGTCCTTCGCGGCCTCGAACGTCAACGCGGAGAACGGATCCGGTGCCGGTGCTGGGGCATCCTGGGCAGCCGCGCCGACCGGCGCGAGCGTCGCGGCGGCGATGCCGAGACTCGATGCGCCGACCAGCATTCCGCGGCGAACAGGTGATCTCATGACGGTTTCCTCTCATTGCACTCCGAGGTCGGTTCCTCGGACGCCTGGTCTGCGTAGATCGCGCAGACGTACTGGTCCCAGTAACGCCCGGCGTAATAGACGTGGTCACGCAGTCGACCCTCGACCTGGAAGTACCGGCCCTCGCCACTGCTCAGCTGTGGCCAGTTGAATCCTGGGACCTCCAGATAAAGTTTGCGAAAGGGGAAGGTACGGAACAGATATCGGACGAACAGGCTGATCACCTCGGCGGCCAGCCCGGTTCCGGCGTACTTCGGCTCGAAGACGGCGCCGACGTAGGCGTGGCTGATGGTGCGATCGGCGCTGTAGGCGACGACATGCCCGGCGGGTTCGTTGTCCTCGACGCGACGCACGAGATACTGCGCGACCACTTGTGTCCACAGCTCTTCGACGAAGCGATCTGGCGCAGGCGGCACCCCGCGGTATCGCCAGCGGAAGCAGTTCTCCGGACGAACCGCGAGCGCGTAGAGGTACTCGGTGTCGACGGGTTGGAGGGCGTCGAGTCGAAACACCGCGGTCGCCAGGACAGGAGCGAGCGGATCTGGCGGCGACGGCGCCGGTTCGGGGACCTGGTGCGGGCCTGACGATGCCGTGCCCGCGGTGCGGATCGTCAGTTGAACAGGCTTGTCCGCAACGGCTTGCGCGAGCGAAAGCACCTCGCCGACGGTGCCGCGACGTCCTTGCTCGGTCTGCATGCGCACGCCGTGCGTGCCGAGCCACACCGACACGGTCATCATGGCGAGGCTGTCCACACCGAGGTCCGCAACCAGCTGAGCGGTGTCCGGCAGGGCAGCGGGATCGCGGTGCAACAAGTCCGCGAGCTCGGCGCGCAGTCTTTCCCGCGGTGCCGCAGGTGCGGCCGTGCCGACGCTGACGTGGTCGATCGTGGTCACTGGAACGTCCTTTCCTGGGAGCTGTTCAGTGCTTGCGCCGTATAGCGGCGGCGCGCTTCGGCGCGTCGCAACTTCCCCGACGAGGTTCTCGGCAGGTCGCCGATCGGCACGACAACGACGGCATGCGGACGCAGTCCAACGCCGTCGAGAACGGCCGCGACGAGGCTGCGGCGCAGCTCGTCCGTGTCGTCGTCCGCCTCGGTGGCGATCACGAGGTGGTCGCCGAGGTCGCCGGGTATTCCGAAGGCGGCGACCCGACCGGGACGAACTCCGGAAGTCCGTGCCGCCGCCTCCACGTCTTGGGGAAAGATGTTGCGGCCGCAGACGATCAGCATGTCCTTCGCCCGCCCGCACACGACCAGCTGTCGATCGTCGGTCAGATAGCCGAGATCGCCGGTGCGCAGCCAGCCTTGGCTGACAACGGAGGGACCGCGCACCTCGATGTGGCCTACGGTGCGTGCGGCGAGCGGCTCGTTCGTTCGCTGGTCGACGATTCGTATCGAGGTGCCGCGCACCACAGGACCCAGCTTCACCAGTTGCCGAATACGCGCGCCCGGTGCTGCGGGTATTGCCCGCCCGGCCGATTCCAAGACGAGCGAATCGACCTCGTCCACGCCGACACCGGCACCGAGGGGTGAGATGGTCACCGCGACAGTGGCTTCGGCGAGTCCGTACGCCGGCGTGACCACCGCAGGGTCGACACCGCATCGTCGCGCCGCGGTGGTGAAGCGCGCCATCGTGTCGGCATGCACCGGTTCGCCGCCGCTGACGAGCAGCCGAAGCGAGCTCAGATCGAGCGGCACTCCGCGGGCAAGGACGCGAGTCATCAACTCGTACGCGAAGTTCGGCGCGCCCGACACCGTGATCCGGTGCTTCGCGATCGCCTCCAGCCAGGTCGCAGGCCGTCGAGCGAAGGCCATCGGTGATTGCAGCACGAGCTCGCCGCCCGCCGACATCGGCAGCACCAGGAAGCAGATCAGGCCAAGGTCGTGATAGAGCGGCAGCCAGCTCAGCACGCGGTCGGCGCCGCTGCCGTACTCGACGGCAACGCTGATCGCCGCGATGTTGGCGGCCAGGTGCGCGTGCGATACCGCGATGCCGCGGGGCGCTCGCGTGGAGCCACTGGTGTATTGCAACACCGCCAGGCTGTCGGGGGCGATCCGACGCGGTGTGGTCGGATCGACGGTCTCGGCGGCGGTGACGAGAGCGTCGAGCGTCACTGCCCGTGCATGCACGCATTGCGCGGCGGGCGCGGTCCGGACGTCCGTGACGACGAGATCGAGCCGAGCGTCGCCAACGATCGCGGCGATGTTTCGGCTGTGCTCGTCGGGTGCGCCGGGCGCGAAGGCGGGCAGTAGCGTTACCGCCGCTCCGACCAGCCACACCGCCTGGATGGCCGCGATGAGATCGATGCTCGTGTCACCAAGCAACCCCACCCGCCGATTCGGGCCGATTCCTTTCGCGCCCAATACGGTTGCCAGTCGGCGAGCCTGCTGGTGCACCGCAGACCAGGAGACCGCGGTTCCCACGTTGTCCTCGTCGAGCACGGTGACGGTGGCGTCGCAGGCGTTCCTGGCGATCGTGTCGACCACGGTCGGTGCGTCGAACGCGTTGGCGCCCCTGGTCATTGTCGGACTCCGTCCTCTGGGCGGGTGGTACCGATCCAGCATCGGGCAGTCGGCGGTGGCGACCGGATATTCTGGACAACGTTGGACGGAGCTGGTCACAATACGACCAGGGAGGTCCGCATGGCCGATCCGCTGCACGAATTGCGTGTTCTCAAAACCCAATTGCGCGAACTGCGTTGGACGACACAGGCCGATTCCCTCAAAACCCTCGCGCGCGCATCCGGCCGCGGACCCGGCAGCAGGGGTGGTATCAGCAAGGCCACCATCGGCAACATCATCAATCCGGACAACCCGACCATGCCACGGTGGGAGACCTACGAGATCTTCATCGACACCTGCCTACGTCTCATCGATCAGGCCGGGGTCGAACCACCCGACGGCGGCGGAGATCGCCGGATCTGGCGGCTGCGCTATATCCGGACAAGAGACGCCCTCGGCGAGCACGGCGGACCGAACGATATCGTCGACGACGCGACGGCCGAAGGCTCGACAACTGCGGGTGCGTCCGATGTCGCCGACCATGATTCGATCCGTGTGGAAGCCGGCGCTGCGGTGCGGCGGCGTCGCAGGAGCCGCCGACCGATATGGCTCACGGCCGCCACCGTGCTGGTAGTCGTGGTTATCGTCATCGGATGGCAGGTCATGGACGACGCGAAGCCCGAATCCCACAGCGCCCGAACGGAACCTCGATCGTCGTTCTGCACGGAACTGGGTGGGCGGCTGGTCTTGGAGGACAGCTTCGACAAGACCGACACGGGCTGGCCGCAAGATGCCGGTCACACCGAGTATGCCTCCGGCGCATACCGTTTGACGGCCGTAGCCGGTACCCAGATCGTCCACGCCATCGCACCGGTTCCGGCGTCGACGAATACGTGCATGGAAGCCGTGGTGCGTATCGAATCAGGATTGGGCGGAGTCGGTCTGACGTGCCGGGGTGAACCGGGACTCTTCACTCGTCGCTACCTGTTCACCGTGAGCAGTACCGGGCACTGGGGTATCTCGATGGGGCAGCCCGCCGAGTCCAGGGTTTCCGTGCTTGCCTCGCAGGACAGGTTGCCAGGACTGCGCGTGGATGAGGCGACCAGGATCGGTGCCTCGTGCCGTACCACGATCGACGGTGCCGATTTGGTGATCAGCGTGAACGGCCATCGAATGCGCTACCTCGACACGCAATCGCCGCTGCCCAGCGGGACTTTGGGGGTGGTGGCATGGACGTGGCTGATGGATCCGGGAGCCAGCTCCAGTTCGCTGATCGAAGAAATCCGGATCTGGGAGCTGCCTTCCAGCTAGTCACACCGCTGACCGGCCTGGTGACACCGGCTCTGCCGTCGCAGTGTCACGGCCCTTCGCTGAGCAGCGGATCCAGCCGCGCCACGGCCACCGCGGACAGGTCGCCGATACCGAGGACGACTTGGATCCGCAACAGCGCCAGCGCCATCAGGACCGCGCCGAGGATCTCGTTGAAGCGCAGCTGCCGCACCGGCCAGCCGGTCGCCGCCTTGTACCGCGCGATGGTCTCCTCGCGACTCGGGGTGCCTGGCAGGCGCGGAATGCTCAGGTACTCGCTGGATACCCAATCGGTGAGCAGCAGCCAGGCCAGGTCGGCTTCGTGGTCGCCGAGGTAACCGATCTCCCAGTCGAGCGCGCCGAGCACCGAATAGTCCGCGCCGTACAGCACATTCGACAACCGGGAGTCGCCCCAGCAGAGCGTCACATGGTCGGGGTCGTAGCAGTGGTCGCGCAGCCAGGTGAGCGCCCGCTCGATGGTCGGCGGTACCTGCGGCGCCGCCCAATGCACCGCGAAATCGAGATAGTTCACCGCCTGCTCGACCGGGCCGGTGCCGAATCGGTGCAGCCGCAAGGCATCCAGACGCAGCGCGGCCGGGTCGAGCCGGTGCAGCCGCGCCATGGTGTCGATGCAGCCCCACCACATCCTGGTCCGATCTGCGGGCGCGGCATCGACGTACATGCCCTCCAGGTGGTACGGCGGCGAGTCGCTCGGCGTCCTACCGCCGGGGATGAGATCCATCAGCAGATAAGCGCTGCCCACATCGGTCGGATCAGTGTCCATCCAGCGCACGGTCGGCGCCGGAATGTCCGTCGCGGCAAGCCGTTTCATCACCAGGAATTGGCGGCGCAGGTCGTAGTCGGGGAACATCGGCGCCGTAGGCGGTCTGCGGAACACCAGGCCGAGCGGATCGTCGGTGCCCTCGACGCCGTCGAGCGCCAAAAGATAAGTCTCCGCGCCGAATCCGTGCTCGGCACGGTGCCATTCGACGATCGTGGCCCGCTCGGCGTTCGGCATGCGTCGCCGAATCACCTGCTCCACCAGCGGCGGGAGTTGTTCCGGTGTGGGCAGTTCGGTCATCGTGTCTGTCACCCTGGGTAGCCGTAGCATGGTCCCGACAATGTATTACGTTGCACACCACAACGTAATTGTTTTCGTCGATTCGCGACCGGTACGCTGCCCGATGTGATGTCAACCGATCCGGCGAACCCCAGGTCGGGCCGTCCGCGCGACCTGCAGATCGATCACGCGGTGCTGGCGGCCACCCGTGCGATGCTCGCCGAGGTGGGCTACCAGGACGTCACCATCGCCGCCGTCGCCCGCAGAGCCGGCGTCGGAACCGCACCCATCTACCGCCGCTGGCCTGGCAAGGAGGCGCTGATCGAGGACGCGGTCTTCGGCGCCGAAAGCATCTGGCTCCCAGCCGAAACCGACGACCTGCACGCTGACCTGGTCGCCTGGGCGCGAGTCTTCCTTCAGCGCACCGCCGAGCCTGCCACCCGGGCCGCGCTCCCCGGACTCATGTCCGCCTATCACCGGTCCCCGGACCGCTATCGCGCGCTCCAGGACCGCGCGGACCTCCCCGCCCGCAAAGCGCTAGCCGAACGCCTCGCCTCGGCCCTGCCCGCCGGCGCCGACGAATCCGACACCGCCGACCTGGTTTTCGACATCCTGGTGGCTCGTTCCCTGGTGCGCGGTTTGATTCATGGCCTCGACGACGCCGAAACCTTCTGCACACGAACGGCTGACGCGCTACTGGCAATAATCTGTGCGGCAGGTTGATAGAGACCGGTCACGCGTAAATGCGTACCGTGACATCATTTTTCGGCAGACCCCGCACGATAGCCGCTGCCGGGCGTCCGGCGGCCGGTGCATGCACCGAGGCGAGCGGCGGAACTGTCCGGACCGTTGGTAGTGGCCCGAGTTTCGGGGGCTGGTATAGCTAAAAGTCGTGTAGCACAGTGGATTTCATACGGGCGACAAGGTTGCTTGTTGGCCCGTGGATCGTGAATCAGGGTCAGCTCTAGAGTCGGAAATCTGAAGGAGATTCGGATGTCGATACTTCGACGTGCCCTCATTGGCGCGACAGCGATCATCATCGCCGCGGGTGGCCTCGCCGGTGTGGCACAGGCCGACGATGACGACGCGGCGCAGAACTGGCAGGTGCAAGTGTGTTCCGGCGGGCAGTCGCCCTACGCTTACATTTACGGCAAGAACCAGAAGAATAAGTGGGTGACCAGCCCGAGATTCAACCTGACCGGTTCCCGCACAAAGTGCGGCACGTTGTCCAACTGGTGGTGGCACGGCAAGATCGCGGTCTTCACCATGCCGGTCGATAGCCACCCGAGGCAGGTCGAGACGGATTTCGGTCTGCCCCAGGATTGTGACCGCGTCTCCGGCACCCTCCTCAAATGCGTCGCTCTGTGACCGGAGGACGATATAGCCGCTACTGATCGCCGGTATCCAGCAGGTGGTGGGTGTGGGCCGCGGCGGCCGCTTCGGTTCGGGTGGCGACGCTGAGCTTGGTGAGGATGCGGGAGACGTGCACGCCGGCGGTGTTACCGCTGATGAAGAGCTCTGCGGCGATCTGCCGGTTGCTCAATCCCTGTGCGACGAGGCGTAACACGTCGAGTTCCCGTGGTGTGAGGCCGAAGGTGCTCTGCTGTTTGGCGGCGGGTTGCGGGGCGCGGTCGGCGAGGGTGAGCCCGGCTCGGTCGGCGATCCGGCGGACGGTCGCGGCCAGGGGAGTGGCGCCGAGATCGGCGGCGATGTCGGCCACTTCGCGCAGCAGCGGCTGTGCGGCGGTCCTGTTGCTCGCGGCCAGTTCGGCTTCGGCCGCGCCGAGCAGGCTGCGGGCCAATTCGTAGGGTTGACGCAGGTCGCGCCACGCGGCGACGGCCTCGTGCCACGCACCGGGTCCGCCGTGGCGAGTCGCACGGAAGACCGCGCGATGGGCGGTGTCGCCCGCGGTGGTGACCAGCAGCGACTCGGCGACGAGGTCGAGATCTGTTGGCGGGTAGTCGATCCTGGCCACGATGGTGAGCAGCGGCCACACCTCGTGGTGGTGGGCGGGCAGGTCGTCGATCGACAGCGCCTCGGCGGCGAGCTCGGCCGCGCGGTGCGGCCGGTCGAGGTCGAGCGCGATCGCGCACTGCACGGTTCGCAGCAGGATCTGGTACTGCCGAGCCCATGGTCCGTCGCTCAACAGGCCGGCGGCACGGTCGGCGCTGGTGCCCGCGGCGGCCGAATCACCTTGCGCCAGTACAATTCGGGCATGGGAAAGCAGCAGTGCGGCCTCACTCAGTGGCGGCAGCTGCTCGGTCAGCGATTCATCGATGAGTTCGAGCGCCTCGTTCCACCTGCCGAGCGCGGTGAGCGCCTGGGCCCATTTGACCAGCAGGATCGGCGCCGCCTCGACGAACCGGAACGTCTCGTGCGCGGCACGCAGGCCCTGCTGGATCGCCGCGATCGCCGCCGTGTGATCACCGGCCGCGACGAGGACCGCCGACTCCCACAGCACCACGGTGACCAGGGTCTGTGGGTCCGCGGCCGCGGCGGCCGCGGCATGCGCCTTCGCGAAGTAAGCGACGGCGGTCTCGGACCGCTCGGCGGTGGCCAGGCCGAGATACGCGTAGGCGCGGGCAGCCAAAGCCACGGCGCCGAGCTCTTCGGCCACTTCGACGGCGGCCAGCGCATCGCGTTCAGCGCGCGCGACCTCGCCACCGAAGACATGCACCGCGGCGAGCTCGGCGAGCACCTCGCCACGCAGGACGGTCGGCGGCCGATCCGGCAGTAAGGCCAAGGCGCTCAACAGATCACGATCGGACCCACCGCTGCTCTGGTTGTTCAGACCGGCCCGCCGGTGCAGCAGCCCGGCCGCGCGCTGTGGCATGTCGTCGGTGTCGATCAGCCGCAACGCCTCGTCGGCGGCCGCGATACCTCGATCGACGAAGCCGGCCTGATAGCAGGTTTCGGCGATCTGCTCGAGCACCGCGAGCCGTTCGTGGCCGATCCGCGTCTGCGCGTCCGGCACCGCATCCCAGAGTTCGAGTACCCGATCGAGGTGGCGCAGCTGCTCGCCGTACCCGCCGGTCGCGGCCGCGGCCGCCTGCCATGCGGCGCTCAGCGCGAGCGGCGAATCACCCGCGGCATAGGCGTGATACGCCAGCTCGCCCGCCCGGTTGTCGGTGGCCGACGGCTCGCCGTCCTCGGTCAGCGCATGGGCGAGGGTGGCGTGCAACAGTTTTCGCTGCACCGGCAACATGTGGTCGTAGACGGCGTCGCGAATCAAGATGTGCCGGAATTCGTATCCGGCGTCCTGTGCGGTGAGCACCTGCTGATCGATCAACTCACGCAGCGCGCCGTGCAGCGTGGTCTCGTCGAGTTCGGTGGCGGCGGCGAGCAGCGCATGCCGCACCGTTGATCCCGCCACGGACGCAAGCTGGAGTAGCGCACGGGTTTCCGGAGGCAGAGCGGCTTGGAAGCCGAGCAGCAGCTCGGACAGATCGGCGGGCGTGTCCTCGGTAGAGCCGCTGAGCGCCTCGACGAACAGCGGAATTCCCTTGCTGCGCGCGAAGATGCGCGACACTGTCCCTGGTTCGGGCTCCCGGCCGAACAGCGCGGCGAGCTGCCTGCCCACCTCGTGCCGGGTCAACGGTTGCGGAACGACGAGGCGCACACCGGGATCGCGGCGCATCGCGGCGACGGTCCGGCGCAGGGCCGGGGATTCGGCGGGGCGATAGGTGCCGATCAGCAGCAGATCGCGCGCTGCCGCGTTGGCGACCAGGAACGCGAGCAGCTCCCGGCTCGAATGATCGGCCCAGTGCAGATCTTCGAGCACGACCACCACCGGGTGCCGGGCCGCGAGTTGTTCGAGGACGGTCAGGATTTCGCCGAACAACCGGATCCGATCGGTCTCCGGCTCGGCCGAGCCCGCCTGCGCCGCCAGCTCGGGCAGCCAGCGCGACAGTGCGGGCCGGGTCACCGGCAGCACCGTCGTCAGCCGTTCCACTCCGAGTCGGCGCACCAGCGCGCGCATCACCGAAACGAACGGCGCGAACGCCATCCCGTCGTTGCCGAATTCCGGACACCGGCCGGTGACCACCACCGCGTCCGCGTCGAGCCTGGTCGTGAACTCGGCGATCAGGCGTGACTTGCCGAGACCGGCTTCACCGGCCACGAGCACCGTGTGCACCGCCGGATCTCGACAGGCGTCCTGCAACGCCGACATTTCGGCGGCCCGTCCGACAAAGGCACCGCAGACGGGAAAGCTCACCACTCCGCGATCATGCACGTACCGCGCGGTCGGTGCCAAGTCGGCCGGCCTGGCCCGCGCATCACCGGTAAAGAGGTAAAGCCGTCGAAGATAACGAATTCTTGTGATTCACCGGCCCCCTCGTTACCCGAAGTATTACTGGCATGACGAACAACGACATCCGCCCCTTTCACATCGAGATCCCGCAGGCCGACCTCGACGACCTGCACGACCGGCTGGCCCGCACCCGCTGGATCGACGACCTGCCCGGCACGGGCTGGGAGCGCGGCGTGCCCACCGCGTACCTGAAGGAGCTCGCGGGGTACTGGGCGGAGAAGTTCGACTGGCGCGCGGTCGAAGCGGAACTCAATGCCTACCCGCAGTTCCTGACCACCATTGACGGCCAGCAGGTGCACTTCCTGCACATCCGGTCTGCTGAAACCGACGCGACCCCGCTGCTCCTGCTGCACGGCTGGCCGAGTTCGGTGGTCGACTTCCTCGACGTCATCGGCCCGCTCACCGACCCGAAGGCGCACGGCGCACCGGATGCGCCCGCCTTCCACCTGGTCATTCCTTCGTTGCCCGGACATGGATTCTCCGGCCCGCTCACCGAGACGGGCTGGCACGACGGTCGCGTCGCCGCCGCGCTGGCCGAGCTGATGGCACGGCTCGGCTACGACCGCTACGGCGTGCAGGGCGGCGACCACGGCGCGTTCCTCGCACCGGTGCTCGGGCAGCTGGATCCGGATCATGTGCTCGGCGTGCACGTCAACGCGCTGGTCACCTTCCCGACCGGCGACCCGGCGGATATGGCTGCGCTGACCGATGCCGAGCGGGAGCGGCTCGGCCGGATGAAGAGCTTCCAGGACGACGGCTCGGCATACATGAAACTGAAGGGCTCGCGGCCGAACACCTTGGCGCAGTTGGTGGCCGACTCGCCGACCGGTCAGCTCGGTTGGATCGTGGAGAAGTACAAGGAGTGGGTCGATCAGGCGCACGAACTGCCCGAGCAGGCCGTCGCGAAGGACCGGATCTTGGCGAACGTCAGCATCTACTGGCTCACCGACACCGCGCGCAGCGTGGCGAACTTCTACTACGAGCGGTTCCACGACGCGAGCATGTTCGCACCCAAGCCGAAGGGCACGGTGCCGACCGGTGTCGCGGTGTTCAAGGACGGCGACTATGCGATTCGCCGGTTCGCCGAGCGAGCCCACCACATCACGCACTGGGCGGAGTTCTATGCTGGCGGGCACTTTCCGGCGCTCGAGGTGCCCGAGTTGCTCGTCGGTGACGTCCGAGCGTTCTTCGGCACGCTGAGCTGAACCGATAACCGAAGGGGCAGGCAGTGATTCACTGCCTGCCCACTGGCGTTACTGGAACAGCTTGAGCAGGTTGACGATCAGACGATCGACGCCGTAGAGGAACGGTGCGGTGACCCACAGCCAGGCGAAGATCAACAGCGGGAGCCGCCGTGGCGTATCGGCGTCGGTCGGGTCCGGTGTGCTCATGCCGGTTCGCCTTTCACGAGGACGGCGGGCTCCTCGGCCTGCCGGTGGTACTTCGCCGCGACCGGGCGAATGAGTTCGTTGGCGAGGAAGCCGACGCACAGCAGGGTGATCATGATGGCGAACGAGGTGTCGTAGAGCTCGGGCCCGGTTTCCCCGCGCCGCTTGCCCGCGTCCGCGATGGCGTTGACGATCAACGGCCCGGCAACGCCTGCCACCGACCACGCGGTGAGCAGCCTGCCGTGGATCGCGCCGACCTGGAAGGTGCCGAACAGATCCTTGAGATAGGCGGGGACCGTGGCGAATCCGCCGCCGTAGAAGGACAGGATCACCATCGCACCGAGGATGAACAGCGGCTTGCTCGTCTGGCCGACGGACCAGACGAGCACGTACGCGAGCGCACCCACGCCGAGGTAGATCCGGTACATGTTCTTACGGCCGATGACATCGGACAGTGAGGACCACGCGATCCGCCCCGCCATGTTCGCCGCGGACAGCACCGCGACGAAACCCGCTGCGGCCGAGGCGGTCACGGGGGTCGCGGTGTTCTTGAAGAAGTCCGTCACCATCGGCGCCGCCTTCTCCAGGATGCCGATGCCCGCAGTCACGTTGAAGCACAACACGATCCAGAGCAACCAGAACTGCGGCGTGCGGATCGCGTCGCGCGCGCTGACATCGTTGGTGCTGATCAGCTTGGTGACCTTCGTCGACGGCTCCCACCCGGCCGGACGCCAGCCGGGCGGTGGCACCCGCACCAGCAGCACGCCGACCGTCATGAAGACCGCGTAGACGACGCCCATGACGAGGAATGTCTCGGCGACGCCGGACTGATCGCGGCCGAACCAGGTCAGCAGCTGCGTCGTCCACGGCGAGGCGATGAGCGCACCGCCGCCGAAGCCCATGATCGCGAAGCCGGTTGCCATGCCTGGCCGGTCGGGGAACCAGCGGATCAGGGTGGACACCGGCGAGATGTAGCCGATGCCGAGCCCGATGCCGCCGACGAAGCCGTACCCGAACACGATGAGCCAGTACGCGCCGAGCGCCGCGCCCAGCGCGGAGATCAGCAGGCCGGACGAGAAGCACACCAGCGACACCGTCATCGCCCAGCGCGGGCCGCGGCGTTCGACGAGGGTGCCGCCGAACGCCGCGGAGAGGCCGAGCATCACGATGGCCAACTGGAACGGCAACGCGCTTCCGGTGCCGGAGATGTCCATCGCCTTCTCCAGCGGCGGCTTGAACACGCTCCACGCGTAGGCCTGGCCGATGGCGAGATGGATGGACAGCGCCGCGGGCGGAACGAGCCAGCGGCTCCAACCCGGTGGGGCGATGACGCGGGTGTACCCCGGTGACCGGATGTCGGTTGCTGTGGTCATGCTTTGGATCTCCACGTGTCGATGTGGGGGATCATATGACCGGATCGTGGTGTTCCGACCGCACAATGCGGTGAACTAAATTGCAGTGGTTCGCTCAGCGGACCAGCCGCTCAGTCGAGCCCCGCGAGCCGCGTCAAGATCTCCGCGGCCATCGCCGCCGGATCGCCGCTGTCGGGCCGCAACACCAGGTCAGGTGCCTCCGGTGTCTCGTACGGATCGTCGATGCCGGTGAAGCCGCGGATCTCGCCCGCTCTGGCCTTGGCGTACATGCCTTTCGGGTCGCGGGCTTCGCAGATCTCCAGCGGCGTGTCGACGAACACCTCCACGAACGCGATGCCCGCCTCCTGGTGTTTGGCCCGAACCAGGTCGCGGTCGGCGCGATACGGGCTGATCAACGAAACCACCGCCACCACACCGGCTTCGGCGAACAGGCGGGCGACTTCGCCGACCCTGCGCACGTTCTCGACCCGGTCGGCGGCGCTGAAGCCGAGATCGGCGTTGAGGCCGTGGCGCAGGTTGTCGCCGTCGAGTAGGAAGGCGGGACGGCCCGCGGCGACCAGCCGGCGTTCGAGTTCCACTGCGACGGTAGACTTTCCGGAACCGGACAGCCCGGTCAACCACACCGTGAGACCGCGGGTGGCCCGCTCGTCCCTGCCGACCGCGGTGGAGTGCCAGACCACCCGCGAGGACGGCAGGCTCGGACCGGTGATCATGCCTGCGCCGACGGTGTTGTTGGTGGTGTCGTCGACCAGGATGAAGCTGCCGGTGAACCGGTTGCGGCGATACGGGTCGAAAAGCAGCGGCTGCCTGGTGCGTAACTGGACCCGGCCGATTTCGTTGAGCGACAACGCGTCCGCGTGCTCGTCGCGGTGCAGGGTGTTGACGTCGAGCCGGTAGTCGAGGCTGCGCACCTCGACGGTGGCGGTGCGGGTGGTGTGCCGGATGGTGTAGGTGGCGCCGGGGGTGAGCTGGGCTTCGTCGGCGAACCAGCAGACCATCGCGTCGAGATCGCGGCCTGCGCTCGGGCGGTTGTTCGGCCGGCAGATCATATCGCCGCGCGACACGTCGAGATCGTCGGCGAGCTGGATGGTCACCGCCTGCGGCGGAAAGGCTTCCGCGACCACGGTGCCGCCGGGGCCCCAGATGGCCTCGATGGTGGTGGTGAATCCGGAAGGCAGCACGGCGACTTCGTCACCCGGCTTGAACACGCCGCCCGCGACGGTGCCCGCGTAGCCGCGGAAATCCTGTGCGTGCCTGCGGGTTACGTATTGGACCGGGAAGCGCGCGTCGATCAGGTTGCGGTCCGAGGCGATGTGCACCTCTTCGAGGTGGTGCAGCAGGGGCGTGCCCTCGTACCACGGCATGCTCGCGCCGCGATGCACGATGTTCTCGCCGTGCAGCGCCGACATCGGCACGAAGGTCAGGTCGAAGACGTCGAGTTTCGAGGCGAACTGCGCGAATTCGGTGCGGATCTCCTCGAATCGCGCCTGCGACCAGTCGACCAGGTCCATCTTGTTGACGCACAGCACCAGGTGCGGAATGCCGAGCAGGCTGGCGAGAAACGCGTGCCGCCTGGTCTGCTCCACCACGCCCTTGCGTGCGTCGACCAGGATCAGCGCGAGATCGGCGGTGGACGCGCCGGTCACCATGTTGCGGGTGTACTGGATGTGGCCCGGCGTGTCCGCGATGATGAATTTGCGTCTCGGCGTGGCGAAATAGCGGTGCGCGACATCGATGGTGATGCCCTGTTCGCGTTCGGCGCGCAGGCCGTCGGTGAGCAGGGCCAGGTTCGGATAGTCGTCGCCGCGCTCGCGGCTGGACCGCTCGACCGCGGCGAGCTGGTCGGTGAAGATCGTCTTGGAGTCGAAGAGCAGCCTGCCGATGAGGGTGGATTTCCCGTCGTCGACGCTGCCCGCGGTCGCGAGCCGCAGCAGGGTGGTCGTCATCAGAAGTAGCCCTCTCGTTTGCGATCTTCCATCCCCGCCTCGGAGATTCGGTCGTCGGCGCGGGTGGCGCCGCGCTCGGTGACCCGGGCCGCGGCCACCTCGGTGACTACCTCGGCGGGGGTGGCGGCGTCGGATTGCACGCAGCCGGTGCAGGTGGCGTCGCCGACGGTGCGGAACCGCACCGTCGCCTCGTAGGGTTGCTCGCCGTCGATGAGCTCGAGAAAACGGGTGTGCGCCAACAGCATTCCGTCGCGTTGCACGACGGGGCGGCGGTGCGCGTAGTAGAGCGGCGGCAGGTCGATGCCTTCGGCGGCGATGTAGGTCCAGATATCGAGCTCGGTCCAGTTCGACAGCGGGAACACTCGAATGTGTTCGCCCGCACGGTGTCTGCCGTTGTAGAGGTTCCACAGCTCGGGTCGCTGGCTGCGCGGATCCCACTGGCCGTACTCGTCGCGGAAGCTGAAGACGCGTTCCTTGGCCCGCGCCTTCTCCTCGTCGCGGCGGGCGCCGCCGAAGACCGCGTCGAAGGCGCCCTCCTGGATCGACCGCAGCAGCGTGGTGGTCTGTAGCCGGTTGCGCGACGAGCGCGGCCCGATCTCCTCGACCACCCGGCCCGCGTCGATATCGTCCTGGACCCGCCCGACCACCAGGCGCAGGCCGAGGCGCGCGACGGTCGCGTCGCGGTAGGTGATCACCTCGTCGAAGTTGTGCCCGGTGTCGATGTGCAGCACCGGGAACGGCAGCGGCGCAGGCCAGAAGGCCTTGGCCGCCAGGTGCAGCATCACCACCGAGTCCTTGCCGCCGGAGAACAGCAACACCGGGCGTTCGAATGTCGCCGCTACTTCACGGAAAATATGTGCCGACTCGGCCTCGAGCGCGTCAAGATGGGGCAGCTCGTAGGTGCTCGCCGTCGACTTCGCGTACTGGCTCACACCGCAAAACTAGAACACGTTTCGATTGTTGGCAACGGGTGCACTCCCAGACGCGTGTTCCAGAGTAGGGGCCGGCGTCGATTCCGGCGGCCGTTTGCCGCCCGACGCCGCAGTGACCGCGTCCGCTGCTGCCACGAGAGCTGTTCCACGCCTGTCGATTTCGGCGCCGGTGATGGACGCGCCGACATACATGGTCAGCACCATGTTCTGCCGTCCGTCACCCCCGTAGGTCGGCGCGGCCAGCAGGCTCACCGGATGCTCCTTGCGCGGTCGCAGCTCGGTGCCGAGGTAGACCCGCTCGCCGAGGCTCGTCACCAACTCGCCGACCAATTCGCGCAGGTCATCGGGAAGATCGCGGGCCGCGAACCCGGCGAGCAGCGAGTAGAGCCTGCGGCCTGCGGCGGTGAGACTCTCCACCAGATATCCGCGCGCACGGCATTCGGCGACCACCTGCCGCAGCCGCGCCTCGTCCTGCTGCAACGGGACGGTGGCTGGCCTGCTCAGCCAGGAGTCGAACGCCACGTCGGTATCCCAGAGCACGTACATCAGGCCGACCGGCGGCGCGAAGTGGTACGCCGCGCCGACCTTCACCATGCCGGGCCCGGTGCTCTCCAACACCATGATCTGGTCGCCGACCACGGCCGACGCGGTGCAGGTCGTGCGGTATCGCGCGGTGAGTTTCTCCAGTTCGACGCGGGCGAGCGCGGAAATCGCGAAGCTGTCCTGCGCGACCCGGCCCGCCGCGATGAGCGCTGGGCCGAGGCCGTAGGTCCTGGCGTCGGCGTCGCGCACCAGGTAGCCGCCTGCGGTGAGCTCGGTGAGGATGCCGAGGCAGGTGGGTTTGGCCAGGTCGAGGGCGCGGGCGAGCTCGGAGAGGCCGAAGCACTTGCCGCGCTGCTCGACGAAGAAATCCAGTACCTGCACCACCCGCACGGTGGGTGCGGATCGACGGCTGACCATTGACCACTCCTAGAACACGTTCTAATCTTTCCTCAGATGAAATGTACCAGAGTGGTACATATTTGGAACGCCGACGGAGAACCCTTTGCTGACACAGCCGTTCGCGGACGCCATCGCCGCCGCCGAGCAGATCATCACCGGAGCCGCGCACGTCCGAACCGAGCAGGACCTCGTCGAGGGCTACGACTACCTGGCGGGCAGCATTCGCGCCGCCTTGCAGATGGCGTGGGCCTATGAGCGCGACTTTCCGTTCTTCGTCCAGTCCACCGGGCCGTACACGAAGATGGGACTGGACAACCCGGACACGCTCTACTTCCACTCGTACCTACGGCCGGACGCCGAGTATCTGGTGACCGGGAAGCGCGGCACCACACGGGATCTGAGCTTCCAGGTGCTGAACGGGAACTATTCGCCGGTGGATGTGCCGGACAGCCTCACCGCGTTCGACGACCGGTCACTCGAGGTCGGGCCGGACGGATCCTACGAACTGCGTCTCGGTCCCGGCCCGGCGCGACCCGGCTATGTGCACCTCGCCGCCGATTCCGCCATGCTGGTGATCCGCGAGGTCTACAGCGATTGGGCCACCGAAAAGCCTGGCACCGTGCGGATCTCGCGGATCGACAAGGTCGGCGCCGCGCCGCCACCGCTGACCAAGGATCTGCTGACCAAGCGCTACGGCGTCGCGGGCAAGATGCTGATCTCGCGGTTGCAGACGTTTCTGGCGTTCCCGGAGTGGTTCTACCTGAACCTGCCGGTGAATACGATGACCGAACCGCGGTCGACGCCAGGCGGTCTCACCACCCAGTTCTCCTCGGCGGGCCACTACGAGCTCGACGACGACCAGGCGATGATCATCACGGTGCCGAAATCCGATGCGCCGTATCAGGGTTTCCAGCTCGGCAGCATGTGGTACCTGTCGCTGGACTACATCAACCACCAGACCAGCCTCACCGCCGACCAGGCGCACGTCGACCCCGACGGAATGATCCGGCTGGTGGTCAGCGAGCGCGATCCCGGCCTGGCCAACTGGATCGAACGCACCGGGCACGACCGCGGGTACCTGCAGTTCCGCTGGCAGCGGCTCGCCCGCGACATGAAGCCCGAGGACGGGCCGACGGTGGAGGTGGTGCCGGTTACCGAACTCGCACAGCGGCTGCCGTGCTACGACCAGGCGCGCGTCACACCGGAACAATGGCGCGCACGCATCGCGACACGGCAGGCTGCCGTCGCGGAAAGGATGCTCGGCTGATGTTGTTGCAGGACAAGGTAGTTGTGGTCTCCGGGGTCGGCCCCGGACTCGGCAGGGCCATCGCGGTGCAGAGCGCGAAAGCGGGCGCCGACGTGGTGCTCGCGTCCCGGACCGAATCTCGGCTCACCGAGGTGGCCAAGGAGATCACCGAGCTCGGGCGGCGCGCGGTGGTGGTGCCGACCGATATCAACGACGAGGCGGCGGCCGTCAACCTGGTCGAAGCCGCACAGAGCGCCTTCGGCCGAGTGGACACGCTGGTGAACAACGCGTTCGCGATCCCGCCGATCAGCGACCTCGCCGACGTCGACCTGGATCAGGTGCGGGCCGGCTTCGAGACCAATGTGCTTGCGGCGCTGCGGCTGACCCGGCTGTTCGTGCCTGCGCTTGTTGAAACCAAGGGCTCGGTCGTGATGATCAACTCGGCGGTGCTCCGGCATTCGCGGCGCACTTTTGGGCCGTACAAGATGGCCAAGGCCAGCTTGCTCGCGCTGGCGCAGAGCCTGGCCACCGAGCTCGGTCCGCGCGGCGTCCGGGTGAATTCCATTGCCCCCGGCTATATCTGGGCCGACAACCTGAAGTGGTATTTCAACTACCTCGCCAAAGAACGTGGCATCACCGCCGAAGAGGTCTACGCGGAGACCGCGAAGACCATCGATCTGCGCAAGCTGCCCGAACCCGACGAGATCGCCGACGCCGTCGTGTTCTTCGCCTCGCCGATGGCGCGGGCGATCACCGGGGCGTGCCTGGACGTCAACGGCGGCGAATACCACCACTGACCGGATTCCGGCGGTGCATCTGAACATTCGAGGAGATGAAGTGATCGGTAGGGACGACGTCGGAACCATCGACGATCTGCACGCCTCGGCGACCAAGGTCGTCGGGCTCGACGATTTCGGCGCCGACGACTACCGCGCCGGGCTCGAGGTGCTGCTCGAGTCGTTGGCCAAGGACGCCGAGCTGACCCCGTTCGGCAACAAGGTGCACCGCGCGTTCCTGCGCGGCGCACTCATCGCGCGGCTGCTCAGCGAGGCGGCGTGGCAACGCTTTCCCGAGCATGCCGAGGTGGCGATCGAACGCCCGATCTTCGTGACTGGCCTGCCGCGCTCGGGAACCACCGCGGTGCATCGGCTGCTCAACGCCGATCCCGCGCATCAAGGCCTCGAGATGTGGTTGACCGAGATGCCGCAGCCGCGACCGCCGCGCGACACGTGGGCGAGCAACCCGGTTTATCAGCGGATCGAGGCCGCGTTCGCGAAGCACCACGTGGAGCATCCCGAATTCATGGGCGTGCACCACATCTCGGCCGACCAGGTGGAGGAGTGCTGGCAGTTGCTTCGCCAATCGGCCATGTCGGTGTCGTACGAGTGCCTGGCGTATCTACCCGGCTATTCGACGTGGCTGCGCGATCAGGACTGGACGCCCGCGTACCGCAGGCACCGGCGCAACCTCCAGCTGATCGGCATGCCCGACGCGAATCGCCGCTGGGTGCTGAAGAATCCGAGCCATCTTTTCGCACTCGATGCCATTTTCGAGGTCTATCCCGATGCACTGATCATCCAAATGCACCGCGATCCGCGCACGATCATCGCCTCGGTCTGCAGCCTCAACGAACAGGCCTCGGTCGGATGGTCGGACAAGTTCCGTGGTTCGGTGGTCGGCACCGCCCAGCTCGACCTCTGGGCCCGCGGCGCCGAACGCTTCCTCGTAGACCGCAAGCGCCACAACCCCGCTCAGTTCTACGACATCGATTACGACACCTTCGTCGCCGACCCCATCGCCACCGTCGGCTCCATCTACCGACACTTCGACCTCCCGCTGACAGACGACGCCACCACGGCAATGCACACCATGCACTCCGAAACCACTTCCGGCGCAGCCCGTCCCGCCCACCGCTACACCCTCGCCGACTTCGGCCTCACCGCCGACCAGGTCGACGCCCGCTTCGGCGCATATCGAGAGGCGCACTTCCCTGGTCGCTGACGAAGTAAGGTTTCACCGTGCCGCCACTCTCTCGAACGGCGCGAGATGCATTGCGGCAGTGCATGAATGAATGCACAGTGCGCAATTATGGCGATCGGTCGACGCGGTCGACTCCTGACTCGCGTCCGACCGGTGTCAGCGCCACAGCAGGGAACCTACTGCGGGACCCCGGTGGTGAGCGACAGGATGAGCCCGATCGCGCCGATCACCGTCACCATCAGTATTGCCAGCAAGGCTCCGTGCAGATCATCGATCAGCGCGCGTTCGGTGCGACGACTCGGCGCGACAGGCATGTCCGGTACCTCCGATAGTCCGACAGTTTGTCGCTTCGCGATTCCCCGTTCCGCGGAGCCCAAACGGCGGCGCCACAAGATCACTTCTGAAGGGACCCACAGGGGCGTCAGCGCTCCAAAATGTGGGATCCGGGAGGTTGTTTGTGCCGAGGGGGTAATGGTGCAGGTGGCTTCTCGGGCGATGCCTACACCAGTTCCCCATGATCAGTCGACCAACTCGAGGGTGGCGGATTCACGGTAGCCGGTGGATTTCGGTATGCCACAGCGCCCTCGAGCGGCATGGGATGCACTGCGGCAGTGCGTGAATGAATGCACAGCGCGCAATTACGATGGCCGTTTTCGGGTTTCGGGTCGGAGTCGGCCGCTCATAGATCGGCGCGTCGCGGCCTGGACCTATGGTGCGGCGACGTCGGGGCGTTGCGAACTTACGGCTGGCCGGGTTTGAGGACGATGAACAAGCCGTTGGCTTCGGCGCAGAGGCGGTCACCGTCTTTGAGGGTGGCGCGGACGTAGACCTTGCGGCCCTCTTGGCGTTCGGCCCAGGCGTGTACCTGAAGTTCGGTGCGCAGCGGGGTGATCGAGCGGTAGTCGACGGTGAGCGACGCGGTGCGGGTGACCGCGCCCGCGTAGACGGCCGCGGCCATGCCGAGTAGGTCGTCGAAGGCGATGGCAACCTGGCCGCCGTGTGCGGCGTTGTTGCCGCCGAGGTGGTAGGTGCGGAAGGTGATGCGGGCGTCGACGCCGTCGCGGCCCGCGTGATCGATGATGAACGGCGGCAGCGTGATGTTGCCGCGCGCGGGCAGGTCGTGCCTGGTCCAGTTCGGCGTCGACCATTCGGTGACGAGCGCGGCGTCGAGCTTGTCGTTGAGCTGCTTCAACAGCCCGATCGCCTCGACCGCGAGCTCGTCCGAGGGTGCGGACAGCCGGACGCGGTCCATCAGCCCGCGCACCTGTTCGATGTACTCGCCGTAGTGCGGCCCACCGCGGGTGATGTCGATGCCTTGCTCGTCGCGGGCTCGGATCAGCTCGCTCATCGGCCGGAAAGCGCCCTCGTGGTGCTCCGCGCTGGGCAGTGCGTCACCGGCCTGCTGTTCGTTCATAAGAGAACACGTTATAGGTTGCCCGCCGAATGCTCGGGCGCGGTATGCCGCGACGGCACCGTGTCGGCGGGTCGGACTCGAATCGGCCTGCTTGGCCTACGCTTGGTCGCGACCGGCGATCGGGTACCCCGTTGAGGCGGGCGCGGCGCCGGATCCGACGTCCACGCTGACGGCACTGACAGGTCTGGCTGGCGAAAGGCTAATGGGTACATGGATATTGCGGCGGTTGTCTTCGACATGGACGGCGTGCTGATCGACTCCGAGCCGGTGTGGGAGCGGGTGCGGCGCGACTATGTCGCCGAACGCGGCGGGACGTGGTTGCCCGATACGCAGCAGCGGTTGATGGGCATGAGCACCAGGGAGTGGTCGGAATACTTGAGCACCGATGTCGGCGTCGAGGAGGCGCCGGAGACGGTGGCGCGCGAGGTGATCGAGCGGATGGCCGCGCACTACGACCGCGCGGTGCCGCTGCTGCCCGGCGCGATCGATGCCGTGCAGCGGATGAGCGAGCAGTGGCCGCTCGGCGTGGCCAGTTCGTCGCCGCGGGCGCTGATCGATGTGGTGCTCGGCCGCACCGGCCTCATCGAGTTCTTCAACGTCACTTTCTCCACCGAGGAGGTGGATCGCGGCAAGCCTGCCCCCGATGTGTACGTCGCGGTCGCGGCTTTCCTGCGGCAGCGGCCCAGTGACTGTGCGGCGGTGGAGGATTCGAGCAACGGCATCCGCTCCGCGCACGCCGCGGGGATGCGGGTGATCGCCGCACCGCGCCCCGAATACCCGCCTGCCCCGGACGCGCTGAGCCTGGCCACCCATGTGATCGGCGATCTCCGCGAGCTGACCCCCACCCTCGTGACCGCCTGAGCGTTCAGGACAGATACGAGGTCAGCAGCTGCCTGGCCGCCGCCGGGAGGTCGTCGTCGAGCCAGGCGGG
Source organism: Nocardia sp. NPDC049149 (assembly GCF_043197455.1). Taxonomy (NCBI): domain Bacteria; kingdom Bacillati; phylum Actinomycetota; class Actinomycetes; order Mycobacteriales; family Nocardiaceae; genus Nocardia; species Nocardia sp. NPDC049149. Next base: position 411,708 of record NZ_JBICTD010000008.1, read on the forward strand.
GAGGGTCGGCGCGTGCGCATGCCTGCGCAGGGCGGCATAGGGGAGATCGACGACGGCCCGGCTGACGGCATCGATTTCGCGATCGCCCGCATGGCCGAACACGCCGGCGGCGATGCGGCGCAGGTGCTCGAAGAGCGGCGCGTTCATCCCGGCGAGGCGCGCGCGGAAGGCGTCGTCGGGTCCGCCGTCGAGTAGGTCGCGCGGCCGCAGATTCAGCAGCAGTCGTGCGTCTTCGGGCAATTCGCGCCCGAACACGAGGGCCGCGCGCACCATCGCCACGCCCGCCTCGACCGCGTCGGGGTGCTCGGCGGCGGTGATCACGCCGTCCTGGAACCGCTGCAACGCACGCAACCACGCCTCGGTGAGCACGCCGTTGCGGTTGCCGAAGCGGTGATACAGCGTGCCGACCGGGGCGCCACTGGCGTCGGCGATCGCCGCGACGCTCGCGGCACGCGGGCCGTCGGCGAGGACGAGGGCGCGTGCTGCGTCGAGGATCACGTCGGTGTCGTGCTTGCGAGGAGGAGCCATAAACTAGTACGTTCCTTCTATATGGAGCGTTTACCCTATATCGACGAGCATGCCAGATCAATCGACGCGAATCGCGAACGGGTCTGGAAGGCGTTGCTGAAGGTCATGTGCAAGGACTCCGCCGACCCGTCGACCGTGCCCGGCGGATTCGTCCTCGAATCCGCCGAAGAACCCGCACGTTTGGCAATGCGGGGGCAGCACTGGTTCTCGCGATACGCCCTGGTCTTCGAGCTCGACGACGAGGGAGCGGGCGGGACCCGCCTCCGAGCCAAGTCCTGGGGCGAGTTCCCCGGCCTGCGCGGAAAGATCTACCGCGCGTTGGTGATCGGCTCGGGCGGACACCGGATCGTGGTGCGGCGGCTGCTCCGCAAGATCGAGGCCGCGGCCTGACACCTGCGGCCGTCAGGCTCGGGCGCCGCCGAAGTCGGGGCGTGGGACATGCCGGAAGTCGAGCCGTCGTGACGCGCCGCACAGCGCGGCGGGTCTGCGGGCGCCGTGGTCCGATCGTCGCGCATGATCGGTCGCATGGCGAAAGATGTTCAGCTCGGCGAAGTCCGGGCGTGGTATGACGAAACCGGCGACGGCGAGCCGGTGCTGCTGCTGCACGGCGGCTTCGTCGACTCGCGGTCGTTCGAGCCCGCTGTTGCCGGGTTGGCCGAGCATTTCCGGGTGTACCGGATGGATCGCCGCGGCCACGGCCGCACGCCCGATGTCGCAGGCCCGATGTCCTACGACTTGATGGCGCAGGACACCATCGCCTTCCTCGACACCGTGGTCGGCGGCGCCGCGCATCTGGTCGGCTACAGCGACGGCGCGATCGTCGCCATGCTCGTCGCGCTGCGCAGGCCGGATCTGGTCCGCAAGCTCGTCTCGATCAGCGGCAACTTCCACCGCGACGGCCTGCTGCCCGGTGTCCTCGACGGCTTCGCGCACGAGGAGCCGATGCAGCGGCTCGCCGCGCGCTATGGCGAGGTGTCGCCGGACGGCGAGGCGCACTTCCGGGTGGTGGCCGACAAGCTGATTCGGATGGCGCAGGCCGAGCCGACCTTGACCGAGGCCGAGCTGGCCACGATCGCGAGCCGGACCTTGGTGCTCGCCGCCGACGACGACGCGATGAGCCTCGAGCACACCATCGCCCTCTACCGGGCGATCCCTGACTCCGAGCTCGCGATCATTCCAGGTGCTTCGCATCTGCTCGTGGTCGAAAAGCCTACCGAGGTCTACCGTCTCGTCACGATCTTCCTCACCACCGACGCGACGCAGACGTTTCAGCCCATCCGCCGCGCGGGGTAGGTAGCTGGGTGTCGCGGAAGCATCGCGGCGGTGGCGGAAATCCTCTGACGCTTGCGCGGGCACGACAATTCGGCAAACGTCACGCTAACGCCCATTGAGTTGGACGCATGACCGGTCATGCTGAATCGTATGGATTTCATGAAGCCCGCCGAAGAGCTGCTGGCGCAGGTCGCCGCCCGGTTCGGCTCCGCGGAAGCGTTCCTGGAGAAGCTGGCCGAAGTGCGTTCCACCCGCGACGACGACACCATCGTGCTACCGCGCATCGGCGGTCGGCTACCGAGGATCTACTGACAGTTCCGCTCCGCCGAATCCCGGTAGCTCGCGACGGGATTCAGCTCGGCCAGGCCGGTGTCGTGTGCGCGGCACGCGCGGTCCAGCGGCCGTCGTAGCGGACCTCGACGGGGTGCGCGAAGGCGGCGGTGACGTTGTCGGTGGTGAGCGTCTCGCGGGCCGGGCCTGCGGCGACCGTGTGGCCGTCGGCGATGAGCAGCGCGTGGGTGGTGGTGCTCGGCAGTTCCTCCAGGTGATGGGTGACCAGGACGGACGCGACCTCGGGATGGGTGTCGCCGAGCGTGTCGATGGTTTCCAGGAGTTGTTCGCGGGCAGCGAGGTCCAGGCCGGTGGAGGGTTCGTCGAACAGCAGCAGCCTCGGCTCGGCGATCAGGGCGCGGGCGATGAGGGTGCGGCCGCGCTCGCCCTGGGACAGCGTCGGCCAGGTGTTGTCGGCCTTGCCGTCCAGGCCGACTGTGCTGATCATCGCGTCGGCACGGGCCAGCTGATCCGCGGTCGGCGTCCAGCGCATCGGGGTGTCGATGGTCGCGGTGAGGCCGGTGAGCACGACCTCGCGGATCGTCAGCGGATAGCGCAGCGGGTGGCGCGGGTTCACGTGTCCGATCGAACGGCGCAGGCGTTGCAGTTCGACTCGGCCGAGCTGTTCGCCGAGCACGCGGACCGTGCCCGAGGTCGGAAAGGTGACGGCCCCGCAGAAGCCGAGCAGCGTGCTCTTGCCCGCCCCGTTCGGCCCGAGTAGCGCCCAGTGCTCGCCTGCCTGCACGGTGAGCGAAATGCCGTTGATGATCTTCTTGCCCTCGCGGCGGAACGTCACGTCCGTCAACTCGAGCACCGGAGCACCGGTCACCGGAAGGCCTCCTGCAATGCGGTGAGGTGATTGCGGCTGAATTCCGCTGCGGCCGTGCCGTCGCGGGCCGCGATCGCCTCGACGAGGTGGGCATGCGCGGCATGGTCGGCGGACTCCGACGGCACGGGGCGCAGCTGCAACATGTCGATCATCGCCAGGCGCAGCCGCGGCAGGAAGCTGTCGAAGAGCTGCGTGAGCACGTCGTTGTGCGCGGCGAGTAGGACCGCGCGATGAAAGGCCATGTCCGCGTCCACATGTTCGGCCACCGGTTCGCCGTGTGCCTCGCGCGCGACCAGTGCGCGGCGCAGGGCCCGCAGGTCGGCCGGGGTGCGGCGCTGCGCGGCCAGTGCGGCCGCCTCGGCTTCGATGGCGATGCGTGCCTCGATCACCGAGGCGATGGTGGCGCGGCGCAGCACCACATTCCAGTCGTCCTTCGGGTCGAGCGCGGTGACGAACACGCCTGCCCCCTGACGGCTGTCGAGCACGCCCTTGCCCGCCAGCTCGCGGATCGCCTCGCGCAGCGTCGAGCGGCCGACTCCGAGCTGGGCCGCCAACGTTGTTTCCCCCGGAAGCCGATGTCCCAGTGGCCATTCGCCGTCCTTGATCCGCGCCAGCAGCAGCTCGGCCGCTTGCGCGGCAAGCGGGTGGCGTCGTACCTGCGAGACCATCGCAACCTCTCTACTTGTCTGAGGAGTTGTGTATAGTCTAACCATCATGCGCACCATGCCGCTGCACTCCCTTCTGCTTAGCCGCCACGGCGGGGCCTGAACGACCGGCTCCCCGCCGTGGGGCTCTGTCGTGGCCGGTCACTTCTCTTCGTGACGGCTGAAGGCCAGAAAGCAGACCCATGTCTTTCCCGACCATCGATACCCCCGCAGGCGCAATCCCCGACGACGCACCCAACTGGAATCGACAGCGGCACTCGCAGATGCCGTCGCATCGCTACCGCGCCGTCTACGACCGCGTGGATGTGCCACTGACGCAGCGTGTTTGGCCCGACGCACGCCTCACCGCGGCCCCGCTGTGGGTTCCTGTCGATCTGCGCGACGGCAACCAGGCGCTCGCCGAACCGATGGACCCCGAACGCAAGCGGCGCTTCTTCGCACTGCTTGTCGCGATGGGCTACAAGGAGATCGAGGTCGGCTACCCGTCCGCCTCGCGCGCCGACTTCGACTTCGTCCGCATGATCGTGGCGACCGACCTCGCGCCCGACGATGTCACCATCGTCGTATTCACCCCTGCCAGAAGGGATCTCATCGAGCGCACGGTCGAATCGGTGCGCGGCCTGCGCAATGTGGTCGTCCACATGTACGCCGCGACCGCACCCACCTGGCGAAACACGGTGCTGGGCAAAGACAGAGCGGCTTTGCGCACGCTGATCCTCGACGGCGGCCGCGCGGTGCTCGAGTTCGCTGCCGACCTGCCGAACGTGCGGTTCGAGTTCTCGCCCGAGGTGTTCAACCTGACCGAACCGGACTACGTGCTCGACCTCTGCGACCGGATGACCGCCCTGTGGGACGCCTGCCCGGACCGGCCGGTGATCCTGAATCTGCCTGCGACAGTGGAGGTCGCGACGCCGAACGTCTATGCGGACCAGATCGAATACATGCACCGCAACCTGGCCCGCCGGGACAGCGTCATCCTGTCCGTGCACCCGCACAACGACCGTGGCACCGGCATCGCCTGCGCCGAACTCGCCGTGCTGGCGGGTGCGCAACGCGTCGAGGGCTGTGTGTTCGGCAACGGCGAACGCACCGGCAACGTCGATATCGCCACCTTGGCGTTGAATCTGCATGCGCAGGGCGTGGATCCGATGATCGACTTCTCCGACATCGACGAGATCCGCCGCACCGTCGAGTACTGCACCCGCCTGCCGGTGCCGGGAAGGCATCCGTATGTGGGCGATCTCGTGCACACCGCGTTCTCCGGCACCCACCAGGACGCCATCAACAAGGGGATGGCCGCACATCGCGCGCGGGCCGCGCAGGCCGGAATCCCGGAGCGCGAGCTGGATTGGCAGGTGCCTTACCTGCCCATCGATCCGGCGGACCTCGGCCGCACCTACGACGCGGTCATTCGCGTCAACTCCCAATCCGGCAAGGGCGGCATCGCCTATCTGCTGAAGACGGAGTTCGGCATCGACCTGCCGAGGCACCTCCAGGTCGACTTCGCCAAGCACGTGCAGGCGCACACCGACGCCACCGGCCGCGAGATCACCCCGGCGGAACTGCGCGAACTCTTCGATTCCGTGTACCAGGCCGGTCCAGCATCCGATTGCTGACGTCGACCGGGCCGGGCGGTGTCGGCACGACCCGCTCGGCCCGCGGGGTGGTGCCGCGCTCTGCCTTCTGCTGAACGGCATTTCCGCTCGCGCTGGATTCGCCGCGCGCCTTCACCCTGCGACCTCGATGACGTACCGCGCCCGCAACGGCTGTAGCGAGGGATCGTGGCGAAGCATGCGCAGTTCCAGCTCTGTCGTTTCCGGAGTGGGATCGACGCCGAGTTCGTCGGACAACGCCCGGCGCAATCGGTGCAACCGGTCGAGGGCGTCGGCTTGGCTTGCGGTGCGATACAGGGTGAGTGCGTACAGCCGTGCGAGCTGTTCGTGCTGCGGGTGCTCGCGCACCAATGCCGCCAACTCCGCGACGATTTCGGCGCCCGAGTCGAGCCGCAGCGTCGCGTCCAGCCTGGCCACCGTCAACGCCAACCGCCATTGCTCGAGCCTGGTCGATTCCGCACGGGCGAACGGCGCGGAGGTCACGCCGGCCAAGGTCGGACCGCGCCACCACCGCAACGCATCCTCGGCAGCCGAACGCACCGCGGCATGGTGTCCGGCACGCTGTGCCGCATACACCGGTGCGGCGGCGGCTTCGACGGCGATGACATCGGCGACCGGCACGGTTGTCCGGTACCCGGAGCGCGACCGGGTCACGGCGCCGCCGTGTTCGCCCAATGTCGTCCGCAGCCGCGAAATCAGCACGCGCAGACGCTGAATGGGACGAGTCAGCACCTCGTCACCCCAGAGGTCCGCGACCAGTCGTACGTCCGGGACCGGCACGCCGCCGGCCAGTGCGAGCCGCACCAGCGCCGCCTGTTCCAGCGGTCGACGGACACCGAGGTCACGGCCGCGATCGTCCACCACCCGCAGCGGACCGAGAATGTGAACTTCGATGCGTGCGTCGGCGAATCCGAGTCGGGATGGCCGAACCAATTCCGGTGTCGGCCGGTCGATCAGCTCTCGCGCCACTCGACACCGCCCTGTCGCCGGTGCTGCGTACCCATCTCACGCCACCGGTAGCGCGTCGAGCACGCGGACGGTCACCGAATCGGCGATGACGCCGCCACGTTCGATTTCCTGCGCGACGCCAGGCCTGTTCCGCCACGCCAGTGCCTGTGCTGCCGAGTCGAATCGCACGAGCACCAGCACCCGGTCGCCCTCGGCCGGATCGGCGAGCACCAGGACGACCTCGCCGCCTGCCGCGCGGCGGCGCTCGGTGCCTGCGCCGAACGCCTGCGCCCATTGCTGCACGTCCCGAACCCGTTGATCCACCATCAGATACGTCATTGTCGACTGCCTTTCGTCCCCGGCCCGAGACGTGCAACGCCGGCCCGACCGCGCGAACCATGGTCCGCTGAGTCATCCGGGCGTACGACCCCGCCGATGGTTGATTTCCTCCCAGTGCACTAAATACACTGCTGTGCACTTAATGCAGATGAGTATATTGACTACACAGCACCCGCTGTCAAGACAGGGAACCGAGGAACCGGAACCGATGATCCGAGCGACTTCCGCGGCCGAAGGGCCGGGCCGCGCCGCCCAACGACGCCGTACCCGCAATGCCATCGTCGAGGCGACCATGGCACTGATCGGGCGCGGCGCCGAACCGTCCGTCAACGACATCGCGGTCGCCGCCGAGGTCTCACGGCGCACCGTCTACCTACATTTCCCGAGCCTCGATCAGCTCATGCTCGACGCGACCCTCGGCCTGCTCAGCAACGAAACCGACGCTGCCCTCGAACACGTCACCTCCACCGACCCGCGGGTCCGGGTCGCCGCACTGACGCGCGCCATGGGTGTCAACATCGTCGAAACACTGCCGTTGGGACGACGATTGGTGAAACTCACCATCGACGCGGCACCGCCGACGCCGAACACGCCGCGCCGCGGCTACCGTCGGGTCCGCTGGATCGAATGGGCGCTGGCGCCGATGCGCGATCGCATGCTGGAACCGGATTTCGAGGAACTGGTGTCGGCAGTGGCCACGGTCGTCGGCTGGGAGGCCTTCATGGTCCTCATCGACATCCGTGCGCTCACCCCGGAGCAGGCCGTCGACCTGTGCGCCCGCACTGCCACCACGCTGGTCGACACCGCCCTGCGTGCCCTCGAGAATCACTGAAGGGTGTACCAACTGAGGGCGGCCCAATTAAGTTGGGCCTCGTGGCGAGGTATGTGACAGGTAATCTGCCCGCCGAAGTGACCAGCTTCGTCGGACGGGCCGGTGAAGTCGCCGCCGCACGGAAGATGCTGTCCAACACCCGATTGCTCACCATGACCGGGCCCGGTGGTGTCGGCAAGACCCGGTTGGCCCGGCGGGTCGGGGATGCAGTCCGCCGCGCTTTTCCGGATGGTGTGTGGCTGGTCGAGATCGCGCACGTCAACGACGGGGAGCTGGTGGCGGCCAGCGTCGCGCAGGCGCTCGGCCTGCCCGACGACACCCAGGCGCCGCTGGTCGGGCTCACCGACTATCTCGGCGGTAAGCACCTGCTGCTCGTCATCGACAACTGCGAGCACCTCGTGGACGCCTGCGCCGTCCTCGTCGACCGGCTGATCGCCAGCACTCCGGATGTCCGGGTGCTGGCCACCAGCCGGGAACCGCTCGGTGTGGTGGGGGAGCAGGTGCTGCCGGTCGCGCCGCTGCCGGTACCCGACCCCGAGGAGCAAGCCGCCGTGGACAATCCGGCCTTGCGGCTGCTCATCGATCGCGCGACCGCGGCGAACCCCGAATTCCGGGTCACCGAAGCCACTCTCGGCACCTTGGCCGCGATTTGCCTTCGGCTGGACGGTATTCCGCTCGCTCTGGAACTCGCCGCGCTCCGGCTGCGCGCCTTCACCCCGCAGCAGGTACTCGAGCGCCTCGACGACACCATGCGCCTGCTCACCACCGGCCTGCGCACCGCGCCGGAGCGGCAGCAGACCCTGGAGGCCGCCATCGGCTGGAGCTACGACCTGTGCACCCCGGACGAACAGCGCCTGTGGGAACAGCTCGCCGTCTTCGCAGGCGGCTGCGACTTGGCCGCGGCCGAGGCGGTCTGTGTCCTCGATCCGCCCGGTGCGTTGATCGACACGCTCACCGGCTTGGTGGACAAGTCGGTGCTGAATTTCTCTGCGGCAGCGGACTTCTCGTCCGATGGCCCCGGCCGCTACACGATGTTGGAGCCGCTGCGGCAATTCGCGCTGGCCAGACTTGCCGCACACGGTGACGAGTACGCGGTGCGGCTCCGGCACCGCGACCACTACTATCGGGTCGCCCAGCGCGGCCGCACCGAGTACTGGGGCGACGCCGACGTCACCTGGTTTCGCGACGTCACCCGCGAGCACGCGAATATGCGTGCGGCACTGCAGTTCGCGCTGGCGGAGCCGGCCGGCGCGCACCGGGGTCTGCAGATCGCCAGCGAGCTGCGTCCGTTCTGGGAGCACTACCGGTTCCTGCTGGAGGGCTACCGCTGGCTGACCGACGCGCTGAGCAAGGATCTCGCGTACTCCACCGACCGGGCGCGGGCGCTTGCCGCCATGTCGGTCATCGCAGCCATGCTCTCCGACACCGCGTCCGCACACCGTTACCTGAGCGAATCGGTCACGATAGCAACGGTATTGGCCGCCGAGGAGGCGCTGGTCGAGGCGGCGCTGCTGGCGGCCGTCCTCGCCTTCGCCGAGTCCGACCCGGTGCGCGCGCTCGATCTCGCCGAGGCTGCCGCCGCCAGGGCCGAGGCGTGCGGACATCACGGCACGGAGATGGAGAGCCTCGCGTTCGCCTACGTCTGCGCGATGGTGCTGGCCGACGACCGCGCGGGCACGCTGGCTGAGCGGTTCCTGACCAAGACCGCTGAGCATGGTTCCCATCTCCTCGGCGGGCTCGCCTCCTGGGCGGTCGGCACCAACCATTGGCGAAACGGCCAGGAGGACAAGGCGATCGAGGAACTGCGCCGCTCGGTGGAGCAGTTGCGGCTGTTCGATCGGTGCGTGTGGACGGCATCGGCCTTCGACGGTCTCGCCTGGGCCGCAGCGGCGGGCGGCGATCGCAAGCGGGCGGCGCGGCTGATGGGCGCCGCGACGACGGTGCGCCGTGGCAGCACGCAGCGGCTGGCGCACGCCATGACCGACGCGGTCGGCGAGAAGGTCCGCCTGGAGGTGCGCGATGCGCTGGGGGACAAGGAGTTCCGCGCCGACTTCGACGGCGGCGCCGCGCTCACCCTGGACGAAGCGGTGCGGTACGCGCTCGGTGCGGAGCCCGCCCCGCAACGGCCGATGGCGTCGAAAAACGCGGCGAGCGACGTACTCACCCGACGCGAGAAGGACGTCGCCCGGTTGGTCGCTGCGGGCTACAGCAACAAGCGGATCGCCGCGGAGCTGGTCATCTCGATTCGCACCGCGGAGAGCCACGTCGACCACATTCTCACCAAGCTGGGCTTCACCGCGCGCTCCCAGGTCGCGGCCTGGGTCAGCGGCAACGCGCTGTGAGCGGCGTCAGTCGCCGGTGGCGCCGTCGATGCGTTCGCGCAGCAGGTCGGCGTGACCGTTGTGCCTGGCGTACTCCTCGATCAGGTGGGTGTAGACCCACCGCAGGTTGTATTCGAGCTCGGGCCTGCGTGGATGTTTGAAGGTGTGTTCGAGGGACATGTCGATCACCGCGGCGTCGGCCAGTTCGATCTCGAGCCGGTACGTCGCGAAATCGGTTGCGGCGTCGGCCTCGTCGATATCGTCGAAGTCGCCGTCGATGTTGTCCACGCTGCAATACAGGTAATCGATGTCTTCGGCCGCCGCGGCGAAGCGGAACCAGCCGCGCTCCACCTCGCTCAGGTGCCGGACCAGGCCGAGCAGCGACAGCGTCGACGGTTCGAGCGGGCGCTGTTTGAGCTGCGTGGCGTCCAGGCCCGCGCATTTGAGCAGCAACGTGTTGCGGTGAAAGTCGAGCCAGCCCTGCAGCATCCGTCGCTCGTCGGCGATCAAGGGCGCCTTGGTTCTGGTCACGTCCGGTGCAGTCCACGTCACGCCCAGACTGTAGCGCGGCGACGTCGTCGAGGACTCGCGATTATTTTCGTGACCCAGGCTTGCGGGTTAGAGCACGCGAATGAACCGGGTGGCCTTGCTGCCGTGCAGTTCTCCGACGGGCAGTTTGCGCCCGCACAGCACCAGCAGCAGGTCCTGGGCCGGTCCGGTGACCAGCGCGCCGCTGCCGTAGCTCCAGTCCAGATCGTCGGCGCGCAACTCGATGCCCCTGAGCTTGGCGTGGAAGGACTTGATGCTGTTGGCGTCAACGGCATCCAGCACGATGCGTAGCCGGTCCTCCGGCACCTTCCGACCGAGCCCGAGGGCCACTGAGATGTCCAGACCGTGGATCACATCGTGGCTCAGCGCGCCCGCGTAGCCGCCGCCCGGCGGCTTCCACGGATGGTCGATGTTGTCCCACAGCGATTTCAGCAGATCCTCGGCCGAGTACATGGCCGCGTCCTGCCGCGCGGTGTGATTGGCCATCCGATTGAAATTGCCCGCCGCCCGCAGCATTTCGACCAGGAATCGGCCGCCCGACATGCGGTACGGCAGCGTGAGGTGCGCGACCACCTCGCGCACCCGCCAGCCGCGGCACAGCGAGGGCGCGTCCCAGCTCGCGGCGTCGAGTCCGGCGAGCAGCTCGGCGAGGTCGGCCCGCTCCGCCATGATCGCCTGGCGTACCGGGTCTGCCATTGTTTGGATGTCCGTCATCGAAACCTCTCGTCGGCCGGGCAATTCTCCTTTTCAGACGACACGACGAATGTAATAGGTCAAACGAGACATCGCGGACAACACACACGAGTTTTGCCAGGCAATGTTTAGTCGCCCATTTACTCGGCTAATTAAGCGGGCGCGAGAAAGCTTCCCGCGTGCAGCGTCGTGCCGAAGCCGGGGGCGAACTCGCCGTATTCGTAGACGGGTTTCCCGCCCACGATCGTGGCGGCCACCGCCCGATCATTGCGGTTGACCATCCGGTCCATGCCGGGAATGCCAGGCACCGGCGCCTCGGCGTAGGCGGCGCTCGACCCATCGAAACCCGCCGGGTCGATGACGGCGATATCGGCACGCGCGCCTTCGTGCAGGCGCCCGGTGTCGAGGCCGTACCACTCGGCGAGCTCGCCGGTCAGCCGGTGCACCGCTGCCTCGATCGGCATGAAGCGGCGCTGATGCGCTCGCTCCAGCATCCGCAGCCCGAAGTTGTAGAAGGCCATATTCCGCAGGTGCGCACCAGAATCGGCGAAGCCGACCTGCACCGACGGCGAGCGCTGCAGCCGGTCGAGCACGTCGTCGCGGTCGTTGGCGATCACCGTGCGCCAGCGCAGCTCGGACCCGTGCGCGACGGCCAGGTCGAGCAGCGCGTCGGCCGGATGGATGCCGCGTTCGTCGGCGACCTCGCCGAACGACTTGCCGACCACCTCGGCCTCCGGGCACGAGACGATCTGCGCGTCGTGCAAATCCCGGTGCCAGACCCGAGGGCCGTATTTCTTGGCGAGATCCTTACGGAATTGCCTGCGGTAGGACTCGTCGGCCAGCAGCTCGCCGCGTTTCATCACATCGCGAATGTTGAGCGCCGCGACACCGGAGCCGAATTCCTCGAACACCACCAGGTCGACGCCGTCGGCGTAGACCTCGAACGGGACAGGAAGGTGCTGCCATCGGAATGCGGCGCCGCCCACCTTGTTGGCGATCCAGGCCGCCGCGGTCGCCGCGCCTGCCGTGCCGCGACTGGCCTTCACGTCCATGCCTGCGATGAGCGTGGTCTTGAGCGGCTTGCGGAACCGGCCCGCGCTCTGCGCGAGGTAGCGGCGGATCTCCAGCGGCGCAGTGAGATTCGGGGTGCTCTGATGGATCCGATTGCGTTGTCGCAGAATCGTGTTCAGCGCTCCGTACTCGCGCCAGCTCGCGTAGGTCGACGGCAGCTGCCTGGTCGGGAAGCGCACACCCTCCAGCTTCGAGAACGAGCTGCGGATGGTGGACAGCCCGAGGAAACCGGCATCGAGGGCGTCGGTGAGCATCTGCCGCATGCGATTCAGCTCGTCGGTGGTCGGCTTCGCCTGCGGATCCACCGCGCGACCCAGTCCCATGACGGCCACCCTGATATCCGAATGCCCCAGGAGCGCAGCCACATTCGCGCCGAGCGGGCGCGCGGCGAGCGCGTCGACGTAGCTGCGCGGGCTGTCCCAGTCCTTGTGCTCCTTGACCGCGGCGTGCACCGCGTCCCACGGCAGCGCCTCCACCCGGGAGAACATGTCCGCACAGTCATCGGCCTCGGAGTACACCGTGGACAGCGAGCAGTTGCCGATCACCACCGTGGTCACGCCGTGCCGCACCGACTCGCCGAGCCCCGGACTGCCGAGCACCTCGGCGTCGTAGTGGGTGTGCACATCGAGCATGCCCGGTATGACCCATTTGCCGGTCGCATCGATGGTTCGCGTGCCCTCGGGCAGCGGCTCGGTGCTGATCGCGACGACCTTGCCGTCGCGGACGCCGACATCCGCCGTGCGCGGTGCGGAGCCCGCGCCGTCGAACACTGATCCGCCCCGAATCACCACGTCAAACGGTTGCATCACAGCCCCTTCGATAACCGGCGGTATCCGGTACTCCCGGTAGTCAGTACATCGTCGCACGATAGGCACCGGTCGGCCGAGCCCGTTTCGGAACAGGATCAGTGATACAGGCTTTCCCTGGCTTTCCGGTACTGTGCGCGGATCCGTCGGCCGCTCGCCGGGTCTGCCGGTGCGGGGATCGACGCCACCGTGCGGGCGGGCCAGGCCGGTGGTCGCGGACTGCCGCTCAGAGCCCACGCCGCCTGCCTGGCGGCACCGAGCGCGACGTACTCGGTTGGCTCAGGAACAGTGACCGGAAGGCCGAAAAGCTGCGCGGCGATCTCGGCAACGAGCGTGGACCGAGCGGCGCCGCCGATCAGCAGCACGCGGCGGGCGTCGACGCCGGTGGCGCGCAGCTGATCGCTGGCCTCGGCCAAGTTGGCGAGCATGCCCTCGTAGGCGGCGCGGGCAAGATGGCTGGGGCGCATGGTTTCCAGCCGCAGCCCGTGCAGGCTGCCCGCGGCGTGCGGCAGGTTCGGCGTGCGTTCGCCGGACAAGTAGGGGAGCAGGACGAGTCCGTCGGCGCCCGGCGGTGCCTGTGCGGCAAGCGATTCGAGCGCGGCAAGGTCGATGCCGAGCAGCTCGGCGGTGGCGTCGAGCACGCGCGCCGCATTGAGGGTGCACACCAGCGGCAGGAAAGCCCCTGTCGCATCGGCGAATCCGGCGACCGCGCCGGTGGCGTCGGCGCTCGGCGCGCCCGCGTGCGCGAACACGGTGCCGCTGGTGCCGAGCGAGACCACCACGTCCCCGTCGCCGAGGCCGAGACCCAGTGCGGCACCGGCATTGTCGCCGGTGCCGGCCGCGACGAGCGCGCCAGCTGGTGTGCGCCCCGCGGCTTCGGACGGCGCGAGGACCCTGGGCAGCTCGGGTGCGCGGCCCCGGAAGCCAAGGGCGAGCAGGTCTTTGCGATAGTCGCCGGTGGCAGGCGACCAGTAGCCGGTGCCGGAGGCGTCGCCGCGATCGGTGGTCGGTTCGGGCGCCGACCCGGCGGCGCCGCCACGGAGGCGCCAGGTCAGATAGTCGTGCGGGAGCATGATTGTCGCGGTGCGGTCGGCCGCGTCGGGCTCGTGATCGGCCAGCCAGCGCAGCTTGGCCACCGTGAACGCGGCGAGCGGAACGCTGCCGACGGCGTCCGCCCATGCCTGCGGGCCACCGAGTTCGGCGACCAGTTCCTCGGCCGCCGCCGCGGAGCGAACGTCGTTCCACAGCAACGCATCGCGCACCGGCTGCCCGTCGGCGTCGAGGGCGACCAGGCCGTGTTGCTGGCCGGCTACCGCGACCGCGTCGACCCGGTCGAGCAAGCCCGCGCCCGCCGTCTCCAACGCATCCCACCAGGCCTGCGGCGGCGCCTCGGTGCCGTCGGGGTGCGGCGCATGCGCCTGGTGCACGATCTCGCCGGTCTCCGCGTCGCAGACCACCACTTTGCAGGATTGGGTGGAACTGTCCACGCCGGCCACGGTTGCCCTACTCATCCCTTCACCTTGCACCTGCGGCCGCGACACCCGGCGCATTTCGGGTATTCCACGGCCGGATCGGGCACACTGGCCCGGTGACTGACGACCCGGACCGTGCCGACGTGCACGTCCGGACCGGTGACGGGACACCGGTGCCGGACCTGACCGACGACCTGCTGAGCGAGATGCTCGACGAGCCACCGGATCCGGAATGTCCGTTCATCGTGATCAATCGCGGCGACCACGAGTACATCCAGACCCGGTTGTTGCCGGACGGTGTCTACGAGCTGGAACATCGGGCGGCGGACGCGGACGGGCTGTTTCAGATGTACACCCCCGATGCCAGGCACGTGCGCGACGTGATGTGGGCGTGGGTGGATCAGAACCCGTGGTGGCGAGACGCGGTCGCCTGGTACCCGGTGGATCCGGCGGTCGCGGAGGTGCAGTCCATGCTGCACGAGTTCGACGATCTGCTCGGCGGCATCTCGGTGCTCGACGGCATCGAGGCGACCATGGACGACGCGCTGGCCCGCGCCGATGAACTGCTCGCGGATCTGTCGTCGGAGACCGACGACGCCGAGGCCGGCGGCGCATCGTCCCGCGAAGCGCCGTGAATCCGCGCGCCGTGAATCCGCGCGCCGTGAATCCGCGCGCCGTGAATCCGCGCGGCGTGCATTGCCGCGCCGTGCGTTACCGCGCGGCCTGATACCACCACGCAGTGCTCGCGATGTCCGCGTCCACCAGCGGCAGATAGGCGTCGCCCTGCCAGCCGAGCGCCTGCACGGTGACGCGCACGTCGCGGTCGAAACAGATGGGGTCGCGCACATGCCAGCGGTACATGCCGAATCGCTGGTCCGGCTGATAGATCTGGTCCGCGGGAATCACCTGGGGCAGGCCGAGATACGCCGTGGAGTACCTGCGATACACGCCGCCGCCGAGGTCGAAATTCCATGCGCCGCCGAAGTAGTCCTCGGTCCCGGTGCCGCAGATGGTGGGGAAGTCGGTGTCGCCGTCGAGATAGAACTTGAACTCGCCCTCACCCCACCAGCCCGGTGCGCCCGGCCGAATCGTCAAGTAGGTGCCGACATAACGGCCCGGTCCCGGCGTGGTGTCCATGAGCGTGTGGATGGCAGGGCTGCCCAACGGCGCGCTGCGCGCCCACGTGGCGTGCAGGTAGCCCGCGTTCGCAGGCACCTCCTGCTCGTCGTAGGTGATCTGGTAGTACACCGGAACATTACGGCCACTGGAGTTTTCCAGCGTGATCCTGGCGTGCGTCCGAAATGGCATGGGCCAGTAGCTGTTCAGGCCGCCTGCCGGATTGACGACGATCATCTCCGAATCGACCAGTGTCAGCTCGCCCAAGCCATTGCAGAACAAATCGCCCAGCGGGACCTCGATCGCGGGCTCCGGCCGGCCGTCCCAATACACGCGTACCGTCATCGCCCCCAGCACGGCACGGTCGGTGGTGAGCCACCAGTGCCGGACCACGCCGGGGCCGGAAACATCTGCCAGCGTTGCGGTTTCACCGTCGGGCAGAATGATCGACGGGGAAACCTTCCAGCCCTGACCGAGGAATCGTGCGGCGTGCGCGCCCGTCCCCTCGGTCGCGCGGCCGCCTGCCCCTGGAGCGCCTGTCGGATTCTCGGCGCTGATCGAGCGCGTGCGCGCGCCGTCCAACCGCCACAGCTGCGCCGAACGCTCCGTGCTCATAACCCGGGCCAGCCGTACTGGATCGTGCCTGCCGGCGCATGGCCTGCCTGTCGCGACGGACCGGGCGTCGGTGCGCTCTGGCTATATGCCTGCACCTGTTCCTGGTCGGCCTGCCTGTTCATTTCCCTGCGGAGTTCGTCCATATCAAGCCATTTCACTTGTTGGATGAGATCTTCGAGTTTTTCCGGCGCGGGCACGCCTGCTTCCGAATACACCATCAGGCCTTCGCGAAAGGCCATCAGGGTGGGCAGCGCGGAGATGTTCGCCGCGGCACTGAGTTCGGTCTCGGCTTCGGTGTCGACCTTCGCGTGCACGATATCGGGGTGTCGGTCCGACGACGATTCGAAGATCGGCGCGAAATGTCGACACGGACCACACCAGCTTGCCCACCAGTCGACCAGGACAATGTTATTCCCGGTGATCACGGTGTTGAAGTTCCGCTGGGTAAGGGTCAGGGTGGGCATGAGGTCCTCACATGATGATCGACAGAGCAACCCTGCATCCTCGCATGGCTGCCGAGGATCAGGTAAGCGCCCCCTTGCGGTGTTGTTCGCGCGCCAGGAAATGCGTGATAGCGGTGCTGCATTCGTACAGCTCCCGGTAGTGCCGGTAGTACGAATCGTATTCTGCGGTGTGTTCAGAATAGGGCTCGATGGTGCCGATGACCGGATTCCAGCCCGATGTGTCGGCACCGGCCGCCTCGGCCGCCAGCAGCGCGTCGCCGAGGCAGGCGCCGACCGTATCGGCGGGAAGTTGCTGGGGTAGTCCGGTGACGTCGGAGACGATCTGCGTCCACAAGCCGCCCTTGGTGCCGCCGCCGACCGCGACCAGCCGGGCGGCGCGGCCGCCTGCCTCCGTCATTGCCGCGAGGTTGTGCCGCACGCCGTAGGCGATGCCCTCCAGCACCGAGCGGTATATCTCGGCCTGCCCGTGCCCGAGCGTCAGCCCCGCGATGATCCCCCTGGCATCCGGATCGAACAGGGGAGTGCGCTCACCGGCGAAGTAGGGCAGGGTCAGCAGCCCTCGACTGCCGACCGGCACCTGCGCGGCCGCGGCGACGAGATCGGTGAACTCGCCGCCGACCAGGTGGCGCAGCCAGTCGGTGACCGCGCCCGAGGTGGCCATGCCCGCGGCGAGAGTGTATGTGCCAGGCCAGGTTCCGCAGGTGCCCCACAGGCCGGGGTGCGGGCGCGGATCGGTGAGCACCTGCACCAGGAACATGGTGGTGCCGTACATGATCATGGCGTCGCCCGGCGCCCTGACCCCGACGCTGGCGGCCTCGGCCCAGGCATCGATGGTTCCGGTGGTGACCGGAAGGCCAACGGGCAGACCGGTGCTCGCCGCCGCCGCGGCGGAGACCTGGCCGATCACCTCGGTCGGCCAGGCCAGTTCGGGCAGCCGCAGGCCGGGTGCCACCTGCTCGGCCCAGTCCACGGCCCACTCGCGGCGTAGCAGGTCGTACATCGGGACGCACTGGCTGGCGGACTGGTGGTCGAGCACGTAGCGGCCGGTGAGCCGGTGCACGAGAAAAGAACTCGCCATCAACAGCATGCGGGTCTCGGCGGCGACCTGTGGTTCGTGCCTGGCCAGCCAGCGCAGTTTCGGGCCGACGGCCTGACTGGTGAGCGGGGATCCGGCCCGCGCCAGCACCGCCGCCGTGCCGAATTCGGCGTCGAGCTCCGCGATTTCGGTGGTCGCCCTGGTGTCGACGCCGTAGAGGATGGCCGGGCGCAGCGGGCGGCCGTTCGCGTCGGCGGGCAGCAGGCACGGGCCGATGCCGGAGACTGCGAGCCCGTCGAGTGTCGCGCCGTCCGCCGCGGCGAGCAGGTCGCGGGTGATGGCGACGAAGTCGGCCCACCAGACGGTTTCCGCGTCGTGCTCCACCCAGCCCGGCCGCGGCGTGGAAACACCGTGCGCGCGTTCCGATCTCGCGACGACGGCGCCCTCGGCCGTGACCAGCACGCCCTTCGAGCTCGAGGTGCCGATGTCGACGCCGAGGAACATCGTCACCGGGTGAACTCGTCGAGGCGGACCCCGAGCAGGTCACACGCCGCCCGCACGGTGGCCCGATGATCGCCGGGCACCGCGTGAATGTGGTTCGCGCCGAAGCGGGACAGGAAATCCTCGGCGCGCGCGTCGAGCCTGGCGAACGCGTGCGGCCATTCCCAAGTGGACTGCTTCATCAACGCCTCGTTGGTCGGCGCGTCGTAGGTCTCGAAATCGCCGAGCATCAACTGCATTCGATAGTCGCCGTCCTGGCGGGTGAGGCGGGCCAGCGTCATGCGGCCCGGCGCGGCCAGGTGATGCACCGAGGCGCCGCCTGCCGGGAAGAAGAACACCTCCGGGTACAGGTGCACGTTGGCGAGGTTCTCCGCGGGGTCCGCGCTGCGGGCGGCGAACCAGGTCGCGTGCTGGCCCGAATTGCAGAGATCCCAGATGTCGCGGTCGGCGTGGTAATGCCGCACATCCGCGAAAAGCACCGGGGTGTCGGCGATCTGCTTGAGCAGCTGCATGGTGAGCGCGCCGTCCATGTCCGCTTCGGTCGCGCAGACGTGCGTCTCCTTGGGCCCGTTCCAGTCGTACGGGTCGTTGAGGAACGCCTCGGTGATATCCATGGTGGCGAAGTACTGGGTGAGCTCCGGCTGTCCCTTGATGCCGGAGAAATCGAGTCGCCATTCCGCGATGAGCTCGCGCACCGCCAGGTACGAACGGATCTGGCGCTCCAGCAGTTCCGGTGTCAGCTTCGCGCCGTCGTAGTGCACGCCTGCGGCATGCTGTTCCAGCCATTCGCGCGCGGCCTTCGCCTCACCCGCGTCGGCGAGCTCGGCCCGCCGCACGATCTCCCACTGGTCGATCTCCTCGACGTCGATGCCGAAGATCCGTTGCCACTGATCGGTATTGGCGACCGCGGTGTTCATCCCCATCGGCCGCCCACCGAAGCGCCCGAAGGTGCTGCCGCGCAGGCTCGCCACGGCCGCGGCCGCGCGGGCACGCACGCCGATCGCCTCGATGAGCGCGGGATCTGCTGGGTCGCCCCACAATCGGGCGTGCGTGCGCCCGATCTGGTCCAGCGCGCCGCCCGCGGCGAGCATGCCGACCATGCCCGGCTGCACCGGGTCGATATTGGATAGCAGCAACAACGGGCCGGGGGTCGCGCCCGCCGCCAGCATGGTGAAATGCGGGAAAGCCCAGACGGCATAGTGCAATACGGTCAGATCGACGTCGGCCGCCGCGACCGCGCGCGCCACGCTCGTCGCCAGCGCGTTGTCGCTGATCGGCGCTTCGCCACGGACCACTTCGTGACCTGCCTCGGTCAGCGCCGCGACCAGCCGGTCCTCGGTGGTTCCGATGAATTCCGCGATGCCGGCGTGCACATAGTCACGACCGTCGGAAATGCTGATAACACCGATACGGGCCATGCCGTTCCCTCCCCGCGCGTGGGTGGTCGGATAGACGACTCGATCAACACATACCAGCCGTGCCGCATCCCTTGGTGAGTTTCACCGAAATCGCCTCACCGCGGTACGGCTTTCGCGGATTGGAGATCGCGCGGCGGCGGGAAGGTCAGCGGCGCCAGATACACACCACCCTGCCCCCACCCGGCGTGCGTGATCCACCATTGACTGTCGTCGCGCACCAATTCGGCGGCGTGCGAATCGATATGGCCCGCCTTGTCGCCGATGCGGAACCGGAACGGGCTGTCGCTGCGGAACACGTCGGTGCCGACATAGCCCGGACGCGGTCCGATGAACAGGTACCAGCAGCCGTCCTGCTGGACGACGAAGGGCGACTCCGTGTTTCCCGCCTCGGTGCCGACGGTCGGGTCCGTGTAGGCGATGTGTCGGTCGCCCCAGTGCACGAGATCGGTGCTGGTGCGGTAGGCGACCACATGGTGGCCGCCGAGGGGTGTGCTGTTCGCGCAGTAGTACATCACCCACTGATCGCCGACCCTGGTAACCATCGGGTCCCGCGCGTCGTACCCGTCCCGGAACAGCGGGCCGGAACGTCTACGCTCCCAATGGAACAGATCGGTCGAGGTGGCCAAGTTGATGGCCGCTGCGGTGCGGTCCGGTCCGCCGCCCGCGTAGAACATGTAGTACCGATCGTGCGCCTCGACGATGTACGGGGCCCACAGATGCGTCTCGTCGTAGTAGTCGGGGTCGACCGTCAGCGCGGGCGGGTGCTTGGTCCACGGCCCGGCCAGCGTCGGCGCGGTCGCGTGCGCGAAGTCGACCTCGTTGAACGGATCGGCGGGCTCCGGATGCGTGATGCCGAAGAGATGCCACAGCCCGTCGTGGTCGCGGATCAGGGTGTGATCGTTGATGTACCAGGGTTCCGACTCGCCGTCGCCTGGATCGTAGATCCGGTTGAAGGCGCCCGCCGACACCACTTCGCGTATCGCCATGACACCATCATCCCGCCGCGGCCGCCGCCGCGGCGTGGATCACGGGGTTGCGGTGCCGCCGGTTTCCGTGCTGGCGGTCCGCTGCCTGCGCCGCAGCACGGTTCGGTTGAAGGCGGCGGCGTTGAAATGCGCCCCGTACACGCCGAGGCCGGCGGCACCCGCGAGCAACACCACCACGCCCGCGAGCCAGTCGATATGCCAGAACGCCGCGACGACACCGGTCATCGAGGCGAGCAGGGCAACGCCCTTGGCGACCTCATCGGTGAGACTGGGCCCTGGATCGCTGTCCGCCTTGTGCAGTTCTCCCAGCATGATCAGCACTGCGAGCAGGGGCAATGCGATGGCGAACGCCACCACCGAGATCATGCCCGACACATCGAGCGGCGCCGCCGTGAGGAAACCTTGCAAGATCACCACGCCGACGGCGATCAGTCCGCCGTACATCAGGTTGTTCTGTTTCGCCCAGGTCTGCTTTTCCGCAGGTGTGGCCAGCTTCTCGTAGTCGTCCGCGTCCATGCCCGAAGACCATACTCCGACATTTCGGGCCGATCCCGCCGTCGCGACCTGCGCCGTCATGCCGCGGCGGACAGGCTCCTGCGCAGGTAGTCCGCCGTGATCGAGCGCCGATCCGCGAGCAGCGCCGAAGGTGTTCCGGCGAATACGATTTCGCCGCCGTGCAGGCCGGCGTCCGGGCCGAGGTCGATCACCCAGTCCGCCCGCTTGACCACATCCAGGTCGTGTTCGATCACGAGCACCGTGTTACCCGCGTCGACCAGGCGGTCGAGCAGGGCGACGAGCGTGTCGACATCGGCCATGTGCAGTCCGGTGGTCGGCTCGTCGAGCACGTAGACGCTGCCGCTGCGGTGCAGGTGGTCGGCCAGTTTGATGCGCTGGCGTTCGCCGCCCGAGAGCGAACTGAGCGAGCGGCCGAGGGTGAGGTAGCCGAGGCCGACGTCGGTCAGCGAGCGGAGCGGCGTGCGAATCTTGCTGGTGGTCTGGTCGTTCCAGAAGTCGAGGGCTTGTTCGGCGGTCATCTCCAGCACGTCGGCGATCGAGGCGCCCCGCACCGTGTAGGCGAGCACCTCGGCGCGATACCGGCGGCCGTGGCAGGTCTGGCACACGGTGGTGATCGGATCCAGGTAGGCCAGGTCGGTGAAAATGATCCCCGCGCCGCCACATTCGCGGCACGCGCCCGCCGAGTTGAAGCTGAACAGGCCGGGCTTCACGTTGTGCGCCTTGGCGAACAGGTGCCGCAGCGGGTCCATGATGCCGAGGAAGGTCGCGGGGCTGGACCGGCGGGAGGCGTGAATCGCCGACTGGTTCACCACGATCGCGTCCGGGTGGGCGGCCACGAACGCGCCGGAGACCAGCGTGCTCTTGCCCGAGCCCGCGACACCGGTGATCGCGGTGAGCACCCCGGTCGGGAACTGCGCGGTCACGTTCTTCAGGTTGTACCGGTCGACGTCGGCGACGGTCAGCCAGCCGGTCGGCGTCCGCGTCCGCTGCTTGACCGGTTGCACCCGCCGCAGCCGCTCGCCGGTGGAAGTCCCTGAGGCGCGCAGCTTCTCGACCGTGCCCTGGAACATCACCTGGCCGCCGTGTCCGCCCGCGCCCGGCCCCATGTCGACCACGTGGTCGGCGACCGCGATGACATCGGGGGAATGCTCGACCACCAACACGGTGTTTCCCTTGTCCCGCAACTGGATCAGCAGGTTGTTCAACCGGCCGACGTCGCGGGGATGCATGCCGACGCTCGGCTCGTCGAAGATGTAGGTCATGCCGGTCAGGCTCGATCCGAGGTGCCGAACGACCTTGAGCCGCTGCGCTTCACCGCCGGACAGCGTCGAGGTCTCCCGGTCGAGCGAGAGGTAGCCGAGGCCGACCTCCTCGATCCGCCGCAACCGGGTGACCGCGGCCGTTGCGATCGGGGTGGCCACCGGGCCGTCGAGGGCGGCAAGCACCTCGATCAACTCCGACACCTCGAGCCGTCCGTAGTCGGCGATGCCCAATCCGTTGATCCGCGTTGCCAATGCGGCCGCGTTGAGCCGCGCACCCCCGCATTCCGGGCATACCTCCTCGGTGACGACCGACAGCGCTTCGGCGCGATTCTTGTCCGACAGCCCGCTGAGGTCGCGCTTGATGTAGAGCCGGTCCATCCGCTCGAGCAGTCCCTCGTACGCGTTGTGCCCCATCGAGCCGGTCTTGTTCAACCGCGGCACTCGGAACCCGTTGCCGCGCAGGAACAGCTGCCATTCCTCCGGCGTGAAGTCACGTAATGGCTTGTCGGGGTCGAAGAGTCCCGATTCGGCGTAGATCTGCCATTGAAAGGTGCCGATCGCGAACGGCGCGAAGGTGATTGCCCCGTCGTTGAGCGACTTGTCGGTGTCCAACAGCTTGTTCAGATCCGGGCGGACCACCCGGCCGAGCCCGCCGCACTCGGGGCACATGCCGAGCGGGTCGTTGAACGAGTAGCGGGTGGCCTCGCCCGCGCTCGGCTCGCCGTGCCGGGAGAACAGCACCCGGATGACGGAGTGGATATCGGTCATGGTGCCGACGGTCGAACGGGAGTTGCCGCCGATCGGCCGCTGGTCGACGACCACCGCAGGCGCCAGATTGTCGATCGAGTCGGCCTCCGGCCGCTCGTACTTCGGCAGCCGATTGCGGAGGAACCAGGTGAAGGTCTCGTTCAGCTGGCGCTGCGACTCGACCGCGATGGTGCCGAAGACGACCGACGACTTGCCCGACCCGGACACCCCGGTGAAGACCACGATCTTGCCCTTGGGGATCTCCAACGAGATGTTGCGCAGGTTGTTCTCGCGGGCGCCGACGAGCTGGATGGTGTCTCGCTGTGCATTCACCCTGCCCACGGTAGGCAGCAATGAGGTCAGGTTTGGTCCTCATTGCCCGTCATACTGGAACGGTGACCGAAACCGCCGCGCGCCTGCTGCAACTACTCGCGCTGCTGCAGACCCGCCGCGAATGGACCGGGCCCGAGCTGGCCGCGCGGCTCGGGGTCACGGTGCGGACCGTGCGTCGCGATATCGAGCGGCTGCGTGAACTGGAGTACCCCGTGCACGCGAGCCTCGGCTCGGTCGGCGGCTACCGGCTCGAAGCGGGCACCGCGCTGCCGCCGCTGTTGCTCGACGACGAGGAGGCGGTGGCGATCACCCTCGGCTTACGCAGCGCGGCCCAGGGTGCGGTGGCGGGCATCGAGGAGTCCGCTGCCCGGGCGCTGGTCAAACTCCAGCAGGTGTTGCCGTCCCGCCTGCGCGGCCGGGTGGACGCGGTCGACGCGGCGACCGTCTCGCTCGGCGGCCCGGCCGCGGGCCCGCGGGTCGATCCCGAAACGCTGGTCGTGCTGGCCGCCGCGGCGCGCGACGGCGAGCGAATCCGGTTCCGCTACCGCGACAAAGGGGATGCGGAGACCAAGCGGCTCGCCGAGCCGCACCGGCTCGTTTCGGCGGGGCGGCGGTGGTACCTGGTGGCCTGGGATGTCGACCGCGCGGACTGGCGGACGTTCCGGGTCGACCGGCTGGTTGCCCCATTCCCGACCGGAGTGCGCTGTGCGCCAAGGGAATTGCCTACCGAGGATGCCGCGGCGTTCGTCGCCGAACAGCTGGCTCGTTCGCGTCCCGCGCGCAGTGTGGTCTTCCTCGTGCATGCCTCGGCGGCGGAGCTGATCGAGGCGTTCCCCGTCCGCGCCGACGAGGTCGAGCCGATCGACGAACACAGCTGCCTGATCCGCACCGGCGCCGACTCGCTGGAATGGACGGCCGTCCGCATCGCCCACCTCGGCCTCGACTTCGAGGTGCGCGAGCCGCCGGAGATGCGACGCATGTTGCGCGACGTCGGCGCCAAACTCCTTCGCGCGGCAGGCGATCCGTCGTAGCCTGGTTGTCGCGGGGGGAAGGTAGGAACTGAAAAGCGACTGGTACCCATGTTTTCAATCCGCTCGTGCGTTCGGTCGCGCGTTGCTATCGTTCCGCCATGTCGAAACCGGGGGGCGATCGGGTGGATTCCGAGGCGCCCGAGGCGGACCGGCCCCTCCTGGTAGAGGTCGATGACGAGGAGCGGCCTGCCCGGGTGCTCACCGGTCCGGCCGAGTGGGTGGTCGCGACGGTCGCGTTCGCGGTCGCGATCCTGGTGGTGTGGCAGGTGTTTCGGCCGCTGCCCCAAGGGAGCCAGTACTACCTGGTGATCTTCCTGGCCGCGACATTGCCGCTGATCTTCCTCGCGTATCGCTCCGGCGTGAAGTTCCTCGACCGGGCCGAGGGGCCGGGAGTAGTCGACTGGTTGTTGGCCGCGCTCACCGCAGTGGTGTGTCTCTATCCCGTGCTGCCGTGGACGATCGGAGACGGCGGCGGCGGATACAACGCCTTCCTGGATCGGCAGGGCCTGCTCGGCACCGTCGATGTCACCATGGGCGCACTGCTGCTCGTTCTTGTGCTCGAGGCGTGCCGACGGACCACCGGTTGGGTACTCATCGCGGTCTGCCTGCTCTTCGCGGCCTACGGGTATTACGGCGGATTCCTTCCGCAAGGCTGGAGCATCGCGCACGCGGGCCTCGACTTCGGACAGATCATCGACGCGCTGTACAACTCCGGCAGCGGCTTCTACGGCACGCCGCTCGATGTCGCGGCCACCTACATCGTGCTGTTCACGCTCTACGGCGCCGTGCTCGAATTCTCCGGCGCGGCACAGTTCTTCGTCGATCTGTCGGTGGCCCTGTTCCGGCGCTCACGCAGCGCGCCGGGCCGCACGGCCGTCGCCTCCGGATTCCTGCTCGGCACGGTGTCGGGCTCGGGCACCGCGACAACGGTGACCATCGGCGCCGTCACCTGGCCGATCCTGCGGCGGGCCGGTTATCCGCCCGAGCAGGCGGGCGGCATGCTCGCTGCGGCAGGCGTCGGCGCGATCCTGTCACCGCCCACCCTCGGCGTCGCGGCGTTCATCGTCGCCGAATACCTCGACGTGTCGTATGTGACGGTGCTCGGCTGGGCGCTGATTCCGACGCTGCTGTACTACCTCGGCATTCTGCTTGCCGTGGAGATCGATGCCCGCCGCCTCGGCACCAAGCCGGTGGAGATCGGCGGCGCTTCCGCTTGGCGACTGCTGCTCCGGTTCGGGTATCACTTCCTGTCGCTGATCGTGATCGTCGCTCTGCTGCTGATCGGCGTCAGCGCCACCAAAGCCGTGGTGTACGCGACGTTGCTCGCGTTCGTCCTCGCCTTCCTCGACCCGCGCACCAGGGCGGGCGCCCTCTCGCCGCGCCGGGTGTTCCACGCGATCGGTGGCGGAGTGCGGGCAGCGCTGCCGGTGGTCGCGGTGTGCGCGTCAGCAGGCGTGATCACCGCGATGACGACCAAGACCGGCCTCGGGTCGCAGGTGGCCAGTCTGCTGGTGCGGCTGGCGAAATCGTTGTCGGACAACCACACCGTGGTGCTGGCCTGCACCGTCGTGCTCGCGGCGATCGCGCTGTCCTTGCTCGGCCTCGCCGTGCCGGTGACGGCCTCGTTCATCATCGGCTGGGTCATCATCGGTCCCGCGCTGCTCGCACTGGACGTATCCCCGCCTGCCGCCGCCATGTTCGTCTTCTACTACTCGGTGCTGTCCGAGGTGACACCGCCGACGGCGCTTGCCGCGGTAGGCGCGGCGGCGGTGACCGGCGCCCGCACGGTGCCGACCATGTGGCAGGCCTTGAAATACGCACTGCCCGCGTTCCTGGTTCCGGTCGTATTCGTGCTCACCGAGCCCGGCGAGTACCTGCTCGGACGCGGGCCGGTGCTCGGCATTCTGTGGACCACCGCCGTGGCCTGCCTCGGCGTCGCCGCGCTCGCGGTGGCGACCGGCGGCTGGATCCTCGGGATCGGTCCCGTCCGGCCGCCCGCCCGTGTGCTGGCCGCCGTCGGCGGTTTGCTGCTGCTGTACCTGGAGTCCGGCGCGCTCATCGCCGGTCTGGTCGCGCTGACCGCGGCCATCGGGGTCACTCTGCTCTCTCGAAGGAGAACGACATGAGAAGAGTCGCAATAGTTTTCGCGATCGCCACGGTGACGACCGGGCTGCTCACCGGATGTGGGGGCCGTCGCGACGCACCCCACCACGACTCCGGCGCCCCGATCAGCTGCGAGGTGAAGCAGGAGACCAGGGTCGGCATCGCCACCGGCAACGCGACCGGCGTGTACTTCGCGCTCGGCAACGCCTACGCCGATCAGATTTCGCAGGCTACCGGCGGCAAGGTGAAGGCAACCGCCGCGGAAACCGGTGCGTCCGTACAGAACATCCAGCAGTTGGTCGCGGGCACCTACCAGGTGGCGTTCTCGCTCGCCGACACCGCCGCCGACGCCGTCACCGGTGCGGCGAGCTTCGACGGCAAAAAGCAACCGGTGCAGGCACTTGCCCGGCTCTATTCGAACTACACCCAGGTGGTCGTTCGCGCCGACGCAGGCATCAACTCCGTCGCCGACCTGCGCGGCAAGCGCGTGTCCACCGGCTCGCCCAAGTCCGGCACCGAGGTGATCGCCCAGCGCGTGCTGCAGGCGGCAGGACTGAACCCGGACAGCGACATCTCCGCCCAGCGCCTGGACCTCACCAAAACCGTCGACGGTATGAAGGACGGCTCCATCGACGCCATGTTCTTCTCCGGCGGCCTGCCGACGCCGGGCATCACCGACCTGTTCACCTCGGCGCGCGACAAGGTCCGCTTCCTCGATATCTCCCCGCAGCTGGCCGGGATGCGGTCCGTGAGCCCGGTATACGAGGCGGGCACCATCCCCGCGGCCACCTACGGGCTGCCCGCCGACGCGAAGACGATCGTCGTCCCGAACGTGCTGCTGGTCCGCGACGACCTGGACGCCGACCTGGCGTGTGTGCTGGCGAAGACCCTCTTCGATCGCAAAACCCAATTGGAGCAGGCGAATTCCGCGGCCAAAGGCATATCGAGGGACAACGCCCGCAATACCGATCCGGTCACACTGCATCGCGGCGCCGACCATGCGCTGATGAACTAGCGTCCCGCCCAGGAGAGTTCGGCACGGTGTTCGCCGACCCTCCTGGACGAGCCACCAGCTACTTGCGTGGTCGGCTGACCGCGACGACCTGCGTTGCCGACCACGGCTTCGGGCTGCTGGTGGGCGGCGGCGCCGGCTCGAGCCCGTCGGCGTGGAACCGGCGTGCTTCGGCGAACGGCATCGAGGAGATCGGCGAGATCGTGACGCCCGTGCTGTAGGTGCCTGCGTGAATCACCGTGCCGTCGCCGAGGTACAGCGCCGAATGGCTACCGCGGTAGAAGGTCACCAGGTCGCCCACTTGGAGCTCGTGGACGGATATCGGTGTGCCTGCGGCGAGTTGCTGGTAGCTGGTACGTGGTAGGTCCACGCCTGCCTGCTTATAGGCCCACTGCACGAGGCCCGAGCAGTCGAAGGAGTCCGGGCCCGCGGCGGCGTAAGAGTAGGCGGCGCCGAGTTTGGATCGAGCGGCGTCGACGGCCAGCTCACCGACAGTCTTTATCGGCGCAAGGGTGTCGGGGGCAGGTAGCGGCGGGAGAGGAGGCGGAAGTAGGGGCGCCGATGGCACATCGAACAGAGGTGGTGGCGGTGTGGGTGGCGCGGGTGGCGGCGAAAGTGTGTCGGGCGGAGACGCATCCGGTGCCTCGGGTGGTGGCGCAGCTGCCTCGGGTGGCGGCAGCGTGGCTGGGGGCGGCGCGATCCCGGGTATGTCGAGCTTCGGTAGCTCGATTTTCGGAAGGTCGATCCCCGGGATGGTCGGGAACTGCAACCCCGGGAACGGGGACCACATGGGCGGCGGCGCGTTATCGGGTGGCCTGTCGAGGTTCTCGGGCGCGCCTGCGGGATCTGGTTCCGCACCCGACGCTTCGGACACTCCGGTTGTCAGGCCGACTGGTGGGTCGTCGGGTGCCTGTGCGCTGGGAAGTACCGCAGCGGCAATGGCGCTGGCGCACACGGCTCCCGCTACCGCGGGTAGGACATAGCCGTGTCGCAGGTACTGACAATATCGGCCGACGGTGGTCGACATCATTCTTCGGTCCTCCTGCTGAGAGAAGATCAGGGGTGGTGATCTGTCATATGCAGCGGATCCGAGTAGTCATGATGTGGACAAGCGGCGTCGTCGGCGGGGGTGACACGCCTGAATCCAGATTGCGAAACGGAAACTACCGACACGCCAACGTTTCTCACACGTGATCGTTTCTCACACGTGGTCGTTTTATATCCGGCGGCGGGTGCGCGTTGGTATCGTCGCGGTTTGCCGAACTTCGCGGGCGCTGAGCCGAATTGGGCCGCGCAGGATCGGCGGCGTCGGTGGTCGTGGAGGATGAGATGAGCAGAGTGGCGGTAGTCGTCGCAGTGGTGTCGGTGACCGCGGGCTTGCTCGCAGGATGCGGGAAAGACAAGGATGCGGCGCTCATCGACGCAGGTGGTCCGATCACCTGCGAGGTGAAACAGGGGACCAAGCTCGGCATCGCCACCGGCAACGCGACCGGCGTGTTCTCCGTGCTCGGCAATGCCTACGCCGACCAGATCGCGCTGGCCACCGACGGCAAGGTGCTGGCCAAGGCCGCGGAGACGCTGGCCTCGGTGCAGAACATTCAGCAGTTGGCCGCAGGGAAGTACCAGGTGGCCTTCGCGCAGGCCGACACCGCCGCCGACGCCGTGCTCGGCACCGGCACCTTCGACGGCAACAAGCAGCCGGTGCAGGCGTTGTCGCGGCTGTACCCGAGCTACACCGAGGTGATCGTGCGGGCGGATTCCGGCATCACATCCGTCGCTGACCTGCGCGGGAAGCGAGTGTCCACGGGTACGCCGAAGTCGGGAACCGAGGTAATGGCCCGCCGTGTCCTACGGGCCGGTGGGCTCAACCCCGACAGTGATATCGCGGTGCACCGCCTGGAACTCAGCAAGGCAGTGGCTGGAATGAAGGACGGCTCATTGGACGCGCTGTTCTTCACCGGTGGCCTGCCTACTCCCGGTCTCACCGAGCTGTTCAGCACTGCCAAGGGACGGTTCCGGTTCCTCGACACCTCGGCCGAGCTGGTGGGGATGCGCATTCAGAGCCCCGCCTACGAGTTGGGCGTCATCCCCGCCGCCACCTATGGGCTTGCTGAAGACGTGCCGTCGATCGTCGTGCCCAACGTGCTGCTGGTCCGCGACAACCTCGACGCCGATGTCGCCTGCGTGCTGACCAAGGCGCTCTTCGACCGCAAGGCGCAACTCGAACAAGCGAACTCGGCTGCCAAGGGGATCGTCCGTGACCACGCACGGGACACCGGGCCGGTGCCGCTGCACCGCGGTGCGGAGCACGCGCTGGCCAACTGAGGGCCGTGACAGCGGGTTTCGGGGCAGTCGCGGTGGCGTGGGTCACATTCGTGGCATTCGGGCCGGATGGTCGCCGATGTCAGGGGTCTTGACCTGCGAATTCTCTGGCTGTGCAGGCGATTTGACGTTGCGTTCGCCGCCGCGTAACTTTATCCAAGTCAGAGCGACACGGACACCGACCCGGAGCCGAGAAGCCAGCGGAAACGCTGAGTGGAGGGCCTGGGAAACGAGGTAGGACGAGGAGCGCCTGGCCATCACACTGGCTCGACGGGACCCCGATTTGGAATCGGGAGATCGGCTGAGCTAAGCTTGAAAAGTTGCCTCACGAACGATCCGGTTTGCGCCGGGGGTGTTGTGTGTGCGTGTGTTCTTTGAGAACTCAATAGTGTGTCGATGAATGTCAGTGCCAATATTTTATTGGTTCCGGCCTTTCATACCCCCCGGTTGGA
>NZ_JBICTD010000009.1:0-330785 GCF_043197455.1 Nocardia sp. NPDC049149
TCATATGCCAACGCGGGCAACAGCTTCCACCGAAAACGCTGGTGGTGGCGCCGCTACGCGCAGCCACCACCAGCGGACTTCGAAACACGCCCTAGGTGGGGATGCCCTCGCGGCGGATCACGGGCACGTCGATGCCGAGCGCCCGAAACTGCATGCACGGGTTCATGAATTCGCGCTGCGCCTTGATCAGGCCGTTCTCGAACTGGAAGGAATGAATGAAGTGATTCACATAGTGCCCGCGCTCGTAGCCGGGGAAGATGATCGCGCCTTCGCCGCGGCATTCGACCCAGAACCGGTTCGGGTCTTGGGTATCGAAGATCTCCACCTCGGTCCATGCCCAGTCGGGGAAGCATTGCAGCGACCAGACGGCGTGTTCGCCGAGGCGATCGCGTCCGGTGATGACGATCGGCTCGCCGGTCTCGGTGGTCCACAACCCGCCGATGCCGTCCTCGGTGAAGAGCAGATGCCTGCGCAGCCGGTCTTGCCCGCGGCAGGCCATGTAGGTCGCCACGATCTCGCGGTTGGCGGCGCGGGTGCTGTCGTCGGTGCCGAGGTCGGACGAGGGAGAACCGGATTCCGTTGTGGTCGTCATGGTTTCGCTCCACTGAGTCAGGCGGCCGAGCCACCGGTCTGGCGGCTGTGGCGGTGCAGGCTGGACGTGAGAAAGAGTCGATCTCCGCGCCGGTGGATACAGCGCGCATGCCTGGCGTCGAATCCGGGTCGTATCTGTTTCGCGCTCCGGAAGATCTTGCCCGGGAGCCCCATTCCGGGGTGGAAGGACATCTGTCCGCCCCACGGGCCGCGGTCGGATGCCGTTCGACAAACCTGATGAGAAGGGTGCCGACGATGGCGATCGTTGCCGACCTCCTGCCGCAGCCCTGCTATGACGACCCCGCCGACCTGGCCGAACAGCGCACGACGAGCACGTCACCGTTGGTCTCCCCTGCCGAGGTGCGGCGCGCGCATCCGATCGACGACTCGCACGCCGCCATCATCCGCGCCGGACGCCGGGCGACGGTGGACGTGCTGAACCGCGCCGACGATCGCCTCATGGTGGTGGTCGGGCCCTGTTCGATCCACGATCCCGCGGCGGCGCTCGACTACGCCCGCCGCCTGGCCGCCGCGGCCGACGAGCTGTCCGAGCACCTGCATGTGGTGATGCGCGTCTATTTCGAGAAGCCGCGCACCGCACTCGGCTGGAAGGGCCTGATCAACGATCCGCGACTGGACGGCAGCTGCGATATCGACGCCGGCCTGCGGTTGGGCCGCGCGATGCTGGTCGACATCACCGCACTCGGCTTACCGATCGCCTGCGAATTCCTCGACCCGTTCACCACGCACTACCTCGCAGATCTGGTGTCCTACGGCGCAATTGGCGCCCGCACCGCCGCGAGCCAGGTGCACAGGCAACTCGCCAGTGCGCTGCCCATGCCGGTCGGCATCAAGAACGGCACCGACGGCGACGTGCAGGTGGCCGTCGACGGCGTGCGCGCGGCCGGTGCCAGCCATGTCTTCCCCGGCACCGACCTCGACGGTCGCACCGTCCTGGTCCGGAGCACCGGCAACGCCGACTGTCACGTGATCTTGCGCGGCGGTGCCACCGGCCCCAACTACGACACGGCGTCCGTCGCGGAAACCCGCATCCGACTGGAGAAGTCGGCGCTCCCGCAGCGGGTGGTGATCGACGCGAGCCACGGCAACTCGAACAAAACTCACACCCGCCAGGCGGACGTGGTAACCGATGTCGCCGACCGCATCGCCGCGGGTGATCGCGGCGTGGTCGGGGTGATGCTGGAGAGCTTCCTCGTCGCGGGCCGCCAGGATCTCGTGCTGGGCCGGGCCGCCGATCTCACGTACGGTCAGTCCGTCACCGACGCGTGCCTCGATTGGGAAACGACCGCTTACCAGCTCGAACATCTGGCAGACGCGGTTGCCAAGTCGCGCAAGCTAATACCTTCGGCCGAGATTCGACCGCATTACAAACCAAATAGTCGCTTTGGCGAACCAGTTGCGGCGACACCGAACCAAGTGAAGAATTCAACTAAAGGCAATGCGCACGGCCTATCGATGACACATCGAGTGTCTCAGTGACTCAGACTGATACATCGATGATCGCGCCGTGAACCACGAATGATCCATCGTGCACTTCTGAAATCTACGAAGTTTTTTTACGCCGACTAGGCATTCAAGATCCCCTTGAACTAACGTCTTGTCCAGACCGTGATAGAAATTATCATGGGGAAAGCTTCGAGTTGCTCCAGGGGGTCGGATCCGGTGGGACAGCCCAACGATGACGCGCCGCAGATCGAAGCGGAAGGACGGCGCATCGTCCGATTGCTGGGCTCGGTACAGGTGGACGGACCGAACGGGCCGATCAGCCTGCAGGGCAGCGTTCCTCGAACATTGATGGCGCGCTTAGGAATTCAACCGGGTGAACCTATCACTCGACAGGCTATGATCCGAGCGCTGTGGGACGACAGCCCGCCGCGCACCGCGCCGAACACCTTGCGCAGCCACCTCACCAGGCTGCGCGCACAACTGTCGTCCGCGGGATTCGGCGGACTGGTCGCGACCGATGGCGCCGGCTTTGCGCTGCCCGAGAATATCGACTCCGATGCGCTCCTCTTCGAGAGAACAGCGCGGTCGGCGCGCAATATCCTTACGTCGGGAAATCCGGCGGCTGCGGTCAACGCCATCTCGGGCGGATTGGAAATGTGGCGCGGCGATCCGCTGTCCGACGTGCGTCCCAGTGAATGGGCACGGGCCGAATTCGCCCGCCTCACCGAGATCAGAACCGGAATGCTGGAAACGAAGTTCCAGGCGAAGATACTGCTCGGCGATCACGAAGCCATCGTGAGCGAGTTGGAGCAATTCGTCGCCGACTCCCCTTTTCAGGAACGTTTCTGGGGGCTGCTCGTCACCACGCTCGCCTGCGCGGGCAGACGGGCCGAAGCGCTGTCCGCCTATCAACGCGCGCGCACGATTCTCACCGAGGAACTCGGGATAGAACCCGGCTACGAGTTGCAACGCCTGCAGACCGCGATCCTCAACGGCGAGTCGGTCGGGCCCCGCGAGCTGCTCCCGACCATCCACCCCCAGGAAGCGCCGCCGCCCGCCGGACCGGCACGCCGGCTCGGCAACATCGTCCCCGTCCCTCCGACGAATTTCATCGGACGCGACGGTGAGGTGTCGACCCTGGTCGGCCTGCTCAACGCGTCGCATCTGGTCACGCTCACCGGCGTCGGCGGCGTCGGAAAGAGCAGGCTGGCCATCGAATCCACCCGCCAGGTCGCCGACAGCTTCCCCGGCGGCATCTGGTATCTCGACCTGTCCCTGCTCGATCAGCCGGACCTGCTCATCCATCAGGTGCTGGAAATCTTCGACATTCGAGATCGCACGGCGCCGACCCTGCTGGAACAGTTGATCAGCAGACTGGTCGGCGCCGATGCGCTGCTGCTCCTCGACAACTGCGAGCGCATGGTCGATGCCTGCGCCGACCTCGTCGACACCCTGCTGCGCAGCCTGCCGCACCTGCGGATCCTCGTCACCAGCCGACAGGCGCTGACCCTGCAGGGCGAACGCATTCTGGCGGTGCCGCCGCTCGCGTGTCCGCCCGCGACCGAACACAACCCCGCGGTCGAATTGTTCTGGGACCGTGCGGCGGCCACGGTGGGTGAGCTGGCCTCGCCGGAAATGCGCGACCCCGAGCTCGCCATCCAGATCTGTCGCAGGCTGGAGGGTATTCCACTGGCCATCGAGCTGGCCGCGGTCCAACTGCGGGTGCTGTCGCTCGATGATCTGCTGCGCAGGCTCACCGATCGCTTCCAGGCCCTGGCCTCCGGACATCGCAGCGCACCCAAGCGGCACCACACCCTGCGCGCCACCATCGACTGGAGTTTCGACCTGTGTTCGCCCGAGGAGCAGACCCTGTGGGCGCGGCTGTCGATATTCCGCGGCACCTTCGACCTGACCGCCGCCGAAACCGTCTGCCGCGATGAGACTCTCGGCGCCGCCGACTTCACCGCGCTGATGGCGAACTTGGTCGACAAGTCCATTTTCGCCAGGGAGACGCATCCGATCGGCGTCCGTTTCCGCATGCTGGAGAGCGTCAGCGATTACGGCAGGCAGCACCTGCGGAAGTCCGGCCAGGACATCCGCTTCCTGAACCGGCACCGCGACTATTACCTGCAGGTGGTCGAGACCACGCAGCGATCCTGGTTCGGGCCGGGCCAGCTGGACCGGCTGAACCGAATCCGCACCGAGCTGGCCAATCTGCGCGCTGCCTTCGATCACTGCATCACCTCCCCCGGCCAGACCGAGGCCGCGCAACGACTGGCCGCCGGGCTCCATCTGCTGTGGGCGGGTTGCGATTACACGGCTGAGGGCCAGCACTGGCTCAATGTCGCCCTGGCCGCATCCGACGAGCCGTCGCCCGCGCGGGCCACCGCGTTGTGGGTCAGTGCCAGAATCGATTTCCTGCAGGGCGACCAGATCCAGGCGCGCGACAAACTGGACGAGGCCTGGCAGCTCGCCACCACCCTCGACGACCAGCTGACGCTCACCCACATCCTGCACATCCGCGGATCCGGCGACCTGATCGGCAACGAGGTCGCCACCGCGAAAGCCACACTGGTGCAGGCCTTCACCCGCTACCGGGAATACGGCGGCGACCCAAGCCTTTCGGCGCTGTGCGGCATCCAGTTGGCGATGGCGTATGTCATGACCGACGACCCGCACACCGCCATCGAGCACCTGCGGCACGCGCTGCAATTGTGCGCCGCCGTCGAGGACGAATGGATCCACTCCTACGGGCTGTATGTGCTGTCCTGGGCCACCTACGCACTCGGCAATCTGGAGCAGGCCCTGGCGCTCGTCCTCGAGACGCTGATCTTCAAACACCGGTTCCGCGACATGGTCGGCCTGGCCGCCGGTTTCGAACAGCTGGCGCGGACGCTGGTCGATCTCGGCCAATCACGCAGTGCCGCGCGCGCTCTCGGCGCCGCCCATCAATGCTGGGATGCCATGGGCCGCGGCTGGTTCGGCGGCTCACGGGAGTGGCGGGCGGTATACGACTACGCAGAAGCCAAATGCCACGACGATCTGCCGGAGCCGGTGTTCCAGAAGGAATTCGACCGCGGCTACGCCAGTCCGCTCGCCGACCTGGTGCCGTTCATCCTCGTCCGGTGACCGGCTCCGGGATCGGTCCGTCCGGAAACGCCGCGCGCGGCGCATGATCGGGCTGATGGTCGGCCAGCGCCGCCATCGGCACGATCGGATCGCGCTTGGCCAGCGTGAGCAGTGTCTGCCCCGGCCCAGCATCGAGCAGTCCGGCGATGCCGAATTCGCGTGCCGCCGCGACGGTTTCGCTCCAGCGCACCGGCATCAGCATCGCCCGGATCAGCAGCTCACGGATCTCGTCCGGATCGGTGTGCGGGCGGGCATCGACCGTGGACAGGAACGGCGAGTGGCCGGTCCGGAACTCCGCGGCCTGCACCGCCCGTCGCCACGCAGGCAGCACCACAACCATCCGTGGGCTGTGGAACGCGCCGTCGATCGGGAGCGGCTCGGTGCGCAAGCCCTCCTCGTCGGCCAGCTCGACGAACTTCGCCACCAGCGGAGCATCACCCGACACCACGGCTTGCCGCCTGCTGTTGAAGCCCGCGATTTCCAAAACTCCGGGGTGCTGCGCCAGTACCCATCTGCGCAGCCACTCGATCTCGTGGAACGAGGTCGCCACCACCGCGACCATCGCCCCCTGCGTGCGACCGTTGCGATCGCGGCACAGCCTGCCCCGTTTCAGGGCGAGCTGAAAGCCCGTGTGCACGTCGATGATTCCGGCGCAGGCGGCCGCGGTGAGCTCGCCGAGACTGTGCCCGAACACCAGCGGTAGCCGGGTGCCCGCGCCGAGCTGCGTGTCCACCGCGGCGATGCCGAGTGCATAGGTCACCGGCTGCGCGACCGCGGTGTCGAAGAGGTCGAGGTCGTCCACCTCCAGCGCGCCGAAGGTAGCGAACAACTGCTGCACCAGCGGGTGGGTGCGGTGGCGCAACAGCGCCTCTTCCACCAGTTCGTGCTTGTTTCCCTGACCGGGAAACACAACGCCGAAATCAGAGGTGGTCACGTGGGTACTTCCTTCCCGACAGTCGCGAGGACATCGCTGTCGCTCGGACTCAGAGGATTGACGAGGGATTCGATGACATGGTCGACACCGGCGACGCCGGTGAAGTATCGGGTGGTGCGCACGGGATCGGCGGCGATCATGGCGAGCGCGCCGAGGCGGCGGTGCGGTGCGAGGCGGGTGCTGACCATCGTCGCCTGGAAGCGCGGCAGCAGCAAGGCTTGCTGGGCGACCGCGTAGCGGTGCAGCGCGGCGTCGAGTGCGGCCGGGTCCGCGAGCCCGCGTGGACCGAGGCCGTCGAGACTGTCGGCCAGCAGCTGCGCCTGACAGAAGGCGTCGGTGATGCCGTCGCCGCTGATCGAATCCTTGTGGTGCGCAGCATCACCCAGGAGTACCCACCCCGGACCGGTCGACTGCCGGAAGAAATTCCGTTGCGTGCCATGGCCGTAGAGCTTGCCAGCCTGCCGACCGGACAGCAGTCGTCGATGCAGGTCGGGTGCGGTGGCGGCGATCGCATCCCGGTACGCGTGCTCGGCTCGGCCGCGGAGCTGTGGGAACTCGTCCTGCGGAAAGTAGACGCCGACCAGGGTGCGGCCGTCGTGGGTCGGCGCGCAGCACACCCAGCGCCCTGCCGCACCGTATGCCTCGAACCGGGCAGGCACGCCTGCCCAGAAACCGTAGTAGATACAGGTCTTTCGCGGCTGTTCCAGCACTGTCTCCGCACCGGCCGCTGCGGCGACCAGCGAGCGCATGCCGTCCGCGCCGACGACCAGCGGCGCGCGGACCACCGTGGCATCCCGGCCGAGTCGGACGCCTGCCACCCGGCCATGCTCGGTGACCAGCCCGGACACCGAGCACCCGTCCCGGAACGTGGCGCCCGCCGCCGCGGCGGCATCGGCGAGCAACGGATCGAGCACGGTACGACGCGGCGCGTAGGCGACGTCGATGCCCGCCACCGGCAGGCCCCAGCCCTCGATGCGGATGTCGCCGACCTGGTGCAGCGCGGAGGTGATCGACGGACAGCCGGTCGCGGCCAGCGGCTCGTGCAAACCCCAGCGGTCCAGCAGCGCGACACCGGGCTGATGGATGTAGAGGGTGGACACCGTGTCGGCGGGGAATCGCGCCCGTTCCAGCAGCAGCACCCGGTAGCCCCTGCGCGCCAACAGCATTGCCGCAGGCGCGCCCGCACACCTGGCCCCGACCACGATCACGTCGTACATGCGCGGCTCACCTCCCGAGACCGGACTTGTTCAGCGCCTGCGCCACGACGCGCACGGTCGCGGTCGCCGCGGCGAGATCACGGGTCGACACGATCACCGACACCGTGCCGACCTCGGCCGCAGCGTAGGCGGACAGCCGGTCGGCGATCCGATCCACCGAGCCGAGCAGAGCAGTGCGGTCCACCAGCCGATCCGGAACAGCGGCGACCGCCGACCGCAGCCGCCCGGCCAGGTAGTGCTGCTGCACCTCGGCCGCGGCCGCGCCGTAGCCCATTCGCACGGCCTGCCGGTTGTAGAAGTTGTGCGTGCGACTGCCCATGCCGCCCAACAGATGCGCGGTGTACACGCGCGCTGTGTCCCGACAGGCGGCGAGGTCGTCGCCTGCCAGCGCAGGCACGCTCACCGCCACGTCGAAGCCGGTCAGGTCGCCGCGGCGGCCCGCACGCAGCCTGGCCAGCGACACGTCCGCCGATTCCGGTTCGAACAGCACCGACAACCAGCCGTCGGCGATCTCGCCGGCCAGCTCCAGATTGCGGGGGCCGACGGCGGCCAGATAGATCGGCACCTGCTCGCGCACCGGCCGCATGCCGAGCCCGAGCGGCTTGCCCGGCCCGCCCTGAATCGGCAGCTGATGGTATTTCCCTTGGTAAACAAGGTGTTTGCCGCTCGAGCGCAGCGCGGCGCGGACCACATCGACGTATTCGCGGGTCCGCGCAAGCGGTTCGGTGAACGGCTGCCCGTGCCAGCCTTCGACGACCTGCGGACCCGACATGCCGAGACCGAGGCGGAGGCGGCCGCCCGACACCGCGTCCAGCGTTGCCGCGGTCATCGCGGTGAGTGCCGGGGTGCGGCCGGGCATCTGCATTGCGGCGGTGCCCAATTCGATCGTGCGGGTCTGGGCGGCCAGCCAGGCCAGCAGGGTCGCCGCGTCCGAACCGGTCTCCTCCGCGGTCCACAGCACCGAATACCCCAGGTGTTCGGCGAGTCTGGCCAGCGCGGCCTGGCGCACATGATCCGGGCGGCCACGAAGGCCGAACGGGCGCAAGGTCAGGCCGAGGCGGATACCGGCCATCAGAGCACCAGCCCGCCGTCGATGCCGATGACCTGCCCGGTGATGTAGCGAGCCTGCGGCGACACCAGGAACGACACGAGATCCGCGACCTCGGCGGGAGTGCCGTCGCGGCGCAGCGTGATTCGCTCCAACAACCCGGCGCGCGCAGGCGCGGCCACCTCGGCGGTCATGTCGGTGTCGATCAGGCCGGGCGCGACCACATTCGCGCGCACGCCGAACCGGCCGAGCTCCCTGGCCAGTGACAAGGTGAACCCGATGATGCCCGCCTTCGAGGCGGCGTAATTGGCCTGTGTCGCATGGCCGTACACGCCGGCGACCGAGGACATCGTGACGATCGCCGCGTCACCGTGCCGCATCAATGCCATGGCTGCGGCCCGGCACAGCTGGAACGTGCCGTCCAGATTCGTGTGCAGCACGTCGGTCCAGTCCGCGTCGCTCATCCGGGTCAGCGGTCGATCCCGCACGATGCCCGCGCAGGCGACCACGGTGGACACGTCGCCGAGTTCGTCCTCGGCGGCCGTGAGCAGCGCCCGCGCTTCGCCCGGTTCCGCGATATCTGCTTTGTACGCAAGCACTCTGGCCCCTGCCTGCTCCGCGGCGGCAACCACCTCCGCCGCGGCGTCCGGCCGGGTGCGGTAGCAGAAGGCGACATCGAATCCGTCGGCGGCGAGGCGCTCGACGACGGCGCGGCCGATGCCGCGCGAGCCGCCGCTGACCACGGCCACCGGCCGCGCCGCGGTGTCGGTCACGGTCACCGCACCGCCGCGCGTAGCTTGTCCGCGATGAGGTC
Organism: Nocardia sp. NPDC049149; assembly: GCF_043197455.1. Lineage (NCBI taxonomy): Bacteria > Bacillati > Actinomycetota > Actinomycetes > Mycobacteriales > Nocardiaceae > Nocardia > Nocardia sp. NPDC049149. The sequence continues at coordinate 9,201 of NZ_JBICTD010000009.1, forward strand.
GTAGAGCACGCCGAGACTCAGTACCTCCGGCAGTTCGTCCTCGCGCAGCTTCACCCGATACTTCTTCTGCAGCACCACGATCAGCTCCATCGCCGAGAGCGAGTCGACGCCGAGGTCGGCGGCGAATTCGGCGGTGTCGGTGATCTCGTCGGCGGCGAACTCGAGCTCGTCGGCGACGAAGGCACGGAGCTCGGCGCGATCGAGTTCGTTGTCCGGATGATCCAACATGCGTGTTGCCCTTTCGAGAATTACTGCGTGATAACTAATTTCGGATCGTGACGGCCGGGTTCGGTGGTGAGATCTGCCAGCGCGAGGTTGCCGTGCACGGCAGCGGTGAGGACCAGCCGCCGTCGCGGCGCAGTCGGGGCGGCGAGGCGGCCGACGAGCAGCCGGATCGGGGTGAGGCAGCCTGCATCGGCGACGGTGTGGGTGAGCGTGAGCAGGTCGGCGCCGACATGCGCGGACAGCCACTGCGCGACCGCGACGCCGACCGGGGAGTCGTCCAGCACCGCGTCCACCGTGACCGCGTCGGGCCCGGAAAGTGCTTCGCCGAGTAGCTGTTCGAGCACTGGCGCGGCATCGGGCGCCGACGGATCGAGGAAGGCCGAGCGGGCCGAGCAGTAGCCGTGCACGCGGGCGCCGCGCGCGGCCGCCACGTCGGCGGACTCGCAGATCAGCAGCGCCGCACCGCAATCGGCGGACCCGGCGAACCGGTGCCGTGGCGGAGGCGCTTCCACCGCGCCGACCAAGAGCACCGCCGCCCGGCCGACGGCCAATGCGCGCGCCGCGACCCCGATGGCGTCGATCCCTGCGGTGGCAGGCGAGTTGACGGTCAAGCTCAGACCGTTGACCCGATGCTCCATCGAGAGCCTGCTGACGAACAGGCTCATTGCCATGTACGGCGTGCGCGCGGGCGACAGCTCCTCGGCCGCGCCGTCGATGATGGTGCGGTCCATGGCCTCCAGCGTTTCGGCGCCCGCGTTGTTGGTGCCGACCACGATGCCGACCCGATCCGGGTCCGTTGCCGTCACCGCCGCACCCGCGTCGGCAGCGAGCGCGGCCCGTGCGGCGGCCAGCAGGTACTGCCCGGCCTCGGGGACCTTCTTGTAGCCGCGCCCCGGCAGCGCGGTCGCCGGATCGAACCAGTCCGCACCAGGCTCGGGCGCAGGCCGCAGCGCGGCGGCGGGGCCGGCCACGCCCGGTGCGACGATGCCGCACGCGGTGACAGCGAGGGTGGCGGTGCTCATCGGCGCCCCGCCCCGCAGAGCACGAACGAGGCGTTTGTGCCGCCGAACGCGTAGGTGTTGATCAAGACCGCGTCGCCGGCCAGCGGCACCGGATCGGTGCTCGGCAGCCAAACATCGCAGTCGGGGTCCTGGTTGATAGGGGCGTTGGCAGGCACGCGGGCGTGGCGCAGGATCAACGCTGCGGTCAGACAACCGAAAATGCCTGCCGCCGCGGAGGTGTGACCGATCATCGCCTTCAACGACAGCAGCGGCAGCCGGTCGGTGTTCGCACCGAAGGTCCGACGCAGTGCCCGGCTCTCCAGCACGTCGTTGACCGGGGTGCCGGTGCCGTGCGGGATGACACAGGCGATGTCGTCGGCTTTCCGCCCGGCCGCGGTCAGCGCATCGGTCATCGCGCGCACGGTCTGCCGCCCGTCCGGGTCCGGCGCGGTCAGGTGATGGCCGTCGCAACTCCATGCGGCGCCTGCGAATTCCGCATACGCCGCGGCGCCGCGGCGGCGCGCGGATTCGGCCGACTCCAGCACCACCATGGCCGCGCCGTCGCCGAACATGGTGCCTGCCCGCTGCTTGTCGAAGGGCCTGCAGCGCACCGGATCCGCAGCGCCGAGCCGATCGAAGCCGGCCATCCCGATTCTGGTGAAGCTTTCGCCGCCACCGACCAGGACCCGCTCGGTCTCGCCTGCGCGAATCATGTCCAGCGCGGTCGTGAGCGCATAGCCACCGGCGGCACAGGCGTTGCCGACGCTGAGATTGCCCGCGCGCGAACCGATTGCGGCGCCGACGGCGGCGGCGATGACGGACAACGGGCTCCAAGCGATGCCGCCCGCACCGTCCGCTCCCCTGGCCACCTCGTGGGCATCGGCGTTACCCATCTCGACCGCCATGACCACGGGCAGCTCCCGACATTGCGCGGCGGTGACCCCGGCGTCGGCCAGCGCCTCGCGCGCGGCGTTGACCGCCATCCGCGGCCCGCGGCCGAGTGGCACCGCGCCGAGCCGATCGGGCTCGGCGGGCACTACGGCGTCCGGGGTCAAGTACATCCGGGTGGCACGCATGTTCAAGTGCGGCAGTGGCACCTCGCGCGGTGCCGCACCACCAGCGAGCAAGCCCTGCCAGTAGGCGGCCTGTCCACTGCCCAGGCTGGAAATCACGCCGAGTCCGGTGACAACGACGCTGTTCGGTTCAGCACGCTCGGTCATCACCGGACTCCGTTGCCGCACCAGGCTTTTCCAACAACACTGCGGCCGCCGCGCCCGCCTCGCCCTCGTCGTCGGGACCACCGGCGACGGCAAGCACGCCGAGCTCGCTCTGCGGCTGCCCGGCCAGGTACTCCGCGCCGACCGCACACTGCAGCACTCCGAGTGCGCCCGAACACCGACCGAGGAGCGCGGTCAGATCGAGCGTGCGCGGGTCGGCAGCGGTCGTTCCAGCGCCGAACCGCAGGCTGGCTCCGGTCCCGAGCTGCGGCCCATCCTCGAATCCGGCACGAGTTGGCGCAGCCGATCCGGTGCCGAGTCGCAGGCCGATCTCGGTCCTGCTGCCCGCGAGTGCGGCGGCTATCGCCGAATCCGGGTCCGTCGAACGGCCGTAGCCGCGGATCGCGGCCTGTGCGACGGCGCCTCTGGCTTCGGCGTGATCGGCGGATTCCACCACCAGTGCCACCGCGCCGTCGAGCCAGCGGTCGGCGCCGGTTTCCTTGTGCAGCCGGGCAACCGGTGCGGTGTCCGGCTCGACACCGACGACAACGGCGATGTCGGTGCGTCCAGCCGCGATCAGGGTGCGTGCCCAGGCGACCGCGTCGAGGCCGCTCGGCGTTCCGCTGCAGAGCGTGAGGTTGGGGCCACGCAGACCATGGGCGAGCGCCACCCAGCAGGCGGTCACGTTGCTCGACATGTGCGGCACGCGGATCGGGCTGATCTCGGTGACCGTGCCGACACCGATGGTGTCGACGAAGTCGCACACCGTGTCCAAGTTGCCGAAGTTGCTGCTCACGACGACCGCCGCGGCGCCGAGATCTGTCCCGAGCAAACCCGACGCGCGCAACGCCCGCTCGGCGGCGCCCAGTGCCAAACGCGACGCGCGATCCTTGTGCCGCAGCCCGCGCCCGGTGATATCGCGGTCCGGATCGAACGCCACGCCTGCCACCGAACCCGGCGTGAGCAGGTCGGCGACACCCGTGAATCCGGCGACGGCCCAGCCTGTTCCGGTGATCACCGCGCCGGTCCTCATGCCGCCACCATCGCGACGGCGTTGATGCCGCCGAGTCCGATCGCGTTGATCTGAGCGATGCGCAGCGGGCCGGTGGCGGGCGCGCCCGCGACCAGGCGCAGGCCGTCCGCCTCCGGCATGGGCCGGTGCAGGCCGTGCATCGGCGGCACCGCGCCGTGCCGCAAGGCCTGAACGGCGGTCACCAGGCTCAGCAATCCGGAACCGCCACAGGTGTGCCCGACACCGCCTTTGATCGAGGTGATCCACGGTCCCGGCGGGGTCTCGGCGAACACGTCGCGCAACGCCTGCGATTCGGCGAGATCGTTGTGGGTGGTGCCGCTGCCGTGCACGATCACGAAGTCCACTTCCGCGGCACGGATCCCGCTGCGGTGGTGTGCGTTCCGGATCGCCCGCGCCACCGACGCAGGCTCGGGCACGGTCGGATGGGCGGCGTCGCAGTTCATTTCGACACCGCGCAGCACACCGTGCACCGGACCGGTGTGCACGCCGCGGGCACGCAGCACGACCGCGACCGCCCCCTCCCCCATCACCATGCCGCGCCGGTCCACGTCGAACGGCCGGATCTCCTGCGGTGCAGGGGATTGCACCCGATCAAGCCCGCCGAACGAACTCTCGGTGATGGCATCGGTCGCCGCGACGACGACCGTGTCGGTAACGCCCGACTCGATCAGGTCGGTGGCCATCCCCAGCGCATACAGGGCCGCGGCGCACGCGCTTGCCACGGTTTCGGTCCTGCGCACGCCGAGGCGCTCGTGCAGCGCCCTGGCGAAGTGCAGATCGGCGGGTGTGAGCGAAGTGCCGTCGCGCCACCACAATTCGCTGGAGCGCAACTCACGCAGCGTCGTGCCGACCAGCACCGGGATGTCGGCGGCCTGTGCACTCAGCCCGGCCTCGCGCAGCGCGTCGTCCACCACGCGCACCAGCCACCGGGTGGCGCGGAACGGTTCGTCGCGGCCCGGCTCGGCGCGGTCATCGATCTCGTAGGCGTGCCGCACCCGGTATTTGGTCGCGTCGAAGGCACGCAACGGCGCGACACCGGTGTGGCCCGCGCAGAGGGCGCGGTAGATCTCGGGCGGGTTCGTGCCCAGGCAGGCGACCGCGCTCATGGCGGCGATGTCCCAGCTCACGGCTTTGCCTCGCAGCCGATCACGCCGATTCCTCGAGGTCGGCCGAGTCGTCATGCGGTGCACGGCCGTTCGACGTAACGACCCCGGAGCCACGCAGCCGGAAGCGGGCCAGCTTGCCCACCGACGTGGTCGGCAGCACCTCGTGCAGCTCGATCCGGGACGGACGCTTGTACGGAGCCAGGTCATGCTTGAATGCGGTCCTGACCGCTTTGCGGATCGCCTCGGCGTCCTGGCCTTGCGCCGCAACGACATGCGCGACCGCCTCTTCGAGGGCATGTCCGTCCCGGCTCGCGACCACGGCGCAGTCCGCGACGCCGGGCACGGCGCGGATGACCGCCTCGATTTCCTGCGGCGCCACCTTGTAGCCGCCGAGGTTGAGCAGATCGTCGGCGCGGCACAGATAGTGCAGATCGCCTGCGGCATCGCGGTATCCGATATCGCCGGTGTACACCCCGCCGTCGGCGAATATCGGCTTGGTCGCCCGCTTGTCTACGTAGCCGAGGGCGACGGAGTCGCCTGCGACGTGCAAGCGGCCCTGCAGACCGTCGGGCAGCACCGCACCCGATTCGTCGCGAACGGTGATCCGGGCGCCGGGCACCGACCGGCCGAGCGAACCATTCGGCGCTGCCGCCGGATCGGTGGCCACCACGATGTGCAGAATCTCGGTGGCGCCCAAGCCATTGATCAGCGCGATGCCGAAGGTCTCGGTCAGCTGGTCGGCCAGGTCGACGGGCAGATGCTCACCCGCCGACACCGCGCGCCGGACGAAGGAGAGGTCGACCGGCTTACCGGCCCTGGCGAGTTGGAGCAGAGTGGCGTACGTGCGCGGCACCGCGCACAGCACCGTCGGCCGGTGCCGCTGCACCGCGGCCGCCACCGCGAACGGGTCGGCCGGGCCAGCGAGCAGCACGGCGCTCGCCCCTGCCGCCAACGGGAACAGCAGGGCGTTGCCGAAGCCATATCCGAAAGACAGTTTCGCCGTGGACAACACGACATCGTCGGGTGTCAGCCCGAGCACGCTCCCGAAGCCGGCGAGGACCGCGCGGATCCCGGTCAGCGTGTGCCGCACCCCGCGGGCGTGGCCGGTGCTGCCAGAGGTGTACTGCACCAACAGCTCTGCGTCGGGAGCGAAGTGCGCGGGGCGGGTGGGATCGGATGCCTCCCCGAGATCCAGGACGACGGCGGGTGTTTCGGCGATGCCGAGCATCGCGACGAGCCTGTCCGCACGGTCGGGCGCGACCGCGAGCCGAACCGCGGCCGCCGCACAGTTCGCGGCGATCGCGGCGATATCGCTGTCGTGCAATGTGGGATGCACCGGCACCGGCACGCTACCGTGCCACCACAGCCCGAGGATCGTCACGACCATGGCCACCGAATCATCGGACACCACCAATACCCGGCTGCCCGGTGCGATCCCGGCGGCGGTCAGCGCGCCCGCATACCGCGCGGCGGCCCGCTCGAGCTCGGCGTAGGTCATCGCACCGTGTTCGGCGTCCGCACAAGCGATCCGATCACCGCGCCCGGCCCGCACATGCCGTGACACCAACAGATCGGTCGGGTTCCCCGCGCCACTCATCGGGCGTCCCGGAGCAGCGGGACGAGTTCGGCGAGCGTGTCCGCCTCGGCGACCTGGTACAGGTCCAGCGTGCGCCCGAACGAGCGCTCGGCCCTGGCGATGAATTCGATTTTCTCCAGCGAATCCATTTTCAGGTCATCGCGAAACGAACTGTGTGATCCGACCTCGGCGTCAGTGATATCGAGGACCAGAATCAATATTTCGCGGGCCTTGTCGAGCACGGTGACGTCTTCCCTCATCATGTGCGCGACCTCCTTCCGTACAGCAAATGTGAAAAGGCTCTGAATTTCGCCGTCGGCGTCAACGACGTGTCTCGCGGCGAGCCGGACCGCGCAGCTGTCTTCCCTTCGGCCGCAACAACTGCCGATCGGTTGCGCAAGAAATGCATTCAGCAGCCCGCGCGATCTCCGGCGCTGTGCGGCTGCCGGTCCGCCCTGACGCCCGCCATGGCGGGCCGCACCGCGGGGACCGTCTGCACCAGGGCAGGCCTGCCCGGTCGCGGCGCGCGGGCCATCAAGGTCAGCACGTCGTACCTCGCGACGGTCACCTGCTGCTGGTTGTGCACCTCGACGTCCCAGCGCACCTCGCTTTGGCTGGTATTCGGCCGGGGAATGATCTGCTTGGCGGTCAGGTGCACGGTCAGCTCGTCGCCTGGCCGGACCGGCCCGAGGAAGCGCAGATTCTCCAGGCCGTAATTGGCGAGCACCGGGCCGGGCTCGGTTGTGGTGAAAAGCCCTGTCGCCAGCGACACCACGAGATATCCGTGCGCGACGATGCCACGGAACAGTGGGTCGCGGCGGGCCGCGTCCTCGTCGGTGTGCAGGTAGTAGTGGTCGCCGGTCAGCGCGGCGAACTCGTCGATATCGGACCTGGTCACCGTGCGTGGTCCGGCGGTGAGGGAGACGCCAGGCCGCAATTCGTCTGCCCACATGTGCAGCGGATGCCTGGTCGCGGGGACGCGCGCTGCCCCGCGCACCCAGGTCCCCGTCGCCGTGGCCAGCGTCTGCGGCGCAGCACGGATGGTGGTGACACACAGCTGGGCGTGCACGCGGTCCAGGCATTCGGCGTCGCTGCGGTCCAGGTGCGCGACCACCGAATCCGGGAACGTGACGACCTCGGCGTAGGGCGCGACCGCCGCCGCCAGCCTGCGGCTCGCCGCCGGGCACGGCGCGACGATCGCGCAGCGGGTGCGCCGTGGCCCCCTGGCCAGTGCGGCGGATAGCTCGGCCGACGAGCCGTAGCCGAGCAGCACGGCCACCGGGCCGCGGATGCCGAGTTCGTGCGGCACCTGCCGGTGTGCGTCGGCCTCGACCAGCACCGGAGGCAAATAGCTACGGCCACGTGGCACCCCGCCCGCATACCGGAGCCTGGCGTCGCGGATCAGTTCGGTCAGCTGCGTGGTGACCTTGGTGCGGTGTGCCGCGCTCGGCAGCGGGCCCATGGTCACCTCCGGATCGCGCGGATCGCCTGCGACGACCTCGCCGAGCCGGTCCGTGAGCACCGCGCTCACCTTCGTCACCAGCGGTGCTGGCACGAAGATTTGGCGCACCGCGTGCGCGGGCCTGCCGGTCCACCTGGTGATCGAGTCGACGACATAGTCGATGAACAACTCGAAGGCCTCGGTGTCCGGCTCGGCGCCGAGGCCGGCCACCGCCACCGCGCCGGAGCCACCGCCACGCGGCACCAGTACCTCGTGTGGCGTCAGCACAGATTCGAGATCGCCTGCGGTACAGACGAATTGCAGTGCACCCTCGGGCAGCTCCACGGCGCGCACTCGCTCGGTGACCGCGGCGAGCAGCGAGACGGTCAGCGGGGCAGGCCGGATCACACACGGCCGCCCGGCCAGGAACGCGGACGCGAACCGGTCCAGGTACGACAGGATGGGCAGTTCGTCGTCGAGCAGGTGCACCGCGGCCCCAGACCCTGGCACCGCCGCCCTCCTGGCCGCGGTCGACCCCGAACGGTCCATGAATTCGGTGGCGCCGAGCGATATTTGGTTACCCGCGGGCAGATCACGCAGTCCGATGTCGGCATAGCGGCGCAGCAGCGCACCCGCCGCCCTGACCTCGAGCTCGGTGTCGACCGGGCGCACCCCCAGATACAGCGCCCGCTCGGCGAACTCCGCCGCGTGCCGCCGCAGCACGCGGGCGAGGTCCTTGAGCAACGCGGCCCGATCGTGAAATCCGGTGTCCCGCAATGCGGGAACGCCGGTATCCCGGGCGTAGGACAGGGCGGAGGCCAAGGCATCGGGCGCGGTGGATCCGTTGGACGGCCACCAGCGGCCGCACGCGAAGGAAATGCTCGCCCTCATAACTTGCGAAATTCTGCGTAGATCGCGGGCACGGTCGTCTCCTCGACCGCACCGGGCAGCTGGATCGTCATCGCCGATTCCCGCAGTGCCAACCGCTGCCAGCCGATCGAGAACGCCGCGCCGACCTCGGCACAGGTCAGGTACGGCAACCGCTCGAATGTCCTGGTGGGGAGCCCGAGTTCGGCGTAGCCCGCCACCACCGAGCGGGTCGCGGCCGCGCTGAGTTCCAGCATGAACACGGTCGCGCCGGTCCGGCAGGCCCGATGCAGTGCGGCGGCGTAGTCGGCCTGCGCCGCCTGCGGACAGACGTCGAAGAGACCGCAGTCGACGACGGTGTCGAAGCGGTCCCGATAGTCCGGCAGCGTCAGCGCGTCGCCGACGACGAACTCGACCGGCACTCCGGCACCGGCGGCCTTGGCCCGTGCCCGTTTGATCGCGACGGCGGAAATGTCCACGGCGGTGACCGCATGCCCGAGTCGCGCCAGTGCCAGCGCCAATTCCCCTGTGCCACACCCGGCGTCGAGAACGTCGCCGACGATGCGCTGATCCGCCGCGACGTCTGCGAACACCGGCTGGATGCGGCCGATGTCCCAGGATGCCCTGGACCCGATCGGGGTCCGTCCGGCATATATCGCGTCAAAGGTGAGTAACCGCACCGAACTTCACGCTCCATTCGATAAGACGCTGTGCCGCTCGGCGTTGCGGAACGCCGAAGGGGTGCACTCGCAGCTGGTCTTGAACACCCGCAGGAAATGGCTGCTGTCCTGGTAACCGACCATGGCGCCGACCTCGTGGATCGACAGGGTGGTGTCACGAAGCAACGTCTGCGCCTTCTTGATGCGCAACGTGGTGACGTAGTCGATGTACCGAGTTCCGGTGTGCTTCTTGAAGGTTCGGGAGAAGTGGAACCGGCTCATGTGCGCGGCGCGTGCGACGTCGTCCAGCGACAGTGTGCAGCGGGTGTAGTTGGCCGTGATGTATTTGATCGAGTCCTCGATCTGCGCCGACGCGACGCCGCGGTCCTCGTCGGCCGGGTTCGATTCGACCCCGATGGTGTCCAAACGCTCACCGAACCACCGCAATTCGTCGGTGAACCGGCGAACCGGCTCCGGCGGCCTGCCGTCGTGCAGGTCCTCGTCGGCGAACGCGGGCGAATACGGAATGACCACCGCATCGAGCCCGGCCATCACCAGACGCAGATGGTCGAGGGCGCGAGTGCCTCGCGATTCGTCGATCACCACGATGCCGACGGGCTTGCGGGCCAGGCAGCCGCGGTCCAACCGGTCGAGCGCGTTGTTGATCGCGCTCGAACACGTGCTGTTGCGCACCTCCGCCACCAGCACAACCGACTGGGCAACGCCGACCGCGGTGCGCAGCGAGGACGCGGAGGACACCTGCTGCACGGTGGCGCCTGTCGCCACATACATTTCCTCGCGACCGATACCGACCTCGTGAGTCGTGCTCCGCAGCCAGGTCAGCACCCGGGCGACCCGGGGGCTCTCCTGCGGATGATCGCTGATCAGCACCGTTGTCGGGGTGCCTGCTTTCGGGCTTTCGGCCCTGTTTTCGGCTGTCGCGAATATCTGTGCTGGGTTGACGCCCCCAGTCCCGATGGTTCGGAGCCACATCTCGCTGTCGTCCACGCATCGAGTAGACCCCGCCCGCGCTGCACAGCCGCTGCACAAACGTTGCAGCAACATACGCAGGGGCTGCAACGGTTGCTGCGGTGCTGGTCAGCGGCGTGCCAGCCGTCCGACCGCCCGACGTCGCCGCCGCGCCTCGAGTCGCAATCGGACAGCTCTGCAACGGTTTTACCCGCCGAGGCAGGCAGGATACCAGCGCGCCGAATGCCGGAGCCGACGCGAATCACTATTCCGCATTCGTTGCTCCGAAATTCGACTTCGGTTGCGCCGACCCCTTAACCATTGCTCAGTCCAGGCCATGCGACCGGCAACTCGTTGACGCTGCATCGGAAACTGCCGACGCTCTAATCACGAACGGCTACCGAAAAGAGAGCTGGCACATGACAATCACCGAATTCCACGCGACTCCTATTACCAGGCCCGACAATTCACGAAAGGCCGAACCGCCGCGTTCCGATCCCGCGGAAGTGCTGCGCACCCAGAAATTGGTCGCCTCGTGCGTCAACGGCAATCCGGCCGCTTGGCGCGCACTGATCGATGAATATTCGCCGTTGGTAGCGGCCATCACCCGCACCTTCCGCATGGCCACCCACGACCGCGAGGACGCGTTCCAGTCCACCTGGGCGAATGTGGTTGCCCACCTTGGTGATCTGCAGTCGCCGGAGCGGCTCACGGCCTGGCTGGCGACGACGACGCGCCGGGAGTGCCTGAAGCAGATCAAGCGCAACTCGCGTGACATCCCGATCGGGGACAGCGTCACCCTCGACACCCCCGACCACGAATCCGAGGCCACGGTCCACCAGGTGTTCCGCCGGGTCGCGGGCGAGGAGGTGCGCGACGCGTTCCGGCGGCTGCCCGACCGTGATCAGCGGCTGCTCGGCCTGCTGGTGTCCGACAACGCGCCCAACTATGACTCGGTCAGCGGATTGCTCGGCCTGCCAAGGGGTTCCATCGGACCGCTGCGCGGCCGCGCACTGAATCGGCTCCGCGGATTGTTGCCCGAGTCGGCGACGATCTGGGTCGCTTGAGCGAGGTGTCTGCGTCATGACCAGCAGCTCCCTGTCGACAGTCGACGAGTACGAGGTCGTTGTCGTCGGTGCAGGACCGACCGGCCTGCTCACCGCCGCATTGCTCGGCGGGTACGGGGTGTCCACCCTGGTGGTCGACCAGCACAGCACACCCGAAAACCGCCCTGGCGGTGTCGCTCTCGACGACGCGGGCCTGCGCGCGCTGCACGCGGCCGGGGTCGGTGCGGCACTCGCGCCGTGGCTGCACCACGCGCCCGAGGTGGAGTACCGATCTGTCCGCGGATACCGCCGGTGGCATCCGCCCGCCCATCGGCCGTACGGGCACCCGCGGCTCGTCACATGTCAGCAGTCCGATCTGGAGCGCGTGTTGCGGGACCGGCTTGCCTGCCTCGATGCCGTGGAAATCCGTTCCGGGGTCGACTATCTCGCCCACGATCTGGCAGGCGGCGCGATCACACTGCTGCGTGATCCCGCGACCGGCGCCGATCACCGGGTCTTCTCGCAATTCCTGCTCGCCTGTGACGGCGCGAGCGGTCGCGTCCGCAGGCAGCTCGGGCTCGACGGGTTCGGCGACACCGGCCCGGAATCGTGGCTGGTTGCCGACGTCCGCGACGACCGAGGCCTGGCGGGCACCCGAGGGCGGTCCGCACCGCCCGCGGCCGCCATCGCGCTGCCGGAGGGATTGCGGCGCTTCGAAGTACGCTTACCTGCCGGGTATGAGCGCGCCGTCGCGCCGCCGCTGCTGCCTGGCCTGCTCGCGCATCTGCTCGGCGCCGACCCACTCGATGTCGTCGATATCGCGGTGCAGGACAGGTTCTTTCGAGGCGCGGACTTCCTGCGTGAAGGCCGCGTGTTCCTGCTCGGCACGGCCGCACACGTGATTCCGCCGTGCGCGGGAGTGCCGTTCGGCACGGATCTGCGTGACGCGCTCAATCTGGCATGGAAGCTCGCCTTCGCGCTGCGCGGCGGGCTGGCCGACGACATTCTCGACAGCTATCAACTCGAACGCGGCAGGCACGCGGCGCGGACCGCCGACTTCGCGGACCGGATGAACCGCTGGCTGTACGGTGCGCCGCGCGGCACCGGTCTGCGCCCACTGCGGCCCGGGCCCGCCTTCGACACCGGATTCTTCGACCGGACGGCCGGAGGTGGACGGCTGTTCCCCCAACCCCCGGTTGGCGCGGGGCGGACCATATGCCCGCTCGACGACGCCCTCGGCCAAGGGTTCGCGGTGCTCGCGCATGCCGAGAGCCGAATACCGGCGGCGTGGTGGCAAGCACGGCTCGGCGACGACACAGTGGTGGCCCGAATCCGCAGGCAGCCGACCGACTTTCCGGTCGAGCCGGACGTCACCGTGCTCGACGACCCGACCGGGGCCTTGGCACGGGCATGCCAGGCGCACACCACCGACGACGCGCAGAGCATCGTGCTCCGTCCGGACCGGGTGGTGTTCGGCGCCTACCGCGACATCCGAGCCGAGCAACAGCGTTTCGGAGCGGCAACGGCTCGGCACAGTGCGGCACTGATCTGATCTTCGGCCTGCGCGGCAACGGCGCCGCGCAGGCCGAACCCTCAACCGATCCGCAGCTCGTGCCGCTCCGGTTCGCTGGCCGCGACCATCTCACTGCGTTCGACCACCTTGACCCGCTCGCGCTGCTGCGGCATGCCGATGGCCCGTTCGTAGGCGTCGAGGCGATACCAGCCTGCCCAGGTGGTGAACGGAACCCGCTGTCCCGTCAGCCATTCCGTGACGGCGTCGGGATGCGGCTCGTCGGCGCGTGCGAAACCGGCGGCATCGTCGAGCAGGCACGCGACGGTCTCGTTGGCGTCGCCCTTGGTGTGCCCGATCAGGCCGACCGGCCCGCGTTTGATCCACCCGGTCACATACGTGGCAGGCAAGTAGCGGCGCGCCGGGTCCGCGGCGGCCGGGTCGAGCAGCACCCGGCCCGCCTCGTTCGGCACCGTGCCCGTTCCCGTGTCGAACGGCAGCAGCGGAATATGCTGCGACAGATAGCCGACGGCGCGGTAGACCGCCTGCACGTCCCAGTCTTTCGTCACGCAGGTGCCCTGCACATTCCCCGCACCGTCCAATTCGGTACGTTCGGTGCGCAGGCCGACGACTTTCCCGTCCTCGCCCAGAATTTCGGTCGGCGACTCGAAGAAATGCAGGAACAGTTTGTGCGGGCGCGCCCCGACATCGCGGATGGCCCACTGTTCCAAGGTGTTACAGACCATGTCGACCTGCTTGGAATTGCGCCGCGCGCTTTCCGAACCCGCGTCGTAGTCGATGTCGCCCGGATCCACGATCACCTCGATGGTCGGCGAGTAATCGAGCTCGCGCAGCTCCAGCGGCGTGAATTTGGCCTGAGCGGGGCCACGGCGGCCGAACACGTGCACCTCGAGCGCCCGGTTGGCCTGCAGACCCGCATAGACGTTGGGCGGAATCTCGGTGGGCAACAGCTCATAACCGGTCTTGGCCAGAATCCGTGCCACGTCCAAGGCGACATTGCCGACCCCGAGCACCGCCACCTTCTCCGCGGTCAACGGCCAGTCGCGCGGCACATCCGGATGCCCGTCGTACCAGGAGACGAACTCGGCGGCGCCGAAGGAACCGTCCAACTCGATGCCGGGAATGGGCAGTGCGCGATCGGCATCGGCGCCGGTCGAGAAGATCACCGCATCGTAGAAGCGGCGCAACGTCGCCATGTCGATGTCGGACCCGTACTCGATGTTGCCGAGCAGCCGGACCTGCGGCTTGTCGAGCACCTTGTGCAGCGCGGTGACGATGCCCTTGATCCGTGGATGATCCGGTGCGACCCCGTACCGGATGAGGCCGAACGGTGCCGGCATCCGCTCGAACACGTCAATGCTCACGGGCACAGCGGATTTCATCAACGCGTCGGCGGCGTAGATGCCGGCGGGGCCGGCGCCGATGATCGCGATCCGCAGCGGGCGTGCGTCATTCATCAGCTCGTCCTTCCGATCTCGCCTCACGCGCGCCGCGGCACCGGAATGACGTAGCGGCCGAAGACCAAGTCCCGCAGCACCTCGTCGCCGCCCTCCACGATCGACACGTAGCGCACGTCGCGCAGCAGCTTGGTGATCGGCAGCTCGTTGGTGTAGCCGAGGCCGCCGAACAGCGTCGAGCCGACACTGGCGATGTCCCAACCGGTTTGACCGCAGAACAGCTTCGCGGTGAGCGCGTTCTTCAAGGTGCCGTGCTTGGTGAACACCGCGGCGGGATCCGGTCCGGTCATGATCCGGTCGTATTCGCGGGCGGCCCGCAGGCAGTGGCTGCGCATGACCTCGATCTGCATTTCCATCTGGCCGAGCCGCTGCGCGAACACGGGGCTGTCGAGCAGAGTGGCACCGCGCAGCGACTTCTGCTTCGCATAGGTCATCAGGTGGTCGCGGATGCGGCGCGAGATGCCGATCGCGGTGGCGGCGATCAGGATTCGGCTCGCGTTCAGTCCGATCTCCAGCAGCCGCAGCCCCGATCCGGCCAGCCGGTGGGTGGCGGGCACCCGCACACCATCCAGCCGTACCTGATAGGTGTGCGAGGCACGCACACCGATGACGTCCCAGCGCTTGACCACCTCTACCCCCCTGGTGCCACGCGGCACCAGCACCGCGAGGAAGTCCTCGGGATCCTCGGCCGAGCGGGCGATCACGACGAGGAAGTCGGCGAAATCGGTGTTGGTGGAGAAGAACTTCTCCCCCGTCAGCACCAGCTCGTCGCCCGCGCGGGCGGCGACGGTATCGATGCGGCCGAGCTCGCTGCCTGCCTCACGCTCGCTGCCGAGGGTGGCGCAGAAGGTGCCGCCCGCCGCCATCGGCGCGAGGTAGGCGCGCTGCAGTTCCGGCGATCCGTACAACTGCACCACGCTGGTGCCGAGGATCGAGATGAACAGCGTGAACGCGACGCCCGCGTCACCGTAGGCGAGATCGTCGACGATGCCGACGCTGTCTTCGAGTCCGATGCCGCGCCCGCCGAGTTCGGTCGGCAGCCACCAGTTGGCCAGCCCGGTCTCGCGGAACCGCTCGTACAGGTCGGCGGGCTTCTCGGCGAGCGCGTCCAGCGCGGCATGCTCGCCGCTGAGCTGTTCTTTCACATACCGCCGAACGGCTTTCGTGTCTTCGGGCCTCAACTGTTGGTGTTCCATCACCTATGCCACCTCACTCACGGATGTCTCGTAGTCACGATCACCGGAGGCAACGCACAGATACGCACCGCGCGTGGGACGTGTTGTGCCGCACAGCCTCAGCGGGTGTCGCCGGAGAAGTTCGCGGGCAGGTCACCGATGATCGGCAAGGCGATCATCGACGGCCGCGCGGCGTCGTGCACCAGGCGATGTCGGCCTGGTCGCGGCGCGGCACTGGTCGCCCACGGTGCGCCGTCGGACGGATTGACGTCCCAATGCGGGAAATCCGACCCGGCGACGTGCACAGCGATCCGATGACCGGCCAGGAAGACGTGGCTGGTTGCCCACAGGTCGACCGCGAACTCCACGGCTCCGTTGGCGTGCAACGGTTCCGCCGCGGTGCCGAGCCGGCGAATGCCGTGGGTGATCGGATAGCGGCGCCCGTCCGGGTACACATCGACAAGGGTCGCAACGACATCCGCGCTCGCAGCGTCCGTGCGCAACCAGACAGTGGCATGCACCGCGCCGGTGACCTCCACATCGTCCATCAGCACACCGCTGTCGAAGGCGAGGACATCCGCCCGCGCGAGCAACGCCGCCTGATCCCGGGGACCGTTCGGAATCGCCCAGGTCTGACCGCCGATCGACGGCACCGGATGGGCGGGATCGTGCGTCCATTCGTCCGCGGGCTCGTCCCCCGGCGGGATCGTGTCGAGGGTGCCGGTCGTCCCGCCGCCGACGGCGCCACCCACGGAGTGCAGGAAGAAGCGAACGGTGGTCGATTCGGGCGGCCACACCGCGGCCGTCCGCCATTCGTTGCGGCCCATGGTGAAGTACTGCACACCAGGAATCGGCTCGCCGCCCTCCCTGCCGACGAGCGGGGCGAAGAACCGCTCGAGCTGCGGCCAGAACTCGAACGCGGCGGCCGGACCGAAATCCAGCTCGCCAGCGGTGGATTGGGGTGCGCCGTAGTGCGCGTGCTGCCACGGTCCGATGATCAGATGCTGGGGCGCGGCCCCGGCGGCGACACCGACCGTGTAGGCGTTCAGCACGCCGCCGAGCAGCATGTCGTACCAGCTGGTCACGTACAGCGCGGGCACGGTGATCTCCGGTACCAGCCTGCGCGCCGAAAGATACTGTCCCCCATCGGGTTTCTGTGCCTCCGCCTGTCCATTCCGCACCCAAGGTGCGGCCGCGTCGTAGCGCGTGAGGATCTCCTCGAAGGGAGTGTGCAGCGCGTTCGACCAGGACAGCGGCGGAAACGGATTGAACGGATCGCCCGAGGAGTCCTCGAGCAGCCCGAGCAGCTGCGCGGCGTCCTCGGCACGACCGCATCGACCGGCCGACATGAGCGCCATGGCGGTGGACCAGGCGAAGAAGAACGCGGACTCGACCGCGCCGCCGCGCCGAAACCCGTTGTCGGCCAAGTCGACCAGCGGCGAAACCGGGCTGATGCCGACCAGCGCGGGCGGCCGGGCCGCGGCGCCCTGGATCTGGACGCTGCCCAGGTAGGACTGCCCGGCCATCACCACCCGTCCGTTGGAGCCGGCGAGGGCCGCCGCCCACGCGATGGAGTCGACCGTGTCCTGGCTTTCGTCGCGCAGCGGGTAGAAGTCGCCGTCGGAGGCGAAGGTCCCGCGCACGTCCTGTGCGACGCAGATGTATCCGCGTGGCACGAAGAACTCGACCTCGGAGGGGAAGCCCGGCGTGGTGAGGGTGGCCTTGTCGTAGGGCAGCCGCAGCAGCATGACGGGCCAGGTGTCCGTCGCACCGGCGTCGGCCGGTTCGGGCCGAAACACGTCCGCGCGCAGGACGGTTCCGTCCCGCATCGGCACCTCGACATTGTGGTCCACCAACATGCGTTGCCGCCCTTTCGATTTCGAACTCGACGTGTGCGCGCGGTGTGGCGCACTCATGGCAGTGATGCCCGTGGGCTCGACCCACGGGCATCACCGGAGAGAACTGCTCGACGCCACCCCTAGTCGACGACCGCCGCCAGTCGCTCGGGCTCGGTCACCAGATCCTTCGGCTTGACCCGGATGGTCAGGGCGACCACGATGGCCGCCACCACGCAAAACCCTGCACCCCAATAGAATCCGACGGTGTAGCTGTGGATCGCGGCCTTGGCGGGCAGCGTCGGCTCCGGCGGGTGGCTGGTCGCGTACTCCTTCATCGCCTGCACCGCGATCGTGGTGAGCAACGCGGTGCCGATCGAGGCGCCGACCTGCTGCACCGCGTTCAACAACCCACTGGCCACGCCGATATCACGGTCGTCGATCGAGTGCAGCGCCGTCGGCTGCATCGCCACGAAGACCAGCGCGACACCGAGGGCGAAGATGATCTGGGCGGGCAGCACCACTTGCGCATAGCCGTCGCCGAACTCCAACTGCGCCAGGAAGATCAGGCCTGCTGCACCGAGCAGCGTGCCGACGAGCAGCAGGATCCGCGGCCCGACCTGCGGCAGCAGCTTGCTCGCCACACCGGCGGCGACCAGGACACCGGCCGGGAACGGCAGGAAGGCGCAACCGGCCTTCAGCGGCGAGTAGCCGAGGGTCTGCTGGAAGTAGTAGGTGAGGAACAGGAACATCGCGAAGATCGCGATCGGGACGAGCAGCGCGATCAGGAACGCGCCGCCGCGGTTGGTTTCGCCCGGAATCCGCAGGGGCAGAAGCGGATTGGCGACCCGAGACTCGATGAACACGAACAGCGCGAGCAGCGCGCTACCGCCAACCAGCAACGTGAGGGTGCTTGCCGCGGTCCAGCCGTCCTCGGCCGCGCGGTTGCAGCCGTAGACGATGGCGACCAGCGCCGCGGTCACGCAGACCGCTCCGGGCAGGTCGTAACCACCCGTGCGTTTCGCAGGCACGTCCTTGATGACGACAACCACCGCGGCGGCCGCGGCGGCCAGCGCGATCGGCGTGTTCACCAACAGGCACCAGCGCCACGACGCGTACTCGGTCAGCACACCACCGCCGATCAGCCCGATCGCCGAGCCTGCGCCGGACACCGCGCCGTACACCGCGAACGCGCGGGCCCGCTCCTTTGTCTCGGTGAAGGTCAGCGACACCAACGACAACGCAGCGGGCGCCAGCAGCGCGCCGAACAGGCCCTGCAGTGCGCGGCCGGCGAACAGCAGGCCCGCGGTGTCGGCCAAGCCCGCCAATGCCGAGGACACCGCGAAGCCGATCAGCCCGACCAGCAGGATCCGGCGGCGACCGAGGTAGTCGGCCAGCCGCCCACCGAGCAGGAGCAACCCGCCGAAGATCAAGGTGTACGCGGTGAGCACCCACTGCTTGTCGGCGTCGCTGATGCCGAGGTCGTTCTGCATGTAGGGCAACGCGATGGCGACGATCGTCGCGTCGAGGACTACCACCAACTGAGTTATCGAGAGAACCGACAGCGCCCACCATCGTCGGTCGGACGCTACGCGCGTTGCGGACATGAAACCTCACCTTCGGCCGGGATGTGCGTCGTGCATTGGTGTTCGACGGGTTAGAGCGCGCTCGGCGTCGGCCGGATACAACGGAACCAGCGGATATATCGAATCGTTATCAGCCACTTGGCAGTTCGCGGGAGTGCGGCGCCGCTGGCGACCGGATCACCGTGGTACGCAACGCGAAAGGCCGCAGGCATGATGCCTGCGGCCTTCCTGTTTCGATCGGCGCTACCTCATTGCGCCTGCGGCTCAGCCCATTTCCGTTGAATCTCCGGCCACTGCCGCTGCATCGTCCGGAACATCAGCGGGTACACGACCAGCGTGCGGATCGGGCGAATGCTCGCCATGTACAGCTTCCCGAAGATGCCGTACGTCTTCACCAGCGCGGTCATCTGGGAGTAGTAGCTGCCGTCGGCGCGCTGCACCCAGCCCTGGTGCATCACGATGTGCCCGATCGAGGCCGAGAATTCCGCGGTCCATTCGTCGTGCGTCAGATAGACGGTCCGGAACGGCGCCTGCTGCATATCCGGTCCCGTTGCGGCAAGAAGGTCCTCCGGCAGTCGATCACGCAGCGACGCCACCCGCTTGCCGACCTGCTGATCCGCGCTGTCCCAGCCGAGCAACCCGCCCAATCGCCAGCGCAGGTTCCACAGTTCCCTGGTGACGATGTTGGCGCTCATCGTCGTGTTCTCGGCCGAGGTCGAGTACCGCACCAGGGTGGCCAGGTCGTCCGGGCCGCCCGAGATCGGCAATTCCCACACGTCCTCGAGCACGAAATCATCGACGAATTCGTGTATCCGCCACGGCCGCGACGTGAACTCGGTATTCGGAATCTGCTGAGAGAACAAGGCGTCGGTCCCCCTCGGCAATCCTCGCATATCACTTCCTTCCCCTAGGAGTGGACAACCAGGACCGGGATCGAGCCGCGGCACCGCGTCGGCAGGTGCTATATCTGGCGGGGCGTGTTGACGCGCACGGCCATGTTGCCGAACGGATGCGTGTTCTTGTAGAGCATCTGATGTGCGGTGCCGACCCCGGCGAGGTCACCCACCCAGGATAGGCACGGATCGAGCTGGCCCGCGGCGGCCATGCTGATGACCTGGCGACACTGCTGCAGGTTCGCGTAGTGCGAGCCCTGCAACCGCTTCTGCCGCATCCACAGGAAGCGCAGATCGACGTCGGCGTTGTAGCCGGAGGTGCCGCCGCAGATGACGACCATGCCCGCGGCGTCGCACAGATACATCGACGTCGGAATGGTGTTCTGGCCGGTGTGCTCCAGCACGATCCGCGGCGCCTTGCGCTCGCCGAGCACCTCCCAGAACTTGCGGCCGAAGGCGCGCGCACCCTGCATCCACTCGGCCATCGCGGCGGTGTCGGTGGCGTCGGGCAGCCTGCCCCAGTGCTCGAACTCGGTGCGGTTGATGTAGCCCTTCGCGCCCATTTCGACGCAGCGCTTGCCGCGGTCGTCGTCGGAGACGACGGCGATCGGGATGCCGCCGCGCAGCCGGGCGATCTGGATCGCCATCGACCCGAGCCCGCCCGCGCCACCCCAGATCAGCACGGGGTCACCGGGATTGACGGTGTGCGGCTCCCACCCGCACAGCTGGCGGTACGCGGTCGGACCGGTGAGCAGGAACGCGGCCGCGTCCTCCCAGGACATCGTGGCGGGCTTGGGGTGGCACTGGAAGTCGCGGACGAGCCCGAACTGGGCGAAGGAACCGTAGTTCGTCTCGTAACCCCATGCCTTGCCCGAGGTGGACGCGGTCGGATCGACGCCCAACCGGATATCCGCCGTGTTCTCGTCCCAGACCATGCTGGAGATCATCACCTCGTCGCCGACGGCGACCGAGGTGACGCCGTCGCCGACGGCCCAGACGATGCCGGAGCCCTCGGAGCCGCCGATGTGGAAGTTCTCCGGCTCCCCGCCCTTTCGGCGCATACCGACCACATCGACCGGGTAGCCGAGCGCGGCCCAGACGTTGTTGTAGTTGATGCCCGCGGCCATCATGTACACCAGGACTTGGCCGCGCCCGACCGGCGGCACATCCACCAGCTCGACCGCGAACGCTTTCTCCGGCTCCCCGTACCGCTCCGGCCTGACCACCGACGCGTACATCCTGGCAGGCAACTCACCGAGCGGGGGCAACTCATCGAGCTCGAAATGATCTGTGGTCATTGGTATCTCCTTCACAGAAATGAGGAGCAACCCGCAGGACCGGCAGATACAGCACACATCGACAGGACGTGCCACACGCGTGAGAACCGAACCGCCCGCCACGCCATGAATCGACGGGAGTCAAATGGTAGTTGGCCCGTTGACGGGAGAGAAATGGTTGCAGAGTCCATTGAGGGTAGTCCAATGGTTGCCGAGCCGTGTTGACGGTAGTGAAATGGTTGCTGCGCGCCATTGACGGGAGTCCTATGGTTGCCACCCGCCCGAAAACGGCCACCATACGACTCCCGTCAACCTCCCTCGAGATCACTTCCCCGAAAAGATCTTTGAACCGGACCACAGCCAAGCAACCCGGTCTGGAACAAGAGAACCCGCACCTGACAGCGGAGGTCAGCCGGGTACGGCACACGACGCCACCACGCTATCCAGTGCAAACCCCGAAACCGTCCCGCTCGCCAGGAAACCGTCCAACCCGCGGATAAACCACCACCCCAAACGCAACACGCCCTAGGAAACCCACACCAACCCCCAAAGCCGCGCGTCCGAGACCGCGCGCGTCCGAGGCCGTGCCCCACGGGCTGGGTTGGATTGTGTCCGTGCCGCTTTGGGCTCGGCGAAGGCAAAGCTCCTTCGGGTCCACGGTCTCCTGACGAGTACGGCAGCCAAGGGTTTGCACCCGATAGCGTGGTTGCGTCGTCTGCCGTACCCGGCTGACCTCCCGCAGTCGCTCACGCGTTCGCTCGTCCCAGCCGGGTTACTTGGCTGTGCTCTCGTTTCGAGAACTTCAAGATCAAAGACAGATTCAAGATCAAAAACGCTCAGCCGCACACTTTCTGTCTTCCCGCACACGATATTGCATGCCAGAACGTGTGCGGGAAGACAGAAGGTGTGCGGCTGCGGGGGTTTCAAGATCGGAGGCATCGAAAGGGGCTGGGGGATCTCGGCATGTGGGATTGGAGGGGGTGGTTTCTGCTGAGGGGGTACTGGTGCAGGTGGGTTCTCGGGCGATGCCTGCATCAGTAGCCCATGATCAATTGACCAATTCAGAAAGGTGGGGATTCGGCTGGGGCAGGTCAGGGTTGGGGGTGGAGTTGCGGGAATTCGCGGCGGATTGCCTTGGCCTGCAACGGGTATACGATGAGGCGGCGAATTGGGTTGATGCTGGCCATGTACAGCTTTCCGAAGAATCCGTATGGCTTCACCAGCGCCGTCATTTGGGAGTAGTAGGTGCCGTCGTCCTTTTTCACCCAGCCGTGGTGCATCACGATGTGGCCCATGGATGCGGAGAACTCGGCTACCCATTCGTCGTGGGTCAGGTAGACCGATTTGAACGGGGTCGTCACCATGTCCGGCCCGCGCACGGCGAGCAGGTCCGCGGGTAACCCGTCGCGCAGCGACACCGCCCGCTTGCCGACCTGCTGCCGCTCGCTGTCCCAGCCGAGAAGCTTGCCGAGCCGCCAACGCAGTGCGAACAGTTGGCGGACAACGACATTGGAGCTCAACGACGTGTTCTTGTCCGAGGTCGCATACTCGACAACGGTCGAAAGGTCGTCCGGACCACCGGATATCGGCATGGCCCACACGTCTTCGAGCACGAAACCGTCGATGAATTCGTGAATACGCCACGGCCGGGAGGTGAACTCCGTATCCGGGATCCGCACTGCATGCCTTCTCTCTGTCGAGTTGGGTACCAAGGGATCGAGCTCGACTCGACTGAGCGCACAGTCGAGTTCTGTTCAGCCGTATAGATTTACCGGCACATGGAAAGCCGTGCCGAGTTTATCGTGATCTTGGTGCACTTAGCACCAGCACGCGCTGTTCCGCAATATTTGCCGTGCCGGACAGCAAAAAATGCCGACCGGGGCGCTCCGTGCGGCGTCCCGGTTCGGCAACGAAGGAGAATTCAGGCCTCGGGCAAGGCAGGCGGGTTCGCGAACCAGTCCTCGATGGGCACGTCGCAAGAATTGAGCACATAGGCGAGCATCGTGTAGGTGCCGATCAACGCCAGCAGCTCGACCAGCCGCGGCGCGTCGTAGTCGGCCGCGAGCTGCTGCCAGGTCGAATCCGACACCCGCGCGGCCGGACCGCGCAGTTCGTCGACCGCGCGTAACAGCGCGGCGTCGGACGCCGACCAGCCCGGCGCGTCCGGACCCGCTGGGACCCTGGCGATCTCGTCCGCGGTGAGACCGGCCTTGGTGCCGATCGCCACGTGATGGGCCCACTCGTAGTCCGAGCGCAGCAGATACCCGATGCGCAGCACCGCCAGCTCGCGGTCACGCAGCGCGAGCAGCCCGGTGCCGAGCGCGGTGAGGAACGGGTTCAGCGCGGTGAGCAGGCCGGGATGATTTCCGATGGCGGCCAAGACATTCGGCACGGGCGCGCCGACGAGGTGCGCGAGCGGCCCGTTGGGGTCGTTGGGCTTGTCGGCGGGCAGACCGACGAGTGGCCGGATCTCCTCTGCGGGCGCAAGGGTGAGTCGCGCGGTGGCATTCGGTGTGCTCATGATCCGGCCTTCACTTCGTCGGCGAGATCAACCATCTGGTGCAGCAGCTGGCCGGGGCCAGGGGTGCCGTCGGCGTTGATCTCACGGTAGACCGCGCCGATGTTGAGGATGACCCGCTCGGCGCCGTAGAAATCGGCGAACTCGCTGAAATCGAACTCCCTGGCGGACTCCAGGGCGGTCTTGCCCTCCTTGTGGGTGGCGGTGGCGTGGTCGCGCACCCGCTCGAGGTAATCGCGGACGCGCGCGACCTCGGCCTTGCCGCCGACCGGGCCGTGGCCGGGCACGACCGTGTCGACGTCGAGCCCGAGGATCACATCGCAGGCGTGGATGAAGTTGTCGATCGGTCCGGTGTGCACGACGCCGTGCCCACCGAACACCATGATGTCGCCCGCGTACAGGACCTTCGCGTCGGGCACGTGGATGAGCACGTCGCCGACAGTGTGCGCGGGACCGACCTCGAGCAGGCGCACGGTCCTGGTGCCGACGGTCAGCTCGAGTTCGCCGTTGAACGCGATGGTCGGGTAGGTGGGGGTGATGCCGGAGAAGTCGAACGGCGAAAGGATGGCCTGCAGCCGGGGATCTGCGCCCTCGGACAGCACCGGGGCCAGGATCTCGGTGCCGTGGTGGCGCATCTCCCGCGCCGCGACCGTGGAGGAGATGATCGTGGCGTCGCCGACGAGCTGATTGCCCCACCAGTGATCGCCGTCGCTGTGTGTGTTCACCACGAAGCGAATGTCCGCCGCGGGCAAGGCCTTTGCGATGGTGTCGAGCATCTGCCTGGTCTGGCCGAGGGTGTACAGCGTATCCACGAGCAGCGCTTCGTCGCCCGACAGCACCAGGCCTGCGTTGCTGTAGCCGGTGGCGGGGTTGCCTTGGAGATAGGCATAGGTGTCGGGAGCGATCTGATGCAGATCGGTCGTGTACGGAATGGACATGAAGACTCCTTCTTTCGGACAGAAGACAAGATCGCGCGGCCGGGCCACCGGATACACGCGCGTCGAGGTCAGCTGTCGCCGGCTCCCGGCACGGCCTCGATCAGCGAGAAGGCCACCGGTGCGGGCAGCAAGCTGACCGTGGAGACAGTGAAATCCGCACGGGTGCAGAGATTCTCGAACTCGGCACGGGTACGTCCCTGGCCGCCGCCGAGTACCCGCATGTGCAGATCACTGAGGTACATCGTGTCCGGGAGGGAGCCGTCGACGGTTTCCGGCAGCGCCGGATCCACGATGAGCAGACGGCCGTGCGCGGGGATCGCTCGCCGGATGGTGTCGAGCACCGCGACCGCACGATCGTCGTCGGCGTAGTGCAGGACGTTCTTGAGCAGGTAGAGGTCGGCGCCCGCAGGCACCTCGCCACCGACGTCGCCCGCGGTCACCGTGCACCGGTCGGCAACGCCCGCGGCGGCGAAGATCGCCCCTGCCTCGGCGACCGCCCCGGCATTGTCGAACAGCACCCCGCGCACGCCGGGATGGGCGGCAAGAATGGCGGCGAGCACGGTGCCGCGGCCGCCGCCGATATCGGCAACGGTGCCGTAGGCGGCGAAATCGTAGTGGAACGGCAGCGCCTGCGCGGTCTGTGTTGCGCTCTGCTGCAACGCGGCAGGGAAGGCGGTCGACAGGTTCTCGTCGCCCGCAACATATTCGAAGAAGGACTTGCCGAAAACCTGGTCAAACACGCCCTTTCCGGTGCGAACGGCGGTATCGAGCTCACGCCACGCGCCAACGATCGCCGGATCGGTGAACACCCGCGCGAAGGAATCCAGCGAATCGGTGCGGTCGGTGCGTAGTAAGGCCCCGGTCTCGGTCAGCCGGAAGTGCCCCGCCGCGGTCTGGGTCAGGATGCCGTGCGCGGCGAGCGCGCGGCAGAACTGGGTGGTCGCCGCGGCATCCGTGCCGAGCGCTGCGGCGAGCTCCGCGCCGCTCTGCTCGGTGTCGCCGAGGGTGTCGGCCAGCCGCAGGCGCACCGCGGTGGAGACGGTCTGCGCGGCCAGGTGCCCGAAGACCAATTCGAACAGTCGCTGCTTGTGTTTCGGTTCAGTCATGGAACTTTCCAATCTCAGGTGCGGATGATCAGCTGTGCACGGGCACCGCGGCCCGGCGGCGCAACGTCAGGTGCGGGCCGTTGCTCGGCACGATCACCGGGCCGCGCGGCTTGGCCTTGCTCGGCTCGCGGTCGGCGCGGCTCAGCTCGCAATGCGTCAGCACCTCGCGCAGCATGACCTTGATCTCGTGGACGGCGATCCGATCGCCCATGCAGCGAGTGTGGCCGCCGCCGAACGGAATCCAGGAAAAAGTGCCTGGCGCCGAGCCGAGGAAACGCTCCGGACGGAACTGCTCGGGCGAGGGGTACCGGACCGGGTCGTTGTTCAACAGCTCCGCGCTCGGCACCAGCAACTGGCCGCGTTCGTACCGGACGCCGCCGATCTCGATCGGCTCGACCACCTGCCGCGCCAGGTTCATCGGCAGCGGCGGATTGATCCGGAGCACCTCGTGCACGACGGCGGTGAGGTACTCCTCGGATTCGCCCGCGTCGAGCTCGGCGCGGAGCTTGCCGAGCACCTCCGGGTCCCTGGTGAGGTACTCCAGCGACCAGCAGACCGCGGACACGGTCGTCACGGTGCCCGCGATGAACATGGTCATCATCTCGTCGCGCAACTCGACGCCGGACAGCTGTGTGCCGTCCTCGCGGGTGATCGCCAGCATCACCGACAGCATGTCGTCGCCGAGCTCGCCGATCCGCAGGCGTTCGGCCACGGCCTCGGCGAGCAGCGCGTCGACGACCGGGCGGCGCTTCCAGAAGTTCCTGACCCCGGTGCCTGGCAACAACTTCATGAAAAACTTCGTGGTCGGCGACCAGTTGTCGATCTGCAGCATCGCCGTCTTGTAGGTATTGAACTCGACCAGCGCCATCAGCGCATCGAGCAGCCGATCCCAGTTCGACGGGACCACCTTGCCGAACACCACCTCGCGGATCACATTCATGGCCCAGCGGTGCACCAGGTCGTGCATCTCGATGGCCTCGTCACGCGGCCATTCCGCGACGGCCTGGATCGTGATCTCCTCCACCGCGTCCTGGATGCGCTTGAACGCGGCGCCCTTGAAGCTGCGCGTGAGGGCACGGCGACGCGCAAGGTGCTCGCCCTCGTCGAGGTACGCGATGCCGGTGTTGCCGAAGTACTTCTCCAGTGCGCCATTGGAATTGCCGCAATGCAGGCTCGTGCGCGGCGCTTGGTAGACGGCGCGCACGTCGTCGGGATCGGAGAGCACGAAGAACTGCAACCCCGGCTTGATGTGCAGCAGGAACCGGGTGCCGTACCGCTCCCTGCACTCGTTCAGGAACTCGGTGCGCCGGGTCATGAACCGCCACAGCTGCTTGCGATGGCTGTCCGGCGGACCGAGCACCGCCGACGACGGAATCACCGTCTGCGCGGGCGCGGCCTGATGGGCAGGGCAGCCTGCCGCGCGCGCCGCGGCCGCGACGTCGGTCGGGCAGCCTGCGCTGTCGGTCGGATCCGGATGGTTCATCTCATCTCCTCTGTGTGCCGGCCGGGCACCTCGCGGGGCCGGGTCATGGTAGTGAGAGCCCGATCAGTCACCGCTGGATCCACTTTTCGATCACTCCGGCGCCTGCGGGGTCGTTGATCAGGCCGAAATGGTCGGCGTCCAGGTCGATTCGGTCGCCGCCGAGATCCCATTCGGGCCATGGCCTGTTCGCGCCCGCGGGGACGCCCGCCCGCAGATACAGCTGCGGAGTGTCGAGCTCGGATTCGCCGAACTGGGCAAGCAACCGCAGGTAGGTGCCCATCGCCAGCCAGCCGGAGTCGTCGAAGGCGAGGTCGCGGTTGCCGTCGAGCAGCATGGTCACGGTCGCCCCGAAGACGCCTGCACCCTCCTCGACCACGAAACGCGGCGCGGGGGTGTCGACCAGCACCAAACCCTTTGCAGCCCGGCCGGTCCGCTCGAACTCGGCGGCCAGCGCGTGCGCGATGGCGCCGCCGATCGAATAGCCGACGAGGACGAACTCGCCGTCGCCGACGGCTTTCCTGATCGCGTCCGCGAGCACCGCGATCGCGACGTCCCAGGAGGCGGGCATCGCTTCGCCGTCCCGGAATCCGGGCAGCGAGCAGGCGAGGACATTTCGACCGGACAGTTCTGCGGCAAGGCTCAGGAACAAGTGCGGCCCCGAGCCGACCACGAACGAGGGCACGCACACCACGGCAGGCTGTGCCGCATCGCCTTTGGCAAGGCGAACAACCTCCGTACCGTCGGTTACGGGCTTGGTGAACGACGGCAGGAATCGGGACGCCTCGAGCAACCAGGGCAGCGCCCGTTCGATATCGCCGGCCCGATGGGCATGCCTGATCAAGGCGGTGATCGTGCCTCGATCGTCGACTGGAGCGAATTCTCTTGGTGCGGTGTCGATCTGCTCGGCAGGTTCGGCAATCGCGTCGGGCTCCGCCACAGCCGCCGCCACCTGGTCGCTCAGCTGCCCGGCGAGCCAGCGGGCGATGCCGAGGGTGTCCGGATGGTCGAAGACGACGGTCGGCGGCAATGCCACGCCGGTCACCCGCTGCAACCGGTTGCGCAGCGCGACCGCGCTCACCGACGTGAAGCCCATCTCCCGGAATTCCAGGTCGAGTTCCACCGAATCGGCCGACTCGTGGCCGAGCACGGCCGCCACCTGTGTGCGAATCACGTCCTGCAGCAGCGTCTCTCGCTCATCCTTCGGCACCGCGGCGAGCCTGCGCACCAGCGAACCGTCCTCGGCAGCGTCGGCCGCTGTCGGCAGGGCGGCGGCCAGGATCGCCTGTCCGGCACCGGATCCGGATGTGACCGGAGGCAGCCAGTACCGCCGCCGCTGGAACGCATAGGTCGGCAGCGGAACGTCCACGGCCCCGGTCTCGGCGTAGAAGCCGGGCCAGTCCACCGGGACCCCCACCGTGTGCGCGCTCGCCAGCGCCAGTGCGAACCGGTCCAGCCCGCCCTCCTCGCGGCGCAGCGTCCCGACCGTCGCGATCCGACCCTCGGCACCGTGTGCGTGCGCGGTCTGCTCGATGGCCGTCGTCAACACTGGATGCGGCGAGACCTCCACGAAACACGTTGCGCCGTCGTCGATCAGCGCGCGCACCGCAGGTTCGAAGCCGACCCGCTGCCGCAGGTTGGCATACCAGTACGGCGCGCCGAGGTCCGTGCCGTCGACGTAGGTGTCGAGCGCCGTCGAATAGAACGGCACCCGGTTCGCGCGCGGCGCCACCGAGGTCAGCGACGCGAGCAGTTCGGTCTCGAGCACTTCCACCGCGCTGGTGTGCGAGGCGAAGGCGGAACCGAGGGCGCGGGTGCGGACGCCGTCGCGCTCGCACTCGGCCTGTAGCTGCACCAGAACGCTGGTGTCACCGGCGACAACGAGCGAGGTCGGGCTGTTCACCACCGCGACAGCGACCGCGGTGCCGTGCGGCGCGATCCGCTCTTCGGCCGCTGCCACCGACGCCCCGATCCACAGCAGGCCCGCGTCGTTGGGCAGCAGGTCGTGCGCGATCCTGTTGCGCATCACCACGATCAGCGCCGCGTCTTCGAGCGACAAGGCGCCGGAGACATAGGCGGCGGCCACCTCGCCCTGCGAATGACCAACCACCGCATCGGGTTCCACGCCGTGTGCCCGCCACAGCGCCGCCAGCGAGACCATCACCGCGAACACCACCGGCTGGAGCACGTTCACCGGGATCACCCCGTCGACCACGTCCATCGACGGCGCACCGGGGGCGCTGCGCAGCACTTCTTCGAGTCGCCAGTCCACGTGGGGTTCGAATGCCCGTGCACAGGCGGCGATTTCGGCGGCGAACGCCGGTGCGGTGTCGAGCAGACGCACCGCCATCTCGGTCCATTGCGAACCGTGGCCGGGGAACACGAACACCGTCTTGCCTGGCACCGCCTTGCCGTCGATGGTGTGCTCGGCGGGTTCGGCGGTGGCCAATGCGGCCAAGCCGCTGAGCAATTCGTCCCGGTCCTTGGCGACCACAGCGGCCCGCCGCGACAGTGCCGCCCTGGTCGTTGCCGACGCGAAGCCGACGTCGACCGGATCGAGGGCAGGATGCTCGAGCAGGTAGCCGCGCAGCCGATCGGCCTGCGCCTGCAACGCGGCCGGCGTGCGCGCCGAGATCAGCACGGGCACCGCGGGCAGCTGGCGTCCGGTGACCTCGGGCACGGGATACGGTGCGGGCGCCTCCTCCAGGATGACGTGCGCGTTCGTACCGCTCATGCCGAAGCCGGACACCGCAGCCCTGCGCGGGTGGCCGTTGGTCTTCCACGGCTGCTCGTCCGTGAGGAGCTCGACTTCGCCTGCGTCCCAGTCGATGTGCGGCGACGGCTCATCCACATGCAGCGTGCGCGGCAGCAGTTCGTGCCGCATCGCCTGCACCATCTTGATCACGCCCGCGACACCGGCAGCCGGACCGGCATGCCCGATATTCGATTTGATCGAACCCAGCCAGAGCGGACCACGCTCTCGCTCCTGGCCGTAGGTGGCCAGCAGGGCGTGTGCCTCGATCGGATCGCCGAGCCGGGTGCCGGTGCCGTGCGCCTCGACCACGTCCACGTCGGCGGCCCGCAGTCCGGCCGCGTCCAGCGCGGCCCGGATCACCCGTTCCTGCGAGGGCCCGTTCGGCGCGGTCAGTCCGTTGGTGGCGCCGTCCTGATTCACCGCGCTGCCCCGCAGCACCGCGAGCACCCGATGGCCGTTGCGCCGCGCGTCCGACAGTCGTTCCAGCACAAGCAGTCCCATGCCGTCGGCGAACGAGGTGCCGTCCGCGGCGGCGGCGAAGGCCTTGCACCGGCCGTCCTCGGACAGGCCGCGCAGGCGAGCCGTGTCGCTCAGGGCGACCGGGGTCGACATCACCGTCACGCCGCCGGCCAGGGCAAGGGAGCACTCCCCCGCCCGCAGTGCCTGCGCCGCCAGGTGCAGCGCGACCAGCGACGCCGAGCACGCGGTGTCCACGGTCAGCGCGGGCCCCTCCAGGCCGAGCAGGTAGGAGATCCGGCCGGACAGCACGCTCGACATCACGCCGGTCAGGTGGAACCGCTCCAGCTCGGACGGCATCACTGTGCCGTAGTCCGGGTTGACGGCGCCGCAATAGACCCCGGTGTCGCTGCCGTGTAGCGCGGTCGGGTCGATGCCCGCGTGCTCGAGCGCCTCCCACGCGCCCTCGAGCAGCCAGCGCTGCTGCGGGTCCATCGCCAGCGCCTCGTGCGGGCTGATCCCGAAGAACTCCGCGTCGAAATCGCCTGCGCCGGTGACGAAACCGCCGAGCTTGGCGTAGGTGGTTCCCGGGTTGTCCGGGTCGGGGTTGTAGAGACGTTCGATGTCCCAGTCCCGGTCCTCGGGGAAGCCGGTCATGCCGTCACCGCCCGCGGCGACGAAGTCCCACAGCGCGTCCGGCGAATTCACCCCGCCCGGATAGCGGCAGCTCATGCCGATGATGGCCAGCGGCTCGTCGGGCGCGGCGCGTTTGCGTGTCTGCTTGCGCGTGGTTGCCGCGCCCGTGAGCTGGTCGACGATCAGTCGGGCCAGCGCGGCGGGCGTCGGGTAGTCGAAGGCGGTGGTGCTGGTCAGCCGCAGACCGGTGCCGCGGTTGAGGCGGTTGCGCAACTCGACCGCGCTCATCGAGTCGAGGCCGATGTCCTTGAGCGCGCGGGTCGCCTCGATCGCCGCATGGCCGTCGTGGCCGAGCACCGCGGCGACCTGGTCGAGCACGAACTCGCGCGCGATGCGCTGCCGGTCGGCGGCTGGCGCGGCAAGCAGTTCCGCGGCCAGCGGATGCTCGCCGGTGTCGACGCCGGTCGGCGCCGCGGCAATGGCGGTGAGCACCGGGTCGTCCACCGGTAGCGCCGCGGCCGCAGTGGTGTCCGGCGCCAGCCAGAACCGGCGACGTTGGAACGCGTAGGTCGGCAGGTCGACTCGGGTGGCGCCGGTGCCCGCATAGCAAGCGGCCCAGTCGATGCCGAGTCCGGCCATGCGGGCCTGGCCGAGGAATCCGGCGAAGGTGACGACCTCGTCGCGCTCAGCGCGCGCGGCCGCGATCAACACCGCCTCCGGCTCGTCGCCTTCCAGCTCGTCGAGCGTCTGCCTGGCCATGGCGGTCAAGACCGCGTCGGGGCCGAGCTCGAGGAACCGGCGCACGCCGTGCTCGTAGAGCGTGCGCACGCCGTCGCCGAACCGGACCGCCGCGCGCACATGCCCGACCCAGTACATCGGGTCGGTCAGCTCATCGGAGACGACCGTGCCGCGCACATTCGACACGATCGGTATCCGCGGCGGATGAAAGGTCAAACCTCTTGTCACCGTCTCGAATTCGGCAAGCATCGGCTCCATGCGCGGCGAATGGAACGCATGGCTGACCCGCAGCCGTGCGGTCTTGCGACCCGACCACTGCGGCAACCATTCCTCGGCGGCGTCCGCGTCGCCGGAAACCACCACCGCGCGTGGCGCATTCACCGCGGCGATCGCCAACCGCCCGTCGAAGCCGGCCAGCGATTCGAGCACCTCGGCCTCGTCGGCCTGCACCGCCACCATGGCGCCGCCCGCGGGGAGTGCGCCCATCAGGCGGCCGCGCGCCACCACCAAGGCGGCCGCGTCGGCAAGCGACAACACGCCTGCGACGTGCGCGGCGGCGATCTCACCCACCGAATGGCCGATGAGGTAGTCGGCACGCACGCCGAAGAATTCGACGAGCCGGAACAGTGCGACCTCGACCGCGAACAGCGCGACCTGGGTGTACTCGGTCGCATTCAGCAGCGCCGCGTCCGGCGAATCCGGTTCGGCCGCGAGCAATTCCCGCAGCGACCGGCCGAGCAGCGGATCAACCACCGCACAGACTTCCGCCATGGCCGCATCGAAACGCGGGAACGCGGCGGCCAATTCGGCGCCCATCCTGGCCCGCTGCGCACCCTGCCCGGTGAACATCACCGCTGTCTTCCCTGCGACCGCGCGGCCTTCCAGCACGCCGGGTGCCGCCGCGGCCACCTCCGCCAGCCCGGCCAGCAGCGCGTCCCGGTCCGGCGCGAGCACCATGGCGCGGTGCGGCAGCAGCGCCCGCGAGGTCGTCAGCGAGAATCCGAGGTCGAGCGGTGAGAGTTCGGGATCGGCCTGTACCAGGGCGAGCAGCCGTTCGGCCTGGGCCCGAAGCCCGCTCGCGCCTTGCGCGGACACCAATACCGGCACCGGCATCCGCACGCCGGCAACCGGACTGGCGGCGGGCGCGGCGGGCACGACGGCGGGTGCTTCTTCCAGAATCACGTGCGCATTGGTGCCGCTCACCCCGAACGACGACACCGCGGCCCGCCGCGGTCGCTCGTGCGCGGGCCACGGCTGCGCCGCACGCAGCAGCGCCACCGTCCCCGACGCCCAATCCACCTGTGGCGACGGCGCATCCACATGCAATGTCGGCGGTAACGTCGAATGCCGCATCGCCAGCACCATTTTGATGACACCGGCAATGCCCGCAGCCGCGGAGGTGTGCCCGATATTGGATTTGATCGAACCGAGCCACAGCGGATCGCCGGTCCGGTCCCGCCCGTAGGTGGCCAGCAGGGCGTGCGCCTCGATCGGATCGCCCAATTGGGTTCCGGTGCCGTGCCCTTCGACCGCGTCGACATCGGCGGCGGACAAACCCGCGTCGGCCAGCGCCGCCCGGATCACCCGCTCCTGCGCCGGGCCGCTCGGCGCGGTCAGCCCGTTGCTGGCGCCGTCCTGGTTGATCGCGGAACCGCGCAGCACCGCGAGGATGCGGTGGCCGTTGCGTTGCGCATCGGAAAGTCGTTCCAGCACAACCACGCCGGCCCCGTCGGCGAATCCGGTGCCGTCCGCCGCCGCGGCATAGGACTTGCAGCGGCCGTCGGCGGCCAGGCCGCGCTGCCTGCTGAACTCGGTGAGCAGGATCGGGCTCGACAACACGGTCACCCCGCCTGCCAGCGCCAGCGAGCACTCCCCCGCGCGCAGAGCGCGCGCGGCCAGATGCATGGCCACCAGCGACGACGAGCAGGCCGTGTCCACGGTGACCGCGGGGCCCTCCAAGCCGAGCAGATAGGAGATCCGGCCGGCCAGCACGCTGGTCAGCACGCCGAGCCGATAGCCTGCCAGCTCCGGCGGCATGATCCGGCCGTAGTCCGAACTGATGGCGCCGCAATAGATTCCAGTGTCGCTGCCGCGCAACGAGGTGGGGTCGATCGCGGCGTCCTCGAAGGCCTCCCATGCGGCCTCCAGGATCAGCCGCTGCTGCGGATCCATCGCCAGCGCCTCACGCGGGCCGATGCCGAAGAAGTCGGCGTCGAAGTCGGCCACATCGTCGATGAAGCCGCCCTGCGTCGCGTAGGTGGTGCCTGGATGGTCCGGATCCGGGTTGTACAGCCCGTCGACGTCCCAGCCGCGGTTGTCCGGCAGCGGCACCATCGCGTCGCGGCCATCGGCAAGCAGCTCCCACAGCTGCGCGGGCGAGGCGGCGCCGCCGGGGAACCGGCAGCTCATGCCGACCACCGCGATCGGCTCGCCGGCCTTGGCCAACATCTGCCGGTTCTGCTTGCGCAGCCGATCGTTGTCCTTCAAGGCCGAGCGTAGCGCCTCGATCAGTTCGTTCGCCTCGGTGGTCACGCCACTTCCTCTCTGCCTGGCGCGCCGCGAAACGTGCCGTCGTTGAGACTCATTGCTGATCTCCTCGCGCCATCCGAATGAGGGCAGCGGCGTCGAGCTCGTCGATCGAGTCACCGTCGCCTGAGCCAGATTCGGGTGCCGAAGGCTCGTCGCCACCCGCCAATTCGAGCAGGGTGTCGAGCAGGCCGCTGCGGCGCAGGCGCTCGATCGGGATGCCCGCGATGGCGGCGCGAATGGCCTGGTGTTCCGGATCTTCCTTGGCGGGTCCGCCCGCGGCGGCCGCCGGGTCGATCGCCGTGAGCAGGTAGCTGGTCACCGCGGCCGCGGTCGGATGGTCGAACACGAAGGTGCTCGGCAGCCGTAGGCCCGTGATGCGGCCGAGCCGGTTGCGCAGCCCGACCGAGGACAGCGAATCGAAGCCCATGTCCTTGAACGGGCGATCGGGGTCGATCGCGGTCGCCGACTCGTGGCCGAGCACCGCCGAGACCTGTGCCTGCACCAGATCGAGGACCAGTGCCGCGCGCTGATCCTCGGCGACCGCGGACAGTCGCTGCGCCAGCGACCCGCCCGCGGCAGCCGCATTGCGCTCCGGCGTCCGCACCAGCCCGCGCAGCAGCGCGGGCAGGGTCCCGGTCCGCGCCTGCGCCCGCAACTGCGGCAGGTCGAGCTGGACCGGCGCGAGCAGTGCCGTATCCCGTTGCAGGGCATGGTCGAACAGCTCGAGTCCGCGCTCGACCGCGAGCAGGGCGACGCCGGAGTTCTCGATGCGGGCCACGTTCGTGGTGTCGAGCCTGCCCGCCATGCCGGTGCCCTCCGCCCACAGGCCCCAGGCCAGCGAGGTACCGGGCAGCCCTGCCGCGCGGCGTATTTGGGCGAGTGCGTCGAGACCGGCGTTGGCCGCGGTGTAGGTGGCCTGCCCGGGATTGCCGAACAAGGCTGCGCCCGAAGAGAACACGACGAACGCGGCCAGGGGTTGCCCGGCGGTCAGTTCGTGCAGATGCCAGGCGGCATCCACCTTGGGTCGCATGGCGCGCGCCAAGTCCGCCGGGGTGAGCGATTCGACGACACCGTCGGCGAGCACGCCCGCCGAATGCACCACCGCGGTCAGCGGGTGGTCCAGCGAAGCCAGCAGGGCGGCAAGCTGATCGCGATCCGTAGCGTCGCACGCCACGATTCGCACGCTGGCTCCCAGCTCGGTCAGCTCGGCGGCCAGCTCGCCCGCACCCGCGGCGTCGGGGCCGCGGCGGCTGGCCAGCACCAGGTGCCGAATGCCGTGGCCGCGGGTCAGGTGCCTGGCGAGCACCGGGCCCAATCCCGCAGTGCCGCCGGTGATCAGGACGGTGCCGTCGGGGTCGAGCGGCTGCGCGGCCGCGCCGTCCACGGCGGGCACCCGCGCCAACCGGGGTGCGAGCGCCTGATCGCCACGCACCGCGAATTGCGGCTCGTCCAGCTCGAGCAGCCCGGCCCACGGCACGCCCGTGCCGTCGTCGGCACTGCCGAGGTCGGCAAGCACGATCCGGCCGGGATGCTCGGACTGGACGCTGCGCACCAAGCCCCAGGCCGCGGCTTCGGCAAGGTCGGGCGCCGCGCCGTCGGGAGTGACGGCGTTGCGAGTGACCACGACCAAGCGGGTCTCGCCGAGCCACTCGCTGGCCAGCCAGCGTTGCACCGTCTCCAACATGCGAGTGGCGGTGGCTCGTGCCGAGACTGCCGGGTTGTCTTCGGCGGCAGCACCATTCGCGGCGGCGTCGGCTACCGGTTCGATGCGGATCAACACCGCGTCCGGCGCGGCCGCGCCCTCCGCCATCGCCCGCTCCACCGCGGCCAGCTCGGCGAACCGCGCGTTCTGCGGGCCGAGGGCGCCGACCCAGGCCACCTGGAGCGGTGCGGCATCCGGTGCCTGGATGGCGACCCAGTCGAGCCCGTAAAGCGAATCAGGACCGACGCCACGGGCACGGTCGAGCTGCGCGGGATCGGCCTGCCGGTAGACCAACCCGCCCACGCTCAGCACCGGAAGTCCTGCGGCATCGACGATGTCGACCTGCAAGCCGGACGCGCCGTTGTGCGCGATCCGCGCGCGGGCTACGGACACACCCCGCTGACCGGGCCGAATCATGGACCAGGAGAACGGCATCTCGACCGAGGCCCCCGGATCCTTGTCCACCAGCCCGCCTTGCAAGGCGGCGTCGAACAGACCCGGATGCAGCACGTATCCGGCGCCATCGGCATCGTCGGGCAGCGCGACCTCGGTGTAGATCTCGGTGCCGGACCGCCATGCGGCCCGGATGCCCTTGAACAGCGGGCCGTAGTCCAGGCCCGCGTCGCTCATCCGCGCGTACAGATCCTCGACGGCAACGGGCACCGCGTCGGCGGGCGGCCATTGCACCGGAGTCATGCTGTGCTGCAAGGTATCTGCGGTCAGCCAGCCCCTGGCATGGCAAACAGGTTCGGGCTGTTCGTCGTCGGCGTTCGGCTCCGGGCTGGAATACAGCGCGACCTCGCGGCGGCCGTCGTCGTCGGTAGCGCCGACCACCACCTGGACCCGGATCGCGCCGGGTCCGTCGAGGACCAGCGGCGCCTGCAGCACCATTTCGTCCAGCACCGGGCAGTCGACCTGGGCACCCGCTGCCAGGACCAGTTCGACGAGGGCGGCGCCGGGCGCGATGGCGACACCGAACACGACGTGGTCGCGCAGCCACGGCTGGGTGTCCTGCGCCAGCCGACCGGTGAAAACCCATTCGTCGCGGTCACCAACGCTCACCGCGGCGGCCAGAATCGGGTGGTCCACCCGGCTGAGTCCGGCCGCGGCCGCGTCACCGCTGCCCGCACTCTGCGTCAGCCAGAAGCGCTCCCGCTGGAAGGCATAGGTGGGCAACGAGACCCGTTCGGCTCCGGTTTCCGCGTAGTAGGTGGGCCAGTCCACGACGACGCCGTGCACGTGTGCCTCTGCCAGCGAGGTGGCGAAGCGGGTAGGTCCGCCTTCGCCGCGCCGCAATGAGCCAAGGGCCGCAACTGGATTCGCGGTGTGGTCGGCGATCGTCTCCTCGACCGCGATGGTGAGCACCGGATGCGGCGAGACCTCGACGAAGCAACCGGCGCCCTGGTCGAGCAGGGCCCGAACCGCAGGCTCGAAGCCCACCTGGCCGCGCAGGTTCCGGTACCAGTAGCCGCCGTCCAAGATCTCGGTGTCGACGAACCCGCCGGTGACCGTCGAGTAGAACGGAATCGACCCGGACTGCGGTGTCACGTCGGCGAGCAGCTCGGCGAGCTCTGCCTCGATGGTCTCGACCTGCACCGAGTGCGAGGCGTAGTCCACCGCGACGCGCCTTGCGCGGATGCCCTGTCCTTCGCACACCGCGAACAGGTCGTCCAAAGCGTCCGGAGCGCCCGAAACCACCACCGCGGCAGGACCGTTCACGGCGGCCAACGAGGCTCGTCCGTCATAGGGTGCGAGCAATTCGGTGACCCACTGCACCGGTGCGGACACCGACATCATGCCGCCGAGACCGGCCAGACGCTGTGCGATCGCGCGGGACCGCAACGCCGCCACTCGTGCGCCGTCGGCGAGTGACAGTCCACCCGCCACCACTGCGGCGGCTATCTCACCCTGTGAATGGCCGACCACCGCAACAGGTTCCACACCGTGAGCGCGCCACAGTGCCGCCAGCGACACCATCACCGCCCACAGCGCGGGCTGGACCACGTCGACACGTTCGAGGGTCGGCGCACCCGGCTTTTCGCGCAGCACGTCCTCCAGGTCCCAGTCGGTGAATTCCGCGAGCGCCTTGCCGCATTCGCGTAGCCGCTCCGCGAACACTGGTGTGGTGTCGAGCAACTCGACGGCCATGCCGACCCACTGCGCGCCCTGTCCCGGGAACACGAAGACCGGCTTCGCTTCACCCGATCGCCGTCCTTCGACCACATGCTCGGCAGGCTCGGCCTCGACCAGCGCGGTCAAACCGGTGACGAGTTCGGCGTGGTCGCCCGCGATCACCACCGCGCCGTGATCCAGCCGAGCCCGGCTCACCGCCGACGAGTAGCCGACATCGGTGAGCGACAGTTCCGGGTGCGCAATGGTGTACGCGCGCAACCGTTCTGCCTGCGCCCGCAATGCCACCGGAGTTCGTGCCGACACCAGTACTGGAATCGGACCGCGCGCAGTGCCACCGGTAACGGTGATTGCGGCAGGCGCCGACGCCGCTGGTGCCGGTGCTTCTTCGATGATCACGTGCGTATTGGTGCCGCTGACACCGAACGACGAGATGCCTGCGCGCCTGGGATGCCCGTTGGTCCGCCACTCGCGCGCCTCGGTCAACAGGGCGACGGCGCCGGAGTCCCAATCCACGTGCGGCGACGGCGTATCCACGTGCAGGGTCGCAGGCAACAGCTCGTGCCGCAGCGCCTGCACCATCTTGATGACACCCGCGACACCGGCCGCGGTCGACGTGTGCCCGATGTTCGACTTGATCGAGCCGAGCCACAGCGGGTCGCCCGAACGCTCCCGGCCGTAGGTGGCCAGCAGCGCGTGTGCCTCGATCGGATCACCGAGTTTGGTTCCGGTGCCGTGGCCTTCTACCGCGTCGACATCGGCAGTGGTCAGCCCGGCGTTCGCCAGCGCGGCGCGAATCACGCGTTCTTGCGAGGGACCGTTCGGGGCGGTGAGCCCGTTGCTGGCGCCGTCCTGATTCACCGCGCTGCCGCGCACCACGGCCAGTACCCGATGCCCGTTGCGTTCGGCATCGGAAAGCCGTTCCAGCACAAGCAGACCCGCGCCGTCCGCGAACCCGGTGCCGTCGGCGGCGGACGCGTAGGACCGGCAGCGGCCGTCGGGCGAGAGCCCACGCTGCCGACTGAAGTCGACGAACAGCGTCGGACCGGCCAGCACCGTCACACCGCCGACCAAGGCCAGCGAGCACTCCCCCGCCCGCAGTGCCCGCGCCGCCAGATGCAGCGCAACCAGCGAGGACGAGCATGCGGTGTCCACCGACACCGACGGCCCCTCCAGGCCGAGGGTGTACGAAATACGGCCGGACACCACGCTTGTCGTGCCGCCGGTGAGCCGCAGACCCTCGATCTGCGGCACGGTGCCCGCGGGCATCGGTGCGTAGTCGGACGGGCCGACGCCGCAGAAGACGCCGGTGTCGCTGCCGCGCAACGAGGTCGGGTCGATCCAGGCGTCCTCGAACGCCTCCCACGCCGCCTCGAGCAGCAACCGCTGCTGCGGGTCCATCGACAATGCCTCGCGCGGGCTGATGCCGAAGAAGTCGGCGTCGAACGTCGTTGCGTCGCTGACGAAGCCGCCTGCCCTGGTGTAGCAGGTGCCCTGCTGATCCGGGTCCGGGTCGTAGAGCCGGTCCAGATCCCAGCCGCGATCGGCCGGAAAGCCCGAGATGGCGTCGCGGCCACTGGCCACCAGATCCCACAGCTCGTCCGGGGAGTTCGCGCCGGGATAGCGGCAGCTCATCCCGATCACGGCCAGCGGCTCGGTGGCGCGTTCCTCGAACTCGCGCAACCGACTTCGGGCATCGTTGAGGTCGACCGCCATCTTCTTGAGGTAGCGGACCAGCTTCTCCTGCTGGTCCTCGACTGGGGTGGTCATGCTCATCTCCTCGTCACGCCTCGCCGAATTCGGCGTCGATCAGCTGCAGGACTTCATCGGCTGTCGTTGCGGCTTCGATCAATTCGCTGGTGTGCCCGCCGCCGCCGGTGAGGGTGGCGAGCAGGGTGCGGAGCCGATCGGCGACCCGTGGCCGATCCGGCTCGGTGGTCAGCGCGAGCGCTTCTTCGAGCCTGCGCAGTTCCTTGTCGATCGGCGCCTCCGCGTCGACCGCGCCGACCTGGGTGAGCAGCAGCCGGGTCAGCGCCCGCGGCGTCGGATGGTCGAACACCACGGTTGCCGTCAGCCGCAGACCGGTGACCTGGGTCAGCCGGTTGCGCAGCTGCACCGCCGCCAGCGAGTCGAAGCCGACCTCGCTGAACGCCCGGTCCGCGTCGACCGCGGTCGCCGACGCGTGCCCGAGCACGGCCGCGACCTGGGCCTGCACCAGCTCGAGCACCACCCGCTCCCGGTCCGCCTCGGCGACCTCGGCCAAGCGGTCGGCCAGTGTGCCGCTGGTGGTTTCGGTAGGCCGCTGCGGTACGCGGACCAAGCCGCGCAGCAGCGCGGGCAGCATGCCGCCGCGCGCCTGGACCCGCAGCTGCGCGGCGTCGAGCAGCACCGGCGCAAGCAGCGCCGCATCCTGGCCGAGCGCCTGGTCGAACAACTCCAGGCCGAGCTCGGTCGGCAGCGCGGCCGCACCGAGCTGGGCCAGCCTGGCCAATTCGGCCTCGCCGAGCTCGCCGGTCATCCCGGTCGCGTCGGCCCACAGTCCCCACGCCAGCGACTGACCCGGCAGGCCCGCCGCGCGGCGCTGCTGTGCCAGCGCGTCGAGCACCGCGTTGGCGGCCGCGTAGTTGCCCTGGCCAGGGCTGCCGATCAGCGCGGCCACCGACGAGAACAGCACGAACGCAGCAAGATTCG
Source organism: Nocardia sp. NPDC049149 (assembly GCF_043197455.1). Classification (NCBI taxonomy): domain Bacteria; kingdom Bacillati; phylum Actinomycetota; class Actinomycetes; order Mycobacteriales; family Nocardiaceae; genus Nocardia; species Nocardia sp. NPDC049149. Next base: position 49,774 of record NZ_JBICTD010000009.1, read on the forward strand.
CGTCCGCGGTGAGCTCGTGCAGGTGCCACGCGGCGGCCGCCTTCGGCTGCAACACCCGATCCAGCCGCTGCGGGGTCAGCGACCCGACCACGCCGTCGTCGAGCACACCCGCCGCGTGGATGACCGCGGTCAGCGGCCGGTCCAGTGTCGCGAGCAGCGCGGCAAGCTGCGCCCGATCGCCCACATCGCAGGCCTCGACACGAGCCTGTGCCCCAAGGGCTTCGAGTGCGGTGACCAGTTCGGCCACCCCGTCGGCCGCGGCGCCGCGTCGACTCACCAGCAGCAGGTGCCTTGCACCGTGGCGGCGCACCAGATGCTCGGCGAACACCGCACCGAGACCACCGGTGCCGCCGGTGATCAGCACTGTCCCTTCGGGATCCAGCGTTGTCGTGGTCGGCGAGCCCGGCGTCACCTTGGCCAGCCGCGGCGCGAGCAGTCGTCCGTCGCGCACCGCGAGCTGCGGTTCGTCCAGGTCGATCAGCGCACTCCAATCCGGCTCGGCTGCACCGGAATCAGTGATCCCGACGTCTACGAGCAGGAAGCGATCCGGATGCTCGGACCGTGCGCTCTGCAGCAGTCCGGCCACGGCCGCCTGGACCGGGTCCGGTGCGTCGGTCGCGACGGCACCGTGCGTCACCACGACGAGCTTGGCCGCCGACAGTGCCTGCTCCGCCAACCACCGCTGGACCAGTGCCAGCGCATCGGCCGCCGCCGCGCGGGTGGCATCGGCAGCCGCGCCGGTGGGCACAGCCACCGAGGTGAGCACTGCCTGCGGCACCGGAGCACCCTCGGCGATCGCGTGTGCCAGCGCATCCAGATCGGTGTACCGCTCGCCAGAAGCGGTCAATGAGCCGAGCACCGCAATGCGGGCGGGCCGGGCGGGGCCGGTGGGGACCGGCGCCCAGTCGACCCGGTACAGCGCCCGCTGCCCGCCCTGGCGAGCCGCCTCGAGCTGCGCCTGTTCGACCGGACGAACATCGAGACGCGGCACACTCGCCACGGGCTGTCCGTCGGCGTCGGCCAGCTCCAGCCGCAACGCGGTGGGATCGGCCAGGCCGATCCGCACCCGCAATGTGGTCTGGCCAGGACGGATCAGCTGCACGCCGGACCACGAGAACGGCAGGCCGCCCGGGCTGTCCGCGCCGTTGTCGAGCATGCCGAGCCCGCCGTGCAGCGCGCTGTCGAACAGCGCGGGGTGAATGGCGAATCCGTCAGCGGGACCGGCGGATTCGGGCAACACCAGCTCGGTGCAGACGTCGTCACCGACCCGCCACGCGGCCTGGACGGCCCGGAAGGCCGGTCCGTAGTCGAAGCCGACGTCGGTGAGCTGCGCGTGTCTGCCGACCAAGGTGTAGAGCTCGTCGACGGTGAGCGGCTCGGCGCCGGACGGTGGCCACTGCACCGGCCACAGCTCGGGCGTGGCCGCGGACGCGGCGAGCCAGCCTCTGGCGTGGCAGGTGGCCTCGGCAGGTTCATCAGCTCGAGTTTCGGGCCGGGAGTAGATCACCACCTCGCGGCGTCCGTCGCTACCCGGCGTCCCGACCGTCACCTGCACTTGCCGAGTGACATCGTCCTCCAGGATCAACGGCGCCTCGATGACCAGCTCGTCCACCACCGGGCAACCGACGTGACCGCCCGCGGTCAGCGCCAACTCCACCAGCGCGGTACCCGGCACCAGCACGATGCCGAACACCACGTGGTCGCGGGTCCACGGCTGCGAGTCCTGCGACATCCGACCGGTGAACACCCATTCGTCGCGGTTGCCGACCGGCAGCGCCGCCGCGAGCACCGGGTGCACGATCCGATCCAGCCCGGCCGCCGTCGCATCGCCCGAGTTGGCGGCCGACGTGCCGAGCCAAAAGCGTTCGTGCTGAAAGGCGTAGGTCGGCAAGTCGATGACGCGGGCGCCGGCATGGAACCCGGCCCAGTTCACCGAGACACCGGTGAGGTGCGCCTCGGCCAGCGACAACGCGAACCGGTCGCGTCCACCGTCGTCGCGGCGTAGCGAGCCGACCACACCGGCGCGGCTCTCCGCACCCTGTGCGGCGATGGTCTGCTCGACGGCCATGGTCAGCACCGGATGCGGGGACATCTCCACGAAGCACCCGGCGCCCTGGTCGAGCAGTGCGCGGATCGCAGGCTCGAAACCGACACGACCACGCAGGTTCTGGTACCAGTAGCTCCCGTCGAGGATCTCGGTGTCGACGAATTCGCCGGTGACCGTGGAGTAGAACGGGATCGAACCGGGCTGCGGCGCCACCGGCGCGAGTAGCGTCGCCAACTCCGCCTCGATGGTTTCCACCTGTGCCGAATGCGAGGCATAGTCCACCGCGACGCGGCGCGCCCGAATGCCCTCACCCTCGCAGACGGCGAGCAGCTCGTCCAGCGCATCCGGTGCACCGGAAACGACCACTGCCGCAGGTCCGTTCACCGCCGCGACCGAGACTCGCCCGTCGTACGGTGCGAGTAGTTCGATCACCCTCGCCTCCGGTGCGGCAACTGACATCATGCCGCCGAGACCCGCCAGATGCTGCGCGATCGCCCGCGACCGCAATGCCGCAACGCGGGCACCGTCGGTCAGCGACAGACCACCAGCCACCACGGCGGCCGCAATCTCTCCTTGCGAATGGCCCACTACGGCAATGGGTTCCACGCCATGCGCGCGCCATAGTGCCGCCAGCGACACCATCACTGCCCACAACGCGGGCTGCACCACATCGACCCGCTCGAGCGACGGCGCACCGTCAGCGCTGCGCAGCACCGCTTCCAAGTCCCAGTCGGTGAACTCCGCCAACGCCTTGCCGCATTCGCGCAGCCGCTCGGCGAAAGCCGTTGTGGTATCGAGCAACTCAACTGCCATACCGGCCCACTGCGCACCTTGACCGGGGAAGACGAACACCGGCTTCGCGTCGGTCGCGAGCACCCGGCCCTCGACCACGTGGTCGTCCGGTTCGGCGATCGCCACCGCGGCCAGTCCGGCAAGCAGCACGTCACGGTCGGCGGCGACCACCGCCGCGCGATGCTCCAGCTGCGCGCGGGTCGCTGCCGTCGAGTAGCCCAGGTCGAGCAGCGAGACATCCGGCCTGGTAAGCACGTTGGCGCGCAACCGGTCTGCCTGTGCCCGCAATGCCGCGGGCGTGCGGCCGGAGACGAGCACGACGGCCGGATCGTCGGTCGGCTCGACCGGCGCACCCACCTCCGCCGCGCGCGGCGCCTCCTCCAGAATCACGTGCCCGTTGGTGCCGCTGACGCCGAAGGACGACACCCCGGCCCGGCGCGGATGGCCGTTGGTCTGCCACGGCCTGGCCTCGGTGAGCAGCGAGACCGCCCCCGACGCCCAATCCACGTGTGGCGACGGCGCATCCACGTGCAGGGTGCGCGGCAACAACTCGTTGCGTAGTGCCAGCACCATCTTGATCACGCTGGCGACACCGGCCGCGGCCGAGGTGTGCCCGATGTTGGACTTGATCGAGCCGAGCCACAACGGATCTCCCGCGCGTTCCTGGCCGTAGGTGGCAAGCAGCGCCTGTGCCTCGATCGGATCACCGAGCTTGGTGCCGGTGCCATGGCCCTCTACCACATCGACATCGGCCGGTGTCAGCCGCGCATTGGCCAGCGCGGCACGGATCACCCGCTCCTGCGACGGACCGTTCGGCGCGGTGAGCCCGTTGCTGGCGCCGTCCTGGTTGATCGCGCTGCCGCGCACCACCGCGAGCACTCGGTGCCCGTTGCGTTCGGCATCGGAAAGCCGTTCCAGCACAAGCGCACCGACGCCGTCACCGAAGCCGGTGCCGTCCGCGCCCGCGGCGTAGGACCGGCAGCGGCCGTCCGGCGACACCGCCCGCTGCCTGCTGAACTCGGTCAGCAGGTACGGGCCTGCCAGCAGGGTCACCCCGCCGACCAGCGCCATCGAGCAGTCACCGGACCGCAGCGCCTGCGAGGCAACGTGCAGCGCCACCATCGAGGACGAGCAGGCGGTATCCACCGACACCGCAGGACCTTCCAGCCCGAGGGTGTAGGCGATCCGGCCGGACACCACGCTCGTCGTGGTGCCGGTGAGCCGGTAGCCCTCCAGCTCGCTGGACAGCGCCCCGCCGTAGTCGGTAGTCACGACACCGGTGAAGACGCCGGTTTCGCTGCCGCGCAACGAGGTCGGGTCGATCCCGGCGTGCTCGAACGCCTCCCACGCGGTCTCCAGCATCAAGCGTTGCTGCGGGTCCATGGCCAGCGCCTCGCGCGGGCTGATCCCGAAGAACTCCGCGTCGAACACGTCGGGCTCGGTCAGGAAGCCGCCGCCCTTCGTGTACACCGTGCCGACGTGGTCCGGGTCGGGGTCGTAGATCCGGTCCAGGTCCCAGCCGCGGTCGGCGGGCAGCCCAGAGACCGCGTCGCGGCCTGCGACAAGCAGTTCCCACAGCTCGTCGGGGGACGTGACACCGCCGGGGTAGCGGCACGCCATGCCGACGATGGCGAGCGGCTCGTCGGCGGCGACCGGCCGGGTGCGCGCCACCGGGCGCGAAACCTCCACGGTGCCACCGATTTCGGCGAGGATCAGCCGGGCCACCGCCATCGGGTTCGGATGATCGAAGACCAGGGTCGCGGGCAGTCGCACGCCGGTCGCCTGGTTCAGCCGGTTCCGGAGCTCGACCGCGCTCAGCGAGTCGAAGCCGAGATCCTTGAAAGCCCGGTCAACGCCGATCTCGGCCGCTGAGGCGTAGCCGAGCACGGAGGACACCTGGGCGCGCACCAGCTCGACCACGGTCCGTTCGCGCTCGACCTCGGTGCGCCCGGTCAACTGCTGCGCCAGCGAGCCGCCGGACTTGCTGCGCTGCACCGGCACTCGAACCAGACCGCGCAGCAGCGCGGGCAATTGACCCGCCCTGGCCTGCGTGCGCAACACCGCCGTGTCGAGCAGGACCGGCGCAAGCAGCGCCGCGTCCAGGCCGACCGCGCGGTCGAACAGCGCGAGTCCTTGCTCGACCGGCAGTGCGGCCAAACCTGTTCGAGCCAAACGGGACAGATCGGCTTCGGTGAGCTCGCCGGCCATGCCGCCCTCAGCCCACAGGCCCCACGCCAGCGACGTCGCGGGCAGACCCGCAGACTTGCGCGCGGCGGCCAGCGCGTCGAGCGCGGCGTTGGCGGCGGCGTAGTTGCCCTGACCCGGGCTGCCGATCAACGCCGCGACCGACGAGAACAGCACGAACGCGGACAGTTTCGCGTCCGCGGTCAGCTCGTGCAGATGCCAGGCCGCGTCCAACTTGGGGCGAAGCACCCGCTGCACCTGTTCCGGGGTGAGCGCGTCGATGACGCCGTCGTCGAGGACACCCGCCGCGTGCACCACGGCCGTAGGCGGGTGGTCGAGCGTCGCGAGCAGTGCGGCAAGCTGATTCCGGTCGGCGACATCGCAGGCTTCGACTCTCGCCTGTGCACCAAGGGATTCGAGTTCGGCGACCAGTTCGGCCACCCCGTCTGCGGCCGCGCCGCGCCTGCTGACCAACAGCAACCGCGGAACCCCGTGCGCGGTCACCAGGTGCCGCGCCAGCACAGCGCCCAAACCGCCGGTGCCGCCGGTGATCAGCACGGTGCTGTCGGCGCCGAACGGTGTGCCGGACGGCTCGACGTCGGTGCGGGCCAGCCGAGGTGCCAACAGCTTTCCGTTGCGGAACGCGAGCTGCGGTTCGTCCGTGTCGAGTGCGGAAGCCCAATCGAGTTCCGCCGCATCGCCATCGACGAGCAGGAAACGTCCAGGGTGCTCGGACTGAGCGCTGTGCACCAGGCCCCACACCGCCGCGCGCGCCGGATCCGGCGTCGAATCGGCGGCGGCAGCCACCGCATTCCGCGTCCTGATGACCAAGGTGGTGCCGTCGGCGAATCGTGCGTCGGCCAGCCACCGCTGTAGCAGGCCGAGTGTGTCCAGCGTCGCCGCGTGCACCGCCGCCGGGATCGCCACGTCAGCGCCGACGATCGGCACCACCACCGCGCGCGGCGTTGCGGCACCGATAGTCAGATCATCCAGCGCGGTGGCATCGTCGAGGTGCACGATTTCGCCGGTAGCGCCGGTGGTTTCGCTGATGACCGGCACCCACTCGACCGTGTGCATGGCCGAACCGCCACCCGGCCCGCCTGCGCCGAGCCGGTCCTGTTCGACCGGTCGGACCGCGAGCGCCTTGATCGAGACGACCGGAGCGCCGCTGTCGTCTACGGCATCCAGGCGCAGTGCCGAGTCTCCGGTGACGGCGGCGCGCACACGCAGTCGGGTGGCGCCAGGGCGATCGAGGCGAACACCGTTCCAACTGAAGGGCATTCGCTGCCCGGACACACCGTCCGTCAGCAGAATGACCCCGCTCTGCAATGCCGCGTCGAACAGCGCCGGGTGGATGCCGTAGCCACCGTCGGTCAACGCGGCGTCGTCGGCGCCGGGCAGCACGACTTCCGCGTAGCTTTCGGTCGCGGTACGCCAGGCCGCCTGCACGCCGTGGAACACGGGCCCGTAGTCGTAACCGATGTCGGCGAGGCGGCCGTACAGTGCGTCGACCGGAAGTTCGTCGGCGTCCGCGGGCGGCCACTGCTCGGGCCATGCGATGGCGGGCTCGGCGTCCGCGCCGAGGGTGCCGCGGCCGTGACAGGTGCCGGGTCCGTCGGTGTCGTCGCCGGTTTCGGGCCGCGAATAGACGGCGACCTCTCTGCGCCCGTCCGTTCCGGCGGCGCCCGCGACAACCTGCAGCTGACGGGTGACACCCGCGGTCATCACCAGGGGTGCTTCGAGCACCAACTCCTCGAGCACCGGCGTCCCGATGTGGCGTCCGGCCGTGAGCGCCAGCTCGACCAGCGCAGTGCCAGGCACGACCATGCTGCCGAGCAGCAGGTGTTCGCCGGTCCACGGCTGGGATTCGGTGCTGACCCGACCGGTGAACAGCCATTCGTCGCGGTCGCCCACGCTCACCGCGGCGGCGAGCAGCGGATGATCGAGCCTGCCGAGCCCGGCGGCGCCGGGGTCGCCGCTGCCGGTAGTCGGCGAGAGCCAATACCGCTTCCGCTGGAAGGCGTAGGTGGGCAGCGTGATTCGTGTCGCGCCGGTTCCGGCGTAGTAGGCGGCCCAGTCCACCTGGACGCCCGCGAGGGACGCGCGGCCGAGGAAGGTCGCGAAGGTCGCCGACTCGGACCGTCTGGCCCGCAGTGCGGCGACCGTGAGCACCTCGTCGGCCTGCGCGTCCAGGGTCTGGCGGGCCATGGCGGTCAGCACCGCGTCCGGGCCGAGCTCCAAGAACTTGCGGACCCCGAGCCGGAAGAGCTCCTCGACGCCGTCTGCGAAGCGCACCGCTTGGCGCACATGGTCGACCCAGTAGCGCGGCTCGGTCACCGCGGCGGTGGCCAGCGTGCCCGTCACGTTGGACACGATCGGCACCGTCGGCGCATGGAAGGTCAAACCCCTTGCGACGGATTCGAATTCGTCGAGCATGGGATCCATGTGCGGCGAGTGGAAGGCGTGCGAGACGCGCAGCCGGGTGGTCTTGCGGCCCGACCAGCCTGCCAGCCACTCCTCGGCGGCGGCACCGTCACCGGAGACCACCACCGCCTGCGGGCCGTTGACGCCCGAGATCACCAGTCGCCCTGCGTAATCGGCCAGCGACTCCGCTACCTCGGCCTCGCTCGCCTGCACCGCGATCATGGCGCCGCCCGTCGGCAGCGCGCCCATCAATCGGCCGCGTGCCACCACCAGGGTGGCCGCGTCGGCCAGCGAAAGCACGCCGGCGACATGGGCCGCGGCGAGCTCGCCGACCGAGTGGCCGATCAGGTAATCGGCACGCACGCCGAACGATTCGACCAACCGGAACAGCGCGACCTCGACCGCGAACAACGCGACCTGGGTGTACTCGGTCGCATTCAGCAGCTCCGCCTCGGGGCTGTCCTTCGGCGCGGCGAGCAGTGCGCGGACCGAACGGCCGACCCGCGGATCCAGTTCGGCGCACACCTCGTCCAGTGCCGCGGCGAATGCCGGAAACGCCTGCGCCAGACCGGCGCCCATCCGGGTCCGCTGCGCACCCTGTCCGGTGAACAAGAAGGCGGTCTTGCCGCCGACCGACCGCCCGAGTGCCGCATCGGATCCGGCGTCGCCGTCGGCGATCGCGGCCAGCCCGGCGATCAGTTCGTCGGTATCGGCGGCCGTGACGACCGCACGGTGCTCCAGCAATGCCCGCGAAGTCGCCTGAGTGAAACCGACATCCGGCAGGAACGTGTCGGGCTGCCCGGCGAGTGCGGACCGCAACCGCGCCGCCTGCGCGCGCAGCGCGGCCTCGGTGCGCCCCGACACGACCACTGGCACCGCACCCGACTGCCGCGCCGAGACCGGTGCGGTCTCCGCAGCATCGGGTTCGACGCTGACCTTCGGCGCCTCCTCCAGAATCACGTGCGCGTTGGTGCCGCTGATGCCGAACGAGGACACCGCGGCCCGGCGCGGCCGCCCGTTACCGCGCCATGCGCGTTCCTCGGTGAGCAGCTCCACCTGCCCGGAGGCCCAATCGATGTGCGGTGACGGCTCGTTCGCGTGCAAGGTGCGCGGCAGCAGGTCGTGCCGCATGGCCTGCACCATCTTGATCACCCCGGCCACGCCTGCCGCGGCGGAGGTGTGGCCGATATTGGATTTCACCGAGCCGAGCCACAGCGGCGCGTCGATCCGCTCGCGCCCATAAGTGGCCAGCAGCGCCCGCGCCTCGATCGGATCGCCCAATTGCGTTCCGGTGCCATGCCCTTCGACCGCGTCGATCTCGGCAGCGGTGAGCCCGGCATCGGCGAGCGCGGCCCGGATCACCCGCTCCTGCGACGGACCGTTCGGCGCCGTGAGCCCGTTGCTCGCGCCGTCCTGATTGACCGCGCTGCCGCGCAGCAGGCCAAGGATGCGGCGGCCGTTGCGCCGCGCGTCCGAGAGTCGTTCCAGCACAAGCAGGCCGAGGCCGTCGGCGAAGCCGGTGCCGTCCGCGCCTGCCGCGTATGCCTTGCATCGTCCGTCCGCGGCCAGCCCGCCCTGCCTGCTGAACTCGACGAACAGGAACGGCCCCGCCAGCACGGTCACGCCGCCCGCCAGCGCCAGCGAGCATTCCCGCGACCGCAATGCGTTGGCCGCCAGGTGCATTGCCACCAGCGACGACGAGCAGGCGGTGTCGACGGTGACCGCAGGACCCTCCAGCCCGAGGCTGTAGGCGACGCGGCCGGACACCACGCTGCCCTGCGTGCCCGCCAGCCGGAACCCTTCCAGCTCCGGCGGCATCGCGCCGCCGTAGTCGGAGGTCACCGCGCCGGTGAAGACACCGGTGTCGCTGCCGCGCAACGAGGTCGGATCGATCCCCGCGTCCTCGAGCGCCGCCCATGCGCCTTCCAAGGTGAGCCGCTGTGCCGGATCGATGGCCAGTGCCTCACGCGGGCTGATGCCGAAGAACTCGGCATCGAAATCACCGACGCCCTCGATGAATCCGCCGTTGCGTGCGGTGACCGTGCCGTGCCCGCTCTGCTCGAAGAGCCGCTCCAGATCCCAGCCGCGATCGGTGGGCAGCGGGGTCATCGCGTCGCGGCCATGAGCCACCAACTCCCACAACGCCTCCGGCGTGTCGGCGCCGCCGGGGTAGCGGCAGCTCATGCCGACGATCGCCACCGGCTCGCTGTCGCGGTCCTCGAGTTCGCGCACCCTGCGGTTGGCGGTGCGCAGTTCAGTGGTCACCTTCCGCAGATAGGTGCGCAGTTTCTGCTCGTTCTGCTGGGCGTCGTCGCTCATCGAAGAACTCCGTCTCTCGTCCGTGTTCCGGTCATGCCGCCCCGAGCTCCCTGTCGATCAGGTCGAACATTTCGCTGTCGGAGGCCAGGTCGATGTCGTCGCCACCGCCGTCCGGCTCCGGGTTGTCGTTGCCGCCGCCGAGCAGGCTGCGCAGCCGGTGGCTCAGTGCCCGCAGCCGCGGCTCCAGCTCGGCAAGTGCCGCCGCGTCCTCGGCGGTCGCGCCGAGCACCAGGTGCTCGAGCCGCTGCAGCTGTTCGACGGCCGGTGACGGCCGCTGCTCTGCCGGGCCGCCGCCGAGCTCGGTGAGCAGCAGCCGGGCCGTGGCGAGCGGGGTCGGGTAGTCGAACACCAGCGTCGCGGGCAGCCGGACCCCACTCACCTGGGTGAGCCGATTGCGGAGTTCGACCGCGGCCAGCGAGTCGAATCCGATGTCTTTGAAAGCACGTTCGTCCTCGATGGCCGCGGCCGTTGCGTGGCCGAGGACGGAGGCCACCTGTGCACGCACCAGGTCGAGCACCACCGCTTCGCGGTCCTCGGCGGGCACGCCTGCCAACCGTTGAGCCAGCGAACCGCCCTTGCCCGTCCGCCGTGCCTGTGCTTTGACCAGGTCGCGCAGCAGCGCGGGCAACAGCCCCTCGCGGGCCTGACTGCGCAGTGCCGCCAGGTTCAGGCGCACGGGGGCAAGCAGCGCCGGATCCGCGGTGAGGGCCTGATCGAACAGCTGCAGACCGAGGTCGGCGGTGATCGCACCGATGCCGGTGCGTTCCATCCTGGCCAGGTCCGCCTCGGCGAGTTCCCCGGTCATCCCGGTCGCGTCGGCCCACAGCCCCCAGGCCAGCGAGACGGCGGGAAGTCCGGCGGCCCGGCGCACTGCGGCGAGTGCATCGACGGCCGCGTTGGCCGCCGCGTAGTTCGCCTGGCCCGGGTTGCCGAGAATGCCTGCGGCCGAGGAGAACACGACGAACGCGGCGAGGTCGCGATGCGCGGTGAGCTCGTGCAGGTTCCATGCGGCGTCGAGCTTGGGCCGCAACACCCGCCGAAGCTGTTGCGGTGTCAGCGCTTCCACGACACCGTCGTCGAGCACACCTGCGGTGTGCACGACCGCGGTGAGCGGCCGGTCGAGGCCGTCGAGCAGCGCAGCCAGCTGGCCGCGGTCGGCGGCGTCGCAGGCGGCGACCTCGGCGTGCGCGCCTGCCGCAGACAGTTCGGCGATCAGTTCCCTGGCGCCGGGCGCATCAGGGCCCCGACGGCTCACCAGCAGCAGGTGCCGTGCGCCGTGTTGCGCCACAAGGTGTTTCGCCACCAGCGCGCCCAGGCCACCGGTGCCACCGGTGATCAGCACGGTCCTGTCCGGATCCAGCGGTGCGGGCACGGTGAGCACCACCTTGCCGACATTGCGGCCCTCGCGCAGGAACCGGAAGGCGGCCGCGCCCTGGCGCACGTCCCACGCCCGGATGGGCGAAGGCACCAGCACGCCGGCGGTGAACAGCCCGGCGATCTCGGTCAGCATCTCTTGGATCCGCTCCGGCCCCGCCTCGAGCAGGTCGTAGGAGCGGTAGCGCACGCCGGCGTGCTCGCGGGCGACCACGTCCGGATCGCGCAGGTCGGTCTTGCCCATCTCGATGAACCGGCCACCGCGCGGCAACAATTCGAGGGTGCGGTCGATGAATTCACCGGCCAGCGAGTTGAGCACGACATCGACCCCGCCTCCGCCGGTCACGGCGGCGAAGTCGGTGCGGAAGCCCAGATCTCGCGAGGAGGCGAGGCGATCCTCGGGTACCCCCAGCGCCCGCACGGCCTGCCACTTCGCCGGGCTCGCGGTGGCAAGCACCTCGGCGCCGAAGTGGTTGGCGAGCTGCACCGCCGCCATGCCGACACCGCCCGCGGCGGCGTGCACGAGCAGCCGCTCCCCTGCCTGCAGTCCGGCCAGATCGACCAGGCCGTAGTAGGCGGTCAGGTACACCACCGGCACCGCGGCGGCCTCGGCGAAAGTGAGGGTGTCCGGCATCCGCGCGATGGTGCGCCGATCGGCGACCGAGACCGGGCCGAAGGCGTCGGGCACGATGCCGAACACTCGGTCGCCGGGCGCGAGATCGGTGACACCGGAACCGGTTTCGAGTACGACACCGGCGGCCTCGCTGCCGAGCGGCGCGTCGCCGGGATACCGGTCGAGCGCGATCAGGACGTCGCGGAAGTTCACACCGGCGGCACGGATGCCGATCCGCACCTCGCCGACGCCGAGCGGACGCCCACCGTCGTGCGGCACGATCGCCAGGTTCTCCAGGGAACCCTTGCGGGTGCTCGACAGCCGCCAGCCGGTGCCCTCCTGGGCCGCGGCGACCTTGCCGAGTCGCGGCGCGAACAGCCCGCCGGCGCGCATCGCCAGCTGTGGTTCGTCCAGCGCCGCCAGCGCGGACCAGTCCAGCTCCGGGTCGACGGCGGTATCCAGGTCGACCAGCAGGAACCGGTCCGGATGCTCGGCCTGGGCGCTGCGGATCAGCCCCCATACCGGGGACTGCGTCAGATCCGGTGCCTCCGCGCCGACCGCGACGGCCTGCCTGGTCACCACGACGAGTGTTGCGGCACTGAGGTGTTCGGCCGTCAGCCAGCGTTGCACCAGGGCCAGCGTCGATTCCGTCACGGTGGTCGCGGCGGCCACCGGATCGCCTGTGGTGTCCGGGTTTTCGAGGGCGGCGAGCGCCAGGTCGGGCGACTGCTGGCCCGCGGCAACCGCGCGATCGAGGTCATCGATGTCCGCGGCCTGCGCGGCGGTCAGCACGGCGATCTCCGCTGTGTGCTGCGCATCGGACGACGAGTCCCAGTGCACTGCTGCCCAGTCGAGCTGGAACAGGGACTGCGCAGGGGCCACTGCGCCGCCGGCCAGCTGGCCGGGAGCCACGGCGCGCAGGGTGAGGCCGTCCACGGACACCACGCTTGCGCCACCCTCGTCGACAATATCGATGCGCAGGCCTGCGGTGCCGTCGGCGCTGATGCGTGCCCGCACCCGCGATCCGGCATGCTGCCCGAATCGCACGCCGGACCACGAGAACGGCAGATCGGGCGCCGAACCCGGTGCTTTGTCCAACAGCGCGCCGTGCAGCGCGGCGTCGAGCAGGGCCGGGTGCACGACGAAACCGTCGGCGTTGGTGCCGAGTTCGTCGCCCTCGGTGTCGTCGGGCAGGGCGACCTCGGTGTAGATGTCGTTGCCGTCGCGCCAGGCCGCTTGCACGCCTTGGAACAGCGGGCCGTATTCGAGGCCCGCGTCGGCCAGTCGCTCGTATAGGTCGTCGACCGATACTCGCTCTGCGCCGACCGGTGGCCATTGCACAGCGGCCCGCGTCGGTTCCGGATCGGCGATGACCTTGCCGCGCGCGTGGCAGATCGTCTCGACCGGTTCCTCAGTGTCGCTGGCGGTTTCGACGCGGGAGTACAGGGACACAGCGCGAGCGCCGTCGCCGTCCGCCGGGCCGAAGACCACCTGCAGCTGCCGCACCGCGTCGGTATCGAGGGTCAGCGGAGCTTCGAGAATCAATTCGTCGATGACGTCGCAGCCGACGGTGCGCGCCGCGGCAGCGGTCAGCTCGATCAGTGCGGCGCCGGGCACGATGGCGGTGCCGAGCACCAGGTGCTCGCGCAGCCACGGCTGGGTGTCGTGCGAGAGGCGGCCGGTGAACACCCATTCGTCGCGGTCACCGACCGTCACCGAGGCGGCCAGGATCGGATGTGCCACCCGGCCGAGCCCGGCCGCCGCCGCATCGCCGGTGCCGACGCCCGGGGTCAGCCAGAAGCGTTCCCGCTGGAAGGCGTAGGTAGGCAAGGAAACCCGCTGCGCGCCCGTTCCCGCGAAGCTCACGGACCAGTCGACCTCGACACCACACACGTGTGCCTCGGCCAACGAGGTGACGAACCGGTCGAATCCGCCGTCGTCGCGGCGTAGCGAGCCGAGCACGCCCGCACGTCCCTGACCGCCCTGCGCGGTGATCGTCTCCTCGACCGCCATCGTCAGCACCGGATGCGGGGACATCTCGACAAAGCACCCGGCGCCCTGGTCGAGCAACGCGCGGATCGCAGGCTCGAAACCGACACGGCCACGCAGGTTCCGATACCAGTAGCCGCCGTCCAGCACCGAGGTGTCGACGAATTCGCCGGTCACCGTCGAGTAGAACGGAATCGACCCCGACTGCGGTGCCACCGGCGCAAGCAGCGTCGCCAACTCCGCCTCGATGGTCTCCACCTGCGCCGAATGCGAGGCATAGTCCACCGCGACCCGCCTGGCCCGGATCTCCGCACCCTCGCAGACCGCCAGCAGCGCGTCCAGCGCCTCGGGCGCACCCGAAACAACCACCGCCGCAGGACCATTGACTGCCGCGATGGAGGCCCTTCCGTCATACGGTGCGAGCAGCTCGGTCACCCGCTCTACCGGCGCGGCCACCGACATCATGCCGCCGAGACCGGCCAGATGCTGTGCGATCGCCCGCGACCGGAGGGCGGCGACCCGTGCGCCATCGGTCAGCGACAGACCACCAGCCACCACGGCGGCCGCAATCTCACCCTGCGAATGACCCACCACCGCGGTGGGTTCCACACCGTAGGAGCGCCACAGTGCCGCCAGCGACACCATCACTGCCCACAACGCGGGCTGCACCACATCGACCCGCTCGAGCGACGGCGCACCGTCAGCGCTGCGCAGCACCGCTTCCAGATCCCAGTCGGTGAACTCCGCCAACGCCTTGCCGCATTCACGCAGCCGCTCAGCGAAAACCGGTGCGGTATCGAGCAACTCAACCGCCATACCGACCCACTGCGCCCCCTGACCGGGGAACACGAACACCGGCTTCACAGTCGAGGCGAGCACGCGGCCCTCGACCACTCGCCCGGCAGGCTCGGCCGAGCTCAGCTCGGACAGCTTGGTCAACAGGTCGCCGCGATCGGCCGCCACGATCACGGCCCGCCGGTCCAACCACGCGCGCGTGGTCGCCTGCGCGAAAGCAACGTCCAGATAGGAGATTTCGGGCCGTGCGATCATGTGCGCCCGGATCCGGTCGGCCTGTTCGCGCAGTGCGCCTTCGCTGCGCGCTGAGAGCAACACCGGCACCGCGGGCGGGCGCACGGTCGCGGCGGGCTCCGCCGTCTCGACCGGAATGTCCGGCGCCTCTTCGAGAATCACGTGGGCATTGGTGCCGCTGACGCCGAACGAAGACACCCCGGCCCGGCGCGGCCGCTCGCCACGCTGCCACCGCTGCGGCTCGGTCAGCAGCTCGACGCGGCCGTAGGACCAATCGACGTGCGGCGACGGCGCGTCCACATGCAGGGTGCGCGGCAGCATTTCGTGGCGCATCGCCTGCACCATCTTGATGACCCCTGCCACGCCGGCAGCTGCCTGGGTGTGCCCGATGTTGGACTTCACCGACCCGAGCCACAGCGGGTTGTCCCGATGCTGGCCGTAGGTGGCCAGCAACGCCTCCGCCTCGATCGGATCGCCGAGCTTGGTTCCGGTGCCGTGGCCTTCGACCACGTCCACGTCGGCCGCGGTCAGCCCGGAGTTCGCCAGTGCCGAGCGGATCACCCGCTCCTGCGACGGGCCGTTGGGTGCGGTCAAGCCGTTGCTTGCGCCGTCGTGGTTCACCGCGCTACCACGCAATACCGCAAGCACCCGGTGTCCGTTGCGGGTGGCGTCGGAAAGCCGTTCCAGGACAATCAGGCCGACGCCCTCGCCCCAGCCGACCCCGTCCGCGGCGGCCGCGTAGGCCTTGCAGCGCCCGTCCGGCGACAGTGCCCGCTGGCGGCTGAATTCGATGAACGGGTTGGGCCGCACCATCACCGAGACGCCGCCGACCAGGGCCAGCGAGCAATCGCGGCCGCGCAGCGCCTTTGCGGCGACGTCGATGGCGACCAGCGACGCCGAGCACGCGGTGTCGACGGTGACCGACGGGCCCTCCAGCCCGTACGCGAAGCTGATTCGTCCCGAGGCCACACTCGGCGCCGAGGCGATGGCCAGATAGCCCTCGATCTCCGCGCGCCGCGCGCTCTCGCCCGCCACGTACTGGTAGTCGGAGAACATCACGCCGCAGAACACACCGGTATCGCTGCCGCGCAGCGCGATCGGATCGATCCCGGCGTCCTCGAAAGCCTCCCAGGCGGTTTCGAGCAGCAGCCGCTGTTGCGGGTCCATCACCAGCGCCTCGCGCGGGCTCACCCCGAAGAATTCGGCGTCGAAGTCGGCCATGCCGTCCAAGAAGGCGCCCTCACGGGTGTACGCGGTCCCGGGGTGATCGGGATCGGGGTGGTAGAGGTTGGCGATGTCCCAGCCGCGGTCGGTGGGGAACTCGGAGGTGCCGATTCGGCCCTGCGTCACCAACTCCCACAGCTCGTCCGGCGAGCCGACACCGCCGGGGTACCGGCAGCTCATGCCGACAATCGCCAGCGGCTCGCTGATCCGGTCGGCCAGCTGCTGATTCTCGCGGCGCAGCCGCTCCGATTCCTTGAGCGACCTGCGCAGCGCCCCGACGACGTCCGGCTTCTCGACGGCCATGCCATTCCTCCCGTGTCCTTACACGCCAATGTCCGGAAACCGGGGCCTGCGACACTGCGGCAACCAACGGACCGGACGTCTTGAAAGAGCGCAACGCAGTGGCGCCGGATACACCCGAGGTTGTTGCAGCGCAATACTTTTCACCTACTCCGGACAGCAGAAGGCCGCGCGACCCCTTTCGGTGACGGTCGCGCGGCCGTTCGCCGGCTTACAGCGGGCTCAGTCGCTGCTGAAGGCTCGGTTGATCAGATCGTCGAGGTCGAGCGCGTCGATCTCGTTGTCCAGCTCCGACACCGCCTCGTCGAAGTCGATGTCCGCCGCCTCCTCGGCGGGGAACAGCAACTCCTGCAACCGATCCGCGAGCGCGGCGGTGGTCGGGTAGTTGAAGATCACGGTGGCCGGGACCTGAACTCCGGTGTCCTGCTTGACCTGGTTACGGAACTCCACTCCGCTGAGTGAGTCGAAGCCGATCTCCTTGAACGACAGGTCGCCGTCGAGATCGTCGGGATCCGGGTAGTCGAGCACGGTCGCCGCGATCGAGAGCAGCAGCTCGATCAGCCGTTCCCGCCGCTCGGCGGGCGTGAGCCCAGCCAATTCGGCAGCAAAGGCAGGCGTGTCGTCCGGCTCGGTCCGCGGTGTCGCCGCGGGCACCAGTGCCCGCAGCACCGCGGGGATACGCTCCCCCGCCCGCAGTGCGGCCCGATCGAGCAGCACCGGAACCAGCACCGCCGCTTCGCCCCGCAGCGCCGCGTCGAACAGCGCGGTGCCCGTGTCCGCGGGCAGCGGCCGCATCCCGGACCGGCGGAACCGGGCCATGGCCACCTCGTCCAGATCGCCGGCCATGCCGAGTTCCCAAGGGCCCCAGGCCAAGGAACGGGCGGGCAGCCCCGCCGCCGTGCGATGTGCGGCGAGCGCGTCGAGGAAGCTGTTCGCGGCGCCGTAGTTCGCCTGGCCGCCGTTGCCGACCGTGCCGACGATCGAGGAATACAGCACGAACTCGGCCAGCGGCAGATCCTTGGTCAGCTCGTGCAGATGCCACGCGGCATCGATCTTCGGTGCGAACACTCGATCCAGTTGTTCGGCGCGCATGGTTTCCACGCCGCCGTCGTCGAGCACACCTGCCAGGTGCACGACCGCGGACAGCGGTGCGTGCGCTGGGATTTCGGCGATCCGTCCGGCCAGCGCCTCGGCATCGGAGAGATCACACGCCGCCCAGGTGACCTGAGCACCGAGCTCGGCGAGCTCGGCCGCGAGCGCATCCGCGCCGGATGCCGCGCCGCCACGGCGGCTGAGCAGCAACAAGTTTCGCACTCCGTGTGCGGCGACCAGGTGCCGGGCGAACAGCGCGCCCAGCGCGCCGGTGGCGCCGCTCAGCAGCACCGTGCCGCCCGGATTCCAGTGCGCCGAGCGGCCGTCGGCCGACGCGGTGGCCAGGCGCGGCACCTGCGCCACGCCCTCGCGGATCGCCAGCTGGGTTTCACCGGCCGGGTCGAGCGTGGCGAGCAGTTGCAGCGATGCCCGCTGTCCGTCGGTGTCGACCAGCACGAAACGATCCGGATGCTCGGCCTGCACCGATCGCACCAGGCCCCAGACCGGGGCAAGCACGAGATCGGGCGACTCCGCCGCGCTGACCGCGACCGCGTGCCTGGTCGCGATGATCAGCGGCGCCGTGGCCGTGGCGTCGGCGAGGCGCTCCTGCACCGCTTCGAGGACGCGCCGTGCCACCGTGCGCGCCGCCTCCGGCACCGGGCCCGACTCCGCGTCGACATGCAGGATCGTCGGTGCCCGGTCCGCAGGGACAGCGCCCACCGGCACTGTCGGCCAATCGATTCGGTACAGCCCGTCGGCTCCGCCGCGTAGCTGCCCTGCGGTAGCGGGCATCAGCGCGAGAGATTCGACGGTGAGCACCGGTGTGCCCTCAGGCGTCATGATCGACAGCGCGACCTCGGTGGGACCGGTGCGCGCGCACTGCACCCGGACCCGTGTGCCTGCTCTCGCGTGGACACCGATGCCGCGCCAGGCGTACGGCAGTAGCACTTCGTCCGGATCGGTATCAGTGAGCAGTGCAAGCATGGGGTGCAGTGCGGCATCGAACAGCGCGGGGTGCACGGCGAATCCGGCCGCGGGAACCGTTGCGGGCAACTCGATCTCGCCGAACACCTCGTCCTCGGCCCGCCACAGTGCGTGCAGGCCGCGGAAGGCGGGGCCGTACTCGTAGCCGTGCGCGACCAGTCCGGGGTAGAACCCGGCCAGGTCGACCGGTGCGGCGTGCCGCGGCGGCCACTCGGCTGCTGTGGGAGCGACCACCGGCCTTGCCGTGAGCTTTCCGGTCGCGTGCCTGGTCCAGTCACCGGTGGAGCCGTCCGCGGGTCGGCTGTACACGTCGATCGTGCGGACGCCGGGTTCCGTTGCCGCACCGTTTGTTTCCGATTCGGCCTGATCCGGTCCGACGAGGAGCTGTAGCACCACCGCACCGGTCATGGTGAGCGGCGCGTGCAGTGTCAGGTCCTCGACAGCCACTGCGCCGAGGGTGTCGTCGAGTGCGCGAAGCGCCAGTTCCACGAACGCGGCTCCCGGGAACACCGGCGTCCCGAAGATCGTGTGATCGGTGAGCCACGGGTGGTCGGCGACGGTCAGCCTGCCGGTGAAGACACGCTGCCCGCCAACCGCCAGGTCGGTGGCGGCACCGAGGAACGGGTGGGTGACCGTCGTCAAGCCTGAGGCGGACAGATCACCGGCAGCCGACACCGCACGAACCCAGTAGCGCTGGTGGTCGAAGGCGTAGGTCGGCAAGTGCACGTGGTGCCCAGGCCCCTGCGTCACGGCGGGCTGAGCAGCCAGGTCGACGGGCACTCCGGCCACGTGCAGTCGAGCCAACGCCTCTGCAAAACAACGGGTTTCGGAGCGATTGCGGCGCAGCACGGGCACCACCGCCACCTCGTCCGAGGTCTCCGCCAGTGTCTCGGCGGCCATGCCGGTGAGCAACGCGTCCGGACCCGCCTCGACGAGCACCTGTGCGCCCGCCGCGAGGGCGGCGCGAACACCGTCGGCGAAGCGGACCGCGGCGCGGACGTGCCGCACCCAGTACTCCGGCTGCTGCAACTCGCCCTGCTCGGCGAGCAGACCGGTCACGTTGGACACCATCGGAATTCGCGCGGGTGCGTAGTCGACCGTCGCGGCCACCGCCGCGAACTCGGCGAGCATCGGCTCCATCAACGGCGAGTGGAAAGCATGCGAGACACGCAGCCGAGTTGTCTTGCGGCCCTGCGCGGCCAGGGCCGCCGCCGCCTCGACGGCAGGCGCTTCGGCGCCGGACAGCACGGTCGAGGTCGGCCCGTTGAGCGCGGCGATGGACACCTGATCGGCCGAGTCGGCGAGGATCTCGCGCACCTCGTCCTCGGTCGCCTCGACCGCGATCATCGCGCCGTCGCGCGGCAGCGCTTGCATCAACCGGCCGCGCGCCGCGACCAGCCGCGCGGCGTCCGCCAGCGAGAACACCCCTGCCACATGGGCGGCGGCCAGCTCGCCGATGGAATGGCCGACCAGCACGGCCGGCTCGACCCCGAACGATTCCAGCAGCCGGTAGGCGGCCACCTCGAAGGCGAACAACGCGGGCTGGGTCAGCGCCGTTTCGTCGAGCAGCGCGGCGAGCTCGGTGTCCGGTGCGGCCGCCACCACCGCACCGAGCGGGTGCTCGAGCAGCGGATCGAGCTCGGCGCACACCGCATGCCAGGCCGCGGCGAAGACCGGAAACTGCTGTGCCAGTTCAACACCCATCCCGAGGCGTTGGCTGCCCTGTCCGGAGAACAGCACGCCGACCCCCGGCGCGGCCTGCGCGCTGCCGGTGAGCACGCCTGCCGCGCGCTCGCCGCGGGCCAGCACCTGCAGCCCGGCCAGCAGCTCGGCGCGGTCACTGCCGAGCACAACGGCCCGCTGATCGAAGCGGGTCCGCCGCAGCAGTGCGGCCGCCACGTCGGCAGGATCGGTCGTGGTGTCCTCGGCCAGCGCGGCATGCAGTCGCGCCGCCTGCTCGGCGAGGGTCCTGGCCGTGCGCGCCGACACCACCCACGGCAGCACCGCATCGGCGCGGTCGGCGTCCGGTGAATCCGCCACGGGGGCAACGAGATCGCCCTGCTCGAGGATGACGTGCGCGTTGGTGCCGCTGATCCCGAACGAGGAGACCGCCGCCCGGCGCGGCCGGTCCCGCAACGGCCAATCCTGTTGCTCGGTCAGCAGTTTCACCGCACCCGAGGACCAGTCGACGCGGTGCGACGGTTCGTCCACGTGCAAGGTGCGTGGCAGGACACCGTGCCGCATCGCCATGATCGTCCTGATCACCCCGGCGACGCCTGCGGCGGCCTGGGCGTGACCGATGTTCGACTTCAGCGAGCCGAGCCACAGCGGTTCGGTGCGTTCGCGGCCGTAGGTGGCCAGCAGCGCCTGCGCCTCGATCGGGTCGCCGAGGCTGGTGCCGGTGCCGTGTGCCTCGACCGCGTCCACGTCGGCGGGCGCAAGACCCGCGTTGTGCAGCGCCGCCCGGATCACGCGCTCCTGGGCGGGACCGTTCGGCGCGGTCAGGCCGTTGGATTCACCGTCCTGATTGATCGCGGACCCGCGCAGCACCGCGAGCACCTGGTGCCCGTTGTGGCGCGCGTCCGACAAGCGTTCCAGCACAACGACACCGACGCCCTCGGACCAGCCGGTGCCGTCGGCGGTGTCGGCGAACGCCTTGCAGCGACCGTCGCCGGCCAGCCCGCCCTGCCTGGCGAATTCAACGAACATGCCCGGCGTCGACATCACGGTCACACCGCCCGCCAGCGCCAGCGTGCTCTCCCCTGTCCGCAGCGACTGCGCGGCCAGGTGCATCGCCACCAGCGACGACGAGCAGGCCGTGTCGACGGTGACCGCGGGGCCTTCGAAGCCGAAGGTGTAGGCGACGCGACCGGAGATCACGCTGTTCGCGGATCCGGTGAGGGCGTGCCCGCCCAATGCCTCCGGTACATCGTCCAAGCGCGGCAGATAGTCCTGCGGCATCGCGCCGAGGTACACGGCGGTGCGGCTGCGGCGCAGCGCGGCCGGATCCTGTCCGGCGTTTTCGAGTGCCTCCCAGGCCACCTCGAGCACCAGCCGCTGCTGCGGATCCATCGTCTGTGCCTCACGCGGGCTGATCCGGAAGAAGCCTGCGTCGAAATCGCCTACGTCAGAGAGGAATCCACCGACAGGGGCGAAGGTGTCCGGCAGCGCGGGCCAGTCGCGGTCGGTGGGGAATTCCGCGATGGCGTCGACGCCGTCGGCGACCAACGTCCACAGTTGGTCGGGGCTGCGCACGCCGCCGGGCAGCCTGCAGCTCATGCCGACGATCGCGATCGGGTCGTCGGCGACCGATTGCCGTGCGCCCGAGCTGGATTCTAGGTCGTCGTCGGAGGCACCGCCGAGTTCGGCGACGAGATGGGCCACCAGCGCGTCCGGTGTCGGATAGTCGAACAGCAGCGAGGTCGGTGCTCGCAAGCCGGTCGCGGCGTTCAGTCGGTTGCGCAGTTCGACTGCCGTGACCGAGTCGAAGCCCTGTTCCTTGAAGGTGTGCGCGGTTTCGATCGCGCTCGCGTCGGCGTGGCCGAGCACCGCCGCCGCCTGCGCGCGTACCAGCTGCCGCAGCTCGCGTTCGGAAAACGCAACGGCTGCCTCGTCATCGGAGTCATCGTGTAGTGCGCTGACCGGCTGCCCGCCGCCCTTGGCGAATCCCGGCATCGGGAACGTGCCGTTCCCCTCCACCCAATAGGCAGTCCGCTGGAATGTATAGGTAGGCAACGCGATCGGGTGACCACCCGGCAGCAATGCCGCCAGCTCCACCGGAACGCCCGCCGTGTACAGCTCGGCCAACGAGGTCAGCAACCGGCGCAGCTCGGGCTCGTTGCGCCGCAGACTGCCCTGCACCACCGCGTCCTCGACGGTGTCCTGGATCGGACCTGTCAGCACCGGGTGCGGGCTCACCTCGACGAACACCGAGTGCCCCGCGGCACCAAGCGCCGCAACGGTTTCCGAGAGCCGCACCGGCTGGCGCAGATTGCGATACCAGTACTCGGCATCGAGCTCGGCCGGGTCGAGGCGGGCGCCTGCGACCGTGGAGTAGAACGCGATCCCGCTGTCGGTGACCGTGATTCCGGCCGCGGCCGCAAGCACCTCCTCGCGGATCGCTTCCACATGCGTCGAGTGCGAGGCGTAGTCGACCGGGATGACCCGGGCCCGCACGTCACGCGCGACCGTCTCGGCGACCACGGCGTGCACCGCGTCCACATCGCCCGAGATCACCACCGCCTGCGGGCCGTTGATCGCGGCGACCGACACCCGGGTGGTGTCCACCTCGGCGGCGGGCAGAGCCAGCGACGCCATCGTGCCGCGCCCCGACAGCTCGGTGGCGATGGCCTTGCTGCGGCCGACCGACAGCCGCATGCCGTCGGCCAGCGAGATCAGGCCCGCGGCGCAGGCGGCGGCGATCTCGCCCTGGGAGTGCCCGACCACCGCGTCGGGGACGACCCCTGCGGTCCGCCACACCTCGGCCAGCGACACCATCACCGCGAACAGCGTCGGCTGCACCACGTCGACCCGCGCCAGCGCGGCCTCGTCGCCGAGCACCGCACGCAGCGACCAATCGACCAAACCGCTGAGTTCCCGCGCGCATTCGTCCATCCGCGCCGCGAACACCGGCAGGCTGTCCCAGAGCCCGAGCGCCATGCCGAGCCATTGCGAGCCCTGGCCCGGAAACACCCACACCACACCGGTACCCGCGCGCACGACGCCATTGACCACATCCGGCGCAGGCACGCCCGCCACCAAAGCGGTCAGCCCAGCCTGCAATTCGGTGCGATCGGCCGCGAGCACGACACCGCGCTGAGCCAATGCCGCGCGCGTGGTCAACGACGAGTAGGCGAGGTCGGCCAGCGCCAGGTCGGGATGCTCGGCAACCCATTCCCGCAACCGGGCGGCCTGGGCGCGCAACGCCGCCGCCGATCCGCCGGAGATCGCCACCGGCACTGGAACATCGACGACAGCGGAGCGATCCGGCGCCTCGCGGGTCGGCGCGGCGCCGAGCACCAGATGGCAGTTCGCACCGCCGACACCGAACGAGCTCACCCCGGCCACCCGCGGGCCATCGGCCCACGGCGTCGCCGCGGTGGCGACCCGAAGTTTCCACTCGTCCATGGGAATCGCCGGATTCGGCTCGGCGTAGTTCAAGCTCGCAGGCAGCATGCCGTGCTGCAGCGAGAGCGCCACCTTGATGAGGCCTGCCACGCCTGCCGCGGCGTCGAGGTGCCCGATGTTCGTTTTCACCGAGCCGACCAGCAGCGGCTGCGTCGTCGCGCGCCCCGCGCCGAAGACCGCGCCGAGGGCACGCGCTTCGACCGGGTCGCCAGCACGGGTTCCGGTGCCGTGCAATTCGACGTAGCCGACCTGGCCGGGATCCACTCCGGCCCGGTCGTAGGCCGCGCGCAGCACCGCCTGCTGTGCCTCGGCATCGGGCACGGTCAAGGCCTGCCCGGCGCCGTCGTGGTTCACCGCGCCGCCGAGCAGCACGCAATAGATCGGGTCGCCGTCGGCCACGGCATCGGCGAGGCGCTTGAGCACGACAACACCCGCGCCCTCGCCGCGGACGAAGCCGTTGGCCCTGGCGTCGAAGGTGTAGCTGATCCCGTCCGGGGAGAGCGCGCCCGCGCGGGCCAAGGCAAGGGTGCTGTCCGGCACCAGATTCAGGTGCACGCCACCGGCAAGTGCGACCCCGGCATCGCCGGACAACAGGCTCTGGGCGGCCAGGTACACGGCAACCAGGGACGAGGACTGCGCCGTGTCGACAGTGACGCTCGGCCCGTGAAAGCCGAAGCGATGCGAGATCCGGTTCGCGATCACACCACGCCACAACCCGGTGAGCGAGTGGTGCGACACGGCTTGCTCGCCGTGTCTGCCGACCAGCGCCGCGTAGTCGTCGCTGGTTGCGCCGAAGTAGACGGCGGTGTCGCTGCCGCGCAGGCGATCCGGGGTGATCCTGGCGTCTTCCAGCGCCGCCCAGCTCAATTCGAGCGCGAGGCGCTGGCGGGGATCCATCGCGGCCGCCTCGCGGGGCGAGATCCCGAAGAAGCCTGCATCGAATTCACCGACCCGGTCCAGCAATCCGGCGCGGCGGAACTGCGCGAGCTCGGCAACCTCGGCGGGCCATCGGTCGTCGGGGATCGTCGTGATCGCGTCGGCGCCGTCGCACAGCATCCGCCAGAAGGCCTGGTGGTCGCCTGCGCCGGGGACTCGACACGACAATCCGATCACTGCAACGGCCTCGCGGCCCGCATCGCCGGGCTGCTGCCCGAGTTCGTTGTTGCCCTTCACGTTCCAGACCTCCTGGCCGCACCTACCTCGTCCATACCAGGAGCACCGAGTGCCACGTCCGGATACGGTTCCGCGCCGAATTCAGCTGGCCGAGGCCAGCTCGGCGCCTGCGTACGCGGCTTGCAGCAGTGCCCGCTGGGTGGCGGCATCCGGCACGGTGGGCGGCGCGCCGTCGCGCCCGGCGCCCCCGCCGACCAGCACGTAGTAGACGGTGTCGCCGTCGGCGACGGCGTCGGCGAGCCGCTTCAGCACCGCCACCCGCGCACTGCCGCGGGCGAACCCGAGGGCACGCTCCACCCCGGGATGCAGGTGCACGTTGTCCGCCAACGCCAGCCGGGCCACCCCCGAGCGCAGGCTCTGGTAAGCCAGGCGGACGGCCTGGTCGCCACCGAGGAACACCGCGGCCTCGGCGTCGCGCAAGACCTCGGGTGGTGTACCCGAGTCTTCCATTGCCGCCCAACCTAATTCGAGTACCAAGCGGGTTTCGGGATCCAGCGCGGCCAGCTCGTGCGCCGAGAGCCCGAACATCGCCGCGTCGAACTCGCCGGTGCCGTCCGGTCGATCGGGGGCGTGCCTGTCCACCGGCGGCAGCTGCCACGGGTCGGGCGACGTCGGCGGGATCGCCGCGGCGACATCGCACAGCACATCCCAGTAGGACTCGGGGTTGTCCGCGCCGGCCAGCGAACATGCCAGCCCGATCACCGCCACGGCCGCGCTGCATCGTTCCCCGATGCCGCGCGCGAATACGTTGTCGCTCATCACGTTCCTGACCTCCTGGCCATAGACATGCCGTCGAGATATAGAGCCGGGTGGGCGGCTTCCGGATACAGCAAGGAGGGATGAACCTCACATGATCGTTTACCGACGCGGCCATGACGCAGGCGTCCCCGGTCGCGCGCGGCCGACCGGGGACACCTGTGCAGGGTTCAGTTATCGCTCAGCAGTGCATCATTCGGGCGCGTGCACGACGAAATGCCGCTCGTCGACCGCCCGCGCCAGATCCCCGGTGCGCAGCCAGCCGTCCTTGGTGAAGGTGGTGGTGTCGACATTCGGTGCGGCCAGATAGGTGGTGACCGTGCACGGACCGCGCACCTCGAGCCAACCGTGGCCCGCCGCATCGGGATCGACGATGCGGAACTCGTCGCGTTCGGACAGCAGGCGGCCGATCCCCGCGGCCCGGCGCGCGAGATCGTCGGATGGCGCGGACTGGCACAGCAGCCCCGCGTCCGTGCCGAACGAGTGCTGCACGGTGGCGCCGAACAACCCGCCGAGCGCGTGCACATCCGCGGCGGTCACCCCGCGCCCGCACACCTGCACCAACCGAACCGGCGAATCTGCTTGTGCCGCAGCGGCGTACCACGGTCGCGCCTGGGTCGCCAGCACCGGAAGCACCGTCGCGCGATGGCGTGCGATGGCCGCGCTGATCCCCTCGTAGTCGGTGGCCCATGTCAAGGCGACCCGCGACCCCGAAAGCAGCGCGCCGAGGATGCCGGGGCAGGCCAGCGCGTAATTCTGCGCGGCCGGAATCGACACCAGATAGCAGTCGTACGGTGTCAATTCGGCGTTGCGGGCGGCAAGCCAAATGTTGAGCGCATAGTCGGTATGCGTGCGCGGTGTCAGTTTCGGACCACCGGAGCTGCCTGCGGACGCCAGGTACAGCGCCACCGCC
Source organism: Nocardia sp. NPDC049149 (assembly GCF_043197455.1). Taxonomy (NCBI): domain Bacteria; kingdom Bacillati; phylum Actinomycetota; class Actinomycetes; order Mycobacteriales; family Nocardiaceae; genus Nocardia; species Nocardia sp. NPDC049149. The sequence continues at coordinate 76,114 of NZ_JBICTD010000009.1, forward strand.
GACCAATCGAAATCGCAATCGGGCGTGGCACGTTCACGCATATGGCGTAGTTGCGCGGAACTCACGCCGGTGCCGACGGTGAGGATCGGCCGCAGGCCGGCCAGCAGGTACCCGAGCAGGTCGATCAGAAAGCCGATCGTGTTGCGCGAGCGCAACACCACCGGGTCACCGACGGCGAATCTGCCCCGCAGCACGGCGCTTCGGCGCAGCGCCGCCTCGTAGACGGCCGCGAAACTCAGCGTGCTGTCGTCGTCGGACACGGTGCTGTTCGGGAATCGGCGCAGCGCCTCGATCAGCCCGGACGTGAGGGTCGTTGTCGCGGCATGCGCGGCGGCTTCCAGCTCGGTGGCCAGATCCAGCACGATCATGGCGCCTCCGCGGTCCGCAGCCGGGGTAACCGCGGCCGGGTACGGTGACCGCCGACGCGGAGTGCGTCGACGACCGCTACGGCTGACTGCCGCCGTGCCCCCCTGCCAAGGCTCCCCCGAGCCACGACGGCAATGTGCATGTCCCTCAATCCTTTCCGACTGTTCCGCCGACCCGCCGCACGACCTCCAGCAGGGTGTCGCATGTGCCGATGGTGTCGGATTCGGCGACCCACCTTGCTTCTCCATGCCGTAGATGAGGCGGTTCTCCTGCGCTCGGATGCGTTGGATGTCATTCACGACGTCGGTGTGACGCGGGCAACCGCTACCAGTCCAGCAACGAAATCGGTTGTTCTGCGGCATATCCGCCGTTCCGGACAACATGCCACCGGGGCCACGGCGCCGAAACCGATATCGGACATGTATCCAGCCGAGTGTGGCGCGTCTCACTAAGACCGACAGCCTGCAGCAGCGGACCGAGAGGAAAGTCCATGAACAGCGCTATATCGGTGGACACCGAACACCAAGCGCGATGGATTCGCGCATTCCATCCCGCCCCCACCGCGACACTGCGGCTGATCTGCTTCCCGCACGCGGGCGGCTCGGCCGTCTACTACCGGCCGCTGGCCCGGGCACTTTCGCTGCCGATCGAGGTGCGCGCGGTGCAGTACCCGGGACGGCAGGACCGCATGCGCGAGCCGTTCATCGATGACATCCGCGAGCTGGCCGAGCAGGTGGCGCTTGCGCTGCCGCCGGACGGCGTGCCGACCATGTTCTTCGGCCACAGCATGGGCGCCACCGTGGCGTTCGAGGTGGCACGGCGCTGGGAACGACTGGGGCACAGCCCGATCCGGCTGTTCGTCTCCGGTCGGCGCGCGCCGTCGCTGCGCGCGGACTACCAGATTCCGCTGGCCACCGACGACGATGTGCTCACCGAGATCCGCAGGCTCGCAGGCACCGACGATCGGCTGCTCGCCGAGGACGACCTGCTGCGCATGATCATTCCGGCGGTGCGCAACGATTACCGTGCGGTCGAAACGTATCTCGCGGAGCCCGAAGCCGTGGTGAGCTGCCCGACGGTCGCCATGCGCGGCACCCAGGATCCGCGGGTGTCCGGCAAGGACATCGAGAAATGGCGCGGGCACACCAGCGGCGCGTTCGCCTTGCATTCGTTCGGCGGCGGGCACTTCTACCTGGAACAGCGCTGGGATCAGGTCGCTGCCCTCGTCGAACGTCACGTCTCGTTCGGCGCGTGCGCGGCGTGATCACCGGGTCGCCGGTGGGTGCGGTACCCGAGATTTCGCGCACCGACCCCCGCGACCCGCTCGGCAGACTCGGCAGCTTCTTCGACCCCGACACCATGCGCTTGCTGCACTCCCGCGACAAGTCCGGGGTGCAGGCCGCCGTCGGCCGCGTCGACGGCGTGCGCACGATCGCGTATTGCTCCGATGCCACGGTGATGGGCGGCGCGATGGGCGTCGAAGGGTGCGCGCACATCGTCGCCGCGATCGATGCCGCCATCGATGCCCGACTGCCCGTGGTCGGCATCTGGCACTCCGGCGGCGCGCGCCTGGCCGAGGGCGTCGAAGCGCTGCACGCCGTCGGCCTCGTCTTCGAGGCCATGGTGCGCGCCTCCGGCCTGGTCCCGCAGATCTCCGTGGTGGTCGGTTTCGCCGCGGGCGGCGCCGCATACGGACCTGCGCTCACCGACATCGTCATCATGGCCCCGGAAGGGCGGATCTTCGTCACCGGACCCGACGTCGTCCGCAGCGTGACCGGCGAGCACGTCGACATGGCGACGCTCGGCGGTCCGCGCACTCACGGCACGAAGTCCGGCGTCAGCCACATCGTCGCCGCCGACGAGGCCGACGCGGTGCGGCGGGCCCGCAGACTGGTGTCGATGTGCGCAGAACAGGGCGAATTCGACTTGGCCGCAGCCGCACACGGCGATGTGGACCTGCAGGCCATGCTGCCCGCTTCGGCCAAGCGCGCCTACGACGTGCACCCGATCATCCACGAACTCCTCGACAACGTCGAAGGCGAGAGTTCGTTCGAGGAGCTGCAAGGGGGCTACGCCCGCAGCATGGTCACCGGCCTCGGTCGCCTCGGTGGGCGCACCGTCGGCGTGGTCGCGAACAACCCGCTGCGCCTCGGTGGTTGCCTGGACTCCGCGAGCGCGGAAAAGGCGGCACGTTTCGTGCGACTGTGCGACGGCTTCGGCATACCGCTGATCGTCGTCGCCGACGTGCCCGGCTACCTTCCCGGCGTCGCCCAGGAGTGGGACGGCGTGGTGCGTCGCGGCGCAAAACTGTTGCACGCCTTCGCCGAAGCGCGCGTCCCGCGCGTCACCCTGGTCACCCGCAAGATCTACGGCGGCGCCTACATCGCCATGAACGCTCGCGCTCTCGGCGCCACCGCGGTCTATGCCTGGCCCGGCGCCGAAGTCGCGGTCATGGGCGCCAAAGCGGCCGTGGGGATTCTGCACAAGAAGGCACTCGCCGCCGTTCCCGACACCGAACGCGAGGCGACACTGGAACGGTTGACCGCCGAACACGAGGCCATCGCAGGCGGCGTGGACCGGGCAGTGTCGATCGGCGTTGTCGACAAGGTGATCGACCCGGCCAAGACCCGCTCCACCCTCGCGGCCGCACTGGCCGCAGCGCCCACCCGCCCGAGCCATCACAAGAACATCCCGCTGTGAACTCTGCTCCGGTGCACAGCATTTCGCACCGAGCGCACGAACGAATGCCGGTCTCCGCACCTTTGAGGAGACCGGCATCATTCTTCGAGAACGTCGTTGGCCTCGAACGCAGTGATCCGAAACACTGCGTAACGAAACCCTGCACCAATAAGACCGCCGAGCATGGAATTCGGATACAGCGCAGGAACGATCGCCGGTGCTACGACGGCCGTAGGACGGCAGCCGAAAGATCGGTGATCACCCTGATGCGGCGCGCATCCGGAAGGCCATAGGGTCCAGGCGCAGGCCGGAAATCTCGACAGGCCAACATAATTCATACGGGGTGGAGTCAAGATGACAGATAGTCGTCGATGGTCGACGAGTACTGCTGTGTTGTACGTGCTTTGGGGCCTGCTGCACATGGGGCTCGGCGTTTCCATGGTGATCGGTGACCTCACCGACGGCGCGCCCGCCACCGAACTGGCGGCGGAAAGCCTGCTGTACTTCCTCTGCGTGAGCACGCTCGGGGCGCAAGCCATCTTCGTCGCGGTGACCATGAACCGGGTGAACAGCCATGCCGGCTACTGGCTGAACGTCGCCGTGCTCGGCGTGGTCGATCTGGCCTTCCTCGTTCTCCTCGTAGCGCCCGGCCATGTCGATCTCATCGGTGGCACTGTGGGACCGGTCATCTGGCTGCTGGCCACCGCGTGCGCCACCATCGCGCTTCGACGGGAACCGACGCGCGCCTGAGGCCGGGCCGAACGGACCGGGCCACGTACAGTTCACCACCGGCCCCGAACTCTGAGGTCTTTCGACAACTAGGGGTTTGCGGAAGCCTTGCTTGGATCGGCTCACCATTTCGTTCGACTCAGATGCGGAGGACCTGGTTTATGAGTTTGGCTCGAAGTTTCGTCGGTACGTCGGTCTTGGTGGCGAGCGCCGCCGCGACAATCACGTTAGCGTCCGGTTCGGCAGCGGCCGAGCCGCAAGGCTGCGCACTCGATCGTGGACTGACCAGCGCAACAGCGCATTGCGACGGTGACGGTGCGTACATCCTGGAAGTCGACTGCTTCGGGCTGAATCTGGCCGGTGGCAGTCCGGTGTTCGGGGCCTACCCCAAGTCGGTCACGGGATTCGCAGGCGCGGCCCGTCCGTCCCGGGACTGCATGATGCCCCTCGTTCTCGGCCAGATCGGCATCGCGACTGACGTGCGGATCACCCAGTTCCCGACCCGACCCGGTCTGCCACCGAACGCGTACGAGTACGACCCCGGCCGACGATAACGACGTATCGAACGCTGGTAAGTCATTTGGTCGACCGATCGTGGGGAACTGGTGCTGGCATCGCCCGAGAGCCGACCTGCACCAGTTCCCCGTGATCACCTGTCCAGCAACGGATCTCCGATTCCGTCTGCCCTGTGCACGACCGCTGGGCGGCTGCGGCTTTGCACCGCCCGCCTAGATTTGGCGAGGCAGAGCAAGAGCCGTACCGGTTCCGCCGGCTAGCTACTTTCCACCCGCGAGCGAGCCGAGAGTGCCGAGTGCGCTCAGTGCAGTGCCCGCGCCCGTGAGGGCGGGGCCGACGCCGCCGAGTCCGCCCAGTGCGGTGCTCGCGCCGCCGAGTGCAGTCAAGGCTTTGCCCGCATCGCCGAGTGTGCTCAGGGAATCGCCCGCACCTCCAGCGCTCTTACCGGCTGCTCCAGCGCCCTTGCCTGAGTCGCCACCGCCCAAGGCGCCCAACACCTTGCTCAAATCACCAAGTCCACCCAACGCGTCACCCGCGCCTCCAGCGCTCTTACTGGAGTCCCCGCCACCCAGAGCACCCAACACCTTGCTCAAATCACCGAGTCCACCCAAGGCATCGGCGGCGCCATCGCCGCTGTCACCGGCACTCTCCTCTGCGCCCTCGCCGGAATCACCACCGAAGAGGTCGCTGAACGAGTCCTCCCCGCCACCAAAGGAATCAGCAGACGAATCGTCCTCACCACCACCGAAGATGTCAGTCAGTGAATCCTCTCCGCCACCGAAGAGGTCACCGAACGAATTCTGTCCACCGCCGAAGGAATCACCAGACGAATCCTGTCCACCACTGAATAATTCACCGAAAGAATCCCCTACACCACCAAAGGAATCACCGAACGAATCACCCCCGCCACCAAAGGAGTCACCGAACGAGTCACCCCCACCACCAAAGGAGTCACCGAACGAGTCACCCCCACCGCCGAAGAAGTCATCGAACGAGTCGCCCGGGCCGCCGAACGAATCCTCCGCGGCCACAGCCTGTCCCGCGCCGCTGGTGGTCGCGATGCCCACGCCGATCAACGTCGCGGTCGACAGCATTGCCAATCGCGTTGCGACATAGCTTTTGCGAGGTGCACTGTGTTTGCCCATGAATTTTCCTTCGGGGTCGATCGCGTATCGGATCGTTGGTCCTACGCCGTAAAGGCAAGGGTAGGACCCGCCGAAGGAACCGACGCGCTGGGCGTCAGCTTCTAAAATTGAGTTGAGACAGCTTAATACCCCACAACACAAGCAATCATGTTGCGATCACAGTTCAATCACAACCGATCACTGCTCTTTGCCGTCCGCCCAGTCGCGAACCAGCAGGAAGAACGGTATCGCGGTGGCGATGCCCACCGAAAAGGTCAGCACGAACGAGGCAGCCCACCAGCGCACGATGCCGAGCCGCCGCGCTTCGGCGAAGGCCCACGCATGGAAGCCGAGCACCACGAAGCCGAGGTCGACCATGGCGAAGCGGCCCGGCACCGTCTTGTAGATGTCGCCGATGAAGAAGTCCTGCACCGACTTCGGCCCGTTGCGCCGCACATAGGGCAGCGCGATCGAGTTCTGCGTGATGAACGCGGCGATGAGCGTCGCGATGAGGGTCGGGCGTCGCCAGGACGTGCCAACGGTGCTGTCGGACATGAGCGGACTCCTTCGGTCGTGATGCCAACTGGTCGGTCGCTACAACCGTCATATCAGCGAATGGTCGGCTACCGGTAGTGCGCGTTCGGTTCAATCGGTCAGCGTTCGGCTTTCCGTGGTTCGGCGTTCCTCGCCGGACGGCCCGAAGACGACACCGTTCTTCCATGCGCTGCGCTCGAACATGCGCATCACGGGTGTGGCCACGAAGGTCGTCACGATGGTCATCAGCGCAAGGATTGTGTAGAGCTGGCCGGTGATGAGTCCCGCGGTCAGGCCGATGTTGAGCAGGATCAGTTCCATCAACCCGCGTGCGTTGGCGAGCGCGCCCATCGCACCCGCTTCGCGCCAGCTCATCCCCTGCCACCGAGCCACCAGCCCGATCGCGCCGAACTTGCCCGCGAAGGACACCACAAGCACGACCGCCGCCACCACCAACACCTTGGCATCGAAGATCAGGCTGAGCTTGGTGTTGAGCCCGGAGTAGATGAAGAAGGCCGGAAGCAGCAGATAGGCGGCCAACGGTTCGAATCGCTCGCGGATCGAGTCGAGCAACGCACCGCGCGGCATCACGGTGCCCGCGACGAACGCGCCGAACACCGAGTAGATGCCGACGTAGTCGGTGAACCAGCTCGACAACAGCACCACGAGCAGCACGATCGTCAGCGGAACAACGGGCAGTCCGCCTGCGCTTTCGCCGTCGCCGTCGCGTGGCGTCCAGGTGTTCAGCCGCGCCAAGAAAGGTCGGGCGACGACGGTCATGAAGACCAGGAAGGCCAAGCCACCGCCGATCGCGAGGAATGCGCCGCCCATGCTGCCCTTCGTCGTGGCGACCACCGTGGCCAGCAACACCCAGGCACAGACGTCGTCGACCGCCGCACAAGACAGCGACATCGTGCCGAGCCTGGTATTCAACAGGCCCGAGGCATAGATGATCCAGGCCAGCATCGGGAACGCGGTGATGGCGACCGCCGCCGCGACGAACAACCCGCCCTGCCACGCGCTGACCTTGTTCGTGAAATAGCCGCCTTGCGCGACCATCCACACACCGACCAGGCCACCCAGCACCAAGGGCACGCCGATACCTGCGGCCGAGGTGGCTCCCGCTTTGCCCAGATGCGACCGGAGAATCTCCAGCTTGAACGAGGCGCCGACCAGGAACATGTACAGCACCAGACCGAGCTGGCCGACGACATAGATGGCGGTGAGGTTCGGGTGCGTGATCGTCGCCGTGCCGACCGTCAATGTCGCGGGAAACAGCCACTCCTGAGCCGACGGCCACGCCCAGCCCAGCACCGAAGGTCCCAAGACGAAACCGGCGGCCATGATCGCCACCACTTGGACCTGGCCCAGCCGCCGGAACACCGGCCAGAGCAGTCGACAGGTCGCGAGAATGATCGCGACCTGGAGAAAGAAATGCGTCGTTACTTCGAGTAGTGAGGGCATGCTCAACCTCGCTGACTGATTCCGTCTGGAATCAGTGCATCATCGCTCGTGGATGGCGATTCATCCAGGGGTCAGGATCTCGGTGTCTCGCTTCGGCCGATCGCACCGCTGAGTCACCGCGTGATGACATAACCGTCGTCGGGGCGGTGGTCGCGCGAACGGCGCAGATCGGTGACGGCGAAGGTGCGCTGCAGCCAGCGATCGGCGCCGTCGTAGCGGGGACGGAAGGCGGTGCGGCCGTGCACGGTGACCCGGTTGTCGACGACGACCAGATCGCCCGGCTCGAGGACGGTCGTGTGCGCGGCCTGGTCGCAGGCTCGGCCGAAATCGGCGAGAGCGGCCTCGGCACGGGGAGTCAGGGCCCGCGTCGCGATGGTCGCCATCCGGATGTCCGGATCGTCGGGAGCGCCGGACAGGATCGGCTGCGGTGCGCGCTCGGTGTCGTCCGAACCGAAGGATGGTGGTGGCGCAGTGATGAATTCGGGCGCGGACAGGACTTGTGTGGTTGCCTCGGGCAGGAGTGGCAGCACTTCGCGCAGGCAGGCAGTGCGCAGCCCGGCGACGCGGTCGTGGTCGGCACGCAGGCACAGCAGCAGCACATAGTCCGGTTCGTGCTGATGAAAGGCGTTCTCGTTGTGAAAGGTCAGCAGCACCGAGCCCGCGTTTCCCGAGAACGACTCCTTTCCACGAATCGGCACGACGTCCTGCACCAACGCACCGGACTTCTCGGCCAGATATGCGAGCGGATCGCCGAGCACACACGCGAGCATGGTGAGCACCGCCGCGGCGACGGTCGGGTCCCGCTGCACCGAGTCCGGCAGCGACGGCGTCGCAGGCAGCATCGCCTCGTCGACCGGCAGGCCATGGATCACCTGAATACCCCGAAACCCGGAGTGCCGCCGGAATGTTCGCAGACCGCGCCGCAACGACAGCGGCAGTGCATCGCTGGCATGCCTGGCGCTGCGCACCCAGCTCGGGTCATCCACGCACCCTTCGGGGCACAAGGTGCGGGCGAGGCGGTCCACCTCGGCGGTATCCGCCGGACTCATCCGCAGATCGTCGAGATCGACAGTGGCCTGGTTGGTTTCGCGCGACATCACTGTCTCCTCATCAGCGGGGGCAAGACCTCAGCGGTGGCGAAGAGCCGCTATTGCGTCGGCGACGTAGTGGTCGCCGAAGCGAATCAGTGGCGCATAGTGCGCCGCCCGCCGATGCCGCATGGACCGGAGTTCGCCGACGGCGTTGTCCGGCCCGGAGGGTGACTGTGCGATGGAACGACGCTGCCGCACCATCGAATACGCAAGCGTGACATGGCGTTCACTGTCGATCAGATCGGCTTCGAGCAGAGCGCCTCTGGCCTCGGCGAGTTCCGGGTCTCGGTCGTGCAGTTCCTCGAACGTCTCCGGCAGCACGCTGAGCAGATCCTTCATCGCGCCACGAAAGGTCTTGTAGCCGCGGTGTTGCCGACCACTCAACGGGATCGTCACGTCCGGTGGCTGCATCGTCGGCCGGACGGCGGCCAGGTAGTACTCCACCGGGATCGTGCTTGCGTGGATCATCGCTGCGGGAAAACCGCGCACGTAGGTGGTCGCATCGTCGAGTCGCGTCAGAGCGAGATCCGCCGCGCCGCTACGCAGATGGTGCGCCGCGTCGGTGACGGCCACCGCCGCACAGATGTTGAACAGTACGTGGACCTGATGACCGACAATCCACCTGGCGGTCCATTGACGCTCCAACGAAAACCGTTCCGGCTCTTGGGCATCGGGGATGCGTGCGTCCGATGGCTCGTCGGCCGCGGTGGTGCCGGTGAGATCGAGCACGGCCTGTCGCATGCCCGCCACCTCGACCGCCAGGTCGGCGCCGGACAGTGGGGCACTACAGAGATCCCGCAGGCCACGATAGACGACGAGGACACCGTGCAGGGCCGCCTGCTGATCCGACAGCTCGACCTCGCGAACCCGAAAGAACGACTGGCTCACCGACTCTGCGGGCAGCTCCTCGCCGATGATCGGCCCGCCGGTCACCGACAGTCCGCCGACCAGCTCGCCGGCCGCGGTCACCGCATACCGCAAGGCCGTGGTCCGTTCGAGCGGCCCAGCGTGCGTGGGGACCTCGGCCAGGGTGATCGCGGTCCGTTGCGCGTCGGCCCGCACTTCGGCGCCGAGATCCGTTATCGCTTGCCCACCCTCCGGTTCCCGGAAAACAGCCACTGGCGGATACGGGACTGCCACCGAGGTACCCATAGATCAAGGCTATCCGGGATCAGCCCGGCCGCGCAGTCACTCAATCAGATCGATGTAACCAATTGCCCGGCAAACAATCTCAGCCATCGACGGCGTAACGTCCAGAACCGCAACGAGCCGTGCGCCCGCTACATCCCGGCGATGGCCTCGCCGCAACCGCTCGGCGGTGGCTTCTGGTGCGGCCATGGAGATTTCACCGAGCACGGCAAACTCGTCGCCACCGAGCCGGGCAGGGTCAGATCGAACGTCGTCGGCCGGGGACAAAGCGGTTGACGGTCTTTTGGTATTCGGCGTAGGCGGGCCGTTTGCGCACGCTGTAGTACTCGGCGGGGACAGCGCCGGTGTAGACCACCAGGGTGTTGTACATGAGGTAAACCGCAAGGCCCAGGCCAAGAATGAACAAGGCCACCTGCGCGACCGAGACGCGGTCATGCAACGCAACCGCCGACGGCACGGCCAGGATCGTGAGCGCCACCCACTGGGTCCATTGGAAGAAATAGTTGGGATGGCGGCTGTAGCGCCAGAGGCCGACGTCGCAGATCGATGTCCGGTTGTCGCTGGCGATCGCCGCCGCGGCGAAGCGACTCTTCTGTAGGTCCGAGAGGCTTTCGAGTCCATAGGCGATGAGCCACAACAGGATCGCGAGGCATTCGACGGCGGCGAGCCGGGTCGAATGGTTGGTGGAGATCAGTATCGCGGGCATCGCGAGAAAGGTGGCGTTGGCCAGCGCCTGGACGGAGATCTCGAACTGCAAGGAGACTCGTTCACTGCGGAATCCGGCGCGCTCCCAGCGACGGCGTTGATAGACGTAGCGCGGCAGTTCGTGGTCGAATTCGCCGCGGCGCCACATGCGGATTCCCCAGATTCCCATGCGGGCGCCGATGACCGTGTAGCACGCACCGACCGTAATGGTCAGTGGCGTCAACGATTCCGCGAAAATGAAGGTCTGGATGCCGATGGCGGCCAGGCCGAGTGGCCAGGCGATGTCGACGGAGGACATGCGGCCGGTGCGCCAAGCCGGGATCGCCACCACCGGGATGAAGATCGCCAGCTGTATCAGCAGGTTCCAGGCGGCGAAGTGCGCCGTCGGCGCGGCGGTCAGCAGCAGGATCCAGCCTGCGGCGAACAGCGCGTAGGTCGTGATTCGTTGTTTCATCGATCTCGCTCCGGGGTGCGCGGAAGTGCAGGTAAGCGACCTGTCAACAGCCGACTATAAGACATATTCGTAATGTGTAACATAATCGGCAACGAGATGCATGCCCATGGCCGATCAGGGAGTATGAGATCCGCAGCACACCACACCTACGCGGGGACGTCTCGCCCACCGGGCACTCCTCGCACGCCGGTAACCTCGCCCGCATGAGTCCGGTGCCTAGATCGACCCCGCCCGTCGAAGGGTGGCAGGCAGGGGCCAACCCCGCAGGCCGTGGCCGCCCCGCGGCGGCGCAACCCGACGACGTGCTCGTCGCCGCGCGGCGCCAGTTCACCGCCGAACAGCGCATCGACGTCCAAGCAATCGCCGCCGAACTCGGGCTGGGCCGAGCAACCATCTACCGCTGGTTCGGCTCACGGGAAGGACTCATCGGCACGCTGTTGCTCACCGACTGCACCGTGCTGTTCCGCCGCGCCGAGCAACGCGCCGACGACGTGACCGGAGCACATCGGGTACTGAAGACCATCGACGGGTTCAACCGTAAGCTGATGACCAACAACGCCTTTCGCGCCTACATCGAGCTGGAACAACGAGCGGCGCTCCAGGTCCTCACCTCCGCAGCAGGCACCTTCCAACCCGGTGCCGTCGCCCTGGTGACCGCATTGATCGAACGCGCGATCAATGAAGACGGCTACCAGCCGCCCCTGGAGCCCGCAACGCTGGCGTACGCCCTCGCGCGCCTGAACGAAGCATTCCTCTACAACGACGCCGTCATCGGCCTCAGCGGCGACCTCGATGTCCTCCACGACGTACTCGCCGCACTGCTCGGCATCCCACAGTCGCCTCGATGACACACTCTCGCGTAATAAGGTTGTGCCGCACCGGGTTCTAGGGTTTGAGTGCGCGTTCCAGCCCTGCGGCAACCCGGTCCAGCGGGTCGGTGGCACCCTCGGTCCGGCACAAGATGAGCGCACCTTCCATTCCGGCGATGACCAGGGTGGCCAGATTTGCGGCATCCGATTCACCGAAACCGTTGCGTGCCAAGCATTCCCGGAACGGCACTTGCCAGCGCCGGAAGATCGCACGGGCCGTCGACCGCAGCGCCTGCTCGCCGGAACCTGCGCCGAGCGCGATCGCCGCGACGGGACATCCGGCCGGCTGATCGCCGCCTGCCATGACCAGCTTCGCGGCTTCCAGGATGGCGCGCATCGCCGGGATCGGTTCCTGAGTCGCGCACACCGCGGCGATGCCCGGGCTGACCATGCCGTCGATATAGGCCATGACCTCGGTGGCCATTTCCGGTTTCCCGCCCGGGAAGTGGTGATAGATCACGCCGCGGTTGGCCCCGGCGCGCTCGGCCACCTCTCGAATCCCGGTTCCCGCGTATCCCTGCGCCCGGAACAGCAGCGCAGCCTGACGGATCATGCGCTTGCGGGTATCGCCTGCCACCAGCGGCTCCCTTTCCCACCTCTTGACTATGTCAATCGACATAGATCATACTCGCAGCACTCTATGTCGATCGACATAGACGGAAAGGCCGCCGACACCGCCCAAGCTTCCATGACGATCGGCGATTGCCAGCAGAAACGGAGTCCGACATGCCGATGCTCCCCGTGACCATGCCCACCGGAGTGCTCGCCGCCGGACTGGCCGTCACCGACGGCGCCCGAGTGTGGGTATTCATCCACGAACAGCACCGAACACCCGAAGCCAGGACGGAAGCGGGCTCCCTCCAGCGCCTCGGCGCGCCACGCTGATCGGGCAACACAGCGGCAGGTAAGCCGACGCCGCGTGTTGGTTCCACCGGGTTTGCCCAGGTAGGCAGTAACGTTTGGGTTTGCTCGCAAGGCGGCGGGCGCTCGACTGGCTGATCGACCCTAGGCGATCGGAGGCCGCGGTGCTGGCGACCCGGGACTGGAGCGACGTGCTCGCCGAGTCGGCACGGTGGGTGCTGATCGCGTTTGCCTGCACCTGCGTCACCTTCCTGGTGTGCGCGGTGGTGTTGCTGCGAACCACCAAGTGGGGCAAGCAGTTCCGGCGGGTGACCGGGGCGTACTTCACCGGGCGGACCGCATTGCGTTCGTGCGCGTACGCGGCGGCACTGCTGTTCAGCGCGGTGTTGATGGTTCGCGTGCAGGTGCTGCTGTCCTATCAAGGCAACGACATGTTCACGGCACTGCAGAAAGCCGCCGAGGTGATGGGGCGAGCGGACCAGGTAGCGCTCGACGCGGCTCAGCGCGCTTTTGTGCATTCGCTGGCCATGTTCGGTCTGCTCGCCGTCGTCGACATAGCCCGGACTCAGCTCGACTTCTTCCTCGGCCAGCATTTCGAGATCGATTGGCGCCGTTGGCTGACCGAGCATGTAAGCACCGCATGGATCGATGACCGGGCGTACTACCGCACTCGATTCATCGATGACCCCATCGACAATCCCGATCAGCGCATCCAGCAGGACGTCGGCGACATGATCTCCAGCACCAGAGCGCTGTCGCTCGGTGCGGTGACCGCGGTGCTCTCGGTGGTGTCGTTCACCAAGATCCTGTGGGAGCTGTCGGCGCCGCTGGGCCTGTTCGGTATCGAAATACCCAGGGCCATGGTATTTTTGCTCTTCACCTTCGTGTTGATCGCCACCAGCGGCGCCTTCTGGATCGGCCGCCCGCTGATCCGGCTCGGCTTCGACTACCAGGCCGCGACGGCACACTTTCGGTACGCTCTGGTGCGGTTGCGCGACAACGCCGAGCGAGTCGCCTTCTATCGCGGTGAAGCCACCGAAAAGCGGTCACTGTTAACACTTTTCACGAAAGTGCTGAGCATCTACCACGGGCTGGTGCTGCGCACGACCTGGTTCATCGGCTGGAACCAGGCCGCCAACGAGGTGGCCGTGATCCTGCCGTGGCTACTGCAATCACCGCAATTCTTCGCGGGCAAACTGACTCTCGGCGATGTGCAGCAGACGACCGCAGCCTTCGGCCACATCCAGAACTCGTTGTCGTTCTTCCGCAACAGCTATCGCGATTTCGCCGCGTTCCGCGCCACCCTGATGCGACTGGACGGCCTGCGCAAGGCCTGCGCGCAGGCGCACGAGCTGCCCGCGATCGGGGCACGCACGCTCGACGACGCGGTAGAGCTGGACAAGGTCATGGTGGCCAGGCCCGACGGTAACGTGCTCATCGCGGATCTGCGGCTGCGACTGCGTGCGGGGGACGCGGTGGTGATCAAGGGTCGCTCCGGCAGCGGCAAGACCACCCTGCTCCGCGCGATCGCCGAATTATGGCCGTACACAAGCGGTATCGCCGGACTGCCGGCCGACGCCATGTTCTTGTCCCAGCTGCCCTATCTTCCGCTCGGCGACCTCCGCTCAGCAGCAACCTATCCGGCGACCCCCGATAAGACCACGGACGCGGCGCTCGGCGCGGCGCTGGCCAAGGTGCGACTGGATCACCTGGTCCCCAGGCTGGACGAGACAGCCGACTGGGCGAGCATCCTCTCCCCCGGCGAGCAGCAACGTCTCGCTTTCGCCAGGATCATCCTGCTCCGCCCCGCCGCAGCCTTCCTGGACGAGGCGACCTCGGCCGTGGACGAGGAACTGGAATTCGCCCTGTACCGGCTGATTCGCACCGACCTGCCCGACCTGATCGTGGTCAGCACCGCGCACCGCGCCACGGTGGACCAGCACCATACCGCCAGGCTGGTGCTCGACGGTGTCGGCGGTTGGTCGCTCGAACCCAACAAGGGTGCGCCCGCTTGATCGAGGTGGATTGACTCGCGCCCACCTCGACGTGAACGCGCAATTCGCCTGCGGCAGGCGGCCGCTGCTGCCTATTCGGCGAAGTCGGACGCACCGATGGTCGATTGGCGATACTGAGTGTCATGACCGCTGTCACCGCGTTGGACCTGCCCGAATTCGACTATCTGGCACCGGATCTGACCGGCGCCGTCTACCACGAGCGGCTGGCCGAGGTAGCCGCGCAAGGGTGGTTGGCCCGCGCGCCACTCGGTTTCGTGGTGCTGGAGCGTGCGGCGGGCGAGTTCTTTCTGCGGTCGCGGCACACAGCGTTTCCCGGGCGTGAGATCGCCCAGTTCTTCGGAGTAGGCGGCGGCAGGCTCGCCGGCCACATCGACGCCAACATTCTCAACCTGTCCGGCGACGTGCACCGTCGGCTACGCAAGCTCGTCGGTCCGGCCTTCACCCCACACGCGGCGGATCGCTGGCGCCCGACGATGCGCGAGTTCCTGGCCAGGATCGGTGCCGACATCGGCCCGTCGACGTCCTGTGAATTCGTCGCCGCGGTCGCGAAACCCTATGCCTCGCTCATGATCTCGACGGTGCTCGGCGCATCCGAGGACGACGCGCCGCGCCTGCACGAGTGGTCGAATTGGATTCAGAAACAATTCGACGTCAAGGCGCTGTCCACCGAACTGCCGCGCATCGAACAAGCGCTGGATGAGGCATACGCCTACGTCGAGGCGCTCCTCGCGCGCCACCGCAGCGAACCCGCTGACGACCTGGTCGGGGCGCTGCTTGCTGCCGAAGACGAGGGCACCGGACTGTCCCACGACGAGTGCGTGAACCTGGTGCTCAATGTCCTCGCCGGCGGCGTCGACACCACGCAAAGCCAACTCGCCCATGGCATCCGGCTGTTCGCCGAGCACCCCGACCAATGGGCGCTGTTGCGCGACCGTCCCGACCTGGTCGACCAGGCGGTGTCGGAAATCCTACGGCTGGAGCCGATCACACCGTTCACCGCGCGAATCTGCGTCGCGCCGATCGAATACCGCGACGTGACGTTCCCGGAGAACACGATCCTCGCGATCTGCGCCGAGCGCGCCAACCGGGAAGCACCGGAGGGCAACGACTTCGACATCACCGCCGAGCGCGACACCCGCGTCCTCACCTTCGGCGCGGGCGCCCACTACTGCCTCGGCGCGAACCTCGCCCGCGCCGAACTCGCTGAAGCGCTGAGCTATCTCTCGACCCGGATGCCCGAACTGACACTCGACGGAACTCCGGAAGCGACCGGCGTGGAGGGCATCTACGGGATGCACTCCTTACCGATTCGCTGGTCTCAGTAGGGCGCGGGCACGTCGATGACCAGCTCGTTCGGGGTGGGGTTCGTGCTCACCTGAACGGCAACGCGGCCCGAACCTTCGAGCGTGAAAAAGGCGGCGTTCCAGCCGTAATGGCCGTCGTACTGGGTGCTGCGGGTTTCGGTTTTGCTCACGCCGGTGTCCAGATTGCGCATCGTGACCGTTGCGGGGATCGAGCAGGTGTTTCCGCCGCCCGGTGCGGCCGACAACGAGCCGAACGGACCGGTCGCGGCGTCACGGGCAAAGTTCACCGTCACCCGCGCCGAACTATCGTGGAAGTCGGCGAATTCACGGGCTTGCTGCCCCTGACTCGCCGAAACCTCGGCGTTGACCGTTCCCGAACATCCCGATCCGCCATCGATGTGTGCGGGTTCGAAATGCACCGGGTCCGCGGCGGCGGGCCCCGCGGATACTACGACTGCGAACATCGGCAGGATCGACACTGCCGCGAACTTCAGCACGCCTCGCATCATGACTCCCATCCTTGCTCAGATCGACCGGCTTGCGTGTGCTGTGCACCAAACACAGTCCGGCAATTATCAGGCAAACACTCACGCTAGCAGAGTCGACAAGCCTCTGACCTGGAAAAGTGGACCTTCAGCACGGCTCTGAGAGATCTCTAATGATTGCTCAACCATTGCTGAAGATCGGTCGCCTACGGTCGATATTGCTAGTCGTTCGGTCCGTACCCGCGACGCACAGGAGAAAACACTCGATGACCGCTCACACCCTCAGGGCCCGAATCCGCGCCATGAACGCACTCACCAGAACCCGCAGTTTCCAGCGACGTTCTGCCAGTGTCGCCGCCGCGGCTGCGATGGCTGTCCTAGCTTCGGGATGTGCGATGGGATCCGCCCCCGCCGAACCAGTCGGCCGTGATCACTTGGTATTGACGGTGTCCAACAGCGCAAACCCGAACGCCAACGGGACATTTGACCTGTGGTGCAACCCCGCAGGCGGCGACCATTCCGCCCCGGACGCGGCCTGCGCGAAGTTGGCAAGCTTCGGCCCGGGACAGGATCCCTTCGCGCCGGTGCCGGCAGACGCCATCTGCACGCAGCAGTACGGCGGACCCGAGGTTGCCCGCGTAGTGGGAACCTGGGCGGGACGTCACGTAGATGCGTCGTTCAATCGGACCAACGGATGCGAAATCAGCCGCTGGGACAGCCTCGTCCCACTGCTGCCCGAAGTCCCCGCGTGACCGTTGGCATCTCAGCCGCGCACCGTGGCATCGTTCCGGGACTGCCGACCAACGTCTGCACCTAGGGCAGTCCCGGACCGTCGCTAGCTCAGCACCGCACACCAGTGACGGCAAATCGCTCGACTTCCGCCACGTGCCCGCCAGTGGCGACCGCGACGGTCAGGACGGCTGGGCAGCTCGTCGAGAACGGGATGCTCGCGGTCCACGGTGCATTCGCGCCGCCTGCGGGGATCCCAGCGCGCTCACCGATGGGTAGCTGTTGATCCGAGCGGAGGACTCGCAGCCGAAGGCTCTCGTCGACACCCGATAGCACGCCGCTGACGGTGACCGGCGACTTCACCGTTGTCCCGTAACCGGGTTCGGTCACCGTGAGGGTGCTGTCGTCGGTGCCGACCACCTCCCACGGTGCATCCGAGCCAGTGCCGATACGGGCAAGATGCACCACCGCCGCAGTCACTGAGTCACCATTCGGATTGTCGAAACCCACACTCACCCAGGCTTGTTCATCGCGGACCGAGGTATCGACCACCGCGTCGACATTCGCATAGCCGAGATACTGCTGGGTGAAAGACAATGCGGTCGTCTCGGCGTCGAGATGCCACGGTTGATGCCCACCGTCACGATAGGCACGCTGCCACACGTCCGCGGCGGCAACACTCTCGAACGGCCACAGCGGCTGATAGCCGAAGCGATCGGGTGCGGTCGGCGCGCTAGGAGAAGGAGCCGCGGTCGGACTGGAGGATTGTGACGGTGGCGTGCCCGTTGGCGTCGAAGTCGGGCTGCCACGCCCACTCTCACCACACGCGACGGACACGGTCAATGCGACAGCAGTCAGCAGGACGGCGCTCACCCAACGGCGTTGTGCGGCAGCATTCATGATCGACGCTCCTGGTCGCCCCTCGTCTATCGACTGTGCCACGATCGGCATCGCACAGGGAAGGGCCAAAGTCCCTCCCTACGAGGTCAGTACTTCGAATTCAAGTAGTGGGCGGCGTGTTGGGTCCACGTCTGTCCGGTGTTGTCGAATTCCTGGCCCGAGTAGCCCGTGTGGGTGCCGCGCGGCCACGGCGTGAGATATCCGGCGGTACCTTCGATCGCCGCGAGATACCGATGGACGTTCTGATTCGGGTGGATGGTCACCATCTGCACGAGTTCGCTGATGATCATCGGACCGGTGTTGCCGAGCCGAGCACCTTCGACCAAAGAGAACGGGCCGACCGCCGCGTCGACGAACCGCAGCGGCGAATCGGGTGGACTCGCGGTGATGATATCGAACGGGTTGGCGTATTCACGCACATCCAGATCCGGCCACGGCCCGTGCTCCCCGTGCAGTCCGTGCGTGTCGCCACCACACCTGTCATGCACCGAATCACCGCTCCTGCGTAACGGATTGGCGATGAATATCGCAAACGCGATGTCGAGCGGACTTCCGTCATCATTGGCGAATTCCCCCGACGCCACACCTTCGAGAATCGTGCTCGCACAGATTCCCCCGAGCGAGTAACTGATCAGGCCGCACACATTGTCGGTGTCGCGGATCGCCGCGACCCCCGCGGCGACACCGATCGCCACAGACCGCTCCAACGACGGCGAGAACACCGTGCCGCCGGGGCCGAAGGAACTGATCTGCGCAGGCCAAATCGGCTCCACACAACGGAATTTCGAAGGATCCAACAAATCGGTAACCTCGGCCACCATTCCAGTCGGCGCCCCGCCAGGCCCCCTCGGTTCACCGGTACCTCGAAAAGTGATGATGTCATACATGATTCGAACTTTCTTCGCCTAGCAGGTCGCGGTACGTGGCACTACCCGTTCACAACGCAGCTGCCTGGAGTCCTTGTCGCCGTCTTTGCCGACAAGGACTCTCCCCTCCGGCAGGAGCGTGTGGTGTGCCGGGCACGAGGTGGGACAGCGCTGGCTCCCAGTAGCGGTTGTCGAATAGTGAGCGACTCACGGGAACGAAGAAAGTCTTCAACACCGCCGTCTCACGGGTGTCTCAACGGTGTTTCACCGAGACCGCACGCCGCTCCTCACCGATCTGCTGTGGCAGCATCTGACTCGCTCAGCCAGCAGCGTTCCTACTCCCGCACAGATCTGCGGGAGGCGAGTTGCTGTTGCACATCTCGGAGTCGATCGACGTGACGCTGCCAACCGAATCCTGACCTGGCGTAGTACCCGGTTGTCTGTCCGACGAGCAGTGCGGCGGTCTCCGCTTCGCCGGTGGCGAGGGCGAGGGCGGCGGAGACCGGGCGGACGGCCAGCCACTGGATGCCGCCGGGCATAACGTGGGCATACACCTTGTCCAGCAGCGACCTCGCTTCGGCCAGTTCACCTTTGCGGATCAGCACCCAGGCTAGATCGATATCGGCCATGCTGATGCCGCCGTTCAGGAAGGATTGTGCTGTGCGGCAATGCCGTTCCGCGTTGTCCAAGCGATTGGCCGCCAGTTCTACGGCGGCACGGATCAACTCGTTGTGGGACAGGACTCGGCGTTCGTCCACGCGCTTGGCGTAGCTGCCGGAACGCCGGACGCAGTTGTCGGATTCGTCGGCAGCGGCGAGCGCGTCCGCACTTCGGCCAAGGGCCAGCAGCGCCGCTGCCCGATTGTTGAGCGCGCGGGCCAGCTCGTGGTCGTTGCCGGACTCTTCGTGGAGCCGGATCGCTCGCTCGATGTTGGCCATTCCGGCGTCGGCCAGCCCGGCGAACAGTTCGGCGGCACCACTGGCGTTCGCGAACATCGGCATTCGCTTCCGGTCACCGATGCGCCGCGCATGCATTTCACCGGCTTCCAACGTGGCAACGGCTGCCCCGAGTTGACCACGTTTGATGTCGACGATCCCTCGGTAGTAGCAGATCTCGAGCACGAGCCCGTCGTCGTCCATCGTTGCCGCCAGTTCGTCGGCTTTGGCGAACACGTCCGCCGATTCGTCGAGCCGATCGACCATCAGCAGATGAAACGCGTACTTGCTCAACGCGTTTGCCCGTTCCTCGGCGGTTGCCGCGGCGGCGTTGATCAGCGCTTCGAAGTGCCTGCTCGCGTCGCGATACCGCCCGCGCTCCTTCCATGGGGCGTGCATGGCCACGGCCAGCTGCAGACCGAGATGTTCCCAAGGCGCGCCTGCCGAATATTCCAAGGCCTCCAGCACGTTCGGCCACTCGGCGAACGCCGCGGCAGTAGCGCGGCCGGACCCAGCGTCGTCGGCCGTCCGCACCAACTCCAGACACCAGGCGACATGCTGTTGCCGGGTGGACGCCCGTTCCCCGGCCTCGACCAGCATGGTCGAGGCGTAGTCCCGCACCGTTTCCCGCAGCGAGAAACGCCGGTTGCCGGCGTCCATCGACACGGCGACCAGACCGCGGTCCACCAGCCGCGCCAATGCCGGTGCGACATCGTCCTTTTCGAGGCGACCGGACGGCACCACCCACTCGGCCGATTCGAGCGCGAATCCACCCGCGAACACCGATATCCGGCGTAACACCGCCTGTTCCAGCGGATCGAGCAGCGCATAGCTGCAGTCCAACACCGCGCGCAGGCCGACATGCCGATCATCGCCTGCTTCGCGTCGACCGTCCATGAGCAGCCGGATCCGTTCATTGATCCGTTGCGCGAGTTGCGGAATGCTCGAGATCGAGGTGAGGCCTGCGGCCAGCTCGATGCCGAGCGGCAGCCAGTCCAGCGCGGCGCACACCGCCGCCAGCTCGGGACGCTGGCCGGCAGGGACCGGCCGAAGGGCGCGTTCGGCGAACAGCTCGAGACCCGCGGCCTCATCCAATGGCCCGACCCGCAGCGCGACCGCGCCGGGAAACTCCAGCTTTCGTCGCGAGGTCACCAGCACGGTGAGCCCGGGGATCTGCGCCATCAGTCCAGCGAGGGTCACCGTGAGCTCATCGAGCATGTGCTCGGCGTTGTCGAGCAGCAGCAACGCACCTGACATCGCGCCGGTGACCCACTCTCGACAGGTCTCCGGTCCCGCATCGCCTGCGACCGCGACGGCGATGGCCCGGTACAGCGAATCCTTGCGATGCATCGGCGTCAGTTCGACGAACACCACGGGCACACCGGAGTCGGCGACGCGTTGCGCCGCCTCGAGCGCAAGCCGGGATTTGCCGCTCCCCGGTCCGCCGACGACGGTCACCACACCGCGCTGTTCGAGGCCGTCAAGCACGTCTGCCAGCTCGCGCCGCCTGCCGACGAACGTGTCGTTGGCTGCCGAATGTCCGTTGATGGCAGTTCTTTTGGCGCCTTCGACCGCTGCGGCATACCGCAGCCTCGGCGGTTGCAACGAGGAATCGTGCCGGAGAATGCGCAACTCGAGCTCGGCGGTTTCCGGTGTCGGGTCGACACCGAGCTCCTCGGACAGGGTCCGCCGCAACCGGCCGAGCCGATCGAGGGCGTCTGCCTGACTTCCGGTTCGATACAGCATCAACGCGAACAAGCGCGCGAGCGGCTCGTGCAGCGGGTGCTCGGACACCAAAGTGGCTAGTTCCGTTGCCATTTCAGCACCGGAACCGAGCTGCAACGTCGCCTCCATGCCGGCCACGACCAGGCTCAGCCGCCACTCGCCGAGCCGAGCCGCCTCCGCATCGGCGAACGGCGGGGACATCAGATCCGCCAAAGCCGGTCCGCGCCAGCACCGTAACGCGGCGTCGGCGGCCGACCGCACCGCCGCGTGATCGCCGGCCCGCCGAGCCGCGTGCATGCGTTCCGCCGCCGACTCGGCCGCGAGCAGATCGCCGACGGCAACGGTGGTCCAGTACCCCGCGGGCGATCGCATTACCGCATGGCCATGGGCGCCGAGTGCCGCACGCAGCCGCGAAATCAACACGCGCAGCCGCGCGGCAGGCCGGTTCAGCTCGCCATCCCCCCAGAGATCCACGGCCAGTTGCCCATCCGAGACCGGCGTGCCACGCGCCAGCGCGAGCCGGACCAGCGCGGCCCGCTCCAACGGACGATCGACGCCGACATCGCGATCACCGTCGATGACCCGCACGGGG
Source organism: Nocardia sp. NPDC049149 (assembly GCF_043197455.1). Taxonomy (NCBI): domain Bacteria; kingdom Bacillati; phylum Actinomycetota; class Actinomycetes; order Mycobacteriales; family Nocardiaceae; genus Nocardia; species Nocardia sp. NPDC049149. The sequence continues at coordinate 98,206 of NZ_JBICTD010000009.1, forward strand.
CCGAGAATCTGCACCTCCGCGGCATCGGGGGCAGCCCCGTAGCCCGAACGCGACCCGAAGTCCCCCAGCGTCCCTATCATCGAAAAACACCCACCACCAGCACAATCCCCCTCACAAACCGATCCACACCTGGTAGGCGTTCCCTCGGTGGTAACGAATCGTGCCTTCGACTGTCACACCCTGCGATGGTCGCTAGGAGCAGGGCGGATGGTAGGGATACTGCCCGAATCGGGTGGCCCATTCGGCTTCGGTGATGGTGGGTCCGTTCCAGTCGCACACCCGCTGGATCGCCTGATCGACATCGGTTTCCCAGATGCGGATGGCACGGTCGCGTCCTGCCGAGGCCAGGGTGTGGCCGTCCGGGTGGAATGCCAGCGCGTAGACGAGGTCGGTGTGCCCGGAGAGGATGGCGCGCACCTCGGGGTGATCGGGTCGGCGCACATCCCAGAGCCGCACGCTGCCGTCGTTGCCTGCCGTCGCCAATGTCCTACCGTCCGAGCTGAAAGCGACGCCGTTGACCTGGCCCGTGTGCCCGGGCAGCGTGGCCAGCTGGCGGCCGTCGGTGTCCCACACTCTGGCCGTGCTGTCCCACCCTGCCGTGGCCACGGTGCGGCCGTCCGGGCTGAAGGCCACCGCGCGCACGACGTGGGTGTGCCCGGCGAGAACGGCCCCCGACGTCGGCCGTCGCGGGTCGGTGACATCCCACAGGCGGGCGGTGCGGTCGTAGCTGCCGGTGACCACGGTGTGGCCGTCCGAGCTGAACGCGACGGCCAGCACACGATCCGTGTGCCCCTCCATGACGGCGAGCTGCTGAGGTTTGCTCGGGTCGGTGGCGTCCCACGTTCGTGCGGTGTGGTCCTCGCCGCCGGTGAGCAGGATGCGTCCGTCGGGGCTGAACGCCACGGCGCGCACGATTCCGGTATGCCCGGCGAGCACCCCGGATCGGACCGGGCGGGCCGGGTCGGCGAGATCCCACAGGTGCACGAGCCCGTCGTCCGCGGCGACCGCCATGATCCGGCCGTCCGGCCGAAATGCGATGGACCGCAGCCGTTTCGGGTACGGCAGGGTGCTGAGTACGGTGGGGCGGGTCATGTCGGTGGTGTCCCAGATGCGCAGGACGCCGTCCCACCCGGCCGAGGCCATGACCCGACCATCCGGACTGAACGCCACGGTCAGCACCAGATCGGTGTGACCGGTCAGCACCGGTCCCGGCAGCGGCCACACCCGCGCGGAGTTGTCCCAGCTTCCGGTCGCCATGAGACGGCTGTCCGGACTGAACGCGACGGCGTAGACGCCTTCGGTATGTCCGTTCTGGCCAAGGAGACTCGGCTCGCGGACATTGGTGATGTTCCACACCGTGGTGGTCCGGTCGGCGCTGGCGACGGCGACGGTCCGGCCGTCCTGGCTGATGGCCACCGCCTTCACCTCGTCGGTGTGGCCGGGGAACGTCGCGAGAACCGCAGCGCGATCCGGCACGCCCGTGTCCCAGAGCCGAGCGGTGTTGTCTGCTCCGCCGGTGAGCAGGGTGCGTCCGTCCGGGCCGAAGGCGAGCGTTGAGACCTTCTGCCCCTCCGCCAGCGAGCCGATCGACCGTGCTCGTCCGGGATCGCTGAGATCCCAGAGCCGCACGCTGCCGTCGGCGGTGGCGATGGTGCGCCGGTCCGAGCTGAACGCGACCGCCGTCACCGCGTTGGTGTATCCGTCCAGCGTCCCGATCTGACGGGCGTTGCGGGGATCGGCGACGTTCCACAGCCGCACGATTTTGTCGTCGCCGCCGGAGATCATGACGGCGCCGTCGGGGCTGAACGCCACCGACCGAACGGGCGCCGTAGTCGGCAGGACCGTGGGCGGCCTGTCGCGATCGGTCATGTCCCACAACCGAATCGAGCTGTCCTCGCTGCCTGTCGCCAGCACCCGGCCGTCCCCGCGGAAGGCGGACGATGTGACGATTCCGGTGTGTCCGTCCAGTACCTGCGGATCGGCGAGCGTCGCGACGTTCCACAGCCGGACCTGGCGGTCGTCGTCGGTGGTGACCAGCACCCGCCCGTCCGGACTGAACGACACCGAGGTGACGGTGTCCGGATGATCCAGTCGAGTGAACCGTGGCCGTGCGGCGGCGCTGAGCAGGCCGCTGCGGGTGTCGATGGTGGGGACGAGCCGGTATGCGGCCAGCACGAGCTGGCCTGCCAGACCGGGATCCGTCTCGGCCAGGGTCGGCGCCTCGACGACGATCTTCTGCGCGACGGCGAGGTCGCGTTGCTCCTTGGCGGTGTGCTCGGCGCGCATCGCGTACACGGTCGAGATCGCCACGATCAGCAACAGCACGGTGAGCAACGCGACGAGCTGGCGCAGGCGCCTGGTCCGCCGCCGGGCCGCCTCCTGCTCGGCGGCCTCGGCCGCCACGCTCGCCGCGACGAATCGCCGTTCCCGGTCGGTCAGCGTCGCGTCGTTGCCTGCGGCCCAATCGCGGGCAAGAGTAAGGCGCGCACCGCGATACAGCGCACCGGGATCTCGATCGACCGATTCCCAGGCCTGCGTGGCATCAGTGAGATGGCGATGCACACGTAGTCCGTCGCGGTCGTCGTCGAGCCAGCCCCGCAGCCGCGGCCAGCCGCGGATCAGTGCCTCGTGCGCGATCTGGACGTGGTCGCGGTCGGCGGTCACCAGACGTGCGTTGGTCAGGGTCTCGAGCACCGAGGTCGTGGCCGGGTCGGTGTCCAATTCGGCCCGTGGCACCCGGCGTCTGGTGTCCTCGGTGCCTTCGCCCGGCGCGGTCAGCCGCAGGAACAGCCCACGCGCCAGCTGCTTTTCGGTCGCGTCGAGACCGTTGTAGACCTGCTCGGCCGTGTAGGCGATGGCCTGGTCGATGCCGCCCGTCTCCTCGTAGCCGACCAGGGTGAGCCGGGTGCCGCGCCTGCGTCGCCAGGTCTCCAGCAATGCGTGCGACAGCAACGGCAACACCGCCGGTTGCCCGGCCGCCTCGGCGACCAACCGGGAAACCAGCGCGGTCTCCGCGATCAGGCCTGCGCGCGTGGCGGGTTCGACGATGGCATCCCTGAGCTGATCGGCGCTCATCGGACCCACCGGGACCTGGGCATCACGCAGCGCGGCAACCAATTCGGGGTACTGCAGGCAGTGGCCGTAGAAGTCGGCGCGCACGCCGAGCACCACCCTGGCTCGGCTGGTCGGCGCGGTCGACGCCGCGATCAGCGCCGCGATGAACGCGGCCCGCTCCTGATGCGCGCGGCAGAGCGTGAACACTTCCTCGAATTGATCGATCACCATCAGCAGATCGGCGCCGTCGGGTTGGCCGATCATGGCCTGCCGGATGCGCAGATGCAGATTGCCGGAGTCGGCGCTCAGTTCGGCCTTGAGCGTCACCGCCGACTCGCCGGTCAACTCCGCCAACCGGACCGCGAGCTCCTCCAGCGGATGCGGTCCGGGGGTGAACAACAACGTCGGCTGTGGCCCGGTGCCGAACACCCCTTCGCTCAGCGCGGTGGCCACCAGGCCTGCTCGCAGCGCCGAGGACTTCCCCGAGCCCGACGCGCCGAACACTCCGAGCAGCCGTCGCTCGCGTACCCGGGACAGCAGGTCGGCGACCAATTCATCCCTGCCGAAGAATCGTTCGGCGTCCCCCGGCTCGAAGGCGGCGAGCCCGACGTAGGGTGCGGGGGCCGCCGCGTCGTCTCCGCTGATGGCGTCCGCGGCGAAGGCCAGCTCCGTCTCGACCGCATACCAGCGCGCCCGCCACTCTTCGCGTTCCCCTCCGCATGCCTTCACATAGGCCAAGGTCACCGCCAAGGTCGGCAGCTTCCGCCCGGCGGCTGCCTGGGACAGCACGGCAGGCGAGTAGTGCGCGAGCGCACTCAACTCGCGATAGGTCGGGCTACCTGCCTGCTCCCGAAGCAGGCGCAGCTGCGCGGCGAACACGCCCAACGGCCCGTTGGGTGAGTCCAGCGGCCGCTCTTGTCGAGGCACGTCGCCCCTCCCTGACATCCACCGGGCGCCGCAGGCCGGACATTGTTTGTCTGGTTGCGCGCGCCGGAACAAAACAACCGGTGCCGTGAACAATAAAGCGCGCCAACGCCAAACAGCGAAAAGGAGCCGGCATGAAGGCAAAGGTTGTTGTGCTCACCTCGCCGGCACGGCCGTGGGTCGCATGACTTTCGTCGGAAGGGACCCGGAGCTGTCGGCGATAGCGACAGCGCTGGAGGCGACCGCTGAGGGGCGCGGCGGTGTCATTGTCGCGGTCGGCGGCACCGGTCTCGGTAAGACACTGCTGATCGATCACGCGGTGCGACAGGCCAGCGACAGGGGCATCGAGGTCAGCCGGATCGCCGTGCTGCCCACCCAGCCTGCCGGTTTCGCCTGGGCCAGTCTGCTACGCAGCGCGGGCGGCGCACCGGAAGACACCGAACAACTGCTCGCGGCACCCTCCGCGGTCGAGATCGACGCGGCCTGCGCGCAGATCCTGGCCACCGGCCGACAACTCATCGCCATCGACGACATCGACCGAGGCGGCCCCGAACTGCTCGCGATCCTCGCCGTGTTCGTCTCGCGCCTCGCCACCCGCCCGACCGTGCTCGTGGTCACCTCGTCGGTGCCGTTGGGCGTCGGCGCCGAATTCGCACTGCCGAGATTCACCGAGGAGCAGACCGCGGCGCTGATCGGCTCCGCGCAACCCGACGTGGCCCGCGCGGTGTGGGCGGCCTCCGGTGGGGTGCCGGGCACCGTGGCCGCGCTCGTCGACGAGGTGCGCCGATTACCCGACGGCGTCGATCCCCTCGTCCAGCTCGCGCTGCTCGCGACGTCGTACCGCGGGACATATCCGCGAGTGACGATGAGCGCGTCGACGCTGGGCCGGATCGGGCGCAACATCGGTTTCCTCGACGTCGACCTGCCGACCATTCGCCTGCTCGAATTGGCCTTGGACCGGCCGGCGCCGCCGACGCAACGCGCCTCGCTGCTGGCCGGTCTCGCGTTCGAGCTGATGGGTGACGCCTCGTCCGTCGATCGGCGCCGGACACTGATCGCCGAAGCCACCGAACTGGCCGAGCTGGCCGGCGACCCGCAAACGATCGCCGAGGTCATCCACGCCGGAATGCACGCGCTCTGGGCGCCGGACGACCTGGACGCACGGCTTGCGAACGTGACCAGGATGGTCGCGCTCGCAAGTTCCTGCGGCAACCAGGTATTGGAGTGGCACGGGACATTCTGGCGGTTCGTGATTCTCATGGAGACGGGCCGGATCGCGGAAGCCGAAAGCACGCTGGCCGCCTACGAGCGCGCGACCTCCGGCGACCCGGTCGCCGAGATCACCGCCGTCGCGCGCCACGGCGTGATCTCCATCCTGCGCGGACGGTACGCCGCGGCCCGCGAACTCATCGACGCGATCCAGGCGCGCGGGCGCCGGGTGCGGTTCGCCGATATCGACCGCATCGTCACGACACTCACCACGGCGATCGCGGTGGACTGCGGGCCTGTGCAGCAGATAGACCACTCGATCGCGTTGTTCACCGAAGCGGCGCGGCGCTCGCCCGGCCACTATTACGAAGCATCGGCGGCCAGGATGCTCGCCGTGCGCGGCAGTCTCGACGAGGCAAGCATCGAATTGGAGCGGGTCCTCCCGCGTTTGCTCGACGGCTCGGGTCCGCGGTGGCTCGGTGCGATGGCCGATGCGTGCGAGGCGGCGGTGCTGACCGCAGACACCGCCGCGTGCCAGCGTCTGCTGACCGCGCTGACGCCCTACGCGGGCCGGTTCGTGATCTGGTTCGGCGCCAACATGACCAACGGTCCGGTCGAGCGCCACCTCGGTGCGATGTGTGTCGTGCTCGGCCATTACACCGCCGCCGTCCAGCATTACGAGCGCGCGGCCGCCGCCGAAGACCACATCGGCGCCCTGCCCGGTCTCGCGCGCACCCTGGCCGGGCTCGCGGACGCGCTGGAACGGCGCGGGCACGACGGCGACGCGGCCCGCGCCGGGACCGCGCGCGCCCGATCCGACTCCATCGCAACACGTTTGGGCATGCACCTGTTCTTGGAGCGGCGACGGCCCGCCGCCGACGAGTGGGCACTGCGCCGCGAGGACGACGACTGGATTCTGCACGCCGGTGCCGAACGCGTTCGGCTCCGCGATTCGCGCGGCATCGGCTACCTCCGCTTCCTGGTCGGTTCGCCGGGACGCGAAATCGCCGCGGCGCGACTGGCTTCCGGCGGCGCGATCGTGGAAACCACTGCCGCCGACCCGATCCAGGATTTCGAGGCCGTCCGCGCCTACCGAAAACGACTCGATCGCCTCGCCGCGGAAGCCGATGCCGCCGACCTCAGCGGTGATATCGACCGCTCGCGGCGGGTCGAGGCCGAGCGGGAGGCGATTCGCGCGGAGCTGCGGCGAATCACCGCACTCGGCGGGCGTTCTCGCACCTTCTCCACCGAGGAGGAACGCGCCCGCATCAGCGTCACCAAGGCATTGCGCGCGACAGTGTCGCGCATCGAAACCTCTGCCCCGCACTGCGCCGCGCACCTCCGCGCATCCCTGCGCACCGGCCGCTTCTGCCGCTACGAGCCCGCCGCAGGCGGCCCCGCCCGCTGGCGAACCTGAGCCGCGGACCTCGGTTCTTGGGGCTACTGGCGGCTGAATCCTCTGACGTCCCTGGACCGGACGACTGAGGTGCCGCTACCGCTGCGGGACCGCTGTCGCGAATCCCGCTGCGGCAGCTGAGGTTCAAGCGCTGTACTGATATGCCGGGTAGGTCAAGTAGCCGGTGTCGCCACCCTGGTAGTAGGTGTCCTCCTCGACGGGCGCCATCGGGAGGGCGTTGCGCAGCCGTTCGACGAGGTCGGGGTTGGCGATGAAGGCGCGGCCGAAGCTGATGAGTTCGGCGCCGAGGCCGAGCCAGTGATCGGCCTCGGCGCGCCCGACCAGCTTCGGCCCCATGGGCAGCACCGGGTTCATGATCAGCGTGCCCGGCCACGCGCGGCGCAGCTCGACCAGGATCTCTTCGTCGGCGGTGGCTTCGAGATGAATGTAGGCCACCTCGAGCCTGGCCAACTCGGTCAGCAGCGCGGTGTACAGCTCGAGCACGTCGGATTCTTCGACGCCCCAGAAGGTTGCGCCGGGCGAGAGCCGAATGCCGGTCCTGGCCGCGCCGATGGCGGCAATGGTCGCCGAGGTCGCCTCGACGGCGAACCGGATCCGGTTGGCGATCGAACCGCCGTAACGATCCGTGCGCAGGTTGGCATTCGAGGACAGGAACTGCGAAATCAAATAGCCGTTGGCGCCGTGCAATTCGACGCCGTCGAAGCCTGCCTCGACCGCACGGCGACCGGCGTCGGCGTAAGACTCTGCGTGCTCGGGGATTTCAGCGAGGTCGAGCGCGCGCGGCAGCGGCGCGGGTTGGCGTCCTGACGGCGTGAACACCAAACCGACGGCGGGAATCGCCGAGGGCCCGGCGGGTTGCATGCCGATCGTCTCCGGATGCGACACCCGCCCGCCGTGCATGATCTGCGCGAACAGGCGCCCGCCGTTGGCGTGCACCGCGGCGGTCACCGGACGCCACGCCGCGACCTGCTCGTTGGTGTACAGACCCGGCGTCCCCGGGTTGGACTGTCCGATCAGGCTGGGCTGCACTCCCTCGGTCACGATCAACCCCGCGGTCGCCCGCTGGGCGTAGTAGGTCGCCATCGACGGCGTCGCCAGGCCGCCCGCGGCGGCACGGACTCGCGTCATCGGCGCCATCACCACCCGGTTGGGCAGCGTCAGACCGCCGAGCTGGTAGGTGTCGAAAAGTGTTGTCACAGCAGGCTCCTCGTGCTCGGTACGCCCGGATCGGCGTGACAACTACGCTAAAATCTCACATGGATGTGAGGGGCAAGACCTTATGCCACAGGTCACACCAGAGAGGGCACCGTGCGCATCGGCGAATTAGCGACTCGAACCGGAGTCAGCATCAGATCCCTGCGGTACTACGAGGAGCAGGAGCTCCTGTCCAGCGTCCGCAGCGCCAGCGGGCAACGGCACTACCCGGACAGCGCCGTCGACCGGGTCGGCTTCCTCCAGCGGATGTTCACCGCAGGTCTGTCCAGCCGCACCATCGTCGAATTGCTGCCGTGCGTCGATGCGCCGAGCACGGACACCTCGGACGCCGCGCTGGAACGCATGCTGCAGGAACGAGACCGGCTGTCGGCACACATCACCGACCTCATCCACACCCGCGACGCACTCGACCAACTCATCGCCACGAACCGAGCGCATCGAGACAGTCTGCACACCGTCGCCGCGAGCGCCGCTGGGTGTGTCTAGCTCCGAGGCCTGCGCATCCCGATCATTCGGAGTCGCTGTCTCGCACGCCCTCGGTGTCGGGTCCCTCGTCGGGACTCTGGCCGATTCTGCGCGGCTTCGCCACCCGCCGAAGACCAACGCCATGAGCCTCGTCACCGGCCTTTTTCCGCCGCGCCGCACCGAAATCGAGGACGCTGCCGTCCTGCTCGATGGCGGGCGAATCGGCGTCAGGGCCGGAGTACCACGCGGGGCCGATATGCCACGTTCCGGTTTCCTGCTCCAGCTCCGCGCGCAGCACGGGCCTGGTCGGTGGGGCGGCGTCGAAGACGGAGTCGCCTGCCGAACGCCACGTTTTGGGGGAATGCTCGCTTGCTTCCTCCGACATGCGCCGCGGACGGCGCGGCAGCCGGGTCACGGTTGAGGTGTCGTCTTCCGCGGGTTCTTCCGCGGTTTCCTCCGACATGCGCCGCGGGCGACGCGGCAACCGAGCGGCCTTCGCCGGGCTGTCTCCCGTTCCGGGAGCGCCCGTCTCGGCCGCTTTCATCGCTTCGAGCTTCTTGCGTAGACGTTCCACCGCATCGAACCTGTGCCCGCCGTGCCCAGGCGAGGATCCCCCGCCCGGCACTTCCTGGTCCGACATCGAGCTAGCAGCCGGTGGGTGCGGTGGCACCCGCGGAAACGCCCGGCTGAGCTCTGAACTTCTTCCATCTAGCGTCGATCACGCCCTCATTCTTCCCTAGTGCCCGCAGCGCACCCACTCCGGAAGCGCCTCAGGTGATGGCCGGATGATGCAGGCTGGCGATGAGGGCGACCACGAGCAGGATTATGAGGGCCGCCGCGGTGAACGGAGTAATGGCGGGCGGGAGGTTTCCGGTGGCGAGGGTGAGGGTGTACACAGCGATCGCGGCCAGGCCTGCCGCTTGCATGACGCGGACAACGATGCCGAGATGACGCGGGGGTCGGTTGCGGTTGTCGGTGGGTGCGATGGCGGCGAGGGCGAGTAGCGCGGTGAAGGTGGTGAAGCCGAATTCCGCGCTGGCGACCAGATCGGTGGCGGCGTCGGCGACGGTGTAGACGGTGGCCAGCACGCTCGCGATCGCGTGCGCGCCGAATGCCGCCGCCAGCAGGCGTGACTGGGTGATTCGTGCGCCGCTCAAGGCCGCGAGCAACGCTATCGTGAACAGGGCTCCGTCGGCGAGCGGGTACAGGTAGGTCAGCCAGATCTGGATGTCGTCCGGGCTGTCGGGGTCGTTGTCGAGCAACGCGGTGAGGATCCAGATCGCGGACGGGACCGACAAGGCGACCACCGCGATGAGCGCGACGGTGCGCCCCGTGCGCATCCGGAGCGCCCAGGTGGGGTGGATGGTGCGCAGGCGCAACCACATCGCGACGATCATCAGCAGCGAGTAGCCGTGGAAGCCGAATTCGGCGACCGTGGTGCCGAGCTGGTGGTCGTCGCGGATGTCGTGCACGAAGATCCAGTACACCATCGCCACGGTCCAGCAGGCGCTGGCAAGACAGGCAAGCAGTAGCCACCGTCGGTCGGCTCCCTCGGCACGCCGCGCGCGGCTGCCGAACGCGATGGTCGCGGCGGTGGCGAACACGGTTTGTGCGACGTCGCCGAGCCAGCGGTCGGCGGTCGACTGCGCCGGTATCGCGTTGTGCGCGATGGCCAAGATGATCAACCCGATCGTCACGACCGAACATGCCGGGACGAACCAGGGGTGACGCTCCGGCTCGGGCTGCGGCGCGGGCTCGTCGACAGCCGTCGGCGGCGTGCCCGCAGAGGCCCACAGCCACAACGGTTGCACGTCGCCGCTGGCACCGCCGAGGACTCGGGTGATCGCGGCGATCGACGACCACGAGGGGAGTTTGTCCTCGGTCGAGAGTGCGCGCGAGACGGTGGTGTGGCTGACCTGAGCGCGGTGTCCGATCGTCCGCAAACTCAGCTCCGGATGTTCGCTACGAAGTTGCCTCAACTGTTGCGCCAACGCTTCGCGCCCCTGATCGCGATGGTTCACGGATCGAATTCTAGGGGTCGAGCTGTCACAGTGGCGCGGATCACCCGCCGGAGTCGACACCGTTGATCAGCTTGTGACCTGTGGCAACCCAGGTGTGACATGGGTTTACAGCCCGGTGTGACAGGTGCACGGGTTCCGTTGACAGCCAGGTGCCAGTTCTAGTTGCCGAGTCGATGCGGGAACCCGCGCCGACCGCCCCCACACGACACCTCAACTCAGGAAGGGCAGGGACAGACATGGTCACCACACGCACCGCACTCGCCGCCGTGCTCACCGCATCGATCGCCGCGGGCCTGCTGGCCCTGAGCACAGGCACCGGCCGGGCAGACACCGTCCCCGACAAGTACCGCGGCGTCGACACCGACGACAGCTGGCACCTGTCGGTCACCAAGACCAGCGAGAACCTCGACCGCTATCCGAACCTGGCCGCGACCATGTTCACCCGCGAAGGCTTCGTCGCCCTCAAAGCGGTCGCCGAAGTGACCGGGGCAGGGAAACAACCGATCTCGTCGGGCACCGTCACGCTCGGCTACCAGATCGGCTGTCAGGTCGATGTGTCCACCGGGCTCACCGTCGGCATGGGGTTCTCCGTAGGCCCGAATGCCAGCGTCACCGTCTCCCAGTTCCCCGCGGTCACCCTCGGCGCGAATGCGTCGGTGAGTCCGAACATTTCGACAACGGTCAAACCCGGCGGCATCACCACCGTCGAGTTCGGCGCCAAACCCCTTGCCGGACCGCGTGCTTCGATCACCGCCGACCAGGTGGAAATCAAGATCGACGCCTGCATGGGGCCGGTGACCTTGCGCTCGTATGTGACCGCCCGGATCTCCACCCCGACCGCCGACAACTCCGTCAGCGTCTACGGCGATCCCATCTGGCTGTGAGCCGGTGCGCGTATCGCGCTGAAAGTCTTTGTTTCCCTGACGATTACCAGAATTCGGAGAGCGATCATGCAGCCACCCGATCGTAGGTTCGCCGCGGCACGGCGGCCGTTGGTCCGCGCCACGACCGTGGCCGCGGCCCTGCTGGTCGCCTGCGTCGCAGTCGTAGTCGCTGACACGGATGCGCCGCCCGCGCAGGCGGGGCCGAACATTCCGTGTGCGCAATGGCAACAGATGCATCCGGGCTGGCCGTGTATCGATGTACCGGACCCGCCTGCACCGCCGCCTCCCGGACCTCCGACGACTCCCCCGCCGCTGCCGACACAGGCGATGCCAGGACAACCCGCGCCAGGCAAGGGTGGCGGCACCAGCGCAGGCGCGCTCACTCCCCCTGCGGTCGGTCCGGGTAACGGCACACCGATTGTTCCCGTCCCCGGAGCCGAGGCTCCGCCGGCTTGGCAACCGCCGCCGACGATTTCGCCGCCGCCCGCCGGTTCGTCGCAGCCATCGGCATCGCCACCGGCGCCGCTCGCCGCGGCCGCACCACAACCGGCACCGCCCGATCTGTGCGGTTCGGCGGCACGGCAGCTGGGTGCGGCTACCCCGGCGGGCGGGAGTTGCTCGATCCTCGAGCCGCGGTCGAACGTTCGCCAGAGCGGCGGCCCGCCAGTGCGCGAGGTGAGTTGGCTACCGGGCTGCATCGGTCCCCGCAACGCGTCGGGTGGCTGCGCATGGGCACATCCGACGTGGGATCTCAGTCATGAACAGAGCGTCAAATTGCAAACCGCACAAAAGAGCGCCTCACGGACCGCATTCTCCGCGTATTGCGCCGCAATCGTCGGGGCGGCCACGATCGAAACAACGGTCGGCGCACTGGTTGCCGCGATCGGCGCGGCCGCGATCTGCGGGGTGATCTACGATATGTTCGGCACCAATCCGGATCCGCTCGGGCCAAATGACCATATCAGGCTGATATTCGACAACACCGTCGTCCCGCCGAACGTGACAACAATAATCGTGCGAGGCTAGAGGGAGATGAACATGAATGGTCACGACCGCACCAGAGATCGAATTCTCATTGTTGCCGTATTCCTCAGTTTCGCGACATTGCTGTTCCTGAATCCGCGCGTTGCCGCATCGGAAGACGTGCCGTTGACGATCGCGTTGATCGTGGCTGCGGGTATCGGTCTCGTGGCGTTGTTCCGAAAAGTCAGGGGACAGTAATGCCTACCGTCGCATTCGTCGCGTTCGTCGCCGCGATCCTCGTCGCCACCCTCATCGCGCGGGTCAAGACCGGGAGTTGGCCGGATTTCGCCGAGGTGCCGTCGTTCTGGCGGCCCATCGCCTCGGCCCTCGTCCTCGTCACCATCGCCGCTGTCATCCTGCGGATCACCGACAGCGACGCGAACCCCAAGTACGGGTCGATGGTGTGGTCAGTCGTGTTGAGCGGTCTCGGTTGCGCGGTCCTGCTCACGGTGCTGACCGACGTCCGATCCCGTCGTACCGCCGGGAGCATCGTGTGCGCGGTCGTCGGTATTGCCTTCGGGTTGTGGTCGCTGGGCAACGGCCCGACCTGGGATACCCAACAGGCAATGCCGGCCACCTTCGATGCGGCAACGCTGAGCGCCGCGCAAAAGATCGATCGCACGCCGGCGATTTCAGGGATCGCAGCCCCGGGAGATTGCGTGGCGCTGTCGTCGACGGAAGGAAATAGTCCCCGGGCAACGACAACCGGCTGTGCGGATTCCGCCGCAGGCTACCGAGTCATTGCCGTCGTCGACCAGCCCGAACAATGCCCGAAAGATATCGATCAACGATATTTCTCGGCGAATGAAACGGGCGCGGCGGCATTGTGTCTCGATTACAACTGGACCTCGTCGAAATGCCTGAAAATCGATGCCGGCGGAGCCACCGCCGCACCATGCGACACCCAGGGTGCACAACGCCCGAGTGCCGTGATCACCGACGCCACCACCACGACCATGTGCCCGAACGGAGGTTATACGCACACCGCACGCCGATACACCGTATGCACCGATCTTCAGACAGCCGCCCCAAAACCCTGAGCACGCCATGGAATCGGCCCGTTCGGCCAGGACGCCGACCCGCGGATGACAGCGACGCGGTTCCGACGGAGGGGACGGAATCGCACCGCTGACAGCGGACAGCGTCGGCCGACCGAGTCCCGGCAAACTCGGACATGCATGATGGGCGAATGCTTCCCACTGACCAACTGGCTCAGGCAGAGCGTCACCCGGCGGTGATCGACACGCCACTCGGCACCGTCGGTTTCTCGGTCGCGCTGGGCGGGGACGTACTACCTGCTGAGCCAGATGCCTTGTGGTGCTTACCGAATGGGACGCATCTGCATCGGTGGCGGCATGCCAGCGCAGCGGTCGATCTGCTGATCGGAAGCATCGATATCCAGCCGTGGGACGGCGGCGCCCCCGTCCCGGTGTGGGCCGGGATCTGGCAGGTGCAGGCACGCACAAAAGTGCCGGGACTGGTGGTCTCGACCGAGTTGTCCGATCTTCCCGTGGACGCTTTCGGCGGCCGCGACTCCGCCGAATGCCTCGCCGCGGTGAGTGTGGAGAACGCGCATTTCATGGTGTCGGTCGGCGGGCCGGACGCCGAGCTGCTCGCCATGCAGGCGGCGGACGGTCGGCTGATGCCTACCCGCTGGGCGCGCCTGCTGCCGACCGACGAGGACGAAACCACCGAATACGGTGTGCGGTACGCAGATCCGGCTCAAATCACCTGGCTGCTGCCCGACCTGCACACCACCGAGGTGGCCAGGCTGTGCATCGCAACCGCCTGGTGCCCGCGCGACGATGATCGGCCCGCGGCTTGGTATGCCGTTGATGTTCCCCTCGACACCGCGTACCACCATCTCGTCCATGATCTCGGTATCGCCCGTTGAGCATCCCCAAGCGAGGAGGCCGGATTGCCGCCGCGATCGGACTGGTCCTGCATTTCGGCCTGGCCATCGGATTCCATGTCAAAGGCAAGGACTGGGGAAATATCGCGGCCCCGATCGTGGCGCTGTCGCTCGCGGCGGCGGCGCTGGCGTTGCGCATGCTCTCGATGTGAGATGCCGGTCTTCGATGAAATAGCCAGGGCCACATGGTCTTACCGCTTGGCGGCGTGCACGGCCACAGGCACTTGCCGGACGTACAGCCGGAACCCTTCGGCCTCCGGCTCGAACCCAGCGAGGTGTAGAGGCGGTGCGCACCGTCGGTGGCATGCCTCTTGCCGGCGCCGTGCCGTCGCGGCCTGCCGAGCAGTCCCGCCGGATTTGAGTAGATCGTGGATTGTCAAGACAGCCAAGAGATCTTCATGGTCCCGTCACCCAGATGACAAGGTCGCTCATGCGGCGGTATGCCGTGCGCGGAGGAAGCCGAATGCTCGGGCCCGACCTGTTGGCGAATCCATAGGAACACGTCACGAACTGTGACCTGTCCCGCATCTGGCTTCCGTTATCGCGTTCTTGCCGCTACACCGCTTACCGTCGCGTGAGCACGACAGTTGGTGAGGAAGGTGGCGGCAAGCGTGGTAGGTACCCAGGCGAAGCTGGATGAACTGGTCAAGATCCTGGCAATCGCTGAGGAACCCGCAGGTGAAAGCGGTATTGCCAAGCGGGAGAAGAAGGGTATTCCGAGCGTCCGCGAGCGAGTGCACATGCTGCTCGACCGTGGGACGTTCATCGAGACCAGCGCGTTGGCTCGTCAGCCCGAACAATCGGACGCCCTCTACGGCGACGGGTTGGTCACCGGTCGAGGGTTGATCGGCGGTCGCCCGGTGGTGGTGATCGCCCACGACCAGACCGTGTACGGCGGGTCGGTCGGTGTGACTTCTGCGCGCAAGTTCATGCGGGCATTGCAGTTCGCGTTCGACAACGCCTGCCCGGTGGTGACGATCAACGATTCCGGTGGCGCGCGAATCCAGGACGCGGTGGGGTCGATCGCGTCGTTCGGTGATATTTCCCGGGTGCTGGAGAAGCTGTCCGGCTATGTGCCGCAGGTGTCGATCATTCTCGGCAAGTGCGCCGCGGGTTCGGTGTACGGGCCGATCAACACCGACGTGCTCATCGGCACCCGGGATTCGTACATGTTCGTCACCGGTCCCGAGGTGATCAAAGCCGTCAACGGTGAGGACATCACGGCCGAGGAGCTCGGCGGCGCCGAGGTCCAAGCCAAGCGCGGCACCCTGCATCACGTGGCCGACACCGAGCAGGACGCCTACGAGTGGGCCCGCCAGTACCTGAGCTACATGCCGACGAGCTGCCTCGAGCAGCCGGTGCTGGTGAATCCCGGCCTGGAGCCGGAGCTCACGGCCAGCGACCAGGAACTCGAGCGGATCATCCCGGATTCCGATCGCTCCGGCTACGACATGCACGAGATCCTGCTTCGCATCTTCGACGACGGTGCATTCCACGAGGTCCGCGCCGCGTTCGCGCCGAATCTGATCACCGGATTCGCGCGGGTCGACGGCCATCCGGTCGGCGTGATCGCGAACCAGCCGTTGGTGCTCGGCGGGTCGATCGACGCCGCCTGCTCGGACAAGTCGACGTACTTCATCCGGCTCTGCGACGCGTTCAACATTCCGCTCGTGTTCGTCGTCGACACCCCTGGCGTGCTGCCCGGCCTCGACCAGGAAGCCAACGGCGTGATCATCCGCGGCGGCCGCGTGCCGCGCGCGATCATCGAGGCGACGGTGCCGATCATCAACCTCGTGGTGCGCAAGTCGTACGGCGGCGCCTACGGCATGATGGCGGCCAGGCAGGTCGGCGCCGATATCAGCTTCGCCTGGCCGACGGCCCGGATCGCGGTGATCGGCGCGGAAAGCGCGGTCGACCTCATCGGCAAGCGGCAGTTGGCGGCGCTACCGCCGGAGCAGCGGGCCGGCGCGCGCGAGTTCATGGTCAACCACTACAACGAGACGATCGCCACCCCGTGGATCGCCGCCGAACGCGGCTACATCGATGCTGTCATCGAACCTGCCCGCACCCGTTTGGAAATCCGGCAAGCACTGCGGTTGTTGCGCGACAAGCCGCCGGTCAAGCCGGAGTTCAATCCGCGCAAGCATTCGGTGTATCCGATGTGAGTGCCCCGAAACCGGCTGTCTACCAGCCGGTTACCGGGTAGGTCATGACCAGCACCGCCTCGACGTTGTCCGTCGTCGCCTCATAGAAGTGCGGAACGTCGGCGCCGAAGACCACGAAATCCCCTGCGGTCACCTCAGCGGGGGCGTCGACGGCGCCGACGCGCAGACCGCCGCTGGCGAGGTGCAGGTGCTCCACCGTGCCGACGGAATGCGCCGGGCTGTCGATTCTGTTGCCCGCCCGGCGGATTCGTATTCGCCAGATCTCGACGGACGCGCCTGCGCCGACGCGCTGGAGGAGTTCCTGTTTGCTGTACTCCGGTTCGCTTGTGCCAGAACGGATCACGGCATGAGTCGGCGCCGTCGCAACGATGAGGTCGCCGAGCGGAAGTCGCAGCGCCACCGCGATGGCGGACAAGGTGTCGATGCGCGGATTGCCCGCGCCGGATTCCAGCGTGGACAACGTCGCCTTGCTGATTCCCGACTGGCGGGCCAGTTCGGCCGCCGACATGCCCCTGGCTTCCCGCATTCTGCGGATCTGCCCGCCGATCGCCGCGCCTGCGCCGTCGAGCTGCGTGCCGCTTTCCGGCTCGGTCATGGTTCGTACTGCGCGATCTTCTCCGTGCGCGGCTGCGCCAACGCCTGATAGTCGCTGGTGCGCAACGCCATTGAGCGATCGAGCCGGGCGGCGTTGAAGTACAGCTCTTGAGTGTCGAGCAGTCCCGGGTCGGCGATGAGTTCGAGGTCGGGGTGAAAAGTGAAGGGCAGGATGGTGCCTGCCACCGACCCGGCCAGATTTTCGGCGATCTCGGGTGTCGCGAAGGAGACGTAGGTCCCGTCGAAGAGGTCGCGGACCGCCGTGAGGTCGACCTTCGCGTCGCCAGGCACCACGGCCAGCACGTAGCGCTTCGACTTCTTGCCGATCTTCACCATCACGACCATGCATTTCGCCGCGTCGTGCAGGTCGTTTCCGCGCATGGGGCTCACCAGGTCGGTTCGGCCCTCCGGCTCGTGGTCGATCAGCCGGTACTTCGCTTCGCCGGCGTCGAGGAAGTCGATGAGGCGTTGGTAGGGGTCACTGGGGGTCATGCGGGCCTTCCTCCGGCTACAGAGACTTGACGAAGGTTCAGTAAACTGAACGTTTGAGGTGACTATACTGGACGATGTGGCAATGCAAGAGGCTCGGGAGCAGCTGAGAGTCGGGCCTGGGGGCACGAAAAGCTCGGTCAGCCATAGGGCTTCGTGGCCTAATCGCCGCCGCATTGCGCGTTCGAATGCGCGCAGAGAGAGGCCTGCGGAGAAGTTTTGTACTCCCGTGCGCTACCGCCGCGATACCGCACTGCCAAATCCGGCAAAGAATATTGGCAGTCCACTGCGGCCTGCGGTGCGCGGACCGGTCGCACGGGCGGGAGTTGTTGTGGCGCTTGCTGTTGTTGTCCACGCCAGCTGTCGAATAGGGCGACATCTGCGTGAACTGCCCATTTGACAAAACGAATGCGGCCGGACAGGGTAAGTTCGGCCGCCGGAGCGGTGGGTGGGTTACTCGAATGGGGGTTTGATGCTGATTCCTGGGAAGAGAATGCTGTCCGCATCAGCGGCCGGCGCTCGCAGTGAGGTGCGGTGATGGCTGCCAAAGGCTTCTACAACCATTACGACGATCCGGATGAGTTCTGGGACGAGGAACCACTCGCCCCGCAATCCAGATCCACGCCTACGCCGCCGCCTCCCGTCACGCCGCCACCTCCGCCGAGCCCGGCTCCGCAGTCGGCACCGAGCGGGCCGGAGTCCCACTTCGCCGCCGTCGGTATCACGCCGCCGCCCAAGCCTGCCCTGGTAGACGTGGTGGTCGGCCTCGACCGCCTCCCGACAAGCATCAAGTTCGGCCGCAGTTGGCAGAACACCTACGAGCCGCCGCAGTACGCGAAGTCGATCATGGACGCCTACGACTACGCGGTGGTCGAGCTGGCGGCGCGCCTGATCGAGGCCAGGACGCTGCCGCCGACGACCGTCCCGTCGCTCCGCGACGCCACGCCGCTGCTGTTGCGCACCCGCACCTATGACGAGTTCCGCGAACTCTACGACCACCTGTACATCGAGCATCCGTACACGGTGCACGGGCCGGGATACAACGCGCACGGCGAACCGACGCTGACCGTCACCGCGACACTGTCGAAACTCGTTGCGATCAAACTGGATCCGAATTGGGCCGCGTCGATCGACCCGAACTACATCGCGCAAGACATTCTCGACTGCTGCACGCAGATCAGGGCCAAGCGACCCGAAATCGTCCGGGACGTCTACCTCGATCAAGAGTCCACCAAGCAGCTGGCAGGTCGCATGGTCGAGCACGAACGGTATCTGCTGAGGAACGAGTCTTGATGAGTGGGGATGTGTAATGGGCGATAATCTGACCACAGAAGTTCTTGAAAAGCTCAGGAAAGATTACGAAAAGAAGCTCGAGGAAGTAAAGAAGGTTCCTGACACGATCAATGACACGGTGGACGATCTCAAATGGTTTTCTTATCCGGCATGGGTGATCGTGACTGATGTCAGGGATGATATTCAGGACAAGCTGAAAGAGCTGTTCAAGAAGCTCGAGGAAGCCACTGAGGGAATGTGGGCTCCTTGGTTGTTCGTCGATTACGCGTCCAAGTGGCAGGTAGTCGGCACCGAAGTCGGCAATGCCTACGGCTTCTCGAACAATCGCACGGTAAATCTCGAAGGCCGGTGGGACGGTAGCGCATACAAGGCCTACAAGACCACGAAGGAAGGCCAGCAGACCGCGATGGTGACCATGCGGTCGATGTGCGAAAAGATCCACGACGAGCTGTTGGTCGTTGCCGAAGAAGGGCGCGGACTGTACACGCTGATCGTCAACAAGCTGGCGACGATCATTGCGAACGTCGCAACGTTCGCGGCTGAGACACCCGCAACGGCAGGCGCTGCCTCCATCTGGACGGTCAACAACCTCAACAATGCCGTCGTGGCTGCCGTTGAGCTCGTGGTCGAGGCGATCACCAAGTTCGTCGAAGTGGAGACGAAGGTGTACAAGGCGTCGAACGAGCTCACCAATCTCATCAAGCATCCGACCGGCATCGGAATTTCCAAAGACGGCAAGGACGTCTGGCCGACCACTGAGAAGACGCAGTTCGACAACAAGGATGACGACTGGCATTTGGACGGCGAGGACAAATGAGCGCATCACGAGTCACCACGATTGCGGCTCTTGCCGCTGCCGTCTGCGTGATAGCAGGTTGCAGCCCGAAACCGGACACAACGATCTCGAGCATCCAAGAGCCGCCCGCAGCGGCCGAGAAGTGCCCGCCCTCAGCAGAACCGAACGGGCCTGACGCACAGGCCCTGTCGACGGAATTCGCAAAACTGCAGCTTCCGTTGGGTACCTGCTACTTCAATGTGTACGCATCTCCGTCGAGTCGACATGCCGGGAAGTTGTGGGTCACTGTGGCTTTCCGCATGCCGGCCCCGACTCTCCCCGACCACCTGCGCCCGATCGCTACCGATGTCGCCCATCTGTTGAAGAAGACGGAAATCGGGCAACGAACGGCCGTGTTGGACGTGAACAACATGGGTGGACTGGTGGCCGCTAAGGAACGCGTCCTGATCACCGACGAGAACTTCGAAGCTCACCCGTGGGACGGCAGCCCGTCCAGGGAGGCCGAATTTGCGATATGGACCCCCAAGCCCCCGGACTGAGGCCGCCCGTCGATCAGCGCTCCGGCACGAACTCATGAGGGAATGAGATGTCATGACCAAAGACCTGAAGGTAGAACTCGGCGCACTCGAGGACGTATCCAAATCCTGGATCAACGAAGTGTCGCCGGCCCTGACGAAAGCAGCCACGTCTATCGACGAGCTGAAGTACTCGCAACTGCAGTTCGGCCCCCTGTTCATCGGGACCTGGAACGCGTACACAAAAGCGGCAGAGTACATCCAAGCCCGCCTCAAGGAAGCCGCACCTGCCGCGACAGAGATCGGCAATGCCTTGCACTCCGCGGTAGGCAGCTTCGCCCAGCAACAAGACGACCAGGCCGGAAAGATCACGAAGCTCGAGCAAGAGAACGACTCGGAGATCAAGCACTCCAAGTAGCCGCCGAGCCCCCACCCCCGAACCCGCATACCTTTGCCTTCCCGCACACGGTTTCGTCGGCGATTCGCTGTTCGGGAAATCAAACGGTATGCGGGACAGAGTCTTTGATCTTGGGATTCTCGAAACGGGAGCACAGCCAAGTGACCCGGCTGGGACAAGAGAACGCGTGAGCGACTGCGGAGGTCAGCCGGGTACGGCAGACGACGCAACCACGCTAATCCGGTGCAAACCCTTGGCTGCCGTACTCGCCAGGAGACCGTGGAGCCGAGGAAGCTTTGCCCTCGCCGAGCCCAAAGCGGCACGGCCACAGACCAACCCGCCCCGTGGGGCGCGGCCTCGGACGCGCGCCCTCGGACGGGCGCGGCTTTGGGGTTGGTGCGGGTTTCGTAGGGCGTGTTGCGTTTGGGGTGGTGATTCTATCTTTGATCTTGGGATTCTCGAAACGGGAGCACAGCCAAGTGACCCGGCTGGGACGAGCGAACGCGTGAGCGACTGCGGAGGTCAGCCGGGTACGGCAGACGACGCAACCACGCTAATCGGGTGCAAACCCTGGGCTGCCGTACTCGTCAGGAGACCGTGGAGCCGAAGGAGCTTTGCCTTCGCCGAGCCCAAAGCGGCACGGACACAATCCAACCCGACCCGTGGGGCCGCGGCCTCGGAAGCGCGCGGTCTCGGACGCGCGGCTTTGGGGGTTGGTGTGGGTTTCGTAGGGCGTGTTGCGTTTGGGGTGGTGGTTTTATCCGCGGGTTGAACGGTCTCCTGGCGAGCAGGACAGTTTCGGGGTTTGCACTGGATAGCGTGGTGGCGTCGTGTGCCGTACCCGGCTGACCTCCGCAGTCAGTCACGGGTTCTCTCGTCCCAGCCGGGTTGCTTGGCTGTGGTCCGGTTCAAAGATCTTTTCGGGGAAGTGATCTCGAGGGAGGTTGGCGGGAGTCGTATGGTGGCCGTTTTCGGGCGGGTGGCAACCATAGGACTCCCGTCAATGGCGCGCAGCAACCATTTCACTACCGTCAACGCCGCTCGGCAACCATTCGACTACCGTCAACGCCGCTCGGCAACCATTCGACTACCGTCAACGCCGCTCGGCAACCATTTCTCTCCCGTCAATGCGGGTCAACGACCAATTCTCTGACGTCGATGCGAGGCTCGCCTGCTAGGCATGGTTCCGGCGCGAGAGTTGGTGCAGCCATGTCCCGTTCGCGTGGGTAGCGTGCGGGTGTGTCTCGTCGAGTGGGACGTGGGTGCGGTTGCGGGCACTCCGCCGCTACCCGGGAGGTGTCGACCTCGGCTACTGGCCTGCCTCGCAGTCGATTTGGGTTTACGTCAAGGTGTATTGGGTGCGGGAGATTCGGAAGGTGTGCTGGCCGTTCGTGCACTGGATGCCCTGGGTTGGGGGTTGGCCGGTGCAGGTTATGGGGCCGTTGGTGATGGTGTTGCCGGGAGGCAATTGGGGGCCGGGGCGGTAGATGCCTGTTCCGCATGCGTAGCTCAGTTGGGTGGTGCCGGTTCTGGCGAGGGTGAACTTCGGGAATGGGACGGCGGGCGCCTCGCAGGTCGGGGCCGGGATCGGGAGCTGGTATGTGGCGAAGGAGGCTACGCACCACACTTGGGCGTCGTCGAGGGCGCATGCGACGGTGACGGTGTAGGGATCCCCGTCACTGAACCATTGGGTGCCCGCGTATGCGGGTCCCGCTGAGAAGAGCAGGATCGGCACACCGGCGGCGACAACCGCCGCCGAACGCAGCAATGATGCGATTCTCATGTCCCACATGCCCTTTCGTGAACCACCCGGAAGCACGGATGCATCGGGTCGATGGCCCGAAAATGGAGCGTCGCCGCCATCGAATTCGGCTCTGCGACTACACAACCCATGCTGCCCAGCGAGCGACCACCAGTCCAGGCGCAGTCCGCTGAACGAACCAGCACCCGATCCCGGCATCGTCGCCCGAAGACCAAGTGCTGCCCGTCGTATCGAACGGCCCCCCGGATTCAGCAGCCTGTCCGCGATCCGGGCGACCGGAATGAACTCCCACAAACCATCTCGACTGTTCACAGAGTTTGTAACCCTTGTGAATAGCGCCGAGCCTCTGTGAACCTATTCGGGCCGAGGGTCAGGCGCGGCACTCTTCGAGAGCAGGCCCGCGTCGATCAGGTCGACGATGTCCGCGATCGTCCAGCAGGAGACCAACTCCTGTTCGGTCAGGCGGACACCGAGACGTTCGTCGATGGCGACTATCCCGATGGCGGCGGCGACGGAGTCGAATCCCAGGTCGCCGATGAGGATTTCCGCGGGGTCGGCGTGTGGGACTTCCATGCCGAGATCGGTCTCGAAGATGTCGAGCAGCACGTGCAACGTGGCGTCGGTCAAGGGACCTCCTCAGCCGCGCGAGGTTCGGAATGCGGGTGGCACAGCGAGCGTATCGACCGGCGTCGCGGCGGTCCTGGGCCCAATGATCCGACTGTGCTCAACGAATGGTCCGGTTCGGCGCAGAGATCAACTGTCGGACGATGATCCGGTCCGGTCCTGGAAATACGCTTGGCGGGATCGGCGAGGAAGGAACGATCATGATGCCGGGCACACCGCGAATTCTGGTCGTCGGCGGCGGTATCGCAGGCCTCACCTTGGCTGCGGCGTTGCGGCGCAACGGTATCGAGCCGACGGTTGTCGAGAAGGTGGCCAGGTACGGCGATGTCGGCTACGTGATCACCCTGTGGCCGATGGGACGCTTGGTGGTCGACCACCTCGGACTCGGTGACCGGTTCGAGGCGCTGACCGTGCCGATCAACGCCTACTCCACCCATACCGACGGCGGCGGCAGGCTGCGCGATTTCGATTTCCGCGGCCGCCTAGGCGACGACGGTGTCCCGAGGGCGCTGCGGCGGTCCGAATTGATCGAACTGCTCGGGTCGTTCGGCGGGGGCACCGAGGTGCGCATGGCGCGCACAGTGGCCGGCCTCGACCAAGACGACAACGTCGTCCTGGTCCGTTTCGATGACGGCACAACAGCCGAGTTCGACGCGGTGGTCGGCGCCGACGGCATCGATTCGGGGATACGCAGGCTGGTCGCAGGCAACGTGCCGATGCGTCGCAGCGGGCTCCGGCTGTGGACCTGGTGGACACCGGGTTTCGGCGTCGCTCCGGACGAGTCCCACGAGTTCTGGGGTGTAGGACGATATTTCGGCTACAACCCGACGACCGGACAGGTCGGCTGCGCCGCCGCCCTCCGCGCCTCCGGCGCACCGACCACGCCGACGCAGCTGCGCGACCGGCTATACGGCGTTGCCGGACAGCAGAATTGGATGATCGAAGCACTCGGCGACATCGACCGTGTCGGCTCTTTCGATCTCGACGATCTGCGGCTGCCGAACTGGCGCTTCGGCCGAGTGGTGTTGCTCGGCGACGCGGGCGCGGCGTTCCTGCCGACGGCCGGTGTCGGCGCATCGATGGCGATGGAGTCCGCCCTCGTGCTCGCCGAGGAGCTGTCGAAGGTCGATGCCGCCCAGGTACCCGACGCGCTGCGGCGGTACGTCGGCCGCCGCCGGACCCGAGTCGACGCGGTGCAGAATCGCTCCCGCTGGCTGATCCCTGTCATGCAGCGCCGCACCAGATTCGGGACCGCGGTACGCAACGCCGTGGTGCGCGCGATGCCCGAGAACATGGTGATCTCGGAGATCACCCGCTGGAATCCGCAGCCATGACAAACTAGCCGGCTCGCGACACCTCGTCGGCATCGAGCAGCAGCTCGCGCAAGCACTCAGCGAAATCCGTGACAGCACAGGGCAGTACCCGCGGGTCCGCCACCACGCCGACGGTCAGTTGATCGCGCAGGATCAACGCGGTCACCATTAGCTCGTCGGCCATCAGCGGCGACAACGGCAGCGTCGTACGCACGGCACGCCCGAATACGGTGTACCGCAAGGTGAATCCCGGCGTGATGCTGACGCTGAGCTGGCACGTGTCGCGCACCATCCGAGCCATCAGCCAGCTCTGCCCGCGCCACGGCAGGTACTGCAGATCCACACTCGCCGACGCGAGCGCCCGCGCCTGATCGACCGGATCGATGGCGGCCATCCGTTCCCGTACTGCCGCAACCCGATCGGTCATTCGCGCGCCCGACGTGTCGACATCGAGGAACGCGGACGCGGTGGCGTTGCCGGTGTGGCGCAACTCAGAGTCGAGGGTCACCGGCACCATGATGCGCAGGCCGTCGGTCGTGGCCCGCGCGGTCATCTGCCGATAGGCTTCGGCGGCGGCAGCGAGCAGATACTCGGTGCTCGACCCTGCTGCGCTCGCCGCGCCTTGCCGTAACCGCCGTATCGGAATCGAGAATTCCGCGACCGCCCTGACGCAGTCCGCCGGCGGAAAGGGCGCCGCCCGCCCGCCTCTGCGCACCGGACGCGCGGCGCAATACTGCCGAGGCATCTCGACGCAGGTGCGCCACGTGAGCGCCCGCTTGAACGGAAACCGCGGCGCGGTAACGAATCTGGCGTGATCACCGACCCCGTCTGCATCGACGACAAGGGCAGCGAATCCCGGTGCGGCCACGCCGTCGCTCAGGCAGTGGTGCACCCGGAGCAGCACCGTCTGGCTCCCTCGATCCTCCTCATCGACGAGCGTGACGTCCCAGAGCGGCGCGGTGCGACTCATCGGCGTCGCCATGAGTTCCTCGACCGCACGCAACAGCGCAATGCGATCCGCCACCACCGCTCGCCGCACCCTGGTGTGTGGTTCCGCGGCGTCGGCATGCACGAACGCGGGGCGCCTGCGAAGCCGCTCCGGCAGGCACAGCCGATACATCTCGTGCTCGCGCACCCGCATGGCCACCCTGGCACGCAGCTGTTCGATGGTGATCGGCTCGCCGGGTTCGAGCGAGAGCCCGAGCATCCAGTGCATCGGATGACCGATGCTGTCGAGACGCAAATGCACACAATCCAATTCGGTCAGGCGATCCCGGCCACTGAAGCTGCCTCTCACGGTTCCCACTCTCCTGGATAGCCGAAGTACCGCACCGACGGTGCCTGTTCGCCTCGCCCGATCGCCTTGGCCAGCACCCGACTCGGCCCGACCTCCACCAGCCGCGTGCAACCGAGCCTGCTCAGCGTCGCGAGCACGGCGGTCCACCGCACCGGCGCGGTCAGTTGCCGCTCCGCCAGATCACGCCACCGCGCAGCCGAATACAGGCCGGCGTCGACATTCGCGACCACGTCGACTCCGGTCGCCTCGAAGTCGACCGCGTCCAACGCCTGGCGCAGCGGCGGCGCCGCGGACGCCATCAGCGGCGTGTGGAACGCCCCACCGACCGGAATCCGCACGACCTTCAGCCTGGCCAGCTTCGCCGCCTGAGCGACCGCGTCGACACCCGGCGAAGTCCCGGACACCACAAGCTGCCGCGGCCCGTTCACGTTGGCCACCCACACCTGCGCACCCTCCGCACGCGCCGCGGCGGCGAACTGTTCGACGACATCGCTACCCGCGCCGAGGATCGCCGCCATCGTCCCCGGTAGCCGCTCGGTGGCGACCCGCATCGCCGCGCCACGCGCCGCAACCAGTCGCGCACCCGCAGAGGGCGACAACGCGCCCGCCGCCACCAACGCCGTGTACTCCCCCAAGCTGTGCCCCGCGCACGCACGCACCTGCCCGATCAGCCGGTGCTCGGTCAAATAGTCCAGCGCCATCAACGACATCGTGAAGATCGACACCTGCGCCGCATCGGTGCTCCGCAACCGCTCTTCGCCGGTGCGCAGCACCAACTCGGCCACGTCGTATCCGGTCCATTCGGATACCTGACCGACGATGCGCCACTGGCGCGTATCCCGCCAACGCTCGCCCATGGCCGGTCGCTGTGCGCCTTGACCCGGGAAGATCAACGCACACTGGGCCGAGCGCGTATCGAGCACCGCACGAGCGTATCGCCCGCTGCGGCACCGGTATTCGGTCAGACGTTGAGATCACGTCAGCGAACGCACGATGATTCGCGCCGGCCCCGTCGATACGCTCCCCGAGAGACGAACGCGCAGCCAGGCGGCTGCGGCACGGATAAGCGCCTCGCAGGAGGGGAACCGTGGACACCACAGCAGTGACAACCCGGCCTACGCCGGATGGTGATCGAAACGCGTTGTCGGAGTTGCGCTTCGAACAGACGGTGCCGCGCTCGCTGGTGCATCGCAGCGCGGTCAACGAAGTATTCCTCACCGACGCGGCGGTCATCGGCAAGCGCGAATGGGCAGTCGCCGCGATGCTCCCGCGCAGCCACATGCTCTTCAACGACGGCGGCAATCCCGACTATCTGGACACCATCGCGATCATGGAGGTCACCAGGCAGGTGACCGAGTATGTGGCGCACGAATTCGTCAAGGTGCCGGACAACCAGTTCCTGGTCTTTCGCGATATGCGCATCGACGTCTTCGCGCCCGAAAGACTGCGCACCGGACCCGATCCCGCGCGGGTGGTGACCATCGTCAACGCCCGCACCTCCGAGGGACTCGCCAAGCACCCGGTGACCATCATCGTCGACGGCAACGAGTGTGCGCGGGCCGGCGGGCGCTGGCTGCCGCTACCACTGCATTACTACGAGTACATCCGCCAGCGGGCGCGCACGAAGACGCTCGGACGCAACCCCGAACCGACGCGCGCGGTCGATCCCTCGTCCATGCTCGCCCCAGACCGGGTCGGTCGCCATCATCCGAAGAACGTCCTGCTCGCCGAGGGGGCGCGGACGACGGACAGCGGGATGACGTTCCTGCTGACCTTCGATCCCGCCCATCCGTTCTTCTTCGACCATCCGATGGATCACGTGCCGGGCATGCTGATGCTGGAGGCTGCCAGGCAGGCTTGCTTGGCGACGCTCGTCGAGCACAGGGGCACCGCGGCGCACCACTGCCTGATCGTCGGCTGCGATGTCGATTTCGGCAACTTCTGCGAACCCGATCTGCTCACCCGATGCCAGGCAACGGTAGCCGAAACCACTTCCGCCGGTGCGACTTCGGACCGACATCGGGTGCGCGTCGGCTTCGAGCAGGCGGGCGAGTCGCTCGGCGCGATCACCCTGGACGTGCTCGACGAATCCGGTTCAGGCTGAGGAGGGCAAGCCGATGACGACACCGGACCGAGTCGCGGTGGTGGGGGCCGGTGTTTCCGGTATCTCCGCCGCGCTGGCGCTGCATCAGGCCGGCTGCGCGGTGGAGATTGTCGAACGCGACGACCGGATCGGCGGCCGGATCGGCGTCGCCGCACTCGGCGACCGCGAAGTGCTGTTGGGCGGCAAGAACATCGGGCGCGGCTACACCCGGTTGCGCGCGCTGCTCGAACGCCTCGGCGGTACCGGATATGAGCCGTTCGGCATCAACACCTCGCGGATCGTCGCAGGCAAGCTGGTCAGCCTCGACAGCGAGAATCGCACCGAGGCGATGGGCGCCATTGTGCGCATGTGCGATTGGCGTGACCTGATCAAACTGGACGGCATCGCGCGAAAGGTGCGGACAACGGAGTCGGCGCGTTTCCTCGGCTCCGATCTGGCCAGGAAGCTCGGCCGCCACGACGATCGGCCGCTGTCCGCGCATTTTCACCGCAACACCGCCGACCACTTCCTGCGTCCGATCACCGTCCGGATGAACGGCGCCGAACCCGACGAAGCCTACTTCGGCAACTTCGCCGTCAATATGGGCATGTTGATCGACCGCTTCGACCAGCCGACCACCGGACTCTCCGCGTTGCTGGCACGGGTCGAGTCGCTCGTCGAAATCCGGTACCGCACAGCGGTTACCGGCATCACGAAGGCCGACGGCGACGTGCTCCTCGACCTCGTCGACGCCAACGGCAGACCGACACGGACGCGCTACGACGCCGTCGCCGTCTGCACCCCGGCCCATGCGGCCGCGCCGATGCTGGCGCCGCTGTCGGAACCCCTTGCGGGACTGCTCCGTTCGGTCCGATACTTCCCGGCAACGGTCGCCGTCGTGCACTACGTGCACGATGTCTTCGCCGCCGACGTCCGCGCCATCGCGTTGGACGATCAGCCGTGCAGCAACGCGGGCAGCTATGGCAGAGCGACGAGAAACCTGGTCCGCTATACCTTTTCCGGTAGACGCGGCCGCCTGACCGATCCCACCGACACCGAGGTCCTCGACCTGGTCGCCGACACCGAGCGGCGACTGCGCAACCACCTCGGCATCGCACCGCAGTCCAGCACGGCTGCGGCGATCCGGCATTGGCCGCAGGCATACTGTGGCTACCTGCCGCACTACGGCGACTTCTTGGACGCGCTCACCGCCGCGACCGCTCCGCACACCGGCATCGCCTTGGCCGGTGACTATCTGCTCGGCACCTCGCTGGAGGCATGCTGCCGCTCCGGCGAAGCCGCCGCCGCGACACTGCTTTCCGCGCCGCTGCCTCAGGGAGCCACCAGGTGAGAATCCTGATCGTCGGCGGCGGCATCGCCGGGCTGACCCTGGCCGCGCGGCTGCGCCAACGCGGGCTGCGCCCCACCGTGATCGACACGATCAGCAGCTACGGCCATGCCGGATCCGCTATCACGGTGTGGCCCACCGGTAGTCGGGTGTTGCACGGTCTCGGCCTGTGGAACTCCTTCATCCACACCAGCGCGCCACTGCAGCGCTACGTCGTGCACGATCGCGACGGGAAGGTGTTGCGCACCTTCGACCTCGACCGGCTCGGCAAGCGAGACGGCCTGCCGCGCGCGGCGCCCCGCGCCGAGCTGCTCGCCATCCTGGAGTCGGCGAACGGCGGCACACCGGTCGATCTGGAGACCGAGGTGGCCATGATGCGCCAGATCGGCTCGACCGTGCGCGTCCGGTTCGACGACGGCAGAGAGCGCGATTTCGATCTGGTTGTCGGCGCGGACGGCATCCGTTCCCGAACCAGGCAGCAGGCCGAATTGCATACCGCCGAGCACCGATTCGGCTGGCGCATCTGGTGCTGGTGGGCGCGGCGCGGTGTGACGCCGCCCGGCGAGCTGCACGAAACGTGGGGTCTGCGCCAGATCGTCTCGGCCTATCCGACACAGGATCGCGTCGCCTGCTTCGTCGCGATCTCCCGGTCGTTCAACGACACAGGCACCGAGCCATGGCCGCCGAACGATGAGAGCCGCGACAGCCTGATCCTGCGCACACTGCGCGAGGCCGACCGGGTGGAATGTATCGATCTGGTGGAAGTCACGGTGCCCCAGTGGATCCGGGGACGAATCGTGCTGCTCGGCGATGCCGCCGCTGGGCTGGTTCCGACCACCGGCATCGGCGCCTCGCTGGCGATGGAGTCGGCAGCGGTGCTCGACGACGAGCTGGTGCGGGTCGACACCGCGCACATCGACATCGCCCTCACCAGATTCGCCCGCCGCCGCATGCCGAGGGTCGACGCCGAACAGCACCGTGCCCGAGTGGTCGGGGACGTGATGATGCTCGAATCGCCGATCGCCCGGCACTTTCGCGATCTGGGGCTGCGCTATTTCCCGACACCGGTGATCTGCCGCGAACTCGACCGCTGGAACAACATCCCCATGTAGATCCCGAGGGAGCATCTCATGACAACCATGCCGCTGGACGACATCCCCGGACTGTTCCGGTGCGAAACGGTCTCCCGCGCCGACGCGACCGCCACGCTGCTCGCGCTGACCAAGCAGCTGCGTGGCCGCACCGTCGACGCCGACGTGTACACCGTGCATCAATACGTCGACTGTCCGCCGGAGGTGCTCTACGACTATCTCGTCGATATCCGCAGCGTCGAGGAATACACCTACAGCATGCGCAATTTCCGGCCCGACGGCGACACCGGACGCTACATCGGCGAGGACGCCACCGATCCCGACACCAAGATCCACCTGCGCATCATCGGCAATCGTGAGGTCGGCACCGTGGACTACGAATCGGCGTTCGACCAGGGCGAGGATCTGTGGATGGTGTTCTGCGGCCGCGTCTTGTCCGCGCGCCACGTGCAGAACCGCAGCGGCGCGCTCGTGTCGTGGACGATCTGGCGGCACCCGTATTACGACAAGAATCCGTACCCGCACTTGTCTCCCCGCGGCCGCCGGAGCTGGCCAGGCACGATGTGGCCACTGTTCCATGCGTGCGACGTGCTGGAACTCCGCAATATGCAACAGATCCTCGAACATCGCCTGCGCACGCAACCGCTGCCGACCGGGGGACGGTGAACCGTCATGGCCGATATCTACGGCGACGCCGCCGAGTTCTACGACATCGCCGGTCGCCCCTATTGGAAGCCGCGCGCCACCGCACTGGCGAACGCCATGACCCCTGCCGCACAGACGAATTCACCGATCGTCGATGTCGGTGCCGGCACCGGCCTCGTCGTCGAGATCGTCGGCGCCGCACTGGCCGACGTGCCGATCCTCGCGATCGAGCCCTCCCCTGCCATGCGGGCCGCACTCGCCAGCAGGGTGCAAGCGGATCCCGCGCTCGCGCGGCGGGTGACGATCGCCGCGACCACCCTGGAGGAAACCGCCCTCCCCGACCGACTCGGCGGCGTGGTCGCCTGCGGCGTGCTCGGGTATCTGACGCCGCAGGATCGACATCGGTTGTGGCAGTTGCTCGCCGACCGACTCGCCCCCGGCTGCCGTGCCGTCGTCGACGCCGCGCCCTTTCCCGCGACGCGAACGGTCCGGCCGATCCGGGTCGGCGCAGCGCGCTTCGGCGAATGCAGGCACGAGATCTGGCTCGGCTCACGGCCTGCGGCGGTTTCCGGCCGGATCGAGCTGACCACGATCTGCCGGGTGCTGCGGGACGATCGGACGGTCCGGGAGTCGATCAGCACCCAGGAGTGGTGGGCGATGGACATGCGTACCATCCTCGCCGAAGCCACTGCGGCCGGACTCCAGTGTCGCAGGGCCGGATGGGATCTCGCAACGTTGGCCGTCTCATCGACAGATTCTCTCAATGCTCAGCTGAGCGCCGCGACAGCATCCACCAAGCGTTGAGTCAGGTGTGATCGTACGGCTGAGGAAACGGGTCCGTACCCAACGCTATCGTCATTCCAACACGAGACCGGTTCGCTCAGAACATCTTCCATTCCGGTCCGTCTTCGAAATGGCGACGCGAGGAGTGTCATGCCGAATCAGATTGAGTCGGAGACAGATTCGACATTCTGGCACGGATTCACCAATATGCGCGGTTTCCGGAAGCGCGGCATCAGTATCGCCTCCGCCGACGGCGTGTGGGTGGTGGATACCGAAGGCAACAAGTATCTCAACGCTTTCGGCGGATTGTGCAATCTGAGCCTCGGTGGCGCGCATCCGGAAATCATCGAGGCCATCCGCGAACAAGCGGGGAAACTGCTCTACTTCCCCATCGAACGCGCAACGCATCAAGCCGCCGACGAATACGCCCGCAGGCTGGCCGCGGTGACGCCGGAGGGGATGAACACCGTCTTCTACGCCTCCACCGGATCCGAGGCCAACGAGACCATTCTCAAGATGATGCGCCAGTATCAACGGATCCGTTTCGGCCAGGACACCACGAAACTCGGTGTGATCGCGCTGGATCGGGCTTATCACGGCGTCACCTACGGCGCGTTGAGCGCCACCGGCTCGGCCTTCCGCCGGTTCCGTCAGCAATTCGAGCCGCTGATGCCCGGCTTCCATCACGCACCATCGCCGTACGCCTACCGCTGCGAATCCGGCTGCGCCGGAACATGCAGCCTCGCCTGTGCCGACGCCGTCGAGACCATGATCGAGCGGCTCGGTGCGGGAAATATCGCGGGTGTCCTGATCGAACCGGCACTCGGTGTCGGCGGCGCAATTGTGCCGACCCGCGAATATCACGAACGGCTTCGCGAAATCTGCGACAGCAATGACATTTTGCTGGCCTACGACGAGGTGATCACCGGATTCGGCAGGTTGGGTGAATGGTTCGGCGCCGACTACTTCGGGGTGCGTCCAGATTTCCTGGCGCTGTCCAAGGGCATCAACAGCGGCTATCTGCCGTTCGGCGCCGTTGTCGTACACGACGCCGTGTATCGCGAATTCCTCACCGCGGTGGACGGTTTCATCGCGACCGGGAGCACGACGAACGGCAACCCGCTGTGCTGCGCCTCGGCGCTGGCCACCCTCGACATCATGCAGCGCGACGGCATCGTCGACCAGGTGCGCCAGACCGGCAAGTACCTGTTCGACAAGTTCGAGAACCTGCGCGAGCACCCGATCGTCGGGGACATCCGCGGCGCGGGACTCCTGATGGGCATCGAACTAGTGAAGGACCGCGCGACCAAAGAGCCGATCCCGCAACAGCAATGGCAGGTGATCGAGGACCGGCTCGCGTTGAGCGGACTGATCATCGGCAGCCAGGGCGCCGAAGGCCTCGGCGGAACCATCGGCATCGTGCCGCCGCTCACCATCACGACCGACGAGGTCGACGAGCTCTACCGACGCCTCGACGGCGTGCTTGCCCGGTACTCCCGGCTCACGGCCAAGGGCTGAATCCACCCCCAGACAGAACCAACCCCCCGTACATCGATCCGAGGAGGAACGCTGTGAGTTCCATGCTGAGTTCGGACGAACTCTCCGACATCGTACGCAGCGCAGTCGCTTTGGCGCTCGCCGTCGAACTGGACGACGTGACGTCGGACAGACTGCTGATTCCGGAGCTCGGCGCGGAATCGATCGACTTCCTGGACATCACGTTCCGGCTCGAGCAGTTCCTGCCGATCTCCGTGCCACGCGACGATCTGAACGAACAGGCCGAGGACGTCTTCGGCGCGGGCGCTGCCGTCGATACGTTGCGCAGGCTGACCCCGCTCGGCGCCTACCTGGTCCGGGAGCGCCTGCTCGGTGTCGACCTCAGCAAGGTCGAGCCGGGGATGCGGGTCGAAGACGTTGCCGCGCTATGGACGGTCGAGACCTGGGGAGGCCTGTGCAAGCGGCTGCTCGACACCATCCCGGAGACGTGCCCGTCCTGCGGCGGCAACCGCACCTTCGTGCGCAACGCGGACGGCGAGTTCCACGCCGAATGCGACAAGTGCGCCACCGAACTCACCGCGATCCCCGGAGATGAGCTGAACCAGAACTGGTTCGAGGAGATCCGGGATCTCGACGAGGTGGCGCGGTTG
The DNA here is from genome assembly GCF_043197455.1 of Nocardia sp. NPDC049149. Taxonomy (NCBI): domain Bacteria; kingdom Bacillati; phylum Actinomycetota; class Actinomycetes; order Mycobacteriales; family Nocardiaceae; genus Nocardia; species Nocardia sp. NPDC049149. The sequence continues at coordinate 131,672 of NZ_JBICTD010000009.1, forward strand.
GTCGAGCAGAGTCGCGCGCAGGCCGCCGAGGCGGCCGCCGCGACGGCACAGGCGGGCGATCCCGCGCCGGCCGGCGCGATCTCGGAGTGAGCGATGCCCGGCGAAGCGCACCCGCGGCGGGTGGTCATCACCGCGGCCGAGATGGTGACTCCACTCGGCTGGGACGCCGAGACGACCTTCCGTGGCTTCGTCGACGGCCGCTCCGGAATTCGCACGATCTCCCGATTCGACGCGTCCGGGCTCGGCTCGCAGGTGGCCGGTGAGGTCGAGGACGGGTTCCTCGCGGCGGCGGCCGCGGCCGGATATCTGGCGGACGCCGAGAAATTGGCTGCTGCGGCACCCAGGGTGGTCCAACTCGGGCTTGCCGCTGGCACCGCCGCGGTGCACCGGGCTGGGCTGACCGAGACGCCTGCCGAGCGGTTCGGGGTGTGTGTCGGCACGTCCGGTCAGATGTATGACATCGGCGCGCTGGACGGGCTTCTGCACACCAGGCAACTCACCACGGGCGCAGGCGGTCCTGGCCGGGAGTTCGTCGGAATGCTTGCCGCGCAACGCCATACCCTGCGCAAGAACGCGCCGGCGGCGACGCTGGCCAACGCGTGCGGCGCGGCGGGGCCGACCATGACGGTATCGGCGACGTGCGCGTCGGGCACCCAGGCGATCGGCGAGGCGACCCTGTGGATCCGCGAGGGCGACGCCGAGGTGGTGCTCGCTGGCGGCTGCGATTCGCTGCTCAGTTTCCTCGGCATCTCATCGTTCGATCTGCTCACCGCGCTGGCCACCAAGTTCAACGACCGGCCCTCGGCGGCCAGCCGTCCGTTCGATCGCCGACGCTGCGGCTTCGTGATGAGCGAGGGCGCCGCGTTCGTCGTCCTCGAGGAGCTCGAACACGCACTCCGCCGTGGCGCCCAACCGCTGGCCGAGGTGGCCGGGTACGGCACCTCCTGTGATGCCTACCGGATCACCGACAGCCCGCCGCACGGTGAGGGCGCCGTATTGGCGATGTCGGGTGCCCTCATCGACGGCGGGTTACGCGCCGAGGACATCGACTACATCAGCGCGCACGGCACCTCGACATTGATCAACGATCGGGCCGAAACCCGGGCCGTACACAAGGTTTTCGGCGATCGCGCGACCTCGATTCCGATCAGCTCGCAGAAGTCGATGATCGGTCACTCGATCGCCGCCGCGGGCGCGATCGAATGCGTCACCTGCCTGCACGTGCTCCACACCGGACTGGTGCCGCCGACCATCAACTACGAATTCCCGGACCCGGACTGCGATCTGGACTATGTGCCGAATGTCGCTCGTGCGCAGCAGGTACAGGTCGCCATGAGCAATTCGTTCGGCTTCGGCGGCCAGAACGCGAGCATCGTGCTGCGCCGCTGGCCGGGCGCTGCGGAGGGCAACGGTCATGCGTGACCGCGTGGTGGTGACCGGCGTCGGCGCGGTGTCCGCGCTCGGCAACGATCCGCGCAGCCAGTGGAAAGCATTGCTGCGCGGCGCATCCGGCGTCGCACCGCTGCACGATCTCGCCGAAAACCTCACCCTGCACGACGACGCAGACCGGCCGCTGGCCGCCGGCCGGGTACGCGGCATCGACCCGCGGGAGTGGATCACCGATCGCAAAGCCGCCCGCGCCATGCGGCTGCACACGCACATGGCGTTCGCCGCGACCGGACAGGCCTTGGCCGCCGCCGCGCTCGACCGCGACACCATCGACGCCGACGCGACCGGCATCACCCTCGGCGTCACGATGATCGACTACGACATCGCCGATCTCGAGCTCGCGGCACGCCGATCCATGGACGGGACAGGCGGATTCGACGTCGACCGGTTCTGCGGCAGCGGGTGGCGCTCGATCTCCCCCATGGTGTCGATCGTGATGCTGAACAACGCAACGCTCTGCCAGATCGCCATGCAGTACGGCTTGCACGGACCGAATGCCTCGTTCAGCCCGTTCGGTGAAGCGGGCGGGCAGGCCATCGGCGCCGCGCTGCGCATGCTGCAGGAAGGCGAGGCCGAGGTCATGCTAGCGGGCGGCGTCAGCCCCCGGTTGAATCTGTCCGCGCTGCAACGCATTCTCTACCTCGGCATCGTCGCGACGACCACCGATCCCGCTGCCGTGTCGTGCCGGCCGTTCGATCGCGACCGCACCGGAACCGTGCCGGGCGAGGGCGCGGCGATGCTCGTGCTGGAGACACTCACGCACGCCAAGGCAAGGGGCGCACATATTCTCGCCGAGGTGCTCGGCCACGGCGCCGCCCTCGGGGCGCCGGATCGGGAACCGTATCCGCCGCGCCGGGCCATCGAACGGTCCTTCGCCGCGGCGCTCGACGACGCCGCGGTGACACCGGACCGGCTCGCTTGCGTGTACGCCGATGCGCCAGGACTGCCGTCGGGCGACAGCATCGAGGCGACCGCGATCAGCGCCGTGCTCGGCACGCACGCCGGCACAGTTCCCGTGACGTCCACGAAGGGCGCCACCGGCCATCCGCTGGCCGCGGCGCTGCCGTTGCAGAGCGTTTTCGCCGTGCACACCCTTACCGAGCACTATGTCCCGCCGGTCGCCAATCTCCTTAATCCCGAGCTTGATTCGGACCTGGATCTGGTACGCGGCGACCCACGACAGGTACAGAACGGCGATACCGTCGCGTGCCTCGCCGCCGGCTTCCAAGGCCAAAGCGAATGCGTCGTGTTCGGAGCGTACGAAGCGAAGGTGGCGTGATGCGTTTCCTGCTCTATGACCGGGTGCTCGAGGCGACCAAGGGCGAAACCATGGTCGCGGTCAAGCACGTCTCGCTCACCGAGGATCATCTCGGCGCGGGCTACGCGGGCCGCAGGCTGCTGAGCGGTTCGCTGCTGCTCGAATCGATGGCGCAGGTTGCGGGCTGGTTGGTGCACTACAGCACCGATTTCACCGTCTCCGCGTTCCTCTGCATTATCGATCGCGCTGAGATCGTCGGCGAGCTCGCGCCGGGCAAGGCGATGCGGGTCGAGACGCGGATGCTCAGTCTGAGCAAGCGGTGGGCCCAGCTCAGCTGTGCGGCCTACGACGACGCGACGCCGATCGCCCGCGTCGCGCGGTTCAACTATGTCCTGCAAGACATCACCGATCCCCGCGAGATCGCGGCCGAGGAGAATCGGTTCCGCTACTACTCCGGCTGGCCGCTCGAACAGATCAGGGCCGTACCGACCGAGCCGGTGATCTCGTGAATCGCGTGGTGGTCACCGGACTCGGCGCGGTCACCCCGATCGGGCTGGGCCACAAGCAATTCTGGGACAGCCTGGTCGCAGGCATCTCCGGCGAGGCGCCGATCACCCTGTTCGACGCGTCCTCGCTGCCGACCCGCATCGCCGCCGAGGTCGCCGACTTCGACGTCGAAGAGTATTGGGACGGGCCGTTTCCGGCAGCACTACGCGACGATAGGCAGGCGCGCTTCGCACTCGCGGCCTGCGCCATGGCGCTCGCCGACAGCGGCCTGCGTCGGTCGGGCGAGCCGATCGCGGCGGACACCGACCGGGTCGGGCTGGTGCTCGGCGCGGGGCTCGGCTTGGTCCGGATGGTCGATATCGCCGGACATCTCGGGGCGGACGGACGGTTCCGTGTGCCGATGCCGCTGGCCGATCTGGCGGCGATCGATCCGGTGTCGCTGATCCGCGACCCACAGGACCTGGTGATCGGCTTGCTGGCCAGTCACCTCGGTGTCGCGGGCCCGACCACCCTGATCACCTCGGCCTGCGCGGCGGGCGCACACGCGATCGGCACCGCATTCCGGCAGCTCCGCCGCGGTGACCTCGACGTCGTGCTGTGCGGCGCAATGGATTCCATGATCAACCCGCTCGGCATGGCCGGGCTCGTTGCGCTCGGCGCACCGTCCTTCGACAATCTTCCCGGCCGGACCGGCAGGCCGTTCGATGCCACCCGAACGGGTTTCGTCGTCGGTGAGGGCGCGGGCATGGTCGTGCTGGAGACCGAGGCGCACGCCCGCCGCCGCTCGGCCCCCTGGTATGCCGAGGTCGCCGGATTCGGCAGATCGCTTGACGCACACCGGTTCACCGAACCGCACCCGGCCGGCGCAGGCGCGGCACTGGCGATGCGCTCGGCCATGGCCGACGCGGACGTGCACCCGGCGCAGGTCGGGCTCGTCAACGCACACGGCACCGCCACCCTGCTCAACGACCGGGTGGAGACCATCGCGATCAAACACGTCTTCGGCAGCGCGGCGGCACAACTCGCGATCACCGCGAACAAGTCGATGACCGGCCATCTCATCGCCGCCTGTGGCGCGGTGGAATTCATCAGCACCGTGCTCAGCGTGCGTACCGGCACCGTGCCGCCGACGGTCAACTATCGCCATCGCGATGCCGAGTGCGATCTCGACTACGTGCCAGGCGCCGCGCGGCAGCTGCCGGTCGAGGTGGCGCTGACCAATTCGTTCGGTCTCGGCGGACAGAACGGCACCCTGGTGGTGCGCCGCGCCGCCGACGACGCGATGACACCAGTCTGAGGATGGCGCATATGCACGTACTACTCGTGAACCCCGACGTCCGGGACAAGAGCGTGATCTACGGCAACCGCATGCTCAATCCCGTTCCGGTCAACCTCGCCTATCGCGCGGCCATGACCTCGGTCGAGCATCAAGTGACGGTGATCGACGAGAACTCCACGCCCATCACCGATTTCGCCCGCTTCGCCGAGGTCGACCTGGTGGCCGTCACCTCGAAGTTCTTCGGCGAGCGCCGAACCGGCGAATTGGTGCGCGGTTTCAGCGCACTGGGCATACCGGTGGTGATCGACGGCTACTTCCCCAGCTACGACCCCGAGGCAGGCCACATCGGCGCCGCCTCGGTGATCCGAGGGGAAGTCGAGCGGGTGTGGCCGCAGGTGCTCGACGACGCGAGCAGCGGCCGCCTGCTCCCCCAATACCTGGGCGGCCCTGTGGATCTGGCGACGTTGCCGCAGTACGGTCCCGCACATCTGCCGCCACACGACTATGTGTTTCCGGTCGAAGCCACCAGGGGTTGCCCGTTCTCGTGCAATTTCTGCATCGAGACCCGGTACCACCACGAGGCGTTCCGCACCCGCCCGATCGAGCACGTGCTCGCCCAGATCGACGCGCGCACCGGCAATTTCGTCCAGTTCTCGGATATCAACATCGTGGGCAATCCGCGCTATGCGCGGACATTGTTCGCGGAGCTGGAGCCGAGGCAGCTGCTGTGGGGTAGTCAGGCGACGATCACCATCGCCCAACGCCCGGCGCTGACCGAGGCGGCCGGTCGCGCGGGCTGCATGCTCGTCTTCCTCGGCTTGGAGTCGGTGCGCCCGGAGAACCTGATCTCCTCGGACAAGGGCTGGAGCCGTCCGACCGACTACCGCATGCTCATCGGCCGCCTGCACGATGCGGGCATCGGGGTTATCGGGTCGTTCGTCTTCGGCTTCGCGGGCGATACACCGGACGTGTTCGAGCGGACCTTGGAGTTCGTGGTCGAGAACGAGATCGAGATCTGCCATTTCAATCCGCTCGGCAGCGGACCGGGCGTGCCGTTGTACGCGGAGCATCTGCGCGAGGGTCGCATGGTCGACCCGGGCCCCGGCGGGCCCTCGCATCTGCGTGCCTCGGTGGCTCCGGTGTCGATGACCGTCGGTCAGCTCGAGGAAGGTCTCGAATACCTTTACACCAGAGCCTATTCCCGCGAGATCACCCGGCAGCGGCTGCGCCGCTATCGCATGAACACCCCGCTGCCCGGCCCGCAGTCCGCGGCGAAGAAGCGGGCCGTCATCGGCCTGAACCTGGCCTACCGGCGTGCCGTCGAGCGGCACTACGGTGCGACCGTCAGCGTGGCAGGCGCCCCGCACGACGCGGAGCAACTGTCGTGACCCGGGCCGTAGCGACATCGTTTCTGCTGCCCGCGATCTCGGGCAGCACCGGGATGACGGCCGGCGTCGACATCGCCGCGGTCGGTCGGGTGCGCACGTTGCTCGCCGCGGGCACCGCGTTCGCCGATCAAGTGTTCCAACCCGACGAGATCGCCTACTGCACCGGATTCCGCGACCCGGCACCGCATTTCGCCGCACGGTTCAGCGCCAAGGAGGCCACGTTGAAGGCCTTACATGTCGGCCTGGGCGTGCCACCTGCGACCAAGCGCCTGCGCGATATCGAGGTCTGCCGGTCCACCGGAGCACCACGGTTGCTGCTGCACCACCGCATGATGGCGCTCGCCCGGCGGCTCGGCATCACCGGCGCCGCAGTGGCGCTGAGCCACGACGGTGACTACGCCGTTGCCTACGTGCTGCTGGCCGGGGCGGTGCACCGATGAACCGGCTCAGTGATTCCGTCGCCCTCGTGACCGGCGCCGCAGGCGTGTTCGGCACGGCCATCGCCACGCGCTACGCCGAAGAAGGCGCGTCGCTGGTGCTCACCGATCTGGACGAGACCCGGCTGAAGACCACCGCCAAGGCGGTCGAAGCCGTTGCCGCCGTGCCGATTTCCATCTTCGTCGCGGACCTGACCGCGCCGGACCAGGTGGCCGGGCTGTTCGAGCACACCGACGAAACCTTCGGCAAGATCGACGTCCTGATCAACAACGCGGGCGGTGCACTGCGCTCGCCGCTGGTCTTCCACACCGACGCTGACTGGCACCGGATGCTCCGGACCAACCTCGATACCGTCTTTTATTGCAGCAGGCAGGCAGTGCGCCGGATGCTGCCACGTCGCAGTGGCCGGATCATCACCGTGTCCTCGGCGCTCGGATTGACCGGTGGCGCCGACGAAGTCGCGTACGCGACCGCGAAGGCCGCGGTCATCGGCTTCACCCGCAGCGTCGCACAGGAGGTCGGGCGCCGCGGCATCTGCGTCAACGCGATCTGCCCGACGCTCGCCGACAGCGGCGTCAGCCGGGAGTACTTCGGCGGCTTCGACGTCGATATCCGCGCGGTCGCAGGCTATCTCGCGCGACGAGCGGCCATGCCGCGCCCGATCGCGCCCGACGACGTCGCCGATATCGCGGTCTTTCTCGGCGCGCGAGCCAGTGCATACCTCAATGGGCAGGCCATTCTGGTCGGCGGAGTGGGATAGGAGTTCGGCGTGCGGTTCCTCATGGTTGACGCGATCACCGATTTGGACGGCGGACGCAGAGCCGTCGGTGTGAAGAATGCCGCGATGAGCGAAGACTACTTCGCCGATCACTTTCCCCAGCAGCCGATTCTGCCCGGTGTGCTCGTGCTGGAGGCGATGACCCAACTCGCGCGCTGGCTGGTCGTCATCGGCAGCGAGTTCCAGACGACGGTCGTGCTCAGCGCAGTACAGCACAGCAAGTTCATCGACTTCGCCGTGCCGGGCGACCGGCTCACCGTCGAAGTGGACAACCTCGACGGCGGCACCTCGCCGGTCCCGGGGACCGAGATGGAGTTCCGCGGCACGGCGCAGGCCCACGGCCGCAAGATCGCGACCGCGACCTTCCGCTGCCGGAGTTATCCACTGGCCGAATTCGAGGATCCCGAGGCCACCCGTCGGCACTATCAGGTCCTGCTGCTCAACGGGTCGAAGGTGAACGGGCAATGAGGCGCCGGGTGGCCGTCGTCGGCGCGGGCGTGCTGTCGTGCCTCGGTACCGACTATCGCCGACAGTGGCAGCGAATTCTGGCCGCCGAGACCGGCTTACGGCGCCGTGACGACGACTCTGCGCCCGAGCTCGGGTACTTCGGCGCGGTCGATGACGCCGAACACCCGATTGCCCCTATAGATCGCAAGCATCTCAAACGACTCACCAGGGCCTCCCGGCTCGGTGTGTTCGCGGCAGATCTGGCGGTCGCGGACGCGGGACCCGTCTTCCGTGCAGCCGCGGCGCCGCGACGCGGCATCTACATCGGCTCCAACGAAAACGAGGACGAGAAGAACTATCTCGAGCGGTTCGCGCCGGTGCTGGCCACCGCACGCCGCTCGGACGGCACGCTCGACTACCACCAGCTCGGCCAGGCCGCGCTGCGCCGGGCCAAGCCGGACTTCCTGCTCTCCGGTCTGCCCAATGCCGCGCTGTGCCAGATCACCATCCGCCACGAGATCTGCGGCGCGAACAGCACATTGGTCGACGGATCGGCCATGGGTCTGTGTGCCGTCGGCCGGGCCTTCCGCGCTGTGCGCGACGGTCGCGTCGACGTCGCCGTCTGCGGTGGAACCGACGCGGGCGCCGATGAATTCGCGCGGCTGGCCCTGCACGAGTTCGGGTTGACCTCCGCCTGCCGCGACGGTGTTCGCTCGGTCCGGCCGTACGACCTGCACCGCGACGGATACGTCTGTGCCGAGGGCGCGGCCGCGCTCGTGCTCGCCGATCTCGACCTGGCACGCGCCAACGACGCGAACGTCTTGGCCGAGATCGTCGGCTTCGGCGCCGCCACCGATCGCGGGCGTCCGCTCGCCCCCGATCCCGAGGGCAGCGGCGTCCGTGACGCGATCGCGCGCGCGATCGCCGACGCCGACGTCGATCCCCGCCAGGTCGGTTATGTCTACGGACACGGTGACGCCACCGCGGACGGCGATCGTTCCGAGCTGCGCGGCATCGCGGAAACCCTGGCGCGCCAACGCCGGACGCGCCTCACCGGCACCAAGGCCGCGACCGGGCACATGGGCCCCGCCACCGATGTCGCCGAGTCGGCATTCGCCTGCCTGAGCATCCGCGACGGCATCGTCCCGCCGACACTCAATCTCGGTGTGCCCGACAACTGTGCGCGCGAGGTCGAGATCGTCGACCGGCCGTCGGCGCTCGACGCACCGTATCTGCTCACGCTCAGCCGCAACGTGGACGGGCCCGAGGTCGCCGCGCTGGTCCTCGGCGCGGTGTGAGATCGAAAGAGAGGCAACGGGTATGTCAGCGGATCTGGCAGGGCGCACCGTCCTGGTGACCGGCGGTTCCCGAGGCATCGGCCGGGCGATCGCACTGGAGTTCGCCGACCGCGGTTCGGACGTGATCCTCACCTACTGGCGCCGACGATCCGCGGCCCGCGAGGTGGTGACCGAGATCGAACGCAAGGGCAGGCGCGCACTCGCCCTTCGCGTCGATGTCGGCGAAAGGGACCAGCTGAAAAAGCTTTTCGCGGATATCGCCGAGCAGTGGGGCGCACTGGACTTCTACATCAACAACGCGGCGTCGGCGATCATGAAACCGCTGTTCGCCATGGAGGCCCCGCACTGGCGCTACACCCTCGACACCAACATCACCGCGGCGTTGTTCGGCTGCCGCGCGGCCTACGAGCTGATGCCGGAGGGGCGCGGCGCCATCGTGCTGCTGTCGAGCATGGGTAGCCGCCGTTATCTGCCCAGCTACGGCGGGATGGGTGTGTGCAAGGCCGCCATCGAATCGATGGGTCGATATCTGGCAGTCGAACTCGCGCCGGGCGTCAACGTCAACACGGTCTGTGGCGGGCTCATCGAGACCGAATCCATTCGCGCGCTTGCCGGCGCCGACGAGTGGATGCGCCAGGTCGCCGAGGTCGGTCCGATGAAGCGGATCGGCAGACCCGAGGACCTCGCCAAGGTGGTCGCGTTCCTGTGCACCGACGACGCGAGCTGGATCAGGGGCCAGACCATCACCGCCGACGGCGGCGCGTCGCTGACGTCATGAGAACCAACGATTAGGAGAAGCTCTCGTGCGCACCGTGATCGAGGAGACCCGCGGCATCTACGACCTGACCCACCGTCAGATCACGCTCACCCCGTCCGGGCAGGCCATGATGGCCTATCTCTGGCGGAACTGGGGCGGCTATGTCGGCCAGCTGAGCTGGACGACCAGGGACCAGCTGCGCGAGATCGCCCGCGCCGCCGGATTGGCGCCGGGGCAAGCCGTGCTCGATTTGTGTTGCGGCACCGGCGGAATCGCGCGCTACCTCGCCGCGACCACCGGCGCGACATTCACCGGCCTCGACTACTCCGAGCCCGCGATCGACATCGCCAGACGGGTCACCACCGAGCCACCGATCCGTTTCGACCACGGCGACGCTCGTGACCTGCCCTATCCTGCCGCGACATTCGACGCCGTGCTCAGTGTGGACAGCCTCGTCATCGTACCGGACCGGCACCGGGTCCTCACCGAATGTGCGCGGGTGCTCAAACCCAATGGCCGCCTTGCCTTCACCGACGAGGTGCTCACCGGCCCGTTTCCGCGTGACCCGGAGACGCTGCGGGCGTTGACCGTCTACGGCCGCCTGTTCGCCCAGACACCCGCAGGATATCGGCGCCTGCTTGCGCACGCCGGATTTGTCGACATCGAGATACAGGACAGCACCGCGATGTTCGTCGCGATCAACCGGCGCTGGGCCGAGTCCTATCGGATCTTCGAGACGCAAGGCCGAGAGGTGCTCGGCGACAAGCTTTTCGACGACGGGCTTGCCTTCTTCGAGACGCTCGGCGAGCAGGGAGCGGCAGGCAGGCTCGGCCAGGTCCGCGTCCACGCCACCCGCGGGCCGGCGTAGCCGATGGCACACTCCCCCGGCCGCGAGCACCACACCGCCACGCTGCCCGCGGAGGCTGCACTGGCTGTGCTGCACGATGTTTCGAAGACGTTCGGCAGCGGCGGCACTGCGGTGCACGCGCTCGCGGCGTGCGATCTGACCATCGCCGCCGGCGAACTGGTCGTCGTGCTCGGGCCGTCGGGATCCGGCAAGACGACACTGCTCAACGTGCTCGGCGGCATCGAGACCCCGACCTCCGGTGCGATCACCATCGACGGCCGCGCGCTCACCGGCCTCGACGCGAAGGGGATGTCGGCACTGCGCCGGGAATCGCTCGGCTTCGTCTACCAATTCTTCGGTCTCGTGCCGACACTCACGGCCGCCGAGAACATCGCGGTCCTCGCCGAATTGACCGGCGGCTCGGTCGCGGTCCGGGTGCATCAGGTGCTGGCCGAGGTGGGCCTCGCCGACTACGCGCACCGTTTTCCGGCGCAGCTGTCGGGCGGGCAGCAGCAGCGGGTCGCGATCGCACGGGCACTGGTGAACCGGCCACGACTGCTGCTGTGCGACGAGCCTACGGGCGCACTCGATCTCGACACCGGTCGCACCGTGCTCACCCTCCTGCAAGAGCTCTGCCACCGCGACGGTCATGCCGTCGTGCTCGTCACGCACAACCACGCGATCGCCGCCATCGCCGACCGCGTGCTGCGCATGCGCTCCGGGCACATCGTCGAGGCGGTCCGCCAGGACGCCCCGTTGACCGCGAGCGAGGTCTCCTGGTGATCTGGCATCCGACGCTGCGGCGGAAACTGCTGCGCGACATCCGCACCCAGTGGCCGCAGTTCGCCGCGCAGACGCTGATCATCGTGCTCGGCGTCGCCCTGTTCACGGCCGCTTACGGGGCGTACCGAAATCTCAACGCCTCCTACAGCGGAACGTTCGAGACGGAGCGCTTCGCTGATGTCTGGGTGACCGGCGGCGCGGCACCAGCTTTCGCGGCCGAGGCGCGGACCGTGCCTGGCGTCGCCGATGCCGTCGTGCGCAGACAGGCGGATCTGCCGCTGCGCGTCGGCGCGGACAAACTGCGCGGCCGGCTCGTCGGCCTGCCCGCCGACCGGCCGCCCGCCGTCAACGCGCCGACGATCCTGTCCGGCCACTATCCTGCCGCGAACGAAGTGCTGGTCGAGCACCACATGGCCGAACACTTCGGGTTGCGCAGTGGCGCAACGCTCTCGGTGCTCGGTACCGACGGCTGGCGCGAGGTCTCGGTCGCGGGCGTCGCGTCCTCGGCCGAGTATCTCTGGCCCGCCCGTAGCCGCCGGGACATGTTTCCGCTGCCCGACAACTTCGGCGTGCTCTTCGCGGCGGAGCCGTTGGCCACCGCACTTGCGCCGGAGAGCACCGAACAGGCACTGATCCGATTCGCCGAACCGCCGAGCGTCGCCACGGCGGACCGGATCAAGGACTTGGCCGCCGCGCACGGCGCTGAGGAGGTGGTCAGCAGGGCCGACCAGCCGTCGAATTGGCTGCTGCGCATGGACATCAACGCCTTCGGTGAGCTTTCCTACCTGTTCCCGCTGTTGTTCCTGAGCGTCGCCGGTCTGGTGGCCTATGTGCTGCTGCATCGGCGGGTGTGCGCCGAGCGTCCGGTCATCGGTGTGCTGCTGGCAGGCGGTGTCGGTCGCGCGACGCTGCTGTGGCACTACCTGCAGTACGGGATCGCGACCGGGCTGGCCGGTGCGCTCGGCGGAATCCTGCTCGGGCTGGCTGGATCCGGCGCGCTGACCAGCGTCTACCTTCGGGCGATCGACCTGCCCGCGTCGGCGGCGGTGGTCGAGGTGCTGCCGATAACCCTGCTCGGCGGAGTGACTTTCGGCGTCGCGGCCGGAGCGCTCGGCGCGCTTGCGCCGGCGCTGCTCGCATTCCGCACCCCGCCTGCGACGGCGATGCGCGGTGCCACACCCTCGGGGTCCGGCCGAATCAGCCTGCCGGAGCGGTTGATTCCGGTGCTGCGCCGGCTCCCGGCACGCTGGCTGCTCGTCCTGCGCAATATCGGCCGCAGCCCACGGCGGACCTGGAGCACCGTGCTCGGCACCGCGTTGTCGTTACTGGTTATCCTCACCTCGTGGACGATGCTCGACACCATGACCACGGCGTTGGACGTGTCCTTCCATCAGGTGCAAACCGCCGACGCGCGAGTCGATTTCACCACTCCGGTCGATCAGCGCCGCCTGGCCGAGCTGACCGCGGCCGAGGGTGTCACCGCCGCCGAACCGATGGTGCAGCTTCCCGTCACCCTGCGTTCGGGCGGCAATTCCTATTCGACCGTGCTGATCGCGCTGCCGAGGGACACTACGATGCACGGACTGCGTCCCGTCGCAGGCTCACCCACCGCCCGTCCGGCGAACGGCATCCTCGTCGGCAAGGGCATCCGGCCGCTGCTGCACGTCGATCTCGGCGCCACCGTCGAGGTGAATGTGTCTGGCGCACAGGCTGTTCAGGTGCCGATAGCCGGTGTGCTCGACGAGCCGATCGGCACCTTCGCCTACTGCACCATCGAACAACTCGACGCGCTGGCCGGTGCGCCCGTTCCGGTCAACTCCGCACTGCTTCGCCTCGCGCCGGGCACCGATCCGGACCAGATCCGCCGTGTGCTGTCGGATCGCCCCGACATCGCGGCCTTCGAGGACCTCGATCAGGTGAACCGGCTCATCGACCGCTACGCCGGATTCTTCTTCGTGTTCATCGGCGTGATGCTGGCGCTCGGGGGGTTGATGGCCTTCGCAATCATCTTCACCACCATGTCCATCAACATTGTCGAGCGGCGGCGCGAGGTGGGTGTGCTGCGGGCGGGCGGGATGCCGCCCGGCATGGTCGCGCGGCTGATCACCGGCGAGAACTTGCTGATGACCATGCTCGGCGTGGCACCGGGCCTGGTTCTCGGCGTCCTCGGCGGCCGCAGCTTCCTCGACACCTACCGCAACGACCAATTCCAGCTGGACCTGGTCGTCCGGCCGGGCACGCTCGGCATCGCGGCGCTCGCCGTCGTGTGCGTCGCGACCGTGTCACTGCTCCCTGGGCTGCGTGCCGTCCGCACCCTCGACCTCGCCGCGATCCTGCGCGAACGGTCCGATTGACGCGGAAGGACATGCGCTGATGAACCATTCCGCCTTCGTCACCGGTGGCAACCGCGGCATCGGCTTGGCCATCGCCCGTGAACTCGCGCGCGGCGGCAAGGCGGTGGCGGTGACGACGCGCAAGGGTGCACCGCCCGACGGATTGTTCGGCGTGCCATGCGATGTCACCGACGAGCGGCAGGTCGACGCCGCCTTCGCCATGGTCGAGCAGGAACTCGGCCCGGTCGACGTCCTGATCGCGAACGCGGGCATCACCAAGGACGTGCTGCTGGCAGCGATGACCGAGGACGATTTCGCATCCGTGGTCGACACCAACCTGGTCGGCACCTTCCGGGTGATCAACCGGGCCGCGCGGACCATGATCCGGCAGCGGCGCGGCCGGATCATCCTGGTGTCGTCGGTGACGGCGCTGCTCGGTTCGGCGGGGCAGACGAATTACGCGGCGTCCAAGGCGGGCATGATCGGGCTGGCGCGGTCGCTGGTGCGCGAGCTCGGCTCCCGCAACATCACTGTCAATGTGGTCGCCCCCGGGTTCGTCGACACAGACATGACCGCATCGCTGACGCCGAAGTGGCGCGCGGAGGTCACCAAGAAGATCCCGCTCGGCCGGATCGCCGACGCCGCCGAGATCGCCAGGGTAGTGGCGTTTCTCGCCGGTGACGATGCCGCTTACATCACCGGCGCAGTGATCCCGGTCGACGGCGGGCTCGGCATGGGCCACTGACAACGTGCCGCGCGAACTCGGCCCAACCAGCGTCGCTGATCGCGCGTGCCAGACGGTGGTTGCCGGGAGTCCCCTACATACCGGGCGCCACACGCCGACCAATCGCGGAGTTCTCAGATGGCCACTGAGGGGCGCGGCGCACCTCGACGCTCTGTTGCGGCCCGCGGGCGTGCCCGTTGCCCGCGCTGTCGTCGAGCAGCGCGATCAACCCGGTTTCATAGGCCACCGCGACGGCTTGTCCGCGCGTGCCGACCGCTAACTTCTGCAGCACGTGGTGGACGTGGCTGCGCACGGTGGTCGCCGAAACCGACAGCTGCCGTGCGATTTCCGCGTTCGACCGACCGTGCGCGAGCAGCCCGAGCACCTCCGCCTCGCGCCGGGTCAGGCTCCCGGCCACCTGCATATCCGAGTTCCGCGCGACCGCGGGCGCAACGACATGGTCGAGCCCGCCGACGATCTGGGGCGGCACCACGAGCCGATTGCCGACCGCGACCACCCGAATAGCGCACAGCAGCTCGAACGGCGAGCAGCCCGAGGACAATAGCGCACGCACCCCGGCCCGAACGAGTTTGACAGCGCGTGCGACATCTTCCTCGGTCAAGACCATGATTACTTTCGAGGCGGCGACAATCTCGGCGAGGCGATGTTTTCCTTCGATCGCACCGACGAGCAATACCACGTCGGGTGCGTGCGCTTTGACGGCGCCGAGCAGACTGTGGCCGCCCGAAACATCGTCCACCACATGAATATCCGGCTCGCGGTCGAATTGCGCGCACAGCCCTCTGCGCATCAGCGGACTATCCGCACAGACCACGACGCGGATGACGACCTGTTTATACGTCGCGGCGCCCTGCGGACGGCACTCGTTCACCGTCGGAATGGGGACGAGTGGCACAATTGTGTCGCACGATTGCCGAGCACGGAGATCCGCTGGCCCGTTTCCATTGCGTGACACGACATCTCACGCTCCCATCATTAACCAGCGAACGCAAACCAGGGTAGCACGCTACCGTTCGGACACCGCTTTGTTTCAGCGACGAAACAATGTACAAATCAACGATTCTTGCTGTGCACATTGCTGATTCATGGCGGCCGATAATCAATTCGCAATGCGTCCCTTTCGATCACCGTATGCCTCACGCATCCGCAACACGGTCGCAGCAATTTCCCGGCCGACGGTGCCCGCTAATGCGGCGAGCGTGGTTCGATCAACGGTCCACCGCGGCATTCGTTCCAGGAATTCACCGACTTCGGCCATGGCCGCGATCAACTCGGCGGCGCCGTCACCGGCCACACTCGGCACGATCCGCATTTGCAAAGTAATTGCGCCGCATTGCTTTACGATCAGCCGCGCGATCACCGCCTCGGCATAGTTCTGCACCGAAGGCCGCGGCCGCGCACCGATCGCCCGCGGCGAAAGCACCAGCCGCCCGAGCAGGCCGACCCGCCGATATCCCGCGAACAACGGTGCGCGCGAGGCGCGTTGCAGCATGGCCTCCATGGCCTCCGCTACCTGCGCGGCGTCGCGCCTGGCGGGCTCGGCCGCTTCGATCGCCGCGAGCGCCAGCGCGGCCGCCATGTCGTTGCGGTAGTGCGCGCGTACCCAGTTCGCCGTTTCCGGTGCCGTGCGTGTGAGCGTGGCGAAGACATCGGCGGAGACCATGGCGGCGCCGATCGGCACGAGTGCGTCACTCAGCCCTTTGGACAAGGCGACCAGATCCGGCCGGAACCCGCGACCGGTGCAAGCCAGGAAATGGTCGAGATCGCACCGCCAGAAGCCGGTGAATATCTCGTCGACACCGACCAGGAACCCGGCGGTCGCACGCCGAAGCTCGATCTCGTCGAGGACCTCCTGCGCTATCTCGCGACAGTCGTAACCTTGCACGATCTCCAACCAGACCAGGGCGATATCGTCGCGGCGCAGCGCCGCCCGCACCCCGGCGATGTCCTCGGGATCGACCTCGATCACCTCGACCGGGTAGGGACTGAAGGCATGCTCGTCCCGGTCGCGGAAGAACGAACTCGTCCTGCTCAACGCCAGCGAAATGGGGCCTTTGCCCGAATAGTTGCCACGCAGCGTGAGCACAGCGCCGCGGCCCGGCCTGCAACACAGCGCGGCGAGGACGGCGAGATCGACAGCACTCTGCCCGCTCACCGCGGGAAGCATGAACGGCAAACCGGTGAGCCGCGCGAGCGTGCTTTCCAGGCGCGCATTGTCGTCGCCCGCGCTGCCTGCCGTCCGGATCGCCTCGATCGATTGCACGTTGTGTCCACGGAACGCGGGACCGGTGCCGGAAGCCAGGTCGACATAGGACTGTTCGCCGCGACGATAGGTGACTCCCTCGGCCCGGTCGAACGTCATGTTGATGGCCGCAAGATCGATTGCCCTGGTCTGCCAAGTATTGCTGTGCATGCGCAGCCGGGCGCTCCGGGTGAGCCTGCCCCGCCGCATTCGTTCGATCGCCGCGCGTTCGTGCCGGTCCGTCGGCCGCCAGCGCGTCAACGTCTCGCACAGCATGTGCATGGCGAGCCCGTTGCCGCCGAACGTCGACACGTGCGCGATGCTGTCCATCGTGTTGTTCCAGAGCGCAAACATCTCTCGCGTGAACGAGACAGTGCCACAAGGCATCTCGTTGTCCACGCAGACCTCACCCAGGAACACGATATCGGCGGAAGCCACCGAGGAACGCAACGGTGCCAGCGCCGCCACGTCACCGAGCAGGCCGAAAGCAACTGGACAATCGCTCGCGCGCACCGCCTCTAGCGCAGTGCGCACCGGCGCCAGCTGATCGTCGGTGAGCCCGTCGACGACGACCACATAGGCATTCCAGCCCGCGCCACAGAGGCCGAGGAACTCGCCGGGGGTGCCGACGATCGCCATGCCGTCGGTGACCGTGGCGCGCAACCCTGGCACCGTATGCCCGAAGGCGTAGCGCGCGGTCCAGGTCGGGTCGAGCACCAGGATGCGGCACATCCCCTCGGCGGCGCCGCGATTGTGCCGGTTGCGCACGTACTTCGTCACGGTGCCGAGCGCCTCGACACCGGAGTTCACGAACACCGAATGCCATGCGGTGCCGGTGGAATCGCCGCGGCTGAGCAGCCGGTGCAGCAGGTATGCGGCCACGGCGCCCTCCGGCGGGACGTAGGTGCTCGCCAAGACCATGTTCGGCGACCCGGCGGCAACCCGTTCAGCCAATATCTCGCGTGCCCGGTCGTGCCGACCGCGAAAAGCGGTCGCCCTGTGTTGCCGCGACTCTCGTGAGCCTTCCGGAGCTACACCGGTGGACATTGCCACGCTCCTTGCCGAACTCACCAGAGGCACCAGCGGTTCATCGACGAAGCCACCCATCCACTTATCGTGGATCTGACCGAGTGTCGTCAGAATAACGTCGCAAAAACCGGCGATCATCGGACGATTGATGAGCCGGGTATCAACGCTTGTCGGATAAGCACACATCACTGGTACGTTCGCGTACCCCGCACTGCGCCAATGGGTTCGGCGACGAGTCGATATGGTGGCCTGCGGGACGTATGCGGTAACGAGACAAGGGGTGAGATGGACAGCGGATTCGATTCTGGCACTGTCGAACTGATGCGCGCCAATGAGCGGAATTGGGACGCCCGCGCCCCGATCCACGCGGCCTCCCGATTCTACGGCGCGGACGGCACGACCCCGGCGGAGTCGTGGTTCGCGCCGTTCGAATGGGAGGACCTCGGTCCACTCGCCGACCGCGACCTGGTGCACCTGCAATGCCACCTCGGTACGGAGACAATCGCTTTCGGCCGACGCGGCGCACGCACCGTCGGACTCGACTTCTCCGGCCGGGCGATCGAGCAGGCGCGCCGCATCGCAGACCGGCACGGTGTCGCGGTGGACTACGTGAAATCCGATGTGTACGAGGCGGTGCCTGCGCTCGGCGGCCGCACGTTCGACATCGTCTACGCGGCCAAGGGTTCGCTGTGCTATCTGCCGGATCTGGATCGCTGGGCAGCGGTGGTCGCCGAGCTGCTGAAGCCGGGCGGCGTCGCCTACATCGTCGAATTCCACCCCATCCTCGCCTCTCTCGGCCCCAAGCCGGACCCGAACCGGCAAGAGTTGCTGCTGCGCAACGACTACCTGGAAGGTCGCGGCCCCATCGATCACACCAGCACCCACACCTACACCGACGGCCCGGAACTTCCGGTCGCCGCAGCCGCGGTCTACGAATGGGCGCACGGCATCGGCGAGGTCGTCACCGCATTGATCAACGCAGGCTTGACCATTACCCGACTGCGAGAGACCGAACTACTGCCCTATCCCCGATTCGACCGCATGATCCGCGACGACGACAGCGGATGGTGGCGCCTACCGCCGACAGACACTCGCATCCCTTTGCTGTACGCCGTTGCGGCGACGAAGCCCAGCTAGCGCTCATTCCTCCGAAAGTGGCCGACGCAGTTCGGTGACCGCGATGCGGGCGGCCTCGGCGATCGCCGCATCGACGACGGGCAAGTTCGGGTCGGCACGGGCCGCCCGGGTGAACACCGCAACCGCGACGGGGTATTCGCCTGGAAACTCCACCACCGCAACCTCATTGCGGATCACTCCGATGGTGCCGGTCTTCCCCGCGACGCGCACGGTGCTGTGCGGGAAGGCCGCGGCGATGCGATGCGCCCAAACCTGTTTGCGCATCACTGATTTGACGAACTCGGTCTGCTCCGGCGACAGCACCGTGCCGGACCATAGCGCCCGCAGGAACCTGGTCATCTCCTCCGGCGTCGACGCACTGGTGTACGACGGGTCGTAGGCCGACACCGACCAGGCGTCGTCGTTGTCGGCGAGCGCCGCGAAAGCCGCTGCGGTGCTGTGGGTATCGGTGTCGCGGACCAGGCTGCGATGCTGGTCGGCGGTGCCGCCGACGACCCTGGTTTCGGCGAGGCCGAGTTCGTCGATCAGATCGGCGACCGGGCCGAGCCCGACCTGACCGAGCAGCACATCGGCGGCGGCATTGTCCGAGACCGTCATCATCGACGTCGCCAGATCGCGCAGGCTCATGGTCACCGAATCATGCAGTGCGGCAATGCCGGTCGGGCCCGGCGTGCAGTCGGACGGCAGGATCGTCAGTCGTTCGGTGGCGTCGATCCGGCCGGTGTCGACGTGCCTGCAGAACGCGACGAACAGCAGCAACTTGTACACCGACGCGGTGACCACCCGGTCCCGACCATCCACGGAGATCTCGGCGCCGGAGTCCGTGCAGCGACGCGCGTGCAGCCACCCGGTGCAGCCCGCATCGGCGAAGACCGCGCGAATGCGTTGCTCCGCGGCACGCACGCCGGTCAGCTCGTCCCCGAGCACGGCCCTTCTCATTGCAGTCGCTCCCGGTACAGCACGCGATCCACCACGTCGATATCGATGTCGACCCCGGCCCGCCGGACCACCCGCACGCGCAGCGCCACCGCCTGCGGCGCCATGCCGAGCCACGTGACACCCGGCGTCGCGGACGGCGGCGTCGCGGTCAGCCCGAAGCTCATCCCGGCAGCAACGGCGGCGAGGACCGCGCGCTCGTCCGCCGCCACCACCGTCGACGTGTCGAGCCCTCGCTCCCGCAGCAGGTCGAGAACAGTGTCGTACGCAGGCGGATTGGCAGCCCGCGGCGCGTGCGCGAAGCTCAGATCGGCAAGCATCCGGAAAGTCGGCCGCTCGGCAACGGCGCTGCGATGCTCCGACGGCACGACCAACCAGCGCGGCACCTTGACCACCGGCCCGGCCTCGAGCCCGTCGACGAGCGCAGGATGTTCGATCACCGCGACATCGCACAGACCCGCCCGAACGTCGGCAACGAGGTCTACGGTCGTTCCCACGGTCGTCGACACCACCGCGCCCGCCTCGACCCGGCTGCGCAGCGCGGTCACGCAGGCGGTGACCACCCGGTCGGGCAAAGCCGCGGTCGCACCCCAATGCACGTCGCCACGGGCGTGTGCGATCCGCTTCGATTCCGCGAGGAAGCGTTCGGCGTCGTCGACGAGCAGCCGAGCCCGCGGCAGCATCTGCAACCCCGCCGAGGTGAGCACCGCACCCTGCCGCGTGCGATGAATGAGATCGACGCCGAGATGCCGCTCCAGGCGACGAAGTCCCTGCGACAGTGGCGGCTGGGTCATGTCCAACGCGGCCGCCGCCCGCCCGAAGTGCCCCTCGTCCGCGACGGAGACGAAAAAGCTGAGGTGGCGGATCAGATCCATGCGATTCATTGAACCAGCGCGCCCGTCCTGCCCCGGCCCCGCAGCCGAACCGCGCCGCATATCCGGGCCGCACCGCGCGTCCGACCAGTGTCGATACCGATCTCGACTCGCACACGCCAGGGTGCGATATTGGCCCCGACCATCCCGGCGATGATGTCCTGCGGTGGTGACGAACCCCGTGCTGAACCCCCTCCGCCGCCGCAGGCTGCTCGCCGCCGCGCTCGCCGTCTCCGCCCTCACGGTCGCCGCGTGCGGCACCGACTCGGACACGACAACGGCCCCCACCCAGACAATCAAGGCGACATCCTTCGCGCCCTTCACCGACCTGGAAGCGAAATACGGTGCGCGCCTTGGCGTTTTCGCCGTCGACACCGGCACCGGCCGCACCGTCGCCCAGCGCGACGGCGAACGCTTCCCGATTGCCTCCACGTTCAAGGGGCTCGCGTGCGGCGGCCTTCTCCGCGATCACCCGCTGTCCACCGGCTACTTCGACCAGGTCATCCGCTTCCCCGCCACCGACATCGTCGCCAACTCGCCGATCACCGAGACCCGCGTCGACACCGGCATGACGGTCGCCGAACTCTGCCACGCCGCCATCACCGTCTCCGACAACACCGCGGGCAATCAACTCCTCAAACTCCTCGGCGGCCCCGAAGGCTTCACGGCGTTCCTACGCTCCATCGGCGACCAGACCACCAGGCTCGACCGCTGGGAAACCGACCTCAACACGGCCATCCCCGGCGACGAGCGCGACACCACGACTCCCGCCGCACTGGCCGCCGACTACCGCGCGCTGGTAGTCGACGACGTCCTGGCCAAACCCGAACGAGACCAACTGACCACCTGGCTGGTCGCCAACACCACCGGCGCCGCCCGCATCCGCGCAGGCCTGCCTGCCGATTGGCGCGTCGGCGACAAAACCGGCACCCCCGCCTACGGTTGCGCCCTCGACGTCGCCGTCACCTGGCCACCCGGCCACGCGCCCCTCGTCATCGCCGTCCTGTCGGCGAAGGACCAGGAACACGCCGAACCGGCCAACGCGCAGATCGCCGACGCCACCAAAGTCGTTGTTACCACGCTGAAGTAGGCATGCGGCCGCCTCAGGTGACGAACAGTTGGTCGGCCAGCATTTCGTCGAGGCTCTTCTCGAAGGCGTGCGCCACCTGATCGAGATCTTCGATCGAATGGGCGGCGCTGATCAGGAAGCCGTGCAGCTCAGGGAGATAGACCTGATGTTTGCGCATGTAGTAGGCCAGCGCGATGGTCGCCTTGAAGTTGCTGCCCGCCATGCGTTCTCGATACAGGCCGGCCTCGCGGTGGCTGAAATTCAAGGAGAACATCGAATTTCGCGCGTTGATCCGGCAGGCCAGCTCGCGCTGGCGCACCGCTTCGCGCATCGCCTCCGCGAGCCGCGCGGTATTCGCGTCGAGCATCGGGTATATCTCGGGATGGGTGCCGAGGTGGCGCACCGCGGCCAAACCTGCTGTGCACGTGAGCGAGTTGCCGCTCAGGGTGCCGCCGGCGAACACCTTGTTCTCGTAGTCGTTGAACGGGTCCTGCGAGCTCTTCGCCATGTCGATCAGTGCCTGCTTGCCGATCACCGCACCGCACGGCAGGCCGCCGCCGATCACCTTGCCCAGGCAGGTCAGATCCGGGTGGATATCGGCAAGCACCTGCACGCCGCCGTATGCCGCGCGGAATCCCGAGACCACTTCGTCGAAGACCAGTGGGATATCGAGTTCGGTGCACACCCGCCGCAGTTCGGTGAGGAATTCGAGGTCGAGCGCGACCACCGAGGTCGGCATGGGTTCGAGGATGACGCAGGCGAGTTCGTCGGCATGGGCACGCAACCGGTCCAGCCCGCCGATGTCGCCGTATTGCAGGACAACGGTTCCCGCCACCGTCGCCGGGTCGGTGCCGAGTGTCCCGGCGACGGGTTCGGGGTGGTGGCGGTCGCCGGAGAAACGGAACCAGGAACTGACCATGCCTTGGTCGGCGAAGCCGTGATAGTGGCCTTCGAATTTCGCTACCGCGGTACGCCGCCGATACCCTCGGCAGATCCGGAGGGCGAACAGGATCGCCTCGGTGCCCGAGTTGCACAGGATCGCCTTGTCCGCCGCGGGAAAGGCGTCGACAAGCAGTTCGGCCAGCTCGATCTCGGCGACGTGGCCGATGCCGTTGACCAGTCCGCGATCGACGCCTGCGGTGATCGCGGACGTGATCGCCGGATGCGCGTAGCCGAGCAGGTGCGGGCCGTATCCGCCGGACAGGTCGATGTATTCGTTGCCGTCGAAGTCCTTGATGCTGCCGCCCGCGGCCTCCTTGACGAACACCGGGAATCCGCTCGGAAAGAAGTAGCGGTCGATATGGGTCGGCGCGACCAGGCTCGACCGCGCTCGGTCGCGCAGGCCGAGCGAGGTCGGCATCTGCAATGTGAACTCGGCTTCGAATCGCTGTGCCACCTCGGTGCTCACATACGGCGAGTAGCGGTCGGTGAAATTCCTTGCGTTCGACCAGATGTCGATATCGGGATCGATCTGGGTTGCGAAGCCCTCGCCCGAGAGGAAGACGAGCTCGACCTTGGTGAAATTGGTCGTGTATCGCGAATCATACTGGCGTAGTACTGCATTGACGTCGTTGAAGAAGGCGACGGTCGACCAGCGGTTGGTGGACAGATCGAAGTGGTGGCGCAGTATCTCGATCATCTGCGCGTCGTAGGCCGAACGCCGTTGGTGCAGCGGCTTGCCCGCGATGACGAAATGCCGGGTGAACCGGTCGGTGGCGATCTCCCATTCCTTGCGGCTGCAGGCGTAATAGAAGGAGGACAGGCCCCATTTCTCGTCCTCGCTCAGCTCCACCGTCACGCCGTAGTCCACCAGCACCACTTCGCCTGCCTCGGTGAACATCACGTTGCCCGGATGCGGATCGCCGTGGCAGATGCCGTGCATGTACAGCATGGTGTAGATGACGTCCTGCAACCGCTGCGCGAGCCTGGCGCGCGGAAACGGCACGGTGTCAGCGTGTTTGCCCGGAATGCCGTCCATGTACTCCATCACCAGCATGCGCCGGGTCACCAGTTCGGGCACGACGGCGGGCACCTTCACGAACGGGTGGGCGCGGAAGTTGGCGTATATCCGCTGTTGCCGATCGGCCTCGTGCGTCATATCGGCCTGGGGCCGCAGCAGCCGGGCGAGCTCCTCGAATCGCTTGGGCAGGTTGAGGTTCCGCACCGGCGGCACCGCGAGATGCACCAGCCGCACCAACGTGGCGAGCGCACGCAGGCTCTGCTCGAGCTGCTCGGGCACCGCATCCTTCACCAGCTTGACCGCCACCTTGCGACCATCGGACAGCTCGGCCACGTGCACCTGTGCGACGGAGGCGCTGGCGATCGGCGTCGGATCGAAGGAGACGAACGTGGCTTCGAGCGCGGCGCCGAGCTCACGCTCGATCGCGCGTCTGGTCTGGTCGACCGGCATATGCGGGGCTTGGTCCTGCAGCACCCGCAGCGTCTGCACCCACGATTCCGGCAGCAGATCGGATCTGGTCGCGGCGATCTGACCGATCTTGATGTAGATCGGACCCATCCGGAGCAAGAAGGCCAGAACCACCTCCGCCCGGCGCTGCTCGGGGCCGCGCCCACGCCCGCGTATCGCGCCGAGCAGGTATTCGACGCCGCCGAGTAGCCCGTAACCTGCCGCTTTGGTGAGATGTCCGAGCATGATTCATCCGTTCGGAGAGATCGTCAGAATACGAAAGAGAATCCAGCGAAGGACATGCCCGCGCTGCCGACCCAGCCCACCGCGCGATCACCCGGCCGCAGTGCGCCCGCATCGATCGCCGAGGCGATCGCCGCCGGTACCGACGCGGAGACGATGTTGCCGGTCTCGGGATACACATGGTGGATCACCTCGCCGAGGCCGACCTTGTCGGCCATGGCCTGCCAATCTCGTTTACTCGATGCGTGCGTGAAAAGCGCCGCCACCTTTTCCGGGTCCACCTCGAGCCGTTCGAAGACGGCCAGCACCTCCGCCGTGCCCGCCTCGTGCATCTCGAAGCCGAAGGAGCTGAACCGTCCGACGCCATTGGCGGCAAGTTTGTCGTCGGGATCGCAAAAGCCCTCGTAGCCGGGGAGCGTGACGTTGCACAGCGCGGCAAGATCCGGGCGGGAGGTGAACTGGAAGTCCCACGGTTCGTTGTCGTCGGCGGTGAGCACGGTCGCGGTGGCGGCCTCACCGAGGGTGTAGGCCGGGAAGATCGATGCCAGCGCTTCGGCCCGTTCGACCCGGAACAGGTCAGGAAAGACGTGGCCACCGAAGCGCAGGCTGAACTCCGCGTTGACGATCAGGGCCGCGGTGGCCCGACCTGCGCGCATCAGCGCCTCCGCGACGTGCACGGCCCTGGTCCAGCTCATGCATGCGTCGATGATGTCGAAGCACTGCGCGTTCACCAGCCCGAGCGCGGCCGCGCAATGGTAGGCCCCACCCGGTTCGAGGAAACCTCGTCCGATACCCGTGTAGATCAGCAGATCGATCTCGTCGACGCCGGTATCTGCTTGCGCCAGTGCGGTGTTCGCCGCGGTGCGGAGCAGATCGATCGGACGCTCGCCCGCGTCGAGCCACCGTCGCTCCCGTGAGCCCGCATAGCGCAGGTACAGGTCGACGGACCGCAACATGCCGTCGAGATCACCGTCGAAGCCGTCCGAGCTGTGTTGCCCGATCAGGTCGATGATTTCGGCGTTGTCGACGACGCGCGAGGGTAGGCCGGCCACTGCGGACCGCAGGCGCATCTCAGGCCACCGCTTCGTGTTGCGTTGCGGCGGTGCTCGATTCGCCGGGCTCGACGCCGGTCAGCACTTCCGCGATCGCGCTGGCCATGGCGCCGATGGATTCGGCATCCCACATCAGCTCGGGCGCGAATTGCTTACCCGCCCAGTCCTCGAGGTGCTGGTGCAGGTTCATCTGATCGACCGATCCGAAGCCGTGTTCGGCGAGCGTGCGGTCGGCCTCCACGGCTGGCGCGCCGGGCCCGGCATTGGCGGCGATCCAGTCGGACACCTGGGTGAGCAGACCCTGTCGCACGAGTTCGGTCATGGTGGGCAGGCCGTTCGGCTGCGGACCAGCAACGGGAACACGGGCGACCGCTGTCAACGGCTCGGTATCCGTCGTCGCCTCCGTCCAGCGGTAGATCTCCGGCAACCGGCCTGCGAGGAATTCCGATCGGCACTCTTGGCGGCGCAGTTTTCCGCTTGTCGTCCGCGGCACCGCGCCTTGGACGATCAATACGACTGTGATCGGCGCGATTCCGTGCCGCCTTGCGACCGCGTCGCGCATCGTCGCGGCCAACTGGTGCGGCGCCACCTGGCCGTCGGCGCGATACTCCGCGACCAGCGCGAGCCGCTCCTGCGCGGCCTCTCCGACACCGAAGGCGAGCACGCCGCCGGCCCGCAACGCCTCGGCACTGCCGACCGCGGTGGCTTCGATGTCCTCCAGGTAATAGTTGACACCATTGACGATCATCATGTTCTTCAAGCGGCCGTTGACGAACAGCTCGCCGTCGTCGACGAAGCCCAGATCGCCGGTGCGCAACCAGCGGGTCTCGCCGCCGGCGAACCTGGCGCCGAATGTCCGCGCGGAATCGTCGTGCTTGCCCCAATACCGTGGCGACACACTCGGTCCCGCCGCCCAGATCTCGCCGACCACGCCGTCAGGCAGGATCCGACCGGATTCCGGGTCGACGATGGCGATTTCGGTGCCGGGAACCGGGGCGCCGACGCCGACGAGTTCGAGTCCACCTGGTGCGGTGGCGATTTCGGCTCTGCGCCGACCGAGAGCCTGCGGGTCGAAGCGTCGCACCACTCGACGCTCGTGCGAGCCACCACAGGTCAAGACCAGCGTTGCCTCCGCGAGACCGTAGCCGGGGGTGAGCACCGCGCCGTCGAGTCCGTGCGGTGTGAACGTCGCTTCGAACCTGTCCAAGGTGGCCTTGCGCACCGGCTCCGCGCCGTTGCCCACGTGCCGCCAACTGCGCAGATCCAGCGAGGCACGCTGCGCGGCCGTCGTCTTGTCCACGCACAGGTCGAAGGCGAAATTCGGTGCACCACTGTGGGTTCCCCGATAGGTCGTGACGGCATCCAGCCACCGGATGGGATTCTTCGCGAATGTCGTCGGCGCCATGAGCACCGCACGGCAACCGGCGTAGACCGGCAGCAGAATACCGTTCACCTGGCCGTAGTCGTGGAAGTGCGGCAGCCACGAGACGACGACGCTCTCGTTGTCGACCAGCCAAGCCCGGGCCAGCTGTCCGCAATGGTTGATGCTCATCGCATGATCGATGACCACGCCCTTCGGCGCCGATGTCGAACCCGAGGTGTACTGCAGATAAGCGACGATGCCCGCAACGGCGGTACCGCGGCCTTGCGCCGGGCCGAGCGTATCGGTCGCGATATGCGGTAATCGACTGAAGGGCAAGCCCGTATCCCCCGCAGCCACGATCTCGGCGGTGGTCAACACGGCCGCGGCCGTAGCATCGGCCGCGATGGCAGCGATGTGGGCTGATCGGTTACGCCCCGGCGCAAACAGCGGTATGCCGATCACGCCCGCGTACAGACATCCGAAAAAGGCCGCGACATAGTCCAATCCGGCCGGATAGAGCAGCAGGGCGCGTTCACCGCGGCCGACCGTTTCGGTCAGTCGCTCAGCCACCGCCCGCGCCCGGTTATCGAGCTCCTGGAATGTCAGACAATCCGCTTCCCGGCCGTTCTCATCGAGAAATACATATGCTTCTTGGTTTCCCTGCCGACGAGCCCGTGTCCTGACAAGATCGACCCAGTTACCAGCTTCGACAGCGTTGTCCACGGACAAGGGCTGCATGCGTACCTCTTTGCGATTCGTTTGTCCAGCGGCCGAATGAGTTACCCGATCACAGCTTTCCTCAATTTCCAGCAAACCAGATTCAGCCGCCGCATAATTGCCGGATCGAGCGACCGGGCCAATCTATCCTCGGCTCCGTAGACCCGTCAATACTTTTCTGAATGGAATCGTGCAATGTCGGCGGCATACGCGCTCGTCAGCAACTTGTCAGCGGTTTATCAGCCCTATTGTCAGCGATGGTGGGCATATTGACATAGTCCGCAGCACGCCAATTACCCGAAAAGGCGGAGTCCACGTGGCAGAGCCGATCATCTACGAAGCCGGTTCACCGCGAGCAACATTCGTCTCCTTCGACCAAGCCATGACGTCCGCGCTCGCCATCGCGATGACGAGCCCTTCGTCGCACAACTGCCAACCGTGGGCGGTGGCGCGATTGGTCAGCAACGCCGCACGCGACCACATCGCGACCCGAATCGGTGCCCTACCGACGGCGGACCAGGCCGCGACCGAAACCCTCATCCTGGCGGTCGACCGCACCAGGGAGATCGCCGCGCTGCCGACGCACCACACCGAAATGCGGCTCAGCTGTGGCCTTTTCTGGCACCTGCTGCACCGCGCGCTCGCGGCGCAGGGGTGGGTGGCGTGCCACCACATGCACCCCGATCCGGCACAATTGGCAGGCATCGGCCTCCCAGCGACGTGGGTTCCCTTGCGATTGACGCACTTTCGCTGGCACCCCGAGCCGACCGAAACCCTCGGCGAAGTGCGCACCCTTGCCATGCGGCGACAGACGAACAGAGGGCCCTACGAAGACGGCCCGATCGCACCGATCCTCCTCGACAAACTCGCGGAGAACCGCACCGCGGCGAAACGCACGCGGCGCGGCCAACGCAACCGTGCTGGGTTGCCGGGCGTCCGAAACGGTACGGCCCAGGTGGATCCCACGCCGCAGCTGCATATCCGATACCTGAGCTCCGGCCCGGACCTGCACCGGTTCGCCGCGTTCGTCGCCCGACATGCCGAACGGGATTTCACGCATCGTGCCGCCTGGCGCGAAACACATTCCTACCTCAGGCATAGCGAGGCCGAAGCCGCAGCAAAGGGCGATGGTTTCACGCTCACCCACTTGTTCGGACCACTCTCGGCCCGACAGCGGCTGCTGCGGCGGTTGATGTTCACCCCGGCCGCCATGGCTGTGCTCAGCGTGACCAGCTTTCCGCGGACCATCGCCGGACAGCTCGCCGGGCTGGTGCTGCGCACGCCCGCCATCGTCTCGGTCAGCGTATCTCCTTGGGAGAATGCGGATTTCGATATGGTCGACGCGGGTGCGCTGCTCGGCGACTATTGGCTGCGGGTCACCGGCGCCGGTTTGGCCATGCACCCGATCAGCGTCGTCGTCCAACACGATGATCTGCGCTACGAACTCCAGACCGAGTTCCAGCTGCCTGGCCGTGTCGTTTTCGTCGCCAGACTCGGGCGGCCCACCGTGCGGTTCCTGCCCGCACCACGCAGGCCACCGGCTGTGCTGGCGCTCTGAGCTGAGACGCCGGGGCGCGGCGGTCATGCCGCGTAGTAGCCGGGGCCGACCCGTGTTCCGGCAATCTCGGTGGTCACCGCGGCCATTGTGTCGAATGCGGCCACCAGTCTCGCGAACGCCGGGGTTCGGGTATCGCGCTCGAACTCGGCGAGGTCATCGACCTGGATCACCTCGAAGTAGTTGCGGGGCGAATCGGGGATCCGCTGCACACTGAACGACCGAATACTCGGCAGCTCAGGGCAGGTCGCGTAGTCGACCTCGCGGACCCACGATTCGAACGCCGCGGCGTCGGTATCGGCGTGCAACCGGATCAAATGCACGATCAGCTCCATGATCTGTGGCTCCTTCAGCGACGCGGACGAGCACGGCGACCAACCCTGAGCGCACGTGCGATATTGTTCTTCTGAATTTCGTTGGTACCGGAGACAATTCGCGCGGGGAGTGCGTCGCGCAGCAGCGTTTCGGCATCCCCCGCGGTGACCCCGAGCGCGCCGCGCAGCTGGACGGCGTCCAGTCCGATCTTCACCGCGGCCTCGCTGACCGCCACCTTCGCCAGTCCGGACGACACCGCGGCGTCAGCACCCCGAGACAGTTCCCAGGCCGCGAACATCAGCAGCAGCCTGGCAGTCTCCAGGGTCGCGACCATGTCGACGATGCGGTGCGCAACCGACTGGAATTCGCCGATGGGCGAACCGAATTGCGTTCTTTCCCCGGCGAATTCGATCGTGCTGTCGACAACACGGCGCATCGCGCCGAGATACACGCCGAACAGGCAGGTGCGTTCCCACTTCATCGAACCGGCGAACACACTCGCCCCGGCCCCCACCCCACCGAGCACCCCGTCCAACGGGATACGGCAGTCGGTGAGGTGCACATCGGCCGTCGGCGAACCGCGCAGACCGACCTTGTCGTGCGGCGCACCGACCTGCAGCCCCGGCGTCCCGGCCGGAACGAGAAAGGCGGTCAGCCCGAAGTAGCCACCACCCGGCTCGGTGGCGGCCTGAATGATGAAGACGTCGGCGACCGGCGCATTGGTGGTGAAGGCCTTGACGCCGTTGAGAATCCAATGGTCGCCGCCGCATTCGGCGCGCGCGGCCAGGTGCAAGATGTCCGATCCGGCATTCGGCTCGGTGATGGCGTGCGCCGCGATGAGCTCACCGGAGGTCAACCCGGACAGCCACTGCCGGTGTTGCTCGCCCGTGCCGAACTCCACGATCGGCATCACCGAGGCGAACAAGTGGGCCGCGACAGAGAAGGCGAAACCGGTATCGGTGCAGCCCTTTCCGAGCGCCTCCATGAGCGCGGTGGCGGTGAGGGCATCCAGTCCGCTGCCGCCGTACGGGCTCGGCGCCGTGGCGCCGACGAGGCCTTGCCTGCCTGCCAGCCGCCAGCGCCGCCGAAAATCGTCGTGGTCGAACGATTCCGGGTCGTAGGATTTCGGGCCACCCAGATCACGGCGGGCGAACGCGGTCACCGCGGCGCACATAGCCTCGGTTTCCGGTGGGAGGTCGAAGTTCATGACGCACTGTCCCGGTGGGAGTCTTCCTGATATTCCTCGATGAGCAGGTGGTAGTTGATCCCACCGGTGCC
This sequence comes from Nocardia sp. NPDC049149, assembly GCF_043197455.1. Lineage (NCBI taxonomy): Bacteria > Bacillati > Actinomycetota > Actinomycetes > Mycobacteriales > Nocardiaceae > Nocardia > Nocardia sp. NPDC049149. The sequence goes on from NZ_JBICTD010000009.1 coordinate 162,194, forward strand.
GAAGGAACTCACCCCGGCACGGCGCGGTCGACCTGGTACCGCGGGCCACGGCGCGGCAACGTTCGGTAGCACCGCAGGAATCTGCTCGAGCGGCAATTCCGGATTGCGCGTATGCAACACAGTGGGCGGGAAGGTCTCGGCCCGCATTGCTTGCAGGGTCCGAAGCAGTCCCGCGCCGCCCGCGGCGGCGAAGGTGTGGCCGATGAAGGATTTCGCCGTACCGATCACCAATGGCTGGATACGCCCGCCGTAAACCTTTGCAGCAGCGGTGATTTCCACCCGGTCACCGACTCGGGTCCCGGTACCGTGCGCCTCCAGGTAGTCGACCGCCGCGGGCTCGAATTCCACCTGACCGAAGGCGCGACGCATGGCAAGCACCTGTCCGTCGACATTCGGTGCGATGCATGATTTCGCGTCGTTGGCCGCGCCGACGCCACGAATCAGACCGTAGATCTTGTCGCCGTCGCGCTGTGCGTCGGAGAGCCGCTTGAGCACGAACATGGCGCAGCCATCGCCGGGACTGAATCCGTCGGCCTCGGCATCGAACGGCGTGATCCGGCTGCGCGACAGCATGCCGAGCGCCGAACAGAGCACCAGATCACGGGGATTGCAGGCTAATTCGACGCCACCGGCGATGGCGTAGTCGACGCAGCCTGCGCGCAATGCCGTCACCGCGTAATCGATGGCCGCCAGCGTCGAAGCGCAGGCCGACTCGATCACGAGCGGTACGGCCGACAGCCGGAACTCGTTGGCAGCCAAGGCCGCGACGCCGCTGGCTAGACAGCCGTCGAGATCGGCGGGCATTGCGGGCGCACACCAGGTCACGTATCGTTCGCCGGCTTGCGCGAGAATGCGATCGCGGTCCTCGCTCGGCAGGTCCGCCAGCTCATCCAGCGCCGCAGCGACATCGGCCAACTCCCCCACCGACCGTTCCGCGTTGAGACTGCGTTCCCGTGACAGACTCAGCGTGCTCCCGACCACCACGGTGCCATCGCCTGCGCACAGCGTCGGCCGCCGACCGTAGCGAGCCAGCGTTTCCTCGGCGACCGAAAGCGCGAGCCGCTGGGCGCGATCCATCGCCAGGTAGCGGCGTGGGGTGAGGTGCAGCGACGTCGGCGGCTGTTCGGGTATCGACGCCGCCGCACCCACCGCGCAGTAGGTGTGAGTGAGGGTGAGCGCGCCCCGCGCCAAGTAGAGGTCGCGATCCAGCACGTCGTCCGGGAGTTGCCGCAGGCTGTCCCGACCGGATCTGATGTTCTGCCAGAAGGCGGTCGCGTCCGGTGCGTCCGCGAAGGCTCCGCCGAATCCGACGATCGCGATGGCTTCCGGCGTCGCAGGTGCCGACCGGACGAGCATCGGTCTCGGCCGCAGCCCTGGCGACGAGCGTTCGTAACTTTCGAGGAGCAGATAGGAGGCCGTGCCACCGAGCGCGGTCCCGCACACTGCCGCATATCGCACCTCGGATTCCGTTTCGGCAGGCCATCGTTCGAGATCCTCGGGGAATCGGAACGGCGTCGCGGCCAGGTCGGCGCCGCGCAGCGACCCGGGCGGCAATGCGCGATGGTCCAGCGCGAGAGCGGTTTTCGCGATGCTCGCCAGTCCTGCGTTGGCCAAACCGTGGCCGAGCCGATCGCCGTTGCCGCCGAACCGCACCGACCCCGACGCGGCCGCACCGAAGACCTTACCGAGACCATCGACGCCCGCCGCGGTCACCGCGGGAATGGACGGGCCGACCCAGTCGATGTACCCGAGCTGCTCGGGCGCGATGCCCGCCGCCGCGTGCGTCTCCTCGGCGACCCGGTAGTACTGCTCGGCCTCCGTCGCATAGCGCAGCACGCCGGGGTGCGGGTCGTGCCGCACCCGGCATTCGAGAATCGATGCATAGCCTCGGTCACCATCGTGCAGCGCCGACGATCGGCGTTTCAACAGCAGCGCGACGACGCCCTCGGCCAACATGTCGTTCGCGGAAAGTCCTTTGGCCGCCAGCATTTCGCCGATCAGCGCACCCTCTCGGCACTGCCCGGTCAGCACCAGGACCGCCTCGGCGGTGCCTGCGCGCAAGCTGTCGACCGCGTGCCGCAGCGCGACGAACGGGGTCGCGTCGGCGGATTCCACCGCGATCGTGCGACCCGTCAGCCGAAATGCGGTGGCGATACGGGCCGGAATCGCACTCGCCATCTCGCCGACCCGGTCGTGCGGCGACGCACCGAGTCGTTCAGTGAGCCGGGCGCGCAGCTGCGCGGGCAACTGCTCGGCTCGCCCGCTGATCCGGTCGTCGGGATCCAGCGCGACCACCTGCCCGAGATGGCGCGCATATCGCGCACCTTCGACGCGAAGTGCGTTGGCGTACTGACGATCCGAGCCGAAGCAGGTGCCGACGATGACATCGGTGCGCTCGGCGAGCGGTCGCGCCGGGTATCCGGCGTCGGCCAGGCACCGATGCGCAGCGTCGAGCATGAGGAGTTGCAGCCTGCTCATCGCGCCGCGCTGTGCGGGCGGGATGCCGAACCGGGCCAGATCGATATCCGCGTCGTTCAGGCGGTCCTGGCTGGCTCCCGTGGCAGGCCGCGTCAACAGCTTCCAGTACTCGTCGACACCGGCGGCCTCGGGATGCAGGCACGCAATACCGGTGATCGCGATCGGTTCTCGGTCGAAATGCGGCATGCGGCTCCCTGACTATCCGCGTCCAAGCGGATCGGCGGGTTCGATCACCTCGACCACGCCGCGGTCCCCGTCCACCACCACCAGATCTCCGGTCTTCAGCACGCGCGTCGCGTATTTGGTGTTGACGACGGCGGGCACCCGGAATTCCCGCGAGACGATGGAACTGTGCGACAGCATCGAGCCGATGTCGGTGACGATGCCCGCCGCTACGGCGAACAGCGGAGTCCAGGTGGAATCCGTGTACTGGGTCACCAAGATCTCACCGGCCTGGAATTCGTCTGCCTGCCAGGCCAAGTCGTCCAGGATGCGGACGCGGCCGACGGCACGACCCTGGCTGGTGCCGAGACCATCGAGCCTGGCCCCGTCTGGGGGCGGCTTGACGGAGCGGGTGATATCCCATTCGCCGATGAAACTCAGTGGCGGCGCGGGCATTCGACCGTGGTTTCGGGAGATTCGCATGGCCTCCTCCAGGTTCGCGCGGGAGAAGATCTCGCGCGGATCCTGCTCCCCCGCCAGATAGCGCAGTATGTCCGCGAAGTCGAGGTAGGCGACCTCGTCGACGGAGCGCAGCACCCCGGTCTCGAGCAAGCGGTCGGCCACCTCGTAGACCGCGGAACGCACCAGCCAGATGGAGCCGATCATCGACACCCTGGCGGTCTCCCGAAGCGAACTGCACGTCTTGTACAGCCAGATCACGCCGTTCAGCACGCGACGCTTGGGCCAGCTCAATCCGCGCACGGCCGCGGCAGCCTCGTCGTCGCGTGCGTCGTGCACCGATTCGAGGACGTCGTCGATCGAGCAGCCGTCGTCGACATAACGGCGAATCAACTGAAATACGTAGGTGGGGTCGTCGATCCAGCGCGGATTCGTCAGCTCCATCTCTTGATGGGCGTGCACACCGTTCTCGCGGAGGAAGGGTTCCATGTGCGTCGCCCAGAACTTCGATCCGGCCGCGTCGGCGCGCAGCCGGACGGCTACGTCGGTCGGCGCGCCGGCGCGCACGATCTCCAGCACCCTCGGCTGATTCCGGACCGCCTGGGCCAATTGCCAGACCTCACGCGCACATTCGACGGTGCGCAGGTTCGACATATCGGTCTTGAGCCGGTTCTGCAGCCGCTCGCCCGCATCGCCGAGCCAGGCAACGCACAGCTGCGCGAGCAGGTCGTGATAGCCGAAGGCATAGAGGAAGTACGGCATGTACCCGACATGCATATCGTGGAAATGCGCCAGGCGGCGCCGCATTTCGATATCCAGTTCGCGACGGTCCAACTCGCCGATCCTGATTCGGCTGGCGCGGTCGTATTCGTAGCGTCGTGCGTCGACCATCCGCACGGTGCGCTTGCGCATATCCCGCAGTTCGGCGGCGGCGGTCCGCAGCCAGAACAGCGCGGATCGCCAACCGTCCGGCCCGATGCTGTAGCTGCCGAAGGGATTTCGATAGGACGTCAGGTCCACCTCTTCGCTGGCGAAGCGTTCGGTGGCATCGCTTTGATCCCGCATCGCCGGGCTCTGGCTCAGCAGATAGCTGGCATAGGAGACGTTCAGGTAGACATAGCTCTGGAAGTAGCCCATCTGCACGGACGGATCACCGGTATCCCGGACGCCTGCGCCGCGTACACAGGCGCCGTGCACGTGGTACTGGTAGTAGCGGGCGAAGGACAGGCCGAGCGGCGTCATCGCGCCGGTGAAGATCTCCCCGATGTCCATGCGAGACCACAGCGTCCCGTGCTGTACGGCGTCCGGCTGCGGTTCGGCGTAGGGACTGACCGTCGCGACCCGCACCGGGCCTACGGTGATCGGACGCGCCTGCAAGAGATGGAGCGCGCCGTCGCACAGCGCCCACTCGATATCCTGGTCGGCCCCATAGTGATCCCGCACTCGTACAGCCAGTTCCACGAGTTCGTTCAGCTGCGTCGGAGTCAGGGACGATGCGGCGCGATCCGCCTCGGCCACCTTGACCAATTCCACGACACCGGGCCGAACCACGGCGCATTTGGTGATCTTGTAGCGAACGGTGCGCTCGACAACGTCCCGACTACCCGGATCCACGACGAAGGAATCCGCGGTCACCTTGCCCGCAACCAGACCCTCGCCCAGCCCCAAGCAGGCATCGACCACGAACCGGTCCGTGCGGCCGCTGATCGGGTCACGGGTGAACAGCACGCCCGCCACATCGGCGGGAATCATCCGCTGGATCACCACCGCGATGGCGCCCGCGTCGGCGTCGGCGCGATACGCGACGGCCCGGTCCGACCACAGCGATGCCCAGCACACCTTGACCGCCTCGAGTAGCGCGTGCCCGTCGCTCACGTCGAGCACCGTGTCGTGCTGTCCGGCAAACGATTGCGCGGCCGAGTCTTCCCGTCCCGCTGACGAGCGCACCGCAACGCGCGGCCACCCGAGCTCCGCATAGGCGTCGAGCACCGCAATCGCGATCTCCTCCGGGATCTCGCTCGCAAGGATCGCCTCGCGCATCCCACCCGGTTCCCGGCCCGCCGAATCGAGGCCGAGACCGCGTAGGAAGCGCTCGAACAACCCGGTCGTGAGGCAGTAGGCCGCCGGCACCGGCAGCCCGGCCCTGATCAGCTCGTCGAGCCGAGCGCCCTTGCCGCCCAACGACTCCGGCGCATATCTGCGCGGCCCGCCGAGTACGACGACAAGATCGCGCGCGGCGGCGCCGACGGCGCTGACGTAGGCCGCCTCCTCGGTGCCGGTCATGCGGTCCGCCTTCCTGGCTCAGGGAGCACCGCAGCCAGCGGATTGCCTCCGACGAAAACGAAGAACTGGTCGCCGGGGATGAGGCGGCGCATGTCGATCTCGGCGAAGCCCGCCGTTTGCAGCTGGCCGGTCAGTTCGGCGACATCCGGTAGCGGGCCGCCGAAGTCGGCGAACTCGAACCACAGGTTCAACACCTCCATCGGGAGGGTGCCACCGCGACACGAGGTGGTGAGCACGAGTCGTCCACCCGGCGCGAGCAGCGACCGCGCGTGCTCGAGGAGCGCGGCCCGCTCCGCGACGGGGAAGTAGTAGATGTTGTTGTGCATCGTGATCACGTCGAACTGCGGTTCCAGCCACAGCTCGCGCACATCGGCGCGCCGCACCTCGACGCGGTCGGCCAAACCCCACGCGAGCACATTGGCGGCCGCCGCGGCGGCAACCTCAGCTTGGAAATCGATGGCCACTGCGGTCAGCCTCGGGTTCAGCATGGCGGCGTGCCGAACGTATATCCCACTGCCGCAGCCGATGTCGAGTAACCGCAGCGGCGCCTGCCGGTCGAGCACGCGCTCGATGGCCTCCTCGACAAAGGGCTGCACGACCCGGCTCGATCGGGCGATGATCGAGCCGTCCTGATCCGACAGTGTCAGCCGCCTACCGGTGCGGAGCATGTCCGGCGCATTCAGCAGCGCGGGTGCGTGGAACAACACGACCTCTGCCAAAGCCGCTGCGGCAGCGTCGCTTCCGGGCCGGGCGAGCGCTTTGGCGGTGCGGCTGCGTAACCGATAGCGACCGTCTTCGACGGCCAGATCACCGAAGCGCACGCCGAGCTCGAGCCAGGCACGCAACCGATGCCGGTCACCGGCTACCCCGAGTAGGTCGGCGCAGGCCTCCACCGCGCGGGGCTGGTCGGCAAGGTGCTGGAGTATCCCGGCGCGCCAGGCGCCGACGAGAAAGCTGGCCCGGTACAGCGGCTTGGCGAATTTCGCCGCCAGCGACATCAGCAGCGTGAGATTGCCGTCGGTGGCCATCTTGGCCACGGTCGCGAACTTCATGAGAGGCCCCTTCGCGGCTCGTCGCGCCTTGCGCTCGACCGCCTGCGCGCGAGCGTCGGCGGCACCTCGGCGAAGGACCGATAGTCGATCTTGCCGTTGCCGTTGCGCGGCAACGCCGTCATGCGAGTGACGGTGCGCGGCACCATGTATCGAGGCAGGTGCCGCGCACAGTGCTCCTTGATATCGATGAGCGTCGGCTCGGGGGCTCCGGCGCGGACGGTATAGAAGAGGGCGAGCCGCGCCTTGGCGCCCGTCCCAAGCACCACCACCGCGGCCGCGTCGATCGACAAGTGCCGCAACACCATCGATTCGATCTCGCCGAGCTCGATGCGATAGCCCGACAGCTTCACCATGCGGTCCTTGCGCCCGCGATAGACGAGCCTGCCATCGACCAGGGCGACCAGGTCACCGGTCGGATGTCGTCCGTGTCGATGCTGCTCGGCCGCGGGCTCCGAGTCCCGGCGCCAGTATCCCGGGGTGACGCAATCCCCCTGCACCACAAGCTCGCCCACTGCGTCGGGCGTCTCGAGTCGCCGCCCGTCCGCGTCGACGATCAGCAGCTCGGCGTTGCCGACCGGCAGGCCGATGGGTACCGGATCGTCAGTAAGGAGGTCTGTGTCGGTCACCCGATGGAAGGTGCAGACATTGGTCTCGGTCGGACCGTACAGGTTGTAGAGCACCGGCGGATGCACCGAGTCGGCAAGCGCCGCAGCGAGTTCACGCAACCGCGGCGTCGGATACACCTCCCCGGCGAACAACACATACCGCAGGCTGCGGATCACCTCGGGTGTCAGCGCGCACGATGCGGTCAGCAGCATCAGGATCGACGGCACGGAGTACCACACCGTGACCCGGTGCTCGCGAATGCCTGCGGCGAGCGCCGCGATGTCGCGAGCCTCGCCGTCCTCGACGATCCACACCGCCGCACCCACCGAGAGCGCGACGAACAGATCGAAGGTGCTGAGATCGAAGTTGAAGGAGGCGTGATTGGCGAAGACGTCGTCGGGTCCGACGGCCAATTCCCTACGCGCCCAATCGATGAACGCCATGAGATTGCGATGGGAGATCTGGACGCCCTTCGGGGCGCCGGTGGACCCCGACGTGTACAGGATCGCGGCCAGACCATCCGGCGTGATGTCGGTCGGCGGCGCGGAGAGCGGCGCATCATCGTGCGGTGTGCCGAGGAATTCGGCCCAGGTGACGGTCGGCACCGCAGTCCTGTTGTCCGACAAGGGCGCGTCGCGAGCGTGTGCGATCGACGGCCGCACCTCGTGCTCCTCGCCGACCACTACGACGCTGCGCACGGACTCGGGCAATGCCGGGTCGGTCCGCAACCGCAGATGCCGTGCGTCGGTGAACAGTGCGATCGGCTCGGTATCGGACAGGATCGCGTCCAGGCGAGCGGCCGGATGACCGCCGTCGACCGGCACGTAGGCACAACCCGCCTGCAGCGCGGCAAGGATGGCCTGCGCGAATTCCGGTCCCTTTGCCATCCAGATGACGACCCGATCCCCTGGCGCCGCACCGAGTTCCCGCAGCCGGGCCGCCAGCCGGTCGACTGTATCTGCGAGTTCGCGGTAAGTGACCGTGCGTCGGCCGACCAATGCGCTGCGGGCGCCGTGGTCGTCGGATTCGATGTCCGGCAGGCGGATCACGCGATCGTCGCGAATGTCGGTGAGTCGTGCGGTCACCAGCGCTCGGCCTCCTGCATCGTCTGTCGGCCGCCCACCGCCGCCTCAGTTCCCGACGGCGGCAGCACCCCGGTCTCCCGCCCGGCGTCGATGAAGATCTGCGCGGCGAGCGCCAGGTCCTCGGCCGTGTGCTCCGACGTCACGCTGACGCGCAGCCTGGCATGGCCGAGCCCGACGCCGGGGAACACGACGGTCTGGCAGAACAAGCCGCGCGCGCGGACCGCACGGCCCATTTCCATCGCTCGGCGCTCGTCGCCGACGACGATGGGAACGATCGCGCTGCGCGAGTCCTCCAGATCGAACCCGGCATCGGTGAGGTACCGGTGCAGTTGGCGAATGTTGGCCCACAGCACGGTGATTCGTTCGGGCTCACGCTCCATCACATCGATCGCGGCGATCATGCCCGCCGCCACCCCCGCCGGGATGGTGGCGGCGAACACATACGAGTTGGAGTAGAACCGCAGGTAGTCGATGACCTCTTCATCGCCGACGACGAACCCGCCCATGCCCGCGAGGGTCTTGCTCATGGTGCCGAGCTCGAGATCGACCTCCCCCTTCATGTCGAAATGTTCGGCGGTGCCGGTGCCGCGGTCACCGAGGACCCCGGTCGCATGCGCGTCGTCGACGAGAACCCGTGCCCCATAGGAACGGGCCAGTCGGACTATCTCCGGCAGATCGCAGATATCGCCGTGCATGCTGAACACGCCGTCGGTGGCGATCAGCATGCCCCTGGCCTGGCCTGCGCACCGATCCAGCACGCGCTCCAGGTCCGCCATATCGTTGTGGCGGTAGATCTTTCGCAGACCACCCGACAGTTTCGCGCCGTCGACGATGCTCATATGGTTCAGCCGGTCCACGATCAATGCGTCCCTGGTGCGGACCAGCGCGGAGATGCAGCCGAGGTTGGCGGCATACCCACCGGGATAGACGATCCCGGCTTGGCGGCCCTTGAAGGCGGCGAGCCTGCGCTCGAGTTCCTTGTGCAGCTCGTTCGTGCCGCCGATGATCCGGCAACCAGTGTTGGTCGCGCCATACAGCCGGGTCGCCGTGCAGATCGCGTCGACTACCTCGGGGTGATTCGCCAGGCCTAGATAGTTGTTCGACGCGAACATCAGGAATTCCCTGGTACGCCCGGTCAATTCGTCGTGGATCAGCGCACGGTTCGCGCAGCGGGAACGTAGCGGCATGCCGTACCAGTAGAGGTGTTCGGTCTCCCTCGCCCGGCGGTGCGCGGCGAATTCCGCGGTCTTGGCGAACAGATCGGGATCGCTGGCATCCATGAAATCCCGCATCGACCGGTCGTCCCACGGCGTCGTCCCCGGCGGACGGATCGGATCCAGCTCTCCGACAACCAGTTCCGCCAACGGCACGGGTTCGGACGGCGCGTGGTCCTGCTGCGCTTCGATCATGTCGACACCGCAACGGGCGGCAAGCTCCGCGATCAGCGCGCGCAGACTCTGGACATCAATCTCGGCCGCGAGCCCATTGGGCAGCGACAGCGCCTTCGCCACATCGTCGATGATCGACATGAGGACGACGGAATCGATGCCGAGGTCGCCTTCCAGATCAGCATCGAGCGCGAGCTGGTCGCGCCGGTACTGGGTATAGGTCATCGCCGTCGTGACAACCAGTTCGGATACCGTCTCCCGCACCACCCCCGGGACGATCGACGACGCGGCGCCGGTATTGCACGCGAGCATGTCGAGGACCTCGTAATCGACCCGGTCGACGGGTGCGTGCTGGTGGGTGAGGTCGGTCATCGGGAGTCCTTCCCCTTCGTTCGAAATCGCTCGATCAACCCGGCGATCGCCTCGATGGACCGGAAGTTCTCCGGCCTGATATCCGGAAGCGGTATCGCGATCGCGAATTCCTTTTGAATCGCATGCACCAGCTCGAAGATCTCGACCGATGAAATGATGTTCAGCTCGAGGATCGGAGTGTCCGCGCGCAACCCGTCACCATTTCCGTCCAGCCAGGAATCGACGATCAAATCCTGAAGAAACTGCTCAGTGGTCATGATTTCCCTGAGGTTTGCGGCAAATTCCTGGCATTCTCGGCGGTTGCCCGTCGAACCCATGGCGTCAGACTCTTGCCCACGACGCTGACAGGACCGCTGACGAACCGCTGATGGCACCCGGGCCCGACCGGCCGACCTGCCCCGATCCCGAAACTGAGCATCTGACCAGCTGGTTGCGAGCAGCGTCTCGGCGACGAACCCGAAGCAAGATACTTCCATCTGGTATGATGCACACCACTTAAGTGGTTTGGTTATGGAACACGTCACATGCGAAGCTCAAGCGTTTAAGACTCAACTGTGACATGCAATACTGTTTGCCAGGCGTTGTCCGCCAGCAATGCCGTCTAGATCTGGCTTCCTTATGAACTGATCGGGGCTCACAGCACGGACGGTGTATCAACAATGATCGACAGCAAGCAAGCCGATAACGCCCAGGTCGGTTCCACAATCGATGCGAGCACGGTAAGAGTCGACCTCCTCGGCTCTGTTTCGGTGGTCGCCGACGGGATTCGTACCGAACTGCGGGCAGGAAAAATTCGATCGATGCTCGCCACCCTCGCCCTCGATGCCGGGCGAATTGTCTATTATGACGAGTTGGTCCAAGAACTGTGGCCAGGGGAATCCCTCAAGAATCCGCGCAACGCACTGCAAGCGCATGCCACGCGGATACGAAGGACCTTCGAGCGATCCACGCCGCAGACCGATCAATGTTGTGCCCTGCGTGCCGTCTACAACGGGTACATACTCGACATTCCCCACGAACTGGTCGACAGCAATCGGTTCCTGGACCTCACCGCCCGCGGCGCCATCGCGTTGTCGCACGATCCCGCGGAGGCCGCGCGACTGCTGCGGCAGGGACTCGACCTGTGGCGCGGACCGGCGCTGCTCAACACGCACACCGGCGAACGATGCCGGGGCGCCGCCGCATTCCTGGAGGAACGGCGACTGCTCGCCTGGGAGGATCTGACCAGCGCCCACCTGCTGCTCGGTGACAACCGCCAAGCCGCAACGGAATTGCGTCGCCTCGTCGCCACCCACCCGACCCGCGAGCGCCTGTGCGCCTTGCTCATGCTCGCGCTCTACCGCACGGATCGGCAGTCCGACGCGCTCCGGCTGTTCCACTGCACGCGCAAGCATCTGGACGAGGAACTCGGTGTCGAGCCCGGCAAAGCGCTGCTGCGCCTCTACGAAGACATCCTCACCCAACACCCGGCCCTCGATTGCCCCGAGGTGGTGCTGAAGGGCTCGCAATTCGGAATCGCCAGGCACTGACCGGGTCTCCGACGCGGCACGGCGCCGACGTCGTCTCTGCACGGCGAAAGCCGCTCGCTCGGAGCGGCTTTCGTCGATCCGGTCAGCAGGTGACCGGCTTGGCGTGCGCCGGATCGAGGGCATTGACGATGACCTTGGCGGTCACCGGGTCGATGGCCATCAATCCGTGTTCGGAGAGATCCTTCGGGCACAGGTCCTGCACAACGATGTTGGTTGCGTTGGGGGCGTTCATGACACCGCTGGTGTAGGGGACGACGGCCTCGTCGTAGCGGGTCATGATGTTGGTGTAGGTGATACCCGGCACGGCGACGCCACCGGCGTTGAGTTTGTTCAGGAAGTCGGAGCCGTGCAGGAACTGCGGAGCGGACGCGAAGACTTCACCCGAGATCTTGTCGATCACCGGGCCGAGCCCGAATTGCCTGGCCAGCTTGTACAGGACATCGGCGCCGAACACCTTGGAGCCGTCCCACAGCGGGGTCATCGCGACATATTTGTCGACTTTCGCTGCGCCACCGAGGAATTTGACATAGTGGTTGGGCATCAAACTGCCCTCGGAATGCCCGACTATGTCGACCTTGGCCGCTTTGGTCGCCGCGAGGACCTTGTCGATGAACGCGCCCAATTCCACGGCGCTGCGCTCCATGACGTTGCGGCCACCGATCTGGTTGAGCGGGAAGGGCGTCCCGTCCGGCACGCCGTAGGTCAGCGCGAAGACGCAGTAGCCCTTGTCGGCCAGCATCGGCGAGATCTTCACCCAGTTCACGAACATGTTCGCGCTGGCACCGTGCACGAGCACCACCGGGTTCGGGTGGGCGCGGCTCGGTTTGCACTTCCAGTTGTTCGCGCCCTTGGGCGGCAGGCCGTGGTTCTTCTCCGCCTCTTGCGGAGTGACGACGACAGAGTTGTCCGCGGCCGCAGCGATGCCCGGCGACAGCGAAGTCCCACCCGACACCAGCGCGACCGCCGCCAGCGCGGCCGTCACGAATGTACGAATACGGATCCGGGTGGTGAGAGAAGATTTCATTGTTACTCCTGGCACGACAGTGCACGAATCCGGAGCACGCGATCCGGCCGCGGATTCGCGAGAGGGATAAACCAAGCCGCTTGAAAACAGTCACGTACACCAAGAACGTTAGAATTCACAAAGCAACTGGGCAATATGCCCAAATCCCCACTCGAACACCGCAACTCCCCTACTCCCACCCAACCCCCTTGGCACACCACAACACTTGATGCACCATCGAAATCGGTTGCGCCGTACCCGCCAGAATCGCGAGACGGAAGGGCTGACCGGAAGAGCCCTGCGCCGCAGCCACTCTGGACCTGCGGGCGGAGGTCTGGGAGTTGAATTACTCTGGCCGCGTGGGGTTTGCGGAATACAGTCCAGGTGACGTCGTTATCTTCCCGGAAGGGCCGTTCAGCGGGATCTGCGGGGTCGTACGGGAGGTCGACGCCAGGAGCTCGCGCATGCGCATCGACTTCGGCGAGGGCCTCGCCCATCGCGAAGGCGGCGTGCTGCGGGAGCGGCGACACAGCCTGACCGTCGGTTTCGACGAGGTCGAACTGCTCTAGGCCGCCTCAGCACGCGAACTTCAAGCGAACTACAGGACCAGGCCACCTACCACCGTCGACGTCGATTTTCCCCGACATCTTGCCGAGATTATTTCCATTCGGTTATTGTGCCGCAACAGCACAAAGGCGGTACTCTGATGACCAACACCCGCGCAATGCTTCAGACGTGGTGGCGCGACTCGGTCGACTACGACTGGGTTGTCGAGACGCTCGAATCCCATTCGGCGCTCGGCCCATTGAAGGTCGCGATCGGCGCGGGCGGGATCGTCATGGTGGCGATCGCGATGCTGACTGCGTCGACGCAGGCCGGTGCGGCAGGCCCGGTCGGCCACGCACTGTGCGGCATCGGGGCCGTGCTCGCCGGCCTGTTCACACTGCGCTGGTGGTTGTTGCCGTGGCCGCGGGAAGCCGAGTCGTTGATGTGGATCGTGCTCCTCGATGTCGGCATCGCCGCCAACGCCGTCGTGGTCCAGAACCGGCTGCTCGGCGTGCTCGGCATCATCCTGATGCTGTCGACCGGCGGATACGTGACGGTCTTCCACGGTCCGCGGATTCTGGCACTCAACACCGGCTGGACACTGCTGTCGATCACAGTGGTGTCGACCCTGATGATCCTCGGCACGCCTGCAGATACCGAACTCGGTAAAGGCGACTTCGCCCTCGGCGTAGCGGTGGTTCTGGTCGGGGTCGTTGCCGCAGGCCTCGTGCTCCCGATGGTGCACTTCTGCCACTGGCTGCTGCGACTGGATTCGCTCTCGGATCCGTTGACCACGCTGCCGAACCGCCGCGGCCTCGATTGCCAGCTGCGGCGCTTCTTCGGCCCCGACAGCCGCCGCGACGCCTATGTCGTCGCGGTCGATCTGGATCAGTTCACCTCCGTCAACGCCGCCTTCGGCCACGCCGTCGGCGACGAGGTGCTGCTGCGGACGGCCGAGAGTCTGCGCGCCGCCGCACTGCCGGGCGCGGTCATCGCCCGCACCGGCGGCGACGAGTTCACGGTGGTGGGTTATCTACGCGGCCAATCCATTTCGGTCACCGCGGAGCGGCTGCGCCACGCCATCGCGACCATGCCCGGCCTGCCGACCACGGTCACCGCCAGCGTCGGCGCCGCGGTCGCGGAATCCGCCAGGAAACCACGCACCGGCTTGTCGTATCGCACCGTGTTCTGCCGCTCCGACGCCGCCATGTTTCAGGCGAAACAGTTGGGCGGCAACGCTGTTGTCGCGCCAGGCTTGACGATCGACACGGGATCGGTCAGCGGATCCCGAGCAAGGACAGCACCGCAACCGCAGACCGAGTCCGCTCGGAACCGATAACCCAAGTCCCCCAAACAAATCCAGGCCGACCCCGAAGGGCCGGCCTGGAATCCAGTCACGCTCAGGCGAGATCGAACCTGTCGTTCTCGACCACCTTGACCCACGCGGCAACGAAGTCCTTCACGAACCGCGCCCCCGAGTCCTGCTGGGCATACACCTCAGCCACCGCACGCAGCACCGAGTGCGACCCGAAGAGCAGATCGTTGGCGGTCGCCGTCCGCACCGTCTTGCCCGACTTCGAGTCGACACCCTCGTAGACGTTCTCCGCCGACGCGGACGCCTTCCACTCGATGTTCTGGTCGAGCAGGTTGACGAAGAAGTCGTTCGTCAAAGTGCCTGGCCGATCGGTGAATACACCGTGCTCGGTGCCGTTGTAGTTGGCGCCGAGCGCACGCAAGCCGCCGATCAGCACGGTCAGCTCCGGCGCCGTCACGTCGAGCAGGTAGGCCCGCTCGAGCAGCAACCGCTCCAGCGGCGCCTTCTCCCCGACCCGCACGTAGTTGCGGAACCCGTCGGCGCGCGGCTCGAGCACCGCGAACGACTCCACGTCCGTGCTCTCCTGCGAGGCATCGGTGCGGCCGGGCGCGAACGGCACTGTGACGTCGTGGCCGGCGTCCTTGGCCGCCTTCTCGATCGCCGCCGACCCGGCGAGGATGATCAGGTCGGCCAGCGAAACCTTCTTGCCGCCGGAGCCGTTGAAGTCCTGCTGAATCTGCTCGAGCACGGGCAGCACCTTGGCCAGCTCGGCGGGTTCGTTGACCTCCCAGCTCTTTTGGGGTTCGAGGCGAAGCCGAGCGCCGTTGGCGCCGCCACGCTTGTCGGTGCTGCGGAAGCTCGCCGCCGACGCCCACGCGGTCTTGACCAGCTGCGCCACCGAGAGTCCCGACTCGAGCACCTTGCTCTTGAGCTCCGCGATCTCCGGCGCACCGATCAGCTCGTGGTCGACGTCGGGAACCGGGTCCTGCCACAGCTGCGGTTCCGGCACCCACGGACCGAGATACCGGCTGATCGGCCCCATGTCGCGGTGCAGCAGCTTGTACCATGCCTTCGCGAACGCCTCGGACAGCTCCTCGGGATGCTCCAGCCAACGACTGGTGATCTCGCGGTAGATCGGGTCTTCCCGCAGCGCGAGGTCCGTGGTCAGCATGGTCGGCGTCCGGGCGGGCCCGTCGAACGGATCGGGGATAGTGCCTTCGCCCGCACCGTCTTTCGGCTTCCACTGATGCGCACCGGCGGGGCTCTTGGTCAGCTCCCACTCGTAGCCGTAGAGGTTCTGCAGGAAACCGTTGCCCCACTTGGTCGGTGTCGACGTCCAGACGACTTCCAGACCGCTGGTGATGGCGTCCTTGCCCTTGCCGGTGCCGTATGCGCTCTTCCAGCCGAGGCCTTGCTGCTCGATCGGGGCGGCTTCGGGCTCCGCGCCGACCAGGTCCGCATCGCCTGCACCGTGGGTCTTGCCGAAGCTGTGCCCGCCGACGATCAGCGCGGCGGTCTCCTCGTCGTTCATGGCCATGCGCCCGAACGTCTCTCGGATGTCCCGCGCGGCGGCCACCGGATCCGGGCGACCGTTCGGCCCTTCCGGATTCACATAGATCAGGCCCATCTGGACGGCGCCGAGCGGACCCGACAGCTCACGCTCGCCGCTGTAGCGTTCGTCGCCGAGCCAGGTGTCCTCCGACCCCCAGAAGATCTCCTCGGGCTCCCAGATGTCGGGGCGGCCGAAGCCGAAGCCGAAGGTCTGGAACCCCATCGATTCGAGCGCAACGTTGCCCGCGAACACCAGCAGGTCGGCCCAGGAGACGGCGTTGCCGTACTTCTGCTTCACCGGCCACAGCAGCCTGCGCGCCTTGTCCAGGTTGGCGTTGTCCGGCCAACTGTTGAGCGGTGCGAAGCGCTGCGCGCCCTGACCGCCGCCGCCGCGGCCGTCCGCGATGCGGTAGGTGCCTGCCGCGTGCCAGCTCAACCTGATGAACAGGCCGCCGTAGTTGCCGTAGTCGGCGGGCCACCAGTCCTGCGAATTGGTCAGTACCGCAGCGACATCCGCCTTCAGCGCGTCGACGTCGAGCTTGCGGAACTCGGCGGCGTAGTCGAAGTCTTCGCCGAGCGGGTTGCCCTTGGGCGAGTGGGCGTGCAGCACCGAGACGTCGATCTGCTCCGGCCACCAGTCCTTGTTGGTGCGCGGGCGATGATCGGTCTTCGGCGTCGGCGACGGGATTGCCGGGTTCTCACTCTCACTGCGTGTCGCGGTGTCAGGAGTGGGTGGGCGGCTGTCGGTGGTCACGACGTTCCTTCCTGATGGGTGGTGCGGGCTGTGGTCAGGGACGTGCGGGGGCGGCCTGTGCCGCCGAGCATGCGGGGCACAGACCCCAGTAGATGACCTCGGCCTCGTCGATCGAGAAACCGTGGTCGTTCGACGCGGTCAGACACGGGGCCGCGCCGACGGCGCAGTCGACGTCGGCGATCACGCCGCACCTGCGGCAGACGACATGGTGATGGTTGTCGCCGACGCGCGATTCGTACCGCGCGACCGAGCCGGACGGCTGGATGCAGCGGAGCAGGCCTGCGGCGGTGAGCGTGTGCAACGAGTCGTATACGGCCTGGTGCGAGACCGCCGCCAGGCGGGCGCGCACGGCCCGGATGATCGAATCCGTGTCGGCGTGCGGATCATCGTGCACTGCGCTGAGCACCGCGACTCGCGGTGCCGTCACGCGCAGCGAAACTCCCCGCAGCATCTGCTGGAATTCCGTGTCCGTTGGCACGCTCGGAAGTCTTGTCCGGTTTCTGGAACCAGTCAAGCATTTGCTGGGTCCCTGGCGGATTCTGCCGCGATCGATCCGATCTTCGCCGTGTGCGCGGCCCGAGGCTGGGTATCGCCAAGTCGTGAGTTTCGACCTGACACCGACGGCGGCGCAGCACGACCTGGCCAAGCGTGCGCACGAATTCGCCGAAGACTGCCTCAGGCCGGCCGCCGCCCACTACGACCGGGCCCAGGAGTTCCCGTGGCCGCTGCTCGAAGCGGCCGCCGAGCGCGGCTTCTACAGCCCGCTGTTCTATCGCGACCTCATCGGCGACCCGACCGGACTGTCGCTGCCGATGTTCATGGAGGAGTTGTTCTGGGGCTGTGCCGGCATCGGATTGGCGATTGTGATGCCCGCACTTGCCCTTTCGGCGATCGGTCAGGCCGCAACGCCCGAGCAGATGCTGCGGTGGGCGCCCGAATGTTTCGGCACGCCTGGGGATCTGAAGCTCGCGGCGCTGGCCATCTCGGAACCCGAGGGCGGCAGCGATGTCCGCAACCTGCGCACCAGAGCGGTCCGCGACGGCGACGACTGGGTCATCGACGGCCACAAGATGTGGATCGGCAACGGCGGCATCGCGAATGTGCACGTCGTCAACGCGGTGGTGGATGCGGAGCTCGGGCACCGCGGCCAGGCGCTGTTCGTGGTGCCAGGCGGCACACCAGGATTGGAGTTGGTGCGCAAGCTCGACAAGATGGGCTGTCGCGCATCCCATACCGCGGAATTGCGGTTCACCGGCGTGCGCGTGCCCGCGGAGAATCTGCTCGGCGGGATCGACAAGCTCGAGCACACGCTCGCCAAGCGACGCGAAGCACTGCGCAGCGGCGGCCGCGCTGGTTCGGTGACGCTGGGCACGTTCGAGCAGACCCGCCCGATGGTCGCCGCGCAGGCACTCGGAATCGCCAGGGCCGCATTGGAATACATGACGGCATACGCCAACCGGCGGGAGGCCTTCGGCGCGCCGATCATCGACAATCAGGGCATCGCCTTCCCGATCGCCGACCTGGCCACCGAGATCGACGCCGCGCGGCTGCTGACCTGGCGGGCCTCCTGGATGGCGGCCAACGGTGTGCCCTTCGAGCGCGGCGAAGGATCGATGTCGAAGCTGGCGGCCAGCCAGGTCGCGGTGAAAGCCACCGAACGCGCGATCCAGACGCTGGGCGGCTGGGGGTACATCAGCGACCACCCGGTGGAGAAGTGGTACCGAGATGCGAAGCTGTACACCATCTTCGAGGGGACCAGCGAGATCCAGCGCATCGTGATCGCGCATGCGCTCGGCGCGGCCGACGGCAGGCCGCCGCTGCATGTCGATCTCGAACCGTCGGGCGGACCGCTCAGCAAGGCGTTCGGCCGCGGCACCGAAGTGCGCACCAGAGCCGCGGCGGCGGCGCTCGGCATGCGGGACCACGTACCTGGGCCGATCTTGAAGGCCGCGATGCGGATGCTTCGTCCGCCACGCTGAGCTCGGAACGTGGCTACCCGTCAGGGTTTACGAGCGACTCCCCCGCGGGCGGAGATCGGCCGGGTATCGCCGACGTCCTTGACCTCGGGACGCCATTCGGTGATGGAGACGAATCCTGGTTCGACGAATTCGAGACCGTCGAAGGCGGCGCGGATCTCGTCCCCGGTGCGCGGAACATAGGGCACGCCACCAGATTTCGCGTACTCCGCGCACAACGTCACATACGGTTCGCTTTCGGTGGTGCCGTCCCACAGCACCAAATAGCTGCCGGAAGGAGCCGAATCGACAACCGTGCGCACGATGCGCAGCATGTCCTGGTAACTGTGGGCATGCCCGAGCACCCCCATGAACATCACCGCGATCGGCTGGGTGAAGTCCAGGATGTTGTGTGCGTCGGACACGATCTGTTCGGGAACGTGGAAGTCGGCATCGATATAGGTGGTGACGCCTTGGCTGGTGGTGTTGTTCAACAACGCCCGCGCGTGGGTGAGCACCAGCGGATCGTTGTCCACGTAGACAATTTTCGCGGCAGGCGCCTCCGACTGGGCGACCTCGTGAGTGTTCTGCATAGTCGGCAACCCGGTGCCGATGTCGAGGAACTGGCGGATCCCGGCCTCGCGCGCCAGGTAACGCACCGCGCGGATGAGGAACTCGCGCGATTGCACTGCCATCGTCGCGATATCCGGATCGATCTGCAGGCTCGCCTCGCCGACGGCACGATCGACGTCGTAGTTGTCCTTGCCGCCCATCCAGAAGTTCCAGATCCGCGCGGAATGCGGAATGTCGGTGCGAATCAACCGGTCGTTCGACATTGTCAACTCCTATATCGGTTCGAGTGACGCGCTGCAGGCGCCTGAGTGGGGAGTTGAACCCACAACTACTGGTGCGGATGTGACGGTACTAGACATCCCGTCGGAGATGGGGACACTCGAAGATGTTGCAGCACTCGGCGCCTCGGCCGTGGCGTTCGCTCGCTGCACGGACGAAATCTTGCGCATGCAGCAATGCGACTCGTGCACCGCGGTGAGCTCATACCCTCGCCCGTGTTCGAGCGCTAGCATTTAGGGCGAGCGGTGTGCCCCGCCGACGTCGTGGCCGCCCTCGCGCTCGCTGCCATCATGTTCGGAACAGGAAAACTCGTGGTCGCACAACCGGTTCGGATCAATGGGGTCGATCCGAACGTGGCCGACCGTGGACCGACCGCGTTGCGGATCGCCGTCGGCGGCCAGCTCCGCAGACTCCGCGAGGCGGCGGGCATCACCCGCGACGATGCGGGCGAGCACATCCGCAGCTCGCACGCCAAGATCAGTCGCCTCGAGCTCGGCCGACACGGCTTCAAAGACCGCGACGTGCGCGATCTGCTGACGCTCTACGGCGTCACCGACTCCGACCAGCGCGAGATGTTCCTCGAATTGGCGCGCAAGGCCAACGAGCCCGGCTGGTGGCATCGCTACAACGACCTGCTGCCGCACTGGTTCGAAACCTACATCGGCCTCGAAGGCGCCGCGCACACGATCAGAACCTTTGAGGGCCAACTGGTTCCGGGGCTACTGCAAACCGAGGACTACACCCGCGCGGTCGTCGCGGTCAGGCACAAGAGCCCCGACTCGGTCCGCCGGGTCGAATTGCGCAGAAAGCGCCAGGAAATCCTGGATCGGCCCGCGCCGCCGAAGTTGTGGGCCGTGCTCGATGAGGCGGTCTTGCACCGCCCGATCGGCAGCATCGCCGTGCTGCGCGCGCAGATCGAACACTTGACGCGAATGACGGACCGCCCCAATGTGACCATCCAAGTCCTGCCCTACCGCACGGGTGGGCATCCGGCCGCGGGCAGCTCGTTCACGATGCTCCGTTTTGCCGAACGCGAGCTGCCCGACATCGTCTATATGGAACAACTCGCCAGCGCCATCTACCTCGACCGTCGCGACGAGGTCGGCCGGTACCACGAAGTCATGGACCAGCTCGCTGTGCAAGCCGCGCCACCCACCGAAACCAACAGCCTTCTGCACGAAGCCGCGGCCGCCCTCTGACCGTTGCGAGCAAGCAGCACACTGTCTACTATCAGTTGTAGTAGATCAAGGGTGGGGAGATCCTATGCGAAACAGTGCTGGCGCGAACGAGACTGGGCGGGGCGGTAATTCCTCGGCGGCACGCATCATGTCGTCAGCTTCGCGGTTCGCCAACAAACGCGGGATCTACCTGGGCCGGCGTTCGACGAAAGTGCATGTGGCCCTGTATCGGCGGTCCAACGGCAGAATCGGCGGCCATCTGCCCGGATCGCCACGGGCGAAGATTCTGCTGCTGGATCATGTCGGAGCCAAGAGCGGACTCCGGCGCACCTCGCCACTGATGTACTACGCCGGCGACAAGTTCGTTGCGGTAGTGGCCTCGAAGGCGGGCCAGCCAACCCACCCCGCCTGGTTTCACAACCTGAAAGCCAACCCGGACACCACGATTCGAATCGGCTCGCAAACCCGTACGGTCCGGGCACGCGTCGCAACTGACGCGGAGCGAGATCAACTCTGGCCCCAATTCGTCGCGTTCTTCCCCGACTACGACTTCTACCAACACCTCGCCCGAGACCGCACAATCCCCATCATGATCCTCGACCCCCGCTGAGCACCCATCAGTCGCCGCCACCACGTCGACGTTGCACTGCACCTACCGAAGTTCGGCGATCAGACCGGCGCGATGCACGCAGTAGGACGTCAAACTCGTTGCAGCGCCCAGTGTCAGCTCGCCGCTGCCGAGCACCTCCCATTCGTGGTGGCGGCGGGTCTGGGGGCGGGGATAGTGTCGATCGTGTGACGAAGGTGCTGGTTCCGGGTCCAGGTGCGGGCTGTGCGATCGACGCCGAGCGAGACGGCCGATGAAACTGCCGATTTCGGTGCTCGACATCGGGCCCATCGAGGAGGGGCAGTCGCCGAGCGAGGCGCTGCAGGCGACGCTGAGTCTCGCTGTACATGCCGATCAGCTCGGCTGTCAGCGGTTTTGGGTTGCCGAGCATCATAATTCGCCCAATATCGCGACGGCGGCTCCGGCCGTGATTCTGGGGGTGCTCGGCGCGGCGACAGCGCGGATCCGGCTCGGTTCGGGTGGGGTGATGCTGCCCAATCACGCACCGCTGGTGGTCGCCGAGCAGTTCGGCACCTTGTCGGCGTACTACCCGGACCGGGTCGATCTCGGTATCGGCCGGGCGCCCGGCACCAATGCGGTTGCGGCCGAGGCATTGCGGCGACCGCCGGACAGCGTGTTCGGCGACGAACTACGAGAACTGCTGCGCTATTTGACCGTTGGCTCCGCGTCGGTGACCGCGGTGCCTGGACAGGGCAGCGATGTCGAGCTGTGGTTGCTTGGCTCCGGTCTGGACAGCGCACGATTGGCCGCCGAATGCGGACTGCGCTACGCGTTCGCGCATCATCTCAAACCGCAGCTCGCGGCGGAGGCAATGGAGTTGTACCGGAGCGAGTTTCGTTCTTCCGGCTTACTCAGCGCGCCGTACACCATGGTGTCTGTGCACGTGGTCTGCGCCGAGGACGATGCCAAGGCGCGATGGTTGGCGGACCCGGCCCAGTTGTCGTTCCTTCGGATGAATGGCTGGCCAACGGAGGGGTTCCCTTCGCCCGCCGAGGCGGCGGCCTACGCCTGGACCGCGGACGAACGCGCCGCGGCCGACGAACGCCAACAGGCACAGGCGATCGGCAGTCCGGCAACGGTGCGGCGCAGGTTGACCGACATCGTCGGCGCGACACGGCCGGATGAGCTGATGGTGATGAACGTGGTGACCGATCCCGCCGAGCGGGCGGCCGCGCTCACCCGGGTCTATTCCCTCGTTTCCTAGCACCGCTGGACGCCTTCGATAGCCTTCTGCTATCTTCAAAAAGCGAATCTGAATTCGGTTTCACATTTGCCTTCGGAGGTGCCATGACCGACCGCAGCAGCGGTGTTGCCACGACCAGCAGGCTCCGCGTCGCACCCCAGCAGGCGCGCAGTCACGCACGGATCGGCGCGGTGCTGGATGCCGCCGAGCGGCTGCTCGCCGAGGCGGGCGTCTCGGCGGTCACCACGACCAAGGTCGCCGCCGAGGTCGGCATGTCGGTCGGCGCGATGTACCGGTACTTTCCGGACAAGGAGGCGATCCTGGGTGCACTGGCCGAGCGCTTCCTGCTCCAGTTCGACAACACCCTCGGCGAGCTCGTCCAGCGAGCAGGCGAGCAGACGTGGGCCGATCCGGCCGACGTGCTGGTCGACCTGTTCGTGCACCAGTTCCGCGGCCGGCCCGCACTGCTCGCGATTCTGGTCGACGCTCGTCTTTCCGAGGAACTGATCCAAGCGGATCGGGCTTACATCCAGGCCATCGCCGACAACGTCCGGCAGATCGTGCTCGCCCAAGGCATCGCCGTCGAGACGCCAGGATTGACGGCCGCGTGCCATGCGGCAGTGCTGGCCGTTGACGCGATCGTCCTGGCGGCCTTCCGGCTGGATCCGGCGGGCGATCCCCAATTGATCACCGAAGTAAAGGCATTGCTACGCAACTATTTAACCGACATCTCGACCCGATTCGGATCCACGGAGTAGTCCCCGGAAGAGAGCGCACCATGGCGAGGATTCCCTACCCCGAGCGCCCGAAGTCAGTGCGGGCCGTCCCGATTCCCACGGACGTGCCGGAGCATCACATGCTCAGCATGCTGATGCATTCGCAAGGGACGATCCAACCGTGGATAGGGCTCGGTGTCGCACTGTTCACCGCAACCACCTTGCCTGCGCGCTCTCGTGAACTGGTGATCTTGGCGACCTGTCACGCCATGGACGCCGTATACGAGTGGCGCCAACACGAAACGACCTCGGCGTCGTTCGGCGTGACCGTCGAGCAACGCGCGGCAATCCGCTCGGAAAACCTCGACATCCTCGACGATTACGACCGATCCCTGGTCCAGTTCGCCACTGCCGTAGTGAAAAGCCCGCGCATCGATGAGCAGGCCTTTGCCGCTGTGCGCCACCATCTTTCCGACGCTGAAATCGTCGAGGCGATACACCTCTGCGGCTACTTCTGGACCCAGAACCGACTCGCAAGCACCCTCGATATCGAGATCGACCCGCCGAACGACTACGCCGTCGTGGCGGCCAACGTGGCATCGTGGGGTTTGCCCACCGAGACGTTCCCGGTAACTGACTGAAACTCGAGGACGGTTCCGGGGTGCGCCCTCATCGCACACCCCAGACTCGCAGTCCCCGTTGCCATTTCAGGCCGCCGTGCCCTCCCACACGAACCCGTCCGGATCGACGAAGGAACCGGCGTTGCCGCCGATGACGATCTGGTGCGAACCGGTGCCGTCCACGGCGACGCCCGCATCCTTGGCGGCGGCCTTGCGCGGGTACATCGCCAGCTTGACCGCCGACTTCGGGCTCGCGAACTCGACGTACTTGCCGCCGAAGCTCTTTGCCACGGTCAGACCGCGGTCGACATAGAACTGCTTGCTCGCCTTGACGTCGTCGACGCCGAGCAGCAGCACCACATCGTCGACCTCGCGAGTGGCCGGGCCGGTATCCTTCTTGTTCGACGAGGTCACCTTCCAGATCGTTCCGTCCGGCGCCTGGATGACCGCGCCGTAACCCCAGAAGCTCTTCTTCGCGGGCTTCAACATCGTGAAGCCGACGGCCAGGGCGGAGCCGACAAGGCTGTCGACGGTGCTCGGCTGGGCGACCACCAGCGAGAGCATGAACCCGCGGAAGCCGGTTGCTGGTTCCTGTGCAGCTCGGAAGCTCAGCTTGTCGCCCAACCCGAAGGCGGCGGCGTAGGAGGCTTCGGCGGCGGCCGGGTCGGGGACCTCGAGGTGGATGTTGATGCCGGTGTTGGTGTCAGTGGTGATGTTCATGCAGCTAACGCTAATTTCGGCGCGGGATCGAAACATCCGTGCCGACCACGGATCGTGTCCACTGAGCCGAGCACTGAGGAGCCCAGGGACCCCGATGGATACTTGATCGCGTGCACCGTGCCGACCCGCCGCCCTTGCCCGAAGAGATCCGCCCCTACCTGGACGAACTCGTTCAGCGCAGCACGACCGTCTGCGGACCACACCTGCGCAGCATCTTCGCGGTCGGCTCGATCGCGCTCGACGACTACCGACACGGCCGCAGCGACATCGACGTGACGATGGTCGTCGACCCGGCGCTCCCGGCAGCCGCCGTACCCGAACTGGCCGAATCACTCACCCACCCCGCGCTCCCCTGCCCGGCAGCAGGATTGGAGCTGGTGGTCTACGACTCCGACTTCACCGCCCGTCCCTCCGGAAACGCCGGGTACCTCCTGAATCTCAATACTGGCCCTATGCTGCCGCCCTGCGCCGACTTCGATTCGTCTGGTGCACAGTCTTTTTGGTATGTCATCGATCGCTCGATCGCCTACCAGTCCGGACGTCTGCTCGCGGGCGACCCCGTCCGGCAAGTCCTCACAGCGCCAACACAACACGACCTGTTCACCGCCCTGGCAACCTCCGTCCGCGAACACACCACCGCCGAAGGCCACCTGAACGACAATCGAGTACTCAACGGCTGCCGCTCGGCAGTCTTCTGCCGCACCGGCCGCTGGCTCCCCAAACGCAAAGCCGCACAATCGATCGCAGCATCAGAGTCCCGTTTCCGCCCCCTCGTGGAAGCCGCCGTGCAAAGCTTCGAGCGTCCGCGCCAAGCAGCACTCCCCCTGCCGACCACCGAAGTCCGAAGCTTCTTGAACTGGGTGGCCGAACGCGTAACAGACGCCGCCAAGGCAACATAAACGCCCAGCGTTGTAGCGGCCACACGCTGGCCGTCCTCGAATACTTGGCCGTCCTCGAGCACTTGGCCGTCCTCGAGTACTTCGCCGCGTGCCCATGAGACTCCCGGTGGAGCGGCCCCGCGGCTCCTCGACCAGAGCGCCGCAGTTCGCGCCGCGGTTGAACCGAGCGGTTGATCCCCCGGCAAGCTAACGGCGCGATAGTGCGTGTGCGCGGAACGCGTAGATGGCGGCACCGACGCCGATTACCGCAGCGCCGGTCAGCACCGACGATCCGGGGAGGGCGCAGCCCAGCGCCAGGCAGCCGATCAGTCCGATGACGGGAATCGCTCGCGCAGGGCGGTTTTCGGCACGAGACAGGGTCAAGGCCGAGGCGTTCGCGATCGCGTAGTAGAGCAGCACGCCGAAGGAGGAGAAGCCGATCGCCGCGCGCAGGTCGGCGGTGGCTGCGGCGACGGCGACGATCGCACCGACAGCCAGCTCCGCGCGGTGCGGCACCTGGAAGCGCGGATGGATCGCCGCCAGCGCGGGTGGGAAATGCCGGTCACGGGCCATGGCCAGCGTTGTGCGGGAGACGCCGAGGATCAGCGCGAGCAGCGAGCCGAGGGCGGCGATCGCGGCGCCGACGCGGACCACCGGTTCCAGCCATCCGGCACCGGCGACGTGCACGAGAGCCGACAGCGGCGCGGTAGCCGCGGCGAGGCGGTCCGGACCGAGCACGCTCAGTGCCGCAACCGCGACTGCCGCGTACACGACAAGAGTGATGCCGAGGGCCAACGGAATTGCGCGCGGAATGGTTCGGGCCGGATCACGCACTTCTTCGCCGAGGGTGGCGATGCGGGCGTAACCCGCGAAGGCGAAGAACAGAAATCCTGCGGCCTGCAGAATACCGAAAGCGGTTATGTCACTATCGAATTCCAGCCGACCCCCATCCATTTCGGGGGAAGTAAGGGCCGCGACAACGACGGCGGCAAGCACCGCGATGACCACTGCGACGATGATGCGAGTCAGCAACGCCGACTTCTGCACGCCGCCATAGTTCACCGCGGTCAACCCCACCACTGCCGCGACGGCCACGACATGGGCGTGGCCGGGCCACAAATAGCTGCCGACGGTCAACGCCATGGCCGCGCACGACGCCGTCTTGCCCACCACGAAACTCCAGCCCGCCAAATATCCCCAGAACGGCCCCAACCGCTCGCGCCCGTAGACGTAGGTTCCGCCGGACGCGGGGTATCGGGCGGCGAGCCGCGCGGACGACGTCGCGTTGCAATAGGCGACCACCGCGGCGATCGCCAACCCGATCAGCAGACCCGACCCCGCCGCATGGGCGGCCGGCGCCAGGGCAGCGAAGATGCCGGCCCCGATCATCGCACCGAGCCCGATGACCACCGCATCCCCGACGCCGAGCCGGCGTGCCAGTTTCGCCGAAACATCTTCAGTCACAACAAGTTCCTCATGGCACTCGATTCTCGAGGGTGTTCCGTTGCGCCGGATGCTCGTATCCGGGCACAGCACGTCCGTTGTTCGATGGATACGCGTCGCGCCTGGCGCCCAATAGACTTCGCCTCACCAACGAACGCGACAGCGCGACAACAAAATCGAGCACTCCTCCCGTGCTACCGTCTGCGTAGCTATCGGCACATCCCAGGGGGGACAGCGAGTGCGGGATACGAAGCAGGCCGACACCACGCGCCCAACAATCGTCCACAACGCGATCGCGCGTACCCGGCTGAATACAAGGCATACAACATGACAACCGCACCGCGTCGTTACGCAATCGCCGCAATCCTAATCGCTGCAACCACACTCGGATCCGCCGCATGCAGCGCCGAGACCACTCCTGCACCAAAGGTGACCCCATCGGCCACCCTGACCACGCGCACCCAACCGACAACCACCACACCAGCATCCACCACCCGCCCTTCGACTTCAGCGACGACAGTCCCATCGCAACCACCCGTCCCGCCACCACCGGCCGAGACGACCGCGCCGCAACCACCCGCACCACAACCGGCCGCGCCACGATCAGCTGTGCCACAACCACCCGCACCACAACCATTTGTGCCACAACCTCCACCCGCCCCCGAACCCCCACCTCGCACAACACCCCCTGCCCAGCCCGCCCCAAGCGTCTACTACGCCAACTGTGCCGCCGCCCGCGCCGCCGGCGCTGCCCCGCTGCACCGTGGCGACCCGGGCTACAGCGCGAAGCTCGACCGCGACGGCGACGGAGTCGCCTGCGAGTAAACAGAACCAACACGGCCCGCCCGGTCGCAAAGCACTTGTTCGTCAACTGCCCAACCGAGGCAGTTCGCCCAGCGAGCGAGGTTCGCCCTACCCCGGTTCGTTGTAGAACAGCCGCCCGAGCAGTTGACGCATCGGCTGATCCAGCGGCTTTCCACCGGTGTCGAGGCCGGGCGCCGGATTGCCCGCGAATCCCGCGATGAGCTCACAACGGCCGTCGATGGTCGTGGCCCAGACTTCGGTATCCGCAGGCCGCCAGATGACCACCGCATCCGGATAGTGAGTCAGCTCGGCCGACATCGAATCAGGTCCGCGAAACGACAGCACAACTTTCCCTTCCTCAGGAAACTCGTACTGCATCGCTTCCGGCTCGATCACGATCACGAACTGATGACTCGCGGGTTGCGCCGCCACCGTCAGCTGGAACTCCATCTGCCAATCATGCCGGTGTGCCCAAACATCCGCCGGGGGCCGCCGTATGCGCTGCGTCGCATGGCGCGCTATTCAGTTGGTCATCCGAATACTGGGAACTGGTGGCGGCATCGAGAGAAGCCACCTGCACCAGTTCCCAGTGATCACTTGTCCAGTGGCGGTCGAGGCCCGATCGCGGCCGCCCTCGCGAGATTCGGTTCGTGCGAGTGGCCAAGTTGCGGAGACGTCCCCCTCAATCGGGACGCGGCAACCTGCAGCGCTGCACCGAGTTCGGCCGTGGCGGCCATGTCCCTGTGCTGGAATGCCCGAGCTGCTGGTCGAAGAAGTCCGTGCCTTCTTCCGACCGCTGCGCTGGGGAGCGGCCGTTAGGGATTGTTGAAACGGACCTCTGGGTAGGCCGGGTCTTGATGGTCGAGCAAGGGTTGGGGGATTCCACGGAGATGGTGGTCGAAGAAGGCGGCTACGTAGGCGCGGGTGATTTCGACGGCACGCTGGCCGGACAGCGAATCTTGGGGCGTGGCAGCTTGTTCCAGGAGCATCGGGGTGTCGATGAAGGAGCTGTGGTTGGTGCCGACCACGGTCAGCCAGCGCTTCCAGTCGGGGAGTTCCGACCAGGCTCGGTCCCAGCTGGGATCGTGGCCGCCCGGCCTGGTTTCGGCATCGGTGCCGAACAGCAGGAACGGGCGGTCGCCCAGCGCCGACATCGGTGCGGCGCCGAAGAAGGTGCCGTCCATGTTCAGTCCCGCGCGGACACGTTGATCGGTGGCCATCGTCTCCGCGGTGGCGGCGCCGCCGATGGAGTGACCCGCCATGCCGATGCGGGTGCGGTCGATGAGGTTGGCATGCGGCCAGCTCGGTTGCGGGCCGGTCAACCGATCCAGCAGGAATGCCACATCACGAGCCCTGGTCTCGGCAACGGTGGTGAGCGGCTCCCCTTCGTCGGTGCGTTGGCAGGCAACGCACGTCGACATCCGGCCGCCAGGGAACTCGGTGCCGAACGATTCACCGGCATGGTCGACGGCGGCAACGATATAGCCGCGGCTGGCGAGCTCCTCGGACAGCGCGGTGAGCGTGAAGCGCGGCGCGGTGAAACCCGGCGAAAGGACAACCAGCGGATGCGAACCGTCAACCGGCGCCGCCCCTTCGACACTATTGGTGTGCACCGACGCCAGCACTTCGGCGGGCACCTCCTTGTCGAGCCCCAATCCGACCAGCATCGCGCGGCTTTCGGCGGCACTCGCGTACGGCGCGTGCGCACCACCACCTCGCTGCGCCGGGTAGTACATGCTGACCATCAGCTCCCGCGGCGTGCCTGGCGTCCACGGATCCGTGCGACCGGCGTCTACCAGATGAAGAACATCTCGTCCGACCGCCGACTGCCCTGAAGGCATGAGCACCGGCTTCGGGTCGACCGCAGCGGACTCGGTCGATGACGGCGTGTCCGTGGTCCCCGATGAACAGGCAGCCACCAAAAGTGCTGTCGCCAGGGCAAGCACGAGTGCAGCGGCGATGCGCATCGTGGTGAGCTCCTCTCCGATACCTGCTCGGCGCGAGTCGCCGACACCCCGATCCTCACCGCCGAACCACACGGCAATGACAGGACAACGGCAAAACCATGTAAGAACTCACCGCCGACCGTCGGTACAGCGACCGAGTCGAAATAAGCAGCACCTGCACCGCCAGACCACGTCCGCCCCCGCGCCACAGGTGCAGGCAGGATGAGGCGCACCATGACTGACAACGACGCCCGCCGCGGCCGACGGCGAGACATCGCGCGACTCGCCCTGCTCGCCGCGTTCCTGTTCGTGATGTTCTACCTCGTCGCCGTCGCGCGAGTGATCGACATCGACGGCGTGCGCAGCTTCATCGCGGCGACCGGTCCGGCAGCACCGTTGATCTACGTGCTGGTGTCGGCGGCCCTCGGCGCCATCTTCGTCCCCGGTCCGATCCTGGCAGCGACAAGCGGCCTACTCTTCGGACCACTGCTCGGGACGTTCGTGACACTGGGTGCGACGGTAGGCACCGCGATGATCACCAACCTGCTCGGGCGGCGGGCCGGACGCGACAGTGCGCGCAGACTGCTCGGCGCCGAGCGAGCCGAGCGGGTCGACGCACAGATCGAACGGCGCGGTTTGTGGGCGGTCGTCGGACAACGTTTCGTCCCAGGCATCTCGGATGCGTTGGCCTCCTACGTATTCGGCGCACTCGGAATCCCGTTGTGGCAGATGGCCGTCGGCGCGTTCATCGGATCGGCGCCGCGCGCATTCGTCTATACCGCACTCGGCGCATCGATCGGCGACCTCTCAGCACCATTGGCCTACACCGCGATCGCAGTGTGGTGCGTCGTCGCAATCATCGGAGCCTTCGCCGCCCACCGCGGCTACCGAACCTGGCGAGACGCCCGCCCCCACACCACACAGTCACCCAACCCAGATCCAGCCGACTGACCCCCGACGCTGCCCACACCCCGCCAACCCCACACATCGACCACTACTCTCCGGCTTCACCCGTCCGAGATCCGCACCCCTTCCGTGCATCCGCACCCCTTCTAGCAGCCCGCAACCAGTGCGAATCCACAGAACGAGTGCGGATTTCGACCCTTCGGCCGTGAACCCCGAGCTCGCGCGTGACTTGACGTAGGAATTGCGCTCTCGACCCACACTGCAGCATCGGTCAAGGGCATGTTCCGTAGGTCAAGTGCGCCAGGACGAAACCAAAGGTGACAGAACCCATTGGTGGGCACGAACATTCGACATCTTTGATCTCGAAGTTCTCGAAACGGGAGCACAGCCAAGTAACCCGGCTGGGACTGGACGACGCGTGATCGACTGCGGAGGTCAGCCGGGTACGGCAGGCGAGGCAACCACGCTATCCGGTGCAAACCCTTGGCTGCCGAATTCACAGGAGACCGTGGACCCGAAGGAGCTCTGCCTTCGCCGAGCCCAAAGCGGCACGGGCGCAGTCCAACCCGGCCCGTGGGGCGCGGCCTCGGACGGGTGCGGCTTCGGGCGGGCGCGGCTTTGGGGGTTGGTGCGGGTTTCGTAGGGCGGGTTGCGTTTGGGGTGGTGGTTTATCCGCGGGTTGGACGGTTTCCTGGCGAGCGGGACGGTTTCGGGGTTTGCACTGGATAGCGTGGTGGCGTCGTGTGCCGTTCCCGGCTGACCTCCGCAGTCGCTCACGCGTTCTCTTGTTCCAGACCGGGTTGCTTGGCTGTGGTCCGGTCCAAAGATTTTCGGGGAAGTGATCTCGAGGCAGGTTGACGGGAGTCCAATGGTGGGCATCTCGGCGTGTACTGCCGCCATATGACTCCCGTCAACGGCGGTGAGCAACCATTTCACTCCCGTCAACGCGGGCGGCAACCACTTCACTCACGCCAATCAGGTTCAGCAACCATTTCTCTCACGCCAACGAAGCTCGGCAACCATTCGACTACCACTCAAGGCGGCTCGGCAACCACTTCTCTCACGCCGATGCGAGGCTTGCGACCTCAAAGGAGGGTTCGGCGCGAGAGTTGGTGCAGCCATGCCCCGTTCGCGTGGGTGGTGGTTCACGAGTGGTACATGGTGGAGGCGTTTGCGGCGTGTCGCCTCCACCATGTACCACTCGTGCGGGTGCGTCTCACCGAGTGGGACTTGGCCGAGGGTTTCGGCCTATTCGCTGACAGCCGTACCGTCGGGTGGACGCGGGTGAAGCGGCCTCGCGAGTGAGTCGGCGCCGATACCTCGAATACCTGCCACCGAAGTCGAACGCTCGCCATCGAACTCAGCATCCAACGCCACAGCTCCCTCGCCTGCCGACAGCTCAACCAACTCCTGTCGGACCCAACCGCTGTTGCATCGCGGGCATGAACCCACCCAACCCCCGAGATGGCCGCACCCACTGGACCCCGTTGAGCCAACAGTCCCCGCTGCGGGACCAGCCCAACCATCCCATCCACACACCAAATCCCCACCCAAACCCCGACATTGTCGCACCCACAAGACCCCGTTGACCCAGCAGGTCCCCCGCTGCCGGACCGGCCCAACGACAGCACCACCACCCACGCACCACGCACCACGCACCAACACTGCCGCACCACAAGACCCGTTGGCCCAGCAACCCACCGCTGCCGAACCGGCCCAACGACAGCACCACCCATCCCCACCCACGTACCAAACCCCAACACTGCTGCACCCACAACACCCGTTTGGCCAACAGTCCACTGCTGCCGGACCACCCCAACCACCACCACCCACGCACCAAACCCCCACCCCACCCCAACCACCAGTAGCGATAGGTCGGCAACCAGCCGACCTATCGCTACAAGGAGGCCCCGCTCCCAGCACGGAACCCACGCTATCCATCACACCAAGCGCAAATCACCATCCCAAGAATCCGAAATCAAATTCCCGCCGACAATGAATTCACACCCGACTCCCCCAAAGCACCAACCATTCACTGCCGTGGAGACTGATTAAACCCCTGCCCTCTGGACGTACCGAAATCCTGCGTCCAATAGGGCGTACCCTTACTACTCTTGGCAAATCCGACGCCGATATCACGCAGCGAACAATTGAGAATATTCGCCCGATGCCCCGGACTACGCATCCACGCACCGACTACAGCAGCAGGAGTGGATTGGCCCGAGGCAATATTCTCTGCCCAGGTGTTGGCCTGGTAACCCGCTGCCTTGATCCGGTCACCGGGACTGCCCTTGGACGAGTTGTGATCCAACCGGCCACGGGCGGCCATGTCTTCCGTGTGCGCCTGAGCGGCCTGGGTTAGTCGCGTCTCCGCCTTCAAGGCAGGGCATCCCGCCTTCGCGCGCTCGGCGTTGGTGAGACTGACCACCGAGCCTGCGGCCGACCGATCCTGCGGCGCCGCCAGCGCCGCAGGGCCGGAGGCGATAAGCCAGGCCGAAACGGAAGAGATGACGAGACAAGTAAGTGAGGCGCGGCTGAAAGGTGATGAAAAACGCATAATTCAAACCCCTTGGTTCGTATTACGGTTGAATAACAGTAGCACTGTAGCGCGAGCACAGGCAAGGTCACAGTGCCTGCTCGAGACACCGTGGCGGATAGTGGCAATCAGGGTGCTACCGCCCGGAAGATTCGCAGCAATAATGGCGCGCAGACGATCAACCGTCCGATACGATGCGGGACATCCGAAATTGGGCGCAGCTCAGGACGCCGGACGTATTCGATCTCCACTACTACGCACACCATGGGCGGACGTGCGCGAATAGCGGCGACGGATCCGGCGACACCGGCATGCGGCCACAACTGAAACGATCAATCCGTCACTAAGGACAACCACTGATGGGCAAACACAACGCAAGGCGGAACCCGCAAGGTTCGGTGCGATTGGCCATGCTCTCTATGACCGCCCTGATCGCCACCGGAATCGCCACCCAGCACGGGCCGTCGCCCGAGAATCAAGCGACGATGCTGACGGCCACCTTGACCGAACTACCCCCGGCGCCGGTCACCCCGAAGACCGACACGCAGCATTCGGTGGCAACGGACCAGCCGATACATCCGATAAAGCCGGCCGCCGATGCGGCGGCACCACGGCACAAGAAGGATCAGCCGACCGACCGCGAAGAGGCAGGGCGACCCGGACTCCCACTCACGCCGTTCGAACGGCCGATGACGGCTATACCCGGCCGCAAGATCGCGCCTAATCCGCGTCTGCAGAGCGAGCCAGGCCCCCAGCCCAGCACTCAAATAGCCGTTCCGCCTATCGATCTCACGGGACTGCTGACCAACATCACCGCGGCACTGAACGCGGGAGCGGCATTCGCACAGGGTCTCGGGACCGGCAGCGCGGCCCTCGACACCGGGGCGACCACGCCCGCCGCACCGACCAGCACGGAAAGCGACACTGCCGACGACACGGCCACCACCGAAAGCACCCCCGCAACGCCGAGCACCCCCACCCGCAAGACCCAACCAGCCGCTCCGGCATCGGATCTCGCGTCACTGCTGGCGACCGTCACCAACGCACTGAAAGTGGGAGCAGCACTCACCCAAGGCCTGGAATCCGGCAGCTCGCTCCTCGGAACCGGCAGCGCAGTCCTCGGCAGCGGTAGCTCGCTCCTCGAACCCGGCAGCGCGGCCCTCGGGAGCGGTAGCTCGATCGCCGGCGCAGGCAGCTCGGTCCTCGCCCCATTGCTCGTCCCCCTCAGCGCCGCAGCATTGGCCTCCGCTTGATCCGCATGCCTCGTGGACTCCCATCGGACCGCCCGGTCCGATGGGAGTCGGCTGCAGTGACCGCAATCCCGACATCCCACACGTCGAATCCGACTGTCCACCAACCCATCTGACCGACCGAGTCTGGCCGGCCGCTTCTCACCGGCTGCATCTCACCGGCCGCGCCTCACCAACCCCCTCTAACCGAGCGGAACTCACTGCGGCGCACAAAGATTCCCGGCCGCACCGTCCACGAGCAGCAAATCGTCCTCTACGCCAGGGCCAAATAGAGCACGTCGACCGGATCATCACCGTTCGTCATCCGGCACCCGGCCTCCCGCCACCCCCACCGACGGTAGATCTCCCGAGCCGGCGCACCCGGGTTGGCGCAGAGCACCGCGAACGGCTCGGGCCGCCCCCGCAACACCTCGTCCATCAGCGCCCGCCCGAGCCCTCGATTCTGGTGATCGGGATGCACCGCGAACTCCATGACCGCTAGCTTTCCGGCCGCGACGAGCTTCGGGTCCGGCAAGATGTGCGCGTCGGTCCACCACTCCCCCGACACCATCGGATAGCCGTACACCATCCCGATCAGGGTGTCGCCGTCGAGCGCCTGCGCGAGCGTGAACCCCGGCCGATCGAGCTCGGTCGTCAGCAGCTCACGAAAACGCGCAACATGTTCCGCCCCTTCGAAATACGGCGGCCCACCGAACACGATTCGGTACAGTTCGACCACCGCATCGAACTGTTCGATCGCGCTGTCCCGGCCCCCACATACGATTTTGCGCACCGTCGCTCCATCCACCAACGCACTTGGCCACCGTGCGTCACCGAACTTCTGCCACGACTGTATCTTCCGCCACCGACCTGACGGCGAACGCACGCTCAGCGCCGGTTGCGGGACTCCGTCGAGGCGATCACCAGCGACAGCCGGTACGTGGCCCGCCCAGCAGTGCAGACACACTGCTGGGCGGGCCGCTTCCCCGTACACCCAGTGAACGCCGCCACGTTCTCATGGGCACAGCGATACTAACCTGTGCGAACGGTCGAACCCTGGCACGCCACTCGGGCAATCTGAAATCCATTCGAAGGCGCACGCGACCTCCACGGACTTCGCGCCGCTCAACGCCGCTTTCGGCGCGTACGCCCGCCCAGAACTGTGCCACGCTCGCCCCAGGCGGCGGAGCGCCCAGGTGGTGCTTACCAGACGTACGGGACCAAACGGTATTCGACCCTATCGAGGTAATCGGCGTAGCCGGGAACCATCTGCCGCATGGCCCTCTCCATACACAAGAGAGCCACCACGTTCAGCACCAATACGACAGCGAAGGGCACCAGACCCCACCAGGATCCGAGGGCAACAGGCATCGCGCCCTGGTAGAGGAGGATCCCGGTCTGCAGCGGGGATCGGACGACGGCGAAGGGGCCGGTCGAGATCACCTGCCGGTCCCGCTTCTCTTCCGTGATCGCGGACGACCAACGGATCTTCTCCCGGCCCACGCGGTAGGTGATCAGTATGCCCGCGGCGAAGAGGAGAGCGGCGGGAAGGCTGACCCAGGGCGGTACCGACGACCAGCCGAACCGATGGTCGACGCCGGGGAGGATCAGCAGGGCGACGAAGGCAAGCCCCGCAATGGATTCGACGATCCGCAGAGTCGCCGTCTGGCTCCAACTTCTGTCCTGCGAGCGTTCCGAGCTTCGCTGCACGGGTAGCAGTTCATGTCGCACGATGCAGCCCAGGATCATCAGGCCGACGCTGCCGAGCATCGCCGCCATCAGGAGCCACGCCTGCCAGTAATGCACCGTCCAAGCCGAGAGGAAGAGGATCACTCCCATCATGGCGACCGCCGTCATCGTTGCGAAGTAGTACACCGCAAAGGTCCGGTAGTTCCTGTTCATTGCCTACTCCGACGACAACAGGCGGCAGCGTCGGATGCGACGGTGCGTGCCTACATCGAGGCTAACAAACCGGCGGTCGGTTCACCAGCTCGAGAAGACGCAAACACCCACCGCCACAACATGATTCGACATGTTTCGGAATGTCGTCCCGGTCCCAGGGACGGGCCGGCGGATCGAGTGGAGCGATCAGGGCCAACCAGCTCCTGGGGCGGGTGCCGGGAATGCGACGACTTGCCCTGTTGGACCGGCGGATTCGGAGTCACCGAAGTTCTGACCGACAACATAGAGCCGCGGTTCGGAATCCCGGCTGAGGGCGCAGGCGAAAGCACCACGGTCCCATTTGACAGTGTCGGATATCGCACCGCCTTCGGTCACCCGAACGCAATGACTGTTCCCGACATCGGCGTACCAGACCGCGCCTTCGGTGTCGACGCAGATCCCGTCGGGATGGTCGCCGGGAGTTTCGGCCCAGACGCGGCGGTTGGTGAGGGCGCCGTCGGCACCGATGTCGAAGGCGCTCAGGCAATTCGCGTAAGACTCGGCGACGATCAACGTGGCGCCGTCCGCGGTGATCGCCATCCCGTTCGGAAAGGCGAGGTTGTCGGCAACCTGGCGGACCTCACCGTCGGGCGTGACATGAACGATGATGCCAGGGGCGAATTCCCCACCGGGAAAGTCGAATCCGATGTTGTTGACGTAGGCGTTGCCACCGGCATCGACGACGATGTCATTCCACGGCTTGTCCGAGATCGCGGCCAGGTCGGCGTGCGTGCCGAGTGTTCCGTCCGGACCGCGGCGGAGCAGCCGCCGCTGCGCCGAGTCGACGACGAGAAGCTCCCCGCCGGGCAGGAAGTCGATACACATCGGGAACGACGCGACGTTCACGATGACCTCTGCGTGATTCTCGGCGTCGAGCGCGATCACTTGATTGGCGCCCCAGTCGGAGAACCAGAGTCGTCCCTCGTGCCAGCGCGGGGATTCGCCGAAGACGACCCCTTCCAGCAAAACCTCAGGTGTATGCACGGGCAGCCTGCCTTTCTTCGATGTAGTTGTGCAGACGTCGTGTGGTTCGGAAATTCATCGCCCGCGGCGCTCGGCGGCACGTGTTGCTTAGTTGACGATGCCTCGCGGGTCTCTATTGGTGTGGAAGCCCCACACCAACCGACCCGCAAAGGAGCCTCGACCATGGCACACACCTCGCGACGGCGAGCGACCGCGAAGCCGAGCGACCGCGCGGAGGTCCGCTGATGGGTATGACAGCGTCAGCATGCCGATCAGCGCAGCCAGATCAGCCCGCTCCAGCGCGGAGGCGTAACGATCGACCAACTCGCGAACGCGCGCGTCCCCGAGTGCCCGCAATGCGGTCTGCTGACTCTGCTCAGGCACGCGCTCGTCGAGCAGGCGGCGAGCGCGTTGCAGCGCGCTGTTCACCGCGGGCACAGTGACCTCCATCAGCTCGGCGACCTCACGGGCCGAGTAGCCGACCCATTGTCGTGACAAGCGTATGCCCGCTGGCAGACAACAACCCGGGGCCGCCCGACCATCTCACGCGCTCCATAGCCGACCGCGGTGAATTGCTATGGGCCACCACAGAAATGCTTATGGTTGGGCCATGTTCGACTCACGGCACATCCGGGTTTTCGACGAGGTGGTGCGGACCGGTTCCTTCGCCGCCGCGGCCCGGGCACTCGGTTACACCCAGCCCGCGATCAGCCAGCAGATGAAGGCGCTCGAACGGTCCGTCGGCACACCGCTGTTCGTTCGGGTCGGCAGGGGGCTGCGGCTGACCGACGCGGGTGACGTACTGGCCAAGCACGCCGCCGACATCCTGGGCACGATCTCGGCGGCACAGCAGCAGATGACGGCGATCACCAGGCTGAAGTCGGGCCGGGTGCGGGTCTGCGCGTTCCCCAGCGCCTGCGCGACGCTGATTCCTTCGGCGGTGGCATCGATCAAGTCGAAACATCCCGGCATCCGGATCGAATTGTTCGACGCGGAACCGCCCGATTCGGTCGAGGCGCTGCGCCGCGGGGACTGCGACATCACGCTGGCCTTCACCTACGACGCATCGGCCGAACAGCCGGAAGCCGATGACCTGTACAAGGTTTCGCTGCTGGACGATCCGCTGATCGTGCTGCTCCCCAAGGGACATCCGCTGGCGCGGCGGCGCACCGTGGAGTTGGCGCAGCTGGCCGAGGAACGCTGGATCGCGGGATGTGTGCGCTGCCGAAGCCATTTCATCGAATCGTGCGCGACGGCCGGGTTCGCACCGCACATCGACTTCACCACCGACGACAACCTCGCCGTGCAGAGCCTGGTCGCCGAGGGGACCGGCATCGCGATGATGCCGAACATGGTGCAGTCCTTCATCCGTCATCCGAAGGTGGTGAGCCGCCCGGTGATTCCGGCCGACTCGAGGACGGTGGCCGCCTACACGCTGTCGGGCCACCAGAAGATTCCGGTCACCCGGCTGATGATGGACGCCATCCAGAGTGCCGCCAATGCGATGAGTTCTCGATGAAATCTGTTGCCAATCACCATGTTCCATCCATAAGGAGAACTTTGAGATCGGCAAGAATGTCTAAGTAGACCGCAAGAGTAGCTGCGTCGCATCCTGATCACATGTCCCCCAGCAGCATCCTGAGCACCTCGACCCTCGCCGATCTCGTCTGTGCGGTACGGGAAGTCGTCCAGCTCGAACGCCCGCCGACCGATGCCGCACAACTCGTCGCCGACCGGCTCGAGCGGTTCCTCCAGCAGCCGGACCTGCTGCCCGCCGAATACCGCGAAGGCGACCCGAACCGGTACCGGCAGCACCTCGTGCACACCGAACCCGACGGCAGTTTCTCGGTGGTGGCCATCGTGTGGCGGCCCGGCCAGCAAACGCCGATCCACGACCACGTCGCGTGGTGCGTCGCAGGCGTCTACGAGGGCGCGGAATCCGAACAACGCTTCGAGCTCCGCGGTGCGGGCCCGACCGCCCGCCTGGTCGTCGTCGCCGACGTCGTCAACGACGCCGGATCCGCCTGCGGCTTCGCCCCACCCGGCGACATCCACCTGGTCCGCAACAGCGGCACCTCGACGGTGATCTCGATCCACATCTACGGCGCCAACATCGGCAAACTCGGCACCAGCGTCCGCCGCGAATACCACCTGCCCATCGCGGACGCCTGACACCGTCGGCACCCGAATCATCAGTACAGAAACCTGATTCACCCGCGCTAGCCGGCCACCTGCAGCGTGATGACCACGGTCGTCAGCACGAGCAGACACACCGCGAGCAGGACAACTGCCGCCAGGACTACCCGGCGCCGGAGCACTTGCTTGCGATGCCGAGCCAGCGATACGGCGACGAATTCCCGGGTGAGCCGGTTCGTCGAGCCCGGCCGCCTGATCAGGTCGGCGGCATCCTCTAGTCGGGTTCTGGTGTACAACAAGGTGTCTGGGCGGTCCTCACGCACCCATTGCCGAGCGTCCGCCTCGATCCGCTGCCGCGCCGGTGCGAATTCCTTTTCCTCGGCGAGCCAGCCGACCATCCGCGGCCAGGAAGTCAGCACCAGATCGTGCACCAGTTCGATATCGGCGTTGCGCCGCACCACGATCCGGTCCTTGATCATCCGGGCCAGCACGATTTCGGTGTAGCTCGGATCCTCGGACTCCTCGAGCAGGACGATCTCCGGAACCGGGTGCGAATGCACGGCCGTCGGACCGGCGATGGTCAGCGCGGTCATCACGTAACGCACCACCTGGCGCTCGAAATCGCTCAGGCCGGACCAGATCAGTTCGGAGCGGTCCGCGAACGCCCCTGCCACACCACCGGTTTCGCGATAGGCGGCCAGCGTCAAGGTCCGACCACGCCGGTTCTCCCATGTCGCGGCAAGGACATACGACAACGTGGCAAGTCGCACCGTGTTCTGCGAGTCGAGGATGGTCAGATCCTGCAACAGGATCTCGATCAGGCTGTCCTCGACCCGAAGCCCGGTGGCCGCGGCGGGCCGGACGATGGCCTCGCGCAGTTCCGGATCTGCCATCGGTTCGAGCACCATCGACCGGTTCCGCACGGCCGTCATCAGCAACGAGTTCTGCGACAGCTCCGGCAGATACGCGGTATCGACCGCGAGGACGATCGTGGTCGGCGGTTGCGCATCAGGCGCGGCCAGCGCCGCAAGCTCGGCGAGGAACTGCCTGCGCAGCTCCTCTCTGGTGCACAGGGTGTACAGGCGTTCGCCCTGATCGATCAGCAACAGTCGCCGACCCGCCGACGATGTGCGCGCGAGCGCCGTGTGCAGGGTGAACACCGGATCGTCGTTCGGGGTCATGCGGATCGGCGTGCGCAGTCCCGGATCGGCTTGCAGCCCGGCGGCGAGCAGGGACGATTTACCGACGCCGCGGGTGCCGAGCAGCAGGACCAGCGCCGTCGTACCGCTCTCCTCCGCCGCCGAAACAAGCTGGTGCAGTTGAAATCTCGCCTTGTCACGGCCGAAGAACAGCTCGGCGTCGTCGGCGCGATAGGCGGAAAGTCCGCAATAGGGCTGTCGATTGGCATCGACAACGGTCGGCTCGGCCCGCGCCGCCTTCCACTCGGCGTGCCAGCGGGCCGGATCGAGCAGGGATCTGTCGATGCGCGGGTCCTCGGCGGCCCGGCGACGGCCTTCCGAGATGAGCACATCCAGGACGGGGCGCACTGAGTCGAACGTGGCCGGTACTCGATTGCCGCGGCGCCAGTCGCTGATCCGTTGCGCGGTGATCGGTCTGGCCCCTGGTCGGACGCGCGCATTCGCCGCGCGCAGTACCGATTTCACCGGGGGGTTTCCGACGACGGTGAAGAGGGCGTCGAAGCGGGCGGAGAAGCCGTCACCACTGGTGGTGTCGTCGGCCCGCCCGCTCGACCTGTCGGGAGGCTGGGTCATGCTGTCGTTCACCGCTCAGGAGACAGAGCTGCTCCACGGCGTCATCAATGCGTCGTAGACCTCTTGGGTGAACTTTCCTTGGCCGATCAGATCGCCGAGCACCGCCGCGGTGGCCGCCTGGCTCACCGTAGTGAGCGAACTCAGCGAACCGAGCAGTCCCGCAAGCTGTCCTTCGACGCCTTCGGCGGACGAAACCGCCTGTCCGGCTACCATTCCTGCCACCTGCACGTTGC
Organism: Nocardia sp. NPDC049149; assembly: GCF_043197455.1. Classification (NCBI taxonomy): domain Bacteria; kingdom Bacillati; phylum Actinomycetota; class Actinomycetes; order Mycobacteriales; family Nocardiaceae; genus Nocardia; species Nocardia sp. NPDC049149. Next base: position 203,416 of record NZ_JBICTD010000009.1, read on the forward strand.
GCGTGCGGCCGAACTCCTTTGCCGTCTCGGCAGCGATCTTGGCGGGCTGCGAGTCGTTCGAGAGCTGGCCGAGGCCGGAGAGCAAGTTGGCCAATCCGCCACCGAGCCCGTTGCCCAACCCACCGCCCGCGCCCGACATGGCCGCCATCTGCGACTGCAACTGCTGCTCGGCTTGCGCCTTGAGCTTTGCGCGCTCGTCATCGGTGAGCTGCGCGGCGCGCTCGATGATCCGCACCACGTCGCGCCACTGCGGACCGTAGAGGTATTCCATGTGCATACCCGCGCCCTGCGCGCCTGCACCGGTGGCGGTGGAGTTCGACTCGGTGGTCATCAAGTACTCCTTCTTCGTTGTATTCCTTTGATGGAGTGGCGATTCACGGTTGGCGAGCCGCCGCGAATCAGAAAGGCGAAGAGTTGTCCGTCCTGTCGAAACCGACGCACGGACCCGCCGCAGCGGCGGTCGGAGCAGCAGCGACCGGCGATGACCGGGCGCACAGCAACAGTAGCGCAAACCTCACAAGGAGCGCCATAACGACCGACCAATAGGTGACCGAATGTCGTTTCACACCACGGCGTCTCCGTCGTTCGGCACCGGCTCAGCACTGTTCGGCAACAGGGAGGGCCGCCGGCCGACACCAAGACTCCCACTCCAGCAGCCCATCGTCCCAATAAGGGTGCATTTGCCCAAAACATAGTTACGCTTCCGTACTTACGGTAGGGTACCTAAACATATTCCCTAGCCAGGAGCGTGAAAATGGCGCAGCATTCACCAGCAGCGCAGCCGGTGCGCAATCACTGTGTCGTCGTCGGAGCCGGGCCGGTCGGGCTGACCGCGGCGTTGGCGCTGGCCAGGAGAGGCCTGCCCGTCACCGTGCTCGAGGCCGAGCCGCAGGATCGGACACGGCCGGGAAGCCGAGCCATCGGACTATTTCTTCCGACAGTGCTTCGCTTCGATGCGATCATGCCCGGACTCGGGCGCAACGTCGCGGCATCCGGCCTCAGCATCCTCGGATACGACACCTACTACGGAGACCGACGGGTCTTCCACCACCGCATCGGACAGGGCGTGGCCGGACGACTGCTGCGCAGTGACCTCTTGGGCACGAGTTTGCCGCAGCGAGTCACCGAAGTTCACCTCTACCGCGCGTGCGTGGCCAACGGGGTGCAGTTCCGCTGGGAGTCTCCGCTGGCGCGGCTCCAGAGCACCGCAGACGCGGTCGAACTCGAACTCGGCACGGGCGAAACACTGTCCGCGGCCTATGTCATCGGCGCGGACGGTGCCCGCTCGCAGGTGCGACGCGATATCGGTGCGACCATGGAAGGTCGGCCGGACGACACCACGTTCATCATCGTCGACGTCGAGGAACACCCCGACGGGTCGACGCCGCAAGGGTCCTGCCTCTTCCACTACAAGCGCCCAGAACTCGGTGGCCGCAACGTCATGCACATGCCATTCAAAGGTGGCATGCGCATCGACGTGCAATGCCTCCCCACCGACGACGTCGAATACATGTCCAGCCCTGAGGGTGTGCGGGAGTGGACCGCCAAGGTGGTGGACCCCTGGTATGGCGACCATGTCAGCTGGGTGTCGCACTACCGCTTCCACCAATCCGTGGCCAGTTCCTACACCGACGAACACCGCAGAGTGCTGCTGGCCGGTGAAGCTGCCCACCTGTTCGCACCGTGGGGTGGACGTGGCCTGAACTCCGGCGTTTTCGATGCCACCGATGCCGCAACCGCCATCGCACGTGCCGTTGCGGACCCGGTTCGGGGCCGTCGCGCGGTCGAACAATGGGCGGACCACCGCCGCAAGTGGGGCGTGCGCAATCGCGACCTGTCCTCGCGGGCTTTGCGGATCATGCGTGCCGCCGACCGTTCGACCGAGGTCCGTCGCGATCGGGCCGCCCAGATCGCGCCGCTGTGCTGGCCGGCAGGCGCGTGGCTGGCCAACACCCCCTTGCAGCTCGCGCTACCGCCCCTCGGTATGCGAGACCTGTACTGAGACGGCATACCGTGGACCTCGTGTCTGCCATCGCCGAACCGCCGCGGAAACGCCAACCGCGGATGGAGATCGAGGTCCGCCGCGTCCAGGTGCTCGACGCTGCCCTGCGGCTGGTGACGCGGGACGGCTATGCGGCCGCGACGATGGAGGCGATCGCGCGCGAGACCCAGCTCGCCAAACCCAGGGTGTACGCGGCATATCCGGGGCGCGGACCGCTGCTGTTGGCCTTGCTGGAGCGGGAACAGCAGCGCACCATCGACGCGTTGGCGGAGGCGATGCCCGCCTTCACCGACGACGCGGACTTCGACACCGTCCTCGTCGCGGCGGCCACCAACATGCTGCGCACCGTCGCCGAGCATCCCGGCTCGGCGTTGCTGCTCATCGCTTCCGCGGACGACGCGCCACCCGAGGTGCGCGAATATGCCGCCAACGCCCGCGAATTCGCCCGCACCAACCTGCGGGCGCTCATCGAATGGGGTCGCGAGCGGCGGCCGGGACTTGCCGAGCTGAACCCGGATCTCTTGGCCGCGTCCCTGCTCGCCGTCGGCGAACAGCTCATGCGGATGGCCGCCACCGACCGATACCCCCTCGACACACTCACCGAATTCGTTGCCACCGCAGTCGAACAGCTCGCAGGCCCAGCACTGCGTACGAAAAGCTGAACCCCGCCGGAAAGGATCTCCACCGTCAGACGAAATGACCTGCGGCAGAGTCTTTCTCGTTTGGCTTGCGGTCCGTCGGGGTCAGTGCGTCAGGTCGTAAACGGTGGCGGAGCCGACGGTGGTTGCCGTGAAATTGGCCTTCACCCACGCGGTTATCTCGGCGGCGGAGGAGTCGGCGGGGACACCCCATGGCAGGGCGTCGGTGGATGACTCAGGTTCCTTCGCGTGGCCACGGCTGGTCGCCACGAAGTATCGGACCGCGCCGCTGGTGACGTAGGACTGGAACTGCGCGAGGGTCGGCGCGGGATCAGCGCCGAGGAAGCCGCCGAGGCAGATCACCGGTTTGCCGCTGCTGAGCTCCAGTTGGGTACCGACTCTGGACGAGATGACGGCGGCGGCCCACCGCGTGTCGGTGTTCTGCAGGACCACATTCAGTGCGGCGTTGGCCGCGATGTCGTCACCATGACCGAACGCTGGCTCGCCAGGTGGGCCGGAGTTGAGGATTCCGCCGCTGTGGCGGACGGAGAGTGTTTCCAGTGTGTACGCAGTGGTGCCGCCGAGGCCGAACAGCAGGCCGGTCGCGGCGAGGACAACGGTGCACCTGCGGACCTGCCCGGCGACGAGAAATGCTGTTGCGACAGTGAGGGATCCGATCAGCAGTACCCAACGCAGCCACGGCAGCCAGTCCGGGGTCCGGTCGAGCAGCGCGAGGTTCCACAGCCCGACGCTTGCTGCCATCAGTGCAAGTATCAAGCGGTCAGCGAAAACCTCTCTACGGCACCACATTTCTCGAATGCCGACACCGACCAAGGCAGCCATCGCCGGCGCGAGGGCAACGGTGTAGTACTCGTGGAAAGTGCCGCTCATGAAGCTGAACACCACACCGGTGACCAGCAGCCAGCCACCCCACAGGACAAAACCGGCGCGCGTTCGGTCCGTGCGCGGCGCACGACGGTAAATCCACAGTCCGGCAACGAGTCCGAGCACCGCAACCGGAAGCAACCAGGAGATCTCGACACCGGCGGAGTCGGTGAGCAACCGGGTGATGCCGGGGGTCCCACCGAAACGTGGTTCGCCCGGACCGACCGACTTCGGGTTTCCGTTGCTGCCGAGGATGCGTCCGAGACCGTTGTATCCGAGCGTCAGCTCCCACAGGCTGTTGTTGGTCGAGCCGCCGATATAGGGACGACTCGAGGCAGGCCACAGCTCAACCATCAGGACGAACCAGCCGCCCGAGACGATCATCGCCACCAGCGCGATCGCCAATTTCCTTATCCGCGACCATATTCCGACCGGTGCCGCGATCAGGAAGACCAGTCCGAACGCGGGCAGCACCAGGAACGCCTGGAGCAGTTTGGTGAGGAAGGCGAAACCGAGGGCGACTCCAGCCAGCGCTATCCAACGGGTGCTTGCGGTTTCGGTCGCTCGCACGACGCAGTAGGCGGCGGCAACGAGCAGCAGCACCAGCAACGCGTCCGGGTTGTCGTAGCGGAACATCAGCGCCGCAACGGGTGTCAAGGCCAGCACCGCTGCGGCCAGGAGCCCGGCGGCGGGCCCGTGCCAGCGACGTACTGTCGCGGCGAGCAAGGCGACCGCACCGACGCCCATCAGCGCCTGCGGCAGCAGCACCGAGAACGTGCTGAACCCGAACAGCCGCCCGGACAGCGCCATCACCCACATCGCGGCGGGCGGTTTGTCGACCGTGATGATGTTGCCCGGATCGACCGAACCGAACAGGAGCGCCGTCCAATCTTTGGTGCCCGCCCACGCGGCGGCGGCGTAGAACTCGTTGCCCCACCCTGACGAGCCGAGGCCCCATAGATAGAGCACGGCGGTCGCGACCAGCAGCGCGGCAAAGCTCGGACGCGTCCAGCGTGGCTCGGTCGGCGGCCCGAGGAACAGCGCCCGCGCGGAACGGCGCGTCGTCGGGCCACCCACCGGCTCCGGCCGGTCGATGGTCAGCGTCATGATCCCGATCTTGGTCGAGCAGTGTCGGGCTCTCCTGAGTCGACGCTGTGAGGTAGCTGTGAGGTGCCGCTGAACAGGATCCGGAAGGTGGCGCCGGTACCTGGCGTGCTCAGCAGCTGGATCCTGGCGCCGTGCGCGCCGACGATGGCCGCGACAATCGCCAGTCCGAGCCCGGAACCCGCAGTGCTCGACCGTGATTCGGCGGCCCGGTAGAACCGGTCGAAGATGCGCTCGGCGTCTTCGGCGGCGATGCCGGGGCCCTCGTCCCTGACGTCGAGGACGACGAACTCGGATATATCCGGCAAATCGGCGCCCGCCTCAGCTACCGCAGGCGGCAATTCCGACGCGGACATGATCGAGACCGCGACCGTGATCCGCGCCGGCGCCGGGGTGTGAATCAACGCGTTGTCGACGAGATTGGTAAGGACCTGCCGCAATCGGTGCACGTCGCCGATGATTCGGACGGGCACCGGTGGACGCTCGAGGCCGATGTCGCGGGTCGGCGCACGCGTCGCGGCGTCGCGCACCACCTCCTCGGCCAGCGCGACCAGATCGACCTCGCCGAGGTCCAGCGAACGTTCCTGATCGAACTTGGCCAGCAACAGCAGATCGTCGACCAGCATGCCCATCCGGATGGCTGCGCCTTCGATGCGGCCCATCATCACGTCGACGTCGGCCTCGGTCTGCGCACCGCCGCGCCGATACAGTTCGGCGAAGCCGCGCACCGAGGTCAGCGGAGTCCGCAATTCGTGCGAGGCGTCGGCGATGAAGGCCCGCATCCGTCGCTCCGAATCCTCCAGTTGACCGATCGCCGAGGACAGCCGCGCGACCATCACGTTGAACGCGGCGCCGAGCCGTCCCACCTCGGTGTGCGAATCGGTCTGTGCGACACGGCGATCGAGATCTCCCGCGGCGATCGCCTCGGCCGCGTGCTCGATCCTGGTCAGCGGCCGCAAACCCAACCGCACCAGGATCGCCGCGATGATCGAGATGACGATCAACAGCCCGGCGCCTGCGGCGACCTCGATGATCCGCAGCCTCCGCGACAACTCATCGGTCGCTGACAGGGACATGGCGATCGCGGCGGTACCGGCCGTCGGCTGCCACTCGGTGGGAGCCTGGACGACTGTGCGTATTCGCCAGCGCGCCTTGGTCTTCTCGTCCTTGACGGTCACCGGACTGTCCCCACGGCTGCGCACCGACGCGGCATCCATCGGCGGCAATGCCGGAACCGTGCCGCCGGTCACCGGGCCGCCGAGCGTCCCGTGGGGTGTGCCGTCCATGTCGAAGAACATCATCCGGAACTCGGACGGCAGCTGATCGTACTCGGGCTCCACCGGTGGCGGCGCAGGCCGATTGGGCGACGTGGCATCGATGGCGACCCGATCGACTTGAGAGTCAACCCTTTCCAGCTGTAGGTGGTTCAACATCGTCACGCTCAACAACCCGAACCCCGCCATGCCGATGGCCGCGACAGTCAGCAGCGCCAGCAGCAGCCGGGTGCGTAACGTCATGCGCCGCACGCTCACCGCTGCGGACCAGACAGCCGCAGGGTGTAGCCGACACCGCGAATCGTGTGGATCAGCGGCGGTTTTCGCGAATCGATCTTGCGTCGCAGCTGGCTGATGAACGTCTCGACCACTCGCCCGTCCGCGGCGTGCCCCGTCCACACTCGATCGATGATCTGTTGCTTGCTGACCACCTTGTCCGCGTTGGCCATCAGATAGTGCAGCAGGTTGAACTCGGTGGCCGACAGCGAGATCTCTTCTCCGGCACGGGTTGCCGTGTGCGCGTCGACATCAAGCCGCAGATCCGCATAGGTGAGCACCCGATCGTCGGGCTCCTCCGCGGCGGTGCGGCGCAGGATGGCGCGCAGGCGCAACACCACTTCCTCGAGGCTGAACGGTTTGCTCACATAGTCGTCCCCACCGGCCACCAGCCCCGCGATCCGGTCCTCGACCGCGTCCCGCGAAGTCAGAAACAGCACTGGCACGTGATTACCGGCCTCCCGCAGCCGTCGAGCCACCGTGTAGCCGTCGAGATCCGGCAGCATCACATCCAGCACGACGATGTCCGGCGGATGCGAAGCGGCTGCCGCCAACGCGGCCCGCCCGGTGGTCACGGCGTGCACCTGGAACCCGGTCATCCGCAGTGCGGCGCTGAGCAGATCAAGGATATTGGTCTCGTCGTCGACCACCAGAACGGTCGCGTCCTGCGGCTTGTCCCGGTCCGGTGTCATCGGATCGCTGGCCCGCTCGAAGCCGCAGGCCCCTCGCGGTCGACCGCGGTCACCCCAGACACCGACGCCCCAGCAACGACGAGCTTCGGCGGCACACGATGCTCCAGTTTCGGCATCGTTCCAGCGTAGGGTGCTGGATCGACCGATGTCGCGCGCGAGGTCGGGTCAGCGATTCACTCACAGCGACCTGCCAGCTTCGCCTTGCACTCGCCACAGATTCGACCGATCCGCCGTAGCTGGCTAGTCGCCACGCGTTGTACCAGTACAGCGGGTATCGTCCGCCGCGAGGCGCGGCCGACGGTCCGCGCGGAGAGGACCGCCGTGACCGAGCCACCACACATGACCACGACCGACGACCCGTCCGCACCGCACCAGCACACCGCGGTGCGCGACACCGCGAAACTCGCGGTGGTGGTCGGCGCGCTGGGCGTGGTGTTCGGCGACATCGGCACCAGTCCGATCTACACGCTGCAGACAGTGTTCAATCCCGCTGACCCGCACCCGGTTCCGGTCAGCAGGGACAACGTGTTCGGCGTGGTGTCGCTCATCTTCTGGTCGGTGATGATCATCGTCACGGTGACCTACGTGCTGTTGGCGATGCGCGCCGACAACGACGGCGAGGGCGGGATCATGGCGCTGATCACCCTGCTGCGCCGCCTGACCGCGCCGGGCGGGCGGCGCACCGCGATGGCACTCGCCGCGCTCGGCATCTTCGGGGCGTCACTGTTTTTCGGCGACAGCATGATCACGCCTGCCATCTCGGTGCTGTCGGCGGTCGAAGGGTTGAAGGTCGTCCAGCCGTCGCTGGAACCGTGGATCGTGCCGATCACCGCGGTGATCATCATCGGACTGTTCCTGGTGCAGAAACGCGGAACCGCGGCGGTCGGGCGCGTATTCGGGCCGGTGATGATCGCCTGGTTCGTCGTCATCGGCGGCTGCGGCATCGCCGGGATCACCCGCAATCCCGACATTCTTTTGGCCCTGTCCCCCACCTACGCAATCGGTTTCCTGGCCGGACATTTCGGCATCGCGTTCTTCGCGCTCGCCGCGATCGTGCTCGCGGTGACCGGCGCCGAAGCCCTGTACGCCGATATGGGCCACTTCGGTCGCCGCGCGATCACCCGCGGCTGGCTCGTACTCGTCCTCCCGGCCTGCGTGCTCAGCTACCTCGGCCAAGGCGCGTTGATCCTCGACGACTCCGCGAACATCAGCGCACCGTTCTTCCTGCTCGCTCCCGAATGGGCGCGCCTACCGCTGGTGCTGCTCGCCACCGCGGCCACCGTCATCGCCTCGCAGGCGGTGATCACCGGCGCGTATTCGGTTGCCTCCCAAGCCGCTCAGCTCGGGTATCTGCCGCGGCTGCGCATCGCGCACACCTCCGAATCGGCGATCGGCCAGATCTACGTGCCGTGGATCAACTGGCTGCTGCTGGTCTCGGTGCTGACCCTGGTGTTCGCGTTCCGCAGTTCGGCCGCATTGGCTTACGCGTTCGGTATGGCGGTGACCGGCACGATCACCATCACCACCGTGCTGTTCCTGTATGTGGCGCATGCGAAATGGCGGACGCCGCTGTGGGTGGTGCTGCTCGGCGCGATCCCGTTGGTCGGGGTCGACCTGCTGTTCGTCGCCGCCAATCTCACGAAGCTCGTGCACGGCGCCTGGCTGCCGCTGCTGATCGCCCTCACCGCGTTCACCATCATGACCACCTGGGAGAAGGGCCGCGAAATCGTCACCGCGGCAAGGGAAAAGCGCGAGGGATCGCTACGAGAATTCGTCGACACGCTACAGAACGGCGAGTCGGAAGCCATCACGGTTCCAGGCACCGCGGTATTCCTCAACCGCGGCAGCGAAACCGCGCCGCTGGCCATGCGCGCCAACGCGGAACACAACCACGTGCGGCACAAGCAGATCGTGATCCTGTCGATCCAGACCGAGCCGGTTCCTCGGGTGCCGGAGGATCATCGGATCACCGTCGACCATCTCGGCTATGGCGACGACGGCATCGTCCATGTCACCGCCAGCTACGGGTATATGGAGAATCCCGACGTCCCGCGCGCGCTGGCCCAACTCGATCCCGAGCAGACCGAGGGCGCGCTCGACCTCGCGCACGCCTCGTACTTCCTCTCGAAAATCGAACTGTTGCCCGGTGATTCACCAACGATGGCGGCTTGGCGGAAGCGGTTGTTCATCGCGACGTCGCACATCACCGCCGATGCCGCCGAGTACTTCGGCTTGCCCCGCGAGCGCACCGTCATCATGGGCTCGCATATCGAGGTGTGAGCGCGCGTAGCCGGCCGGATCCCAGTTCATGCCGGGCGCAGGCTCTGGTGACCCGCCCTCGATCGCCGCTGCTCTAGCATGGCCGCATGGCTGCTGGTGGTTTGGGTTCGCGGATCGCACACCTGCGTGCACTGATCGACCATCCGGCGACCGGCGCAGAGGAGCGGGCGACGGCGGAACGAATGTTGTTGCGGCTCTTGCGCAAGGCCGGCGACGGCGCGGGACTGCGCGCGGTCGGCGACCGGACCTATGGCAGACAGTACGACAAGGTGGGGCGGCATGCCGATCTGCCGGAGATCGTGGCGATGATTCGCGCAGACCTGGCGTTCGTGCGCACGTTTTCCGTGCCAGGCCTGCCGACGGAGCTCGAGGTGAGCAGCCCGGTGCGCGCGGCGCCCGCGGAGATCAGCTACTCCGTCGACCAGCCTTCGTATGGCCGCATCGTGATCACGATCGAGGGCGTACCTGCGGAGTGGGGGTGGGTGTCCGACGGCGGTATCGCGACAGCCAGTCCGGCGTTGCAGGCCCTTGCCGAGGAGCTGGCGGAGATCATCGATGCGTACAACCATGATGGAAGTGACACCGGGAAGCGGTTTTTCGGCAGTGTGCGCACGGCGGACACCACTCTCGTCTGGTGATCGCACCGCGGGCCGTCGCGGGCAGTAATCCCGGGCAGTGCACCGATCTCTCCCCGCCACGTGATCAGATCGGTACACCACCCAGAAGTACTGCCCGCCAGCCTCGTTCAGCGAACGGTTTCCGCGCCCGCGGTAGCGAGGGCCGCACGCACCGCGTGCAGTGCACTGTTGATGGAGATTTCGCCGCGCATGCCCGGCGCGGCGACCATGTCACCCACCAGGTAGACGCCGTGCCCGCGATCGATCGCCGGACGATCGCGCCAGGTCTGACCGGGTAGGTCCAGCGCACCGGTGCGGCCCTTCGCGGTCGAGGTGCGCTGGAAAGTGGTGCGATCGTGGCGACCGGGCACGACGATGTCGGCGAAGCGCTCCAGCCTGACGTTCGCGTGCGCAGCGGATTCGCCTGCGCGAATGGGCATCTGGAGTTGGTAGAGCGATTCGCCCTGCGGCGCGATGGTGTTGTCCTGCATCGTGTAACTCTCGTGGAAGCCACCCTCGTCGAGATCGAACACCAACGTCCGGTCGCGGCGCGACGATCGCACCGCGATATCGAGCAACGCCGCATGCCCGCTGGTCCAGCCGAGGCTGTTGTCGCCGAGCAGGTTCCGTGCCGCGTTCAGGTCGGTGGCGATGATCACCTGACCCTTGGCAGGCAGTTCGGCCACGCGGGAACCGGTTTCGATCTCGACGCCGAGTTCGGTTGCGCGGGCGGCCATATCGGTAATGACCCGTTGCCAGCCGCCGCGCACCCAGCGCACCGCAGGAACGTTGACGCCGAACACGCGCCGAACCAGGTCCCAGACGAAGGCCGCGGACAGCCGACCGGTGTCGGCGTCATAGGTCACCACGCTGATGGCGTTGGCCAGCTGCTCGGCCGTGACCTCACCCCATTTCGATGTCGCCCAGCTGCGGAAGTCGACGTCCACCGGCGCGGTCAGCCTGCCGCGCAGCTGGGCGCGCACCATCCCGAGCGGCGGCGACTTGCGGAGGCTGCCACCGGCACGGAAGCCGAGCCTTGCCCAGCCGCCGAGCCCGGGCCAGCCGAGATCGGCGACGAAGCCGTGCTGCTTCAGCCACCGATAGTGCGGTCCGTCGGCATAGAAGACGTGCGCGCCCTCGTGGACGACATAGGGCGCCGCCGTGGCGCGCCCGCGACCGCCGAGGGTCTGATGCGCCTCGTGCAGCTGAACGGCCGCACCGCCCTCCGCGGCCGCGATCGCCGCCGTGAGCCCGGCCAGACCGCCCCCGATCACGGTGATGTGCTTGCTCATGACTATCCCTCTCCCTGTGTATCCGTCCACCGCAGCCTGGCGACGACCAACTCGGCGATAGCCCGCAGATAGCGGTCCGGATCGACCGCCGTGGGATGGTCGCCGCCGAAGGTGTCGCTGATCAGCCAGTAGTGCGCGATCGCGCCGACGAACACCGCGGACGCGGCTTCCCAGTCCTGGTCCCGCGCATCAGGTTCGGTGAGCTCGAGCAGTCCGCGCAGTACCGCCTTGACGAACACCAGGTACTCCTCGCGCCGGAACACCTCGAGCACGTCGGTGCCGATCGAGTTGTCGCGCATCAGGATTCGATTGACGTCGCGGTCGTGTTCCAGCCTGCCGAGGCCGATGTGGAACAGCATTGTCAGCTTGTCCACGGTGGAGCTCTGCGGCGCAAGCGAATCCAGCCAGGACATGATCGAGAAATCGGGGGCGAGAAAGGGCGCCCATTCGCCTCGCTCGGTCAGTCGCGACCGGACCGCCTCGACCAGCAGTTCGTCCTTGGACCGGAAGTGCCGGTACAACCCGCCCGCCCCACCGGAAAGGCCTGCCGCCCGCTCGATCTGGGTCACTGTGGTCCGCGCGAACCCCTGCTCACCGAACAGGCGCAGCGCCTCGCCGATGATCCGTTCGCGGGTCGATCCGCTCATGCTCTCCCTTGTAAGTAACTACTTACTTATGAAGAGTACGAGCGAGCGGGGCCGCCGCGCAAGAGGATCGGCGTCGATGGTGAAAGAAGCTCGCATTGCGGCGAGATTGCCAGTGCAGGTGATTATTTCGCCGCCGACGAGGCAGGCGAGGCAGTCCCCCGGGCTAAGCGCGGAGGTCGAGCCCGACCAGGTCGGCCAGCCTCGCGGCGATTTCCGAGCTGGTCTCGTGGTCGGTGTCGACGACAAGAGCACCGTCGCCGTCCCGACGGAGCGCGACAGTTTCCTCGGCGGATCGGTCAAGCATGCTGGCCTGTTGCTCGGCCGATGCTCCGATCAGCGAATCACCCGCCAGGCCAGGGCCGTCGCCGTGGCGGTGACCGTGCGCACGCGAGGCGATCCGCTTCGCCAGCTCGCTCGGCGACGCCGTCAGATGCACGAGGGTGATGCGCTGGTCGGCAAGCGCCTGTAGGTAGGGGCGCGGAATACCGCGTGCGACAACGATCAGTGCACGGGAGCCCGCCCGGCGGTAGCCATGCCAGAGCTGGATGAGGTTCTCGGACTTGACTTCTTGGGCGAACTCGCAGAACCCGAGCTGGTCCACATCGATATAGGCCGCAGGCAGATCACGGCTCCACAGTGTCCGCAGCACCTCGAAGCCAACGGTCGACTTACCCACCGCGGTCGGGCCCGCCAGCACCAGGACGGGCGCGGGTTCAGCGGCGGTAAGCGGCTCCGCCAGCGTCGAGGCAGTGGAATGCGGTTGGCCCGCAACGCATACCAGCTCACTCAATTTCGCCACGATCTCGTGCGAAGCCAGCGCCGTGGTGTCGAACGGTATTCCTACCGCGTTCCGGTCGTACGCGTCCGCGATCGACATCAGCTCTTCGAGTCGTTCCTCGGTGGAGCCGCGTCCCAGATACCGGCGGCGCAATTCCGCACGGTCGCAGCGCAATCGGATGAGCGTGAACTCGATGTCCGACGCTGTGGCGAAGTAGCCGTCGATCCCGCGTTCCGGGTCGACAACACCGGACACGATCACTTGCCGGACGCCGTGGCGACGGAAGGTATCGAGCACCGCGCGAAGGTTGTCCGCCTTCACCCGGTGGTACTGCGGGTCGTTGCTCGGCGCGGGCGCGAGGAGGCCCAGCTGATCGATTTCGACGTAGGCGACCGGCCGCCCCTCGGCCTTGGCCCAGGAGTACATGGCCCAGGCAGTGGTCGACTTGCCGACTCCGGGAGCGCCCGTCAACCACAGCACTGTCAACGGCCGCACCCGAACTCCTCTGTCTCGCGAGCTCCCATCATGGGTCGCCGAGCGCGACCCCCTCAACCGGTTTTTGTGCGGACAGGTTCAGTGCACACCGAGCTGCGCGAGCAGCACATGGACGTCGGAGTTCAGCCAATATTCAGCGAGCATGTCGTGCTCGACGCGCAGCACATCGGTGCCGGTGAACTGGACCTGCGCGCCGAGAGCAGCTGTCGCGCCGGGGAATCCGCCGTCGTAGGTGCCGGTGGCGATCCAGCGCAGCACCAGATAGTTGGCGTCGAGAATCGGCCCGACCTCCACCTCGAACACCAGCTCGCTGAACGCCGCGCGCAGCTGAGCGACCCACGCGACCAAGCCTTCCGGCCCGCGGATCGCGGTGCTGTCGCTGCCGTCCAGCATGGCGGCGTGGACGAAGAAGGCAGGGGAAATGATCCGCTCGGCCGGGGTGTAGTCACCGTTCCAGACGGCCATCCAGTCGTCGAGCAGGCGCTCGTGCGATACCTGGTCGGCGTCGGTTGCGGTATTCGACATCGTGTCAATCCTGTGTGGTGCGTTCATGCCACTAATGTCGCAATGGTGTGGGTCCGCTCGCGTCGGTAGTTTTCACCTACTCCCGCTGTGACAGTAATGCCGCTATGCACCAAGATCCTTGCTTGTGAGTGAGATGGTCGGGCGACGGGACGAAACGACGCGGCTGCTGGCGCTGCTGGATGAGGCGCGGCAGTCACGCGGCGGCGCGGTGCTGCTCCGCGGGGAGCCCGGCATCGGCAAGAGTGCGCTGCTCGACCAGCTGGCGCGGACCGACGACTTCTTGATTATCCGGGCCGCCGGCGCCGAATTCGAGACGGAGCTGCCGTACTCGGCTCTGCACCAGCTGTGCGCTCCGGTATTCGAGCACCTCGACGCGCTGCCGCCGCCGCATCGCGAGGCACTGCGCATCGCGTTCGGCATGGAGTCAGGGACTCCGAGTGAATTTCTGGTCGGTGCGGCCACGTTGGGTCTGCTGCTGGAGCGCGACCGATCGCTGCTGTGCCTCGTCGACGACGCGCAGTGGCTCGATGACGCGTCGGCGCGGGCGCTGGCGTTCGTGGCGCGGCGCGTCGGCGCGGAACGCGTGGCGATGGTGTTCGCGGCGCGCGAGAGCGTTCCGGTGCTGGATCGGCTGCCGCAGGTGGAGGTGCGGCGATTGAGCGAGCCCGAAGCGCGGGCCGTGCTGGCGCGCGAGATTCGCACGTCGTTGGACGAGCGGGTGCGTGACCGCATTCTGGCCGAGGCGCGCGGCAATCCGTTGGCGCTGCTGGAATTGGCCAAGACGGCAGGCCTGGCCGGGCTGGCAGGCGGGTTCGACCTGCCTGCCCCGCAGCTCGCCGAACGGAGTTTTCGCACCAGGCTGGAGGCGCTGGCCCCCGAGGAACGGCTATTGCTGACCGTGGCCGCCGCCGAACCGATCGGTGATCCGGGTCTGCTCTGGCGGGCGGCGGCGCTACTCGGCATCGACCGAACGGTTGCCGCGGATGCGTCGCTGGTCGAGTTCGACACCCGAGTGCGGTTCGTCCACCCGGTGGCGCGGTCGGCGGTCTACTGGGCCGCGACGGACGCGGAGCGTCGGCGTGCCCACGGCGCGCTCGCCGAGGTGAGCGACGCGGTCGCCGACCCGGATCGGGTTGCCTGGCATCGGGCCCGTGCCAGCGCGGGACCGGACGAGGACGTGGCCGCCGCGCTGGTTCGTTCGGCGGACCGCGCCCGGGCACGCGGCGGAATGGCCGCAGCCGCAGCCTTTTTGGCGCGCGCGGCCGCGCTCACGCTCGACCGAGGCCTGCGGTCCGAGCGGGTGCTCGCTGCCGTCGAGGCCACCGTGTCCGTCGGAAGTTTCGGCGCGGCAGCCGAATTGCTGTCGACCGTCGATCCGGCGGATCCGCGCGTCGATCTGCTGCGTGGCCGAATCTCGTTCGCCCGCTTCCGCGGTGATGAGCTGCCGGTCGACCATCTGCTCCTTGCCGCCGCCAAACTGGCCGTCCGCGACCCGGCGCTGGCCCGCGAGTGCTATGTGGACGCGATCGAAATGGCGATTCTGACAGGCGGATTGGACGCGGTCATCGCCGCGGCGCAGACGGCGCCACGCCCGACCGCGCAGCCGAGCGACGCGGACAACATCCTCGACGGCATGATCGCACTGCATGTCGAAGGACATCGTGCCGGCGCGAAGCTGCTGCACCCGCTCGTCGCGGCATGGAACAGCGAGTTGTCGGTGCGTTGGCCGACCCTCGGATTCCTGCTCGCAGTGGAACTGTGGAACGCCGACGCGATGCGGGCCATCCCTACCCACGTCGTCGCGGCGGGCCGCGAGTCGGGCTCCTTCCATCTGCTGCCGATCGGGCTGGCCATGCTCGCGACCGCCACCGCCTACACCGGCGACTTCGGCGCCGCCAAGGAGATGATCTCCGAGGAGGAGGCGATCGCCGAGGCCACCGGCGCGGCCCCGCTCGTTTATCCCCGCATCCACCTTGCGGCGCTTGCCGGTCGGCGCGCGCAGGCCGAGCAGCTGTTCGCCGAGGTCGGCCCGCATATGAGCCTCAGCGTGCAGTACGCGACCGCCGCACTCAACAACGGTCTCGCCGACTATCCGACCGCGCTGCGCGCCGCCGAAAGTACGGTCGCGACCGGCGATCTCGGGCTCGCCGGGCTGGCATTGCCGGAGCTGATCGAGGCGGCGGTGCACTGCGGCAACACCGACACGGCACGCAGGGCATTCGAGGAATTGGCCGAACGCTCCTGTGCGAGCACACCCGCGTGGGGTGCGGGCATCGTCGCCTACGCGCGCGGCCTCGTCGACAACGACGAAGACGCCTACCTGCAGGCCATCTCGCTGCTGGCGTCCGGTCCGTTCGCGATCTACCTCGGCCGCGCCCACCTCGTCTACGGCGAATGGTTGCGCAGGGAAGGACGCAGGCTCGACGCCAGAGCCCAGCTACGGCTCGCCCATGACATGCTGGCAGGCCTGGGTGCGGAAGCGTTCGCGGCGCGAGCGGCAAGCGAGCTCAGAGCCACCGGCGAACGCGCCCGCAGCCGGTCCGCGTCGGCCGCCGACGCACTCACCGTGCAGGAGGTCCACATCGCTCGCCTGGTTGCGGGCGGCGCCACGTCCAAAGAGGTCGCGGCCCAGATGTTCCTCAGCCCGCGCACCGTCGACGCGCACCTGCGCAACATCTTCCGGAAACTCGACATCAGCTCGCGTCGGCAACTCCGAGACCTGCCTGCCATTCGATAACGTAGACCGAATGAGTATCGACCCCGAACTTGATCCCACACGCGTCGAACTCGGCAGGTTCTACCCGCAGCCACCGGAGACGGTCTGGCACGCGCTCACCGATTCGACCGTCGTCGAACAGTGGCTGCTCCCCTCGGTGGGCTTCGACGGCGCCCAGGTCGGAACCAGTTTCATCTTCACCGTGCCCACCAATCCCCCCGCCGAAATCGCCTGCGAGGTCCTCGCCGCCACCCCTGGTGCGGCCATGACGTGGAGCTGGGTCGATCTCCGCGGGCCGAACCCGACCCCGTGGACGGTGACCTGGGCCGTGCAGCCACAAGGGCGCGGCACCCGACTGCTGCTGATCAACAGCGGGTTCAACATCGAGGACAAGCGCCAGAAGATGCAGCGCAACGTCATGGAACGCGGGTGGCGGCAGACGCTGTCGAAGTTGGGCGAGGTCCTCGACCGTCTCTGAGCCTCAGTTCAGACCGGCTACCGGTTGTGCCGGGATTCGGGCGACGGCCAGGACGTTCGATGAGAGGGCGGTCGGGACAATCGTTCTGAACAAGCCGAGCACGTCGAGGAGGAAGCCGGTTCGGGTGACGCCGAGCACGCGCAACGCGGGGCCGTGGTCGGCGGCGACCACGGCGGTCGAGCCGATCAGGACTATCCACCACAGCACGAGCTGAATCAGGCGGGCCGGGGCCGAGGTTTTCGCGAACGCGGCACGGGCATACACCGGATCGCCTGCTGCGTCCGCCTTCGCGATCAGATTCGCGCCGTCGCCGCTCTCGCCGACCTGGAATCGCTGAATGCTCTTGGCGACCGCGGAATCCAGCGCCGCTCCCCTGCCCCAATCGGGATCCCCAGCGGCCGCCCGCGCGACCGTCTTCGCTTCGAATTCGCTTGTCCATCGCGAGAATTCGTTCGCACTCTGCATATCGACCTCCATGATCTCGCAGATTGTCGCGAGGAGCGGACTCCTCGCCGCTGCCGCCAAAGCTAGACGGCGATTGTGCGCGCCAGCGGGTTCGCGTTGTAGAGATCCTGTGCAGGAATGCTCGGCCATATCCAGTGCAGCAAATATCCGGCCCGCCATTTCGTTCCGCTCAGGTGGTTTACACTCCTCGGCGGGGGACGGCCTACGGTCGGCAGGTTGGGGGCTACGCCAATCCACATGCCTACTCAGCACCACCCCCTTTTCACAGAGCGAACGGGGGAACGATGACCGAACCGGTCCAGCACACTCAAGGCCTCTCGGAATGGGTCACCACTCAGGACGGGCGGCGGCTGCACGCGATGGTGCTACCAATTCCACACCCCGGCAACGAAACAACCGCGCCGACGGTCGTATTCGAAGCAGGCGCAGGGTCGAGCAGGTCATCGTGGGCCAAGGTGCAACCAGAGGTAGCCCGCTGCACGGGAGCGGTCGTCTACGACCGCTCCGGACTCGGCCGCAGCGCACCGGATCCGTCCGGCCGCAGCATGATCCGCATGGCCGACGACCTCAACCAGGTGCTCGACCACTTCGGGCCAGGACCTTTCATTCTGGTCGGCCACAGCGCGGGCGGCCCCATCGTCCGCCTCGCCGCCGCCAGCCAACCCGCCCGGATCGCGGGCCTCGTGCTCGTCGACCCCGTCGACGAAGCCGCGCAGGTCCTGTTCACTTCCCGCTTCCGCCGAGGCGAACGCATCAGGATCGGTGTGGCCACCGTCCTCACCAGGCTCGGGCTGCTCCGGTTCCTGTTCCGCGGGCTGCTGCGGGACGTCCCGCCCGACGTGCGCGACGATCTGAATCGAGAAGGCTTCACCCGCGGGGTCGCGCGCACCATGCGCCAACAGGCACGCACCTTCCTCGACGAACTCGCCACCTGGCGTGTTACCCCACCCGACACCGGGTCCATCCCTGTCACCGTCATCTCCGGCGCCCGCACCGGCGACGGCATGGACGCGGCCACTCGCGCCGAAGCCATTGCCGCGCATGCCCATCGCGCGACCCGATCGCCCGCCGGCCGCCATGTGATCGCCGAGAACTCCGGCCACAGCGTCCCTGCCACCGAGCCGGAACTAATCGCGCGCGAAATCATCAAGATGGCGGAGCTGTCGTAAGGCCCCGAATCGCCTGTGGCGCTGTGGATCATCTTGACATGACAAGAACGTAAATATGATTCATGTTCATGTTAGAGTGAGCGCGGGTACTCGCGAGGGGGTGGTTCCAGCCCGGGGGGAAAGGGGTCGGTGTCGGCGGATCGACGACGCTCCGCCGACGCCGTTCCACTGCGGCAGAAAGACGGGCTCACCACCAGCCGAGAATCGACTGGAGCTGGCGGCCGAGTTCAGGGGCGAGGGAGCGGGAGTAGCTGGCGGTGAGGTGGTGTTCGTCGTGGTAGATCAGGATGTTGCCCTCGGTGATCGGGCAGACCTGAGGTTCACAGACCGCGTTGGTCAGGTCGAGGGGGAAGACGTTCGGAAATGAGGCTGCGGCTTCGATTTCCGGGTTGGTCTGGTCGAGGGCGGCAGCGCGAGGCATCCCGCAGCTGATGCGGTCGCCGCGCTGGGCGAGGCAGTCCGTTCCCCGGTAGCGGACGCCGTCGCGACGCAACCAGGGGGTGTCGCGGATGGCGATCACGTTGAGGTGGCGTTTGGACAGTTGCGTCCACACGTCGAGGTAGTCGGTGGGGGTTTCATCACCGGTGTCGTCGCGGGGGCGGGTGCCGGTGGTGAACACCCAGTCCGGCCGTTCGGCGCCGAGGCGGTCGATCACCTCGGCGGACCAGTCCCGGCAGTCGGGGATGGCCTCGCCCTTGTAGGTCGGTTCGGCGGCGACGGTCAGCGGACAGCCCATCTTCAGGTAGGTGGCGATCCGGAAATGATGTTCGCGCGCAAGCACATCCAGGGCAGGTACCCAGTGTTCGGCATGCGAGCTGCCGACAACGGCGATGGTGCGTTCGGCGTTGGCATCGCCGTAGCCGCAGGTGATGACGTCGCGAGTGTCCCAATCGGCAATGCATCCGTCACGAGTGGGGTATGCCGCGTCGGCCGGGGCTTCCCACAGCGACGGACGCATCGGGGCGTGCGGTCCGCTGACACCACGGACCAGCGCCTCCGCGCCCGGATACACCGCCGGATTCAAATAGCCAACGGGCTGTGGCGGATACACCCGCGTCACGATGTGCGCGCTGAACGCCGCGGTGAGTACGACAGTGCCGAGCGCAAGCACAACGACCCCGGTGCGCCTCCTGGATGTCGCTACGGGACTGTCTGTTTCGGGCGCCTCAGGTCGCAGTCGCAATCGCTCTTCGACGAAGCGATTGGTCAGGTAGGCCAAGGCCAGCGCGAGAAGGATGATCGCGGACCCGCCGACGAATCCGGCAGTCGGCGTGCGCCGTTCGCCGAGATAGAAGATCAGGATCGGCCAATGCCACAGGTAGAGCGCGTAAGCCAGCCCACCCAAGCGCACCATCGGCGCGGAGGCGAGCAGCCGGTTCGGCATCGGATGCGCGTCAGCGTCAATGTTGTTGCCCGCGACTATCAACGCCACCGCGGCGCCGACAGGCAGCAGCGCGGCCGGTCCCGGGAACGCGTTGGCGCCGTCGATCAGCCAACCGCAGGCCGCGATGGCCACGAAACCGAGCGCCGCAAGCACGGCACGGACCACACGTGGCAACGAAATCCACGGCGCCGCAAGGGCTATCAGGCCGCCGACGAGCAACTCCCAAGTCCTGGCGAAGCTGTCGTAATAGTTCCAGCCCTGATGCGTTGCTACGCCGTGCTCGGCGTAGGCGAACGAGGCGACAGTCAGCACGGTCATGGTGACGGCAAGGACCGGCCGCACCGCCGTCGGGGACCCCCACCGTCGACAGCACCACGCCACCAGGGCAACGAGCAGCAGCACCGCCAGATAGAACTGCCCCTGAATCGACATCGACCACAGATGCTGCAGCGGACTCACCGACGGGTCCGCGGCCAAGTAGTCCGACCAGGACAACGCCAGGTGCCAGTTCTGGTAGTACAGCAGCGACGCCAAGGTCTGCGCCGCGATATCGGGCCACTGCGTATACGGCCGCAGCAGCACCGTCGCCACCACAACGGCGGCAAGCACAACCACCATCGCGGGCAACAGCCGCCGCGCGGTCCGTCGCGCGGTGTGCACCACCCCGACGCCCTCCGCGGACTCCGCGCGGCGCAGCAACAACCCAGTGAAGAAGAATCCCGACAGCACAAGGAACACATCGACGCCGCCGGACACCCGACCGAACCAGACGTGGAACACCACGACCAACGCGATCGCGAACCCGCGCAGACCGTCCAGGTCCAGTCGGTAGCCCTTCGCCTTCGGCGGGCGTTGCAGTGGGGTTTTAGGCGCTGCACCCGGCGCGAGTCGCAGCGACCATCGAGTCATCGCCGCCTCGGCGGCGGTGTCGGCACGGAACCACAACGCGGGTTGCCAGCGCTGTCCGCGGGGAAGTCGACCGATGAACAGGACACCATGAATTTATTACCATGCGCCGGGAGCTCATTCCTAACCATCGGCGATAGGTTTACCCAGTCGCCACATCCTCGGCACTGGGCATTCCCGCTAACATCGAGCGCACTACAGCAGCGCGACGTGGTCCAGGATCGTCTGCCGGCTCGCCGCCCACGCCGCCGAGGCGGGGTCGACGAATTCACCGTGGCCGGTGCCGCGCAACACCTGTAGGTCGGCGCCGCCGCCTGCACGGGTGAGCGCCGCGACGTAGCGGCGGCTCTGCTCCAGATCCACGACACGGTCCTGGTCGCCGTGCAGGGCAACGGTGCGGACGCCGATGGGCAGGTGCTCGATCGGCGACGCGGCTTGGTAGCGCTCCGGCACCTCATCGGGCCCGCCGCCGAGCAGCCTGCGCACGAATCCGTCGCGGCCTCTGGTCGCCGCGAGTTCCAGATCCAGGACGGCGGCCATCAGCGTGGCGCTGCGCACCCGAATTTGCGGCAGCGTTTCGACCATGCCCGTCTCCGAGACGAGCCGGCCCGCCGCCCACGCCGCCAGATGGCCGCCCGAGGAGTGTCCGCTCAGGTGCACTCGGCGCAGGTTCAGCCGGTTGGCACAGCGCTGCTGGACAACGGTGGGCAGCGCCGCAACAGCGTCCTCGACGTCGGTGAGGGTGATCGGCCAGCCGCCCGCACCGTTCACCCGCCGGTACTCGATGTTCCATACCGCGACGCCCTCGTCGGCCAATCCCTTCGCGTGCGGCGCGAACTGTGCGAGCGTCCGGTTCTGCGACCAGCCGCCGCCGTGGATCAGCACGACCACCGGATGTGGGCCGGAGCCGTGGGCGGGCAGGTAGAGATCGCCGAAGTTATCCGGATCGGGGCCGTAGGCGATCCGCAACGCGGTGTCGGTGGCCTGCGGCACCGCCGCCGAGCTGGTTCGCACCGGTGTCGCGGCGTCGAGCGCCTTCGAGCCGGCGGTCGACATCGCCGCCATCGCAAGTCCCGCGGTCACCGCGAACCTGCGCCTTCCTAAACCCCCCGCCACGATGGGGTACCTCCGTGCTCGCCGATCACAATTCGTCGACACGGTACCCGACCACGGTGACAACCCCCGGGCGGTCCTCCCCACCCGGGGGTCGGGCTCACGAACCGAGCGGCCGATGAGGCGAATCAGCCGAGCCCGGCATCACACGTTGCGCTCCTCCGCTGTCGACATCACCCGCGCCATAATGATCTGCTCGACGTGCTTCAACCAGTCGTAGCCCTGCATGGTGCCCGAAACCCAGGCTGCCGCAGCGCCGTTGACACGATCGTCGACGGTCGGCGGTGCAGGTTCCTCGGCCGGTTCCGCGATATCGCGGAGGTTTTGCGCGGTACGAAACTTGAGGCCGACGTCGGTCGCCGCTTCCATCTCGACGGAATCGGGCTCGATACGCGTGGTGTCCGGGGTAACGCTCGGTCCGGGCATCAGCGGCAAAGCGAACGGATTAGTGGACTTTCCTGGTGCTGGATTACCCCCACTCGACGTCGGTCCGACTTCCTGCGTGCCATCCCAGTCGACGGCGGCCAAGGCAGTGAGCAACGCAACTGTCGAGACCATTGCCACTCGCGTCGGCACGTCAGGCTTTCGTGATGCACGGTGTTTACCCATCGGCTACTTTCGATAGAATTCCGTTGGATGTGAGAGTTTAAGGCGGGCAAACCAACCCAGCCATCAGTGTTAGTTCCGCTTCACGGGAGTTAAGTCACTGGTCGCGCTTCGATCTGCGCAGCGACAATTCGGGCAATTAGCAGCGCCGAATAGTTTCACGAATACCGCGCACACGTATCCGGAATGTGAACCTTTGGCGCTCGATGACCTCGGGTGTTCGAGTTACTCCTTGTCGCCGTCGCGCTGCGGTGTTAGTTTGAGACACAGAGACGTGATCCGTCTCGCGAGTGGCGATGGCGACACGACCGCGTCGCCGATCACAGACAGCTCCGCAGGCACCCGGTGACGAGCTCCGCGATGTCGCACCGGTGACAGTGCCGCTACCGGTGACCGACAACTGACGTGAGGATCGCTGAAATAATGCACGAACTGTCGTATTCCGCGGGAGTGACGCAGAGTGCTCGAGACCTGATCACCACCGCACCACCCGTCGACCCCGGCGACGTCGAGCTGATCTCCCGATTGATGGACCCCGGCCTGCGCCGCCTCAACAAAGCCACGATCGGCCTCTCGGGAGAAGCTCAGCAGTACCTGGTCGTTTTCGCGGAACGACTGCAGCTCGCCGAAGGCACTCTGCCCGGCACCACTGCCGAAATGTGAAGACCCGCAGCAGATATCGATCCAGGTAGGGTCGCTCGGGTACATCGAATACGCCCTTTGCGACCAGGAAACTCCGGGTTCCACGCGGACGACGACCCATTCCCGCAGCGCAACGTTCGATCCGAAATCGCCTATCTTGCAGGGGCTCTCGGGTCACCTCCGCTGTCGACACGTGCGCACCGGCACGACCGAGGTCTATGTTGGTGGTGATCATGTTCGACCCCTGCGTGAAGGTGATTGCCAGATGGTGAATTACGGACTCGATCTGTCCGCTGTGCAACGTGACCTTGCCCTTCCCGACCTGATGGCGGAAGGAGATGCGCTCGACGCCCTGATATCCGCGCAGGACGACTGGTCCACCAACACACCGGCGGCCGGGTGGACGATTGCCCACCAGATCGCGCACCTTGCGGCCGCCGATGCGAATGTTCTCATCGCCATTCGCACCCCGGAGGCGTTCGACACCGTGGTCAAGCAGGCGGAAGCCGGAGGCAGCCGACACGCTGATCTGGAGGCGGCGGCAGGAGCAGCGCAGCCGCGCGCGGTCCTGCTCGAGCAATGGCGCGCCGGTCGAACCGAGGTGGCGGCCGCACTCCGGGACATCCCACTGGACCAAGAGTTTCCGTGGTTCGATTCGCCGCTGACCGCGGCACTGATGGTCCCGCTCCGGTTGATGGAAACGTGGGCGCACGGGCAGGACATCTACGACACGGTGGGTGTCACGCATCCGCCGACAAGTCGACTCCGCCACATCGCCACCCTAGGCGTCCTCGGAGTGCCGCTGTCCTACTACGCGGCCCAATTGCCCATCCCGACAGACCCGTTCCGTGTCGAACTGACCGCCCCCGACGGCGCGACCTGGGCATGGGGCCCAGCAGCCGCCGAGCAGCAAGTACAAGGCAGCGCCCTCGACTTCTGCCTCCGAGTCACCCAACGCAGGCCCCTCGCCGAGACCGGTTTGACCGCTGCCGGCGCGGACGCACAACAGTGGCTGAAAATCGCCCGCGTCTTCCTCTGAGCGGCCTTATAGATCGACGCCGTACTGATTCGGTCGCCACCCGCGGTCATTGTGGTGGGTCGGGTTGTCCGGAACACTTTGGAACCATGGCAAATTGGAGTGAGTTCAACCGGAGCCGGCCCGACCTGGCTGATGCGGGCCGGGCGTTGCTGTACCAGGTCGGGGTTGGGCTCGGTTTCCTGGCCACCGTTCGCGGTGACGGGGGACCGCGTCTCCACCCCATCTGCCCACTGCTGTTCCCCGAGAACGCCGCCAGGCCAGGAAGTCTCGAGTGGGTCGCATCGGAGGAGTTGTATGCGTTCATCGTGCCGGGACCGAAACAGGTCGACCTGCATCGTGACGGCCGCTACTCCCTGCACTCGTTCCCCTGCGACGACAACGAAGACGCCTTCTACTGCACGGGCCGAGCTCACAACGTCGCTGACGCAGGCATTCGGCAAGTTCTGTCGGATCTGTTTGTCGCCGAACGATCCACGATCGGTGTCCCTGCCCCTGAAGCCAACACCCATCTCTTCCGCCTCAGCCTGGATCGTGTGCTGATCACGCGCACGAACGGCCACGGCGACCACACGCCGCAACACACCGTCTGGCGACCCTCGTAGTTGTCACCGTGCCGAGCTCGGCCATCTGCCGAGCCCAGCACACTGCTAACGAGCCTTGTTCTCCCGCTTGGCCTTACGCTTGGCCCGCGCCATCCGCAGCAGATACAACCGAACATGTCTGCCCTGGCTACGACCACACCCCACTACCCGTTCAATCCACAACCACCCACCGCCATGTCCTGTTCGCTGCGACACACCCGCACGAGTGGTACATGGTGGAGCCGACACGCCGTAAACGCCTCCACCATGTACCACTCGTGAACCGCCATCCACGCGAACGGGACACGGCTGCACCACCTCTCGCGCCGGAACCACGCCTAGCCGGCGAGCCTCGCATCGACGTCAGAGAATTGGTCGCTGACCCGCATTGACGGTAGTCGAATGGTTGCCGAGCGGCGTTGACGGTAGTGAAATGGTTGCTGCGCGCCATTGACGGGAGTCCTATGGTTGCCGCCCGCCCGAAAACGGCCACCATAGGACTCCCGTCAACCTCCCTCGAGATCACTTCCCCGAAAAGATCTTTGAACCGGACCACAGCCAAGCAACCCGGTCTGGAACGAGAGAACCCGCACCTGACAGCGGAGGTCAGCCGGGTACGGCACACGACGCCACCACGCTATCCAGTGCAAACCCCGTAATGTCCTGTGCCTGGAAACCGTTCAACCAGCGGATAAACCACCACCCCAAACGCAACCCGCCCTACGAAAGCCGCACCAACCCCCAAAGCCGCGCCCCCGAAGCCGCGTGCTTCCGAGGCCGCGGCCCCACGGGTCGGGTTGGGTTGTGGTCGTGCCGCTTTGGGTTCGGCGAAGGCAAAGATTTCCCCGACTCCACGGTCTCCTGTGAGTACGGCATCTCGGTGTGTGCACCGGATTAGCGTGGTGGCGTCGCCTGCCGTACCCGGCTGACCTCCGCAGTCGCTCACGCGTTCGCTCGTCCCAGCCGGGTTACTTGGCTGTGCTCCCGTTTCGAGAACTTCAAGATCAAAGACAGAGATTCAAGATCAAAGACTCTCAGCCGCACACTTTCTGTCTTCCCGCACACGATATTGCATGCCAGATCGTGTGCGGGAAGACGAAAGGTGTGCGGCTGCGGAGGTTCGCGATCAGAGACTTCGGATTCGCACTCGTTCTGGGGATTCGCACTCGTTCTGGGCTGCTGGAAAGCGTGCGGATGCACGGAAGGGGTGCGGATTTCGGTATTGGGTGGGGCAGGCCGCGGTTGCCCGCCTCAGGGAGGCCAGCGATCCCGGCATGTGGGATGGCAGAGGTGGTTGGGTGCCGAAGGGGTACTGGTGCAGGTGGCTTCTCGGGCGATGCCTGCACCAGTTTCCCGTGATCAACCGACTAACTCCAGAGCCGGGACTTTGCTCTGGTTGGATGGGGGTGTGGGTGAGATTTTGTTGTTTTCTTATGGGACGTTGCAGCAGGTTGGGGTGCAGCGCACGGTGTTTGGGCGCGAGCTCGGGGGGCGTCCTGATGAGATCGTGGGGTATGAGCTCGGGGAGGTGACGATCACTGATCCCGCGGTGATTGCGGCCAGTGGTAGTGCGATTCATCCGATGTTGCGGCCCACGGAAAGTGGTGTCGGTGTGCCCGGCACTGTGTTCACACTCACCGAGGAGGATCTGGTGGCCGCCGACGATTACGAGGTCGACGACTACACCAGGGTGTTGTTGCCGTTGCGGTCCGGCGCGAAAGCGTGGGTGTACGTGCTGGCCGCCACCGCGCCCAGCGACTGATGGAATTGCGTTTGCCGCGTGCCGTCTGGTGCGCTATATCTTGAGTATGGACATGCAGCGCGCTCAGTTCGCCACGACGCCGGACGACTTCCCGGCGCGCTGAATCCTGTTGATCAATGCCCCGGGCGGACGCCCGGGGCTTTTTTGTGTGGCCGTCCGCCCTCTACTCGGAGGAGACCCACATGTACGACCATCGAAAACTGGGCCGCGAACTCGGCTTGTTCGATACCGACCCGCTGATCGGGGCAGGCTTGCCGTATTGGCTGCCCGACGGGGCGATCGTGCGGCACAGTCTCGCGGAATACATCAGGGCGGTGGAGCGCCGCGCAGGCTATCAGCACGTCTACTCGCCCGTGCTCGCCAAACGCGAACTGTACGAAATATCGGGCCACTGGGCGCATTACGACGATGACATGTACCCGCCGATGGATATCGGCGGCGAACAGGTGGTGCTGCGGCCGAGCCTGTGCCCGCATCATGCGGTGATGTACCGGTCGCGCTCGCACAGCTATCGCGAACTGCCGCTGCGCATGGCAGAGCTGGGCGCGATGTACCGCTCCGAATTGTCCGGCGTCTTAGGCGGTTTGACCCGAGTACGGTGCATCCAGCTCAACGACGCGCACATCTTCTGCACCTTGGACCAGGTTGCCGAGGAGGCCAGTAGTGCATTGGCGCTGATCGCCGCCGCGTACCGAGCAATGGGCATCGACGGAGCACGGTACCGACTGTCGCTACCCGGCGCAGGCGGGAAATACGTTGCCGCACCGGAGATGTGGCAGCAGGCCGGCAAGATTCTCGGCGAAGTGCTCGACCAGGCCGGCGTGGTCTATGAGGCGGTCGAAGGCGAGGCCGCGTTCTACGGCCCGAAGATCGATATCCAGGTAAGCGATCACGCGGGTCGCGAGTCCACCTTGTCCACCGTGCAGGTCGATTTCTATCAACCCGAACAGTTCGACCTGCAGTACATCGGCGCCGACGGCGGCAAGCATCGGCCAGTCATGGTGCACCGCAGCATCATCGGCAGTGTCGAGCGCGCGGTCGCGCACCTGATCGAACTGCACGGCGGCGCCTTCCCGGCCTGGCTCGCCCCGGTGCAGGTCGCCGTGCTGCCGGTGTCCGAGGCCGAGGAACCCGCCGCCCGCGAGCTGCGGGACCGCTGCCTGGATGCGGGGTTGCGCGCACAGGTCGCGGTCGACGGAAGTCTCGGTGCGCGTGTCCGCGACACCCGGCTGGCGCCGTACCAGTTCATTCTCGGCCCGGCCGAGATCGCGAACGGCGAAGTGGCGGTGCGACTCAGGGACGGGCGGCGGCTGCCCGCCCAATCCGCCGACAAGGCGGTGGCAAGTATCCGAGCGCTGGTCGAGGCGCACGAGACCCGTCTTTGGGTCGAGTAGTGGCGGAAATGCCACCGGCGCAACCACTTCCGCGCATCATCTGAACTACCCCTCCGGGTAGAAGAGGAACAACGTGCAGCCGGTCGTGCTCGCGGGCACATGCCACGACCCGGCCGGGGCGTGCAGGAACGTCCCGGCCGGGTAGTCGCGCGCACCGTCGTTGAATGTGCCCGCGACCACGTACACCTCCTCCGGGCCGGGTTCGTGCACGTCACGGCGCGGCCACGAGGTACCGGCGTCCATCTCCAGCACATCGGCGTGCGCACCGGACTCCCCTTTCCACAGCGGACGCAGCCGAATCCCCGGAAAGAGTTCGCGGACAGGCGATTCGACGACAGAAGCGGAGGTGTAGCCCTCCTGCGCAAGGATCTCGGGGTGCATGCCACTCACGTTGCCGCACGCAACTCGTCCCTCGACAGTGTCGAGTAAGACACTATGGGGTACTTTTCTGCCATGCATCGCGTTGTGGCTCTGGTCCGGCCGGTGCAGTCGACGTTCGAGCTCGGCTGCGCCGTCGAGGTGTTCGGCACGCAGCGAGCCGGAGTGCCGCAGCACTACGAATTCGAGGTCTGCACAGAAACACCCGGGCCGGTGCCGACGACCGCCGGATACGCGATGTTCGTGCCGCACGACCTTTCCGCGCTCACATCCGCGGACACCGTGCTCATCCCCGGCTGGTCGCCGGTGGAAGCACCGCTGCCCGCCCCGGTGCACCACGCATTGCTGCAAGCCCACGCCCGCGGCGCACGGCTCGTCACCATCTGCTCGGGCGTGTTCGCGCTTGCCCGCACCGGACTCCTCGACGGGCGTTCCGCGACTACCCACTGGCTACGCGCCGAGCAGCTGCAGCGCGAATTCCCGCACATCCGTGTGCAACCCGACCTGCTCTTCGTCGACCACGGTGACGTCGCGACCAGTGCGGGCGCCGGCGCGGGCATCGACCTGTGCCTCCACCTCGTCCGCGCGGATCACGGCGCCGCGCACGCCGCCCTCATCGCCAGGCACA
This sequence comes from Nocardia sp. NPDC049149, assembly GCF_043197455.1. Lineage (NCBI taxonomy): Bacteria > Bacillati > Actinomycetota > Actinomycetes > Mycobacteriales > Nocardiaceae > Nocardia > Nocardia sp. NPDC049149. The sequence goes on from NZ_JBICTD010000009.1 coordinate 232,182, forward strand.
TGGTCATGCCCCCGCACCGCGACGGCGGCCAAGTGCAATACGCACCTCCCCCGCCGCCGACGGACGCACTGGACGGCCTCCTCGAATGGGCGGATGCGCGCCTCGACACCCCGCTGACGGTCACCGACTTGGCCGCCCACCTCAACGTCTCCCCGCGGACCTTGGCCCGCCGCTTCGCCGACGAGCTCGGAACCAGCCCAGGCGCATGGCTTTTGCGCCGTCGCGTAGACGAAGCCCGCACCCTCCTCGAGGAAACAGACCTGCCGGTGGAAACGATCGCCACCCGTGTCGGCCTCACCTCAGCGGTCAACTTGCGCCGCCGCTTCCGAGCCCGAGTAGGCACCACCCCGGGCGCCTACCGCCGCGCCTTCCGAGTCTCGTGACACACGAACCGCCCGGCCACTTACGAGAATCAGCACCGCAGTAGTCGCGAAGGTGGATACGGCGAACACCAGGGCTGCGGCCACCGCCCGACGATGTTCTGCCTGCGCCTCGGGTGCAGCCGTATCGAATCGGCATGTCGAGTGGCCCGCACGGACATTCCTGTAGCTATTCTGAGGCAACTCGCGGCTGGGTGGTGCCGCAACTTCCGATCAATCGTCGCGTGATGTCTTTGCCGAGGAGTTCGCCATGCGTATCGCAGGAACGGAAAGCCTGTTCCGCCGATGGTCGACCGTGCCGATCGCGGCACTCACCGCGGTGGTGCTGATGGCCACGACGGGAAGCGTGGCCGCAGACCCGGACCCGGCTCCGGTTCCCGTGCAGCCCGCGCTCCCCTTCCCGATTCCGCCGTCACCACCAGAACTGGACCCGGCGTTCTACCAACCCGATCCGGCGATCGTGGCCGCGAAGCAGCCCGGCGAAATCATCGCAGCCCGCGAGGTGCACGTGTCCTTGTACTCGGTGTTGCCGTATAACGTTGACTCCTGGCAACTTTCGTTCCGTTCCACCAATACGCGCGGCGAACCCATTGCCGCGGTCACGACCGTCGCCAAGCCGCGCGGCAACAACAACGGCGTCCCGCGCAATCTGCTGTCGTTCCAGTTCGCCCCCGACTCGATGGCCCAGTACTGCTCGCCGTCGTATGTGCTGCAGTTGGCCTCGGTACCGCCGAATATCACCGGCGCGCTGAACATTCCGGCCGAGTTCATCAACGCGGTCACCACCCTCGGTCTCGGCTGGGCGTTGAACATGCCCGACTACGACGCTCCCTACATGGCTTTCGGCGCCGGGCCGCTCAACGCGCGAATCACGTTGGACAGCATCCGCGCCGCGGAGAACTTCGAACTCCTCGGCCTCGAAGGAGCCCGCACCAAGGTCGGCCTGCTCGGCTACTCCGGCGGCGCCATCGCCACCGGTCATACTGCCGAACTGAAGGCCTCCTACGCCCCCGAACTGAACATCGTCGGCTCGGCGATGGGCGGCATCCCAGCGGACCTGGTTCGGATGATCAAATTGGCGAGCAACAATGTCGGCTCCGGGCTACTGCTGTCCGGCATGCTGGCCGCCGCGCGCGAATATCCGGAGCTGGCAGCCTATTACGAGCAACATATGAATGATTTCGGCAAGGCCATGGCCGTGGTGAAAGCCCCGTTCTGTCTGTGGTCCGCCGCCGTGCTGCCGTTCGTGAACCTGCAGGGCCTCTTCGACAGCCCCGATGTGTTCAGCGACCCGGCCCCCGCCGCGGTGTTCGAGAAGCTGCGGATGGGCCACGCGACGCCCGACATGCCGGTCTTCATGTTCAATTCCAACCCGGACTGGATCGTCCCGATCGGCCCGGTCAACGACCTCTACGCCAGCTATTGCAAGGACCCGAAGGCCCGCGTCGAATACATGCGTGACAACTTCAGCGAGCATTTCTCGTTGATGGTCATCGCCTGGGCGAAGGAAACCCAGTGGCTGAAGGATCGTTTCGACGGAGTGCCGGTCGCCGACGGCTGCGTTTTCAACGACGTGGGCACCATGATGCTCGACGAGTCGACCTGGCCGGAATGGCTCCGCAAGGTCGGCACCTTCGCCATGGGCGTCTTCCAGTACCCGATCGGTAACTGACTCAACGTCTTTCGACTGAGCGGCAAACACCCCGCCGCTCAGTCGGCACCCGGCGGTTGAAAACTGATCGCGCTGTCGATCAGCCCCGCGAGTACATCCTCGACGTCATATCCCCCGATCCACGGCGCGGACGATTGCATCCGATTCATCATCGCCATGCCGTGCAGCGCCGCCGACAGCCCCGCGGCGATGACACCCGAATCATCGGTTTCGCCGCCACGACAGCGAGCGAGCGCCCCGGTGAGCACATCCAACGCATCGTGCGCACCGGACGTTGCGCCCGCTCGCAATGTCATCAGCGTGTAGCGCAAGGGATGTCGCTGCGCGAACTCGATGTATGCGAGGCACCCACGCATGAGACGGTCGCGGGGTTCCACCGCCTGGTCCGAATTGGCGACGATGGCGCGAACGATCTCCTCCCAGCTCGTCTCGGTCACCGACTCGAGCACCGCGTCCCGATCGGGAAAGTGCGCGTAGATGGCGGGCGCGGACACGCTGGCCGCCCGCGCGATGCTGCGCAATGTCACCTCGGATTCCAGGTCGACCTCGTCGATCAACGCGATCGTCGCGCGCACGATCTCGTGACGTAGCGCACTCCCCTGCCCTCGGGCGTTGCGTTTGCGTGGTGCCACTGCCATGCTCTCATCTTAACATGCGTAAATAAACAAGTGTAAAGTTGAGGATCATGAAGGTCACCCACCGTTTCGCCCGCCACCCCGGCACCTGGTTACCGCCGCTTGTCGTGATGTTCGTGCTGGCGATCGCACTGCCCGCGGTCTACCTCGGCGGCACGCTCGATCCGGCAGGCAATCTGAAGGACTTCCCGATCGCGATGGTCGTCGAGCCGCAGACCAGCTCGGCGAACAACGCCGCGGACCAGGTCCGCACCGCGGTGGAAGCCGCCGCGAACCACGACGCCATCACCTTCGTCCCGATGACCGTCGACGAGGAAAAGGAGCAGATGGGCAGCGGCAAGATCTTCGGCGCCGTGCGCATCCCCGCCAACTTCAACGCCGAGATCGCCCGCCTGACAACGGATTCGGCCGGACCGCCGGCGCACGCCGTCCTCCACCTCGACACCGCACCGGCATCCGGCGCGCTGAGCTCCGGGCTGTTCACCGGTCAACTCGCGCCCGTTGCCGCAGCGGTGAACGCCCAGTTCGGAAAGACGTTGGCCACCAAGGCAACCACCGTTTCTGCCGCGACCGCACTCGCGTCGCCGTTCACCGTCGCCACCGCCCCGCTGGTGCCGCTTGCCGCGCACACCGGATTGGGCACCAGCGTCTTCTACTACGCCATCGTGCTTGTGCTACTCGGCTTCGTCGGTGCGTCCGCGATGCATCCGATCATCGACTCGGCAATCGGGTTCCTGCCGAGTGAAATGGGCCCGAAGGTGCGCCGCCGCGGCTACACGCACCTGTCCCGGCTGCACACCTTGCTCATCAAATGGTCGGTCATGTTGCTTGCCGCGCCGCTGTGCGCCGCCGGACTCCAATTCGTCGCAGGCACCTTGCTCGACATGCCCATTCCCTCCCCCTTGCAACTGTTTCTGTTCTCGACGACCACCATCGCCGCCGTCGGCATCGGCGCACTGACCGTTTTCGCAATGTTCGGCTCGCTCGGCCCGCTGATCAACATGTTCTTCTTCATCGCCCTCGCCATGATCTCCTCGGCGGGAACGATTCCGCTCGAGGCGACTCCGGCGTTCTTCCGCGCGATCGCGGACATCGAGCCGATGCGCCCGATCGTCACCGGCTTGCGCTCGATCCTCTACTACGACTCCGCACCGCTGTCCGGACTGGAAACGGCCTGGGTCGACGTCGCCATCATCGGCGCGGCCGGTGCACTGATCGGAGCGGTGGCCACCAGCCTCTTCGACCGCGTCCCTGCCTTCACCCGTCACCCCGAACTCGCCGGCAAAGCGCTGGCATAAGGAGAAATCACCATGCGTGCTGCACGTTTCGACTTCGCGTCCAAAACCCTTTCGGTACAAGATGTTCCGACTCCCGAGCCAGGCCCCGGGGAAGTGCTTGTCAAGGTTGTCGCCTGCGGGATCTGCCACTCCGACCTGACGGTGATGAGCGGCGGGGTGCCCACCGGGCACACCGCCATCACGCCGGGGCACGAAATCTCCGGCACCATCGCCGCTTTCGGCGGACCGACACCGGGCTGGGAGATCGGCGACGCCGTGGTCTTGCACGGTGGCCAGCCGTGCGGAACCTGCCGTGCGTGCCAGCATCTGGCCGACACGAATACCTGCCAGAACCTGCAAATCATGGGCGTGCACCGCGACGGCGGGTGGGCCGAGTACGTCGTGGCCCCGATCTCCACCGTGATCGCCGCACCGCGCGGCGTGCCCATGGAGCAGGCCGCGATTCTCGCCGACGCCGTCGCCACACCCTACGGCGCATTGTTCGGCACCGCCGGTCTGCGCCCGGCCGAGTCCGTGGCGGTATGGGGCCTAGGCGGACTCGGCGTGCATACCATGCAACTCGCCAGGCTGGCCGGCGCGGCGCCGATCATCGGACTCGATCCACTACCCGAAGCCCGTTCCCGGGCACTGGATTTCGGCGCCGACCACGTCCTCGATCCCACCGACGCCGATGCCATCCAGCAGCTGCGCGACCTGACCGGCGGCGGCGTCGAGCTGGCGATCGACAACGTCGGCAGCCAGCACACCGTGCCGCAAGCCAACGCCGCACTGCGCACCGGCGGCAGGCTCGTCCTGGTCGGGCTGACCCCCGTCGACCTGAATCTCGGCTCCGAACTGCACTTCTCGATGGCCCGCCACCGGGTCTTCGGCCACCTCGGCTACAGCTACGACAACCTCGCGCAATTGGTCAAGCTCACCGAGCTGCGCAGGCTCGACCTGACCCGATCGGTCAGCGCGGTCCTTCCGCTCGAGGACATCCACGAAGGCGTGCGTCGCCTGGCCGAACACGACGGCAACCCCATCCGCATCGTCATCAAGCCCTAAGCAAACCCTCCAGGAGAAGCCCCATGCGCGCGATTCAAGTTTCCACCCTCGGCGGACCCGAGGTCCTCACTCTCGTCGACGTGTCCGATCCGGTGGCAGGCCCCGGCGAACAGGTCGTGCGGGTGAGCGCCGCAGGCATCAATTACGCCGATACCCACATGACCGAGAACACTTACCTATCCCGCACCACGCTGCCCTTCATTCCCGGCGGCGAAGTCGTAGGCCGCACTGCCGATGGCCGGCGACTGCTCGGACTGGTGCCGGGCGGCGGATACGCCGAGCAGGCCGTGCTCGCCGAGGACAGCGCGGTCGAGGTGCCGGACGCTGTCAGCGACGGTCAAGCCCTCGCCCTTCTCATCCAAGGCCTTTCGGCATGGCACCTGCTGCGCACCAGCGCCAAAATCATCCCCGGCGAATCCGTGGTGATCAACGCGGCCGCAGGCGGCGTCGGCTCGCTGGCGGTCCAGCTCGCCAAGTACTTCGGCGCCGGACGGGTGATCGCCACCGCATCCACCGCGGAGAAGCGGCAGCTCGCCCTCGACCTCGGCGCCGACGTCGCCGTCGACAACGCCCCCGACGGGTATGCCGCCCGCGTCCGCGACGCCAACGACGGCAAGCGGGTCGATATCGTCCTGGACGCCATGAGCGGACCCGTGCTGGACGAGGCTCTCTCCGTCCTGGCGCAGTTCGGACGACTTGTCACCTACGGCATGGCCTCCCGTACACCCGCCACACCGATCCAACCCGGCGACCTGCTCACTCGGAACTTGTCCGTCATCGGGTTCTGGGTCACCCCGGCACTCGCGATGCGCGGCATGTTCGACGAGCCGCTCATCGAGATGCTCAATCTCACTGCGGCAGGCACGCTTCGCCCCATCGTCGGTGGCGCGTATCCACTCGCCGAGGCACGCCGCGCCCACGAAGACATCCTCGCCCGCCGCACCACCGGCAAGCTGATCCTCACACCGAACTAACCCGCGGTCATGGAGATCAGCAGGCGAGAGATTTCTCCATGGAGTCCACGAATCACCTTGTTCTCCGAGTCGAGTTCGCTGACCTGATAGGTCAACTGCCACTCGGATCCTGAGGCAAAGCCGTCGAGTGGATCGTGGAACGAGGGCACGATCGACTCGTCGGCCGAACCCGCCGCGGCGGCAGGCAGAAACATGGTCAACCGGGGCTGTGGGCGGCCCGAGGTCGGCATCACCGTGGACTCGACCACCGGGTCCACCGCCTGCCCCTGCCAGACCGGGCCTGCACTGGATGCGTCGGATTCGGCGCTCTGCGGTGGACCCGGCACGACAATCCAGGTGGTGGTGACCAGCGTGCCCGAGCCGAGCGGCGCGGCATGCCGGACTACCAGCCAACGGTTGAGCACCGGCGTGGCGAGCTCGTCATCGGGCCGCTGGTCGGTGGCAGGCTCCCCCTGCAAGAGGACGCCAGGGTGCAGGGCCGGAAAGGCGTGCGCCTCCACGCCGAGTCGCTGGGGCACCTCGGCGACATCGTCCGCGGCTTTCTGAAAGGTGTTCAGTTCGTTGGCTTCTGCCGTGCTGAGCTGCAAGACCAGCGGTCGCGCTTCAGGAGCGGTCATCGCTTGCCACCTTTCCTCGGATGCATCGAAACCTGCCAGCCAAGTACATCATCCGGCCGCCGTTCGGATCAGACTTTGAGACCGTGTCTGGTGACGTAGAAGTTCTGGAAGGCGATGAGAGCGGCGAGCACGACCAGCCATTGCACGGTGCTCACCAGCGGGATCGCATCGATCGGCAAGGTGTAGGCAAGCAGGATACGGATCACCGCATCCACCACGAAAGCCGTGCCCCACACCGCGGTCAGCAGCCTGAGATGGACACGGAACCGGGAGTCGTTGTCCCAGCGGGCATCCCATTGCCGATAGCCCTCCTCGCCAATCTTGACGGTGACGATCGCCCGAGCGGCAATCCGCATGAATGGTCGCTGGGTCAGCAAGGTGGCCAGCACCCACAACCCGAGAACGCCGAAAATCCAACTGTCCCGCACCATCAGGGTGCGAGGATCGCCGGTCACGACCGTCATCACCGTGCCGACGACGATGAGGCTGAGCGTGAACAGCGCCATCGCGTCGACGCGGCGCTGCCGTACCACGCGATAGGCGAGAATCCCCGCGATCAGCAGGCCGGGCGCGATCAATGCCAGCCATGGATTCACCCCCGCCGCACGCAAGGCGTAGTAACCGCCTAGTGGGAGTATCACTTCCAGAATGAGCTGCATCAGGAGGTGTCGGCGGAGTGCCGCGCGTTTCTGCTGCGGGGTGCGGTCGGCTGCGGTTGCCTGCCGACTCGTGTCAGTCGTGCTCACGATTGCCTCCGGGTGGCGTGATCAAAAAGGTCGGCCAGCTCGCGTGCACACGCGGCGGTATCGAAGTCGGGGTCGACGGCCGCGCGGGCGATGGCGGCGTCGAGGGCGCCGCGCATGGCGAGCACCAGGATGGCGGGATCGAAGTCGCGAAATGCCCCGGCTCGCTGCGCTTCCCGGATCCGTTCCTCCTGGATCTGCGCGAACTCGGAAAGGTGGTCCGCCAGGCCGAATTTCTCCCGGTCGTCCGGGTGCGCGTTGGCGAGGATGCTCGACAGCGCACGCAGATGGCCGGGGTACTCGTCGAGCAGCGCCAAGTTGGCGACGATGTTCAGCCGAAGCCGGGCGGCGTAGTCGGTCTCGCCGTCGAGCTTGGCGCTCACGAATTCCAATGCCACGCGCATGATTTCGGCAACGACCTCACGGATCAGATCGTCCTTGCCGCGAAAGTGGTAGGAGATCATGCCCGTGCTGCTCAGCCCGGCCCGTTCGGCGATCTTCGCGAACGAGGCGTTCGCATAGCCACGCTCGGCGACCACCTCGATGGCGGCGTTCACGATCTGCGCGCGCCGCGCGGTCTCAGTGAACGTGCGGCTTTCTTGCTTGCCCGCACTGTTTCTTGCTTGCATGAGCAAAACCATAGACCGGTTTGCTTACCTGAGCAAGAGCTTTGCCGCCGAGCGCGGCCCGCCAGGCTGTGACCTGCCCGTTCCCGCTGACGCCGGATCGGTCAGTCGGTCTCGGATATGCCCGCGCCGGCAAGCACTGCCTTCATCACGCTGCCCGCAGCGACCGCGGCCATGGCGTCCACACATTGGGCAAGCGGGAAGACCGAGACAAGGCTCGCCAGATCGAAACGGTTGGTCAATGTCGGTAGGAGGCGGACGTATTCGACGAGATGGGCACCGGTGAAGGCCCAGGAGCCGAGGACATCCAGCTGCTGGCGGACGATGTGGTGCGGATTGATCGAGGTGGGGCCCGCGTCGGTGTACTGGCCGATGATCAGGAGTGCGCCGCCGCGGCGGGCGAGCGTGATGCCCTGCTGCACCGCGGCAGGGACGCCGGTGCACTCGATGACCAGGTCGGCACCGCGGCCCCCGGTGAGTTGCCCGACCTGGTCCAGGACGGCGGATTGGTCTGCGGCGCCGATGATGTCGAGGTGCGCATCGCCGATGCCGCAGGATTTGGCGATGTCTAGGCGGTGCGCCGGACCGCCGACAACAATCACCTGGGCGGCGCCCGCGAGTTGCGCGAACGCGGCCGCGGCGAGGCCGACCGGTCCGCTGCCCTGCACAATCACGGTCTCCCCCAGGCGAACCGGGCGGCGTTCGTAGAGCGCATGAATCAAGGTCGGGCCTGCGCAGGCCAGCGACATCGCCGCCAGATCGGTCACCGAATCGGCGAGCCGCACCACGGTCGTACCCGGCTGCAGCAGGATGTGATCGGCCCAGGCGCCGGACAACGGCTCGTCGGCGATTGACCGGTTCACGCCGTAGGTCTGACGCGCCTCGCACAGGGTCGGTTCGCGATATTGACGGCAGGACACGCACACACCGCAGGCGATCGAGGACGCCCACATCACCCGGTCGCCCGGCTGCAAGGGCGCGCCGAGCGCATCAGCGACGACCCCGGGGCCGAGCTCCCGGATGACCCCTAAACCCTCGTGCCCCAACACTATTGGCACCGGAATCGGCAGATGCCCCTGCTGCAGATGCAGGTCCGTGCCGCAGATCCCGCCGTAGGAGCAGGCGACGATGAGCTGTCCAGGGCCAGGACGCGGAATATCGAACTCCCGCAGCACCGGAGGCGCACCGATGCTCTCCAGCACCGCGGCCCGCGCCCGCCTCGCATCGTCGATTCGCATCACATCCGCCTCCCGCTGAGCGTCGAGGCCCGCCGGGCATACCGCGGGCCCGACTCGAGACTACGCGGATGTCGTTGGCGTTCAGCGCCGCACAAGCCGACGGCGACCCCGCAAGTACCAGCTATTGCCACGGCATCCTGCGGGGTCGCGCCGCGACCTAGACGTTGCCTACTTCGACCGGAGCGGGCTCGGCCTTGTCTGTCACCGCCGGCTCGGCCTTGTCTGTCACCGCCGGCTCGGCCTTGTCTGTCACCCCCGGCACCGGTGCAGCCGTGCGCCGACCGCGTGTCAGCACCAGCACGACGATCAGCGCGACCAGGCTGGTGCTCGCGATGATCGCCGCCACGTTTCCGGTCGCGTCGCCGACCGCGTCGGCGATGTCGAGCTGCGTGTGCCCGAAGACGACCGTGGCCAGCGCCGCACCAATCGCGCCGCCCAGGTTGTGGAACGTCCACGACGCACCGACCGCGAACCCGGACCGTGCCGGGTCCACGCTCGAAATCGCCAGCACCGTCGCGGGACCGAGCACCAAGGCCCAGCCCGCTCCGAACAGGACGAGCGCGACAACGAGCACCGCCGGCTGGTCGCCGAATGCGGCCCAAGCGATTCCGGCTCCGGCGAGGGACAACAGCCCGAATCCCCACGGCAGCAGAGAGTGTGCGCCCACGCGGTCGACGAACCGGCCCGCGACCGGCGACGACAGCGCGAGGGTGCCGCTGACGAGCAACAGCAGGAATCCCGCGGACCGCACATCGAACCCGCGCCCCTCGGTGAGATAGGTCGGAATCACCAGCAGCGCAGCGGCATAGAACAAGCCCAACCCGAAGTCCGAGACGATCGCCGCGACGAATCGGCGGTGCCCGAACAAGGCGGGATCGATCAACGGGTTCGTCGCCCGCCGCTCCACGACGATCCCGATCGCGACCGCCGCGACGAACACCACCGCGGCGACGACCACCGCGGGCGAGACCCACCCTTCCAGATCACCGAGCACGAAGATGCCGACCGCGGAGACCACGGCGAAGGCGACGAGAACCTGTCCGGCCCAGTCTGTTCCGCCGCCGCTGTCCGGCGCGATGTGGGGCACCGCGTACGCGATCGCCGCCAGCGCCGCGATCCCGAGCGGCAGGTTGATCCAGAAGATCGCCTGCCACCCGAAACTCGGCACCAGCAGGCCGCCGAGGACCGGGCCGATGGCGAGGCCGAGCCCGTTCACCGAGTACAACCAACCGATCGCCTTGCCTCGATCCCCTTCGGGGAACAGCGATTCCACCAACGTCGAGGTGCTCGTGTACAGCACGGCACAGGCAGCGCCCTGGACGAACCTGGCGGCGATCAGCGCGCCGATGTTCCACGACAGGGCCGCGCCCACCGACGCCACCACGAACAGCGCGAGACCGAACAGCAGCACGCGCCGCCTGCCGAGGCGATCGGCGATCCGGCCCGCGGTGACCATGAACATCGACAGCGCCATCAGGAAAACGCCGAGGGTGAGCTCGGTATTCGACGGCCCAGCATGCAGGTCGTCGCCGATGGCAGGCAGCGCGGTGGTGACGATCGTCAGGTCGATGCACCCGAGAAACGAGGCCACCGCCAGCCCGGTGAAGCCGATCAACCGCCGTTGGGTGGGGATCGCTATGGTCATTCCACTCCCGTCGTTGTGTTCGATGCCGACTTTCGCTTCTTGAAACGCAAGGGCAGCCAGGCGACTCGCTCCGGATGCTCCGGCTCGACGAACAGTTCGCGCGTGCGGCCCATCGCTGCGGATATCCGCTGCGGGTAGATCACATAGTCGAATCCCTCATGCGCCCACAGCGGCATGATGATCGGGCATTCCTCCAAAAGGTAAGCACGGCACGATGTCCGGACCGCGTCCTGATCAACGTCGGGTTCCCGGGACACTCGTCGTTCGATGAATCGGTCGATGGTGCTGTCGATGGCGCGCCGGTAGGGCTCGTCGGTCTCGTAAGCCTGCTCGACCGCGTCGTAGAGGTCACCGTAGCGAGGATGGGACAGTGCGAAGTCCCATCGCAAAACGTTGGTGGGGCAGTCGATCTGGTCCAGATAGCCGATGTTGCGGACCAGCCATTCGTCGCCGGCGATCCTGGCCCGCGCATGCCGGTCGACATCGCTTCCGCCACTGAGGTTGTGCCGCTGCAGGGTGTCCGCGACGGCGATCGCGCATCGACCGAAGTTCGAGCGATTGATCAAATCGATGGTCGCGGCGAGCTTTTCGCCCTCGTGGTACTCGGCGCCGACGCTGACAAGCAGGACCGTCGAGCGGCCTTCGGTCGTGATGCCGTCCGACCGTAGGTCGTATGCCGCCTTGTGGGACGCCGAGAGCAGCGTGGTCGTCGTCATCAGCTCCACACCTTCAGCGAGTCGGCCGGATCACTGACACCGATGAACAATCCGATGGTGATGCGGGGACGGTCCTGCGAGGGCGCGACGGCATGGACACGGCGCGGGTCGATGAAGATCGCGTCCCCGACCCGCGGCGCGATCACCAGCGCCGGGTCGCCGACGGTGGCGCGGTCGATCCCGTACACGCGTTCACCGGAGCGATTCCGATACTCTCCCTCGTCGGGGTAGTCGTCCCAGATCTGTAATTCCCCGCCGCGGTCCGGCACGTCCAGGTAGACGTTGACCGACAGCTGCCGCGTAATGCGAATACCGAAGTCCTCCGGCAGGTTTCGGCTGACATTGTCGGTGTGCGGCTCGAGATCGACACCGGCGAGCTGGTAGCGCGCGACACCGGCGAAGAACGCCTGCCCGTCGCGCCGCAGCAAACTCGCCCCGGACGGCCAGATCTCGTCGAGCAGCAGTCGCAGGTCGTCCGCCGGATACGAATAGGGCGAGGCGATCTCGCGCAGGCGCTCGATATTGTCGCGCGCCTCGTCGAAGTACTGCCCGCGGCCCGCGTCGCTGCTCGTCTCGGAAAATGCGTGGCCGATGCGCCGGAACTGCGGATCGGTGGCCAGTGGGCCGTGATCCTGCCTGCCGACGAACGCCTTTCGTAAGTGATCGAGCGCGTCGGGCCGGACGAATCCGCCGAGCCGCACCGCGTGCACCGCCCCGTTCAGCAGCGCGGTCAGCGATTCGTGATCGAATCCCTGCCTGGTGGTGTCCAACACGCGGTCTCCGAGAGATGGCGTGGCCGTAGCCATGTCGTTCCCCTCTGGTTGTCGCTCGATGGACCGGCCACCGGCCCGGGCGTGCGGAAGGAGCTAGTCGACACAGACATGATTCGACCCCCGATCCCACCGTCAGGGCCCCAGAAAACGACGGAGCCCGCGCTTGCCCGGACCGCGGTACGCGGCTCGGCCTGGTCTTGACCCGGGGCACCCCGCCGCGGATGGAGGGTTGCCGGCCAGCTAGCCGGGGACTTGACGCTGGCACTCTTGACCTGAAATAAGAATCGCGCACGCCAGATGTGTTGTCACGCTTTAGAATCGGGTTGATTTTACGTGGTCACGGTGCCCAATCGGCGGGCGATGGTGCGGACGGTTCGTTTCCGGTAGCGCGCCCGCTATCGACTGTGCCATTGGGGTTGAGCGGCAGTTCGTCGAGGATCGTGCGCGCGGTCGGGACCACGACTACCGCCCCGGAACATCGGGGGCACCACACACCCTTGGTGGCGATCAGCCCACCCCCGTGGGGCAATACCTCAGCACTCGGGTCCCTAAAAGCGGCAGCACATCCGGCGCACAGTTAGACAAGTCCACCGCAACCCGACCGGAGCCACCGATGTCGATCTCGAGCACCCGCGCCACCTCGGCCGAACGTCGTGCCACGATCTCGACCGCCGACGGTGTTGCCCTCGCGGTGCGCGAATACGGACCGCGCAGTGCCGAACTCACCGTCGTCCTCCTGCACGGCCATTGCCTGCGCACCGAATCCTGGACCGACGTCCGCGATTCCTTACTCCGCCAATTCCCGCACGCCAGGGTCGTCTGCTACGACCACCGCGGCCACGGCGACTCCACCGCCGCCCCGCGCGACACCTACACCCTCGACCAGCTCGGCCACGACCTGCACACCGTGCTCGACGCGGTCGCCCCCACCGGCCCCCTGATCCTGGTCGGCCACTCCATGGGCGGCATGACCGCACTCACCTACCTGAGCCAGCACCCGCATCAGATCGGCACCCGCATCGTCGGCGTCGCGCTGCTCGCCACCGCCGCAAGCGGTCTCGCCGACGCGGGCTTCGGCCGGCTCCTCCGCCACCCGATCATCTCGCTCTTCCAGGCCGCCGTTCGTTGCGCTCCCCGCACCATGCAGCACGCAAAACGCCTCGCCTGCAAGGTCTTCGCCCCGATCGTCCGCACCGCCGAGTTCGGCAACCGCAAGATCAGCCCCCGAGTGCTGGCGCTGGCCAACGCCATGCACAACGAAACCCCCATCGTCACCATGGCCACCTTCTTGACCAGCTTCATGGCCTACGACCAAACCGCCACCCTCCCAGCCCTTTCCAAGATCCCCACGCTCATCCTCTGCGGCGCCGCCGACCTGATGACCCCGCCCTCGCACTCCGTCGCCATGGCCACCGCTGTCGAATACTCCGACCTCGTGATCCTCGACGGCGCAGGCCATTCGATCATCCTCGAACAGCCGGCCCGCGTCGCCGAAGCCCTGTCCCGCCTCCTCACCCGCACCGGCGCCACCCCCAAACCCACCCACCTCACCCTCGTCGCCTGACCAACCACGCAGGCTGATTGGACTCGGTGCACGAGTTCGGGGCTGGTTGCTGGTTCCGTCGCACAGAATTGCGGCCGGGTCGGGTTCTGGCCGCGCGCTTGGGGTCGATCCTGCCTACAGTTGGCGCGTACCACCGCCCTCCGATTCCTTGGTCCGGTCCGCGGTATCGATGTTCGTTGCCCGGCCGGGCGATCGGGTCGGCGGTTTCCTACGCCGAGGATGTGACGATGTCGTTCGGTTCGCGTGTACGTGCTCTTCTGGTCGGTGGCGTGGTGATCATGCTGGCGACCATGTCTGTTGCGGCGGCCGAGCCCGACGCTGCGATCACCTGCAACGACGTAGTCACCGACAACCATGCGTTCTACTCGGGGCCGCGTGCCTCCGATGTCTACGACAAGCACTTTTCCGCGTCACACCAGGTGCCGGAGCTTGGTACCCACGTCCCGCAGGGCATGGCGCGGTGGTCCAAATGGAACGGTTCTGACGATCTGCTGCTCGTCTCCTCCTACGCGCCGGATGGTGGACGCGCGCACCTCATCGGCATCGACGCCAAGACCGGTGCGCACGTCGGCTCCGCGGCGATCGACGCCTCGCACGTCGGTGGTGTCGCGGTCTTCGAACGGCAAGGGTGGGCCTTCGTGCAGGGCGACAAGGCGAACACGGTGCGCCGGTATGCGTTGGATCGGCTACGGCAGGCGATCGCGAATTCCACCTACCTCACCGAAGACGGTGACGCCCAACCGGTGTCGGGCGGTGCGTCGTTCCTCGCTGCCGAGGAACCCGGCGACACCTTGTGGACCGGAAAGTTCTTGGAAGACAGCAGAGGTCAGATGTTCTCCTACCGGGTCGCCGACAACGGTGCACTGACCCAGACCGGCGGTCCGTGGCAGGTTCCGAAGAAGACCCAGGGCCTCATGGTCACCAAGGACCTCTTCGTCTACAGCACGTCTTACGGCAGGCCCAACCGCAGCAACCTCTACGTGGTCAAACGCGACGCCAACGCCGCCGACCTCGACAAGGCTCGCCTGTACTGCCTCCGCGCGCCCAGCATGTCGGAAGGTCTCGCGCTCTACGACGGGCACGTCTACGTGGTGTACGAATCCGGTGCCGCCTACTACCGCAAGGATCCGAAGAACAAGCCACGCAACATCATCGAGCACCTGCACCGCGCGCCGGTCGCCGCACTCGCCGACCTGCTGACGAACTAGCCGACCGCCCAGCTCGACATCCTGCGACACGGTCTGGTGTGATCTGTGGTGGGAGGAACTGATGATGTCGGTATCGTCGCGTTGCCGGGTGACCTTGTTGGTCGGATCGGCTGCGGCACTGCTTGTTTCCGGGTGTGACACGGGGACCGAGGCGAAGCCGGTGTTGTCGTCGTCGACCAAGGTTGCCGCGCCGACGTCGGTTCTGCCGCCGCAACCATGGACGCTCGCCGACCTCACGTACCGTCCGTGCAGCGTGCTCGGACCGGAGGACATCGCACACTTCGTCCTTGACGCTGCCGGTCAGGCGTCGACGCCCCCGAGCCACCTGCCCGCCTGTTCCTGGCATTCCATCCAGAGTTCGATGTCGGCCCGCCACACCGTCCGATTCGCGCCACAGACCAGCCCGCTCGAGCCTCGTGCCGTGCACGACCCGCTCGAGCAGCAGATCACGATCGCCGATCAGCAGGCCACCCTGACGCCCAGCCTCCGCCCCGACGGACGCCGCGGCGGCTGCGACATCCGCGTCTCGGTCCCGTCCGGCGGATCGTTCTACTTGGGCATCGCCACGCCCCGCATCACCTCCGGCGTCGCCTGGGACATCTGCGCCAAAGCCGTCGCCGTCGCCACCACAATCCTCACCCGCCTCCACTGACCCGCCAGCTCCCAGACAGGCAGTAAGCCGAGAACCTATTGCACTGCGGCCTGGTGGGCGCTAGTTTGGTCGTACGCCCAAGGCGATCGTCCAATCTGATCGGTAGGAGATTCTCGTGGTGACGTCATCGGAGCAAGGTCGCGAGACTCGTGGCCGGTTGATGGCGGCGGCGGTGGAGCTCATCGTCGAGCATGGTTGGGGTGCGGTGACGACGCGGATGGTCGCCGAGCGTGCGGGGCTGCGGCCCGGGTTGGTGCACTATCACTTTCGATCGGTCACCGATCTGTTGATCGACGCGTCGATGCAGGTGGCGCGCACCGAGTTCGAGGCCGTGATGGCCGGGATCACGGCGATGCCGGGGCCGGAAGCGATGGCCCAGATGCTGCGCGCCATCGCCGGCTACGGTTCGACCGATCCCGCGACGGTGGCAGTCAGCGAAATGCTGCTCGCCGCAACGCGACTCGAACGACTGCGAGTCGAACTCCGGGGTCTGGTCACTGAGGCGAGGACCCTGCTGGCCGACTGGCTACGCGACCAAGGCGTGGCCGACCCGGAGGCCACCGCCGTGTTCACCCTCGCCGCCATCGACGGGCTGATTCTGCACCGAATGATCGATCCCACCCTTGGCGCGGTGGACGTGTCCGGCCCGCTGCTCCGCGCGGCCGGAATTGCCGAACGTCTTGCGAACGAAGGAGTTTCCGATGACCGAGCAGCCGAGGGCGAGCGAACCCGCAGCTGACCGCACACGGGGTGGCATCACCCTGCACGGTGTCAGCAAGACCTACGGCGAAGGGGAAGCCGCCGTACACGCGCTCGCCGATGTCGACCTCGATGTCAAACCCGGTGAACTGGTCGCGATCCTCGGCGCCAGCGGTTCGGGAAAGACCACCATGCTCAACGTGATCGGCGGCATCGAATCCGCCGACAGCGGCACCCTCGTCGTGGCCGGGCAGGATATTTCCCGCAAGCACCCCGCCGCGCTCGGCGAGTTCCGGCGCGAGCACGTCGGATTCGTCTTCCAATTCTTCAATCTGATACCGAGCCTCACCGCCCGCGAGAACGTCGAGGTCATCATCGAGTTGACGGGACGCGGCGATCGGAACCGGGTCACCGAACTGCTTGCTGCCGTTGGACTTTCGGACCGCGTCGACCACTTCCCCGCGCAGATGTCCGGCGGCCAGCAGCAGCGGGTGTCGATCGCCCGCGCCCTGGCCACCGATCCGGATCTACTCCTCGCCGACGAGCCGACCGGCGCACTGGACGTCGCGACCGGCCGAGGTGTGCTGGAACTGTTGCAGCAGACCAGCCGGGCCGGTCGCGGCGTCGTCATGGTCACGCACAACGAAGCCGCCGCGGACATCGCCGACCGGGTCGTCCGCATGCGCGACGGCCGGGTCCTGTCCAGCGACCACAACGCCAACCCCGCCGACGCGGCGTCGATCAGGTGGTGACACCGCGATGCTGATGTCCGCGAAACCGGTGCTGGCCAAGAAGATTCTGCGCGACCTGCGGCGGCGCACCGCGCAGGTCGCCGCCATCACCGCGACGGTGCTGCTCGGTGTCCTGCTGTTCGTCGCCAGCTACGACTCGTTCCGCAACCTCGGCACGTCGTATCGACAGACCTATGCCCGGCTGCACCTTGCCGATTTCACCGCTACCGGTGGCGATCCGGCGACCATCGCCACGGCGCTGCGCGCAGCGCCAGGGGTCGGCCGGGTCGCGGTGCGTACCCAAGCCGATGTCCCCATGACCATCGATGGCACCAAGCTGGTCGGCCGGGTCGCCGGGCTCCCCCAGCCCGGCACGCCGAGCGTGAACGAACTCGACCTGACCGAGGGCGCGCTGCCCGACCCGGCGCGCCCTGAGCAGGTGGTGATCGAACACCACACTGCCCAGACTTTCGGTCTGAAGGCGGGCAGCACGCTACAGATCTTCGACGGCACCGCTTGGCGGCCGGTGACGGTCAGTGGCGTCGCGCGGTCAGCGGAGTACCTGTGGCCTGCCAGGAGCAGGCAGGAGGTGGTCGCCGACCCGCACTCCTTCGCCGTCGTGTTCGCGCCGCAGGCACAAGCACTGCGCCTAGCCGGTCAGCCGAAACCGAATCAGACCCTGATCGAAATGTCTTCCGCCGCAACCGCAGCGGAACGATCCGAGGTCGCAGAGCAGCTGCGGTCGGCCGGTGCGACCGCCGTCGAACCGCAGCGCGAGCAGCCCTCGCACGCGGCGCTGCAGGAAGACCTGAACGGCTTCTCCACCCTCGCCATCGGCTTTCCCGCACTGTTCTTGCTGGCCGCGGCCATCGCCGAGTACGTGTTGATGACCAGGCTGGTCCAGTCCGAACGCCCGATCATCGGCACCATGCTCGCGATGGGCGCACGCAGGCGCAGCGTCGTCGGGCACTACATCAACTACGGCGTCGGCATCGCGGGCATCGGCGCGTTGCTCGGCGTTGCCGGCGGCTTCGTCGCGACCTCCGCGATCACCGGGGTGTATACCGCCGAGATCGGGATACCCGACACAGTCGTCGAGCACCGAATCCCCACCGCGCTGGTCGGATTCGCGCTCGGGCTGCTCGCTGGCATCATCGCCGCTGCGGCGCCCGCGATCGCCGCTGCCCGCACGGCCCCTGCGGAGGCGATGCGCGGCGACGGCGCCCAACCGGTGCGCGCCGGCCAGCTCGCACGGCTGACCGCACGCTGGCATTGGCTGCCGGTGGTCGCACGAATGGCGTTGCGCTCCTTGGCAAGAGGCCGGCGTCGTACGGTGGCCACCATGGTCGGCACGGTGCTCGGGCTGGTGGTGATCCTTGCCTCGCTCGGCATGTTCACCAGCATCCAGCACATGCTGAACGTGCAGTTCGGGCAGGTGCAGCGCGAGGACGCCACGGTCCTTGTCACCAAGGGCAGTAGCGATCTCGTCGCACAGTTGCGCGCAATTCCCGGCGTCGCCGCTGTCGAGGAGGGCGTGTTCACCCCGGTCACCATCAGCGCCGGGAACAAGTCGTACCCGACGACGTTGACCGGATTGCCTTCCGACACAACCATGCACGGCTTTCGCACCGTGGCAGGCGGCACCAGGAACCTGCCCGACACCGGCATCCTCGCCGGTGCGCAGCTGGCGTCGAAGCTCGACATCGCGGTCGGCGACACCGTCACCGTGACACCGGCTTTCGGCAGCCCGCAGCAGGTTCCGCTCGCCGGGTTCGTCGACGAACCATTCGGCACGTTCGCCTACGCGACCACCGCTACCGCACGCGACATCAAGGGTCTCGGCACCACCGGCTATCTGCTCCGCTTCGCACCGGACGCGGACCGAGACAGCCTGCGCGCCACGATCACCGGGCTCTCCGGCGTCGTCGCTTACACCGACACCCACGCCTTGGCGGATCAAGCCGACCAGTTCCTCGGGCTGCTCTGGATCTTCATCGGCGTGATGCTCACGCTGGGCGCGATTTTGGCGTTCACCGTGATCTATGTCGTCATGACGGTGAACCTGGCCGAACGAACCACCGAACTGGCCACGTTGCGCGCGGCAGGCGTCTCGGTCCGCAGGCTCACCGCCACCCTCGCCATCGAAAACCTCACCGCCACACTGCTTGCGGTGCCGATCGGACTCGCCGCCGGGATATGCACGGCCTGGGCGTTCCTCCGCTCGTTCCGCAGTGACATGTTCGATATCGAGCTGTCCACCGGTTGGCTGCTCCCGCTGCTCGCCGTCGGCGCGGTGCTGGTCGCCGCCGCACTCTCTCAGCTGCCAGCCGCGCGGCTGGTGAACCGCATCGATATCGCCCGCGTCGTCCGCGAACGTGCCCAGTAAGCGACCTGTCGGTAGTGCCGACGATCCTGAATACGCCTACGGGAGCGGGATTTCCGGGGTCTCGTACGCCTCAGGCACATCAGGCCCTTTCGCAGGGGGCCCGTACGGGCTTTCCTGGGCACCGGTCGGCGAGCCTGCCGCAGCCTTGATCATTGCCTCGAGCAGCGCCTTCACTCCCGCTTCCTTCCCATTCTTGTACGCATCCATCAGTAACTGATGCACCTTGGCGCTGTCACCGAGGCCGAGGCCACTTGCCACCTTGCCTGCGATGCGGGCCAATCCGTTGGCCAGGTCTTGGGTTTGCACGAGTTTGTCGACCGCGGTGACCAATTCGGTCAGCAGATACATGATCACCTCCGGGTCCTTCGGGCGCGGCGGCAACTCCTTATAGAGCCAGTCCGGCAGAATCGTCGGCGGCCGCCTCTTCGGGCGCCCCTCCTTGTCAAAGGGCCAGTCCTCCTCCCGGATCCCGGGAGGACGTGGGGTGCGGGAGATATCGACCGGAGGTGGAAAGTAGTGCGGCATCTTCTGCCTCGGCTGCAGAACTGGGGTGTTCATGGTGTGGGTGCGCCGCGTGACGGTGATATCGACCTTGCGGAGCATCGGGTCGTCGCGGACCGGCCCCTCCGTCGGCGCACCCAACGAATACGCCCCGATCTGCTGCGCGGTGTCGTTGTCGGTGACCAACCGGCGCAACCGATCCCGCACCGCCTCGGCGCGACGTTGGCCCAATGCCTTGTTCTCACCCACGTCGCCGCGGCGATCCGCTTGACCGACCAGCGTGACGAACCCGCCGAATATCAACGGATGCGCATTCAGATCCGCCGCGACGCGCGCGATGATCTCTTGATGCGCATCGGTGAGCTCGGCCGAACCGGTCGCGAACCCGCTCAGCGTTTTCTGGGTGGTCGAGCTGGATATCCCGGTGTCGCCCATGGACTTTTGGACCGGTTGACGTCGCAGCACCGGCCCGTGGTCGGTGCCGAGAGCGTGCCGCCCACCCGCCGCCGCACCTGCCGCCGCGACTTCGACCGGAGCGCCCGTATCACCGATCCGCAGCGCCGCCCCGGCCGACGGATCGTGCGCGGATTGTTGCACCACATGGGCGAGTTCGTGCGTCAGGAGCTCCCGACCGTCCTCGGTGCCAGGTCGATATCCGCGCGAATCGAAAACCACGTGCCGGCCCACCGTATAGGCCTGCGCCGCAACAGCTGCCGCCGAGGCCGACGCCTGCGGCCCGGTGTGAATCCGCACCCGGCTGAAGTCGGTGTCGAAATGGGAATTCATCGCGGCCAGTGTCGCGCTGTCGAGCGGCTGGCCCGCGTCGCGCAGCACGTCACGCACGATAGGCGGTGCGACGGCCGGGACGGCGGTGAGGTCGATACCGATGGCCTGCGACGCGGTGTGCCGGGCAGCCGATGCGCTCTGGTCGCTGTCCGGCCGGGCGCGGGCGATCGAGTTCTCTCGGTTCTGCCGAGCAGATACGCTCATGAGCTGCCTCCGTGCGGTTTCGGACACCGGGAGAGGCGCATGCCCGATTCGATCCAGGACGCCTGGCCCCCTGCGTCCGGCCCGGCATAGGCGGGCACCGTCCTATTGTCGGCCCCGGCCGTCGCGCGGTAAATGCATCTTCAGATCTATCCGATCGACTCCGAAGAACTAGATCCTCGGCCGATGACCGAACTATCCGCTCTCAATTGTGCACGTGCACGGCATTTTTCGAAGGTGTGGGCGAGAAGCCGGGCACTCTCTATCATTCCGTCCGGCAGCCGACGAACAGAGGAATCCATCAGCATGATCCGTACCGAGCGTGACGGCGCAGTTTTGACCGTGTGGCTGGACAACCCGCCCTACAACTTCCTCACCACGGACATCATGATCGCACTGGGGGAAGTGCTCGACTCGCTGGCGCGCGATGATTCATGCCGCGCCGTGATACTGACCAGCGCGGTGGAAGATGTCTTCGTCAGTCATTTCGACGTCGCCGAAATCCTTTCCGGCGCTGAATCATCACCGGTGCAGCTCACGGCACGGACCGCGGCGGCCGCGCTGGTGACGAGCCGGGTCGCCGACCATATCCCCGGTGCGCAGACAGCATTGGCGCGCGCAGGCGCCAAGGGCGTCGCCGACCTGCGCCGCTTTCACGAGGTCGGCCATCGAATGCGCAACTCGGACAAGGTGTTCATCGCCGCGCTCAACGGTCGCACACTGGGCGGTGGCTGTGAACTCGCGCTGTCCTGCGATATTCGGCTGATGGCGGACGGGCCGTACGAGATCGGCCAACCCGAGCTGCTGGTCGGCATCATTCCCGGCGGCGGTGGCACCCAGTTGCTCACCAGGGTGCTCGGCGCGGGCCGTGCCATGGAGCTCTGCCTCGAAGGCGCGCCCATCACGCCGGCCCGTGCCTACGAAATCGGGCTGGTGCACCGGCTTGTCGCGCCGGCCGGGCTGCTGACCGAAGCACGCACCACCGCGGCACGGCTCGCCCGCCGCGCGCCCGTCGCGGTCGGCGCGCTCAAACGCGCCATCTACGTCGGCGGCTCCGAATCCCTCGACAAGGGAATGCATGTGGAGCGGGCCGGTTTCCTGGAATCCTGCTCGACGCCCGCGGCCGTGCGCGGCATGCAGGCCTACCTCGCCGAAATTCACGAAGTGACAGCGGGCGACGGTGATTTGGCGGCCTTCGTCGCCGACCGGCTGCCCCGCTGGGTCGACGGCAGCGTCGTCGACTTCACCCAATGACTATGTCGGGAGCTTGCCGACGATCTGTTGCGCGGCGATAGTCCATTGCTCGTCGGTCGGCAGCGTCGGCACGTTGCTGCCGACCAGGACGACACTGGTGATGAGCTTGTCGGTGAAGACCCAGGCCTGCGGGAAGTCGCTCGTGGTCTCGATCAGCACGGCCCGCCCGACGCCGGGCACCCGATGGGTGCTCGGCTTGATGAGTCGCGTGATCATCGCGTCGGTGACCGGACCCTCGTGCGGCCGCATGACTTTGATCGTCGCGGTGAACGCCAGCGGACCGCCCTCGGTCAGGTAATACTTGCAGCTACGACCGGACGAACCATCGGCCCGCTTGGTCTCGATGTCCTGCCCGTCACCGAGACCGACACCCGCTAGCGCACTGATCTCCGCCGCGCTCAGCACACACTCGTTCTCGATGGCGTGCTCTTCGAAGGGCGCGACCACAGCCGACGGCGCCGCAGCCGAACTGCTCGGCTGACTCGCCGAACTCCCCGCCTCCTTGCCACACGCCGCGGTCGCCGCGAAAAGACCAGCGACCAACACCGTCATGCCAAGGCGCGCAACACTACCCGCCCCACCTGCTCGCTTCATACCCGTCCTCAGCCCCGTCAGCGATCCGTCCCCACCACCGGAGCCTTCCCCGGCAGATACCCCAGCACCCTAGCAATCCCCCTGTCCCCCATACCTACTGGCGCAGATCTGCTGGGCGCACTGCTGCGGCCATGGCGCGGTAGCCCGCGTCGTTGGGGTGCAGGTGGTCGCCGCTGTCGAAGGTGGGGTCGAGGCGGTCGGGGGCGGTGGGATCGGCCAGCAGGGTGTCGAAGTCGAGGACGGCGTCGTATTCGCCGGAGGTGCGGATCCAGTCGTTGACGGCGTCGCGGGTCGGTTCGCCTGCGCTGGCGTAGGGAGAGCCTAAGTAGGGCAGGATCGTTGCGCCGATTACTCGGAGGTCGCGGGAACGAGCTTGGTTGATCAGGTCGCGCAGGCCTGCGATCAGTTGGGCGGTCGAGACCGGCACCGCGGGATCGCCTGCGCCGGGGACATTCCGGCTGAGTCCGATGTCGTTGATGCCTTCGAAGATGATCACGGTGCCGACGCCGGGTTGGTCGAGGACATCGCGGCGGAAGCGGCGCACGCCTGCGTCGCCGAGCGTGCTGGAGTCGACGGTGACGCGGTTGCCGCTGATGCCCGCGTTCAGGATCGGGCGGGCCGCGCCTGCGAAGGCGAGCCGTTCGGCCAGTTCGTCGGGAAATCGGTTGTCGAAGTCGGGCATCGAGCCGACACCGTCGGTGATGGAATCGCCGAATGCAACGACGCCGGGACGCGGTGGGTAGACGTTCTGCACGTCGACACCGGCCAGGTAGTACCAGGACCGGGTGGTTTCGGTGAAGGCGTCGGCGGTCGGGTCCGCGCGATGATCCCCTTCGGCCCGATACGTGGTGGCGAGTGCTTGCGCGTGCTGCGTCGCCGGACCGGTCGGCTCGGCGAAGTAGAGGGTGATGGTTATCGATTCCAGTGGTGCGAGCGCCAAGGGCACTGGATCGGTCGCCACCTCGGCGCCCGGCGCAATCCGAAACGCCGGATCGCGATCCAGGGAAAGGGTGCGCAGTGTGTCCAGCAGGATGCTGCCGTTGCGGCCGTTGCGCGCAATGGTTGCCCCTGCAACCATGAGCGCCGTTGTGCCGTAACGATTGGTCAGGCGCACGCGCGTGGTTGCTCCGCCGTCGCTGACCCGGACCACTTGTCGCAGTGTCTGATTCGCGAACCCGGCGACCGACCAATTCGGGGTGGCCGTCTTGCTTGGCAAGTGCGGTGCGGTCATCCAGACCGCCGTCCAATCCATCGGAGCGGGTCCAGTCGCACACCCAATAGGCAGGAGCAGCAACAGCAACGCCACCAGGACGTGTGGAATCCGCACGAGAACAGGAGACCATCCCGCGCCGGTTTCCGCGCGGTTGAATCGAGGCTCATCGGCGGCACGCGGATTGGTGTTAACCAGCGTGCGGGGCAAAGTTCGATCTCATCCGGTAGGTTCCGAAGTCGAGGACTCATCCGCGCCAGGCGCGCCCAGACGAACAACTACGCTCTGTACAGAACAGCATGCGTGGGGGGAACTTTCTGGGACACTGTTCCCATCTGCGGGGACATCCCCGGCGCACATGGTATCCAACTGAAGAAAAGACAGCCTTCGGCGCTCAACCGGACACCGAGCGCCTTCGCCGACCGGGCACCCGCCTGGCAGTGAGTACACGGAGTACAACGATGTTTTCGCGATGGAAGATCACCGCCGCGTGTGCGGCTGCGACGATGACCGCCGTCCTACCGGTCGGTGTCGCGTCGACCGCGCAGGCGGCCCCTCGGGGTTGTCCCGAAATGTATGTTGTCGCGGTTCCCGGAACCTGGGAAACCTCGACCACCGACCCGGGCAAGGGGATGCTCGCCGCGGTCGCCGACAACTTGCCCGGCGACGTCGAAACCGGCTATGTCGCCTACCCTGCCACCGCTTTCCCTTGGGAAGGCGATGTGTACGGTCGTTCCAAACACGAGGCCGTCGCGAATGCCAGGAACCTGGTCCGTGACGTGGCGCAGCGCTGCGACTCCACGCACTTCGCGCTGCTCGGCTACAGCCAGGGCGCGGACGCGGCAGGCGACCTCGCTGCCGAGATCGGCACCGGACTCGGTGTGGTGTCCCCCGACCGGGTCGAGCTGGTCGGACTCATCTCCGATCCCCGTCGCTCCCCGACCGACACCCTGATCGGCCCGCCCGTCGCGGGTGCGGGCGCAGGCGGCCCGCGCATCGGCGGCTTCGGCTGGCTCTCGTCGCAGACTTACACCTTCTGTGCCCCTGGCGATCTGTACTGCGCGACCCCCGACGGCGACTACGCCGCACGGATCGCCGGTTTCTTCGCGCAGATCTCCAACCCGGACCCGGGCCAACTCGGCTCCTACCAGGCACAAGCGAACGAACTCATCAGCGACGCCCTCGCGGCGGGCGGGCTCGGCCTGTTGTCCGACCAGCTCAACAACTCGGCGTACGAAGAGCGCAAGAAGCAGGTCGACGACTTCTTGAAGTCCGGAATCCACCAGAGCTACCCCTGGTACTCGGTCGGTGGTGGCGCCACCGCGCTGACCTGGCTGCGCAAGCGCCTGATCGAAGTAAGCAGGTAAGAGACACCGACACGGGCCCGGCCGCACGCGCGGCCGGGCCCGCTGCGTCCGAGCCGGATGCGCCAGCGAGCTACCAGAACCTGCGGCTGCGCCGGGGTGGCGCGGACCATTCCTGCCGATAGTCCGGATGCATGGCGTACGGCAGCGCCATCGCCAGCAAGATCTCCCGCGCGAGCCGCTTGGACTGGTCCTCCTTCGAGTCGCCGAAAAGCCATGACATCGCAGATTCTTCGTCCAGCCAATCCCAGGCGTCCTCCTCGGACTTCTTCTTCCGGTCGCGTTCCAACGCCGCAAGCACCGCCCGCTTGGCGGCGCACTCGTCGAGGATCCGGCGCCCCGACCAGCCGCCGTTGCCTCGATCGGCACGAGCCCCCGCCTCGTCCTCGGCGATGCGAGCGCGGACGAAATCCAGCAGCGATTCCATGAGCCAACCGTAGGCACGAGCGCCGAGGCCTGGCATCGGCCGAAGGAAGGACCGGGGGGTCATCCGCAACGGCGAAAACCTGTTGGTACGCACCTGGATACCCGCGTAGGGTCGAGCGCTTGACCTCGTCAGCATTCGATCTCGGGGACCCTCATCATGAATCAAGCAGACCGCGAATTTGTCGAGCCCGAAATACGTGCGGAGCGTGACTATATGGTCGCCTGCCGTGCCGCACTCGCCCGGATGCGCGGGGAGGTGGAGCGGATGTTGCGCACAGGCGCAGCCGACGGCGATGCCATCGGGGACAAGGTGACCAACACCGCGATGCGCCGGTGGCGCGTCAACCAGGTCGAGGAGCTGTCCGATATCGAGGGTGTGCCTTTGTTTTTCGGCCGCCTGGACTATCCGCCGGACGAGCTGCGCGACAGCCGTTCACCGGCAAGCGATCCCGACCGCGATCGGGTCTACATCGGCCGCCGCGGGGTGAGCGACGAGGCGGGCGAGCTCATGGTCATCGATTGGCGCGCGCCGCTGTCGAGCGCCTTTTATGAAGCGAGTCACCAGGATTCGCGGGGCGTCCGGGTTCGACGCCGGTACGGCTTCGACCGCGACGGCATGCTGAGCGCGTTCGAGGACGAGTCACTCGAGAGCCGGATCGCCTCGGCCAGTGGACTCTTGGCCGCGGAGATCGAGCGGCCACGCAAGGGTCCGATGCGCGATATCGTAGCCACCATTCAGCCGGAGCAGATGAGCCTGGTCCGTGCGCCGATGGAGCGCACGCTGTGCATCCAGGGCGCGCCTGGCACCGGGAAAACCGCTGTCGGCCTGCACCGTTTGGCATATCTGCTGTTCAGCGAGCGGGAGCGATTACGAACGAGCGGCGGGGTCGCCGTCATCGGCCCCAACCGCTCCTTTCTCGCCTACGTCCGCAACGTGCTGCCCGCGCTCGGCGAGGTGGAGGTCTCCCAGACCACCATCGACGAGCTGATCGATCCGGATCGCATTGTCGACCGCGTCGACGATCCGGACGTGGCTCGGATCAAAGGCGATACCCGCATGGCCGAGGTCATCGATAACCATCTGTGGTCGCGCATCCAACCGAGCGAGCAGACCTTGGAGGTCAAGCATCAGCATCGCACCTGGCGGCTGTATCCCGAGGAGCTCGCCGACGAACTCGATGCCGTGCGCGGCCGCGGCACCAGCTACCACGCGGGCCTAGAGCTGCTGGCCCAGCGTCTGGCCTATCTGGTGCTGCGCCAGATGGAGCGGGCCGGGCACTCGACCGGCACCGATACGCTCCGACAACTCGGTCGCGCCAAGGCAATTCGGCACAGCGTCGGCCTGATGTGGCCCAAGGTCGATCCCGCGCGACTGATCTTCGAGCTCCTCACCGACCAGGACCAGCTCGCCCGCGCGGCGGACGGCATCCTGACCGAGGCAGAACAGCAGGCGATCCTGCGCACGCCGCGCCCGCGCAGCGTCAAGACGATGGCGTGGAGCAGCGCGGACCTCGCCCTCTTCGACGAGGCCGCGGCGCTGGTCGAGCGCCCTGCCAGGCTCGGTCATATCGTCGTCGACGAAGCCCAGGACCTCAGCGCGATGCAGATTCGCGCGATCGCGCGGCGGGCGGCGGGCTCGTGCACCGTCCTCGGCGATCTGGCCCAGGCCACCAGCGCCGCGGCGGTCCACGACTGGTCCACCCTGCTCACCCACCTCGACAAGCCCGACGGGAAGATCGAGGAGCTGACGCGCGGCTACCGCGTCCCTGCGCAGATCATCGACTACGCCGCACGACTGTTGCCGCACATCGCGCCGGATTTGCGCGGCCCCGCCTCGTTCCGGCAGTCCGACGATGCACTCCGCATCACCGAAACCGCACCGGCGGACCTGACCACCGTGGTCGTCAACGCCTGTGCCACCGCCCTTTCCGAGGAAGGGTCCATCGGCCTCATCGCCGCCGACGCCGACATCCCCTGGCTGCGGGACGCACTCACGCAGGCAGGCCTACCGCACACCGTCCTCGGCGCCGAGACGGCGAGCCCCGACACCACTCCCCTCACGCTGGCGCCGGTCACCCTCGCCAAGGGCCTGGAGTTCGACACCGTCGTGGTCGTCGAGCCTGCCCGCATCGCCGCGGCGGAACAGCGTGGCCTACAACGCCTCTACGTCGCGTTGACCCGAGCCGTCAGCACCCTGCACATCCTGCACGCCGCTGACCTGCCCGAACCGCTCGCTCAAAGCATTCCTTGACAAGAATATTCTCTTCAGTGAATACTTTGAAGCATGGAACAGATCGCATCAGCGCTCGGCGACGGCGCCCGGTGGCGCATCGTCGAGTTGCTCGCCGAGCGGCCGCGCTCCGTCGGCGAGCTGGCTGAGCTGACCGGGCTACGCCAGCCGCAGACCACCAAGCACCTCCAAACCCTTTCTCGCGCAGGGCTTGTCACGGTCTTCCCGCTCGGGCAACGCCGCGTCTATGCGGTCGAGGCGGCACCCTTGCACGACCTCGAACGTCGGGTCCGCGGGCTGATCGAGCTCATCGAGGCGCATGCCGACGAGCGCGATGTCGTCGCCAGGTATCGCGCGGCCATCGACGCGGAATCCGCGCTCGCGGACCGGGACCGCTGGGCGGACGGACGCACCTTCACGTTCGAACGCGTGCTCGCCACGCCACCGGAGGTGCTCTGGCAGTACTGGGTCGACCCGGATCTGCTCGCCACCTGGTGGGCGCCGCCGTCGATGACGGTCACCGAGTGCGTCCTCGAGCCGAAGCCGGGCGGGCGCGCCGTCCTCGAGTTCCGCGATGCCGAACGCCGGTATCGCTCCGAAGGACGGGTCAACGCCGCGCAGGAACCCGCGCATCTCGAATTCGATCTCTCGGTGCTCGACCCCGCGGGCGCGGTCTCGTTCACCGGCCGCTACGACCTGACCCTCACCTCGGTCCAGGAAGGCACCCGGTTGCACCTGGACCTCAGCATCACCGAAACCACCGTCGAGGCAGTCCCCGCCATTGCCGGAATCGAAACCGGTTGGGGCCAAGTCCTCGACAACCTCGCCGACGCCGTCGGCACCGCTCAACGCTGAAAAGTTCACCGCAGGAAAAGGAAACGTCATGACCAACACCACCGGCCGCAAGGTCACCGCGAACATCGCCATCACCCTCGACGGGCGCTACCACGGGCCCGACGGACCCGGCGACCTCGGCGCTATCGTTCGCTACGCGACCACCGACGTCGGCCGAAACCATCTCACCCAGATCTGGGACGGCGCGACGACAGCACTGCTCTCCCGGCCCAATGCCCAAGGCTTCCTCGGCTATTGGCCGACGGTCGCCGCGGACGAGAACGCCGATCCCCGCGATCGCGGCTACGCGAAATGGTTGGTCGACACCGAAAAAGTCGTGCTCTCCACCACTTTGACCGAAGCGCCGTGGGAGCGTACCCGCGTGCTGAACGCGCCCGCCGCCGATGTCGTCACGGAACTGAAAGCCATTGGCACCGGCAACATCCTCGTCAACACCAGCCCGAGCATCCTGAAGCCGCTGCTCGCCGCGGACCTGGTCGACCGGCTGTTCCTCCTGATCACCCCCGAGATCGTCGGCGGCGGGCAGCGACTGTTCGAGGACGGCCTGCCGGGTTCGACATGGACGCTCACCCATCAAGAAGTCGGCGAGCTCGGCGAGATCGCGACGATCTACGACCGCATCCGCTGAAGGGTTCCGCCCGTTCAGTACATGAGCCGCCGAACGCTGAACGGGCCGCCGGACGAGAGCGAACGAAGACCAGGTGACGGCACAAGTCCGTTCTCGCGCAGGAAGTTTCGCAGGCTCGGACCATGCGCGCGACTGCGGGCGACCGACCAGGTGACGGTGTAATCGGAGTTGCTCCCGCAGCCGGCCCGCGAGTCGTAGCCTGGGTACCGGATGGTCTGGCGGTAGATGGTGCCGCCTGCGGCGTCGATGGCCCGATCCCAGCCGACCTTGTTCTTGCCGACGGTGCCACTGGCGACGAACCCGTCGCAGTTCGGAAACAGCAGCGAGCCGACACGGAAGATGTCCTGGATAACGTTCATCCACGAGAAATCGAGGAGGATGTTGCCGCCGCCACCGAGGTCGGTGCCTTCGGGATACTCCGCCGCACCATCGGGACCGCTGGCCTCGCCCGAGCGCCGCAACGCATCGATCGCCTTGGCGATCAGCTGATCATTGCTCGTAGCAAGGCCTTTCGGCAGATCGTCGAGTTCCCCGTTGTAGATCTGATAGCTGAAGACGGCGGGCGTCGCGTTGTCGGCGATGACGGTACGGAACGGTTCGCTGACCGAACTGGCGAAGGGCACCACGAGTTCCGCGGTCTAGTGCCGCTTTTCGAGTTTTCGCGCGGCGACCGGGGGATTCTGGGCTGGTGAAGATTTATGCCGATCGCGCACCTGTCGCCATTCGTCAACTGGTCACCGATCTGCTGGTCGCCGCATGGGTGTACGCGGCGATCTGGACCGCGCTGTGGCTACACGAGCTGGTGGGCAAGCTCGCCGTGCCCGGACAGAAGTTGGAGGGCGCGGGCAGTGGCTTGGCCGACAACCTCGGCACCGTCGGCGGCAAGGTGGGGCGGGTTCCGGTGGTCGGCGACGATCTGACGTCGCCGTTCGAACGAGCCGCCACCGCAGCCAGATCGATGGCCGAGGCCGGGCACGACCAGCAGGCGCTCGTGCACGAGCTGGCCCTCGCCCTGGCGATCGGGTCGTTGATCGTCCCGATCGGGTTGGTCTTGTTCGTCTGGCTGCCGCTGCGGGTGCGCTGGATGCGCAGGGCCGGGGCGGCGGTCGGTCTCCGGGCCGATCCGGCCGGGCAGGATCTGCTCGCGCTGCGTGCGCTCACCCATCAACCGCTGCGCCGGCTGCACCGGATCGACCCGGAGGTGGTGACGGCATGGCGCAACGGCGACGAGGACACGGTGCGCGAGCTGGCCGCGCTGGAGCTGCGCGGCCTCGGCCTGCGCGGGAGCTGATCGGTCAGCTCAGCCGGAGCTGTCTGCGCACGCTCAGGTAGTCGTAGCCGGGGCAGTAATTGAGCGGGTACACCCAGGGCAACCGCTCGGGCATGACCTTGCCGTCGACCTGTGCGAGATGCCGTCGCGCCCGGTCGTGGTCGCCCGCGAGGAAAAGACCTGCGCCGAATAGATGGTGCGCCTCCGGCGTCCGAATATGAGCAGTTTCGTTGGCTGCCCAGCGATCCGCCGACGCCACGAGGTGATCGCGAATCGCCGGGCTCTGAAAGTAACTCGCCAGCGGCCAGTCCGCCTCGCTGGCGGCCTCGAGATGCGCGGCGACCACCAACGCCGTCATCGGATCACCCGCGGGCACCCGATCGGCCAAACCGTCGGCGAACTCCAGCACTTCCCCGTTGCTGCCCAGCCACTTCTCACACAGCACCTGAACGCGAGAGTAGTTACCCGCGTATAGATTCGGCGTCCGGCGCGACAGCTGCGCCCAGATGTCGTCGAGCTCGGCGCGGTCGGATTCGAGGCCGAGTCCCAACCACTGCAACGAATCCCACGGCACCGGGTCGGCGGGCAAGAGTTCGGCGGCCCGCACGAGCGGATCGCGGGCGCCGCCGAGGATCTGCCAGAACTGCTCGAACTGCGTGCGGCTGACGTACTCGGCGCGGCTTGCGCCGCGCACCCGCCAACCCTGCCTGATGCGCGTCGTCCCCAGCCACACCGCGAGATCCGGATCATCGGGCGACGATTCGGACAGGCGGGCCAATTCGTCGACTCGGTCCACCGCCGCGTCGCTGACCTCGCTGACCCGCAGGCAGCGCAGTTCCGCATCGTCACGAGTCTGCGCCAACAGCCGCCGCCCGGCCGCCAGATCACCGGCGCGAACCAGCGTGCACGTCACGTCCAGTTCGGGGTCGACACAGACCGACCGCGTCACCACTCGCGAATACCGAAGGGACGACGTGAATCTCGTGATGATGTTGGGCACCAAGACTTTCTACCAACTCACGCAGGCGTCGGCCAAACATGCGTGTGTCGTGCACCGTCCGGCCACGGCAGCACCGGTCGCCCGTTGCGTAACCATTGTCCGGTAAATGGTGTACGGAAAATGAGCACAAAAAATAAACAGAAAGGTTAGCCAACTCACAAATAATCACCTTCGATTTGCGCAGCACGTTCGAACACTGGTCGACTGGAGCGCATGTCTCTCGAGAAAACGACAATTAGCAGACGGAGAAGTTTCATTCCTCGGCTGCGCCGTCGCAACCTCGACGGATACGAAATGGTCATCTCACCGCCGGAAAAGGCGACACGGGATGAAAAGCAGAGTGCCGGGAGAAATGTCGCGATTGTGGCATTGTTCGCCGCGTTGGGCGGCATGCTCTACGGCTACGACACCGGCATCATCTCCGGCGCGCTCCCCAAGATGTCGGCACAGTGGGGCATCGACCACACGCGGCAGGAAATCGTGACCGCGGCGATCCTCGCAGGCGCGGTGATCGGCGCGCTGGTCGGCGGGTCGCTGTCGAAGAAGCTCGGGCGCCGCAAGACCATCTTCATCATCGCCTGCGTGTTCGCGGTGGGCGTGCTGGCCTGCGCGCTCGCGGTGGACGCCTGGATGATGACGGTCTGCAGGCTCTTCCTCGGCCTCGCGGTCGGCGCCTGCTCACAGATCGTGCCGACCTACATCGCCGAGTTGGCGCCGCCACAGCGCCGGGGCGCGATGGTCACGTTCTTCAACATCGCGATCGGTGTCGGCATCTTCCTCGCGAACCTCGTCAGCGTGGTCGCGGCCGCGGGCGGCACTCCCGAGGCGAACAGCAACTGGCGGTGGATGATCGGGATCGCGGTGTTCCCCGCACTCGTGCTCGCCGCCGCGATGCTCCAGCTGCCGGAAACGCCACGCTGGCTCATCGAGAACGGCACCGTCGGCAAGGCCAGGGTGGTGCTGCGCTGGATGCGCCCCAACCGGACGGCCGCCGTCGAGGAAACCCTGCAGATCTGGGCGATCTCCCAGCAGGAGACCAAGGATTCGCGCGGCGGCTGGGCGAACCTCACCCAGCGTTGGGCCCGGCCTGCACTCATCGCCGGACTCGGCATCGCGGCCTTCACCCAGCTGTCCGGGCTGGAGATGATGATCTACTACTCGCACACCATCCTCGGCACCGCCGCAGGCTTCGGCGCAGACCTGGTCGTGTGGTCCGGCCTCGGCATCGCCGCCGTGTATCTGATCTTCACCGCCGTCGGCGAGCGACTGGTCGACGTGGTCGGGCGCAGGCGATTGATGCTCACGTTGATTCCCGGCTCGACGGTGTTCCTGTTCGGTTTCGGGTTGATGTTCGTGCTCACCGATCACCCCAACCGGTACCTCACGCTCGCCTTGATGCTGGCGTACATGGCCTGCAATGCCGCAGGGCTGCAGGCGGTCGGCTGGTTGCTCGGCTCCGAGCTCTACCCGCTGAGCATCAGGGACCGCGCCACCAGCCTGCACGCTGTCGCGTTGTGGGGTTCGAATCTGGTGCTCACGCTCACCGCGCTGTCCACCATCGACGGACTCGGGCTCGGCCCGGCATTCGTCATGTACGCCGGATTCAACCTGCTGTCCTTCGTTTTCGTGTACTTCGCCGTGCCCGAAACCAAGGGTCATTCGCTAGAGGACATCGAACAGTCCTTGCGTGACGGGACCTTCCTCCCGCTGCGCGGCAACATCGCCAGCCGAGTCGGCCTGCCGGACAACCGGATCACCGCGGGCGCGGCCGCCGACTGACCGAACCCTCATTCGCCGACCTCGCTCTTCGGAACGGGCGGTTGACCTTTGACGATCCGCACGACCGGCTCAGCGACGCGCGCCGCGATCGGGCCGAGCATCGCCATCAGGAGCACGTAAGTCGTTGCCAGGGCCGCGAATTCGTCGGGGACCGCCCCGGCGCCGACCGCGAGACCCGCGATCACGATCGAGAACTCACCGTGCGCGACCAAGGCTGTCCCCGCACGGACGCGGCCGAGCGGGGTGGCGCCACCCCGCTTGGCGGCCCACCATCCGGTGGCGACCTTGGTCGCCGTGGTGACGACCGCGAGCAGCACGGCCCACAACAGCACCGGCGGAATGCTCGCCGGGTCGGTGCTGAGCCCGAACAGCACGAAGAACAACGCCGCGAACAGGTCTCGCAACGGCTCCAGGATCTTCGTCGCGTCGCGGGCGGTGGCATCCGACACGGCGATGCCGAGCAGAAACGCGCCGACCGCCGCCGAAACCTGCACGGCCGACGCGACACCGGCGACCAGCAGCGCCGCGCCGAGCACCTTCAACAGGAAGACCTCACGGTCCTTGCTGGCCAGCACCGCCGACACCTGTCTGCCGAAGCGCAACGCGACGACCAGCACCGCGGTGACCGCGCCCAGCGCGATCGCCAAGGTCTGCAAGCCCGCGACCAAGCCGACCCCGGCGAGCACCGCCGTCAGCACCGGCAGATACCCCGCCATCGCCAGATCCTCGAACACCAGGATCGACAGGATCGCCGGCGTCTCCCGGTTGCCGAGGCGGCCGAGGTCGTTCAGCACTTTCGCGACGATTCCCGACGAGGAGATGTAGGTGACCCCCGCCATCGCGATGGCGCCGGTCGTGCCCCACCCGAGGGCGACCGCAACCAGCACACCCGGTGTCGCGTTGAGCACGATATCGAGCAGCCCGGCGGGCCAGGATCTTCGCATCCCGGTCACCAATTCCGCAGCGCTGTACTCCAATCCGAGCAACAGCAGCAGCAACACCACCCCGATTTCGCTGGCCAGGTGGAGAAAGTCGTCCGCATGCCGCAGCTCGATCAACCCACCCGTCCCGAAGACCAGCCCACCGATCAGATACAACGGGATCGGCGACATGCCGATCTTGGCCGCGATCCGTCCGAGCACCCCTAACCCGAAAAGCACCGCCCCCAGCTGGATCAACGCCAGCGCGGTTCCGCTCTCCCCCATCGCCTCAGCCGTCGGTCAGCACGTGAGCGGCGGCATCGAGACCTTCGTCGGTGCCGACCAGTACCACGACATCGCCCGCACCGAACTCGAAATCCGGTCCCGGCGAGGCGATTACCTGTCCCACCCGCATGACCGCGACGATCGATGTCTTCGTCCGTGTCCGCATCGCCGTCGCGCCGAGCGTCCGCCCCGCGTACGGTGATCCGCGCCGAATCGACATCTGCCTGGTGTTCAATCCGGCCATGTCGCGGTGCTCCGCACGCAGCCGCGCGACCACCTGCGGGGCGCCGAGCAGATTCGCCAGCACCCCCGCTTCCTCTTCGGTCAGCGGAATCTGCACGGTGCTTTCCGGATCGTCGAGTTTCGTCATGATCAGATCGATAGCGCCGTCTCGATGATCGATGACCCCGATCCGCCGGCGCACCTTGGCGAGCGGAAAGTCCTTGCGTACGCCGATCCCTGGCAGGGGTGTAATTTCTACATTCACCACCCCAGCCTAATTCGGGCAAATCAGACATGAGGACTCGCCTGCGCAGCACCCGGCCGCGCTGGATGTGCGAACCCCGCCGTCACGAAAGCAGCCCGCCGCGCCACTGCGTCGACAGGCTCAGCG
This sequence comes from Nocardia sp. NPDC049149, assembly GCF_043197455.1. Classification (NCBI taxonomy): domain Bacteria; kingdom Bacillati; phylum Actinomycetota; class Actinomycetes; order Mycobacteriales; family Nocardiaceae; genus Nocardia; species Nocardia sp. NPDC049149. Next base: position 267,699 of record NZ_JBICTD010000009.1, read on the forward strand.
AAGAAAACTCAGTTCGGCGGACCGATCATGAATATGGTTGCCCAATAGGAGGCCCCGAGAGCACCGAGCAGTGGTTCGAGAAGGACATACAGAATTGTCGACACGGGAAGCTCCGATCACTCGTGCCTGGATTGTAGGGGCGAAGCAGCGCCATAGCTACCCTCTGCGCCCGCTTGATCCCAATGCACCGATGCGCCGCAATCGATTCGGCACAAAAAACAAGGCCTGGCACCAAAGTGCCAGGCCTTGTTCACCACAACGCAGTTGACTACCGCAGATGCGACTCGATCGCTTCGATGATGCGCGGCCGCAGTTCGGCGGCGCGGATCTCGGCGTCGACCGAGCCGACCTCGACGGCACGCTGAATGTTGTGCACCCCGTCGAATTCCGCCGCCACCTGGCCGAGCTTCTCGGTGCGGACCGACGAGCGGAGCTCATCGAGCTCGGCCCGCAAGGCGCCACGTTCGGCGCCGGAGGTGGCCGCGGCAACGCGGGCCTCCAGTTCACGGACGCGGGAGTCGGCGGCAGTGCGGGCATTCACGTCACCCGCGAACACCACCGCGGCCGCGGGTGCGCCACCGAGCACCGACGCGAACGAGCCCTCGATCGCGAGCACCGTCATGTTCGGGTTCAGCGCCTTCGAGAACACCACGAACGCGCCGCCGTGGTACCGCGAGATCACGCAGAACACAATGGGCCCACGGAAGTTGACGATCGCGCGGCCGATCTCGGCGCCGTACTCCAGCTGCAACTTGCGCAGCGACTCCGGCGAACCGTCGAATCCGGACAGGTTCGCCAGCACCACCAGCGGGCGGTTGCCGCTCGCCGCGTTGATGGCGCGCGCCGCCTTCTGCGACGACCGCGGGAACAGCGTGCCCGCGGTGTAGGTGTCCGGGCCGTCGGTGGGGGGGAAGCCGCGGCGCGGCACCGACTGCGACTCGATGCCGAGCGTGCACACCGGGATGCCGCCGAGGTGCATGTCCTGCACCACCGCGGTTTCCGCATCGGCCATGCCCGCCCAGCGTTCCAGCACCGGGTGGTCCTGGTCCGACAGCGCCCGCATGACGGTCCGAATATCGAAGGGCTTCTTGCGATCCCGGTTCGCCTCGGCGGAGAAGATCTCGCCGACGGTGGTGAAGTCGCTGCCCTCGATGATGTGCGGGAAATCGGAGATGTCGCGGTCGATGGGGTCGGTGGTGCTCGCCCGTCGCGGTCCGTCCTCGCCGGGCACGACGTAGGTGTGGTCGTAGTACGACATCAGCACGTCGCGCGCCGCCGCCAGGTCCGGCGCCCAGTACTGCGCCTGCCCGTTGGGACCCATCACTCGGTCGTAGCCGCCGATGCCGAAGTTGTCCTCGGCCGACACACCACCGGAGAAGTCGAGCGCCTGCTTACCGGTGAGCACCAGCGCCGAGTCGGGCGTCATCACCAGGATGCCCTTGGTGTGCATGAGCATCGTCGCCTCGGCGTTCCAATACGGCTGCGCGCCAACGTTGATGCCCGCGACGACGATGTTGATCTCGCCGCCGTCCTGGGTGAACTCGACGATCCGCTTGAGCGCGGCGGCCACCCAGTCCATGTTCTCGGTGCCCGACGTCATGGAGATCCTGGCGCCGGAGGACAACGCGTACCACTCCAGCGGCACCCGCATCTGCTCGGCCAGATCCAGCGCGGCGATGATCCGACGGCACTCCGGCTCCGACAGCGCGCCAAGCGATTTCGTCGGATCGCCGAGCAGGATGACCCGACTGACGCCCTCCGGATGCCGCCGCGTCTTCGTGGTGACGACGCCGGCGACGATCGCCGCGGAGTTGCGTCCCTTCGGCCGGTCGACCCGCACCAGCTTGTGCGCGTCGTCGAGGTCGTATTCGACGAATTTGCCGAGCAGGCTGGTCAATTCGTACGGGTACACGGTGTTGCGGCTGCTCGCGCGCAGCACCTTCAGCCGGTAGTCGTCGAGCGGCTCGACCGGCTCGGTCGGCGGCGCACCGACCGTAAGCTCGGGGGTGCCGGTGGCATCGAACGAGATGCGCACGGCGATCTTGACCAGCTCGTCGGTACGCGGATTGCGCTGGCGCGCAATGAAAAGGATCTCTTCGAGCCCGGCGCCCGCCGTGGTCGGCAGCACCCGTTCGGCGATCGTCGCCAGCTCCGCGCGGGTGATGTTGCTCGGCGGCCACACGTAGACCACGATCCGGTTGGTGTTGAACCGGGTCTTCGACGGGCGCTGCGATTGCGCACGCCGGATCGAGTCGAGGCAGATGGCGATGGTGTCCTCGGCCGTCGGCAGCGCGACCAGCCTGCCCTCGTGATCACGCAGCTCGGTCAGGTCGCGCACCTGCGCGAATGCGACGAGGCGGTCGTCGGACGGGTTCTCCCGCGCCACCGAGCGGAAGAGGTAGACCTCTTCGTCGGAGGACGGCAGCCGGGTGAGGTCGAACTTGCTCAGCCGTTCGAGCTGCATCCGCTGCGCGATGTACGGGTGCAGGCCGCGGATCAGCCGTTCCTCGGTCATGCCCGTGGACAATCGGCGGAAGGTGAAGTGGTGGTGCATCACCGCGCCGCCACTGCCTGCGACGGTGGCGGTGATCCGGTGCACCTGGCTCGGCAGCGGGTGCGCGGTGACGATGTCGTGCAGGGCCGCGGCCATCGCGCCGAAGTCCTCCGGCTGCTTCTCCCACGCGACGTAGATGTCCGCGTCGATGGCATCCTCGCCGCCCGAAGCCAGCTCCGCGAGCCCGTCGAGCGCGGTGCCGAGCGCATCGAAGCTCACCGCGGCAGAGACCACGCACGAGCCCGCGCGTTGCGCGACAACGAAAGTGCAGCCGCTGAACACCTTGCTGCGCACGTCGGTGAGACCCTTGTTGCCATAGTACCGGCGGGTCAGCACCTCGAGCATGATGGTGTTGTCCAGGTCGTCGCGGATCAACCGCTGCCCCAGCAGCCGCACCAAAGGCTCAGTGCTGCGGACCATTTCGGCGACGCGCTCAGCACGGTCCGCCGCATCCGGGTGAGCATCCAAGTGCCGCAGGTGGTTACGCACGTCGGCGTAGACGCGGGCGCGGTTGCGGCGCAGCAGCGGCTGACCGAACCAGGAGAACGCCATGCCGCGCGCGAGGTCGGCGACCACGGGGAAGCGGACCTGAGTGGCGGCCACCAAGCGTTCCAGCGCGACGCCGACGGACTCGCGCAGCGTGTCGTCCGGCGGTGGCTCCCGCAGCCAACCGCGCAACAAGGCCGCGATCACCGTCGCCGACGCGGACGCGCGCTGCTGGGCGAGGAAGATGCGGAACACCGCGGCTTCGAGATCGGCGGAACGATCGAGCTCGGTGATGCCGTAGTGCCCGAGCGCCTTGGCCAGCTTGGCCTGGAAGGTTTCCGGCAGCCCGGCCCGCCCGACATCGAGGCTCTGCAGGTAGGTGTGGAAGTGCTCGCGGGCGCTGTGCACGTGGCCCGTGCCCGTGCCGTCCTCGGCGGCAGGCCGGTTGCGGCTCAGCTCGGCGAGATCGGCGAACACCTCGAGGAGTTCGAGCTCGCCCGCCAGCGGCCGGTGGCCGTCGGCGATGGCGGCCTGCCGCGCGACGAGATAGTCGTCGAGGACCCTGCGCTCGTCGTGCGGGTCGACATCGAAGCCGAGCAGCAGGCTGCGCAGATCTTCCCGACCGCGCGTGGTGCGCAGGCGAGCCGGGACGTCGTCGGTCAACGCGGGCAGTTCCAACTCGACGGTCGCACCGCTCGAGGTGTCCTCGGCGGCGTCGTCGTCATCGGCGATCGGCTCGAGCCGCAGCAGCGGTGCACCGGTCTCCACCTGGGTGCCGACCGAAACGGCGCATTCCTTCAGCCGCGCCTTGAACGGCGCACGCAGCACCGTCTCCATCTTCATGCTCTCCAGCACCAGCACCGGCGCGCCCGCTTCGACCTCGGCGCCGATCTCCAGCGGCGTGGCGACCACGAGCGCGGGTGCGGGCGAACGGACGACGCCGCCCTCATCGCGGCTGACCCGGTGGGTGATGCCGTCGACCTCGATCAGGTGGATCGGTCCGTGCGTGGCCGCGACCAGCCGGTACCGGATGCCGTTGACGACGATATGCCCGGTGTGCTGGTCGAATCGATCGAGTTCGATGTCCGCGGTGCGCACGTCGTCGCCCGCTTCGATGCCGACGCGGAACCGGTGGGCGCCGACCCTGGCGACCCGAACCCGGTAGCCGACACCACGCAGCTTGAGATCCAGCGGCCTGCCGCTCTCGTGCTGCACCTGCGGGCGACCGCCGAATGCCGTCGACAGCAGCCGCTGGCGCTCGACGCGTTCCTCTTCCTCGTACGCCTCGATGGCGGCGGCGGCCAGCGCGACGGCGGAGTGCCGGTGCGAGACCAGCCTGCCCTCGCCGCGGACGCGGTCGATCCAGCCGGTGTCCGCGCTGGCGTCGATCACCTCGGGCTGATCGAGCAGGTCGAGCACGAAGCTCTTGTTCGTCGCGCCGCCCTCGATGATGACCGTGGTCTCCGTCATCGCCCGGCGCAGCCTGCCGAGTGCCTCGTCGCGGTCGCGACCGTAGGCGATGATCTTCGCGATCATCGAGTCGAAGTCGGCGGGGATGGTGTCGCCGGTGCTGACGCCGGTGTCGACGCGGATGCCTGGCCCGGCAGGCAGGCTCAGCAGCGCGATGCGGCCGGGGGACGGCGCGAAGTCGCGGTCGGGGTCTTCGGCGTTGAGCCTGGCCTCGATGGCGTGGCCGCGCTCGGCCGGCGGCTCGCCGGTGAGCTTGCCGCCCGACGCCACGTGCAGCTGCGCCTTGACCAGGTCGAATCCGGTGGTGGACTCGGTGATCGGGTGCTCGACCTGCAGGCGGGTGTTCACCTCGAGGAAGGCGAACAGCTGCTCGCCGGGGTGGTAGAGGAATTCGACGGTCGCCGCGCCGCAGTAGCCGACCGCGAGGGCAAGCCGCTCGGCCGAGGTCTTGAGCTCGGCGGTCTGCTCCGCGCTGAGGACCGGCGAGGCCGACTCCTCGATGACCTTCTGGTTGCGCCGCTGCACCGAGCAGTCGCGGACGCCGAGTGCCCATGCGGTGCCCTGGCCGTCCGCGATCACCTGGACCTCGACGTGCCTGGCGCCGGTGACCAGGCGCTCCAGGAACACGATGCCGCTGCCGAAGGCGCGCGCGGCCTCCTGGCTGGTGCGCTCGTAGGCGTCGGCGAGGTCGCCGGGGTTGGTGACGACGCGGATGCCGCGCCCGCCGCCGCCCGCGGTCGCCTTCAGCATCAGCGGGTAGCCGATGTTCTCAGCCGCGGCCAACGCCGCGTCGAGGGTCTCGACCGGACCGCGACTCCACGGCGCCACCGGAACGCCGACCTCTTCGGCGATCAGCTTCGCGCCGATCTTGTCGCCGAGCTTGCGCATGGCGTCCGCGCTCGGTCCGACGAAGGTGACGCCGATTTCCGCGCACAGTTCCGCGAACGCCGGGTCCTCGGCGACGAAGCCCCAGCCGACCCAGGCCGCGTCGGCCTTGGTCGCCACCAGCGCGCGCTCGAGCACCTTCAGATCGAGGTACGGGCGCGATGCCGCGGGACCGAGGTCGTAGGCGATGTCGGCTTCGCGCACAAACGTGGCGGTGCGGTCGACATCGGTGTGCAAGGCGACGGTTTCGATCGCTTGCCCGGTTTCCGCGGCCAAGTCCCGAACGGCGTGTATGAGCCGCATCGCGGCCTCACCACGGTTGACGATTGCGATACGGCTGAACACTCGACAGACCTTTCCTCTCCAAAAACAGTAGCCCGGTCGACAGGCGAGCTTGGCGGCTTTGCATTTCACGTACCGTGCGACTGCGGGTCCCCCCAACGGAACCGAAGCCGAAACCGGTACCCATCGTCACGGATGAGCGCATACTGAAACCCTGTATCCGATTGCGGTGCAGACCGTTACGTCGCTGTGGGCGACACCGCATCGGTGTCCTGAACCGACTACCGCATCGATAGTCGGGCTGAACGGTCGCGTACACCCTGTCTACCACTGCGTGCCGTCGGTCTTCCGCGCGATCGGCTCCCGGCGGTGGGAGGCCGAGTACGCGGGCCGCATAGCTGGATCCACAGCAGAGTAGCCATCCATCGGTAGGTCGGCGGTCGCGGGCTGCCTGCGTGCGCAGCGGACGAACGCCGAGTCGGGTATCAGGGTCGGTGCCACGGAGACACAGCGTGCCGATGATTTTTCGTCGTCGGCAGCGGTGTCAGTCCGGTGCGTAACGCACTGTAGCCCAGCACTTGTTGCGAACGCAGCGCGAAAACGCCGAACTCGTGAGTAGCAAAGGCACTGCCTATCGCCGGTGGTCCGGCGAGCAGTGGGGATTTCCCCACCTGAACACCGAGGAAACAAACCGGTACGAAACAGGGACTCCCGGTGCAACGGGGCTCAACCACCCTGTCGTCACCGAGAGTCCCTGCACCTGTGCCGCTCAGCCCCTCATCGTCGGGCCGAGAGCATCAGGGGTTGGTGGGGCACACCTTCCACGCGAAGTGGTAGGTGGTGTTGATGCTGCCGTCGGTGGAGTCCATCGTGATGAAGCTGGTCTCCTTCTTTGGGTCCGATTTGCCCGCATCGACCCGCAACTGGGTGTTGATGTTGAAGTTGAGGCGGGCACCGCACGGTGCGTAGACGATCGAATGGACGTCGGTCGTGTCGGTCTTCTGCCAGTCATCACTGAACGGGCCCGCGAAAGTGTGGTCGACGAAGTCGGTCGGCGAGTTGCCCTGGAAGTAGTACCTGGCTCGCTCCAGCGCGGTCGCCCCCTTCGCCAAGCTGGCGAAACCGCGGTAGTCGGCAGACGCGATCCCGTAGGTGAAGCCTTGCGGGACATTCACTTTCAGGTTGAGCTGGCAGTTCTTGCGGAAGTCCATCGGGCCCGTGCCCGGTCCGACCCCGGCCGTGTACTGGCTGTAGGTCACGGTGAACGCGGTGTTGTCGGGAGAGACCGCCACGGCCGCGGTGTCCTTCGGGCAACCGGTTCCGTTGACCGTCACCACCTCGATAGTGATCTTGCCGGGCGGAGCAGGCTCGATCTCGATCCCGCCTGGCGCCGCCGAAACTTGGGCGCCCGCTAATGGCAACGCCAGCGCGAAAACGGCAGCGCCGATGGCGGCGAATTTCTTGTACATGGGATTCCTCGCATTACTCCGGTACAGAGAGAAGAGACAACCCACTGTAAATGCCATTGCGAGGGCACGAAATACTAACTCAGAGAAGATAATTGGCGGTCTTGTTCAAGTAATCCGTTCCGTGACTGCTTGATTCGAATCGATTATCGTGAATGCCATTGGCATGTCCAGAATTTCGATTCATCAGCGTCGGCACAACTGCAATAATTTCACACATCGGGCAGCGTCGCGGCGGCGTTCTTGCCGCGCCGGATGACATGCCTGCGCTTCGGCCTGCGGTGCACCGGTTCGTCCTGCTCGGCGACGACGACGGCGTTGCCACCGCGGCGTTTCGCGCGATACATCGCCGAATCGGAACTGCGCAGCAGATGCCGGTAGGTCACGTCGCTGTACGATTCCGCCGCCTCGAGCACGGCGACCCCGACACTGGCGGTGATCAGCACCGGAAGGTCGGGCATCGTCTCGACCGCCCCGCGCAGACCATCCCCCACCGCGGCGGCATCCTCGCGCAGGAAACCGACGACCACGAATTCCTCCCCGCCGGTGCGGGCGATCAAGGCGTCGGGATCGGCCGCGGCACGCAGGCGCTGGGCCGTTCGAACAAGCACCTCGTCGCCGAACGGGTGCCCGAAAGTGTCGTTGACGACCTTGAACCGGTCCAGGTCCAGCGTCGTCACGTAGGCCGCGCGGTGCTGCGCACGGCGCATATGCGAGGGCAGATAGGAGTCGAGACCGCGCCGGTTCAACAGCCCGGTCAGCGGGTCGGACAGCGCGTCCCTGCGCAGCAGCCAGTGGCTGAACTGCACAAAAGGCAGGATCACCCCGACAACCACGACCATCACCAGGATGAACGCGAGGCCGAGTGCGAGATCCGCGCCGGTGTCCCCGACGGTCGCCTGCTCGGCAGGCAGCGCGCCGCTGACCATCAGCGCCGCGAGCAGCACGCTGGTCAGCACGGTCCACCCGACGTGCAGCGCCAGGATCCGCGGGCCGTGGAACACCGCGACGTACCCGCCCATCGCGGCGAGCAGGACGACACCGAGCACCCCGATGATGCGGTCGTGGACCAGCAGATCGTTGGCGGTGGTATCGATGTCGAAGAGCACGATCCAGACGAGCGACTCACGTTCGCGCGGCCACGGCAGGAACCACCAGCGCAGGGTCCACACGCCGGCGACGAGGGCCTCGACGATGCCTTGCACCTCGCCGACCGGCCCGGCCACGTCACCCTGCGCGATCGAGGCGAGCACCGCGATCAGCAGCATGACCAGCCCGCCGGTGCCGAGCATGAACTTGAATCGACCGAGTGCGCCGTGTGATTCGAAGGTTTCGACCAGGTGGCGGTAATCGACCCGGTCTCGCCACCAGGTTCGAAACATCGATCGATTGTCGGTCATCGAGTTACCGCCCTTAATTGACAGCACAACGCGCAATCGGTGACAAACCGTCACCCGCGACCTCGACCGAATCCAAGGTCAGTAAACCAATCAGCCGCCCAACTATAACCGGTTGCCGCCGGAAGCCCCGCACGCTGCACACGTGCTTCGCAACACTCGGCGAACCGGAACAGTGACGCGGATTACGGCCCGAAAGGGACAAATACCACAACTCGAAAGTTCCGGTTCGTGTCGCGATCGGCGACAGGCGAAAGCCGCGTAACGTGACGCAGGTGCGATTCGCCGCAGTGTGGACGGCCGCCTTGCTGGTGACAGGGCTGTGCGCGTGCGCGGACGACGCGAAGGCGCCACCGTCGACGCCATCGGCCGACGCGGTGGTGAGCGCCTCGCCGACCGGCCTGCGACTGCGCGACAAGCAGTGGTGGCCGGTCGGATTCAACGCACCACAGCTCGCCACGAATTGGTCGGTGAATTTCGGCTGTGGCGCGCAGACCGATCTGGACCGTTACTTCGGTGCGCTGCCGCGCAATTCGCTCACCCGATTCAATCTTTTCCAGGCACTCGCGGTGAACAAAGAGACCGGCGCCATGGACTATTCGCCCGCCGACGCGGTGTTCGCCGCCGCAGCGAAGCACGACCAGCTCGTGCTTCCGGTGCTGTCCCCGCAGGACGGTGGTTGCGCGGACGAGCAATTCAAGCAGCGGCAGTGGTATGTGGACGGCTGGAAGATCGTCACACCGATCCACGGGCGTGCGGTGCTGAGCTTCCAGGAGTGGGTGCGGACCGCCGTCGCCCGATGGCGGCACGTGCCGGTGCTCGCGGGGTGGGAGTTGGTCGGCGAACCGGAGCCGAGCAATTGCACGGGCGGACATTGCGATCTGCCTGCCCGCACCTGCCCTGCGGACGCCGCGCAGGTGCTGCGCACGTTCATGGACGACGCGGGGGCGATCGTGCGGGCACTCGACCCGCAACGGTTGATCTTCGCGGGATACGCGGGCGGCGGCCAATGCGGTACGCAGGGCGACGAATTCCGGTATGTCAGCGAATCCCCGCAGGTGGATGTGGTGGAGTACCACGACTACTCGACCACCGATTCCTCGTTGCCCGGCGATCAGTGGAACGGGCTGGCGGTGCGCTTGCAGCAAGCCGCCGCGCTGCGAAAGCCGTTGCTGGTGGCCGAGATCGGCGAGAAGGCCGGGTCGTGCGGCAGCGTAGCGACCAGGCGCGCACATCTCGACGCGGAGCTGGTCGCTCAACGCAACGCGGGCTCGGCGGGCGCGCTGTTCTGGGCCTTTGTCCCCGATCCGCGGCCAGACCAATGCACCTTCGACATCGGGCCGGACGATCCCCTGTGGTCGCTCGTCGCGGAGCGCACCACCGTCGGCTGACCGCCTCAGCCCGCGCCGAGCACCCGATACAGCCGCCACCGCGGCTGGCCCGCACCGTCGTTCGGCGCCTCCACGGCGAGCGTCGCGATCCCGCTGCCGTTCTCGTACATCGTCGGGTAGCGCCGATTGACCGCGTCCGAGGTGCCGCGACCGGTGTTCGGCACCGCCAGAATGTATTTCACGCCGCGCTCGGCAGGACGGTTGAGCATCCGCACGAAGTCGCGGTCCGAGGGCACCACGAACTGATCGGGCCGATGCGAGGCGACGACCACGGCGAAGCCGTACACCGTGTCCATCAGCACCGCACCGCGCGGCAGCGCGAGGGCGTCGAGATAGTTCGCCAGGCGACGCTCGGTCGAGAAAGTGGCCGCGATGCGACGCTGGTCGGCACTGCGGTCCGACGCGTCGTCGGGATCCGGGAAAACCACTGCGCCGAGCGAGTATTCCTGCACCGAGATGGCCTGGCTCGACATGCCCAACGCGGTGAGCGGCACCGATGCCGCCAGCAGGGCCAAGGCGAGCGCCATCCCGACGGCCCGGCCGCCCAGTGGCGCGGACGCGCGGTGCTTACCGGTGGTGCGCACCGGATCCGGCGGCGCTACCTCGGCATGCCTGCCGGGCCGCCTGCTCGGTGGAAACCCGCGCACTGGCGCGACTTGTAGCACCAGCACCGCGGCCAGCGGGATCGCCGCGACATAGAAGCGCAGGAACGCGAAGGTCGAACCGCTCAGATAACTGAACGCCTGGAACGCGAGCACCGCTCCGCAGAGCAGGATCGGCACCACCACCTGCCCATCGCGCCTGCGGATCGCGAGCGCGCCGACGATCGGGACGAGCAAGGGAAGCGCCGGACCGAGGATCAGCGTCGCGGCGGTCGAATACTCCAGCGCCGCAGTGACATCGGTCGTGCCGGTAGCGCCGGACTGCTGGAGGATCGACGAGTTGCCGTACTGCGAACTGAATTGCTGGAACGCCTGCCCGGTGATCAACCAGCTGGTCGCGGCCCACACCAGAAACGCGGCCGCGACCGGAAGCACGATGAGAACGAAATCCATGATGACGCAATGCCACCGGTGGCTCTCGCCACGGCTGCGCCGATAGGTGAGCACGGCGACGATGACCGCGGCGGCCGCGGCGGGCGCCAAGGCGTCGTAGCGGGTGAGGTAGGCGAGCCCGAGCGCGATGCCACACACTGTCAGGTCGTTCGCGTCGTCGGTGCGTACCCAGCGGATCAGCCTGCGCAATGCCAAGCACAGGCAGAACAGGAACGGCGCCTCGCTCATCCCGTTGCCGCCGTAGAACACCACCATCGGGTTGAGCGCGAACACCGCGGCCACTCCCCCACTGAGCCACAGCGGCGCACCGCGGTCGGTGCCGATCCCGAAGACCATCGCGACCGCACCACCCATGAACAGCGCCGACATCAGCGCACCGGACAGGCTCCAGGTGGTGATCGCCGGAAACCAGTGCGCGAGGGCGACCATCGGCAACTGGGCCAGCGAGGTCAGCGGAGTGAAGACGAAGCCGATCGCGGACAAATGCGGGTCGCGGCTGAACAGCGTTGCTTGGGTGGCGGCCACACGGCTGAGCGCGTCGCCCATCAGAAATCCGTGTCCCGCACCGAGCCACGCGCCGACGGCGAGATACAGCACGGTCGCGGCGACGAAGATCCAGCGGGCCTGCCGTGATCGGCCGGCGACAGGGCGGATGCGCTCGGTGCGTTGACGGTCCATTGTCGACACGGTCAACTGGTGGCCTCCTTCGTACCGAGGCCGTGAAAGGTCTTCTCCCAGTAAGACGGATTGCGCACCAGCTGATAGCAACCCTTGGCGGCGGCGATGCTCATCATCAGCCAGTACAACGGCACCGTCAGGCACGCGACGAGCAGATCGGACCGGTTGTTCTCCCGGCAGGCAAGCAGATTCATGTAGATGGTCGCACCGTTGCCGAGGATCATCGCGATCAGCGAGGGGAAGTAGACGAACGCGGGGAACAGCTGCCCGATCGCGGCGGGCTGCCCGAGAATCCAGGACAGCGTGATGAACCAGAACACCAGGTTCAGGCAGGCGATGATCGGGGTGCCCGCCAGAATCAGCGTGAAGCGGATGAAACTGACGGTGCCGATGCTGCGCCACAACTGAATCGGGCGGCGGGTGTGCACGAGCCAGGTCTGCAGGTAACCCTTGTACCAGCGTGAGCGCTGGCGAATCCAGTTGATCGGGTCGGGGTTTGCCTCTTCCAGGGTGGTCGAGTCGATCACCGCGGTCGAGTAGCCGGACACCGCGATACGCACGCCCAGGTCGGCGTCCTCGGTGACGTTGTACGGATCCCACGCGCCGATATCGGTCACGATGTCGCGCTTGAAATGATTCGAGGTGCCGCCCAACGGAATCGGCGCCTTGCTGCGCATCAGGCCGGGCAGCAGGAACCCGAACCACAGGCCGTAGTCCGCGGTGAACCAGGCGGTGAGCAGATTCTGGCGGCCGTTGTGGAAGGCGAGCTTGGCCTGGATGCACACCACCGACGGCGGCAACTCGGCGAAAGCCGCCACCACCCTGCGCAATTGGAGCGGATCGGGGATGTCTTCGGCGTCGTAGATGGTGACGATGTCGCCGGTCGCCTGACGCAGGCCGTAGTTGCACGCCTTCGGCTTGGTGCGCGGTTGCGCCTCGGGGACCAGCACGATGGTGACGTGATCGACGGCGGGATTCGATCCGATGCCCGCGCTCCTGGCCGCCTCGATGGTCGGCGTGTCGTCCTCCTCGAGCAGGAGCAGCACCTGGAGGCGGTCCTTCGGATAGTCGAGTGCGGTCATCGCGCCGATCAGGTCGCCGACCACCTCCGGTTCCCCGTAGGCCGGAACCAGAATCGTGTAGGGCGGCAACTCCGCGTCGGTGAGCGCCAGCGCCCGCGCGTCCTCGACGGTCATGATCGCGTCCCTGGCCATGCCGCGCTGAAAGATCAATACCCGATCGGCCATCGCGGCGAGATAGCCCGCGGTGCAGAGGGCGACCAGCACCGTGCAGGTGACCACCGGGAAGAACACCGCGCAGGCCACCACGACGGCGAGGCAGGCCAATGCCGTATTGCGTTGCCACGGAAGGAATGCCACCGAAGCCGAAGCCATCGGGTCGGACTCGCGCAGCCCGTGCACCGCGATGTGCAACGCCTCGGCGCTGGCCGATCCCGGCGCCGGGCCGGACGGTCCGCCGGTCACGACTCGACCCCGGCCACGATCGCCTGCGCGACCTTGATCAGCATGTCGCGATCCTTGTGCTCGGAATCGGAGTCGACATCGGTGGATTCGGAGTCCAGGACCACCGCCCTGCCGCGCAGGAATTGATGCATGACGTTCTCGAAGATCCCGAGCATCGAGGGTTGCGGCTCCGGGAAGGCCGCGTCCCATTCGTGGTTGTCCGCGGCGATCAAGCTGATCCGTTCGGCGCCCGTTGCGCCGCTCCAGTTCCAGGTCAGCCAGGTCCAGCTGAGCAGCCTGCGATCGTCGAGGACGGTGTTGAGGCGGGCGAAGATGCCGTGGCCGAGATCTATTCGGGTCGGCGGGCTGATCCGGGGCTGGGCCATGTTGTAGAGCACGAACTCCGGGTAGCGGTCGATCGAGTACTGGTCGTCGGATTCCACCGTGTCGACGACGATGCGCCGGCGGCGGGATTCGTTGTCCCACTCCGGGACATGCTGATCGGCGCGAAGCAGCTGCCTGGTCATCGACGTGCCGGGCCCGAAATAGTGTTGTGCCCAGGGGTATCGATGCTCGCTCAGCTCGGTCCAGCCCGGTGGCACGGTATGCGGTTGGGTGACAACGAATCCCGGCACGACAGGGAAGGTGCGGTTGTAGTCGGGCGGGATCGGGATGACCGCGATCAGAATGCCCGCGAGGGCCACCGTCGCCGCCGCACTCCAGGACTGGGCCGCGGTGAGCGGATCGACCGCGCGGTCCAACGGTTTCAGTGAGAGGCCGCGCCTGCGCCGCCAGTCCACGTACATCACCGCCGCGACGACCCAGACGGCGGCGATCGACGGAATCGCCTGATATGCGGTGATGGAGGCGTCCGGAAACCGGATCCGCATAACCGCGAGGATGACTGCACCGATCACGAATGCCAGTGCGGCACCGACCAAGCCGCGAGTCCGGGTGCGACCCGCGGCGATGGCCGCGGCGAACGCCGCCAACACCAGCATCGTCACGCCTGCGGCGACAGCGTCGCCGCCCAGCGCCACGCGCAGCGCTCGATACGGCGGCGGGAACGCGGCAAGAAGCAGCAGCCAGCACGGCCAGTACCGCGAGACCGGCCGCAAGCCGAACATCAGGATGCAGGCCGACACCAGAAACAGCCACGCCGCCAAGATGTCCAGGTGCAGCATCTCGTACAGGTACCGATAACGCGGGGTGAGCAGGCCCAACGTGCAGGCGGACAGACCGAGCCCGATCAACCCGACGATCAGATCGGTCTGCCGGTCGTGGATGGGCAGCTCGTTGCCGCGCCGCACCGTGATGCCGATCGCGGCGAAGATCGCCAGAATCGGGAGCACGTAGACGTATCCGATGCTGGAACCGGTCGACGCGTCGTGCGCGAGCCGGACCCACGTCGTCCAGAACGCGGCCGTCGTGGCGAGAAGCACCAGCGCCGCCCGCACCGCGATTCTGGTGACGATGCAGCGCAGCCGCTCCCGCTCGGTGGTCATCTACCGCCTGCCGCGCCGAACGAGGATGCCGATTCCGGCCAGCACGCCGACCAGCACGACGGCAGCGCCCGCCGCCGTGAGAATCCGTGCGACGGTGTCCATTTCGGCGGTCGACGGTGCGGGGGTCGCCATGGTGTCGGTGTCGACGAACTCCGGCACGCGGTTGTCGGCCTGGAACAGCACCGATCCGTGCAGCCGTGACCACCGGTCCAGGTCGGCGTCGAGCCATTCGAGGATGCGGTTGAAGTGCTCCGGTGCGTCGCTCGACGTGCCGACCACCACCGTGCGGCCACCGGACCACGTGCTCTGCAGCGACGCGAACGGGGTGGTCGGGTCGATGGTGATCCTGGTGATCGGCTTGCCTTCGGTATCGGTCAGCGCCAGCCCGGCGTCGGTTTGGGTCAGCGGCAACCGGATCGACTCGGGCACATCGCCGTTCGCCGCGATGAGGACCGCGGGGGTCTTGCTCTGCACCGCCTGATCGAACGGCACCAGCTCCGGCCGCATCGGGATGGCGGTCAAGCGCTGCAACCCGGTGAGTACCGTGACGGCCCGCGCCGTGTCAGCGAATCCTGGTGTGCGCAAACCGACTTGGACGTCCGGCAGCAGCGCCTGCGGTAGTGCGCCGAAACCCGAGGGGATGGGCGGATTCGCGGCGTTGCTGGTGACTTCGCTGCTCGGGTCGATGGTCAGCGTCAGTGGCTGCTCCAGTCCGCAGCCGTGGGTGAGACCCGCTTGATGAAAGGTCACCGACAGCGTGGTGAATCGGCCGAGTACGGAGTTCGGGACGGAGATCCACCGATCGAAGCGCCCGCTGGCGTCCACCGGCCAGCTGTCGATGTGGGTGTCGCCCGCGGTCACCGTGAGCTGCCCGTTCAAGGTGTTCGGCAGCGGGGTGTAGCTGCCGTGCAGGCGAACTCGCAGATCCTTGGACGGCCTGCCCAGCCGGGACTGATCGATGCCGACATCGACGCGGACCGCACCGAGTGCGGTCGAGGTGAGCTGCGTCTGGCCGAGCTCGCCGAGCGTGGTGTGCTCCGGCGCGATGAGCGGCGCGGGCGGCAGCGCGACTGCCGTCGCCGCCGAGGAGATCGCCACCTTCGTCAAATCGCTGACGAGCAAGCGCATTTGGTCCGGCAGGCTCTTCTTCTCACCGTTGATCGTCAGCCTCGGCTTCGGGCCGGGGCTCAATCTCAGTCCAGGATTGGGTGATTCGCCGATCACGACCTGCCGTTCCAGCAGATCCAGCGGGTCGTCGGGGATCTCTCCTGATGCGGGGATCGGCCGAACAGCCACCGTCACCGGCTGACTGCCGTACCGCGCGATCACCGCGGCGCTCAGCGTCATCGCCGCGGCGCTCTCGACCTCCGCAGGATCGGCGGGCAGATAGATCGTCAACCGCTGCAAGACCGGCGGCAGAAAATCGGCCACCGTCGTCGGCTGCACCTCCTCGCCGCTGTACACGACGCCGACCTCGGTCAGCGCCAACGGCCGCCCCAGCCAGTCGGTCACACAGAACCCGGCATCCGAGATCAACGACGACGTCACCGTCACCGACATCGCGTTGTCGATCACCTCGGCCCCGGCCAACCCGAGCCGAATCGGCGCCCGCGGCGCCACCGGAATCTCCACCCGATCGAGCAGCCGTTCCCCGGAATGCACCTCCAACGCCCCGCGCCCCACGTGCGGCGGCAGTTGCACCGTCCCCACGATCGCCGTCGGCACCAGCCCCGGCAACAGCGGCAATGTCAGCGACACCTCGTGCGCCGCCCCCGGAAAGGTCAACGACTTCCCCAACCCGAGCGTCTTCAGTCCGAGCGTCACCTCCCCCGGCGCCGCCGAGGCCGCCACCGGCCCCACCGCAAGCACCGCCACCGCCCCCACCGCGCCGATCCGCATCCCCACCCGACGCCACCGTCGGCCGAACTGCACACGCAAGGTCATGAGCGGTCTCCTGATCTCCACCGCGGCAGACCACCCGGCACGGGTCGATCAGCTCCGCGCGTATCAAACCCAGACGTCCGCCCCGATCTTAAGACCGACCAGTACGAACAAGATCACGACATGCCCGACCACCCCGCACTACCGTCGAATTCATGGAGTTGACCGAGACTCCCGGTCGCTGCGGGATGCCGCAACTCGGTGCCTGCGCGTCGACGCCGCGACTACAGTGTGTTGCTACGTTGCGAGTGCGGTCGATCGAGGAGGGGGCAACAGCAATGTCCGAGGTACTACTGGCCATCGAAGGCGACATTCGCGTTGACCCCGAGCGGCTGGACCGGATCACCGACGAGCTGGCGGACGACCTGCGCGAGATCAACGGGCTCGTGATCACCAAGCCGACCAGCGCGGTCGGCGACGCGAAATCGACTGCGGCGGTGGAGATCGGCCAGTTACTAGCCTCGGGCGGCGCGCTAGGCACGGCCGCCTGGGTGATCCGGGACGTCATCTACAAGTTCCTGGACCGCACCCGCGCCACCTCCATCACCGTCAAAAACGGGGACCGTGAGGTCACCATCGTGCGGCCAGCCGACAAGCAGGTGGAAGATGTCGTAGAACGCCTGCGCGACGTCCTCAACGATGACTGACCCGGCCGGACGACGCCACGCGCTCTTCGTAGCCAACGACACGTACCACTCGCCGGGAATTGCGCGCCTGCACGCACCGGTTTCCGACGCGCACCAACTGCGAGAGCTGTTGCGCGATCCGGAGATCGGCGCTTTCCAGCCGACCGAGCTACTGGTCAACGAGTCCAAGGCGGAGATAGAACGCAACATCGAGCGGCTGTTCCGCGGCGCAGGACCCGAAGACGTCGTGCTGTTCTACTTTTCCGGCCACGGCATCCGGACTCGACAGAACCTGTATCTGGCAACAAGCAACACCGAGCTGCCGCTGATCAGCAGTTCCGCGGTGTCGTCCTCGTTCATCAAGGAGCTGATTCGAGAGTCGGACGCCGCGGCGAAGATCATCCTGCTCGACTGCTGCTACAGCGGAGCATTTCTCGGCAACGACGCCATCAAGGCGATGCCCAACTTCGATGATGTCGGCCACGATCTCGCCACCGGCGACGGGATCTGTGTCCTGACCGCATCGACCGCGATCGAGATCGCCGAGGACGGCAACGCGGACCGATCAGCGCCGCTGTCGGTGTTCACGGCAGCCATGGTGAAGGGCATCGGCACCGGGCTCGCCGACAACGGCAGCGGACGAATCAGCACCCACGACCTGTGGACGTACGTGAGTACCGAGGTACGCAGCCGTACCGTCCGCCAAACACCGAGCCACTACGGTGTGCTGCGCGATGAGGTGTATGTCGCGCGCGCCCGCCGCGCCACACCCGCCCTGGTGGAGATCGGCGACCGCGTGCAACTCGGCGACCTGCTCGGGCGACTCGAACTCGATCCAGTCACCGGCCTCCGTGCGGAAAGCTGGTGGGGCACCGGCAAATTGAAGATCCCTATCGGTCAGGAACGGCGCTCGGACGGGACACCGGGCGAGGTGATGTGGCTCGATCTGGCGCGTGCCGACGGCAACCTGCTGATCGTCGGCCGGGCGGGGTCGGGGAAGAGCACGTTGTTGCGCACTTTCGTCGGCGCGATGGCACTCACCCACACTCCAGACGAGGCGCGCGCCTACGTACTGGAATCGAGCAACCGGCTCGGCTCGATGCGTGGTCTTCCGCATCTGGTCGGTGTTGTCGGCGACGATGAACTCGAGCAGGTCGAGCTGACCCTGCAGACGATCATCGACGAGATACGCAGCAGGAAGAAGCTGTACCGCGAACACAACATCGATTCGCCGACCAGCCTGCGCGCGGTCCGTTCGGTGTTGGCCGAGGGACCGTTTCCGGATGTGTTCTTGATTCTCGATCGGTGGTCTGATTTCTCGAATCAGCTCCCGGAATTCGAGAACACGATCCGGCACATCGCCAGCGCTGGCCCGGAATACGCGGTCCACGTCGTGACGACGGCGCGCGACTGGAGTGAGGCGCCCGACTGGCTGGCCGACCTGCTCCCTGCCCATATCGAGCTGCGGCTGCACCGTCCCGCCGAATCGCGAGTCAACCCGGATCGGGCCGCGCGCCTGCCGGACAGCCCTGGCTGGGCGCTACTCAATCAGCGGGCGTTTCGCATTGCCCTGCCCGACATTCGGGAACTCGTCGACGAGTCGATGATGGTGTCGGAGATGGCCGATGGCGCCGCTGACCTGGTGACGCAGGTGGCCGAGGGCTGGTCGAAGCAGTCGGGAGCGTATCCGGCTGGTCGAGCGGTACCGAACACCCCGCCCGACTTCGCCGCGTTGTACGGTCTCGATGTGCCGGTGCGGCTCAACACAGACACGTTGTGGCAGCCGAGAAAGGGCCGCGACCATCTGCGTATTCCGATCGGGACGGTCCCTACCACCGGTGAACGGGTGGAACTGGATTTCAAGGAATCCGCAGCGAACGGCATGGGACCGCACGGCCTGCTGGTCGGCGCGACCGGGTCTGGAAAGTCGGAGCTGCTCAAGGCAATCGTGGTCGGGCTTTCGCTCACGCATTCGCCGGACGTGCTGAATTTCTTCCTGGTCGACGTCAACGGGCACGGCACCTTTCGGGAGCTGAGTGCGCTGCCGCACGTGTCCTCGAACATTGCCGACGTCACCCAAGATCTTCCCCTCGTCGAACGGATCGTCGAGGCACTCAGCGGTGAGGCCAATCGCCGTCAGGAAATGCTCAGGGAAGCAGGCCATTTCGCGAATGTGGCGGATTACGAGCGGGCCCGCGCCACCGGGGCTGCCCTGCAGCCCGTGCCGACCCTGCTGATCGTTGTCGACGAGTTCACCAGCCTCGCGGCGGAGAGTTCCCGCTTCGAAGAACTGCTCATCATGATCGGTCGCGTTGGCCGATCGCTCGCGATGCACCTGTTGCTCAGCACGCAGCGCTTCGACACCGGCAGGTTGCGGGGGCTCGATTCCCACATTTCGTACCAGCTCGCCCTTCGGGTTCACTCGGCGGAGGAGTCACGGGCCGCACTGGGCACAAAGGACGCTTACCTGCTCCCGAGCACGCCGGGTGCCGGCTATCTGCGCACCGACTCCGAGTTGATTCGGTTCCAGGCAGTTCATCCGTCACGAGCCGATCCCTCCAGAACCGTGCGTCCCGAGGCCGACGCAGTCGATCGCACACTGCTCGAAACTGTTGTCGCGCAACTGCGTAAGCACGGTCGCCGAGCGCGCGCGATCTGGCTGCCGCCGTTGGATGCCGCGCCGACCTTGGACCGGCTCTTCCAACCGTCGACGTCGATCCTGACCGGCGGCTACGGCACTGTTGCCCCCTTGCTGGCAGCTGTCGGCATCGTCGACCGGCCGTATGAACATCGCCTCGACACGCTCATACTCAACCTTGCCGGTGCGTCCGGACATGTGGCCGTGGTCGGCGGCCCCCAGTCCGGCAAGTCGACACTCCTCTGCACATTGATCCTGGCAATGTCGTTGACCCACACCGTCGAACAAGCGCAGTTCTATTGCCTCGATTTCGGGGGTGGCTCGTTGAGCAGGCTCGGCGAGCTGCCGCACATCGGCTCGATAGCCGGACGGTTGGACACCGATCGAGTGCGACGGACAGTCGCGGAGATGACCGCGCTGCTGCGTCGCCGCCAAACCCAGTTCGCCGAGCTCGGCATCGAATCCATGGCTCAGTTCCGGGTTTTGCGCTCGACGGATCCTGCCGTCGACACGGTCGCCGACAGTGTGCGACAGGACCCGTATGGCGACGTCTTCCTCGTGGTGGATGGTTTCGGATCCATCCGGCAGGACTTCGAGACGCTCGAGCAGGACGTCGTGAACCTTGCGGTGCAAGGCCTTTCCTACGGCATCCACATTGTCGTCTCGGTGTCTCGGTGGAATGAGCTGCGCCCGGCCATGAAGGACTGTTTCGTGTCTCGCGTGGAACTGCGGTTGGGTGACCCGTTGGACTCGGACCTGGACCGAAAAGTGGCAGCGCAAGTGCCGCCAGGCCGCCCAGGGCGCGGCATGACGTCGGACCGACTGCATATGCTGACGGCGCTACCGCGGATCGACGGCCGGTCCGATCCGGCAACACTCAGCGACGGTGTGGCCGATGCGGTTTCACTCGCGCAACGGTTTGCCGCCGGACACCGCGCGCCGAACGTGCGCATGCTGCCCGAGCGGTTGCACCGCGCAGCACTGTTGCAGGATGTCGAAACCTGGCCGCCGGTACCGGATCCCGACCGGCCTTGTCTGCGGTTCCCGATCGGCATCAATGAATCCGAGCTGGCGCCGGTCTATCTCGATTTCACGGCGAGCCCGCATTTCATCGCCTTCGGCGACGTCGAGTCCGGCAAGACAACCCTGCTGCGATCGGTGATCGAGAGTATCTGCGCGTCGAATACCCGGGACCAAGCCAGGATCTTTGTCGCGGACTATCGTCGCACCTTGCTCGACCATCTTCCGGACGACTACATAGCCGGATATGCCAGTTCCACAACAACATTCACCCAATCCGCCGCCGAGTTGGCGAAGTGGCTCGAACTACGGCAGCCCGGTCCCGATGTCACGACTCAGCAACTGCGAGACCGGTCCTGGTGGCAGGGCCCCGAGATGTTCCTCATCGTCGATGACTACGACTTGGTGGCGACGTCCAGTGGTAATCCGATGCATCCACTGTTGGATCACCTTCCGCATGCCCGCGATCTCGGCTTCCATGTCATCCTCACCCGTCGCTCGGGCGGCGCCAGCCGTGCACTCTACGATCCGATCATCGGACGGATGCGCGAACTCGGGTCCACCGCGCTGATCATGAGCGGCAGCCGCGACGAGGGCATGCTGTGGGGTGCGGTGCGCCCGCAGGCAATGCCGCCCGGCCGCGGAACTCTCGTGAACCGAAACACCGAGGAAACCATCCAAACCGCTTACGTCCCTACGGGTTAGACCACGGCCGCAACCAACATTCGACACTTCACGTTTGCGACTACCGTCGAAATCATGGAGCTGACTGAGACTTTCGAATGGCAAGGGCGGCGGATCTCCTGGGGGAAGGCCGGGGCGGGGCCTGCGGTGGTGTTCTGTCATGGGACACCGTTCTCGTCGGCGGTGTGGCGACCGTTCGCCGAGGCGCTGGCAGCGGACTTCACTGTGTATCTGTGGGACATGCCCGGGTACGGCCGGTCCAGTAAGAATCCAGGGCAGACAACCGATTTCGGCACGCAGGCACGAACTTTCGAGGCGCTGCTGACGCATTGGGGGCTGGAGCGCCCGCACGTCGTCGCCCATGATTTCGGCGGGGCGGTCAGTCTGCACGCGCTGTTGTTCGGCGAGGTGGATTACGCGTCGCTGCTGCTGGTCGACGTGGTGGCGATTCCGCCGAGCGGCTCACCGTTCTTCAAGTTCGTGCAGGCGCATCCCGATGTGCTCGCCGAGCTTCCCGAGTACATCCACGCCGCCATCGTGCGGACCTATATTCAGGGCGCGAGTCACCGCGGCCTGCGCGCGGACGAGCTGGACGAGCTCGTCGCACCGTGGCTCGGCGACGAGGGCCAGCCCGCGTTCTACCGGCAGATCGCCGACTACGACGAGACCTATCTCGTGGACAACGAGAAGCGCCTCGGCACGATCGAGATCCCGGTCCGGATCCTCTGGGGCACCGACGACGCGTGGATCCCGGCGGACATCGGCCGCCGCCTGCACGAGCTCATCCCGGACGCCACCCTGTCGCTGGTCGAAAATGCGGGCCATCTCATGCAATACGACGCGCCCGTCGCCTTGGCCGACGCCGTTCGCGCCTGGCTGACGCACCTCGGCACCTGACCACCGAGGTGGTCAGGTGCCGAGTGCTACCCGTGGAACTAGCGGGGGTTGGGCGAGATCGCGGCGTTCAGCGCCGCCTGGCCACCCACCACCGGGAGGGTGACGCGGGTGCTACCCAGGTTCACCGCGAAGCCCGGACCCGGCTTGGGCCGCAAGGTGTACTCGTTGTCGCTGGACAGCACCACCACGCCGAGCCGATGTCCCTTCGGCACCACGTAGTCGTGCGGCTGCATGGACACCTTGATCGCGTATTCCGTACCCGGGGTGATCGGGGTCGGCTTGCTCAGCGAATCACGGTTCTGCGGATCCACCCAGCCCCTGGTGACGATGCGGGACTTGCCATCGGGACCCACCGAAACGAGCAACGCGGTGACGTTGGCGGCGGGGCGCTGGAAGGACATCCGGAAGTCGACATCGACGGTGCCGCTGACGCGGAGCGAGGTCGCGGCCGGCTTGGAGAGGTAGGCAAGCCGGTTCGGTGAGCTGGGCGCGGCGACCAGGTCGGCGGCCAGTTTGGTCGCGTCGTCCTGCACGGACTCGTTGACCGCAGGGCCCGGACGGTTACCGCCAGGGACGAAACCACCGATCTTGTTGCCGCCCGCTTGGAACACCGCGGTCGCGTTGGACGCGGCGGGTGTCGGCCAGTCCGGCTCGTTCACCCACGACTTGTCCTCGCGCTGGATGGTGAGCTTCGGCTCCCGATCGATCCCGTTGTTCTGGCCGAGCAGGTACTTGCTGAACCACCGGTTCACCGTGCGCAACCATTCGTCCTTGCGCAGCCCGATCGGATCGGCGTGACCGGACTGGTGCAGCCAGATCTTATGCGGCACACCGGACTTCTTGAGCGCGCTGTACAACTGGTCAACGTTCTTGGTCTTGACGTTGAAGTCGTTGAGCCCGTGCACGGCCAGCACCGCAGCCTTGATCTTGCCTGCGTCGTTGAGGTAGTTGCGCTCGTTCCAGAACGCGCTGTACTCGCCGGTGACCCGGTCCTGATCCTGCTCGAGCTTGTCGATCACCTTCTGGCAGATCGCCCGATCGGAGCGGGTGTAGACGTACTTGGCGAGCACGTCGGTGTCTTCACCCTGGTAGGTGCCCGGCGCGACCACCGCGCCCGCCGCGCGGTAGTAGTCGTACCAGTTGCTGATCGCGGCGATCGGCACGATGGCTTCCAGACCGCGCACGCCGGTGGTGGCGACGGCGGTGGGCAGCGTTCCGTTGTAGGACACCCCCATCATGCCGACCTTGCCGCTGGCCCATTGCGCCGCAACGTCTTTGCCCTGTGCATCCCTGGCCTTGGTGCGGCCGTTGAGCCAGTCGATCGGGGCGCGCGCGCCGATCGTCTCGTTGCGGGCACCCGAGGTCGGGCAGCCGGTCGAGCTGCCGGTGCCGAGCGACTCCCCGTACATCACGGCGTAGCCGCGAGCCAGGAAGTATTCCTCGTAGGCCCAACTGATCTGGCCCGCGTTCAGGGTGATGCCCGCCGCGGCGAGTTCCTCGGCCGCGCGTCCGCGAGTGATACCGAGCGGCTGGGCCATTCGCGTGTCGGCGCCGCCGCCGGGCACGTAAAGCTCAACGTCCACACCGTGATTGGTGACGTCGTTGCCGCCGGAGAAGTACGGGCTCGCCTGGTACACCACCGGAAGCTTGCCGGTGGCGCCTGCCGGACGGACCACCTGAACGTGGACCTCGTCATCCTTGCCGTCGCGGTCGCTGTCGATCGGCGCACGCACCCAGAGGTCCTGCCGGACCGGCGCGGCGGCGCTGAACGTCGGCTGGGCCTCGCCGCCGGAAATGACCTGCCCTGCAGTCGGTTCCGCCATTGCGGCGGGCACACCGGTCAGCAGCAGTGCCGTGGCAGCGGCCGCGAGGGCAGCGCGCTGGACATGTCGGAAGGTTCTCATCGTGCTGCCCCAGTGCTCTGATCCGAAGCCACGGCGTCGACCCCCGGGCTCTTGCGCTTGATCGCTGCCTTCATCGCGTCGAGGCCGATCAAGTTGAATTCCCGGCCGAGCGCACGCATCAGCGAGTTCTCCGTCGGCCGGTAGACGCCGCGCTTGTGATAGACCGCGCCTTCATAGGTACCGACGACGCCGCCGTCGGGAGACTGTTTGCCCAGGTACTGGTACCACTTGGTGCGGTTGGCCCGCATCTGCGCCTCGGTGTACTTCGAAGCGTTGACCTCGCGTGGCTCACTGCCGGTGTAGCGGTCGTCGGGGTAGTCGTATTCGTCGGCCAGTCCGGCCATCGAGTGCCCGAGTTCGTGCATCACGATCTGTCCCGCCTGCGCGTTGCCGCCGGAGGACGTCGCGACCTTGCCGCCCGCACCGCCGTACTTGGTGGTGTTGCCCAGCGCGATCACCTGATCGACCTGCGGCGCCAGGCGCGCATATTGCAGCGCCTTCGTCTCGTTGACGCACAGCAGCCGCTCGGTGCCGCCACACCAGAACGTCATGTCCAGGGCCGTGTTTCGCATCGTCCCGCGCGGATCGTTGTCCACGCCGGACTGCTGCGAAACGACGTTGACCGCCCAGACGTTGAATGAGTTCTTGTGCGACTTGAACGGCTCGAGCTGGGCGATCTCGTTCCACCGGTTGATCGCGTGTTGCTTGTAGGTGCCCAGCTCACTCGACGTGTACCCGTCACCGACGAAGACGAGATCGAACCGCTCACTGGACGGCCCCGTCTGCTGGATTGTCACGACGTCGGCCTGCACGGCCGACCGCTGGGCAGGCGGCTGCTGCGGGACGGGCACGACAACGCGGCTGATGGTGCCGTCCGGCGCGAACACTTCCCGTTCCTCGGTCGGCGCGGCCGACCCGGTGGCCGAAGCCAGTCCGGCGAAAATCAAGGTGCCTGCCGCGATGATCGACAGGCTTCGTAACAAGGGCATGGCGAAGCTCCAATTCCACGCAATTGCCGAGCTCGTCCGATCCA
Organism: Nocardia sp. NPDC049149; assembly: GCF_043197455.1. Classification (NCBI taxonomy): domain Bacteria; kingdom Bacillati; phylum Actinomycetota; class Actinomycetes; order Mycobacteriales; family Nocardiaceae; genus Nocardia; species Nocardia sp. NPDC049149. Next base: position 293,074 of record NZ_JBICTD010000009.1, read on the forward strand.
TTCGACGACGCGGCAACTCCGGAATCGAGGTGTGTCAATTAATGACAATTCAGGAGGGGTCGATGTCAACGAATTGCATTGTCGGACAAGTGGTTACAGATCAAATACGTCGTTATCGTAACGGAGCGAGACGCTTTTGATAACGAGTTCTGTTCCACCAAAGTATGTTTCGCGCGCCGTACCAGAAATGCAAATTAATGCCGTTCGCGGAAAGCGGCGCTCAGACGCTCGAACTGATACGCGGCAGCCTGGAGGTCGAACAGCTGCGCGTAGCTCCCCGCCAGCGCCATCAGTTCGGCGTGGGTGCCGATCTCCACGATCCGACCGTGCTCGAGCACCACGATCTTGTCCGCGTGCCGAATGTTGGCCAGCCGGTGGGTGATCAGGATGGTGGTGCGATTGCCGGTGCCGCGACCGTGCTGGCGGCTGAGGTGTTGCAGCGAGCGGAACACCGCGTGCTCGGCGCGCGCGTCCATCGCGGCGGTCGGCTCGTCGGCCACCAGAATCGGCGCGTCACGATAGAGCCCGCGGGCCACGCTGATGCGCTGCCACTGCCCGCCGGAGAGATCCCGACCTTGGGCGAAGCGGCGCGACAGCACGGTCCGGTCACCATGAGGCAGCTCGTCGAGCACCGCATCGGCACCGGATTCCCTTGCCGCCGTGGCGATCATCCTGCCGTCCTGATCGGGACGCTCGAACCGGCCGATGCGGATGTTGTCCCGCGCGGTCATCGGCCAGCGCGCCGGATCCTGCATGACCATCGCGATGTGCTGATAGATCGACTGCTCGTCGACCGTGGCGAGATCGACGCCGTCCCAGCACACCGTGCCCTGTGTCGGCAGGTAGAGGCCGGTGATCAGTTTGGCCAATGTGCTCTTGCCCGAACCGTTCTCACCGACCAGCGCGACCACATCGCCGCGGCGCAGCGTGAGATCGACACCGCAGACCGCAGGTTCGTCCTGCCCCGGGTAGGTGAACGAGGCCGCATGGAGCGTGATCTCCCGTGGATCGGCTGGTGCCAGTGTGACGGCGGGTGGCCGGGTACGCCGCTCGGTCTGCTCGAGCAGGTTGGCGTAGAACTCGAGATAGAGCAGGTTCTCGTAGAGGTTGTTGACACCGGCCATGGTTTGCGACAGCGCGGCCGCCGCCATGCGCATCGCCACCACGGCGGCGCCCGCCATGGCCAGGGGCAGCGCACCGAGGTAGAGCAGCAGGCCGAGCACACCGAATGCCATCCCGGTGCCAACCCCCGCGATGGTGCGACCGAGCAAGCGCACCCGCGCCCTTGCCAATTCGACCGTGGTCGCCTCGACGGTGAGCTGCTCGCTGATCCGCCGGTACTCGGTGAGCAGGGCCGGGCCCGCCGTGCAGGCGCGCAACTCGGCCGCGGTCTCCCGGTCGGAGAGCAGCTCGCTGGCGATCGCGGTGCGCAGATGGCGGGTCACCATCCGGACATAGGACTGATAGGCCAGCCGCGCCGCCCGCGCGGACGCCCACATATCCGGGATGACCGCCAACAGCACCAGCGGCGCGAGCACCGGGTGCAGCACCGCCGCCGTGCCCACCGCGGCGGCGACGTGGATGACGGCGCCGGACACGCTCGTGATCGCCTCGACGCAGCGCGCGATGCTGCCCATGCCCCGCTGCAGCCCCTGCCGGATCAGATCGGCGTACTCGCTGTCCTCGAAGGCGACCAGGTCGACCCCGGCGATCGCCGTGTGCGCCTTGTCTCGCGCCATCCGCTCGACCCGGGGTTTCAGCACGGCTTCCGCAGTGGTGGTAGCGCTTTCGATCAGCGCCCGGGTCGCCAACGCGGCCACCACCAGCCCCACCGATGGCAGCGCAGAGACCACGCGTTCCGGTGTCGGCCCCTGCGCGAGCAACACGGTCAGCACGTCGGCGGTGGCCAGCAGGCCGAACGCGGTGGCGGCGCCGCCCGCCACCGCGAGCACGGCAGTGAGCAGGGTCAACCGCCGTGAGGCCTGCCATGCCAGCGCGACGACCACCCTGGCGCCCGCGGGTAACGCGCGCAGCGTCCGCCACAACCCGGCGTCGGCGACCTGCTGGTCCACCGCCATCCAGGACGGCGTGCTCATCTCGTCCACACCGACGAGGGGCGCATCGGCGGAATCGGCTGTCGTCATGCAGGTCTCCGTCCTGTGCCTGTCCTACAGGCTCGCGCGGCCGCGCTCCCGATCGGCAGGGGCACGAGCCGGGAAGATTCGGGAAAACGTCCCTGGCATACCGGGCCCCGTTCCCTGTCGATGAGGAACGGCCGTGCCGCACGGTGGAAGTCGCGTAATCCGCGCTGCGGCGACCGTGCCGCGAAGGGAAAGGAAAACCACATGTCTGCTCCTGTAGACGAATTCGATCTGGATATCCGCCTCGGCGACATACCGGAGCAGGACCGGTTCACCACACCGGTCATGCGGACCAACGAATCCGTCTGCCCCACCGACGACTGCAGTAGCTACCCGATGTGCAAGACCACCGAACGGACTTGCTGAAATTCCCAGAAAGGGCTGAATGATGTCTGCACCAGTTGATGATTTCGATCTCGATATCCGGATCGGCGACGCAACCAGGATTCTCGATCCGGCGATGGCCATGAGGACCTCCGACTTCGAGACCTGTATCGACTCGCACTGTGCGACCTGCGGGTCGGCCTGCAACACCGAGCATCCGCCGCGATGCACGAAGTTCTGCTGACAGCAGCCGAACGGCCTTGGCGGAGCGCGCTTCCCGCAGATCTGGCTGCGACAGCGGTCGGCGTCTCCGTCGAGGTCGGCGAGCGGCTGTGCGATACCGGGTCCGCGGGACAAGACGCGTCGGGACGTGCGGTGCTCTTCGGTCAACTCGACCGATATCAGCCAGGCCGGGAGTGGGCCGCGCGTTCGCATGACAGCCTGGCGGCCGCCGCGCAGGCGGTCGAGCAGGCCAAGCGCGGGTTCTTCGGTTTGTTCGGCGGGCTGTGTGAGGTGGCCTTCGCGGCGGATGCGTTGTCCAGGAACGGGACTCGATACCGGCGGCTGCTCGACAGTGTGGACGGACCCATCTGCGCGTCGGCGGGTGGACTCGGCGACGCGGTCACCCGCACGCCGGCCGGTTTGCCGTTCGCTGCGTTCGACGTGATCTCCGGCATGGCGGGCATGGGCGCATATCTGTTGTGCCGCAGGGGCGAACCGCGGGTGGACACCGCGCTGCGTGCCGTGCTGACCGGTCTGGTGGCGCTGTGCGGCGAGAAGGACGGGTTGCCCAACTGGCACACCCCGTTCACCGCCATGGTCCCGGACACTCCGATGTCGCGCTCCTATCCCAACGGGGTGCTCAATTGCGGTTTGGCACATGGCATACCGGGTCCGCTCGCGGTGCTGTCGCTCGCCGAGAGCATCGGTGTCTGCGTCGCGGGACAGCAGGAGGCAATCGAACGGGTGGCGCGCTGGTTGGTCGACCATCGAGCCGACGACGAGTGGGGACCGAATTGGCCGACCGGGGTGGGGATACCGGACGCCACCGGCGTCATCGCTGCCTACGGACCGACCCACAACGCCTGGTGCTACGGCAGCCCCGGCGTGGCGCGGGCGCTGTGGTTGGCCGGAACCGTGTTGTCGGACAAGCAGCTCTGCGATATCGCGGTGGACACCATGACCGCGGTCTACCGCCGTCCGGCCGACGAGCGGCGCATCGATGCCTCGCCGGGGCTGTGCCACGGGGTGGCCGGGCTGCTGCAGATCACGCTGCGGTTCGCGCACGACACCGGTGCCGCAGTGTTCACCGACGCCGCGACCGCACTGACCGGCCAGCTGGTGCAGATGTTCCAGACGCAGCGACGGTACGGATATGCCGCCATAGCCGAAACAGGCCCGGCTACCGACGATCCCGGACTGCTGGACGGCGCGGCAGGGGTGGCCCTTGCACTGCTCGCCGCCGCAACCGACGTCCCACCGTCCTGGGACCGCACACTGCTCTTGGCCTGAAAGGGGTTGCGGATGACGTGGACGCGCGTGTTACCGGCCGCCACCGCGGCACAGGCCGCCGAGGTCGCGCGGGCGGTCGGCGGTCGACTCGCCGCGCCCGACAGCCTTCCGCCGATGCCGCACCGGCCGACTCGGCTACGTGACGGGGCGTCGGGTGCAGTCGGCTGCGCGGTGCTGCTCGGCCAATTTCCCGGTGATACTTGGGAATTGGCCGCTCAGCGGTGCTTGGCGACGGCGGTGCACGATATCGAGCAGGACGAGGCGCACCATCCAGGGCTGTTCGACGGGCTGGCAGGCCTGGCCTTCGCTACGTGGACACTGTCCCGCGGCGGTATCCGCTACCAACGCCTCCTCGCCCATCTCGACCATCTCGTCAACCGGGAAGCGCTTGCCCGCGCCCAAGCAATGACACAACAGCCGCAGGGGCTGCCCTTCGAGACGTTCGACATCATCTCCGGGCTCACGGGCATCGGGGCTTATCTGTTGCGGCGCAATACGAATCCCACGGCGCTTCGCACAGTGCTGACCGGTTTGGTGGCACTGTGCCATTGGGACGGCGAGACACCCAACTGGCACACCCCGTCGTCGTACCTCGAGCCGGGATCACCCCTGGCACAATCGCTTCCCGACGGTCTGCTCAACTGCGGTCTCGCCCACGGCATACCTGGACCGTTGGCACTGCTTGCGCTCGCCGAACTCGCTGGCATTTCCGTTGCCGGACAACGGGAATCGATCGAAACTGTCGCGCGGTGGCTCGTGCAGCAACGCGTCGACGACGAGCACGGACCGAATTGGCCCAAGGCGGTCGACCTTTCCGGCTCAGCCGCGGGCTCGCGAAACGCGTGGTGCTATGGCGGTCCCGGGGTCGCCAGAACGCTGTGGCTCGCCGGAACAGCGATCGACGATGCGGGGCTGCGCGACCTCGCGCTCGGCGCAATGTTCGCCGCGTTGCGCCGTATTTCCGACACCGAGGCCTCCCCCGACCTGTGCCACGGCGTCGCGGGCCTGCTGCAAATCACGGTGCGATTCGCGCAGGACACCTCGGACCCGCGGTTCGTCATGGCGGCGGCCGACCTGACCCACCGACTGCTCGACCTCTACCACCCCGGATACCGATTCGGCTTCCGCTGCACCGACACCGCGCCGCAGGACCGCCCCGGCCTGCTCGACGGCGCTGCGGGACCCGCGCTTGCCCTGCTCGCCGCCGCCACCGACGTGCCGCCGCAGTGGGACCGAATGTTGTTGCTGGCCTGAGGAGATGAGATGGCGACGAACCTGTACCGCGCACTGGATTGGTTGGTGGTGCGCGCCCCGCTGCTGCCGATCGAGGAATACCTTGCGCTCGGTGTCGGGTCGGACTGGCCCACCGAGGTGGCGCCGGGCACGCTGGTCCCCGCCGACCCTCGAGTGCAGCGAGCGCTCGCGGTCGGCGGCGGCGAGTTGCTGCGGGCACTGGAACGACCGACCACCGATGCCGCTGCCCGGCGGCGGCTCGCCGGGAAGTTGCAGCGGTATCTGATCAGGATGTCGAGCAGGCCGACACCGTTCGGGATGTTCGCCGGAGTCGGCCTCGCTGGCTGGGATACGCACACCGACCTCGCGCTCGCCGACGCGCCGCCGACCGTGCGCACCAGGCCGGACATGGGTTGGCTGCTCGACTTCGTGCACACCATGGAGGGACGCGACGACGTCCGCGCACAGCTGAGCGTGTGCACGAACCCGGCCGCGTTCATCCAGGCCGACCGTGTCTTCCTGAGTGAGCGCACGCCGATCGGCAGTGATGCCGAGCCGGGCCGCGCGGTCTCGCTGCGGGCAACCAACCCGGTGCGGCGGGCCCTGGAATCTGCGCGCACTCCGGTGCCTTACCGCGATCTCGTCGACGAGTTGACGCGATCGCTCGGCGCGACCGCCGCGCAGGCGGAACGGCTACTCGACCAGCTGTGCGAACAGACCCTGCTGCTCACCGATCTGCGGCCGCCGCTCACCGCCGCCGACCCGGCACGCTATGTGGCACAACGCCTCGCCGCCGTGCCCGCGGCCGCCGACGACGCGGCGGCGCTCAGTGAACTACTCGACCAGCTGGGCGACTGGGACCGCCTCGACCATGATCAGGCGGCGGCCGGCTATCCGAAGTTGATGGTCCAGGCACAGTCGGTGCACTCGGCCCCGACGCCGAAGGGGCCGTTCCAAACCGATATGGGCCTGCCGCTCGCCGGGCGGCTGGTCAGCCGGGCCGTCGCCGACGAGGCGGCGCGCGCCGCCGACCTCATGGTGCGGCTGACGTCGTGGCCCACCGGTGTCGTCCACCTCGACAGCTATCGGGAAACCTTCCTCGATCGCTACGGCGCCGACCGCGAGGTGCGGCTGCTGGAACTGCTCGATCCGGAGATCGGGCTCGGTGCGCCAAGCCATTTCGACAGCAGTAGCCAGGACAGCAGCCGTCTGCAGCTGCGGCACCGCACGCTCGTCGACCTTGCGCTCACCGCGGTCCGAGACCGCAGCCTGGTGATCGAACTCGACGCGGCGACGCTCGACATGCTGGAAGTCCAGCCGGTCGATGCAACGAAAGCGCCGTCATCACTGGATATTTCGCTGTTCGTCGTTGCCGAATCGACGAAAGCCGTTGATGCGGGCGACTTCCAGATCGTCGTCGGCCCGAATATGGGCGCCTCGGTGGCAGGCCGGGTCCTCGGCCGATTCGCCGATCTACTCGGACCGGACGCGGAAACCGCGCTGCGCGCCGCCGCCGCCGCGGAAGCCGAAGGGCGACCAGGCCGACTGTGGGCCGAGGTCACCTACGTCCCGCGACCAGGACGGCTCGCCAACGTCGCCATCCGTCCGCTGGCCAGAGACTGGGAGTTGGCATTCGACACCACCCCCGGCGCGCCACCGGACCGCGTTATCCCGTTGTCCGAGTTGGTGGTCGGCGTTCGCGACGGGCGGTTCGTGGTGCGTTGGCCGCGCACCGGACAGGAAGTCGTCGCCTGCGCCGGGCACATGCTCAATCCGCAGTCGGCCCCGGACGTGCTGCGGTTCCTCGACGAGATCAACCGGTACGGCCGAGCGATGCCGACCACGTTCGACTGGGGTCCGGCAGCCGGATTCCCCTTCGTCCCAAGGGTTCAGGTCGGCCGGATTGTGCTCGCCCCGGCGCGCTGGCGCGTGAACACCGACGATCTGGCCGCAACGTCACCGTCTTCGTTCACTGCGGCCTTCGCCCAATGGCGCGAGCGCTGGCAGCCGCCGCGCCACGTCTACCTCGCCATGGCCGATCACCGGCTGCTGCTCGACCTCGACGCACCCTCTCAGATCGCACAGATCCGGGCAGAGGCTCGTCGAATGCCCGGCGGGAGATTGTATCTGGAGGAGGCATTGCCTGCGCCGGACCAGGCGTGGCTGCCGGGGCCCGATGGCAACTACCTCAGCGAGATCGTGGTGCCGGTCGTGCGCGACACCGTCGAGCCCGCACTGACCGAAGCGCAAACCCGCACCGCCCGAACACCATCCACCGACCGACTGCGCCCGCCAGGAAGCGATTGGCTGTTCGCCAAGCTCTACCATGTCCCCACCTTCGAGGAAGATCTGCTCGCCGATCGAATCCGCGCGTTCTGCGCGCACACCGTCGCCGACGGATCCGCCGACAGCTGGTTCTTCCTGCGCTACGCCGATCCGGACCCGCACCTGCGCATCCGCTGGCACGGCACGCCCGACCAACTCGCCGACAACCTGGCCCCCGCCCTGCTGCGCTGGGGAGCCACCCTGGTGTCGGACGGTTTCTGCCGCCGGCTGTGCATCGACACCTACGACCAGGAAGTCGAACGCTACGGTGGCGCCGCAGGCACCTCGGTGGCCGAAGACCTGTTCGCCGCCGACAGTGCGGCCGTACTGGATCTGCTGCACCTCATCGACCAGCGAACAGTCGAACTGGACCGGACCATGCTCGGGGTCTACACCGTCCACGATCTGGTCACCACCCTCGGCCTGAATCCAGCAGCACAAGAAGACTTCTACCGCCAAGGTGTCCTCGACCGCCGCGCGACCTCCGACGAGTTCCGCCGCCAAAAACCCGCCCTCCGCGCAATGCTCGCGAACCCCCAATGGTTGACCGACCAACCAGGCGGCGACGCGATCGCCGCCATCCTCGCCCAACGCCGAACCCACCTGCACACCACCGCATCTCGCCTAACCGAACTCACCACCGAACTCACCCGCTCCCCCCTCGACCTCATCCGCAGCTACGTCCACATGCACTGCAACCGCCTCCTCGGCTGCGGCCACCCACCCGAACAACGAGTCCTCGGCCTCCTCTGGCGAACAACCCAAAGCCTCAACCGCGCCCCCTGGCAAAGCTGACCCCCACCCCCAAGTCACATCCGTTGCTGGACAACTGATCACGAGGCACTGGTGGCGTTGCCCTCTCGAACGATGCCGCCACCAGTGCCTCCTGATCAAGCGATCAGGAGAGCATGCCCCTGGACATGCCGACAGGGGCGGTGCGATCGGACGCACCCGCCCGTTCCTGCTGGAGCGATGTCTAGTTCGCATATTCTCCCGACAGGGAGGAAGCCGATGGCCGACCAGAAACGCAATGTCACTGCACCACACGCCGTCTCTGAGCCACATCCGTTGCTGGACAGCTGATCACCGGGAACTGGTGGCGTAGCCCTCTCGCCGATGCCGCCCACAGTTCCCACTGATCAACCGACCAACATGACCCGTCCTGGCTAGTTGCGGGGATTCCCGTTCAACTGGGAGTCGTTGGGGTGATTGCTCGGGTGCGGGGATCGTCATATCGTGAATTGTCAGTTCAAATTCGAAATATATTCGCTGGCATGATGTTTGATTGCTGACCGGTGGGCCCGGCGATACTGCTCCGGTTGGGTGATCACAAGGCCGCTCGGTGCCGAGGAATGGGTAGTCGGCGGCGTCAGGTCGACAGTGCAGTCACCTGCGAAAGCGTTCGTTTGCTGCCTACAGGCAGGCTCCGCGAACGTCGGATGGAATCCGGGCACACTCCCAACTCCAGTTCCTTTGAGGATGTCAAATCATGTCTAAATACCCCGCGGACGACGATGTCGAACTCCCCCAGGCGATTACCCGCAAACGCCTGCTGCAACTAGGTCTATTGACTGTTCCCGCCGCGGCGGCACTGACCGCCGGTGTCGCGTCGAGCAGCGGTAGCGCCAGTGCGGGTCCGCAGCCCGTTCCGGACGACCTCGAACCGACCCCGGCCTGCCATGACGGGGACGCACCCACGATCGCGCAGACCGAAGGCCCCTATTTCAAACCGAATTCACCGCTGCGGAGCGATCTGGTGATACCAGGCGCGCCGGGCACGCTGCTGACGGTGAGCGGCTATGTGTTCAGTCGGTCGTGCCGCCCGGTCGACAAGGCGCTGCTGGATTTCTGGCAGGCCGACGACGCGGGCGCCTACGACAATTCGGGCTACAAGTGGCGGGGACACCAGTTCACCGACGCGACCGGCCGATTCAGCCTGTCGACGATCGTGCCAGGTCTGTACCCGGGTCGTACCCGGCATATCCATGTCAAGGTGCAGGCGCCCAACCAGCGAGTGCTGACCACCCAGCTGTATTTCCCCAATGAGCCGCGAAACAACACCGATTCGATCTTCGACCGACGGCTGCTGATGACCGTGCGAACCGTACCCAAGGGCAAAGAAGGGACTTACGACTTCATTCTGAACTTCCGCTGACGGTCAGCCGACCTCCGACACCGCACTCGCCGCCGTGGTTGGATAATGCCTTGGTGGCGAAGGGGTTTCGCCCGGGTAGGAGGTCGTGGTGGTTGTCGAGGGGTTTGTCGAGCGCGGGTTCGAGGGGGTCCGGGATGCGTTCGGGCGGAGTCAGAGTGGGGATGAGGGTGGAGCACAACTTTGCGTCTATCGGCAAGGACGCGTTGTGGTGGATTTGTGGGCGGGACAGGATCCGGTGTCGGGGAAACGGTGGGACGCAGAGTCACTCGTGGTGTTGATGTCGGTGTCGAAGGGGCTGACGGCGACGTGCGTGCACATGCTCGTCGAGCGTGGGCAACTCGATCTCGAGGCGCCGGTGCGCGAGTATTGGCCGGAGTTCGCGAGCAACGGGAAGGCCGGCATCACCGTCGCCGACGTGCTGTCGCATCGGGCCGGGTTGTCGAGCTTCGATCCCGAATCCGGCATCGGCGCAACGGGTATGACGAACTGGGCGGCGTGCGTGGGGGCGCTGGAGACGATGGCTCCGCTGTGGGAACCCGGCACCGCGCTCTACTATCACTCCCTCACGCTGGGGTACCTCGCCGGCGAGTTGATCCGGCGGATCACCGGGAAGACCGTCGGTGAATTTCTCGCCGCCGAGATCGCTGAGCCACTCGATCTGAGTGTGTGGATCGGCCTTCCGGAGCAGGAAGAGCACCGCGTCGTCCCGCAATTCACTCGGGAGAAGTGGGCCGGTCCGGCGGAGGTGGAGAAACTGCTTGTCGGGTTGGGGATCGATGTCGGGGCGCGTTTGGTGCGCGCGACCTTGGCGACGCTCGCGACCAGGGAGGACGGGATCGCCCTGCTGAACACCAGGGAAGGGCATGCGGCGGAGGTTCCCTCGGGCAACGGGATCGGCAATGCCCGCTCCCTGGCGCGGCTGTTCGCGGCGACGATCGGCGAGGTCGACGGCGTCCGGCTGTTGACGCAACAGACCATCGACCGGGCACGGCAACCGCAGACCGACGGACTGCGCCACCCGGCACCGATGGACGTCCTGCCGGTGACGCACCGGTTCGCGCACGGCTACGGTCTCCCGCAACCGACCAACCCCATGCTCGGCGCGGGTTCGTTCGGGAGTGTCGGTACCGGAGGGCGAATCACCTACGCCCATCCCGAGTCCGGTGTCGCGGTCGCCTACACGTGTACGAACATGGGCGCGGACAACATCGTCGGCCCCGATCCGCGTTGGCTGCCGTGGACCGAGGCGCTACACGGGGCCCTCGCTTAGTCCAGGTCCTCAGCGCGGGGCTTCGCGACCGATGGCGGACTGCGCGGCGCTCCGCGGTGTGTTCACGGTGACGGTGTCGATGTGGCAGCGGCGGCCGTCGACGGTTGTCGGCTTGGTGATGGTTCCGCCTGTTCCGGTGTAGGTGAGTTCGGGAGTGAGGCAACTTTGCGTGGCTTCGTCACGGAAGGTGATGGTGGTGTCGGAGAAGACGAGTCGGTTGGCCAGCCGCGCGTTGTCCCACGGCTCGATCGCGAACAAGGCCATGTTCTGGGCTTGCTTGCGCATGTTGATCGAGTAGCGCACCGTGCCCGATTGGCCCTTGATGGTTTGCGTCCACACGCCGGTGGCCTGGTCCAGGGCGATGTCCATGTCAAGGGCCTCACCCACCTTCACCGACATCGCCGGTCCGGAGTGACAGTCGGCGTAGCGCGGGTCTCTGGAGTACACGTTGACGTACTGGCCGGAAATCCACCAGGTCGAGTAGGTCGGCGGCTGCTGGACGGGGGCGCAGGCATCACCCCAGGTGAGCACCGGCTGCAGGACGCCGAGGCCGATCGGATAGTAGTTTCGGCCGCCTTCGCGCGGCTCGAGACCTGGCCACAAAAACATGGTTCCTACCCTGGGCGGCTTGGGCGGCACCGTGAAATGTGTCTGTAGCCGGACCATCTCGTTAGCGGCTGGAATCTTGAAATACACCCGCGACTGTTGATCCGGCTCGACTGGTTCGGGTTGGGTTTTCGGTGCGAACGACGGAGGCGGCGAGGGCGGCTCCGCGGAGGAATTCGGTAGAGCAACGAAACCTGTTGCTAATACCGCGATTACGACTGCAACAAAGTGGTGAGCCTTAGCTCTGCGTATGAGATTCACACTTGCACATGGAATCACAGGGAATTGCTCCCGTGAATGCGTTCAACTGGAGAGCAACAATTATGCCGTGCAGCCTCCTCGCGCGGCTACTGCCGAAGGAATTGCCGGGTACAGCATGTCAATTCATTCGTGCGGTCTTTGCACACTCAGGGCCATCGTGTCGGCCACGGAAACACGGCCCTCAGTTCAGGTCCGCCGTGATGCGGGCGAGGGTGCGGCGGCCCAGGGCACTCATGCCCGGGTTGCTGTCGACGTAGTACCAGACCAGACCCATCGCTTGTTGAAAAGCCCAGGCCCTGCCGCGATCCCACTCCGGGTCAGCGCAGTCGAGGTCCTCGCGCAGTGCACGCCGCGGACCTGCGTCGAGCAGGTGCCAGGCGCCGACGAAATCCAGGGCGGGGTCGGCAGGCCCGAACCCGCCGACATCGATCACTCCCGCCAGACGTCCGTCGGACACCAGCACGTTTCCTGGGATCAGGTCGCCGTGGGCCATCACATCGCAGGTGGTTCCTCGCGGCAGTTCTCGCATGGAACCCCACATCTGCTGTAGCGCTGGAACATCCAGTAGTTCTTTACTGCGCTGGAAGCAGGTCTGCATCCATTCGTCGTGGGTCCGCAATTCACCCCCTCGACCTTGCCCGGCGAAAGTCCTTCCTCGGGTGTCGATTTCCCGCACGGATCGGATGAACTCGGCGAGATCCTGTGCGAACTCGATGGACTCGCCGGGATCTTCTTCGGTGGCGACCGTCCCCGTCAACCAGGTCTGCACCGACCACGGGAGCGGGTAACCCGCACCGGGTTCACCGAGCGCGACCACCTCAGGCGTTGGAAACCTAGTGCGGCCGAACAATTCCCGGGCGGCGGCTGCCTCGGCCCGCAAGTTCCGCCAGGCCGCCTCGACGTCCCCTGCCTGCAGCGGAAACCGCGCTGCAAGCCGGTCGCCGATCCGAAAGATGGCGTTGACGGTCCCCACACCCGACACCTCGCGTATCGGCAGGTCCCGCCATTCAGGAAACTGCGCCTCCACCAATTTCCGTACGATCTCCGGCGAGACAGCCAACTGGCCGAAATGCATGTTCGTCACCTCAACGACCGACCTCCGCCGTCGGTGATGATCGACATCACGGGATGAATCGCGTGCCGGGAAGGGGCGGACTGTTCACCTCGAACAGCTTGCCGTCGCCTCCCTTCAGGTGCAGGTCGAAGAACGCGCTGAGGTAGTCGCGCTGCGCGGTCAGCGACCGTGCCGGATCGATGTCACCGATCTGCTGCTGCCTCGGCTCCGGTTTCAGCAGGTCCGCGATCTGCGGCAGCACGATCTGGAGGTCGGTGAAACTGTTGTGGCCCGCATGATCGAAGTGCAGGTCACGCTTCCAGGCCTGCTGGTTGGCCCAGAACTGCTGCCACGACGGATCCAGCTCGGTCTGCATGTGCGAATGCTCCAGCGTCCTGCCCTTCTCCCGGTCCGCGAAATCCGCGCCGACCAGCATGAACGGCCGATCCACCCCGTGCTCGGTGATCGCACCGACCCGTCCGATGCTCATGCCGCCGTCGAAGTTGATCCCCGCGGCGACACGGCGATCCTGATACATCGTCTCGCCTGCGGCGTAACCGCCGAACGAATGGCCGAACATGCCCACCTTCGACAAGTCGAGTGCGCCGACCAAACCCTCTGGTAGTTGCCGGTTTTCGGCATCCGGGTTGGTGCCGTCGTCGAGCCGGGCCAACTGGTCGAGCACGAACCTGCTGTCGGCGACCCTGGCGTCGATGTCGGTCGCGAAGTACTTGTCGTCCGGCTCGGTGTTCCCGACCACCACGCGACCGCCGGGGAACTCGACGACCCCGGAGTCGTAGTTGTGCGAGATCGACACGACAACATATCCGCGACTGGTCAGATCGTCGGTGAGCCCCGCATAGAACTCCCTCGGCGCGCCGAACCCCGGCGAGAACAACACCACCGGCCACGCACCCCGCGTCCGGTCAACGGCCGCCGCAGTACGCGCCTGCCGCTGCACCCCACCCCAATTCACCTTGCCCGCAGGCAAATCCAAGAACTTCGGATCCGAAGTGCTCTTATCGATATCCTCGGCCACCCGCGGCGACATCCACGCCGCCCGCTCCCCACCCGGCAACGCCGGATAGCTGACGGTAACCATGATCTCGCGCTTGTCGCCAAGATGAAACGGATCCTGACGCGTATCCACCAAATGCAAATCGGTTGTGCCAACCGGATATTGCCCCGTCAACGACGGCAACGTCACCTTGGCCCGACTATCAGTGGCCGCAGGCGCACCCGACGAACACCCAGCAACCAAGCCGGCCGCAGCCAACCCCGCAACCACCCCCATCGCACGACCGCGCAGCCTGAACACCTACAGCCCCTCCTCAATACCGGCGGACAACTCCCATCATGATCGCAAGGACCTCCCCCCACCCGCGTCCTCCTCCTGACGGAGTCCCCCTACCGCCCCAGGCTGACACCCCTCGAGTCAGCCCCCTTTGGACTCAGGCTCTGCCCCGGATGCTCGGACCTGCGGTGTTTCAGGCGCGGCTGTGGAGTTGTGGGGGTGCGACGGCGTTCCAGGTGGCGGGGACGTTGCGCATGAGGAGGGCGCAGTCCAGTTCGGCGCTGCCGGGTGGGAATTGGGCTTGGTCTTCGAAGAAGGTGGAGTGGACGTCGCGGATGTCTAGTGGCTCGACATGCCATGCGTCCGTGTCGAGTTCGAGGCCCTCGAGGTGGTTCTCGGTGTGGGTGGCGGAGAATCCGGTCGAGCCGTGGCGGAAGAAGTCCGAGGCCTGTTCCAGGCTGGCGAACAGGGTGCTGCCGTGGAATTGGGCCGCGGTTCGGACGTCGACGCGCACCGACAGGGTGTCGTCTCGGCTGGTGAAGGCGACGTGGAGGTCCGTGGTGGTTTCGCGGACAGTGAAGGTCGCGCGGTGGTGCTCGCCGGGAAACACGCGGCCGCCCGCGAGGACGTTGAGTGCTGAACCGCTGTCGCGGCGCGGAATGTAGACCCCGGTCGAACGGCCTTGCGGCCCATCCCATTCGACGGCGATCCGATGCGCGGCGTTCTCGCTGCGGACACCGAATCGACCGGGCAGCCAGGAGGGACGCGCCTGCCCGAGGCGGATGAGGCAGATGCCTGCGACGGCCCAGTCGCCGACTTGCTGGGGGCGCAGTGGGACAGGCAGCAGGCGGGCAACCACGTCCGGGTCGACCCGATAGTTCACCAGCAGCCGCCGTTCGATCACGCTGGCCAGTTGAAATGTCTTCATGACTGCTCCCCCGAGGCTCGCCGTTCCCGCCGCCGCAGCACGGCCTGATCGGGACAGACCACGCTCAAGAACCTGCCGACGCACAACGCGAGCCGTTCCTCGACCAATGAGTAGTAGATCCGATTGGCTTCCCGCCGTTCCCGGACCAGCCCGGCCGCCTTGAGCACGCCGAGATGCCGCGAGATCGACGGACCGCTGATCGGAAACCTGTCGGTGATCTCCCCCGCGGTGAGATCACCGGCACGCAGATCCTCCAGGATCTGCCGACGTGTCGAATCGGCCAGCGCCCGAAAGACACTCGCTTCCTCGTCACTTCCTACGTCAACCATGCCGACAATTTAGCACATTAGCTAAATAGCAAACAACCGAAGATCCTCGCGCCCACCGAACTCGCGTCGACGGCACCGTCGCCAAGGGTGCTCGGCGCGACCATCACGCTCGCACCAGGCGGGACTGCGGGTTCAGCCCACCGGCTCGGTCGCGGACGACGGTGCGCCGGTCCACTGACGCAAAGCCGCTTCGAGACCAGCGCCGTCGGCGGTGTCGCTGGCCCACGCGACCACACCGTCCGGGCGCACCAAGACGCCGACCGGTGTCGCGTTGTCGTCGGTCACGCTGGTGACCCGTCCGGACCAGGCCGCGGCGAGGTGGGCGAAGGCACCGTCCGGCGTGCGATCGAGCAGCAGGAATCCGCCACGGTGACCGTGGTCGACCAGGCGGGACCCGTCCGTGAGCCAGAGATCAGGAACGAACTCGCCGACCAAGGGATGATCGCCGGGCAGCTCGATGCGCTGCGCGACGCCGGAGATCTGCTTGACCGCGTAGGTGGTTCCGTCGCGGGTGCTCAGCAGATCGGCGACGATCGCACGCAGCGCCGCCGACTTGGCATCACCACGCAGCACCCCGACCTGGGCCCGAGTCCAGTCCAGCACCCATGCGCCGAGGGGACGGCGCTCGACGTCGTAGGTGTCGAGCAGCCCTTCCGGCGCCCATCCGGCGACTACCGCACCGAGCTTCCAGCCGAGGTTCATCGCGTCGCCGACCCCGAGATTGAGCCCCTGACCACCGAAGGGCGGGTGCACGTGCGCGGCATCGCCGGCCAGGAGCACCCGCCCCGACCGGTAGCTCGCGGCCTGCCGGGCATTGTCGGACCAACGGGTCGGAGTTGCGCGCAAACCGGTCAGCGTGACATCGAGACCCGACACTCGGCGCAGACTCGACTGCACCTCGTCGAGGGTGACCGGCGCCGAGCGATCGGCGCGCGGCGCGCGGAACTCCACGATCGCTATCCGCCCAGGCTGCGGTCCATAGCGGTAGACACCCTTGGTCGAATACACCCACGCGTTCACGAGCTGCTCCGGATCGGCGATATCGGCGACGGCCTGGTATCCGACGAATTCCGGTTCGGTGCCGGGAAATTCGATGCCTGCGAGGCGGCGAACCGCACTGTGCCCGCCGTCGCATCCGACCAGCCACTCGGTGCGCATCGTCTGACCCGACGCGGTCCCGACGAGCACACCGTCGCCGGTGTCCTCGAGCGTGGTGACCTCCACCCCGCGACGAATCGGTACGCCGAGTCCCGTGACGTAGTCGGTCAGCAGCGCGACCAGCTCGGGCTGGGGCACCATGCGTGCCCCCGCGGCCGCGGTGTGCGCGGTGAAGTCGGGATCGGACCAGTCGACGAGGTCGGCGTCGAGGATCATGCCCGCGAAATGTCCGGTGAATCGCTGCTCGGATACGGGGCAGTCGGCTCGTTGTGTGCGGGCGAACGGCCCGATTCGCTCGAGCGTCGCTCGATGCACCTGTTCGGCGGCAGGCAGCAGACCGCGGCGGTCGAGCGCCTCGGCGGTCGGCACGTTGATCGACTGCGCCTTCATCGCCTCACTCGGTTCGGTCTCCCGCTCGAGCACCTGCACGGTTGCCCCGGCAAGCGCCAGCTCGGCGGCGAGCGCCAGGCCCACGGGCCCTGCTCCCACGACGGTCACGTCCTGATCTCCATAATTGCTCACGAACACCGTTCTATACACGAACAGCGTTCCAGTCAAGCTATAGTGATCGGGTGAACCCCAAGGAGCGACGCGCGGCACGGCACCAGCCGCCCAACCCCGACGCCGATCCCGCACCGCGCAGGCGCAAGACCCCGATCACGGTGGAGCAAGTCATCGACACCGCGCTCGGCGTCATCGCGGCGGAGGGCTACGAGGCACTGACCATGCGCAGGCTGGCAGGCGAGCTCGACACCGGACCCGCCTCGCTCTACGCCCACGTAGTCAACAAGGCCGACCTCGACGAGTTGCTCATCGGGCGGCTCTGCGCCGAACTCGTACTCCCCGAACCGAACCCAGCGATCTGGCGCGAGCAGCTCCGCGACGTGTGCACCCGGATTCGCGATCAGTACTTGAAATACCCTGGCATTTCCCATGCTTCGCTCGCCACGGCGCCCACCGACCTCGAGATCGCGCGCATCAATGAGGGGATGCTCGCGATCGTGCTCGCCGGCGGCGTCGCCCCGCAGGCCGCCGCCTGGGCCATCGACGCACTGCTGCTGTACGTGGCCGCGTACTGCCTCGAGCAAGCCATGGCGCGACAGCGATCGACACAGGACGACGCATGGATCCACGACCGCGACGAACTGATCCGGCGGTTCACCGCGCTGCCCGCGCAAACGTTCCCGTACACCACCCGTTACGCGGCCGAGCTCACCGCGGGCGAAGCCCACGACCGTTTCGATTTCACCCTCACCCTGATGATCAACGGCCTGGCTTAGAGCGCCTCGAATTCGCCCGGCATTCCCCTGCCTCGGGCGGCGGCAGCGCTATGCCGGAAAACCGGTGGAGCAGTGCCGCCGTCGATCAGTACGATCTCGGCGGGCCAGATCGTCTAGTCGAGGACATGCCGTTGTACATCCAGTGAGACCTCCCGAGCGTTAGTTCTTCGCGCGCCGCGCACAAACGCCGCGCTGCCTTTTGCTGCGGATTTCTCACTGGAAACAGGTGTATTTTCTGTGCTCGAAAACTGGGTAGTCGAACCCGTCTGTCGCCCGCTCGTTCGCCGTCGATGCCACGTGTGCGCATCCGAAAGCTTCCGGACAAGCGGCAAGTTTCGCGTCAACGCGCATCACAAGCTCATCGATGTCTGGCTTCTCGCACTGTGTACCGCGTGCGGGGCGACCACCAAACTCACGGTCATGGAGCGAATGAACGTGCGCGCCATCCGATCCGAGCTACTGGACCGGTTGCACGACAACGACCCCGCCCTGGCGGCTGAGCTGCTCCAGGACCCAGTTGTGCTGCGCCGCAACCGCATCGCACTCGACTGGGACAACGCCTGGCGGCTCGACACCGGCGGATCCGATCACCGGGACAGCGAGGTGATCGACGTCTCGGTGCACTTCGCCGCACCGATCCCGGTCCGGCCGGTGCGATTGATCGCCACCGGCTTCGGTCTCTCGCGGGCCGAGGTCGACAGATTGATCGCCGACGGGAAGCTCATTTCGGTGGTCCGGCTCAACGGCAAGATCTCCAGCGACTTCTGTTTCATGCTCAAGCGCTGAGCCGTCGGTGGACCAATGGGCCTGTCCGGCACGATCTGCCGGACAGGCTCAGGCGAGCATGCGTCCTCGATTCAGCGGACGATCGCGTCCATTTCGACGGCCGCACCCAGCGGCAGGGCCGCAACGGCGATGGCGGTGCGCGCCGGGTACGGCGCGTGGAAATGCTTGGCGTAGACGCTGTTCACCGCCGCGAAATCGGCCATGTCGGTGAGATAGACACCGACTCGGACGACGTCGACGAGGGTCTTGCCCGCGGCTTCGACAACAGCGGTCAGGTTTTGCAGCACCTGCTCGGCCTGCGTGGCGGCATCGCCGTCGATCAGTGCGCCGGTGGCTGGGTCTTGCGCGACTTGCCCACTGAGGAAGGTGAACTCGCCGAGCACTGCGGCGGAAAAGGGGCCGGCCGCAGAGGCGATCTTGTCGGTCGTCACGGTCTGTCGGGTCATTGGTGTGCTCCTCTGTGGTGGTTATTGCCTTGTCGGCGAAGGGAATTGGCGACTTTCACGATGACTGCAGGTGCGGCGGAAGGCGGTGCGCGAACTGGGCTTCGCCGTTACCGAAGGAGAAGTCCGCCGGTGCCGCCTCCACCAGGCTGATGAAGACGTCTTCCCGCCGAATGCCGAGGTCGGCGGACAAGTGTTCGGCGATGCTCGCGTACAGCGCCGATTTGACGTCGCGGTCACGTCCTGCGACGAGGGTGATTTGGACGATGACGATGTCATCGGTGCGTGCGATGTCGAGAAACGTTGGGTCATAGACGATCTCGCCAGGGTCGTGCTGGGTGATGATCTGGAATCGATCCCCTTCCGGGATACCGAGCGTCTCGACCATCGCCGAGTGCACACCGTCCCCGACCCGTCGCGCGAAGTCCCCGGCGCGACGATTCAGCGATATCCGAACAAATGGCACGTCCTTCTCCTCATTCATCGATGAGTTGCTGCGAGGCGCGAAGCAGACCGCGCAATCGGTCGAGCAGCGCATCGGCGTCCTCGGCACCGAAGGAGTCCGTCAGCCCCTGCTGCACCGCGTGCCAGTGCTGCCGTGCCGCACCCAGTTTGGCCGCGCCCGCTTGCGACAACCGCACCACGCGCTGTCGGCGGTCGCTGCCTGCTTCGACGGTCAGCAGGCCCGCTTTGGCGAGCGCGTCCACCTCCCGCGAACACGTCGTGCGCTCCAGCACCAATCGGTCGGCCAACTCGCTGATCATCAGCGGGCCCTCGGCGTCGATGCGCGCCAGGATCGAGTACCCCGCGTGCCGCAGACCCGCCTGGCTCAAGGCGCGGTCGTACAGGCGCACCACCGATCGTGTGGCCATCCGCAGCGAGGTGCACACGCAGGCTGTCTCCACCGGTTCCATCCAATAAGTGTATATACACGTATCCGACTCCGTGAGGCTCGACAAGAAATACCACCGTGCGGTGTGGAAGACGGTCGGCGAGCCGGGCACCGTATTGGCCGACGGTAAGATCGTCGGAATCTGGCGGCCCCGAAAGAGCGGGCGCACAGTGACATTGACGGTCAGCACGTTCGGGGCGCTGAGCGCCGACCTCCGCAAACAGGTGCGCGCCGACGCTGAGAAGGTCGCTGAACTGCGCGGGGGCGCGACCGTCCAGGTCGATTTCGACAAACTCTGACCAGCTCGCGGTAATCCGAGGCACCGCATCGGACTGCACCGTGCTTCCGTGACCGCGTCGCGTCAGCGGCCAGTCTGGATCTCGCGTCAGTAGACGTGTCAGGACGGTGGCAGGTCGGTGTCAGCCCGATTGGCGACGGTGTTCACGTGAACAGCACAGCAATTCCCGTGTCCGCCCCGCGGCACGCCCACTGGGCGATCCGCCATAGCACCGATCTGACGATCGGCGCAGGCACCTACCCGATGCTGCGCACGGAATGGGCCGATCGAACTGCTCGCGTGCTGCGGTATCTGCGCGGTGCACACACCTTCGCCCAGCTGATCCGATTCACCCTCGTCGGCGGCACCAGCAACATCGCCTACGTCCTGCTTTTCATGGCAATGAGCAGCGCAGGCCCGCTGGTCGCCAACATCGCAGGCTCGATCGTCAGCACAGTGATCGCCAACGAACTACACCGACAACTCACCTTCCAGGCCGCCGGCCGGGTCAGCTGGTTCACCGCACAATGGGAAGGCGGCGGGCTCGCACTGATCGGCCTGCTGATCAGCACGGTTGCCCTGGCCGCCCTCGATTTCTGGGCACCCGGCCTCAGCGCAACCGCGCAGGCGCTTGCCGTGCTCGCCATCATGGCGGCAATCGGCGGCATGCGCTTCTTCGCACTGCGCGGTTTCGTCTTCTGACCTTCGATACCAAGGGAGCTCATGGCTAGGCGGCGTGGTGCCAGATTGCGCCCGACTCGGCTATCCAGGGCGTCATCGTTTCGCGGAGCTCGTGCAGTACAGCCATGGTTCGTGTTCGTTCCGGGCCCATGTCGAAATCCGTGAAGCGCACGGTTGTCAGGCCATCGACTCGCTGCACGGCCACGGTGACTTGTCCGGGCTCGCCACGAACTGGGTTGAGCGACAATGACACATCTACTTGGTCGGTCCGACGGGCTACGTTGGTGACGTCCACCCAGAAATCATCGCCATAGCCTTTGAAGATGGGTTCAGCGTCGTTGCGCATTCGTTCGACGCTCAATACGGGCGCTTCACCCTTCCACAGCTTCCCTTGTGTCTCGCTGTCGAAAACGACTTTTGTGAGATCGACGCCGTTATTGCTCAGCTGATAGCGTAATTGCGCAGCGAACCGAGGATCGTAGCTCTGCTCGAGGAACGTAGCGCTGAGCGGGGTGGCACGGTCCAGCCAGCCGTCCTGAACTCGCCAAACACCAAAGGCGGCAGATCCCGGTCGTTTCTGTAGTTCATACAAAATGCCGTGCCAACTTTTTCCGGTAATGAATTCACCATCTCCTTCCATCAGGAAGTCGCCCCAGCCGCCCGGTTCGAAGTTGACGGGCTGATTGTGCTGATCGAACATCCGCCCCGAACCGTCGAAATGGGGGCGGATAACCTTGTCCCGCCACTTCGACAGGTCAATTCCCGTCGACCTGTCCGACCGGCGAGGTTCCGCCACGTCATATACGGCTCTACTCGGCGTCCCGAACGCGCCGGTCGGAGTATGCCCGCCTGTCCCGGTCGCGGCTACATCGAAGTTTTCGTCAGTCGCACGGACCGCGTGCACATTATGTTCTGCGTGGCTGCCGAAATTCCGAGGTAGACCGGAGGCAGCGGTACCACCTGCTTCGATTCTTTCCGACAGGTGTGCGAGGAACCTCCCCCATGCGTCGATCGCTGCTCTACTGAATATCAACGTCTTTAGGTCCTGTCAGTGCACTCCACCCGGCATAGAGTCCGACCATCACCGTCATCACCATTGCCCCGCGGTAACGAGCTCAGCCCGGACTGTACGCCGACCTGGGCGCGGACCGGCTTGCCATCTCTGACGATAGGCCCGAAACAGCCTGATCACCTGCACACGCCGCGCCCCGTGCGTGACCGCGCATGTATGCCGCAAGTATCGCGTCAGGGTGGTGCAAGAGTCGTTGAAAAGGATGGGGGCATGGATGAATTCGATGTAGTGATCGTGGGTGCGGGGCCTGTGGGTCTTTTTCTTGCGTGTGAGCTCGCGCTTGCTGACTGCTCCGTCTTGGTACTCGAGCGGGAGTCGGCGCCGCATTCCCCGTGGCGGGCAGAACCGCTCGGAGCCCGGGGCATGACCGCCATGTCCATGCAGGCGTTTTACCGCCGCGGGATGCTGAACGCGCTGTTGACGGCGGCCGGCGTCGACGACGTTCCCGACACGGATGAACCGGCACCGCCGCGTTTCGGAGGCCACTTCGCGGGAATAATGCTCGATGCGGCCGATATCGACCCGGCCGCCTTGCCGGTCCGACTGCCGAGCCCGGCACCGGAAATGATGATGACAACCCTCGACACGATCGAGACGGTGTTGTCCGAGCGGGCAGCCAAGCTCGGCGTCGAAATCAGATACGGCGCAACGGTCGCTGCCGTCACACAGCACGACGAGAGCGTGGTCGTGCAGGCCGACCAGCAGGAATACCTGGCTCGCTGGGTCGTGGGTTGCGACGGCGGGCGCAGCACGGTGCGCAAACTCGCCGACTTCGAATTCGTCGGCACCGAACCGCAATTCACCGGCTACACCATGCTGGCCACCATCGCCGATCCGGACAAGTTGAGCCACGGGTTCACGCTGACGCCGGCAGGGCTGTACATCCGGATGCAGACGGACGGACACGTCGCCATGATGGATTTCGACGGCGGCGCGTTCGATCGCTCGCAGCAGCCGTCACTGGAACATCTGCAGGCGGTGCTGCGCCGGGTGTCCGGCACCGATGTGACGCTGGAAGAGGTCCATCTCGCCTCGACCTTCACTGATCGCGCGATGCAGACGACGACCTACCGACAGGGACGCGTCCTGCTCGCAGGCGACGCCGCGCACATCCATTCCCCGCTCGGCGGGCAGGGACTCAACTCCGGCCTCGGCGACGCCGCGAATCTGGGCTGGAAGCTCGCGGCGACCGTGCACGGCACCGCGCCGGACGGGCTGCTCGACACCTACACCGGCGAGCGTCATCCGATCGCCGCCAAGGTGCTCGACTGGTCGCGCGCTCAGGTTGCGGTCATGCGGCCGGACCCGCACTCCCAAGCGATCCAAGGCGTGATTCGGGACCTGGTCACGACCGGCGATGGAACCACCTATGTGTTCGGACGGATCTCAGGCTTGTGGATCCGCTACGACCTCGGCAGCGAGCACCCGCTGGTCGGCCGCAGCGCCCCCGACTTCCGGCTCGAGGACGGCACCCGCCTCGGCGACCTGATGCACGACGGACGCGGCGTCGCACTCGATTTCAGCGCCGACCGATACCTGCACGATGCGACGATGAAGTGGGAGAACCAGATTCGGTACGCGGCAGGGGCGCCGAGAAACGATCTCGGCGTGGGTGCCGTGCTCGTCCGGCCCGACGGCGTAGTGGCTTGGGTCGGCGATCGTGACGCCGATCGCGAGGCGTTCGAGCGAGTTGCAGAGCAATGGTTCGGGAGTCCGTCGACGTGCACCCAACGCCGGCCGGCCACGCCGCACTAGCGGCCGCCTGGCTGCGCCTCGCCGAGTGATCGTGTCGCACCGCCCGACTCGCCTTGGCAGCGCACCATTTCGGTGATCCAGATGGCCCACCCTGAAACGACGGGTGTCGCGAGCGGGACATGGTGGAGGCGACACGCCGCAAACGCCTCTACCATGTCCCGCTCGTGAGAGTGCATCTCGCCGAGTGGGACTCGACGGAAGGTGGTGGATTGTTCATCGGCGATTGGCTCGCCGGATACCTCGGTGATCAGTTGTTCGGGTTGCCTCACGAGGACGTTGGTTAACCTGCGGCAGGCTGGCGACACGGGCATTCGTTGGCAGCCCAATACCTAAGTATGACAACAACTTTCAGAGTTTTTACGCTTTAGATATTGCTCGGAGTAACGGTAAAATGAGAGAGGTTCGCTAACTTTCTAGCGGCTGTCGTCCTCTTTCTTGGAGCAACCATGACTCGCGCCCGTGCACTACTGGCGACCTCTGCTGCGCTCATGACCGGTCTGCTGGCGGTGCTGGTGCCGACCGCAGCCGCGGGTGCCGCGCCCGCACCAGCACCGATCGACTATGTCGCGCTTGGCGATTCCTACTCCTCGGGTGTCGGCACCGGCACCTACCGGCCGGACAGCGGCGACTGCCTGCGCAGTGACTACGCGTACCCGGCACGATGGGCGGCCACCCACTCGGTCGGGTCCTTCTCCTTCACCGCCTGCAGCGGCGCCACCACGCAGGATGTGCGCAGCAAGCAGCTGGGCACATTGAGCGACCGCACCGACTTGGTCTCCGTTTCCGCGGGCGGTAACGACGCTGGCTTCTCGCGCACCTTGAGCTCGTGCGTGTTCCCCGCCAGTGACGCCGAGTGCGACAGGGCGGTAGCAACTGCCATCACCTATGCCAACAACACGTTGCCCGGCCGCCTCGACGGGCTCTACCAGGACATCAAGGCCAAGGCGCCGAAGGCGACGATCATCGTCATGGGCTACCCGCGCCTGTTCGAGCGCGATGTGTGTCCGCTCAGCTTCAGCCTGCACAAACGCGACTCGCTCAACCGCGCGGCCGATGAACTCGCCAAGGTCACCGCCGCCCGCGCACGGAACGCCGGGTTGACCTTCGCCGACCCGCGCCAAGCCTTCGCCGGACACGGCATCTGCGGCGGCGACCCGTGGATCAACCAGCTCAACGTCGCCGACCCCGTCGAGTCCTACCACCCCACCATCGAAGGCCAGGCCCGCGGCTACCTGCCCACCATGAACAAGGCCACCGGCACCCTCGTCACCAGGTAACCAACGCGCGACTGCACGTCCGGCACAGATCGAAGCCGTTCCGATCGTCCACCTATCGGAGCGGCTTCATTCCGGAAAAGTCCCGCAGCACAACGTGATTGCGATCAGTGATCGATCCGAGCGCATGATCTGGTTGCAGTCCGAAGTATTGGCGACGAGTGCGAGTGCTCCACTGCCGCGCAGGCTCTGAGCGTGTCTTGTAGAAGTTGGCCATGTAGCCGCCGGTATAGATGCGGAGCAGCACATATCCGCCGGGATACTCCTTGACCGCAGCGACTTCGAGGAACTCGACATCGATCTCGGTGTCGGCCATGGTGCGGCGAGTGCGGTGGGTGTGCCCGGCATGATGCAGGAATACCCCCGGCGCGTCGCGATAGATGTGTTGCAGCGCAGCGGCACTCATCCGGTCGAGGACGAACCCGGGCCCACCCGGATTGCTCACGGCCGCAGCAGATGTCACCGGGTGATGCCCGAAAACCAGGGTGGGGCGATCGGGTTCGGCCATCAGTAGATGCCGCAAATGACGCAGCTGATGCCCTTCCAGCGTGCCACCCGACCCGAACCGCCGGGTGGTGTCGAGCCCGATGAGCCGAAGACCGCCGAGATCCTGCTCGGTGAGCCGCTGGTGTGGATGGAAAACACTGCCCCAGTAATCGTTTCGACGTGGCGCTTCGTGATTGCCGCGACAGACGAAATAGTCGCGGCCGAGCTCGCCCCAGGCATCGAGGCGAGCCCGGATGCCCTGCGACTGTTCGAGCGTGCCCGAGTCGGTGAGATCACCGGACACGATCAGGTGATCGACGGCCCGGTCCGGTCGGCGCAGCTCGTCGAGCATCGCGCCGAGCATGGTCTCCGGGTACGAGACGCCTGCGTCGTGGCGGAATCCGGTGGGTAGTCCGGCCACCAGCAGGCCGCTCGTGTGTTCGCCGTAGTGCACGTCGTTGGCGAGCGCGATGGTGCACACCAGTTGTCCAGGCGGTGGCCGCAAGGTGGTGAAAACCCCTGTGCTTTCCGGGGTTCCGGGCCGTCGGGTGACCAGAGTCCTGGCTGGTACCGCGCGGTGCCCGTTGGAATAGGCCGCGAACCGGTAGGTGCGCCCTGGCTCCAGCCCGTCGATCTCCGCATAGTGGTACGGCGTTGGGTTGCTGTCGAGATAATGCACTTTTGTCGGGCCGCGACTGTCGGCAGGCGTCAGCCGAACTTCGGTGTCGGCGGGCGCATTTCGCAGGCGCCCGGCCCGGTCCCGAGCCCGGGTGGTCCAGGTCAGCACCACCGACTGATCGGTGACGGTGACAACTTCCAGATCCGAGGCAACGATCGAATCACGCTGCCCCCCAGCGCTGTTGAATTGGCGCAGCGCCGCCGTCGGACGCGCTAGCACCGGGGCTCCCGCTGCGACCGCAGCGGTTCCCATCGTCACGTTGACCAACCAAACTGCTCGAAGCCGCGTGCTCACCATGGAGTCCTCCGCCGTTCACCCTCCCATTGAACGGTAACCGGGCAATTTGAACGCTACGGGCCCGTCGGCTGTCCGGGTGCCCTTCGGCATTGAATATTTGTGAACGCGCAGGTGAGCGGGACACGAACTCGCCAAGTGCGGTTGCCGAACCGTAATCCCGGCTCACCATCACGCCTTTATCGCGAGATTACGGTGTCAACACGATTCTGCCGAAAACCTCACCCTTATCCATCTTCTGGTGTGCCAGCACCGCGTGTTCCAGCGGCAGCAGTTCGTGCACGACGGCATGCAATTCACCGCGACCGGGGGTGCCGAACCATTTGCCTCACTCGCTGCGCTCCGATGCCCGCGACAACCGCGAACGCATCCTCGACGCGGCACGCACCCTGTTCGCCGAGGAGGGCGTGAACGTGCCGATGCGGGAGATTGCGCGCCGCGCCGGGGTCGGCCCCGCCACCCTGTACCGCCGCTTCCCGACCAAAACGATCCTCGCCACCGAGGCGTTCGCGGAACAGACGCACGAGTGCCACGCCATCGTCGACGAGTGCCTGGCCGAACCGGATCCGTGGCGCGGCTTCTGCCTGATGCTCGAGAAGACCTTCGAGCTGCACGCCAGCTGCCGGGGTTTCACCGAAGCCTTCATGTCGGCATTCCCCGACGCCATCGATTTCGCGGCCGAGCGTCAGTACGCGCTCCAGGCTGTCGCCGAATTGGCCCGTCGCGCAAAGAGATCCGGCGACCTGCGCCCCGACTTCGTCCTCGACGATCTGTTCCTGGTGCTCATGGCCCACCGCGGTATCGCCGCCGCACCGATGCCCGCGCGCAGCGCCGCCTCACGGCGTTTCGCCAGGCTCGCCATCCAGGCATTTCGCGCCTCCCCGGCGCATTCACCCTTGCCCCCGGTCCCCCGGTTGACGCCGGACATGACGAACATCCTGTGATGTCGATGGATCCCCCTTGCGCCCCCTACAACATATAGCGCACATGGGGGCTTGCCGCAAGACCGGGGGCATGCCGCACACTTGCCGTTCGAAACGCCAGGACCTGCGGAGATAGGAGTTGCGGAGTGCGTGTGCTGTTGACGTCGATTGGATCGCGTGGGGATGTGGAGCCGGTGGTCGGGCTCGCGGTGGCGCTGCGGGCGCTCGGCGCGGAGGCGCGGATCTGTGCGCCGCCCGACGAGGATTTCGAGGTGCTGTTGGCGCGGGTCGGCGTGCCGTTGATCCCGCTCGGCCCGACGGTGCACTCGGTTGTCGCGGGCGCCAAGCCACCGACAGCGCAGGATGCGCTCCGGTTCGCGGCCGAGCTGGTGACTGCGCGGTTCGAGACCCTCGCCGCGGCGGCCGAGGGATGTGACGTGCTGGTGGCGGCAGGCCTGATGCCCGCCGGTGCGCGTGAGGTGGCCGAGCAGCTCGGCCTGCGCTACGTGTTCGCCTCCTACCAGCTCTACGGAATGCCGTCGCGGCACTATCTGCCAGGGGCGGTGCCGGGCAAGCCCTCTCAGCTGAGCGAGGCCGAGATTGCAGCGTTGTGGGCGAAAGACGCCGAACGGATCAACACCATGTACCGCGAGCCGCTCAACAACAGGCGGGCGGCGCTCGGCCTGCCGCCGGTGGACGACGTGCGCAAGCACGTCTACACCGACCGGCCGTGGTTGGCGGCCGACGCTGTGCTCTGTCCGGCGGAGGGCATGACGGAGTTCGACCTGCTGCAGACGGGGGCGTGGATTCTGCCCGATGACCGCCCGCTCCCCGCGGAGGTGGAGGCGTTCCTGAACGCGGGCGAACCGCCGGTGTACGTGGGTTTCGGCAGCATGGCGTCCTACGTGCCGAAGGACATCGCCCGGGTGGCCATCGAGGCGGTGCGGGCGCAGGGCCGTCGAATCCTGCTGGCCCGCGGCTGGGCGGGGTTGGTGCCGATCGACGACGCCGACGACTGCTTCGTCCTCGGCGAGATCAACCAGCAGGCGCTGTTCCAGCGCGTGGCGGCCGTCGTGCACCACGGCGGCGCGGGCACCACGACGACCGCGACGCGGGCGGGCGCGCCCCAAGTGGTGGTCCCGCAGATCGGGGACCAGCCGCAGTGGGCCGCGCGAGTGGCCGAGCTCGGCATCGGCACGGCGCACGACGGTCCGGCCCCGACCGTCGACTCGCTGTCCGTCGCGCTCGCAACGGCTTTGACTCCGCAGACTCTAGGCCGCGCGAAGGAGGTGGCGAGCACGATCCGTGCAGACGGGGCGACGGTGGCCGCGAAACTGATCATCGACGCAGCTGTTCCGTCCGAAACCTCGTAAATCGTTACCTGGCAAGGCATTCGAGCTCTGCGAAACCGACCACTGAACAGGAGCGTCCGTGACCGATCTGCAGCCCTTCGCCGACCTGGTGCCACTCGACTACGGCCTGTGCGTCGCCGTTACCTTGCGCGCGAACGGCACACCGCAAGCCACCGTGGTGAACGCAGGTGTGCTGCCACACCCGGAAACCGGAATCAGCACCATCGGATTCGTATCCCCCAGTGCCACCGCGAAACTCGCCAACCTCCGCACGAACCCCACGGTCACCCTTACCGTTCGAAGCGGATGGCAGTGGACCACCGTCGAAGGATCGGCCCAACTGATCGGCCCCGACGACCCGCATCCCGACATCGACGGCGAGCGACAACGACTCTTGATCCGTGAAATCTTCGCCAGCGCTGGTGTCACCCAAGACTGGGACGCCTACGACCAAGCGATGCACGACAAACGCGGCACCGTAGTCCTCGTCACGCCGAACCGGATCTACTCGAATCCCGCCACACCATGAGCTGAAGACGTTCCACCGCAGCGCATCCCGCGCTGCCAACCGGTGTGATCAGACGGCGCGGGGTGCTTTCGGACCCCGCGCCGACGCCACTACGAGTCCATGATCAACCAGCCACCGACGCATCCCGGGGCGTGAGAATCTGCTCGCGCAGGATGTCCGCGTGCCCGCAGTGCTGGGCCATTTCGCGCAGCACATGCAGGTAGATCCAGCGCAGCGGAAGCGGTCCGCGCCGATTGCCGAGAAGCAGGTCATCGAGGTCCAGGTCGGCGGTCGCGCGACGGGCCGCATCGCACGCCTCGCGGTGCGCACGCCGCACGGTGTCGATCGAGTCCTCGTCGGTCAGCACGAACGACTCGTCGGGCGTGTCCGGGATGCCGATCTCGCTGCGCGGCCGACCGGTCACCGCCTCGTCGAACCACACGCGCTCGACGAACGTGACGTGCTTGAGCAGACCGAGCAATGTGGTCCGCGAAGCGACCAGGGACCGGCGCGCCTGCTCCTCGGTCAGCCCGTCGAGGCAGCGCTGCAAGCTTGCGCGATGCTCCTCGATGAAGTGCTCGAACTGGACCCGCAACGGATCGTTGATGACGGAGTCCATTGGCACCGCATTGCTTTGACTCATGCTCCGAGTATGACCTCGGCGGCGATGCTCGTGATCTTCGGCTGACTCAATCCTTGACGTCCTCGAGCATCCCGCGAATCTGGTCGCGGAGCTCAGGCGAATCCTGATGTTGATGCACCGACACCGCATGTTCGGTGGCGGCCCGAACCACCTCGTCCTCTTCGCCGCTGATCGCCAGGCTGCAGTTCATTTCGCTGGGATAGTTGCGGCAGTCGGCCACTTTTCTCGCCATACCGGCCTCCTCCGAATCGCATCCAGCAGATCTGGACCGCGCCCATCGAATTCTTCCACCGTCGCAGCAGGCGAAGATCGGGTTCGCTGACTTTGCAACGATGGTCTTGGTCCGGTACAGCGACGTCGAACAGCTGGCACACTACGACGATGGAGCCAAGCCCCCGCTCTTCCGCGATCTCCCGACGCACGGCCGCGCTGGCGCTGACCGCCTCGGTGGCAGCACTGACGACAACCGCTACCGGGACGAGTTCGGCCACCGACCCGACCGATATCGACGAGTCCACCCGGATCGCCATGGACCGGCTGAACAACTATCGACCGACCCCCGAGGAATGGCGATTCCACGAGCTGCAGATGGCGCACGCCATCCGGCAGTCGGCAGCCAACCCGCGGTACCCGTTCGGCGCTGTCATCGTGGACGGCAGCGGATCCCTTGTCGCCGAGGGCGTGAACAACGGCTCGGCGCACCCGGGGTTCCACGGTGAGGTCGTCGCCATCAACGATTACGTCAGCCGGCACGGCAACTCCGGCTGGCAGCACATGACCCTGTACACGACCGGAGAGCCTTGCGCCATGTGTACCGGCATGATCGCCTGGGCCGGCATCCCGCGCGTGGTCTGGGCCAGCTCGGTCGAGACGATCCGGAATTCCGGCATCGGCCAAATCTCCATCAGCGCAATCGAATTGGCAGCACGATCGCACGAGGTCTACCAACCCGAGTACCTCTTGGGCGGTGTGGGCGCCGCAGTGATGGATCTCGTCTTCCGAACCCGCCCCCGGTGAGGGCGGGAATAGCAGGCGTAAGTCGCTAAGGTCGTCCTCGTCGAAGCCCACATCGGGCGCACTGACGACGGAGGTAGGACTGTGGCAATTCGGCGGATGGACAACGTTCTGATCGTTGTCGAAGACCTGGACAGAGTGATCGCGTTCTTCGTCGAGCTCGGTATGGAGCTGGAGAACAAGGGGCCCGTCGAGGGACGTTGGGTGGAACGGATCATCGGCGTCGACGATGTCCGAGAGGAGGTCGCGATGCTGCGGACCCCGGACGGGCACGGCAAGGTCGAGCTGGCGATGTTCCACGCGCCGAAGGCAATCACCCCCGAGCCGAAGGTCGCGCCCGTGAACACGCTCGGCATTCGTCGCATCATGTTCGCCGTCGACGACATCGACGATGTCATCGCTCGCCTGCGCACGCACGGCGCCGAACTCGTCGGCGAGGTCGAGCAGTACGAGCAGATCTTCCGGCTCTGCTACGTGCGTGGCCCTGAGGGCATCATCGTCGGGCTGGCCGAAGAGATCGGCTGAAAGGCCAAGCAGCCTGCTCACGAAATAGACTGGCGGCCAACGACTATCGTTTCGTGAGCTGTGCTTCGCTGTTATCCAACCACTTTCGGTACCACGCGGCGAAGCCGACCGGGGTGCCCGCATCGTCGATCACCGGCAGAAAGCCGCCGTCACCGGCCCGCTCGTCGGCCCACATCTGCCCCCTCGCCTGGCCGCTGACGACGAGCGCCTCGCGATAGGCGCAGCCGAGATGGCACAGGTAGACCAGCCCGACCGAATGCTCGGGTCGATCGATGACCTGATAGCGGTCGTCCCAGTAGGCGTCCTCGGCCGCACCGAAGGCCTCCGGCGAATCGAAGGCTTCCTTGACCGGCGGACCGGGGAGCCCGTCAGCCGGGTTGAACGCGGCGACGTGCGGGAAGGGTTGCGAAAGTGTCTCCAGTGCAGTGATTTCCGCGCCGTCACCGTCCCACTGCCAGCGCCCGTCCAGTTGACGGACGGGAAATACTCCGTAGGCAGGCCCCGCCCCGCCTCGACCCACCGTCAAGAGAAACGACCGATACTCCCCCGGCAATTCCACCCCGAGCTGGTCTTCGATCTCACTCAACTCGGCCGGGCGCAACGGCGGTTCGAGCCGCCACCCGTGCCCGTGACCGCTGGCGCCGAAGATCTGATCCGCCCCCGGAGCTGCGGCCAAGCGGGCAATCCGCTCCCGCACATCTGACCAGTCATGCGTCATGGCTTGGCACCCTATCGCAGCGTCGAGCCATGCGCCCTTCCCAAGGATGGGCGTCAGACGACCTCAGCCGGGCAGGGTCGCGAGGATGCGTTCGGCGACTTCGGCTACCGTGCCGACGCCCTCGACCATGGCGGCGATGCCGCGGGCGGCGTAGCGGTCGATCACCGGTTGAGTCTGGTTGTGGTACACCGCCAATCGCTCGCGAACCACGTCGGGATCGTCGTCGGGGCGGTGTTCGGCCTCGTAGCGGATGCGGCACCGTTCGAGGATCACCTCGTCGGGCACCAGCAGCACGACGGCGTGCCGCAGCGACAGCTGCTTGTCGGCGAGCAGCGCATCCAAGGCGGTGGCCTGTGACAGCGTGCGCGGATATCCATCCAAGACAAAGCCTTTGGCCGCATCCGCGTCCGCCAACCGCTCGGCCAGCACCGAAAGGACGAGCTCATCGGGCACCAGCTTGCCCGCCGCCATGATCGCCTCGGCCTGCACACCGGCCGCCGTCCGCGCCTGCACCGCAGCCCGCAACAGATCACCGGTCGAGATGTGCGGAATCCCGAGCCGGTCCCGCAGCATCTTCGCCTGCGTCCCCTTGCCCGACCCGTTCGGCCCCAGCATCACAATATGCACAGCCCCTCCTCCAATCGCGATGAAACAGAGGCTACTTGGCCGTCCCCGCCGAAACCCACACCCGCCGGTCGGCACGGACTGTCGGTGCCCGGTGGCATGCTGCCGACATGATCCCGTGGAACCTGCTGACCATCGACCAGGCACTGCGCGCGAGTTGGGCTGCCGACACGTGCTCGCCCGACGACATCGAGCGGGCAGGCTGGCAGCCGAGCAACCCCGCGTGGGGTCATTGCGATATCACGGCGTTGATCGTCAACGACATCTTCGGCGGTGCGCTCATACTCGGCGAGGTGCGACTCGACGAGGAACAGCAGGGTTTTCACTGGTGGAACCGATTGCCGAGCGGCATCGAGCTCGATCTCACGCGCGAACAATTCCAGCTCGGGCAGACCATCACCGCGACACGTGTCATCGAGCGCACGCCGGGTCCGACGCGATTCCGCTGGGACGAATACCTGCTGTTGCGCAAGCGCGTGATCGATCGACTCGGCTACTTGCCCGAACCGGCGTGACCGTACCCGCGGGTTGCACGCATCGGCGGAATGCGTTGGATGGGTAGCTATTTCGATCGAGTGCTCGTCTTGCGCTTGCCGTTCGGGGTGGCGCCGACATAGGTGGCGAGGTGTTGGCCGGTGAGGGTGGAGCGGGCGGCGATCAGGTCGGCGGGGGTTCCTTCGAAGACGATGGTGCCGCCGTCGTGCCCTGCGCCGGGGCCGAGGTCGATGATCCAGTCGGCGTGCGCCATCACCGCTTGGTGGTGTTCGACGACGATGACGGATTTGCCGGAGTCGACCAGGCGATCGAGCAGGGCGAGGAGCTGTTCCACGTCGGCCAGGTGCAGGCCGGTTGTCGGCTCGTCGAGGACGTAGATGCCGCCCTTGTCGGCCATGTGGGTGGCGAGCTTGAGGCGTTGACGTTCACCGCCCGACAGCGTAGTGAGGGGCTGGCCGATGGTGAGGTACCCGAGGCCGACGTCGGCGAGGCGACGGAGGATGGCGTGGGCGGCGGGGATGGCGGCTTCGCCTGCGCCGAAGAACTCTTCGGCCTCGGCGACCGGCATGGCGAGCACTTCGCTGATATCGCGCCCGCCGAGCTTGTAGTCCAGGACCGCGGCCTGGAACCGTTTACCTTCGCACTCCTCGCAGAGGTTCGCGACGCCCGCCATCATGCCGAGGTCGGTGTAGACGACGCCCGCACCGTTGCAGGTGGGGCACGCCCCTTCGGAGTTGGAGCTGAACAGCGCGGGCTTGACGCCGTTGGCCTTGGCGAACGCCTTGCGGATCGGTTCGAGCAGGCCGGTGTAGGTCGCGGGGTTGCTGCGCCGGGAGCCGCGGATCGCGCTCTGGTCGATCGACACGACCCCCTCACCCGCCGGGACGGAGCCGTGCACGAGCGAACTCTTGCCCGAGCCTGCGACACCGGTGACGACGACCAGCACACCGAGCGGGATGTCGACGTTGACGTTGCGCAGATTGTTCGCCTTCGCACCACGGATCTTCAACGCGCCGTTTGGCTTTCGCACCGCATCCTTGACGACGGTGCGGTCGTCGAAGTGGCGGCCGGTGATGGTGCCGCTGGTCCGCAGCTTCTCGACCGTTCCTTCGAAACAGACGGTGCCGCCGCCCGAGCCGGCGCCGGGGCCGAGATCGACGACATGGTCGGCGATGACGATCGTCTCCGGCTTGTGCTCCACAACGAGGACGGTATTTCCCTTGTCCCGCAACCGAAGCAGCAGCTCGTTCATCCGCTGGATATCGTGCGGGTGCAGGCCTGCGGTCGGCTCGTCGAACACGTAGGTGACGTCGGTGAGAGAGGACCCGAGGTGCCGAATCATCTTGACGCGCTGGGATTCACCGCCGGACAGCGTGCCGGACGGCCGGTCGAGCGAGAGGTACCCGAGGCCGATCTCCACGAACGAGTCGAGGGTGTGCCGCAGCGACTCGAGCAACGGCGCCACCGACGGTTCCTTCAGCCCGCCAACCCATTCCGCCAGATCGCTGATCTGCATCGCGCAGGCGTCGGCGATATTGACCTTGCCGATCTTCGACGATCGCGCGGCCTCGCTGAGCCGGGTGCCGTCACACTCGGGGCACGTCTGGAACGTCACCGCCCGCTCCACGAAGGCGCGAACATGCGATTGCAGCGAATCGACGTCCTTGGACAGCATCGACTTGCGGATCTTCGGGATCACGCCCTCGTAGGTGAGGTTGATGCCGTCGACCTTGATCTTGGTCGGCTCCTTGTAGAGCAGGTCGTTGAGTTCGCGCTTGGTGAACTTCTTGATCGGCTTGTCCATGTTGAAATAGCCGCTGCCGCTGAAGATCCGGCCGAACCAGCCCTCCATGCTGTAGCCGGGAACGGTGAGCGCACCCTCGTTGAGGGTCTTGTTCTCGTCGTAGATCTGGGTGAGGTCGATATCGCTGACCGCTCCCCTGCCCTCGCAGCGCGGGCACATGCCGCCGGTGATGCTGAAGCTGCGCCGCTCCCGCGTCTGCGTGCCGCCGCGTTCGATCGTGACCGCGCCCGCCCCGCTGATCGACGCGACGTTGAACGAATACGCCTGCGGCGAGCCGATATGCGGCTTGCCGAGCCTGCTGAAGAGGATGCGCAGCATCGCGTTCGCGTCGGTGGCGGTGCCGACCGTGGAGCGGGGATCGGACCCCATCCGTTCCTGATCGACGATGATCGCCGTCGTCAGCCCCTCCAGCACGTCGACCTCCGGGCGCGCCAGCGAGGGCATGAACCCCTGCACGAACGCGCTGTAGGTCTCGTTGATCAGCCGCTGCGACTCGGCGGCGATCGTGCTGAACACCAGCGAGCTCTTCCCGGAGCCGGAGACCCCGGTGAACACCGTCAGCCTGCGCTTCGGCAGCTCGACGCTGATGTCTTTGAGGTTGTTCACGCGCGCGCCGTGCACGCGGATCAGATCGTGGCTGTCGGCATCGTGTCGCGCAGGCGACCTGTTCGTCCTCGTGGCCATGCTGATCGTCTCTCCATCTGTCACGCGGGCCGCCTGCGCGGCGCCGTCGGCGAAGCCTCACTCGATCCAACCAGCATCGAGCGAGACGTCGGGTGTCATTCGTCGGCGCGTTGTCTGCGCACAGCGCAACGAACCGGCAGCACGCCTACGCGCGGATTCAGCGCACTTCCGCGATGCGGATCATGTTGCCCGCGGGATCGCGGAAGGCACAGTCGCGCACCCCGTACGGCTGGTCGGTCGGCTCCTGCACGACCTCGGCCGTTTCGCTGGCCTGCAGTCGTTCGAAGACGCTGTCCAGGTCCTTGGTGGCGAGGTTGATGCCTGCGAAGGTGCCCTTGGCCATCATCTCGGTGATGACGCGGCGCTCGTCGTCGGTGATGCCGGGATCGACGGCGGGCGGATGCAGCACGATCGAGACGTCCGGCTGGTCGGCGGGGCCGACGGAGATCCAGCGCAACCCGTTGTATCCGACGTCGCTGCGGACCTCGAAGCCGAGGGTGTCGCGATAGAAGGCGAGGGCCGCGTCCGGGTCGTCCTGCGGCAGGTAAGCCTGAGCAATGGTGATGTTCATAGCGATCACGATAATTTCTGCTCGGTGACCTGCGCTTCTCGATTCCTGATCGGTCTGGTGACCTGTTTCGCCACGCAGGAGGGCATCCCGGCGGTCGCCTGCTCCGCCTCGCGTTTGTAGGTGCTCGGCGGCACGCCGACCAGCTCGGTGAAGCGGGTGCTGAAGGTGCCGAGCGACGAGCAGCCGACGGCGAAACACACCTCGGTGACGCTGAGGTCGCCCCGGCGCAGCAGCGCCATCGCGCGCTCGATGCGGCGCGTCATCAGGTAGGCGTAGGGCGATTCGCCGTAGGCGAGCCGGAACTGGCGGCTGAGGTGCCCGGCGGACATGTGCGCATCGCGGGCGAGCGCCGTCACGTCCAGCGGCTGGGCGTATTCCCGGTCGATGCGATCGCGGACTCGGCGCAACCGTGCGAGGTCGCTCAGGTGCTGCGCCGCGGTTGGTCTGCTGGTCACCTGCCCGATCGTGCCATATTGCGCAGACCGCGGCCCGAAATCATCGCATTACCGGCACCGCGCATTCGAACTCGACGTCGCGGCGGAAACGCACCCTGCTAGACGCCGTCTATCTCGCGAACCTCATCTCCACCGACGGCGCAATGCGCCACCTCGGCGACAATCGCACCGGCAACGGCCGCGGTAACAAGGAGACCACCACCGTACGACACCGAATGTTGTTGGTCGACCGATCAGCGGGAACTGGTGCTGGCGTTTCGCGAGAGACCACCTGCATCAGCTCCCCGTGATCAACTGTCCAGCAACGGATCTCGGGATTCCGCCTGGCCACACGTGACGCCACCGACCGGCGTTCGCGGTAACGCATGATAGTGCCGATCATCGCGCCGTTTCGCGAGAGTGAGAGGATCTCCGGCGTTGCGAATGGTGCCAGCATCCGAGATGTAGGTGGTGTGGGTTGTCGGGATGGTCTGACGCGCTCGGCGAGATGATCCAGGCAACAAAGAGATTCGTCGGCAAAGTCGCACTCGCCGGGCGACAGCCACTGCACGGGTCCGCTGCCGGATTGGATGAGATAGTTCGCACCGTCGAACACAGCGACTTGTCGAACGCCGCAATACCGGAACGCCCCTTCGACATGTGGATGACCAGCGGCCGAGAGGATACCGACGGAAACATCCTGGACTCGGACGGACGGCAAATTCCCTGGGCTCTCATCTACCCAGAGGCAAGACCGGAGACCGTAAGCTGCACAGCCGAACACAGCGACCTCTCGAACGCCGCAACACCGCAACGCCCCTTCGACATGTGGATGACCAGCGGCCGAGAGGATACCGACGGAAACATCCTGGACTCGGACGGACGGCAAATTCCCTGGGCTCTCATCT